>NZ_LN831776.1:1332429-2649858 GCF_000981585.1 Paenibacillus riograndensis SBR5
GGGAAGTCCGGACGGAGATACGGGGCAAGAGGTACCGCTTGGAGAGACTCAGGGCTGGATAAAGGTTGATGCCCGTCAGGGGACACCGGAGCTTCCCAAGGGAATATCCTCTGCATGGACGCGGATAACGCTGCCGGAGAGTCAATATACCTCGCCTGCGGTTTATATTAAGACGTTATATGCCCTGCATGTGAAGGTGTATGCGGGTGAACGTCTTATCTTTGAAGGCAGCCGCAGCTATATCCATGACAATTATTCATTGCTCATTCCGCTGAGTACCGAAGATCAGGGCACAACCCTATATATATGGACGGCAACCCTGCAGGACCGTATCGGGATTAAAGACAGAGTAGCCGTGGGCGAACACAGCAATCTGCTTAAGGATTATTCGAAAAATGGACTTGCCGATATCGTTTTGGGCGGAGCCTTTCTGTTCGTGGCTCTCGTTTTGTTCGTATGCACCTTTTACCTGAGCAAGGAGTATTTCTCCATTGCGACCGCACTGTCCCTGGTGATAGCCTCCACGGGAGTCCTGTCCATCACCTATTCTCCTTTTACGTACACCTTCTTCAGTTATTTGGGTCCGCTTAGCGTCGTTTTTTTCGATCTGGCGCTGCTGTCGCTGCTCCCCGCATTAACCTTTTTGTTTGAGAAAATATTCGGCAGCGGCAAGTTCGCCATCATCCGGCGCTTCCGTAAATTCCAGGTAGCCTATTCATTGTTCTGCATAGCCTGTCTGATCGTGAACACCCTCTCAGGCAACCGGCTGGTGGAATTTTATTATGTCGTGTCCGCCACCATTGTCGGAGTCATTATGATTCTGCAATTCATCCTGCTGATTGCCTGTGTTATCCTCTTCTCGCTGCGTGGGAACAAGGATGCAATCACCTTTGCCATCGGTTTCGGAACTGCAGCTTTGACCGGAGCGGTTGAACTGGCCTGGTATTATTACCGCCAGGGCAATTATGATCTCATCTATTGGAAGTGGGCGCTGGTGGTGTTCATTCTGTCCTTGATCATCATACTGGGACGCCGTCTTGCCCATAACCATCAGCAGGTTGTCAAGTATTCACGGGAACTGGAGCTCTTCAATAACGAACTGCAGCGTTCCGAAAAAATGGAAATCATCAGCGAGCTGGCCGCATCTGTTGCGCATGAGGTGCGCAATCCGCTTCAGGTGACAAGAGGGTTTCTGCAGCTGTTAAGCGAGAAGTCGAGCGGCGATGAGCGTAAATATTTGTCCATGGCCTTAAGCGAGCTGGACCGCGCATCCAATATCATTACGGATTTTCTTACGTTCGCCAAACCTGAGTTCGAGAAGATCTCTCAGCTGAGCGTTCTGGATGAATGCAAGCATATCGAGAGCATTATGCTCCCGCTGTGCCACTTGAACGGAGGCAAAATGGTGCTCGAGGTCACCGGGGATTTATGGGTAAAGGGCAATTCCTCCAAATTCAAGCAGGCTTTTATCAATATGATCAAGAACAGTATTGAGTCGCTCGGGGAGGATGGCAGCATTCATATTAAGGCATATGCCAAAGGAGATAAGGTGTTCATTCATATCAAGGATAACGGGGCGGGTATGGACCCGGCAGTTCTGAGCAGGCTGGGTGAGCCTTATTTCTCTTCCAACAAAACAAAAGGTACAGGCCTTGGGCTGATGGTTACGTTCAGGATCATAGAGGCGATGGGGGGAGAGGTCCGCTTCATAAGCAGCAAAGGAGCCGGAACCGAGTCCATTACCATTCTGCCGTTGGCAGAAGCTCCGGAGGGTTCTGGCTCCTAACGGGACAAAGCCTTATAGATTTTACCAGGTGCTGAGTGTGGTTAAGTCTGTCTTCATTACGCCTGATGCCGGACTGGGCGGGATAACCAGATAGAACTCATTGGACGCTTCTTCAACAGTTCTGAGGGTAATATTGTCGGGAAGTTCAATGCCTAGCGCTTCTTGGAGGGCTGCCTTCGGATCTGTGAGTAATCTTTGCTTGAACCCCGGATCTTCCCATGCCTTTTGAATTACTTGATTTCGGAGAATTGCTTCTGACAAAATAATCACCCTTCCCAAAATGGTTATATTTTCCTGATTAGTATAGCATAGCCCACTCTATTATTCTATATCCTATTTCCTATTTACAGATTCATATGTTTGGACAACCAGTAACCCAGACCCCCGCCTTGCAAAAGCTGTTTTTCCGCTTCGATTGCTGCTGCCATCTGCTGCAGATTCCCGGCCATAAACTGATGGAAAGCGATGAGATGAGGGGCGTTCAGGCGGCAGTTTTCAAGCTTTTTGTGATTATCCAACGCCGTACCGGCATACGCAGCAAGCCCCCCTTTTGTAAAGATATAATCCTTGACCTGTGCTTTGGTAAGCGCAACCTGATCTATGCCTGTGTGGTGTCCGGCCAGGGACAGCAGGCAATTGTAGCTTCCTTCAGCAAGATCTTGCTCCCAATCCTCGTAGTCGTCCAGCATTTGCAGGGTAAGCAGTACGGTATGGAGAATATCTTCCGCTTCCGGAATCAGAGAAGCATTGCCGGTATGCAGCAGAATAGCTGTACTGGTAAGCTTCAGCGGACTGGCTTTGTGGGAGATTTTCAGCCGGTCATTCCTAAAATAATCTCCATGCGCCTCACCGGCCACACTCTCCGCCCACTCCAGAATATAGCGGTTAAAGCAGAGCCAGAAAAGGGACTCCGGCGGAAACAGCGGCCTGTACTTGTTCAGGAACTCAACATACAGCAGATTGGCCAGCGGCAGCATCCGGGATGCGCTGTTATCACTGTCCATCAGATCATCCTGAATGAAGAAATACAGCATGCAAAAAATATTGCCGGCCGACAGCCCGCGGGCTTCAGCCTCTGTCAGGCCGTAACCGTCCCTGAGCCAGAAGGGGAGCAGATAACTGATATAATTTTTGTGGCTTCCTGTGCTGAAAACGTTAAACTGTTCGAGATAGGCCATTCCTTGAATGCGGAGAGAATCAGGAAATCCGGAAATCACACTGCTGCAGTCCTGAAATACCAAACGGAGCTCTTTGTCGTAATCATGCAGCCAATCCATCATTTTGCCTCCTGTTTTCAATTTTTTTGATGCAGAGAGATATGTATTAGAATTAGGTAAATAATGGTTATCCGTGATGATTATAAGCTTCCTGGTCGTTGATTTCAATCTTAATTCGGGGGAGATTCGATATGGAATGGTATACTTTTGGACAAATGCTGATGCATATCCGTCTAGGCCAAAAAGCTGCCACACCTGACGGGCGCACAGTGCTGCGCACCTCTGCCGGATTACTCTGGCAAGGGGGCAGGCTGGACGGTGACTTTGTGCAAATTAAAGGTTATCTCTTCTCCGATATATGGCGGATTTTCGAGGATGAAGCGAGCCTGAAAGAAAGCCGTGGCCGGGATATTCATGAGCAAAAGGAACGTGAAATGCTGGCGAATCAATATGAAGAGCAGCGCTGGAATGAGCTGGAGATTCGGAAAGCCCGGAGGGAAGACTGATTCTACACCTGGGACGAGCGCGGGAGAGGGTGCTGGAAGGGTAAGACTTATAGAGGAGGGGTCATCGGTATGGAGAAGATTATTTTTGGACTGGTGGGCGGAGGCTGGCGGGCGGAGTTTTATCTGCGGATTGCGAGAGAGCTTCCGGAGCAATTTGCCGTTGGCGCCATGTTCGTCCGCAATAAGGACAAGGCTGAAGCATTGAGCAGAACCTGGGGAGTGCGGGTGTATACATCGATCGGGGATTTTATATCGGCAGCATCCTATTCCTTTGCAGTAATAAGCTTGAAAAAGGATATCAGCACAGCATATGTGATCAGACTGGCCGAAGCCGGAATCCCGGTGCTGGCGGAAACGCCTCCCGCCCCGGATCTGGCCCGGCTGAAGGAGCTGTGGAACCGTGTGGGCGGTTCGGCGACGATCCAGATTGCCGAGCAGTACATGTTTCAGCCGATGCATGCGGCAAGGATTGCGCTTGCTGACTCGGGCAGGCTTGGAACTGTCAGCCAGGCGCAGATATCGGCTGCGCACGGCTACCACGGCATCAGTCTGATCCGCCGGCTGCTTGGCACCGGCTTCGGCAATGTCAGCATCCGTGCGCAGCAGTTCCGTTCAGCGATTATTGAAGGACCGCAGCGCAGCGGCCCCCCTTCCGCTGAAGCAAGGGTGCAGAGTGTCCAGACATTGGCTGTGCTGGACTTTGGTGATAAGCTGGGTGTATTCGATTTCACCGGCGACCAGTATTTTTCGTGGATTCGCGGCAGCCGGATTCTCGTGCGCGGGGACCGGGGAGAACTGATGAACGATGATGTCTCCTGGCTGCAGGCCTATGATACACCGCTATATGGCAAGCTGCGCCGGATCGACGCCGGTCATGGCGGAAATCTGGAGGGCTTTTACCTCAAGGGGATCATGATGGACGGAGAGTGGTTATACCGGAATCCCTACGCACCAGCACGGCTCTCGGAGGATGAAATCGCGGTCGCGGAGAGCCTGGTCCGGATGCAGCGGCATGTCGGGGGCGGGCCATCCTTTTACAGCCTGGCCGAAGGCAGCCAGGACCAGTATTTGGCGCTGCTGCTGGAGCAGGCCGCAGAGAGCGGCGAAACCGTAGTTTCGCAGCGCCAGCCTTGGGCAGCGGAGTAAGCCTGCGGGCGCCGTGCGGGGAGAAACAACGGCAGGAATGCCGTTGTTGGGGCGCTGGTGGCGGGGGCAGGGAGAAACAACGGTAGGAATGCCGTTGCAGGGGCGCTGGTGGCGGGGGCAGGGAGAAACAACAGCAGGAATGCCGTTGCTGGGGCTCCGGTGGCGGGGGCAGGGAGAAACAACAGCAGGAATGCCGTTGCTGGGGCTCCAGTGGCGACCTCGGGGTTTTGGCTGATCTTACTGTATGCCCCTCATTTCAGCCGGAGATCCATTTGCGGCGAAATGAGAGGTACTTATACCTCACATTTGCGCGATTGGCCAGTGTGGGGAGAAATGAGAGGTGCTTATACCTCAGATTTGAGCGATTGGTCAGTGTGGGGAGAAAAGAGAGGTATTTATACCTCGGATTTGCGCGATTGGCCAGTTTGGTGAGAAATGAAAGGTACTTATACCTCAGATTTGCCTGATTGGCCAGTGTGGGGAGAAATAAGAGGTATATATACCTCACATTTGAGCGATTGGCCAGTGTGGGGAGAAATGAGAGGTACTTATACCTCACATTTGCGCGATTGGCCAGTTTGATGAGAAATAAGAGGTACTTATACCTCAGATTTGAGCGATTGGCCAGTGTGGGGAGAAATGAGAGGCACTTATACCTCACATTTGCGCGATTGGTCAGTTTGGTGAGAAATGAGAGGTATTTATACCTCACATTTGCGCGATTGGCCAGTGTGGGGAGAAATGAGAGGTATTTATACCCCACATTTTCCTGATTGGCCAGTGTGGGGAGAAATGAGAGGTACTTATACCTCACATTTGCGCGATTGGCCAGTGTGGGGAGAAATGAGAGGCACTTATACCTCACATTTGCGCGATTGGCCAGTGTGGGGAGAAATGAGAGGTACTTATACCTCACATTTTCCTGATTGGCCAGTGTGGGGAGAAATGAGAGGTACTTATACCTCACATTTGCGCGATTGGCCAGTGTGGGGAGAAATGAGAGGTACTTATACCTCAGATTTGCGCGATTGGTCAGTTTGGTGAGAAATGAAAGGTACTTATACCTCAGATTTGCGCGATTGGTCAGTTTGGTGAGAAATGAGAGGTACTTATACCTCACATTTGCGCGATTGGTCAGCACACTGTGATAGTAAGCGGAGTTCTACAAGAAACTCGATTTTTGACAGTTCAGGCTTCAGAATAAGGGGGGCCTAATCGAAGAGCGCCGGCGGAGGCAACGGGATGAAACAACGGCAGAAATGCCGTTGTTAGGGCGCCCCGGAGGCAACGGGATGAAACAACGGCAAAAATGCCGTTGTTAGGGCGCCGGCGGAGGCAACGTGTAAAAGGCAGCCGCTCCGCAGAATACCTGCGGAACGGCTGCCTTAATGCCCTTGCTGCTATAACGCCGCTGAACCAGTCAGCTCGGCTGCCAGCCGGGTGTACTCGGCGCGCAGCCGGACCAGCTTCGAGACACTCTGTTCCAAGCCGCCGGGACGGTTGCGCTGAAGCCATAGCTGGCGGTAGTGATGGAGCAGAATGTCCAGGTCCTTGATCTGGCGGTGGATCAACTCAGGCTGAAGTGTGCCGGGCCCGTCAGCCAGCTGCTTTTTGATCCGGGCCAGCTGCACGGCATGCTTCACAAAATGAATGCCGTTCCGGAGCTCTGCCACAACAAGTCCGGCATCGGCGCATTCCAGCTCCGGCTGGTCAAGCCGGGCTTCGATCTCCGCCAAATACTGCTCCAGTTGCTCGAAATGCTCAACCGTAAGCTTGCCGACAAGCTGCACCTGCTGCAGCGGAGTACGCAGCAGCATGGACATTTCCGTATCATTCGGACGGACTATGCCGGACTCCAACTTATAGTAGTTGCCAAGATCCAGCAGCAGCTGTCCGATTTTGCCTGCACGGTCATGGAAAACGGATGTGTTCAGGTAAGCGGCGACATCTGCCTCCAGATTGTTCTCCACATTCCATGCGACCGCTGCACCGTAGGCGAATCCGGCATAGCTGATGGGCAGGTGCTGCCAGTGGCCGAAATCGCCCCAGTCGGTAATTAGGTAGCCGATGGCGCCGTTGTTTTTGCCGTGGATTGCCGCACTGCGCAGATTGGCCATCATGTTGTCGCTGCGGCCTGTCAGGGAGTTCCAGGAGCTGGTTCCCGGACAGACGTAGAAAGGAATCCCCGCTTCGCGGAATTTCAGTGTATCCGCTTCGAACGGATGGGCTGCGCTGTAGCCCCATTCCATGGCAACGATATCTTTGGGGAGCCGGGGAATGAGCTCAGGATGCTGGATGATGATATCGCCCCAGAACTGCATGGTTTTACCGCGCTCCAGGACCAGCCCATGAATTTTCTGCAGAAAAGACAAATACAGCTGGCCTTTGCCATCGGCGTCTGCCGCGGCTTTGTTTTTGCCGAGTCCCAGCTCATAGGTTTCGTCACAGCCTACATTAAAGTATTTTGACGTGAAGTAGGGAAGAAGGTCATCGTACATGGTGGCGAGCAGCTGCAGCACTTCAGGGTTTTCGGTATGGAAGGTTCCCGGGTGCATGAACAATCCTTCCGGATACATATCGCTGTCGTACATATTCTCAGGAAGCATGAAGCCTTCCGGAATCTCAGCGAGGGCATTGAACTCCGGACGGGTCAGCCATCCTTCCATATGCCCGAAGCTGTTTTGGTTCGGAACAAGCTCGATATAACGTTCCTGGCAGTAGGCATCAAGCTGCAGAATTTCCTCCCCGGTTATCGGGGTTTCAAGCTCCCAGACCTGGGGAAAGGATTCATAGGCAAAGGGAGAACCTTCTATATATAATTGCAGCTGGTTCAGCTTAAGATCAGCCATGAAATCAACGATCCGGAACAGGGTTTCGAGCTTGGGGATTTTATTGCGGCTGATGTCGATCATCAGTCCTCTGGCCGCAAAGTCCGGCTGGTCGCTGATATGCACAAACGGAAGGCTCCTGCCGCATTGCTGCAGAATTTGTTTCAGTGTGGCAGCCGCATAGTAAGCCCCTTCGGGTGAACCGTAATTTACTGCGATTCCGTTCTCATCCACATGGATTTCATAGCCCTGGGCAGGCAGCAATGGACTATAACTAAAGTGGTAGACGGAACGGACAGCCGGGCGTGTGCCTACAGACAGGGATAGGTTCAGTTGAAGGACCTGAGACAGGGTGAGCTGGAGCCTGCGCGCAGCAGGAAGAGCGGCGCGGTCCGCTTCTCCCGCAAGAACGATGCTTCCTTGCGCGGGAAGATGGAACCGGCCGTCAGAACATTCCAAGACCTTTGGCACCGGAAACAGCTGCAAATAATGGTTTTCAGACATAGCGTGGACACCTCTTGTTCATGTAGAATATGATCATCTTCAGATTAACCATATCACTCCTGAACAAAGGGAGGAATGCACATCATGTCCGAGGTCATGGATTATATGATCAGTCCGTACCCCGTACGGATTATTGATCCCAAGGTCGAGTCCTCCAGGCTTAGGCTGAAGGCCATCCGGATAGGCCAGGCGGGTCATCTGCCGGGAAGAATCTGGTTTCGGTCCAACGTTGTATTCGAACATTGGGCCCTTGTCTTTATATTATCCGGGAACGGCACATACATGGAGAACGGCGGCAGGATTCAGCAGGTGCGGGCCGGGAGCCTGTTCTTTTTCCGGCCGGGCTGCAGCTACAGCTTTGGACCTGCTCCGGGGTGCAACTGGGATGAATACTATATCAACTTTAATGGAACCCGTGTGGCTGAATGGGTGGAGTCGGGACTCCTGGAGGGGGGAACCGTATTTGATGCCCATGCTTCTCAGGAGCTGGCATCTGTATTCGAACAGGTGCTGGCGCTGATGGAAGGCGGTGTCCCGGCGGATGCCGACCGGGCGGCAGCGATGCTGGAGGGGCTTCTGCTGGAGTGTTCCCTGATTACTGAGGGTCACCACCGCACCCGGCAGCCTGATCTCTTCCCGCTAATCCGTGAAGAGTTGAATGCCTGCATCTATGGATTACCTGATCTGCAGGGGATTGCTGCCAAACACCATATTTCGATGTCCACGCTGCGCCGTCTTGTACGGCACAGCAGCGGTTACCCTCTGCATGAATATATCCACCGGCTCAAAATGGCGGAAGCGAAGCATCTGCTGCTCAATACTTCGCTGCAGGTTAAGGCGATAGCCGGAATGCTGCATTACGCGGATAGTTTTTATTTTTCGAGGTTATTCAAGAAATATATGGGAGTATCCCCGCTAATCTGCCGCAACAGCTTATAATTATATAAACTGAACTTGAGATTTTTCGATTTTGGGATTGGATGACTCCAGAGAATGTTTGGACTTCCGGCCGCTGTTGTCTGCAGATTTCTTGATTATAACCGCTGTTCACGGTTGAAATCCGCAGACAAAGGCGGACGCTACCGCTCCTCCAGTTCCAAACTTCTCCTCCGCCACTTTTCCCTTAATTCTAAATTTTCCAAGTTCAATCTATATGGCGACATATTTCTACCTAAACCGACGAAATCATGTCGGAATTTGTGGTTTTTTATTGACATGGCCAAAAATGAAATGTTATTATTTAGGTAATATTAGCAGATTCACGATAGTTCTTATAGACTATGCCGGAGATGAAGCCATGAGAGAATATTACTGCATCAGTTGCCGCAGTCTCCATAAGGTGGATACACAAAACCATTCTGTACGTATTTTGTCCACCGGGTATCATATCGTTGGCGAACAGCGCTATCAGATTTGTATTTGTAATTCATCCAAGTTGCCTAAAACTCTGCCGACGGTGGCCGACTAGACCTGCGGATGACCGGTATGACTTATGACAACCATAGATTATTGCTGCCGAAGCAGCCTGTCAGCGACTACGGACAGGCTGTTTCTTGTGCGTCTAAAAATGTGGACTTTTTGTGAATTCGCTATCATTTGAAAATATGGGCTTTTTCCAATAAAGTTTTGAAAAAAAAGCTGGAAATTATGCAACATTCATCATTTGTAAACGTTATCAATGAAAAGGGGAACTTGTTATTGTGATTTTTCTCATGTATGATGCTTTTAAACAAAGCTTAGAATAAGCTCGCATTTTCCACAAACTGGAGAATAGGGTGGTGGGATGAATATCAAAGCAACCGCGGATGACAAAGTAATAACCATTTACAGAAACATATCTTTGTCCCTCACATCGCTGATGTACCTCTTGGACCATACGGGGCCTTCCGTCTTTTATAAATCCCTATTAATCATGGTGTTATTCTTATTTGCACAAGTGTTCACGATTTATTACCGGAGGTTGCGTAAATGGCCGCGTGTTCTTATGCTTGCCGTAAGCATTGAGATGGCGGGGCTTATAGTACTCACATTGTTTACTGGCGGGTATGACAGCTCGTTCAAATTGTATGTCCTGAATCCTGTCCTCATCGCGGCAGGTTCCTTGTCTATTTATTTCAGCTGGAGCTTGTTATTCAGCTATTTTGGTATTATTTCCGTATTTTGTTATTTTTTCTTGAACTCTTCCGGAAAAACTTTCGCCGAAGCCGTGCTTGACAATGGTAACCTGTTTCTAGTCATGGTACTTACGGTTATAGTTATGCAGATGGTTAATCGGATCAAGCGGCAGCGGGAAGCGGCCAATGCACGGACGAATGAAACCATGGAGCATATTAAGTCGCTCTATCACATTGTGGAAACCTCAAGCCAGCATGATTTCATGAACATCGGCCAGGTTATTACGGATTATGTGGTGAAGCTTACCAAGCTGGACAAAGCGTTGTTCTGGTTCGCCCAAAAGAGCGGCGAGCCCGCGCCACAGAGCCGGCAGACTGGCTGGCATCAGGAGGAGGAACGGTTTCTTTTTGCAGAGCTTGAGAAGCATGAGCATGAATGGCGGCTGCAGCGTGAACCGGTGTTCAAGAGCCTACCCGGACTCGGAGACTTTCTGCTTATGCCTGTAAGAATGAGTACGCGGTTTGTCGGTATGATCGGCGTAAAGCTGGAAGCATCGGAAGGCCTGGAAGGACGCAGGTGGTACATCCAGCAGCTGATGTTTCTCTCGGAGCTGAGCGCGATTATCCTTGAACGGCATGAACTTGGTGTCATTGAGAACCGGCTGATTATCACGAACGAACAGAACCGGATTGCCGACGAGATGCACGACAGCGTATCGCAGAGCCTGTTCGGGATAGTCTATGCGACTCATTCGCTTAAGCAGACATGGCGGAAGATGTCCGAATCCGAGCTGGAGGAGCAAATTGAACTGATTCATGATTCAGCCACCAAGGTAGCTAAGGAATTGCGCATTACCATCTACAGCCTCAGCTCCAAAAAGAGCGGCGGCCCGACATGGCTGGGTATGGTCAGATCACATCTGAAAAGCTTGTCCAGGCTGAACGATGTAGAAATTGAGTTAAAAATAACGGGGGATGATTTCAGTCTCCCTTATCCTTACCACAAGGCGCTCTTCCGGATTATATCCGAAGCGACAGGCAATGCCATTCGACATGGTGCTGCCAGCCGGGTGGATGTCGAACTGTCACTTAAGCCGAAATGGATCAGACTTTCGATAGTCGATGATGGTGTCGGTTTCGATACTGATCTGCTCTGGACCGAATCCGAGGATAACACCGGCGGACTAGGCATGAAGAATATGCAATATTTGGCACAGTCTTTAGGCGGTGACTTCCAGTTGTCCAGCAGTGAGAATGCAGGCACCAGAATTTTGATTTCGATACCTGTCGGCGTGGCTGAACTAAAAAATGCATAAACTTTAGGCAGGAGGTCATTCTAGTGAAAATCGTCATCGTTGATGATCACCCATTGGTTAGAAGAGGACTCGCGGCGGTCATTTCTATGCAGTCCAATCTGCATTTTGCCGGCGAAGCAACGAATGGCCAAGAAGCGCTTATGATCATTGAAGAGACGCAGCCTGATCTTGTGCTTATTGATCTTAAGCTGGCCGATGAATCAGGCCTGGATGTGATCAAAGCAGCGCGTTCGCGCGGACTCATCAGCAAGTTTATCCTGCTGACCTCTTCGGCGAGCCGGGAGGATTTTTTGAAGGCGGAAGAAGTACTGGTTGATGGTTATGTGCTGAAAGAGGCGCTGCCGGAAGAACTGCTGTTTGCCATTCAACTCGTTCATAAGGGCCGCAAGTATTATGACCCCGGCTTGATGGAAGACAAGATGCGGATGAGCGGCAACAGTCCAACCGACGAATTGACTCCGAAAGAAAAGGAAGTACTGATCGAGCTTGGGCAGGGGGCCAGCAACCGCGAAATCGCCTCACGGCTGTTCATCAGTGAATTCACGGTCAAGAAGCATGTCAGCCAGATTCTGGCGAAGCTTCAGGTGGCAGACCGTACACAGGCCGCACTCTACGCCAACGCCGTAGGGCTCACAAAATACGAAATGTCATACGATTAGTTTCCATTAATTTCAAAATATGTGATAAACACGGACATTGATGTCCGTGTTTTTTTGCATACCTGAAGATATATTGGGGTCCCTGCAAAGTACCATATGGATTACGACCCAAGATAGCAGACAGATCTGAACAAAATCTGAACAGCCTGGACCGCCGGAATTCCTGAGAATGTAGCGAATATTGCCACAGTCTGTCAGTATTTTCCGGTCATCTGGTACTAAAGTATACCATACACCTACACTTTAGAGGTAGTCTGCCTCACTCGAAAGTGAAGATTAAAGTGAAGGTATGACCCATGTGGTGATCCGCTGAGATTGATAGAATAAAAGCAAGATATCTGAAACTTTCATGATTGCTTTCAGAATGCAATGAATGCGGAAGGAGGGTTACTGTGGAAAAGACGATTTTGGATTACATTAACCTGATTAAGAAGAGGTTATGGTTAATCATTGTATTTGTATTAATCTCCTGCGCCACCACCTTCTATGTCAGCAAGAACTTCGTCATGCCTGTCTACTCAGCCTCCGGACAGCTGCTCGTCAACAACGCCGCGAATGTCCCCGAGAGCAACAACCTTAATAATCTGAACTTCAGTCTCAACCTCATCGAGAGCTATAAGGAAATTTTGAAGTCGCCAACGATTATGAAGAGTGTAGTAGCAGAGCACCCGGAATTCAATCTGACAGAACAGGCGCTGGCCGGCAAGCTGCAGATTAAATCTTCGGAGAAAAGCCAGGTCATCAACCTGAGCGTGCAGGACGAGAGCTACACCAAAGCGGCTACGATAGTAAACGCGGTATCGCAGACGTTCATCCGCAGCCTGCCGGCGCTGATGAATCTGGACAATGTAACGTTCCTGACGCCGGCTGATCCGGCAGATGCTCCTGGTCCTGTCAACAGCGGTTCCACAATGAACATTATCATCAGCTTTGTAGTTTCCCTGATGGCTGCGATCGGAATCATTCTGCTGCTGGAAACCTTGAACGGTACACTCCGGACAGAGAAGGAAGCGGAGTTCGATCTGGGGCTGCCGGTAATCGCCAGCATTCCTACGATCCGCAAACGGGACCTGGGCAAGTCGGCAAATGCCAATGCAAGAGTAGGGGAGGGCGCTTATGTTACGGCTGAATAAAAGTCTGATCACGGACCTGAATCCTTCCTCGCATATCTCGGAATCCTTCCGCTCGCTGCGCACCTACATCAGGCAGCTGGGGCTGCTGAAGGGCAGTGGAGGGCAGGCGCTCCTGTTCACCTCCGCAGAAGGCGGGGAAGGCAAAACGACGATTTTGTCGAACCTTGCAGTATCCTTTGTCCAGGATGGCAAGAAGGTTGTCGTTGTAGACTGCAACCTTAGACATCCCGGTCTGCACAGCGTGTTTGAGGTAGAGGGCAGCCACGGCCTCGCCGCATACCTGGGAGGCAGGGAAGAGGTCAAGGATATCGCGGTTTACGGCAATCTGGCCAATCTGGCCGTCATTCCGGCCGGGATTACCAGCGTCAGTCCGCCGGATCTGCTTGGAAGCGACAAGATGGCCGCTCTGCTGGAGGAACTGAAGTCAAGCTTTGATCTGATCCTGCTGGATGCGCCGCAGGCGGTGGAATTTAGCGATGCACGCATCCTGGCTCCGTTGTCAGACGGCTTAATCATCGTTGCCAGACACGGCAAAACGAAACGCGAGTCGCTCAAAAAGCTGAAAGGCCTAATGGAGCAGACAGGTGTGAAGATTCTCGGAATTGCTATGAATCAGACCAGATAGTACTTCCAGCGGGTTTTGTTCTAAAGAGAAAATGAGTGGAGCCAATACTTACAAAACTTTCAGGAGGTATGTGCGATGAAAAAAGTAAAGAAGGTAATCATCCCTGCAGCAGGACTAGGAACGCGCTTCCTTCCTGCCACGAAAGCAATGCCTAAGGAAATGCTACCGATCATCAACAAACCCACTATTCAGTATATCGTGGAAGAAGCGATCGCTTCCGGCATCGAGGATATCATTATTGTTACAGGTAAAGGCAAACGGGCGATTGAGGATCACTTCGACAACGCTTTTGAACTGGAGTCCAGATTGCTGGAAGACGGTAAGCTGGAGCTGCTGAAAGAGGTTCAGCGGTCCTCGAAGGTTGAAATTCACTACATCCGGCAAAAAGAACCCAAAGGCCTCGGCCATGCGGTATGGTGCGCCAGACGTTTTATCGGAGACGAGCCCTTTGGCGTAATGCTCGGGGATGACATCGTAACCGGCAAGGTGCCCTGCCTGAAGCAGTTGATTGACCAATACGAGGAAACGCAGAATTCAGTAATCGGCGTACAGGAAATTCCCGATGAATTCACCAACCGCTACGGAATTATTGAACCCGACCTGCAGGACGGACGGTTGTACCGGGTTAATAATTTTGTCGAAAAACCGGCGATTGGCACAGCGCCTTCCAATCTGGCGATCATGGGACGTTATGTGTTTACTCCAAAGATCTTTAAGTACCTGGACCTTCAGGAAAAAGGCGCAGGCGGCGAAATTCAGCTCACCGATGCCATTCAGAAGCTGAACCAAAGCGAGCGCGTGTACGCTTATAACTTTGACGGTACCAGATACGATGTCGGCGAACGGCTGGGATATATTTTGACTACACTTGAATTCGCACTGGAAAGCGAAGATTTGCGGTATCCGGTGATGGATGCAATGGCGGAATATCTGAGCAAAGCGGGACAAACTCTGAATAGTTGAAAACCAAGTTTAGACTTTCGAGACGGGTTTTGGACTGTGGAGAGTCAGTAGGCACCCAGGCTTACACAATATTTAGGAGGAATGAGGAGAGATGAGCATGCAAAAACTGCCGGAAGACTATGAGGCCGTCCTGCCGAAACTTTACATGCTACATGCCAAAGAAGGAAGCAAAGAAATGGATTCCTATCTGGTGATGAAGCGGATTATCGACATTTTTTTCTCCGCTCTTGGCCTTCTCGTACTGCTGCCGCTGTTCATCGTGGTGGCGATCCTGATCAAGCTGGAAGATCCGAAAGGAAAGGTGTTCTTTCGTCAGAACCGGGTTGGCAAGGACGAGAAGCTGTTTCCGATGTACAAATTCAGATCCATGGTCTCCAATGCCGAGGAGCTGAAGGCAAACCTGATGGCCTACAATGAGGTCAGCGGCGCGATGTTCAAGATTAAGAATGATCCCCGCATCACACGTATCGGCAGATTCCTGCGCAAGACCAGCATTGACGAATTGCCTCAGCTCTGGAATGTGCTGCTAGGGCATATGAGTCTGGTCGGCCCGCGCCCCCCGCTCGTGGAAGAGGTTGCGCAGTACACGGATTATGACAAACAACGGCTTATGGTTACACCAGGCTGCACCGGCTATTGGCAGGTGAATGCAAGAAACAGCGTCGGATTTGACGAAATGGTTCAGCTGGATCTGACCTACATTTCTATCCGCAGCACTATGCTGGATCTCAAAATCATCGCTAAAACCGGCCTTATGCTGCTTGGCTCCAAAGATGCGTATTAAAAAAATGGAAATTGGGTGAATGCCGATGCTTGTATACGGAGACGTTCCTAAGATTTCCATAATCATCTGTACCTACAACAGGTCAGCTTTGCTGCTTAAGACGCTTCAGTCGCTTTTGCCGCTGGAGAATCTGGATCAGGCCGAGGTCATTGTGGTGGATAACAGCTCCAAGGATGATACGGCGGCAGTGGTCAAGCGGTTTATAGAGGCTGAAGGTGCAAATATGGATATCCGTTACATTCTGGAGCCGGTGCAAGGGTTGTCGGCGGCCCGGAATACAGGGATTCTGGCTTCCAAATCGCCGCTCATCGCTTTTCTGGATGATGACGCGATTCCTTGCCGGAATTGGATTACAACAATTGTAAGTACCTTTGAACAAAAGCCCGAGGTTATGGCCATGGGCGGCAAAATCGCTCCGATCTTCGAAAGCAGGCGTCCGGATTGGCTGATCAAGCCGTTCGAGCTGCCTTATACCATCGTGGATCTGGGCAACCGCGTCAAAGAATATCCGAAACGGCTTCATCCCTGCGGCGCCAACATGGCGATGCGCAAGGTGGCCTTCGATATCAGCCTGTTTCCGCTGGAGCTTGGAAGAAAAGGAGATTCGCTTCTCTCCGGTGAAGAAACCTGGCTGTTTAATCAGATTGAAAGTCAAGGACATTCCATTCTCTATCATCCGCAGATGGCCGTCGATCATTTCGTACCGGCCAACCGGCTGACGGAGGATTGGATTATGAAAAGATATTACAGCCAAGGCATATCCAACGCGATGAAAAGCGAAGGTGTGAAGGGGAATCTGCTCCTGCTGGGAAAGACGGCCGCCAAGATCATGTATATTGCGGGTGACTCGATCCTCTCCCGGAGCCAGGGGAGAAAACTTTTGAACAAATGCCGGCTGGAGAGTATTCGCGGAACTCTTCATATGATTTGGAACCGGAAGAGAGAATCCGCAGCGGGGTGAGGGGGACAATGATGAATTTTGAGTGGGGCTCCAAAATGAATGTTTTGCCATACGGAATGCTCTACCTCATGTCCGCGCTGTTCCTTGGAGCGGCGGTCATCTACCAGCCGGTAATAGCGGTAGCCATCGTGCTTCTGATTTTGCTGCTGGTTGTCTCTATCTCGCGTCCTGAACTCATCAGCTATTTCGTTCTGCTGACGACGGCGATCTCTATTAACTTTCTGTATCCCGGCAGCATGTTTGGCGTTGAGATTCTATCGCTCTACAAGCTGGTGATCCTGATGCTGCTGGTGCCCTGCATTCTGGTGAACGGATTGAAATTCCGCCTTAGCCCGCCGCTTTGGGCCATGGTGGGATTATTGTTCATCACCTTCGGCTCCTCGATCTGGCTGCCTGAAATGAGCGGTTCTATTGCGGTCAAAGCGTTTATCGGCTTGTCCCTTCCTTTTGTTTTTCTCTTGATCAACTGGAAAAAGGAAGTGGCCGAGCGGCAGATCCGCATTATCACTATGCTTCCACTGGTAAGCGTGCTGGCCGGAATCGTGCTGCAGGTGGTGCATCTCCACTCTTTTCTCGATGTGGAATTCACCGGCGCTGTACGGGTTCAGGGAGCGAATATCCCGGCGCATCTGGCGATGCTGGCCTTCATGGGCGTGGGAATTGCATTCATTGAGATCAAGCGCAGTACGCAGCATATCCGTTTTTTCTACACCATGCTGGCGCTGAACTTCCTGATTCTCATTGGAACAGGGACACGGGGGCCGATATTGGCACTGCTGTTAATGGTCCTGTACTACTTTTACGATATTTCGCGGCAATACTTGAAGGGCAGAACACAATATCTGATTCCGCTCCTGTGCTCGGTTATTCTGATCTTCTCGGCGGTATATCTGCAGCTCGACAATATTAAGAAGCGTTCCTTCGAACGCACAACGGATACGGCAGTAGACTTGTCAGGCCGGGCAGAAGCCTGGGAGTACTTCCTGAACAAGGCGGCGGATTCTCCGTGGTCGGGCAGAGGACTTGGAGCAGTGACAGTGGCGAACGACGGGACCCTTTATAAAGGGTTCGTGGTTCCCCACAACGAGTATATCCGCTTTTACTTTGATGGAGGGTATATCGGAGCCATTCTGCTGCTGATTTCATTATTGGCTGTGTTTATTCTGGTGTACAGAGCTTTGGCACCGCCGGTCAAACCGTATTATCTGCTCTTTATAGCAGGATTTATGATTTATTCGTTTTCCGACAACACGCTGTCGACGGTCCAATCGATCATTCCGTTCTGTTGGTACCTGAACTGCCTGTATCGATCTTCACAGCCAACCGATTCCCCACAAAAAGAAGTGATACGATGAACCAAGTGAACATGTTCGATGTCAATTTCGATAACTATGATTTCATGGACCTGCTTGATTATATTGATAAAACGATTCAGGAACGGTCGCAATCGTACATCCTGACCTGCAACGTCGATCATGTCATCAAGCTCCGCAAGGACAAAGAGTTCCAGACCGTCTATTCCCAGGCGGGTGCTGTAGTGGCAGACGGAATGCCGCTGATCTGGGCTTCGAAAATGCTGGGTAAGCCGCTGAAGCAAAAGGTGTCGGGAGCAGATCTTTTCAGCCGTCTCGGCAATGCCTTTGAGCAAAGAAAGTACCGGCTGTTCTTTCTGGGCTCTGCGCAAGGCGTGCCGGAACAGGCTACCAAGAATCTTAAAGCGGCTTATCCCGGAATGAATATTGTCGGCTGCTATTCTCCTTCCTACGGCTTTGAGCACAACGATGAAGAGAACCAGCGTATTATCGAAATGCTGACGGAAAGTCAGCCGGATATTGTGTTCGTAGGCGTGGGAGCGCCGAAGCAGGAGAAGTGGATTTACCGGCATTACAACTCGTACCGGGCGCCAATCTCGATTGGTGTGGGAGCCACCTTTGACTTTTTGTCAGGCTCGGTGAAAAGGGCGCCGAATTTCATGCAGAAAACAGGCCTGGAATGGTTCTGGCGGCTCAGCCAGGAACCGGGCCGCCTCTGGAAAAGATATTTGGTCGATGACGCCCAATTCCTGGTCCTGCTGCTCAAGGAGCTCCGCAAACGGGATAAAGTAAAGGGAGGCAGGCCGGAATGAATGTGAGTCTTCCATCCATGAAGTCAGCAGGAATGCTGCTGCTGATTTGCGGCATCTGTCTGGGCCTTCCGCTGATGATCGGTTTTGCCAGCGCGAAGCTCAGCTCATCCAATAGTCTTCAGGGCGCTATTCTGGCGGGCATTCTGTTTCCGGCCTTCCTGCTGGCTCTGCTGAAGCCGAAGGCGCTGATCGCCTACACCCTGCTGGTCTGGGCGGTCGCTCCGGAGCTGCGGCGCATCGCGGATTGGTCGGAAGGAGTCTACCATTCCGTATCCCTGCTGAGTCTGGCACCGCTGCTGACGGGGGCTACCCTGGCAATCCCGGTGCTGAAGGAGATTCACCGCATCCGCAAATCCTCCACCCGGATTATCCTGCTCTTCTCGGTGGCACTGGCTTACGGGGCACTGATCGGGCTTGCGAAGAACGGCATTGGCTCCGTGTACGATCTGGCGAACTACATCGTACCCCTGCTGCTGATTCCGTTCTTCGCGGTAACGCGTTTTAAACCGAAGGATATTGACCGGTTGCTGTACGCTTTTGCCAATATCGCAGTTCTGGTAGCCATTTATGGGATTGTCCAGTATTTAACCGTCCCTCCGTGGGATGCCTTCTGGATGAAGAATGCCGACATGATGTCCATTGGCACACCGTATCCTTTGGAAATCCGGGTGTTCTCTACTCTGAATTCCCCCGGGCCTGCGGCGACCTTCCTGGTATTTGCTCTGGTACCGATGATTCTGGAGAAAAGATGGCAGGGAACGCTGCGCTGGATTGGTGTCATGCTCGTTGTCGTCTGCCTATTGACCACGCTGGTTCGTTCAGCCTGGCTGGTGATGCTGGTGATGCTGCTCGTATACATCGCTTCCTCCCCGTCCAAGGGGAAGTGGAAGGCACTGCTCCAACTGGTATTTGTCGCTGCCGCTTTGTTCTGGATCGTCCCTAAGCTGCCGGGTGCAGAAGGCTTGGTGGCCCGTATGGAGACATTGACCTCCGTTCAGGAAGACCATTCTTACAATGAACGCCTGAGCCTGTGGCAGAACATGCTGCCGATGGTAGCTGCAAATCCAATCGGGCAAGGGATAGGCAGTGTCGGCCAGGGGACGAAGATCGGCAACGGCGGCGAGCTTGGCGAATACGGAAACATGGATAACGGGGTTATCGCCCTGCTGCTTACCTTCGGAGTCCTGGGCGCTTTGTTCTTCTTCGGTGCCCTGGGCGCTGTAATTAAGCAAATTGTAGTCAGAGTCACCAGCAAAGACAGCCTTCAGCCCTATGCCCGGCTGTCGCTGGCAGCATGGATGGGGGCAGTGATCAGCCTGGTATCGGACAACGGGTTTCCCGGGCTCAAAGGCTACCTGGTCTGGATGCTGATTGGCCTGGGCCTCGGTGCCAAAGAGATTATTGAGAGCAGAAAGAAGGGAACACCACATGCAGCCATCGAACGCGAAATCACTTCCCACTAATACAGTCTGGTCTTCGCTCCGGCGGTTTACCAAGAGTAAGGACAACAGTTCTGCCGCAGTGAAGACGATGTTCGTCAGCGTGCTGATCCTATTGGTTAATATGCTGACGGGTGTGCTGACCGCACGTTATCTGGGTCCTACAGGACGCGGGGAGCAGACAGCGATGGTGAACTGGTCACAATTCCTGGCGTTCAGCATGAGCTTCGGTATTCCTTCGGCACTGATCTACAATGCCAAAAAGAATCCCGATGAGGCGGGCGTGCTCTACCGGATGGCCCTTCTAATCGCTTTGGCCTTCGGAACCTTGGCTATGATTGTCGGGATTGTGGTCCTTCCCTACTGGCTGAATTCATTCAGCCCGAATGTCGTACTGTTCGCGCAATGCTCGATGATCCTGTGTCCGCTGATTGTGGTGTCACAGATCAACAATGCGGCTTTTCAGTTCAGAGGCGACTACAAGACGTTCAACTGGCTGCGGTATCTGCTTCCGCTGCTGACGCTGGCGGCCATCGGAATTTTGATTCTGACCCGCTCGATCAATCCGTTCACAACTGCCTTGGCGTATCTGGTGCCATCCGTTCCGGTCTTCATCTGGATGACGATCACACTGCTCCGCACCTACAGGGTGAAGATGAAAGACGCTTACCTGAATTTCAAAAGGCTGTTCACCTACGGGCTCGGCTCGTACGGAAATGACTTGCTCGGGCAGTTCTCTTACTATATCGACCAGATCGTTATCGCCGGCCTGCTGCGGCCAGCCGATCTGGGGCTGTATGCGGTAGCGGTCAGTCTCTCGCGGATGGTCAACTTCTTCTCGAACTCGATCACCGTGGTGCTGTTTCCGAAAGCCTCTGAGCTGTCGAAGGATCAGGCGATTGCCCTTACCTTCAAAGCCTTCCGGATCAGCACAACCTGTACCCTGCTGGGCTCGCTGTTCCTGATGCTGGTGGCTCCCTTCGTGATTCCGCTGCTCTACGGCAAGGACTTCAACACTGCGCTCACGGTGTTCCGCCTGCTGCTGCTCGAAGTAACCATCAGCGGCGGCACATTGATTCTGGCTCAGGTGTTCATGGCGCTTGGCAAACCGAAGTTCGTATCGATCCTGCAGGGGGTCGGACTGATCCTGGTAATCCCGCTGCTGTTCCTGCTGGTGCCGAAGTTCGGATTGTTCGGGGCAGGGGTGGCAATGCTGTCTTCGGCGGTGCTTCGCTTCCTGTTCATTATTCTTAATATCAGATACAACCTGAAGGTCAAACTGCCCCGCCTGCTGATTAACGGGGAGGACATTCAGTGGTTGAAGACAACGATGAATTCTTATATCCGCAAAAAACCTATGGATACCAGCAGTTAAGAAATTATGTATGCGAGCAGAGGACACGATGCGAGCACTTAGCTGCTAAATAACTAAGGGACGGTGTCTGGAGGAGCGGAGAGAAAGTTTGGAGCTGTAGAAGCGTTAGCGTTCGCCTTTGTCTTCTGATTTCAACCGCAGCCAGCGGTTCAATCAAGGAAATCAGAAGACAACAGCGATCGAAAGCCCAAACATTTCTCGGAGCAACGACACGCACCGGACCTACCCAAGCAAAGGAGGATACCTTCATGGATTCAATGAAAAGCGTGCTTGGCGGCCCGGGAAGTTACCCGATATCGGCCGTCATCATTGCTCAGGATGACGAAGTTCGAATATCCAAAGCAATTCAGTCCTGCCGGTTGTTCGCCGATGAGGTGGTTGTAATCGACGGGGGGAGCAAAGACGGGACGGTGCAACTTGCCGAAAGTTTGGACTGCCGGGTGTTCGTCAACCCCTGGCCGGGATATGCGAAGCAAAGGGAATTCGGAGTGGAACGCGCCGTCCATGATTGGGTCTTCCTGATTGATACCGACGAGGTGGTGAGTGAGGAGCTGGCGCAGGACATTCTGGACCGCAAGCCCGGTCTTACAGACAGGGCGGTAGCCTTTTCACTGTACCGGATCGGTGATTTCCTGGGCAGATGGCTGGATAAAGGGGAATACCTGGTTCGCCTCTATAACCGCAAGGAATACGGCATCCGCAACAGTCTGGTGCACGAAATGCCTGAGGTATCGGAGGAAAAAACGGTCAAATTGAACGGGATACTCTGGCATCAGGGATTCCGCAGCATCAATGACCATGTCGCCCGCTTCAATAAATATACCGATCTGGAAGCGCAGACTGCCTATGCCAGCGGCAAGCCTTTTAAGATCAGCCATTTGCTGCTTCGCCCGCCGGCCCGTTTCTTACAGAAGTATTTCCTGCATGGCTTGTTCAAGAAAGGCATCTCAGGTTTTGCGGTATCCATTTTCTGGGTGATGTATGAATTCATGGTCGGCTTCAAGCATTACGAACTGAACAGCTCCGGCAGGCTGGCCCGGCACAATTCAATGGGCCAGGCGGAAAAAGAGAAAAAAGGGGAGAGAAGCTATGCCGTACAGTGACGGGTTGAACATTATGACGACCGGCCTTAGCTGGCCCTCTTTACAGCCAGGCGGACTCAATACGTATTTCAAATCCGTGTGTGAGCAGCTTTCTTCGCGCAACAAAGTGCATGCGCTGATCTGCAGTCAGGAAACGCCATCCACGCCCAAAGAGCTGATTATCCATAACGCCGGTGATCCGAAGCAGTCGATCTGGAAGCGTAAGGATGCATTCCAGCGCAAGGCGGCGGACCTCATGGGGAATGGCAGCGGCCGGATCGATATTCTCTATTCCCACTTTGCGCCATACGGAATCGGCCCGGCGATTGAAGCCAAGAAACGCGGAATTCCGGTGGTGATGACCTTCCATGGCCCATGGAATGAAGAGATGAAGATCGAAGGCCAGGGCATCAAGCACCGGGTCAAAACAACCATTGCCAAATCCATTGAACATAAAGCCTACAAGCTTGCGGATAAATTCATCGTGCTCAGCGAATATTTCCGCGATATGCTGCACAGTCTGCACGGGGTGCCGCTGCACAAGATCATAGTCATTCCGGGGGCGGCGAATGTGGAACGGTTCGTACCCGCCGCCAACCGGCTGGCGACCCGGCGGACGCTGAATCTTCCCGAGGGAGCGACTACGGTGCTGACGGTGCGGCGTCTGATGAACCGGATGGGGCTGCTGCAGCTGCTGGAAGCCTGGAAGCAGGTGTCCGAGCGGTTCCCGAATGCAATTCTGCTGATCGGGGGCAAAGGGCCGCTGCGCGGCGAGCTGGAAGAAAAAATCTCCGATTATGGACTCGCCAACAAAGTAAGGCTGCTGGGCTACATTCCCGATCATGAACTGGCGTCCTACTATCAGGCAGCGGACATGTTCGTGGTCCCCTCCCAGGCGCTGGAGGGCTTCGGATTGATTACGGTTGAGGCGCTCTCCTCCGGACTTCCGGTGATGGCAACGCCAGTGGGCGGCAACAAGGAAATTCTGCAGGGCTTCCGGCCGGAACTGCTGTTCAAAGGCTCAACCAGCGACGACATGGCGGAAGGCATGATCCACATGCTGGGCAACCGCAAGCTGCTGCCGGGCCGGGATGAATGCAGAAATCATGTGCTGGAGAAATACACCTGGCAGCATGTAGGCGACCAAGTGGAATCCGTATTCCTTGAAACTTTGGGAAAGGGTGTGGCGGCAGGATGCTAAAAGTTGCTTATATCGATCACACCGCCAAATGGAGCGGCGGAGAGGTAGCCTTGTTCAACATTCTTACCAACATCAGCAATCAGATCGAGCCGCTTGTGATCCTCGCTGAGGAAGGCGCATTGGCCGAACGCCTCCGGGAGAAGGGCATCGATGTCCGTGTCATTCCGCTGGATGAGAGCATCCGCAACCGCGGACGGAATACCGTCAACCTGGGTGCTCCAGCCGCTGCGCTGGGACTGCTGGCTTACGGCCGCAGGCTGGCTCCTATTCTCAAGCAGGAGAAAGTGGATTGTGTGCATACCAATTCCCTGAAATCAGCATTCTACGGAGCCGTTGCCGCCAAAAAAGCAGGAGTGCCGCTAATCTGGCATATCCGGGATCATATCGGCGCCCCTTACCTTAAGCCGGTTGTCGCCAAGGCGATCCGGCTGCTGTCACGCCTGCTGCCGAATGGCGTCATTGCGAATTCGCATTCCACGCTGAATGCGCTGGAGCTGCCCCGCACCAAGAAAACGCTGGTCGTGTACTCCGCTTTTGCCAAAGCGATTGGTGAAGGAATCGGCAAACGGGAGCAGCAAAAAGACTTCAACGTCCTGCTGGTAGGCCGGCTGGCGCAGTGGAAAGGCCAGCATATTGTGCTGGAGGCCGCCAAGGCTTTTAAGAACGACAGCCGTGTGAAGTTCTGGCTGGCCGGGGATGCCCTGTTCGGAGAAGAGGCGTACAAAAACGAATTAATTCAGAAAATTCAGCAGGATGAGCTGACCAATGTCAGCCTGCTGGGTCATGTGGATGATATACAAGGCCTGATGAGCAAAGCTGATTTGCTGATTCATACCTCGATAACGCCTGAACCGTTCGGCCAGGTGATTGTCGAAGGCATGGCGGCTGGACTGCCGGTGATTGCCTCCAATGAAGGCGGACCGGTAGAGATTGTGGTTCCCGGGGTAACGGGGCTGCTGATCCAGCCGGGAGACCCGGTTGTACTTGCAGACTCTATCACCTGGATGCTGAACCATCCGGAAGACCGGAAACGGATGGCGGACAGTGGAATGAAACGGGTGAAAGAGCATTTTGTCATCGAAAATACGGTCAAGGATATCGTTGATTACTATAAAGGGCTGCTCGCGGCAACCTGATCGCAGGTAAGTCAAGAGCTTCAAGCCCAGTCAGGAACCAATATGTCCATACGTTCACTACTTGATGTTGCTGCTCCATAAAACTTTGAGGATGATTCACATGAAAATTGCGATAGCGCACGATTACTTAATCCAAATGGGCGGGGCGGAAAGAGTAGTGGAGGTATTCCACCACATGTATCCGGATGCTCCGATCTTCACGACGGTATTTAACGGAAGCCGGTTGACCGACAACCTCAAAGATGCGGATATCCGGGCCTCCTGGCTGCAAAAAATCCCGGGAGTGAAGACCAACTTTAAAGGGGTGCTGCCGCTTTATCCCATGGCCATCCGTGATTTGGACTTTCGCGGGTATGATATCGTCCTGAGTTCCAGCAGTGCTTTCATGAAAAGCATACAGGTGCCCGAGTCTACATTTCATCTGTGCTACTGTCATACTCCGATGCGGTTCGCCTGGGATTATGACACCTACATGGAGCGGCAATCGAATTCCGGATTGTTCAAAAGACTGCTTAAGGTCTACATGCAGCGGCTCAAGCACTGGGACCAGCGCACCTCCAAAAATGTTAACCAATTCGTTGCCAACTCGTCCGTGGTCAAGACCCGGATTCAGAATTACTATCACCGGGATGCCGATGTGATTTTTCCGCCGATCAACACCGCACGCTTCAGCAGTTCGTCTTCCATAGGCGATTACTATCTGATCGTGTCCCGGCTGGTCTCTTACAAAAGGATTGATCTGGCGGTGGAAGCCTTCAACCGCAACGGGCTGAAGCTGTTTATCGTCGGCGACGGTCCGGACCGCAAACGTCTGGAGGGCATGGCCAAAGATAATGTATCGTTTCTGGGCCGGCTGGAGGATGCCGAGGTGACGGGGCTGATGTCGAAGTGCCGGGCGTTTATTTTTCCCGGTGAAGAGGATTTTGGCATCACACCGCTTGAGGCCAATGCTGCAGGAAGACCGGTTATTGCCTATCAGGCCGGAGGGGCGCTGGATACCATCGTTCCTTATGTCAACGGCGTGTTCTTCCAGCGTCAGGAAGTTGATGATTTACTTAAGGCCATTTACGAAGTGGAGTCCTATGCGTGGGACATTGGGCAGATCATGAACCATGCGCGTAAATTCGATGAACAGGCGTTTATGGTTCAGTTCAAGCAATATGTGGAACAGGCCTACGTCAATTTTCTAAAAGGAGGATGATTGTATGAAACTGGCAGTAATCGGTACCGGCTATGTCGGTCTTGTCTCTGGCGTATGTTTTACACTGAATGGAAATCATGTAATTTGCGTGGATAAGGATGAGGAAAAGATCAAAAAGCTCAGCCAGATGGAATCCCCCATCTATGAGCCGGGTATTGAGGCACTCATTGAAATGAATTTGCGTGAGGGCAGGTTATCCTTCTCCTCCGATCTTCATGAATCGGTACGCCGGTCTGATATCGTCATTCTCGCGGTAGGGACGCCTTCTCTTCCGGGCGGTGAAGCAGACCTGAGATATATTGAAGGGGCGGCTACGGAAATCGCCCAGGCGATGGAAGGCTACAAAATCATTATGACCAAGTCAACCGTTCCGGTGGGCACCAATGAAAAAATCCGCAAAATTATCGCCTCCCACACCAATCATCCCTTCGATATCGTCTCCGCTCCTGAATTCCTGCGTGAAGGCTCGGCGATTCAGGATACCCTCCATCCGGACCGGATTGTTATCGGACTGGATAACCCGGAGCTTGAGCCTGCGATGCGCCAGCTTCACCAGGGCTTCACGGAAAATGTGTTCGTAACCGATATCCGCAGTGCGGAAATGATTAAATATGCATCGAATGCTTTTCTGGCGACGAAGATCTCCTTCATTAACGAAATTGCCAACATTTGTGAAAAAGTGGGAGCTGATGTAACCGAGGTAGCAGAAGGTATGGGGATGGACCGGCGGATCGGCTCAACCTTCCTGCAGGCCGGTATCGGTTATGGCGGCTCCTGTTTCCCGAAAGACACTAATGCGCTAATTCAAATTGCAGGCAATGTGGACTACGAGTTCAAGCTGCTGAAATCGGTGGTTGAGGTGAACAAAGACCAGCGCTTCATGATCATCTCGAAGCTGCATGAGTCCCTTGGCAACCTGCGCGGTGCAGTCATCGGCATCTGGGGATTGGCCTTTAAGCCGAACACCGACGATGTCCGCGAAGCCCCGGCCCGCGAAATTGTGGAGAGCCTGGTGGCCGAAGGCGCTACAGTGAAGCTGTATGATCCGATTGCTGCCGAGAACTTCAGACAGCAATACGATCATCCGCAGCTGCGCTGGTGCGGCCTGCCGGAAGAAGCGGCGGAAGGCAGCGATGCGGTCTGCCTGCTGACCGACTGGAGCGTGTTCAAAGACATTGATCTGCACAAGCTTGCGGAGAGCATGCGCCGCCAGGTGCTGATCGACGGACGCAACGTCTTCTCCAAAGAGCAGATCGAGGGAACCGGCTTTGAATACCATTCTGTGGGACGCCCGCAGATGGGGGGCCTCAGCGGCTACTCCCCCAGCGTAGCCGGCGCGGTGTAAGCTGTATCTGCCGCCAAACAAGCGGCCATGCCGGATCTTTAGCAGGGAGCTTCGCCTGCCGGGTGAAGTAGCTTGGGCGAACTAATTCCACTGGCTCGTTTTCCAGTGGAAATGCTGCCGGGGAAGCTGTTTAGGGAGGAACGGAGAGGAATTTTGGAACTGGAGGAGCGAATGCGTCCGCCTTTGTCTGCGGATTTCCACCGCGAACAGCGGTTTAAATCAAGAAATCTGCAGACAACAGCGGCCGGAAGTCCAAACATTCCTTGCAGAGACTCCCGTAACAGCTCAATCCGTAAGAATTTTTGCGCAGCCACAGCGCTACGAGAAGCATTCTATCTTTTGCGTTAGCCACCCAGCCGAAGCTCACAATAACAATCCGATATTTACGCGACAACACATAAATAGGAGGGTTCACTTATGAAACTGGTACTTCTATCTGGCGGTTCTGGTAAACGGCTCTGGCCGTTGTCCAACGATTCCCGTTCCAAGCAATTTCTGAAGGTGCTGCAAAGCCCGGCGGGCGAACCGGAATCCATGGTGCAGCGGGTATGGAGACAACTTCAGGAGACAGGCATGGCGGATTCCTCGTATTTGGCTACCGGCCGCAGCCAGGTCGAAATGATTCAGAGCCAGCTCGGCGCAGAGGTGCCAATCATTGTGGAGCCGGAGCGCCGCGATACCTTCCCGGCCATTGCTCTGACTGCAGCTTACCTGTATTCAATCGCAGGGGTGTCCCCAAGAGAGACCGTGGCTATTCTGCCCGTCGATCCGTATGTGGAGGCTTCATTTTTTGAAACCGTCGTCCAGCTTGAGGCCACGATACAGGAAAGCGGCGCGAATCTGGCGCTGATGGGTGTAGTCCCTGAGCTTGCCTCCGAGAAATACGGCTATATTATTCCTACCAGTGATGAGGCAGCGGCAAGCGGCTATATGCAGGTGAGCCATTTCCAGGAGAAGCCGGACCGCGCACAGGCTGAGGAGCTGATCAGCCGGGGGGCACTGTGGAACTGCGGAGTATTCGCTTTCCGCCTGGGCTATCTGCTGGATATTCTGCAGCGCAAAGGTCTGCCTTTGAACTATGAGGAACTGCAGAAGCAGTATAAACTGCTGTCGTCCATCAGCTTTGACTACGAAGTGGTGGAAAAAGAGGAGAATATCGTCGTTCAGCCGTACGCCGGGTTCTGGAAGGATCTTGGCACATGGAATACCCTCACCGAGGAAATGAGCAGCAACCACGTGGGCAAAGGCTTCGTGACCGCCGATTCCGAAGGGACCTGCCTGATCAATGAACTGGACATTCCGGTCACAGTAATCGGAGCAAAGGACCTGATTATCGCAGCCAGCCCGGACGGCATTCTCGTGACCCACAAAACCGAAAGCCCGCGCATCAAGGAAGTGCTGAAGTCTTTTGAACAAAGACCGATGTACGAGGAGCGCCGCTGGGGCCACTATAAAGTCATTGATTATGTGAAGTACGATGAGGGCAATGAAGTGCTGACCAAGCGGATTTTTATCTCCGAAGGCAAAAATATCAGCTACCAGCTGCATCACAAACGCAGTGAAATCTGGACAATTGTCAGCGGCGAGGCAAGCATTGTGCTGAATGAGAAGATGCATAATGTGAAGGCAGGGGATGTAGTCCGCATACCGGAAGGGACAAAACATGCCATTCTGGCGCTGACAGATGTGGAGTTCATTGAAGTGCAGACCGGCTCGGAGCTGGTGGAAGAAGACAATATCCGCATTACACTGGAGTGGGAAGACATCGCTCTGCAGCAATTTATTTCGTAAAATAATGCGCCGAAGGCGCTGTCGAATCCGGCGAAACCTTCCCGGGTCATGTCGATTTCAGGTTTCAAGCTAGGGCTAAATAATCTATTTACCCAATTGTTACAATTCCAAAACAGGTATTAAGAACCATTTATTAAGAAAAGTTCATTAATGCTCTAAACTAAAAATTTAATAGAGACGATACTTACGGTAAGAGGGATAAATCCTTCCACTACGACAAAGGCAAACCTAATCGAAAGATAGGGACGCAAAGCTATAGGGCCTCCGAAAGAGTGGCAGCCTGGCTACCGAAAGGAAGATGAATTTTGACAACTTACCGTAAGTCGCGTCTGGTGTCCGTCATGTTAACTATTGCCCTGTTTCTGACTGCAGTGCCGTTTGGTCTGGGGGGTGCGCCTTCGGCGGCAGCTGCTGCCCCGAGTTCTTCAGCCCCGGTTAATCCCAATGCATCACCTGCTGCCGTCAAGCTGCTTGACGATCTAAACGCTATTTCAGGAAAAGGTATTATTACCGGCCAGCATGACTATCTGGAGAGCCCGGATGAATTCAGCAACAGGCTGAAGTGGACGAGCGGAAAGTACGCAGCCCTTCACGGCTACGAGCTTGGCTTAATCAGCGGCCAGTCGGAAAGCACTGGAGCAGCACAGCGCAGAAATGTGGTGAACAGTGCGATCAGCTGGTACAAAAATGGCGGCATCGTCGCGATGACCTTCCATGAGCAGCTGCCCGGCACTTCGTACCAATGGGCGAATGTGCAGAGGACGCTTAGCCAAGCGGAATTCAACAAGTATGTAACACCGGGAACGGCTCAATACAAAAGCCTGATCGCCGATCTGGACAAAGTGGCCGTTTCGCTTAAGAGCTTGCGGGACGCTGGTGTTCCAGTCCTATGGAGACCCTACCATGAAATGAACGGCAACTGGTTCTGGTGGGGGAAGAAAAATAATTTTGCGGAACTTTGGAATATTATGTATGACCGTTTCGTAAACGTTCATCAATTAAACAACCTGCTGTGGGTGTGGAACCCCAATGCTCCAAATGCCTCGTCTGATCCTTATGAACTGACCTATCCGGGAGCAGACAAGGTAGACGTTCTCGCAGCAGATATATATAACAATGATTATATGAACAAATATCATGACAGCCTGCTGAGCCTCGCGGACGGCAAACCCATTGCCATTGGTGAAAATGGCGAAATGCCAAGCACCGCCAAGCTGCAGCTCTCCCAGAGACAATGGGTCTATATGATGAACTGGGGAAAAATGCTCTATGAGAACAACAGCACCACTACGATCAAAAACTTTATGAATGACAGTTACACCGTCACACTGGATCAATACAAAGCCGGGCTGGTGGAGACACCTGCGGCTCCAGCTACTCCGACGGCTACGCCGACACCAGTACCGACGGCTACGCCAACACCGGTGCCGACGGCTACACCGACACCAGTGCCGACGGCCACACCGACACCAGTGCCGACGGCCACGCCAACACCGGCGCCAACGGCTACACTATCCCCGGTTCCAACGGCTGCGCAGCCGGTAAAACCGACTGCCGCACCGGAACAATCTCCGGATGATGGTATGGTAATTATCCCTACTGTAAACGGTCTGCAGGGAGAATATTTCAAGAATATGACGCTCTCAGGAACTCCTGTACTTGTACGCAATGATGCAGTAGTCAATTTTAACTGGCGGCAGGCTGCACCGGTTAGCTCGCTTGGAGTGGATTCGTTCTCGATCCGCTGGACCGGACTGATCAAACCGTCATACAGCGAGACTTACACGATTTCCACGACTTCAGACGATGGTATCCGTGTCTGGATTGACGGTACAGCCGTAATCAACAGCTGGACTAAGCAGAGCGGAACCGAACGTACCGGAAATATCACCTTGAAGGCAGGCCAGCTCTACGATATCAAAGTCGAGTATTACGAAAATGCAGGTGATGCCAACATTCGCCTGATGTGGCAAAGCCCAAGCCAGACCAAAGCTACCGTTCCGGCTAGCGCGCTGTACGTTAATCCTTCAGCAGCCGGCTCAAGCAAAACTTCACTGGCCGTTGAGCCTACGCCGGTAGCAACCCCGGTAGCAACCCCGGCAGCAACTCAGGCGCCCACGCCGGTAGCAACTCAGGCGCCAACGCCGGTGGCGACCCCGGCAGCAACGCCGGTAGCAACCCCAGCGCCAACGCCGGTGGCGACCCCGGCAGCAACGCCGGTAGCAACCCCGGCGCCAACGCCGGTAGCAACCCCGGCGCCAACCCCGGCGCCAACGCCGGAACCTACACTGGCACCGACGCCGGAACCGGCGTCGGCTCCAGCGCCAGCAGCAGCGCCTGCTGATAACGGACTGCAGGCGGAATATTTCAGCAACATGCAGCTGTCTGGTGCTCCGGCAGTTGTACGCACCGATGCTGTGCTCGATTTCAACTGGCGGCTGGGTTCGCCGGATGCTGCAATCCCCACCGATTTCTTCTCGGTACGGTGGAGCGGCAAGATCAAACCGCTGTATAGCGAAACCTATCAGATCTATACAACATCAGATGATGGTGTCCGCGTTTGGGTCAATGGCACTCTTGTGATTGACAGCTGGATGAAGCAAAGCGGGACCGAACGCACAGGAAGCATAAGCCTGCAAGCCGGGCAATTATATGATATCAAAGTGGAGTATTACGAGAACCAAGGGGATGCAAGAGCGCGGCTGATGTGGGAAAGTCCAAGCCAAGTCAAAGAGACGGTTCCTGCCAGCGCCCTTTTCCTTCCTTCCGCTTCCTAAAGAAATACTGCTGAATTCATCCCGAACGCCGATACTGGTTAAGACGTTACAATATTAATCCTAAAAGTCCAATAGCCCTGCTTATCGGCAGGGCTACTAAGCTATAGTCCTTCTACGCTGCATACTGGTCAAACTTTAAGTTCACCCATGAGCGGATGGAAGCCACCTACGGCTGGAGAGAGGAGATTACATTGAACACTTACCGCAAGTACCGGCTTTTTATTACGATCCTGCCTATTATGTTTATTCTTTCCTTGCTGCCCTGGAGTGAGGCGCGCAGTCTCTCTGTTGAACGGAATGTGGTCATTCCCCCGGAGGCGGTCACACCGGTGAATCCATCGGCTTCTCAGGAAGCCGCCGATCTGCTGGACTATCTGGTTGATCTCGGGGGAAAGGGCATAATCTCCGGCCAGCATGACTATCTGGAGAGCCCGGACGAATTCAACAACAAGCTGAAGAATGCCGCAGGGGATTACGCGGTGCTGCACGGCTATGAGCTTGGAGCGATTAACAACCAGTCGAAAGGAACTATTGCCCGGCAGCGCCAGGCTGTTGTGGCCAGCGCGATTAAATGGCATGAGGGTGGAGGCATCGTGGCGATGACGTTTCATCAGAACCTGCCCGGAACCACCCCGGAGTGGGCCAACGTGCATATGAGCCTGAGCCAGGAGAAGTTCGATGCCTATGTTACACCGGGTACGCCGCAATACAAAAGCCTGCTTGCTTCACTTGACGAGATTGCCGTCTATTTGGGGGAGCTGCGGGATGCAGGAGTTCCTGTGCTGTGGCGTCCGTATCACGAGATGAACGGAAACTGGTTCTGGTGGGGGCAGAAGGATAACTTCTCCAGACTTTGGGATATTACGTACGACCGGCTGGTGAACCAGCATAAATTGAACAATTTGCTGTGGGTATGGAATCCGAATGCTCCGAATAAGTGGGCAGAGCCTTACAGTGCCTATTATCCTGGGGCGGCTAAGGTGGATGTACTGGCAGCGGATATCTACAATAATGATTACAAGCAGTCTTATTATGAAGGCCTGCTTGAATTGGCTAATGGAAAGCCTATTGGCATAGGAGAGAGCGGAGAACTGCCAGACCCTGCTATATTGTCTCAAACCCAAAGTAAATGGGTATATACGATGACATGGGGGAAAATGCTGACCGAAAATAACAACCTCCAGAAAATCCGGAGTTTTATGACCAATCAGCATACGGTATCCAGACAGGATTACGTTCAGGCGCTTAATGCCAAAACGAACAATGGATCAGGCATCATTCCGAAGAATGGCTTGAAAGGACAGTATTTCAACAATGCCGAACTCTCAGGAGACCCTGTGCTCACCCGCAATGACAAGAAGATTGACTTTAACTGGCATGGAGATTCTCCGGCGGCAGGCGTGAACAAGGATTCCTTTTCCGTGCGCTGGACCGGGAAAATGAAGGCGGTCTACAGTGAGGAATATACGTTCACCGCTTCCTCAGATGATGGCGTCCGTGTATGGATCGGCGACAAGCTGATTATCGACAGCTGGAAGAAGCAAAGCGGTGTCAGCCGCGTGGGGAGCATTAAGCTCACAGCAGGAACCTCGTATAACCTGAAAGTAGAATATTACGAGAACCGCGGAGATGCAAGCATCCGCTTGATGTGGAAGAGTCCGAGCCAGAAGCCTGGGCTCATCCCCCAGAACGCCCTTACCCTTCCTTAATGAATGAAGCAAAATCAGGCTTACAGAGCCTGGGCACACACCCCGGAAGAAAGCGAGGACATGGGAATGAGAGCTAGGACTAAGAAAAAAACACGCAAACCCCTTCATCTTTTACTAAAATTCGCAGCACTTGCCATCTTGTTTCTGTTATCCATCTCTGTCTTCGGAGAGGACGGGACCAATAAAGGCAAAGTGGAGGTAGATATGTCTGAACTGTCCGCCGCCAATGATGCGGGACCCGAGCTGCCGGAGGGCACGACCCTCTGGCAGCTCGGACGGCATGATGGGTCCGATGCGGAATTTGCAGAAACCGGCGCCTCTGATGGAGACGAGGTGATTAATATTGCTTCTCCGGCTTTGAAAGCTTCAGCACTCCAATCCATTCCTTCCGGGCTCAGGGGCGATACCAACCCTGAACTGCGGATTAAGTATAAATTGGATGAGATCCCGGAGAACGGGGTCTTATTTCGCGTAAGCATCCTTGATGCTTACAAATCCGTTCCGCAGATGAGCGTCTTTTCCAACCGTCAGCTATCGGGAATTATACAGATCGCCGGTATCGCCGGAACGGACAGCAAATACAATTTCCGTAAAACCTATGAGCTGTATATTCCCAAAGAACAGCTGGTTGCCGGTATTAATGAACTGAAGCTCCGGACAACACGCGGAATGTATTCCTCAGATATGGAGGATAAATACAACTGGTGGACCTGGGATAATCTTAGTCTGGAGGCACTCAAGACGCCGATCAAGGAGCCGATTCACGGCAGCTATACCCTGACCGGGACTATGGTCAACAATAAGCAGTTTTATTTTGACGAAGGTGCGGTTACGCATTTGCCCTATATCATGAAGTGGCTTGGTGTAGCGTACAGCGGCAATATTATGCGTACCAGCTGTGCCAGCGATGTCGGACGCTCCTGTTCGAACATGGAAGAATACTACAAGGTGCTGAAGGATTACAATATGCAGGCTGTAGCCTTGTATCTGTACACTGGTGATATCAAACTTAATGAAGACGGCTCACTGCCGGAAACAGCAGAGAAGAAGCTGACGGATTATTTCGAGAAGTACAGCCCGTACTTCCAATATTATGAAGTGGACAATGAGCCGGGGCTGTTTAACCGCTCCAAGGCGGTTAATCTGGCAATTGCCGACTGGCTGAACAAGAAAGGCAAGACAATCGCCCCCCATCTGCAGACCGTGGCTCCAGGCTGGGCCTATTGGCCGGATTACAGCGATGATTCCTGCGGCAATCAGAAGGGCACGGTGCGCCAGTGCGGCGACCCGGACGGCTGGGAACGTGATCCGAAGCAGCGGGACGAGCTGGAGGAAGTGACCGACCTGACCAATGGGCATTCCTACGGCGACTCTTATATTTTCAGCAACGGAGGCAGCTTTACCGAGAATCTGAAAACCTTCGGCGGAGCCGCGGACGGGCTTGGCAAAAAAATGCTGACGACCGAATTCGGAACCTCCGATTCTCATGTGGATGCTTACCAATACGGGGCCTCCGAACGGACGGCCGCGGTGTTCGACCGGATTATGCGTGCGCATATCGGCTATGCGGATATGTTTGTCCAGCATGCCGCTTTTTTCAAAAACTTCAGTCTGTTCAAGTATGGCTTTAATCTGGAAGACCATGATCCGGTAAAAACGGAGATTTATTATACCAAAAAAGGCGAGGATTCGCGTGTCAGCATCATGAGACGGCTGGATCTGGCTTATGCCACGCACGGAGCTCCGTTAAGCTACGAAATTACCAATAAGGATGCTCTGGCCGACAAGCTGGTGTATGTCCGTGCAGTCGATACCTCCACACTGGAGCCTTTGGCCGGAACCGGAGCCACCTCGAACAAGGTATTGGTAAACTTCGTCAACTTCGAGGAAACACCGCAAACCGTCACTGTAAAAGTGAAGATGCCCAAGAAAACAGTGTATGAGGGTGAACGCTTCGGCAACGGGGACACATATGAAGAAGCCCGCAGCTATGTCTCGGGAAAAAGTGCTGCACCAACGCTTGAATTCAACGAAACACTCGCCCCCGGTGAGGCTGTACAGTATATTCTGGAGCCCTCCTCCGAGGTAGCGGATGTTGCACCCCAAGGTCTGAAGGCAGCAGCAGTCAAAGGACCCTCTGTTAAACTGAATTGGCTGGAGGCCCCCGGAGCAAGCTATGAAGTGCTCCGGGCCGACGGCTCCGGTAGTGATTTGAAGGTAATTGCCACCGGCATCAAGCAAACGGAATATACGGACGGCAAGCTGCAGGAGGGCACATTGTACACATATGCAGTTCGTACAGCAGGCTCAAGTGTAGTATCGGAGAAAACGCAGATCACAGCTACCGGACTGGTTCCCCTAGACCGTTCGGAGTGGAAGGTATCATCCAATGTGAACACTCAGGCTTCAAATCCGGCAAATGCCATTGACGGAGACAGGCGGACACGCTGGGATACCGGCAAACACCAGGCGTCCGGGGAATATATCCAGATTGATCTGGGGGGTGTGCACTCAGTCGAAGCGATAGATTTGGACTATACCTTATCTTCTTATGATTATCCCCGGGGATATGAGCTATATATTTCGGATGATGCAAGAAGCTGGAACAAGATCGCTTCCGGTAAAGGAAAGCTGGAAATGACCAAAATCGTATTCCCTGCAGTCAAAACAAGATACCTGCGGATTTTGCAGACCGGCTCGGGAGGGAATTACTGGTCCATTCAAGAAATGCAAGTCTATTCAAGAGAATAAGCTCATCCGAATGACCTCCGTGGATTTACAGACCACTGGGGTTTTTTACTGTGAATTGGGAAAGCTGAAATAAGGGCAAGCGTTGCTTTGGGACTAGCGGGTATGGGGTAATAACGTACATATCAGACCAGCCTGGTGTGAAGGGCGTGACTTACAGGAAAGGCGGTACCTCAGATATGACTCATCTTGCGGACAATATTATTTTATTGCTGGCAGCGCTGCTGCTGGCCGGTGTGCTCTCTACCAAATTCTCCACGCGCTTTGGCATGCCCGCATTGGTGCTGTTCATCGCCGCGGGAATGGTGCTTAGCCGCTTTGTGTATTTTAACAATGCCTCGCTGACGCAGGTTGCCGGTATTTTTGCGCTGATTGTCATTTTGTTTGAGGGCGGCATGCAGACCAGCATCAAGGACATTCGGCCGATCATGGCCCCTGCACTTTCTTTGGCGACGGTGGGCGTGCTGCTGACAACAGCGATTGTAGGAGTTTTCGCAAGGTTTGTGCTGGATGTCCCATGGGCGGAAAGTCTGTTGTTCGGAGCCATTGTGGGCTCCACTGATGCGGCGGCGGTATTCTCTGTCCTCGGCGGCAAAAATATTGACAAGCGTCTGACGTCTACGCTTGAGGCGGAGTCAGGCAGCAACGACCCGATGGCAGTGTTTCTGACCGTATCGCTGATTGAATGGATTCAGCATCCCGATACCGCCATCTGGAGCCTCCTGCTGTCTTTTGTATGGGAGATGGGGATAGGGCTGGTGATGGGAATAGCGGTCGGTAAGCTTGCCGTCTACCTGATCAACCGGATTAATCTCGATTCTACCGGGCTCTATCCGGTCATGGCGATTGGGTTCGCCGTGCTGACCTATGGGCTTGCAGCCATGGTCCATAGCAGCGGCCTGCTGGCGGTATATGTCATCGGCCTGACTTTGGGAAATTCCGAGCTGATGTATCACCGGACGATCATGAATTTTAACCACGGCTTCGCATGGATGATGCAGATTGCCATGTTCACACTGCTGGGGCTGCTTGTGTTTCCGAATGAATTGGCGGACATTGCCTGGGAGGGCCTTCTGCTGTCCGTTATTCTTATGCTGATTGCAAGGCCGGTGGGAGTGTTCCTGAGCCTGCTGTTTGCCAGATTCTCCACCCGGGAGAAAACATTGATCTCCTGGGCGGGCCTGCGCGGCGCGGTACCGATTGTACTCGCGACTTACCCGCTGTTGGCGGGACTTCCGCAAGGGCGTTTATTCTTTAATGTTGTATTTTTTGTGGTATTGACCTCGGCGGTCATTCAGGGGACAACCATTTCTCCGCTGGCCTCCCGGTTAAGGCTTGTCGGAAAAGACGATGCCCAGCCTTCGCTTATGGAGCTGGTGGCACTCGGCAAAACGGATTCTGAATTCAATCATATTGCCATTGACAGGCATATGCCTATAGCCGGGATGCAAATCGCGCAGATAGGGCTTCCCGAGGATATTCTCTTCACCGCCATCATCCGTAATAAAAGTATTGTAACCCCGCATGGGAGCACAGTCATCGAACCGGGAGACACGGTATATGTGCTCAGTCCAAAATCAAAGCGTGACGAGATGCGGGCCTTCTTCCGCAGCGGTAAAGGAAAGGTGGCAGAATCCAATCTGCCGATAATGTAATCTTATCTGCCGCAATGGAGTAATTTATGTCAATTCGGCAGCATTTGGCTAAATGTGATGGAAATAATAGGTGCAGAAAGGGGAGTGTGCTAGAATTTGCAGCAGTTCCATGTCCTATGGATCGGACACCGTTATTTCAGGATAGCTTGCAAAACTCTAAGCGATATGTTAAATTGTATATAGATTTAGAATGAGTCTAAATACAAATAACAAATAAATAAGCCATAGGAGGTTATTCGAATGAGTACACAAATCAAGAGTCATACTGAACTGCACACCGCCTTAAACCGTCAGACCGCAAATTGGACGCTGCTGGGAGTGAAGCTGCATCATTACCACTGGTATGTGAGCGGGCCGCAATTCTTCACGCTCCACGCTAAATTTGAAGAGCTGTATACAGAAGCTGCCACATATGTGGATGATCTGGCTGAACGCCTTCTGGCCATCGGAGGCCAACCGGCTTCAACGATGACACAATATCTGGCTCTCTCCGATCTTAAAGAAGCGACTGGAGGAGAAACCGCACAGGAAATGGTAGCCCAGCTGGTTAAGGACTTTGCTGTTGTGAGCGGGGAATTGAAGAGCACGATCTCGGCTGCGGAAGAACTGGGCGACCAGCCTACTGCCGACCTGCTGATTGGCATAAGAACCAGCGTGGAGAAATCCGCCTGGATGCTGAACGCATTTTTGGCTTAAATCCAAGCTGCAGCATCAACAAAGAGCGCCGCGCGAAGAGTTCGCGCGGCGCTCTTTTACAATTGATAACCGATATCGGGTTACTTGATGAAGACCCCGCCAAAGGGCAGGGCTTCACGCAGAAAACGCTTGATAATGCCGTCCTCATTATTGTCGCGTTCAAAGCGGCGGCTCTGGCGTCCGGCTTGAAACATTACCGGCCCGTGGCCGGTCATTTTCCAGTGATAGCTCATATGCTGGCTGGCTAAGTGATTGCCGTAGACGGTCAGCTCCAGCTTGGCGTTTTCGGGGTATGCAATGATACTGCCAGCGTCCACATACAGCGGATCAAAGGGGTGCAGCTCGGCTTCACATACGGTTCCCTCGGTCAGAATGCCGATGCTGCCCGGCCCCGAGAACTTAACCTTGATCACATCGCGTGTAACAAGCATGTTCTTCATGCTCAGGACCCTGGTCTGCATAGTAATTCCTTTGCTGTAGAAGAACAGATGCCTGAAGTCATAGAGCAGGTCGCTTTTCCCGTCCAGCTGGAAGGTTTTGACCCTGTATCCGGGAGGCAGGGCGGCGACGAAGCGGCAAGGGCCGGTCATATCCGAGCGGATCAGCTTGCGTTTGCGGTACATTCCCTTGACATCCATCAGCCTGTCCGCGCGGCCTGAAGAAGGGCCCTGATAGGCGATAATTTGCTGCGGATGCAGCACATGAATTTCTTCGTTTTCGTCAACAGTGAAGGCCACGGCTTGTCCGCTGCCGCTGTCACCTTCATCCTGGACATCGATGTTCATAGTTTACACTCCCTCATGTACACATTAACGCAGGCGGTCGCTTTTTCTGGACCGGTGGCGCATGCCCAGCCGCAGCAGCCGGATCAGCACGAAGTAACCGAGTATCAGTGCAAGTCCGGTAATGACGGTGATTTTAATCCGGTTATAGTAGTTCTCCCTCGCTGTACGGTCATTTTTCAGTTCATCCACCACTTGGCTGAGCTGGCGGTTCTGCTCCTGCAGGGCCGCGTTCTGGGCCTGATAATCCGCCATCTGCTGCAGGGTTTGCCCAAGCTGTTCCTTGGTCTGCTGCAGCTCCTCCGTAGTCTGCCTGTAGCTCTCCTGCAACTGGTTGACCTCACCGGGAAGCTCCGAGAAATTCTGCAATCCATTATATAAATCACTGAAATAATTAGCCTTTGCCGCAGAAGCGGGAAATATGACTGACAATCCCAGGAGCAGCATTACTGAACATAACAGCTTTGCATAAGTGTGTTTTACTTTGGGCTTCATTTCTAAATCACCACCTGGTATAGACTGGCCTTCCTATTTATTTTAACATAGCAGAACTGGCTTGGCTTGGCATCTGGTGCCGTAGTATGGCGTGATTTGACGGTTTGGGCGATATTTTGTCCCTATATAAACTTAACTTGTGATTTTTCTATCTTGGGATTGGTCGTGACTCCAGAGAATGTTTGGACTTCCGGCCGCTGCCCATCTGCAGATTTCTTCAATTTATACCGCTGTTCGCGGTGGAAATCCGCAGACAAAGGCGGACGCTACCGCTCCTCCAGTTCCAAACTTCTCTTCCGTCACTTCTCCCTAAAAGTAATATTTTCAAGTTCAATTTTTATAGAAGAGTTTACAAGTTTTTACCCTGCGGCCCAGGGGGATAACCATATCTACAGGTAATACCGGATTCAGGCCATTAAGGTTTCTTTTTTGGCTACCGTTCCCGGCTGAATTCACGTATACTTTGTACGGAAAGGGGCTGCACGCTATGAATAAATGGCTCAAAACCCTGCTGTTTCTTGCAGGTTCCGCTTTACTGACCCGGCTGATTCCATTTTCCTCCCTGTTCCGCAATCTGGATACCATGTTTCATGAATTCGGCCATGCGCTGATCACGCTGCTGCTCTCGGGAAGTGTGCTGCGCATTGAATTGTATGCAGATCACAGCGGAGTAACCTACTCGGCTATAGAAGCGGGCGGGAAGGCGGTTCTGGTTTCACTGGCGGGTTATACGCTGGCGTCATTATTCTCACTTCTGCTGTTTTATTTGTATAACAGGGGACGGTATAGATGGGGGCTGCTGCTGGCATCGGGTGTGGCGTTGGTGATGCTTGTCCTGTATGTACGGGGCGGTTTCGGAATGCTGTGGCTGGGCGGGTTCATCCTGCTGAATGCCGTCATGCTGTTCGTCTGGCCAAAGGCCGGCAAATATTATTATTTATTTCTCGCCTTCCTCACCCTTGAGGAATCTGTCATGAGTTCGCTGTTTCTGGTCTCGGCTGCAGCGGTTACCCCGGGACGTGCAGGAGACGCTGCGAATCTGGCACGGCTTACTCCGCTGCCTGCGATTGTCTGGGCGCTTTTGTTTTTGGTATTCTCGCTGTTGTGTGCAAAATGGGCGCTGGGATTTTTCTTCAAGGGAGAGCGGGGCAGACGCAGTACTGCAAGTTACTAAAATGAGTATTTATCGCCATGTTTCGACAAAAGAATGTTCATTCGCAAAGAGGCGTTCCCCTTTTAAAGGAGAGTGCCTCTTTTTTTGTCGATATTATAGGACCGAACATATATTCCATGACAAGGAGTTGTCCGCCAATATTGGTACATTAATAGAAGACCCAGAAAAAGAAAGAGGTGGAAATATGCAAGCAAGTTTTCAGCCCACATTTACGTGGAGCCAGGAACGGATTTTTGCAGCCGGTGCGCAGAATGTAATTCTGCTTATCGAGTGGAAGGGAATCTCTAGTCCTGAGGAATCCCGCAAGCGGACCCGGAAGGTGGTGGCCCGCGAGATTGAACTTAGAGTCTGGCTGGAAGCACATGTAACCTTCAACAGATGTCATGGCTGCAACGCAGAAGCCGGGGAGGGGCGTTCTATCCTGCTTAAGCTTGGCAAACTATATTCCAAAGCGCGGAAATTCATCGCTTTGGAATTCACGATGGCAGCCAAACCGGCAGGCATTCACGAAGCCCTCTGGCTGCAATGGCAGTATAAACAGCCTCCGGTAGAACGGATCCGGGAGCTGCCTCTCAAAAAGCTCAGCCTGGAATATACACATCATACAGATGTCCTGTCAGAGCGGTGCTGCTTCCATGTAGAGAAACACCTGGAACTCTTGAAGACAGAAAAACTGCTGGAAGAAGTAGCGGTGCAGCGCACCAAAGGCAACATCCAGACGGAGTTCGAGCATCTTCGGCGGCAGGCAGACGATTTGCTGCTGCTGGCCGCCAGATCCGGAGATATGGAGCTTGTGAAAGAAGCTGAAACAGTGTATAAACAGCTTGACGCTGAGAGTCAAGTCTGGCGGAGGACAGCAACAAGATAGGGGGGGCTGCGGGAATTGGACGCGACCCTGCCAGTACATACATAAGCATATTCATTCATAATCTTTTGCAGGGATTAGGTAACAATTAACCGATTTATAAGTGTGGTAATGTAGTAAAATAGTTCTATTATCTTTATTAATTTGGGTTATTACATCAATGGTTATAGATATATATAACTAATTTATTTAAAATAATGGGTCTATTTTACCATAAACTCAAGGGGAACTGAATATGACAGACCGATTAATCCGGCTAATGCGCATTATTACGCTAGTGCAAGCCAAACCGGGAATTTTGGCCCGCGAACTGGCGGAACGCTGCGGCAACAGCGAGAGAACGATATACCGGGATATGGATGCGCTCAGCGCCATGCACATCCCTATCATCCATTTGGGCCATGGGAAAGGATACGCCTTTATCGGTAATTTTGCATTATATCCTCTGGATTGGTCGGAAGAAGAATCGGCCGCATTTTCACAGCTGCGGGGCATTATGGATGACATCAAAAACATACTGCCTCCCAGCTTTGAGAGCGCCTATGAGAAAGTAATGGCCGCAGCCTACAAGCAGAAGGCGGAAAGGGAAGAAACGATGGAAACTGCCAAAAGAGAAGCTGGACAGCTATGGATGGAAAGAAGCGGGTACCAGGATGACCCGCCGCTCTTTTTGACCGAGGTATTGACCGCCATTATGAAGCAAAACAGCATTCTGGCCGACTACAGCGAGAATGCCTATGCTGAAAGAGGCATCCAGATTGATCCATACTGCCTTGTTCCCTTAGAGAATCGTTATCATCTAATCGGGTTTTGTCATCGTTTCGGGATTATCCGGACTTTTCATCTTCATGGGTTCTCGAATGTGAAGCCGACGAATCTTTGGTTTTCCAAAGAGCAATTTGATTTGCAGGCCTTTATGGAGCAGAAGTGGTCGCTCGACCGGGATAGTCTGCAGGTAGAGTTCAAGATCAGGTTTTCGGAGCAGATAATAGACCGGATCAAATACGAGGATATGTTCGTGAAACCCAGCAAGGTAGACCTCCAGACCAGGTGTCTGCATTTTAAAGTAGCCATAGAACAGGACATCGGCTTTGTCCGCTGGATTCTGAATTTTGAAGAAGAGGCTGAAATTATGGAGCCGCTATATTACCGGGAGATGCTGAGACATCAGCTGGAGAAATGGCTGTCGCTATATAAATAGCACAGTTTTTTCTTTTATTGCGGACTGAATTATTCCTATATAAACACTGGTGTTAGTTTTGTGTACAAAAACATCTTGTCTATCCAGGATTTATATAGTAGTGTTATACATTAAATAACAATAATGTAGACTTATCCCCTTTTTCTATCGCTTTATGTAAGGTGTTAGTTATTCTTTATTTCTTCTTATGAGGCAGTTCACTATTCTTTCATTTGACCTTTGTTCAATTTCTAATAGAAGAGAGGGTTCATTGTGGTCCAGCCTATTCTGAAAGTTGAAGAATTGCACACCCATTTTTTTACTGAACACGGCGAAGTGCCGGCAGTGGACGGAGTGGATTTATACATCAATCCGGGAGAAGTTCTGGGTGTGGTGGGCGAATCGGGCTGCGGCAAAAGCGTCACTTCGCTATCCATTCTGAAGCTCGTTCCTAATCCGCCGGGCAAGATCGTGAGCGGGCGTATTTTGCTGAAAGGCCAGGATATCGTACCGCTGAAAGAAAAAGAAATGCGCAACATCCGCGGCGATGCCGTGTCGATGATTTTTCAGGAGCCGATGACTTCCCTGAATCCGCTGTTTACTGTCGGCCAGCAAATCATAGAAACCGTCCGGCTGCACCGTAGCCTGTCCAAGAAGGATGCCCGCACCCATGCGGTGGACATGCTCCGCAAGGTCGGCATTCCCCGGCCGGAGGCCATCATCGATGAATATCCGCATCAATTGTCGGGAGGCATGCGGCAGCGGGTGATGATTGCGATGTCGGTCTCCTGCAGCCCCGAGCTGCTCATTGCCGATGAGCCGACAACGGCGCTCGATGTTACGATCCAGGCGCAGATTCTTGACCTGATCCGCAAACTGAACGAGGAGCAGGGAACTGCCGTTATGCTGATCACCCATGATCTTGGGGTGGTGGCGGAAATGTGCCAGCGGGTTGCCGTAATGTATGCGGGCAAGGTGGTGGAGGAGGGCAGTGTGCGCGATATTTTCAAGAATCCGCTGCATCCTTACACCCGGGGGCTGATCCAGTCGGTGCCGAGAATGGGTGAAACCAGGGAGCGGCTGTATTCTATTCCCGGCAGTGTGCCGATCCTGAGCACACAATTGCAGGGCTGCCGGTTCGCACCGCGCTGCTCCCATGTGATGGAGATCTGCCGGCAATCCCTTCCGCAGCTGAAGCTGCAGGAGGATAACCATAGCTGCAGATGCTGGCTGCATGATAGTCAACAGGAGGATGCGGTATGAATGATAACCTGCTGGAGGTCAGGAACCTCAAAAAATATTATCCGGTCAACAAGGGTTTTTTCAACAAAACTCAAGCTTATATCAAAGCGGTTGATGACATATCCTTTTCTGTCAGGAAGGGTGAAACCTTTGGGCTTGTTGGGGAGAGCGGCTGCGGCAAATCAACGACCGGCCGTTCATTGCTTCGTCTGATCGAGCCTACGGCGGGGGAAGTCTGGTTTGAAGGCCGGGATATCACGAAGCTGTCTATGGAGGACATGCGCAGGCAACGGCGGGAGATGCAGATTGTTTTCCAGGACCCGTTCTCTTCCCTCGACCCGCGGAATACCGTGCAGCGTATCCTGGAAGAGCCGATGATTGTGCATGGCGCAGGCAATGCGAAGGAGCGGCGGGCGGCTGTTGAACGGCTGGCCGATGTAGTCGGTCTGGCCAAGGCGCATCTTCAGCGGTACCCGCATCAATTCTCCGGCGGCCAGCGCCAGCGGATCGGGATTGCCAGAGCGCTGGCGCTCCAGCCGAAGCTGATTATCGCTGATGAGCCTGTGTCTGCCCTTGATGTGTCTATCCAGTCCCAGGTCATTAATCTGATGCAGGATTTACAAAAAGAATTCGGACTAACTTACATATTCATAGCTCATGACCTTAGTGTAGTGAAGCATATCTGCGACCGTGTTGCCGTGATGTACCTTGGGCGGATTGTGGAGATTACCGGTAAGAACAAGCTGTATGACCAGCCGCAGCATCCTTATACTCAAGCGCTGCTGTCAGCGGTTCCTGAACCAGATCCGGATATCCGCAAGGAGCGGGTCATTCTGCAGGGGGAAGTGCCGAGTCCGGCGAATGCGCCGGTAGGCTGTGCTTTTAATACCCGCTGCCCCCGGGTGATGGATGTCTGCCGCAGTACAAGACCTCCGCTGCTGGAAACCGGAGCCGGACATTTGACCGCATGTCATTTGTATGACGGAGAGGACCGTATCCATCTGTATAAGATGAACTTAAAAAATTCATAAGAGGGTAGAAGTGCGGAGGGGAAGTTTGGAACTGGAAGAGCGAATGCGACCGCCTGAAAGCTTTCCGTAGGAAAGCTCGCTTCGGAAACATAATCAGTCACCGGATTTCAACCGCGAAAGGCGGTTCAATCAAGAAATCTGGGGACAACAGCGGCTGGAAGTCCAAACATTCCCCGCAGTTACGACCATACCCCACAATGTAAAACTATAGTTCAATTTATCTGGCTTAGTGTGCAATGAGACTAATTCTGCAGGCAAACATTGGCCTTGGTATATGGCAGCGCTTTGGCGCGACTCCATATAGAAGTTTTAACACTTTAACGAAAGAAGGGAGTTTTTCTAAAGATGAAGAAATGGAGCAGTCTTGCACTGGCAGTAACGCTGGGGGCCGTTTTGACCTTAAGCGGTTGCGGAGGTAACAACAACAATGCCGGTACAGAAGCAAAAGGTTCGAATGCAGCGGCAACCGCCGCACCGGAAAGCTCACCTGAGGCGGCGGCACAGCAGGATACCTTGATCCTGGGACGCGGCGGCGACTCGGCCTCGCTGGACCCGGCTATTGTGACCGACGGCGAATCGCTTAAGATTGGCCATCAAGTGTTCGACTCTCTGCTGGAGTACAAACCCGGTACCTCCGAAGTACAAGCTTCACTTGCTGACAGCTGGGAAGTTTCTGCTGACGGTTTGACCTATACCTTCAAGCTGCATCCGGGTGTGAAATTCCATGATGGAACGGATTTCAACGCCGAAGCGGTAGTGTTCAACTTCACCCGCTGGAGCGATCCGGCAAGTGAATTCAAATTTGAAGGGGACTCCTTTGATTATTATGATTCCATGTTTGGTCCGGAGGGCAGCCGTGTGATCAAGGAAGTGAAGGCTGTGGATGCCACAACCGTACAATTTACTTTGAACCAGCCGCAGGCGCCATTCCTGCAGAATATTGCGATGACCTCCTTTGGGATTGCCAGTCCTGCTGCCATTAAGGAAAAGAAGGAAAACTTCAAGAATGAGCCTGTGGGCACCGGACCTTATGTGTTCAAGGAATGGAAGCACAACGATTCCATTACACTGGACAAGAACCCTAACTATTGGAAAGAGGGACTTCCTAAGCTGAGCAAAATCATCGTTCGCTCAATTCCGGACAACTCGGCACGCTTCAACGCCCTGCAGAACGGCGAGATTGATCTGATGGAGGATCTGAGCCCGGATGATCTGTCCACGCTTGAAGGCAACACTGGGCTGCAGAAGATTGAACGTCCGCCGTTCAATGTGTCTTACCTCGGCTTCAACCTCAAACAGAAACCTTTTGACAATGTAAAAGTAAGACAGGCGCTGAACTATGCTGTCAATAAACAAGCTATTATCGATGCCTTCTTCTCGGGCCAGGCCACTGCCGCTGTAAACCCGATGCCTCCATCACTGTGGGGCTACAACGATGCTGTGAAGGATTATGAATACGATCTGGATAAAGCCAAGGCACTTCTGGCCGAAGCCGGATATCCTGAGGGTCTCCCGGACCCGGTAACCCTGTATGCCATGCCTGTATCCCGTCCTTACATGCCTGACGGCAAGAAGGTTGCTGAAGCGATCCAAGCGGATTGGGAAAAAATCGGCGTAAAAACCGTTATTGAATCGCCGGAATGGGCGACTTATCTCGATGATACCAAAGCCGGAGAAAAAGATGATATCTACATGCTCGGCTGGACGGGCGACAATGGAGATCCGGATAACTTCCTCTACACCCTCCTGGATAAGGATGCTATTCCGGGAAACAACCGCAGCTTCTACGTAAATGAAAAACTGCATACCCTCCTGATCAATGCCCAGAAGGAAACGGATCAGGCCAAGCGTTCCGATCTGTACAAGCAAGCCCAGGAAATTATCAAAGCGGACGCGCCTTGGATTCCACTGGTGCACACTACTCCGCTGCTGGCTGCAAAAGCAAACCTGAAAGGGTATGTTCCAGGTCCGACAGGTACGGAATATTATAGCGAAATTTACTTCGAACAGTAGGTGAGCCGAATTTGAACTCCTACCTATTAAAACGCATCATGGTATTGGTCCCTGTGCTGATCGGGATGACAATTATTGTTTTTTCCATTATTCATGCGATACCGGGTGATCCGGCAGAGACGATTCTGGGCCAAAAAGCTACAGAGCAGTCCAAGCAGGCGCTGCGGGAGCAGCTTGGACTGGACAAGCCATGGCTGCAGCAGTATTTCAATTATATGGGTGATTTGCTGCAAGGTGATCTGGGAACCTCAATCCGCACCAAAACGCCGATTGCCAAAGAAATAATGCCTTACCTTGCCGCGACTCTGGAGCTGACGGCAGCCGCTATGCTGTTTGCCGCGTTTGTAGGTGTCAATGCGGGGATTCTGAGCGCTTGGCGGCAAAATTCATGGTTCGACTATACGGCGATGATTATTGCACTTGTTGGCGTCTCCATGCCGATCTTCTGGCTGGGGCTGATGGAGCAGCTGCTGTTCGCGCTGAAGCTGCATTGGCTTCCATCCATAGGGAGGATGGACCAGCGCCATCCGGTGGAGAGCATTACCAATCTCTATGTGATTGATACGATTATTGCTGGACAGTGGGGACAGTTGTGGACGGTAATCAAGCATTTAATCCTGCCAAGCATCGCGCTCGGAACCATCCCGATGGCGATTATTGCCCGGATGACCCGTTCCAGCATGCTGGAGGTTATGAATTCCGACTATATCCGTACGGCAAAAGCCAAAGGCATGCCGCAATTCCTGGTCGTGTACAAACATGCGCTCAAGAACGCGCTGATTCCTGTACTGACGGTAGTGGGCTTGCAGACAGGCGCTCTTCTTGGCGGAGCCGTGCTGACTGAGACGATTTTTGCTTGGCCGGGCGTGGGGAGATATATATATGAAGCGATCAGTTCCCGTGACTACCCGGTGATCCAGACGGGGATTCTGATCATTGCCTTTATTTTTGTTGTGATCAATCTGCTTGTGGATCTGCTCTACGCCGCTATCGATCCGCGCATCAATTACAAGTGAGGGGTGAACCTATGGGACAGGTATCAATGAATGTAACGCCCCAGAGTGTACCTGCCGACAAGGTCTCCGGACCTTGGCGCGATGCGTGGAAGGCCTTCCGCAGGAACAAGACGGCTATGCTCGGGTTATGCATTATCGTGTTTTTTGTGCTGGTCGCTCTGCTGGCGCCGCTTATTGCCCCCTATGGATTCAAGGAGCAGGAGCTGGTCAACCGGCTGAAAGCGCCGTCAGCCGCTCATTGGTTCGGCACGGATGATCTGGGAAGAGATATGTTCACCCGTATCATTTATGGAGCGCGCATCTCGCTCTGGGTCGGTTTCTTTGCCGTCATCGGATCTATTATTGCAGGTACATTTCTCGGCATCCTGGCGGGGTTCTACGGCAAATGGATTGATATGCTGATTTCGCGCCTGTTCGATATTCTGCTTGCTTTTCCGAGTATTCTGCTGGCGATTGCTATCGTGGCAATTCTGGGGCCCTCCCTGCAGAATGCGCTGTACGCCATTGCTATCGTAAACATCCCAACGTACGGCCGGCTTGTGCGGGCGAAGGTGCTCTCCCTGAAGTCGGAGGAGTACATTACGGCGGCAAGAGCCATCGGGATGACCAACACCCGTATTCTGCTTACCCATATCCTGCCGAACAGCCTGACGCCGATTATTGTACAGGGCACACTCGGCATCGCCACGGCCATAATTGAAGCAGCCGCACTTGGCTTCCTTGGCCTCGGCGCCCAGCCGCCGGACCCGGAATGGGGCAAGATGCTCTCCGATTCACGGCAGTTTATTCAGAAGGCTCCTTGGACAGTGGTGTTCCCGGGGCTGTCCATTATGCTGACTGTCCTGGGCTTTAACCTCATGGGAGACGGCCTGCGGGATGTGCTTGATCCACGGATGAAGAATTAAGGTGTTCCCAAAAGTCCTTTTGGCATTCGCGTGATGCCTAAAGGACTTTCTTTTGTTAGATAGAAAATTAGACATTTATGCCGCCCATTTTTATCTAAGCATATCGCATATTAACTTCGGATATTAACTATACATAACTAAATATAAACAAACATAACCAAACGTATAGTAAAACAAAAAAGGATATGCTAGAATATCACCTGAATATACAAGATACATAAATGGGAGGAATGGGAATGTTCAAGAAATTAGCAGTGGTTATCATGGCTGCGCTGTTGGCAGTGGGTCTGTCAGCAATGCCTGAGAAGCAGGTGCAGGCGGCCAGCAAGACGGAGATTATGGTGTCTGCCGCGGCGAGCCTGCAGGACAGTCTTGATAAGATTGCCGTCCTCTATGAGAAGCAGCATCCTGATATTGATCTTGTCTTCAACTACGGCGCTTCTGGTACTCTGCAAAAACAGATTGAGCAAGGCGCACCTGCTGACCTGTTCTTCTCGGCAGGTGACAAGCAAATGACTGCTCTGGTCGATGGAGGACTTGTTTCTGACCATAAAGAGCTATTGAAGAATCAGCTGGTGCTGGTTGTTCCTTCGGACTCCAAAGCTTCCATTACAGCCATTACACAGCTTACGGATAAAGGCTTCAAGAAAGTGGCTGTCGGACAGCCCGAATCGGTTCCGGCCGGCCAATATGCGCAGCAGTCATTGACAGCGAAGAAGGTATGGGATAAGCTGCAAAGCAAGCTGGTATTTGCCAAGGACGTGCGCCAGGTGCTTTCTTATGTAGAAACAGGGAATGCCGATGCCGGATTCGTCTACAAAACAGATGCCCTTACTTCCAGCAAGGTGAAGATTGCCCTTACTGTGGGTGCCCATGTACACAAAGCGATCAATTATCCGGTCGGGATCGTGAAGGATTCCAAGCATACGGCGGAGGCCAAAGCTTTTTACAGCTACGTGCAAACGAAGGCAGCAAGCGATATCTTTACAAGCTATGGATTTAAGCTTGCTGAATAAATCAACGGGGTGAACCGGGATGGAGATCAATTGGACCGATTTTTTCGCCCCGGTCTGGCTTTCGGTCAAGATCTCAGTCATAACCAGCATCATTGTTTTCCTGCTGGCGACCCTGGCAGCCAAGGCGATGGCGGGCCGGAGGTTTCCGGGCTACAGCCTGGTTGAAACGGTGCTGCTGCTCCCGCTGGTACTGCCGCCAACCGTGGTCGGATTTGTGCTGCTGGTGATTCTGGGCCGGCGGAGCTGGATCGGGAAGCTGTACGAGCAATTTACGGAGCATACGATCCTGTTCACCTGGGGGGCGGCAGTTATTGCTGCAGTTGTGGTTGCTTTCCCTCTCGTATACCGCACAGTGAAGGCGGGCTTTGAAGGTGTGGAGAAGGATCTGGAGGATGCAGCACGCGCACAGGGAGCCAGCGAGCTTCAGGTGCTTGCGTATGTAACGCTCCCGTTGGCGGGCCGTTCGCTGGCGGCCGGTTACGTGCTCGGATTCGCCCGCGGGCTGGGTGAATTCGGAGCCACCATTATGGTGGCCGGTAATATTCCCGGCCGGACGCAGACCGTCCCCACCGCTATTTACGTGGCCGTCGATGGCGGCAACATGACGCTGGCCTGGCTGTGGGTGTGTTCAATTATTGCCATCTCCGCACTCATGCTGATGTTCGTCAACCGCCGTTCCTGATTGTGGACTAATCCGGGATATATCTGTTTCAGCATAAGGAGCAGGACTCAGGCATTGGAAGACCTGAGTCCTGCTTTTTGCTGTGTTATCTATGTATGCCGGATTTTGTGAATTTTCGAACAAAGGTCCGGTTTCCTTCGTAATGTGATATGAAAGGGCGGGCAGAGGAAAATGGTCACTGATAAGCAGCTCATCGAAGGATACCGGACAGGCAGGCGGGAAATGCTCGAACTACTGGTAGAGAGATACAAGGATGACTTGTACCGGTTCTGCCGCCACCTCACCCTAAATGCCCTGGAAGCGGAGGATTTGTTTCAGGAGGTGTGGGTGCGGGTAATCCGCAAGCTGGATCGTTACGATCCGGAGCGGTCTTTTAAGGCATGGCTGTTTCAGGTGACCCTGAATATGTACCGGGACAGCTACCGGAAATGGAAAAAGCTTTATGAACGTCTTACCGGAGAAGCATCCTGCCGTGTTCCGCTTCTTGAGCTCCGGGACGGGGCGCCGCTGACGGAGGAGCAAATCCTGCGCAATGAAAGGTATGCCCGCTTGGAAGAAGGACTCTGCAAGCTGCCAAAGCGGTATTTGAGCCCGCTGGTGCTCTACTATTATGAGGAATTTAGTTATGAGGAGATCGGGAAAATGCTGGATATTCCAATAGGGACGGTCAAATCGAGGCTGAATCAGGGCAAAAAGCTGCTGCAGAAGGCTGTGGAGCCATGGAGGGAGGAGTACCGGTGAAAGAAACGGAACGTGAAGAAGAGCAGGAGAAGCTGCTGCGGGAGTATTATAGCGAATTGATGGCGGCTCCAGCGGGACTGCAGGCGGCAACCTTGCGGCGGATTCGCAGGAAAGAGGACATGAGTAAAACGGCTGCGGCTCTGGCGGTATTGAGTGCACTGGTTCTGCTGCTGTTGTGGGGATGTCTGCTGAGCGGCCCGATACCCCTGCTCTGGAAGCTGACGCTTCTGCTCTCCTGTGGTGCAGCTCCGGCTGTTGCAGCAGGGGTAGTTGTGCTGTATATATCCGGCAGAGAAGCAGAAAGTACGCAAAGCTAATCGGAACGTGGAGAAGAGGTGTGCAAAGGGGGAAGGGGGATGAAATGAGGAACTTCAAATACTTGGGCATGCTGGTATTCTGGATCATTACATCTGGCATGCTGATTTTTCTGGCTGTGGCAGGCTACTGGATGATTCCTTATATGGCTGATATGTTCAACGAGGACCGGGTCTGGTTTACCATAACGGCGCTGGCAGTGCTGCTGTTTATGGGGTTATACGTGACTTTGGGAGTGTTTATTTACAAGGATTCTTCGCGCAAAAAGATGAACACATGGCTGTGGTTGACCGCTGTCTTCTATATTCCTAATTTTATGGGGGTTGTGCTGTATTTTTATGCCCGGCGGCGGCATAAGATTCCGGCTGCAAATGATATGCACACACAAATATGCCCGCATTGCGGACATATTATACATGCTGGGGAGTGAACGGGGATGGATAAACAATGGCGGAAACGGCTTCTGCTGGCACTAATAGGCGGATCTTTGCTGCTGCTTGCGGGATGCGAGAAGCAAGTGATGTACGTCGGTTCCAGCACACCGCATCAAATGAAGGCTTCTTATTGGCTGCTGTCCGGTACCGAGAAGAAAACGCTGAAGCTTAAAAAAGGAGATACACTTTATCTGAGCTATGCCTCCAAAGTAGAGAAGGGCGAGCTGTCGATGAAGCTGTATGATCCTGACCATAAGCTGTTTAAGGAGCTGGAGACGAACAAGAAAGGCGAGGAAGAAGTGGAGATACAGCAAACCGGCTCCTACAAGCTGGAGGTTGTAGGAGCCGGTGCGAAAGGAAGCTATAAGGTCAGCTATAAAACAAAAAAAGAGGGTTCCGGGTAAGCAGAGACGAAAAGGCGCAGGAAGAGGCTTGGGCCGCGTTAGAGCTCAAGTCTCGTAAATGACCGTGCCGGTCTCGCTAAGGTCATAGCCATGAATGGAGCTGAGCTCGTTCTGAAAGGCTGCTGAGCGCAAAATATCAAGAACTGTCCTGATCAATGTTTCATGCCCCGGTTTCTTAAGCATCACCAGATCGTACCGTTCCTGAATGAGCGGGATGAAATCAACGCCGTCAATAATTTTGGCGGCTTTTTCTGTGCCGATGCCCACATCGGCTTCTCCCCGGGCCACTCTGCCGGCTATGGCCAAATGGCTGTTCTCTTCGACAGCATACCCGCTGATTTGTGAGGCGGGAATGCCATGCAGGCGCAACTGCTCGTCGAGCAGCACCCGTGCCCCCGCCCCGCGTTCCCGGTTGATTATCCGGATTCCGCTCTGCTTCAGGTCGGACCAGCTGCGGATTCCCTGCGGATTGCCCTTCTGCACATAGAAGCCTGCACTGCGCGTCAGCATATGCACTACGATATATGAAAAGCCAACCAGCAGTCTGCGGATATAGGGCAGGTTGTACTCCCCGCTGTCCCCGTCCAGCAGATGGGTGCTGACAATGTCGGATTCCCCGTGGTACATCGCGATCAGGCTGTCCAGACTTCCGGCATACGACCGCAGCGGACGGAAGGAAGTCTCGCTTCGCTCCAGATGCGTAGCCAGTAAATCCAGCGACATATCCTGACCGGTGATCACCACATTATCGGTGGCGGCTTTGCCGGGTTGGGCCGGCAGCTGCGGATGCTGCGGATGCAGGGCGGATGGGGGGATGAACAGGGGAGTTTCCGCTGGCGCTGAGACTGGCGGGATACTCCCGGAGATGCCGCTGCGCGAATGCTGCTTGTACGCCTCCAGATCGGAAAGATCCACGCGCATCTGCTTGCCTACCCGGTAGGAGGGCAGTTCCCCTTTTTTAATCAGATCATATACCTTAAGTTTGGATATCTTTAATAACCGGGCGATTTCTTCGGTCGTATAGGAAGTATTCTCGGACATGGTAAAGCCTCCTAAGGGATGAACTGCGGCAGTTCTCAAAATAACGCTATGATAGCTCAAGACTAACCTATTTTAAGATGCTGCGCAATTAAAGAACACCGGAGGCAGAGCGGAAGAGCGCTCTAAAAAGCCAAGTTTCTCCTATTCTTGGCCTGCTGCGCATCAGAGAGCCTGATCAATTCGGAAACGGTCACGAACCGGAAGCCCCGCTTCTGCAGCTCAGGCAGGATAATTTTCAGCGCCTCGCGGGTTTGCGATTGGCCGTGAACATGGTCATGGAACAGCACGATATCCCCGTTCCGCGCATTCCGGATGACACGGCTGGAGATGCTGTATACGCCAGGGCGGTTCCAGTCGCGTGTATCCTGATGCCATGACCATAGCACAGGCTTAAGTCCCATGCTGTTGGAGACATCGACCAGGGTCTCGTCGTACATGCCTCCCGGCGGTCTGAACAGGCTGCTGTGCCTGCCGGATACCTTTATAATCTCCTTCTCCGTCAGCTCCAGCTCCTCTTGAATCTGCTGCTCGGAGACCGGCTTTTTGAAATAGACATGATTATAGGTATGATTGGCCAGTTCATGTCCTTCCGTGATCACCCTCCGGGCTACGTCAGGGTAGGCGGCGATCCGTTTTCCGATGGCGAAGAAGGTGCACTTGGCGTTGTACTGCTGCAGCACATCCAGAATCTGATCCGTCTCTGAGGGATCGGGACCGTCGTCGAACGTGAGCGCAATCACCTTTTGGGTAGTCGGCACCTCCCAGATCATCTCGCCTCTTTGCTCGTAATAATTGCGGTCTTTGACATTGGGGCTGCCCAGTGCAGGGCTTGCCGCGGCAAATACTAATGCTGCTGCAACTGCAGCGGTTCTCCAGACGGATTTCATTGATTTTCAGGTCCATTCCGCGCTGTATCGGGGTACAGGTTATTTGGATTACTCTGCTTAGAATGCGTCAGCGGCTATATGAAATATTCATTTTTGGCAGGTGTCCGCTTATTTCTATTTTAGAGTGAAAGTTCCGGGGAAAATGACTATAATGAAGTACTAAATACAGATCAAGGATAGGGGCAGCGGATATGACACTTATTGAAAAAAGAGAACACCGGCAATATCCGGAGATCACCCGACTGGAAACCTCTAGAGCCGCATATGAACGCGATTATTCGCGTCTGATCCATTCGCCGACCTTTCGCCGGCTGCAAGGCAAATCCCAGGTGTTCGGCGCAGGCACCGGCGATTATTACCGGACGCGTCTGACCCATTCATTGGAAGTGGCGCAGATTGCCCGTGAAGCGGCCAAAAGCCTGCTGCGCGCCTACCCGGAGGTTGAAACGGGACAAGCGGAGAATCCGGGGCTGGTCATTGATCCGGAGGTGGTGGAATGTGCAGCCATTGCCCATGACTTCGGCCACCCGCCGTTCGGCCACAAGGGAGAAGAAGTGCTGGACAGCATTCTGGAGCGGCTTGTGGTGAAGAAGACGGCAGAGGCGGTGCAAAAGTCCGGCGCAGGCCCGGTGCAGCAGCAGACGATCCGTGAGAATATGAGGCGGAAGTATGAGCATTTTGAAGGCAATGCCCACAATTTCCGGCTGATCATGTTCCTGGAGAAACGCGAGAATATCGACGGGCTGAACCTCTCGGATGCGGTGCTGCTGGGCATTAATAAGTATCCGTTTCCCGGTACGGTATTAAAAAAGGGGATGTATCTGCACGAATGGAACTACATTTCAGACATCCGCAGCCAGTGGGGGATTCCGGATGGGAAGAAAACGCTGGAAGCCCAACTGATGGATCTCTGTGATGATATCGCGTATTCCGCGCATGATCTGGAGGATGGCATTAAGGCCGGTAAAATCGAGGTGCATGAGCACTTCATGCATGATGCGTATATCCAGCGGCTGATCGTAGAGAAGATTACTACCCTGGAGGATGCCTTCTGGACCGGATGGAAGGAAGCTGACATACACATCAAGGTTGAAGAGGTGCTGAGCTCCTTCCTGCACGTATGGATGGAGAAAATGCCTACCTGCGAGAACGATTATTCCCGCACCCGCCGGGAGGTTAAGGCTTATTGGGTCAGCACCTTTGTTGCCAGCCTAGGTGTCATTGCGGACGGGAACTGGAAGAAGGTTACCTTCATTAAAGACGGCCAGGAGGATGAGGATATGCTGCGGACGGTCAGTGTGCTCAAAAGCTTCGCCTGGGTCACGATGATCCGTGATTTGCGGGTGCAGCGGCTGCAGAAACGCAGCGAGTGGATTCTGCGCCGTTTATGGGAGGCATTCCTCGACCCGGAAACCTCACGGGCCATTATTCCCAGCGATTGGCTGCAGCGCTTTGAGAAGGATCAGCGGCAGGTCAAGCCGATCTGGACATGGGAGCATATGGTGATTGATTATATCGCCGGGATGACGGATGCTTTTGCCGAGAAAATTTACAATGAGCTGTACGGCCTGAAGGTCGGCTCCATATATGATCTGGACTAGAAAAATATCGTAAGCCGCGCCTGGAATAAAGGGGAAAGGACAAATAGAGGCCTCAGTCCGCATAACCTGCTGAACCGCTTGAATCGGCAAAATAAAGGCTCTCCTGTCCGCATCAGCTGGCGGATCGGTCTTGAAGAATAAAGACTCCCCTGCCCGCATCAGCTTCGGATCGATCTTGAAGAGGCCAAGCGGTAGCAGGGCTTTTTATTGTCCTGTCTTATGATTTATGGTCTTTAGTTTGGAATTCTGGTGTTAATTTGCTCTATTTTGTTATTATTTTGTTATTTATATTTGTAGGAATGGTACATAAGCTTCATGAAACCTTGTTAACAGAAAATGCATAGAATGATCCTTGGAATTATTGAGTTTTATCCAAATGTCCCGCGTTAGTACTTTTTTTGTTCAACAAATGAAATATGAAAAATTTAATAATAAATGTATTTTTGTTATTGTTTATTTGCGTATATGATGCTAATATTGCCAATGTAGTTATTGTATTTCTTTGCATTTGAAAGCACTTACACTTACTAAGGAGGATGATTGGATGAAGCGGTTCAAAAAAGGGCTCACCACGCTCCTGACCACCATCATGCTTGTTTCGACGGCGGCACCTGCGCTTGCTTACGTCAGGCAAGATGATCGTTTGAGTACGCACTGGGCGAAGGACAGCATTGCCAAGTGGCAGGGGAACGGAGTGATTCAGGGTTATCCTGACGGTTCGTTCAGACCCGACAACAAGGTAACACGTGCGGAGCTGGCCAGCATGGTGAATAAACTGTTCGGCTTCAGTGCTGCAGCGGAGGCCTCTTTTGCAGATGTGCCGGCCGGGGCCTGGTACGCCAAGGATCTGTCGGTTGCCAAGCAGGCCGGCTATTATAAAGGCTTCCCGGACAACAAAGCGAAAGCGGATACACAAGTCACCCGCCAGGATGCGGCCGCCTTGCTGGCAGCGGTTTTTTCGCTTGAACCAAGAGCGGGAGCGGCTTCGGCTTCATTCACGGACAATGCCGCTATCAGCAGCTATGCCAAGGAAGCCGTCCAGGCGCTGCAGGGGACGCTCCAGGGTTACCCGGATGGCAGCTTCCGCCCGGACAGTCCGGTTACCAGAGCGGAGACAGTCAGCATCATCGACAGGCTGGTCAGCCGCTACTATCACACGGCCGGGACTGCTGACGGGGGAACGGTACAGGGCAACGTACTGGTCAACCATACCGGAGTTATTCTTAAAGACAACGTAATATCGGGCAATTTGTATTTGGCCCCTGGAATCGGCAGCGGGGAGGCCACTCTGGAGAAGGTAACGGTGCAGGGTGACATGTATATTGCCGGGGGCGGGGAACATTCCATTCATATGAAGGATGCCAAGCTTGCACTCGTTGTTGTCAACCGCCCGGAAGGTAAGGTGCGGGTCGCTGGCGAGGGTGCTACAGCTATCAGGCGGATGGAAATTGAAAGCGCTTCGATAATTGAAACGGATGCGGATGCAGTGATTTCCGAGGTTGTAACCGGCGCTGGTGCCGCCGGGACCTCTATTGTGGGCAAGGGTACGATCAGCAGGCTGGCTGTCCGTTCAGGACCGGTTGTTCTGAACGGACAGCCTCTTGCTGCCGGAACTTATATTGTGAAAGGCGGAGCGGCATCGCCATGGACTGCAGCTGGAAGCACTCCGGTTCCAAGCCACCCGGCGTCCACACCTGCGCCCGGCAGCGGCAGCGGAGGAACAGAACCGACGGCTACCCCTTCTCCCGGCAGCGGTAACGGAGGAACAGAACCAACAGCGACCCCTGTTCCCAGCAGTGGCAATGGAGGAACTGAACCGACCCCGCGGGTCGTGAATCTCGCGGATGCTGACGCGTCGTCTGCTACCCGGTCGCTGTTCGTCTACCTGGACGACATCCGGGGCAGAGGCACGCTTTTCGGGCAGCAGCACGCAACGGACGAAGGTCAATCGATCACAAAGCGTGATGGGACCGAATCCGATGTAAAAAATGCCGTTGGTGCGCATCCGGCCCTGTTCGGCTGGGATACGCTCAGCCTGGAAGGTAAAGAAAAGCCAGGTGTGGCGGGAGATGTGTATGCCAGTATTGATAACCTCGCTGCCAGCATGAAACATGCTTATGAAGCGGGCGGTGTGCTGACACTAAGCGCCCATATGCCTAACTTTGTGACCGGCGGCGATTTCTATGATCTCAAGGGCTCTGTCGTCTCGCATATCCTCCCCGGCGGCGACAAGCATGGCGAGTTCAACACCTTCCTGGATAATATCGCGCTGTTTGCGAACAGTCTGAAGGATGACGGCGGCCGTTCCATTCCGGTTATATTCCGCCCGTTTCATGAACAGAGCGGCAGCTGGTTCTGGTGGGGGCGTGCTTTTACAACAGAAGACCAGTATAAAGAGTTATTCCGGTACACTGTAGAATACCTGCGGGATATTAAGAATGTGCACAACTTCCTGTACGCGTATTCTCCAGGCGGCGGATTTGGCACAAGTGGGCAGCAGTATCTTGAAACCTATCCGGGCGATGATTATGTAGATATTCTGGGCTTTGACAGTTACTACAACGGGGAAGGGCAAAGCTGGTTCGACGGCGTCGCAACAGAAGCCGCAACCCTCTCAAAGATTGCCGATGCAAAACACAAGATTGCGGCACTGACCGAATTCGGTTATCAGAACATGAAAGTGGCGGGCAACTCCACGCCGGACTTCTACACCCGTCTCGCCTCAGCACTGAAATCCAATCCGGACGCCAAAAGAATGGCCTTCATGCTGACTTGGGCCGACTTTACCCCAAGCGAGAACTCTTATGTTCCCTATCCGCTCGCTTCCGGGCAGGAGCATCAGATGATGGCTGACTTTAAGTCCTTCTTCGACGATCCGTATACCCTGTTCAGCGGAGAAATCAACGGAGCTTACACACAAGCTGTTGACACTGCCGGGGAGCAGCCTTTCATGCACATCGCTTCTCCGACCAATCAGGCTATAGTGATGGAAGGCACAACCCTGATCCGTGTCCGCGTCCTGAACGGGTCACCGGCAAAAGTGGTGTACACGGTGGGTGAATCGGCCCTGGAAACGCCGCTCGTGCTGGACCCGGAAACAGGATTTTATGTGGCGGGCTGGTCGCCGGATGCAAAGCTGAACGGCAAAATTGCGGCGGTAACGGTGAAGGTATACGGTGAAGACGGGACTGTATTATTAGAGCAGACGAACTCCGTTTTTGTAAAAATCAGCGAAGTGCTGCTGGGAGCCTATACGTTCGACAATGGCATTGAGGGCGTCCAGAACAACGGCGGCTATCAAGCGGCAGTGGACTCCATCGAGCCGGGGCAGTTCAACGGCAGCGGCGTACTGAAGGTCAATGCAAGCGGGATGAACCCTGCCGATACATGGCAGGAGCTTAAGCTGGAGCTTAAGAATGCGAAGTCGGTTATAGACAGCGTCTACCTGACAGAGGCGACGCGCGTGAAGCTTGATGTATGGATGCCGGTCACCGCGCAGCCGGAGAACGGAAATGCAAGTCTGCAGGCTGTCGTGCAGCTGCCTCCGGATTGGAACGGCAAGTATGGAATCGGAACGACTCAGATTTCTTTTGCCGATCTGCCGAAGGAAACCATTGACGGCGTGGAGTATGTGCATTTCACACCGGCAATCGATATGACTAACGCGGCAGCGCTCCTGGCAGCTGACGATATTGCAGTATCCATTGTGGGCAGCGGACTGGCAAGCGGCAGCATTCCGGTGTATATCGACAATATCGGATTATACAGCACTTACGTGGAAACGGGCTCTGACCCGGCCGTGGTCGACGATTTCGAGAGCTATCTGGGCAGTGACGAGGCGCTGAACACGAAATTTGTCCATGCGGGAGGCGATGCGACGGAAACGGCGCTTGATGCGAACAAACATGGCGGCAGCTACGGCATGAAGTATACCTATACACTGGGCGCGAGCGGATATGCCGGCGTGACCAAGGCACTTAATGTAGACTGGTCCGGCTTCAATGCACTGCAATTCTGGTATAAGCCGGATGCCAAGGGGCAGAAGCTGGTAATACAGATTAATGCAGGCGGGAGCACTTACGAGTACTATCCCGACACTGCTACTGAGCAGGCGGCACTTGTGACTGCAAAGTTTAGTGAATTCGTCCCGGCCAATGGCGCAACAGGAACGCTGACCAAGACCAATCTGAAGGACGTTCAAAAGTTCTCGATCTACACCAATGCCAAGCCGGACAGCATGCAGCTGACATCTTCGATGTACTTTGACGACATCAAGGCGGTCAATGATCCCGGTGCCGGAACCGTTCCGGGAGGAAACGACGGCGGGGGGACTGCTCCCGGGACGCTGTTTGATTTCGAAGGTTCTCTGCAAGGCTGGACATTCGGAACGAATACTATGGGGGCAAGCGGATTAGGCCCGGCAACTGACGGCGGCAAGGGGGTGCTGAGCGCGGACTATCCGCTTGAAACAGCGGCAGCAAATGTTTTTGACCTGAATTTTGTAGGCGATGAGGATCTGAGCAGCGGCAGCACACTGAAACTCCATGTCCGGGTTACTGCGGGAACCGTCAAAGGCAAAGTGTTCCTGAAAAGCGGGGCGGACTGGAATTGGGCCAACACAGAGGAAGTGACCTTGACCGATCAATATCAATGGATTTCGCTTGATCTGAACGGTTTTGACTGGACGGGAAAAGTCAAGATCGATAAAACTATGGTTCGCGCCATGGGCTTGGAAATCTATTCTTCAGACCGTGCGGCTACAGTATATATTGACGATGTAATTTTGGAATAGCTGTTGAAAGAACATAAAGTATTAGACTGAACAGCAATCTATGAGAAACCGGGCCTGCGTTTGGATGATAAAATGCAGACAAAAGGAGGCTGCATATGGGACAAGTAATCCTGATGATGAATGTGACACTGGACGGTTGCTGTGACCACACGCAGGTAATTGCGGATGAGGAGCTCCACCAGTATACAGTGGACCTGATGGACCAGTCCGCTGGTCTGCTTTTCGGACGTAAAATCTACCAGCTGATGGAAAGTGCCTGGCCAGCCATTGCCAGCAGCGGCGACGGACCTCAATTCATGGTCGACTTCGCACGCAAGCTCGATCGGAAACCTAAGTACGTCTTCTCGCGGACGCTGGATCACGTGTCGTGGCAGAACTCTTTCTTGTTGAAGGGGCCTGTTTCCGAAGAGGTGCCACGGCTTACGGCAGAAGGGAAGAACCTAGTCGTTAACGGCGGTCCCGGCCTCGGTTCCACCCTGGCACAGCTAGGCTTGGTGGATGAGTATCACTTCCTGGTACAGCCTATCGTTGCCGGACGTGGCCCCCGATTATTGGGAGGAGTTCTTGACCGACTGAATCTGAAGCTGGCCGAGACCAGACCCTTTGGCTCCGGCGTCGTGGTGCTCCGTTACACACCCGTTCGTTAACTGCTTGGCTGATCCACCGAGGCTTTTTTGCGCTGTTGTTTTTCAATTCCTGAAGATTTTCAAACTCTGAAGCTACCCCTTAACTTTTTGCCTGCATTACACCCCGTGCGGCCGCACGGGGGTTTTTTGTTGTCTGGGAAATTACGATTTCCCTTCTTTGTGGATATGAATATGTACAACGTTGGGGATGAGTCTACGTGAATTTAGTGAATTCACCCAAAGAGGTGGAGATTAGTCGGATTCGACCGCCTTTTTCCACCCGGTGCTGGCGGAGAAGCAGGTGAGCAGGGCTATCGGGTAAGCAGAGTTATCAGGTAAGCAGAGTTATCAGGTAAGCGGAGTTATTGTGTGAGCAGAGTTATCAGGTAAGCAGGGCTATAGAGATTGTACTAGTAATCCGTAGTCTTCACGTGGGATAACCACAATGGACTCTTTGCATGACTGCACTTCGTGCAATAGAATTCTTATTGTTCTGCGTTGAACCGCTCTCTGCTGTATTTTGTGCAATAGATTTTCGGATATCGAGCCCAAAACAGCTTTTCCAGCGGATTCTAATGTACAGAGTGCAATTGATGGAGCTTTTCGACTGATTTACGGGTTATTCTGCTGTAGAGAATGCAATAGACATTCATGCCGCCCATTGGCGGCACTTCAGACGATGAAATTTCGGAGAAGGCCCTCAATTGGGCTTCGCCAAATTCGAGGCTTCCATAACAATGTCGTATGAATCGGACATCGTTATTTCAGGATAGAATGCGAGTTTCTGACCGTTCAAATATTTAGCTGGAAAAAGGGAACCTATTTCTCCTCCAAATCAACAAATGAGAGATTGAAGTGGAAAAAGGAAACTTAATTGGGCCATATTCCTTCGTCAGGAGCGAAATGAGCTGAATTAGTTAACCTTTTTCCACTTCACCTGTGGAGAATAGGATAACTGAGCAAATTAGTGATCCTTTTTCCACTTGGAATTGCCGAACGGTCCATACAGGGTTCCTCCAGGCAGCGCTAAACTGAAATCCAAAACGGTTACTTTATCCTGTCAACGCCGGCGTAGCTGTTTTGTTCTGGCATTAGCCGGTTGAGTATGCGAAGCGTGCGAAACAAAAAACCACCTGCTGCGAGTGGTGTAGTGATGCTTATAGCAAAAAACCACCTGGTGCGATCATTATAATAGGAGTGTTCAAGCTGCTATGTCTAACGAAAGGAGAAGGTGTTGTGGCACAAGCCAGAGAAGGCATGGCACAACCCAAATGGATGTGCAAGTACCATATCGTACTCACCCCAAAGTATAGACGAAAGGTGGTCTACAATTCATACAAAGAAAGTATCCGAGATATCCTAAGCAGCTCTGTGGCTGCAAAGGAGTAGAGATTATCAAAGGGGACCTCATGCCCGATCATATTCATAGGTTGTTGAGTATTTCACCGAAAATGAGCGTCCCGAGTTTTATTGGGTATCTGAAAGGGAAAAGTGTGCTTATGATCTTCGATAAGCATGCAAACTTGGAGTACGGGTGGTTATGGTTTGGATCGTCCCAAGGACGAATCTGTACGAAAACAACGGCAGAAATGCCGTTGATGGAGCGCCCCGGTCAGTATGCTCTGAAACAACGGCAGAAATGCCGTTGTTGAACCGCCCTTGGTCAGTTTCCGCCGAAGTAACGGCAGAAATGCCGTTGTTGAACCGCCCTTGGTCAGTATGCGCCGAAGTAACGGCAGAAATGCCGTTATTGAACCGCCCTTGGTCAGTATGCGCCGAAGTAACGGCAGAAACGCCGTTATTGAAGCACTGGCCGTCAAGCGTCCCTCTGCTTAATACTGGCGGCTGTAGTCTACGAGATTACGTGAAGGAGTCCCAGATTTCAAATAAGATTTCATATTTTCTGTAAAAATCTCAACTACCCGGTCGGCATAACGGTCAGTGACCCCGGCACAGTGCGGCGTGATGACGACCTGCTCCATTCCCCACAGCGGATGGTCTTCCGGCAGCGGCTCCGTCTCAAACACATCCAGACCGGCGCCGGCCAAATGTCCGCTGTTCAGGGCATCCATCAGAGCTTGGGTATCGGTTGTAGCCCCGCGGCCGATATTGATATAATAGGAGCCCTGCTTACAGGCTGCAAAAATATCCGCGCCAAACATAAGCCGTGTCTCATCAGTAAGCGGCAGGGTGTTGATCAGGAAATCCCCCTGGCTCACAGCATCCTGAAGCCGGTCCGTGGTATAGACCTCATCGAAGCCTTCCACCGGCTTGCCGGAGCGGCTTACACCTATGGTTGTCATCCGGAAGGCTTTGGCGATTCTGGCCGTTTCGCTGCCGATGGAGCCGGTACCGGCAATGACGGCGGTTTTGCCGGTCAGCTCGCTCTCGCTGCCTTCGGAGTGCCACCTGCGGTTCAACTGGTTGCGCACAGCTGTATGCAGATTCCGGGTGAAGAGCAGCATGAAGCCGAAGATTACCGCTGTAATCGGTTCAGCGTGCACACCGCTGGCGTTGGTTAACAGAATTCCTTTGTTCTCCATGGCTGCCAGAGGAAGCTTCTCCACTCCAGCCGACCAGGCCTGTACCCAGCGCAGCGGAGATTCGGCGCTCAGCAGCGTATCGCTAATCCCCTTGCCCCAGCCGATGACAATTTCGGCTTCGGCGAGCTGTGCAAGGTCAGGTGCCTTGCCGTCACCCAGGGTCAGTGTATAGCCTGGAGCGGCGTCACGGATTAAGTCCTGCTGCCGGTGTGATAGTTTCTGCAAACAAACGATGGATTTCGTCAATAGGATTCCCTCCGTAATATTATTTAATAGAGCTGGCTGATTCCGTATAGAATAAGGATAACAAATCTGCCCTGAAAGGTGAAATTGAAATGGAACGTAAGGTGTCTGAAGCCGCAAGGGAGCGGCTGTTCATTGCGCTAAAGCTTCCTTTTGCGCTGTGTGAAAAATTGGAAAAAGAACGCAGCGTGTTGTCGGGCAAACTGAATTTTGCCAAATGGACACATTCTGAGGATTATCACATTACCCTGCAATTTCTCGGAGATACCCCGAAACGTTCGATTCCCGGCCTGCTCGAAGCTTTGAAGGAGATCCCCGCAGCCTGCCAGCCTTTTCAATTGCAGCTTTCGGAGTGGGGGGTTTTTGGGCGTCCGGAGTCGCCAAAGGTGCTCTGGGCGGGGGTTTCAGGTGAAATGGAAAAGCTGAAGGATCTTCAAAAGCGTGTGATTTCCGTTACCCGTCCTCTTGGCTTCATCCCCGAAACGAGAGAGTTTAAACCTCATCTTACCTTGGCCCGCAAATACCGGAATGAGCTGCCTTTCAGTCTGGAAAAACTTGCTCTTTTACGGGCTGAAGAGGCCTTGGGAGAGGAAAAAACTGGCATCGCGGACTGGACGGTAGACGGTTTTGTGGTGTATGCTACCAGGATGCATGCCATTCCTATGTATGAAATGATCGAAAAATTTACATTTTTCTGATAGAAAATCGGCAAGAAAGTTTTCAAAGCTTCCATTTTCGGTTACATACAATAGGAGTGTGCCGTAAAATAGGAGGTAAATAATGGTAATTTTCAAACAAAACCGCTGTATTGCGCTGCTTGTTGGCGTTATTCTAGTGTGTTTCTCTGCGATAAGCCTGATGGGCCTTGAAGGTCCTGCCAAGGGCAAAGATACAGTACAAATGAATCCGTTGCAGCCGAACGCTCACGCATCTGACCGGACAAGCTCCAGTCAAGCCTCGGCAGCTTCACTGAGGACCAAAAGTTCCTCGGGACCCATGCTCTACACCACAGCCGCCTATCTGGTCCAAACCCAGAAGATCAGGCAAACCGCAGAATGGAGCAGTCTGGATAGACTGAAGCCCCAAGGCGCAGCCGCCAAGACTGATATTCTCCGGCAAAAGGCAGTTGTGGTGAAGTCAACTCCGCCCGTGGCGCAGCAAGCGGCCAAGACGGCGGCGGCTAAGGGGAGCCAGACCGTAATTACGAAAAAAACGGCAATTCAGCAACATCCCCCCACACAATTGTTCTTCTCTCGGACAAAGCTATTAAGCCAGGATCAGCGGGATCAAGCGACCTGGACCTACGCGGTATCCGAAGGAGACCTGCTACTGCTGCAAAAAATCGTTATGGCAGAAGCAGAAGGCGAACCGTACCAGGGCAAAGTGGCAGTCGCCAACGTTGTTCTGAACCGGCTGCGGTCAGCCAATTTTCCCGACACCATACATGATGTGATCTATCAGAAGAGTCAATTCAGTCCTGTGGCCAACGGGCGTCTTAAGCGTGTGAAGCCAAACGCGGACTCGATCAAAGCCGTAACCGCCGCACTCTCCGGAATCAAAGCGGTAACGGACGATACGTATTTCTTCCTGTCGCTGAAGCTTGCCCAGGATCTCACGGTACATCACTCCAGACAGTATGCTAAAACGATCGGCAATCATACTTTTTATAAATAAATGGACTGGCTGCCTCATAAGCCGGCCACCTATATAACGGAAAAACCTGCGCTTGTGGCAGTATTATACCTGCGCATATCCGCCATCCCGGCGGGCTTGAAGAAGCCCTATGGAGGGTTCTGCTGAAGTATCTGTCAGGCGCTGTCAGGCGCGGCTTAACCTGAGCGGATAGAAGGAGGCGGCATCAAGCCGCCTGTATTAGCAAGCAAAAACGGTACCGGCCTGTGATGGCCGGTACCGTTTTTGCTTGGACTGCAGAAGTTGTCTTCTTTTAAGGAGTAATATATACCGCTTCTTCATTCCGCGGCTGGGCTGCGGCAGCGGCGGCTACAGCCGCCAGTGAGCCGCGAGGCTCCGGAGACGTTCCGCCTGGCTTGCCCAGCAGCTGCAGTACGGTGGATGCGCAGTGGCTTGGCTGCTGGCGGTCCGGGGCGATCCGGCGTCTGCGCAGCTCCTCCAGGCCTGCGTATTCACGCAGCAGCAGTGAGAACCATTTGTCCACCACATCCGAATCCAGCTCTTCAGCCAGCCCCAGTTCTACGAAGTATTGGCAATTCTTCTCCTCCTGGCCGGGAATGGCGCTGTAAAAAAGCATCGGAATGCCCTTGGCCTGGCCTTCCGTACAAGTCATTCCGCCAGGTTTGGTAATCAGCAGATCGGAGGCGTCCATCAGCTTGTTAATCTCGCTGGTGTACCCCAGAATCTTTACGTTGGGATGATTCAGGAGCGGATTGGCCCGCATTTTGGCTACGAGCTTTTCGTTGCTGCCCATGCAGAAAACCAGCTGAATATCATCCATCCGCGCAGTGAGCGAGTCCATAACTTCCTTCCCGAACATGAGCCCCCAGCCGCCGCCCATAATCAGTACTGTAGGGATATCGGCCAGTCCCAGTTCCTTGCGGAGCAGCCTTTTGTTCGAACGCTCCCAGAATTTGGGGTGCAAGGGGATACCGGTAACCGCTACTTTTTCCGGGGACACGCCGCGTCCGGTGAGAATCGCCTTGACCCGGGAAGTGGACACCAGGTAGCGGTTCGCTTCGTCATTAATCCAGCTTCCGTGTGCATCATAATCTGTAATCAGCGTATACATAGGCACATCCAGACCCTGACGTTTCAACCGGGAAATGACCGCAGCTGGAAGAGGGTGCGTACAAATAATCAGATCGGGCTTAAGCTGCTCAATGACCTGTGAGGCATGTGTATAAAAAATCCGGTGAAGCGCCAGCTTGGTCAACCGGTTCAGAGATTTATGATATTGGGTCTTATACATCATGCCGACCAGCTTCGGCTGGCTGCTGACTGTTTTGCGGTAAGCTGAAAGAATCCAGGGAGCGACCGTAGGGTTAAGGAATTTGCCAAGCTCAATCACCCTGCACTGCACATCCGGGCTAAGCCGTTTTAATCCTTCGGCCAGAGCATAGGCTGCCCCTGTATGGCCCGTACCGAAGCCTTCCGAAAACAGCAGTACTCTTTTCTTTCGCATAAGTTCACCTGCTACTTTCTTTCATGGGTAGGATAAATCTTCTCTTACATTATACTAGGGAAATTGCTTCTTTTCTCACATTATACAAATAAGACGTAAATAGAAAGTTAAAACCCTGCAAAAATAAAAAAATAAAGATTGCGCCCAAGTATTGCAAACGCGGAGGCAAAGTGATAAAGTGGGTATTGACCGATTGACCGAAATGGTAAAACAGTCATATTGCAGTGGCTGCACAAATTCAGAAAGAGAGGAAGTGCGCAGGTGGCTGTGGTAGATCGAAGGCAGCAGGTACTCCAGGCAGCGACCAAGTCTTTTTCATTATTTGGCTACAAGGCGACTACAATGGACCAGGTCGCTAAGATCGCCAATGTCGGCAAAGGAACCATCTACACCTTTTTTACGAACAAGGAACAGTTGTTTGATGAGATTCTCCGTGATGTCATAATGGATATGAAGTTGATCGCTGAGCGGGAAATCAAGCGGGAACGGTCTTTTTTTGACAATCTGCACCATGTTCTGGATGCCCTGCTGGAATTCCGCAGTGAACATGAGTTGTTCATCAAGCTGTCCCAGGAAAGCCGTGATTTCGGAACCCCACAGGCTAATGAAGGACTCGACAAGATTGAGAACGTCGTATTGGAATACTTGGAGCGGGAGGTGGAGCATGCGATAACCCAGGGGGAAGTCAAGCCCTGTGAACCCAAGATTGTATCGCTGGTGATGTTCAGATTGTATATTGTGCTTACAGCTGAACTGAGCAGTGTACATGTCCCCTTAACGAAGGAGCAGATCAAATCCTATTTTCATCTGTTTCTGGCAGAGGGGCTTGCAGAGTAGCTTCATCACTTGTGAAACGGGCAGCTTCAACCGACTCCGGGAGGAGTTTTTATTTGCTCTCAGTTGACCAAATGGGTAAATCAGTCACTCGGTGTTACTGCAAGTTTTCAAAAGAACCGCATTCTTAAAACAGTTTATAGCATTTTAAAGAGAGCATATGATCAGAAGGAGAGAACCAGAATGAAATCTTTATCCGTATTTGCCAAGGACCTGGGCGCAGCGCTCAAGAAACCCAAGGTGCTGATTCCTATGTTTGTCGTCCTGTTCATTCCGGTGCTATACAGCGGATTGTTCCTGAAGGCATTCTGGGACCCGTACGGCAAAATGAATGAGCTGCCTGTCGCAGTAGTCAATGAAGATAAAGGTGCCGACTATGAAGGCACGAAGCTTGCAGCAGGGAATGACCTGGTGACAGAGCTGAAGAAGACCGACGGGTTCAAATGGAACTTTGTAACCCGGGCGCAGGCTGAGGCCGGATTGAAGGATAACACCTACTATATGGCTATCGTGGTTCCGGAAGATTTCTCCGAGAGTGCCACCACCCTGCTGGAAGCAGACCCGAAGCCAGCCAAAATTATTTATGAGCCGAATGAAGGCTACAACTTTCTGGCCGGTCAAATCGGCGGTACGGCTGTAAAAGATATCAAGACTAAAGTATCCGCCAAAATTACCGAAGCTTATACCACTTCTGTTTTTGACAAAATCAAAACTATCGGAAGCGGCCTTGGCGAAGCGGGAGACGGTGCCACCAAGATTGCGGACGGCGCCTCCAAGCTGGATGACGGTGCGCTCAAGCTGAAAGATAATCTGGTTGTGCTGACCGAAGGTACCGGCAAGCTGCTGGATGGTGCAGGCCCGCTGACAAAGGGTGTGGCGGATCTGAACACCGGTGCTGCTGCATTACATACAGGCAGCAGCACGCTTGCGGGCGGACTCCAGCAGCTGTCCGCAGCGCATAAGCAGCTCCAGGACGGCGTATCCCAGACGGCAGCAGGCAGCAAACAGCTGAATGCCGGATTACAGAAGACTGCAGCCGGAGCAGCCGCGCTGCAAGCAGGCACGAAGTCTGCGGTGGATGGAACGGCTAAGCTTCAAGCCGGTACCCAGTCCGTTGTTGACGGCAGTGCAAAGCTTGCCGCAGGACTTACCTCTTCCGTGGACGGCAGCGCCAAGCTGGCAGCCGGACTTCAGGCTTCGAAGGATGGCAGCGCGAAGACCAGCGCAGGCGCTAAAGCGGTAGCGGATGGCCTGCAGCAGCTGGCCAAATCGAATCCGCAGCTGGCGGCAAGCCCGGATGTGCAGAAGCTGCTGGCGGCAAGCGCCGCAGTTGCCCAAGGCACCGCACAGCTGGATCAGAGCCAGCAGCAGCTCCTTGAGGGCGCAACTGCGCTGCACAGCGGCCAGGAGCAGCTGGTGCAAGGGGCGAACCAACTGCACGCCGGATCGCAGCAGCTGGATGCCGGTGTGACCCAGCTGCATGACGGCGCGCAGCAATTGAATGCCGGCAGCACACAGCTGCTGGATGGACAAAAGCAGCTCCTGGCCGGAGCCGGAGCGCTGGAAACCGGCGGCAGCAAGCTGGCCGCAGGCATGAAGCAGTTCGGCGCGAAGCTGAGCGAAGCTGCAGCAGGCGGCGCCAAGCTGGCCGACGGCAGCAAAACGCTTGAAGCCGGAACAACAAAGCTGCTGGCCGGAGCCGGACAGCTGAGCAGCGGCCTCAGCTCTGTAGCAGACGGCTCGAAGAAGCTCAGCGATGGAGCCGGACAGCTTAAAGATGGACTGGATGACCTGAAGAGCGGCTCCGGCGAGCTGGCAACGAAGCTCGGCGATGCCGCTGCACAGACCAGCTCGGTGAACTCAAGCGATAAGCTTGTATCTATGTTCGCCCAGCCGGTACAGATTGAAGAGCAAAAAGTGAGTGCGGTGCCGAACTACGGCACAGGCTTTGCCCCGTACTTCCTGTCTCTAGGTTTGTTCGTTGGCGCATTGATCTGCACCCTGGTGATTCCGATGCGCGACTCTGAGGTTATCGGCGCAAGCCGGTTCAACCGCTTCATCAGCCGCACGCTTACCTTCTCGATGATGAGTGTGCTCCAGTCCTTGATGGCTGCCATTATTGTTCTGTATGGACTGGGCCTGAATGTACAGAATGTCCCGCTGTTCTTTGCCTTTACCTTCATTACAAGCATCGCCTTTATGTGGATGATCCAGGCCATTGTTACCTGGTTGGATCAGCCTGGACGGTTCGTTGTTATTGTTATACTGATCTTCCAGTTGACCACAAGCGCAGGAACCTTCCCGCTTGAGCTGATCCCGTCCTGGATGAAATTCTTCAACCCGCTGCTGCCTATGACCTACAGTGTTAAAGGCTTCAAGGCTGTAATTTCCACCGGCGATTTCAGCGCAATGTGGAGCGACGCCGGCCTGCTGGCCATTTACGGAGTCGTATTCCTGGCCTTTACCTTCACCTACTTCATGACCCGTGACCGGGATAGTGAAGTCGCCGTGAAGAATGAACAAGTATTGACTGTATAACAGCAAGCTGTTTACAGGAAAAACAAACTTCAGAAAAAACAAACAAGAGCGCTCCGTTCCGGGGCGCTTTTGTTATGTTCTGGGGGGAATGGACACAGAAGGCGCTTTTTTGCCAAAAAGGCTGCATATCACAATGATGCGGACACAGTATCCGTTATATCGTTCTAAAAAGTGCCATGAATGTGTCAGGAAAATGAATGCAGCGTTTTCATTGAATAAGTTCTTATTCGTTGTCGATGCATATTTATGCATAACTAAGATTTTTTACGCTTCTATTCACTAAAGCTGTAACGCAAAAGCATTTGTTAATCAAGCTCATAAAAAGTTTAAATTGCGCTCATGTCAGGTCGATGATAAAATAATATAACCAATCTGTCTTGAATATTTATTAAGAATTCCCTCTGAAAATTTTTCCTGAAATCCGTCTACTTTATAATAGAAAGGTTGCGTACAATGAGACACACTGAACTGCCCGCCAAACAGGGCCTGTACGATCCCCAATTCGAAAAGGATGCCTGCGGGATGGGGTTTGTCGCCCATATCAAAGGCAAGCCGTCCCATGATATTGTAAGTAACGCTTTGACTATGCTCTTCAACATGGAGCATCGGGGAGGCCAGGGAGCAGAACCAAACTCAGGTGACGGAGCCGGCATTATGCTGCAGATTCCGCACCGCTTCTTTGCCGGAGAAGCCAGCAAGCTTGGCTTTGAACTGCCTGAGCCGGGGTATTATGGCGTGGGGATGATCTTTTTGTCTCACAACGAGGAGATCCGGGCCCGCCATGAAGCGCTTCTCAGCGGGATTATTGCTGAGGAAGGCCAGCAGGTGCTCGGCTACCGCGATGTACCTACCTTTGACGAGATGCTGGGCAAGACGGCCAAGGCGGCCAAGCCTTATGTGCGCCAGGTATTTATCGGACGCTCCGAAGGCATTAAGGATGATCTGGCGTTTGAACGGAAGCTGTATGTCATCCGCAAACGCGCCGAGCTCTCCATCCGCTACGGCGGGGCAGAAGAGAGTGAATCCTTCTATGTGCCTAGCATGTCCTGTCGAAAGATCGTATACAAAGGCATGCTGACTACTGCACAGGTAGGACAGTTCTATCTGGATCTGCAGGATGAGAAGCTGGAATCGGCGATTGCGCTCGTTCACTCCCGGTTCAGCACCAACACGTTCCCGAGCTGGGAACGCGCGCATCCTTACCGTTTCATGATTCACAACGGCGAAATTAATACTCTGCGCGGCAACGTGAACTGGATGCATGCGCGCCAGTCGCTGTTCAAGAGTGAAGTGTTCGGGGAAGACCTGGGCAAGATCAAGCCGGTAGTGAATCCTGACGGCTCCGATACGGCCATGTTCGACAATACATTCGAGTTCCTGTACCTCAGCGGACGCTCCCTGCCGCATGTGGCCATGATGATGGTCCCTGAGCCATGGAGCAACCATGACAGCATGGACGAGAAGAAGAAGGCATTCTATGAATACCACAGCACGCTGATGGAGCCGTGGGATGGACCGGCCGCAATGGGCTTCACCGATGGCGTTCAGATCGGTGCGATCCTTGACCGCAACGGCCTGCGCCCGGCGCGTTATTATGTAACCAAAGATGATCTGATTATTCTATCCTCGGAAGCAGGCGTGCTTGATATCCCTGCTGAGGACGTACTATACAAAGACCGTTTGAGACCAGGACGCATGCTGCTGGTGGACACGAAGGAAGGCCGGATCATTTCCGACGAAGAGGTCAAAGCCGCTATCGCTTCCGAGCAGCCATACCGCCAGTGGCTGGATGAGCACCTGATCGGCCTCGACGAGCTTCCTGATGCGCCGGAGCTGCCGAATCCGAAGCATGACAATGTGCAGCAGCTGCAGCAGTCCTTCGGATATACCTTTGAGGATCTGCGCAAGGTTCTGGAGCCTATGGCCTCCACCGGTGCTGAGGCTGTCGGCTCGATGGGCTATGATGCCCCGTTGGCCGTTCTGTCGGACCGGCCACAGCGTCTTTATAACTATTTTAAACAAATGTTCGCCCAGGTAACCAATCCGCCGATCGATGCGATTCGTGAAGAACTGGTTACTTCCACGGCTACAACCATCGGACCTGAGCGCAACCTGCTCAAGCCGGAACCGGAAAGCTGCCGGCAGATTTCACTGGATTCACCAATCCTGTCCAATGAGGACTTCGCGAAAATCCGCCATGTCCGCCGTGCAGGGTTCAAGTCGATGTCAATTCCGATTCTGTTCCCGGCTGAGCTTGGAGCGGAAGGGCTGCGCATCGCTCTGGAGCGGATGAATGAAGCTGCTGACCGCGTCATGGCCAAAGGACATAACATTCTGATTCTGTCCGACCGCGGCGTAGACCGTGAGAATGCTGCTATTCCCGCACTGCTGGCCGTTTCGAGCCTGCATCACCACCTGATCCGCTCGGGAACGCGCACCAAGGTCAGCATCCTGCTGGAGTCCGGTGAACCGCGTGAAGTACATCATTATGCGCTGCTGCTTGGCTATGGGGTAAGCGCGGTTAACCCGTATCTCGCTTTCGAGAGTCTCGACGACATGATTGGCCAAGGCCTGCTGCGCGGAATCTCGCATGAGAAGGCTGTGAAGAATTATATAAAAGCTGCGACAAAGAGTGTAGTAAAAATACTGTCCAAAATGGGCATCTCGACGATTCAATCCTACCGCGGTGCACAGATTTTTGAAGCTGTAGGCCTGAATGCGGAATTCGTGGACCGTTACTTCACCTGGACGCCTTCCCGCATTGGCGGCATCGGCCTGGAAGAAGTGGCAGCGGAGTCGCTTGCGCACCATTACCGGGCCTTCACAGACAAGGACGGCAATGACAAGGTGCTCGATTCCGGCGGTGAATACCAGTGGCGGAGCGACGGGGAAGAGCATCTGTTCAACCCGCAGACCATTCATCTGCTGCAGCACTCCGTGCGGAGCGGCGATTACGGGCTGTACAAGAAGTATGCTGCACTGGTGCAGGGCGAAAGCGAAAAGCATCAGACCCTGCGTTCCATGCTCCAGTTCAAGCCTGTAAATGCACCGGTTCCGCTGGATGAGGTTGAATCTGCAGAATCGATCATGAAACGGTTCAAAACCGGCGCTATGTCCTTCGGCTCGATCAGCAAGGAAGCGCATGAGACGCTGGCGATTGCTATGAACCGCATCGGGGGCAAGAGCAATACCGGTGAAGGCGGAGAAGATCCGGCCCGCTTTACTCCGGACAGCAATGGCGATTCCCGCCGCAGTGCGATCAAGCAGGTGGCATCGGGACGGTTCGGGGTGACCTCGAATTATCTGGTGAACGCCGACGAGATTCAGATCAAGATGGCGCAGGGCGCGAAGCCGGGTGAAGGCGGACAGCTTCCGGGCCGCAAGGTATATCCTTGGGTAGCCGAAGTGCGCGGCTCCACAGCGGGTGTAGGTCTGATCTCCCCGCCGCCGCATCACGATATCTACTCCATTGAGGATCTGGCTGAGCTGATCTACGATCTGAAGAATGCCAATCCCCGTGCGAACATTAATGTTAAGCTCGTGTCTGAGGTCGGTGTCGGAACGATTGCCGCCGGGGTAGCCAAAGGCCGTGCCGATATCATCCTGATCAGCGGCTACGATGGCGGTACCGGCGCATCGCCGATGAACTCCATCCGCCATGCCGGTCTGCCTTGGGAGCTGGGGCTGGCCGAAACCCATCAGACATTGATGCTGAACAATCTGCGCGACCGTGTTGTACTCGAAACAGACGGCAAGATGCTCAGCGGACGCGACCTCGCTGTTGCTGTGCTGCTGGGTGCTGAAGAATACGGATTTGCCACTGCGCCGCTTGTAGCGGTGGGCTGTATCATGATGCGGGTATGTCAAATGGACACCTGTCCGGTTGGCGTAGCCACACAGAATCCGGAGCTTCGCAAGAACTTCACCGGTGATCCGCAGCATGTCGTGAACTTCATGACCTTTGTGGCACAGGATCTCCGTGAGATTATGGCGGAGCTTGGTTTCCGCACCATCGAAGAAATGGTTGGCCGCACCGATTGCCTGGATGCCGTGAAAGCCTCCAGCCATTGGAAGAAGAAAGGCGTCGACCTGAGCAGCCTGCTGCACACCCCGGCTATGCCGGAAGGAAGCACGCGCTTCAACAGTAAGCGCCAGAATCACGGCCTCGAAGAAACACTGGATGTGTCGAAGCTGCTGGACCTGGCCGCACCGGCTCTGGAATCCGGCACTGGGGTTGAAGCTTCCCTGCCGATCACGAACGTCAACCGCGCGGTTGGTACGATCCTGGGCAGTGAGCTGACACGCAAATACGGTGCTGCTGGCCTCCCGGATGATACAATCCGTCTTCACTTCACCGGTTCGGCGGGACAGAGTCTGGGCGCATTTGTGCCGAAGGGAATCACCATCACCGTTGAAGGCGACTCCAATGACTATGTCGGCAAAGGGCTTTCCGGCGGGAAGCTGATCATTAAGCCATCCGCCCAGGCGACTTTTGCTGCTGAGGACAATATCATCATCGGGAACACGGCGCTGTACGGGGCTACCAGTGGTGAGGCTTATATCAGCGGCATTGCCGGAGAACGGTTCGCTGTCCGCAACTCCGGAGCAAACGTGGTGGTTGAAGGTGTAGGCGACCATGGCTGTGAATACATGACCGGCGGCCGTGTGGTTGTGCTTGGCGCGACCGGACGCAACTTTGCGGCAGGCATGTCGGGCGGTATCGCTTACGTATACGATCTGGACAATACGTTCATCAAGCGCTGCAACCTGGAAATGGTGCTTCTGGAGCGCGTAGAGGAGCCGGAGGAAATTGCCGAGCTTCAGGGTCTGATTACGCGGCATACCGCGCTTACCGGCAGCAATGCCGGACAACGCATCCTCGATGCATGGGATGAGGCCCTGCCGAAATTTGTCCGTGTTATTCCGAAGGATTACAAACGGATGATGGAGCAGATCCGCAAGGTGGAACAGACCGGCTTGACCGGCGAAGCCGCCCTGATGGCTGCGTTCGAAGCGAATATGCGCGAGCTTGCCCGTGTTGGCGGCTAACCGCCCTTATAATGCAAACAGCTATCTTGGCTGGCTGATCTAAAGGGACAACATCCCCTCCTTAACCGGAGGGACGTTGTCCCTTTTACTATTGCTGCACTTTTTTCCGGTTTTCAGGAAAAAGGGAAGTTGTGGTAGAATAAAAAAAGTGGACTGAAAATTTTTGGTACTTTAAAAGGTGTAAGTAATGGAGGGGAAGTTTGGAACTGAAGGAGCGATAGCGACCGCCTTTGTCTCCGGATGTTATCCGCTAACAGCGATATAATCAAAAACATCTGGAGACAACAGCGGCCGGAAGTCCAAACATTCCCCGCAGTTACGGCTAGCCACCGAATAGGAGCCTTAGATTTTTCAGGCACTTTTACAAGAAAGGAAGTGAGACCATGCCGAACACGGCAGAAGTGGTGAAGCCCGTCGCCAGTCTTATGGGTGTAACCAAAAAAATCGGCAGCAAGACGCTGGTCAGCGACTTGACGCTTGATATCCCGCCCGGACAAATCTTTGGATTCCTCGGGCCGAATGGTGCCGGCAAAACAACCACCATTCGCATGATGGTCGGACTGATCTCGATCAGCCGCGGGGATATCCTGATTTGCGGCCGCAGCATTAAAGATCATTTTGAAGAAGCTGTGGCGAATATAGGAGCGATCGTAGAGAATCCGGAGATGTACAAGTTCCTGACCGGATACCAGAATCTGCGCCAATACGCGCGTATGGTTCCCGGTGTGAATAAGAAGCGGATTCATGAGGTTGTAGAGCTGGTCGGGCTGGGACAGCGGATTCATGACAAGGTGAAAACCTATTCGCTGGGAATGCGCCAGCGGCTGGGGGTAGCCCAGGCGCTGCTGCACCGTCCGAAGCTCCTGATTCTGGATGAGCCGACGAACGGCCTTGATCCGCAGGGGATTCGCGAGCTGCGTGATTATTTGCGCCGATTGTGCCAGGAAGAGGGAACTACGGTGTTCGTCTCCAGCCATCTGTTGTCCGAGATGGAGCTGATGTGTGACTCGGTGGCGATCATCCAGAACGGCAAACTGATTGACGTGAAGCAGCTCAAAGCAGTAGGGGCTGAAATACTGCCTGACGGCGAGACGCTGTTTGAGGTTAGTGATCCTGAAGCGGCGCTGGCCCTGCTGGGGACCGGGGTGCTGAAGGATGGGGGCGTTGCCGTCGCAGCGGACCGCGAAGTCATCGCAGAGCTGAATGCGAAGCTGGTAACGGGCGGAATTAAGGTCTACGGTATTCGGGTGCTGTCCCGTTCACTGGAGGATCAATTCCTGGAAATCACCGGAGGTGAAGGCATTGGGTAATTTCGCGGCTCTCATACATAATGAGAACGTCAAAATCTACAGTCGTATACGCACATGGATTATGCTGATTATTCTGGCGGTGATGAGCGCGCTGTTTCCGGCATTGTTCTACTATACCAGCAGCGATCCCTCCACAACAGAACTGTGGAACAGCTTCCAGACGACCGTGAGTGTTTCTTTCTTCCTGAATACGATCTTTACTGTGGTGATCGCTTCCGACTCCGTGGCGGGCGAATTTTCCTGGGGAACGATTAAGCTGCTGCTGATCCGCCCTTGGAGCCGTTCCAAAATACTGCTGTCCAAATATATTTCCCTGATCCTGTTCAGCCTGCTGAGCACTGCTGTGCTGATCGTTTTCGGATATGTGTCGGCGATGATATTCTCGTCTTCGTCCGGACTTGGAGGAGCTTCCGTCTCGGATTGGAGTCCGGCAGAGTATACATTCCTGGGCATCCTGTGCAGCTATGCCGAGCTGTTTGTCACCGCTGCGCTGGCCTTCATGGTTTCCAGTGTGTTCCGTGCAAGCGGGCTGGCTATCGGATTGTCGCTGTTCATTATGTTCGCCAAGGATATTATCGCGGCAATCTTCAGCCCTGAGCGTTACGAGTGGGCCAAATACCTGATCTTCACCCACATGGATCTGCATGGCTATTTGCTGACAGACAAGGGTCCAGGCGGGTCCACGCTGGGATTCGCTCTCGTGGTGCTCGCTGTCTATTATCTGATATTCATGCTGGTGTCATGGATTGTATTCCGTAAAAGAGACGTTGCCGCGTAGCCCGGGCTGATTCCGCATCAGCCTGCTTCAAGGCGTTTTGTGCCAATATAACAATGGACATGCTCCTGCGGCTAAGCCGTTTCTGCTTGTTTGGAGCTGCGTTTGCCGGCTTTGTCCGCATGTTCTTTTTTCTGAAGTCCGCCTGCTTTTTCTGTGGCGGGCTCTTCGGCCATGGCAACGGAGCCGTTGAGCACACTGCCCTCCATGATGCTTAAGCTGCCGGCCAGAATATTGCCATGCAGCTGTCCGGTGTCTGTCATCATCAGCCGCTGGTCCGCAATCACATCCCCGTAGACCTTGCCTGCAATGATGATATCCTGTGCCCTGATACTGGAGCGGACGGTTCCCTGCTCACCGACGGTAACCGTTCCCTGGCAGTTGATTTCTCCGCTGAAGTTGCCCTCGATCCGTAAATTGGTGTCGCAGTTCAACTTCCCCTCCAAAGTTCCGCCGTGCCCGATTAAGGAGTCGGTGGACTTTACTGGCATTTGCAGTTTATTTTTCCCCCACATGCTCTCATCCTCCTTCAATTTATTCCAGTTCCCGGCTTATGGCTGTACATAACCCAAGGGATTGACCGGCTTGTTTTGTTTGACTACCTGAAAATGAAGATGCGGTCCTGTGCTGCGTCCGGTGTTGCCGAGCAGGGCGATCTTCTGGCCCTTGCTGACCTTGGTGCCCGGGGCAACAAGCATTGTGTTCAAATGCATGTACCAGGTCTCCAGTCCGTTGTCATGCTGGAGAATAATATATTTGCCGCGTGCGCCCATTTGCTCGGCGGCAGTGACAACACCATCCATTGCTGCATAAATAGGATCACCGATGCTGCCGGCAATATCAATTCCGGAATGATAGGCTGCTACTCCCTTAAAAGGGTCAGAACGGTAGCCGAAGCTGGAGGTAATAACCTTGGATTGTGTAGGCCAGAGGACGGCCGGTGCCAGCCGGGCTTTTTCGGCGCGTGCCTGTTTGGCCTGCAGGTCGGCTTTGGCGGTATTTGCCTTTTTAGCTTCTGTAATGGTTGAAGTGATACTGCTCATCATTTCATCCAGCATGCTGCGGATTTCCTCATAGTCATCCTTCGTCTCCCGTACCAGCGCCAGGGGATCATTCTGGTAGACCGCGATATATTCTCCGCCGACCTGCGGAGTGACCGCGCCGTCAAGCGCAGCCGGCATCGCTTCCAGCCGGAACTGCACGGCGGACAGCACGGGAGCGGCAGAGGCGGGAGAGACGGCAATAAGCGGACTGCCGGGTAAGCCTGTCAGACTGGATGGTGCCGCTGCAGCCGCAGAGGCTTCAGGCAGGTTGCCTGCGGAGGCGGAGGTCTTGGAGGCAGAGGTTTCTTTCTTGCTGCCGGAGGCTGCACTGCTGTCTTTGTCAATAAGCGACTGGAGCTGCTGCTCCAATTCGCTGACACTTTTCAGCTTCTCTTTGATCTGGTCTGCTTCCTCCGATAGCTCGGTTACCTGACTGCGGAGCTGCAGCAGGGCTTTATCCTTATCGGCAACCTTCATTTCCATCCGCAAATTGGTCAGGGACAGTGCCGCAGCTTCCGCTTCCAGCTCGGATATGGAGCGGGAGGCATGAAAATGCATGGAGGTGACCAGACTGGAGAGAGAAAGGGCCGCTGCGGCCGGCAGCACCAGAGCGAGCGGTTTGGATAGCTGAAGCTGTCTTACCGGACGCCCGGCTTCGCGGACAACGAGCAGCGTGATCCGGTTATGATCGGGCTGTTTCTTCATAGCTTCTCCTTCCTGCGGCTCGTGCAGCCGCCTTGTGTTCACTAAGGCCTTTTGTGACGCTGGCTTATCCGAATCGTCCTACTACTCTATGTATTCCATCTTTGTAGGGAACATGACAACGGTTTGCTTGAATAAAGAAGGAGATTTCAGGCAAAAGCTGTACTAGAATCGGCCTGAATTCACAGGCGGGAGCATGGATTTTCCAGAGGGGAAGCCGGAATGTAACGGGCGGTGGCCTACTATAAAAAATACCTGGAGGGTGAAGGATTGAAAATATTTGCGTTCATTCTATGTCTTTTTATTCTACAGCTTGCTGTCATCCTTCTGCTTGAATTCCGCCGCCCGCAAAGAGCTTTGGCCTGGTTGTTTATTGCCTTCTGCTGTCCGCCGGCCGGTCTGCTGTTCTATTATTTTTTTGGCCGGGATTACTGGCAGAGCCGCAAGCTGCACAAAAGATGCATTTCGTTGTTTCGGGAAATCCGCGCCCATCTGTCCGGTAAAATAAAGCTTGTAGCAGATGCGGCAGATAGCGGAAATCCGCATTTTGCAGATCACAAAGAACTGCTGCACCTGCTCTCCAGGCTGTCCGAGCTTCCGGTCACCGGCCGGAATAAGTGCCAAGTGCTGTTCGACGGGCGGGAAGCCTTTGAGGCAATGCTGGATGCCATGGAAGCGGCGCGGGATAACATCCATATGGAATTCTATATTTTCCGCGATGATGAGATCGGAGAACGGTTTCAGGACGTTATGATCCGCAAATCGCGCCAGGGGGTGAGGGTACGTCTGCTCTGTGATGGTCTCGGCAGTCATAAGCTGGGCCGGAGATTTATTCGCACGCTGAGAAATGCCGGAGTGGAGGTTCATTTCTTCCTGCCCCCGCTCATCTCCCTGCTGGACCGCCGGTTCAACTTCCGCAATCACCGGAAAATCATTGTGGTCGACGGGCGTGTAGGGTTCACCGGAGGCTTAAATATAGGGGATGATTATCTGGGAAAAGATCCGAAGCTGGGATATTGGCGGGATACCCATCTGCGTCTGGAGGGGGATGCGGTCTACAGTCTGCAGTATATTTTTCTGAAGGACTGGCGTCTGGCAACGGGTGAGGGGATGAACCATCCCCGGTTTTTTCCGGCGCATAAATGCACTGATCAAGAGGCTGTTCTGATGGTTGCCAGTGGACCGGACGGGGCGCTGGATGCCTCGCAGGAGATGTATTTTGCGTCAATTGTGGCGGCCAAGCAGCGGATATGGATTACCTCACCTTATTTTATTCCCGATCCTACGATCTGCCGGGCGTTAAAAAACGCAGTGCTGAGCGGTGTGGATGTGCGGATTATCATTCCGGCTATACCGGACAACAGGCTGGTGTATTATGCTTCTCTATCATACCTGGAAAATCTGCAGGACGCCGGAGTGAAATTTTACCGCTATCAGAAAGGGTTTATGCATGCCAAGGTGATGATTATCGATGATCTGCTGGGGACGGTGGGCAGTGCCAATCTGGATATGCGCAGCTTTTACTCCAATTTTGAGCTGACAGCAGTCCTGCTTAGACCGGAGGTGATTGCCGGGCTGGCAGCCAGTGTTGAACAGGATTTGCAGCACAGCGAATTTATTGAGCCGGTAATCTTCCGAAGAAGAGGAAATCATGTCAAGCTCATAGAAAGTCTTTGTCAGCTGTTATCGCCGCTTTTATGACAGATTAAGTGAGATAAACCTGTGTTTTCGAAGGTTCTAACATGTTCCATCCGTAAATGTCCCCTTTTTATGATATAATAAAGGTATAAGGCTTTAATTATACTTTTTATAGGGGGAGTTCTATGACTGTAAGCCAGAAAATATTCTCGAATGAGGAGCAGAAAAAGCCTCAGAAATCAGAAGCCTTTAAGCGGGCCAGGCTGATCCAACGGATCGTAATGATGGTGCTTGGAGCCGCGATGATGTCTGTAGCGCTGGAAATCTTCCTTGTTCCCAATCAACTGATTGACGGCGGAATTACCGGTATTTCCATTATGATATCCCATATTTTTCATATTCCCCTGGGGATTATATTGACGCTGCTTAACTTGCCGTTCCTTATCATCGGCTATAAGCAGATTGGTAAAACCTTTGCCTTATCCACTCTGTTTGCTGTAGTCCTGATGTCCATTGGCACTCAGCTGCTGCATCCTGTTGCCCCGCTGACCGGCGAACCGCTGCTGGCTGCAGTGTTTGGAGGCGTTATTCTGGGTGTGGGTGTGGGTCTTGTGGTGAGGTACGGAGGATCGCTGGATGGAACAGAAATTGTCGCGATTCTAGTTTCGAAGAAGCTCCCCTTCTCCGTAGGTGAAGTAGTCATGTTCTTCAACCTTTTTATTCTTTCCGGCGCAGGCTTTGTGTTCGGCTGGAATAATGCGATGTTCTCATTGATTGCGTACTATATTGCTTTTAAGGTGATTGATGTTACGCTTGAGGGTCTGGATCAATCGAAATCGGTATGGATTATCAGCGATAAATTCCGTGATATCGGGGAAGCGCTGACGGAGCGTCTCGGACGCGGTGTTACTTATCTGGATGGGGAAGGCGGTTTCTCCGGCGATAACAAGAAGGTTATATTTGTAGTCATTACCCGTTTGGAAGAAGCGAAGCTTAAATCCATCGTTGAGGATTGGGATTCCGACGCATTTATTGCCATCGGCAATATCCACGATGTGAAGGGCGGCCGTTTCAAGAAAAAAGCAATCCATTAGCAGCACCCGTAACAAGGGGAGCACTGACCGAAGGAAGGTATATTTACGAACATCAGAGTAACCATTTCGGCGTCTTTATCAAGCGTCGCCGTATTCTCATATATAATACCTTCTGTCCATACCATGGACGCCTGATAAGCCCGCAGCCTGGATAGGCATCTGCGGGCTTATTGCTTGTTCCGGGTCAAGGAAGTTTGGGGATCAGAGCCTCCACCGGCTGCGGCGGCACCTTGGCGATCAGATCGCCCATGATGCTCAGGCGTTCCTCAATGTTGAGCAGATGGAAATCGGCAGGCGAAACATTGTGCTGAACCTCTTCCCACAAAAGAGGAGTGGAGACGGTAGCCAGCGGCCGGGCACGGGGCGTGTACGGAGCGGCGAGCGTTTTGCCCCCGTAATGCTGAAGGTAATCAAAATAAATTTTGTCGCCCCGGTTCTTCTTCAACCGCTCCAGCGTGAACAGATCGGGACGTTTCTCAGTTACATACCTGCCGACAAAATGCCCGATCCGGCGCAGGCCATCGAAAGTGACTCCGGGCCGGATCGGAACGATAATCTGCACTCCGGTTGCACCGGAGGTTTTGGGGACTGAGGCAATCCCCAATGATTGCAGTACCTCCCCTACAACAGCCGCCGCTTCCATAATCCGCGGCTCGACCTCAAGGGACGGGTCCAGGTCAATCATCCATTCGCAGGGCAAAGTGCTGCCGACATAATGCAGTGAGGGATGAAACTCCAGCGCGGCTAAGTTCCCCAGCCAGAGCAGCTCGGGCAGTCCTTGCAGGACAATATAGGTAATGTTGTCGTGAGTTGCTGTCCGCACAAAATCCGGCAAAGGCTCCGGCGCATTTTTCTGATAAAAGGACATGCCGGGAACGCCGTGCGGATAGCGGATTACAGTCAGCAGCCGGTCACGGGAATAGCGCAGCAGATAAGGGGAGAGGGCGGCCAGCTTTTGCAGGTAAATCCGTTTGGTAATGCCCACTTCAGGCCATAACGGCTTGTCGGGATTGGTGATGATAATCTCTTGCCCATCGACGGTGATGGAGCCTTTGACGGCTGCCGGCATCAGGGGAACCACCTTTCTGTTCTGGATAGCTGCAGTTGAAGGTATTATCTGCATACCGGAGATATTCCATCCGCGCATAGGCTGCCAGGAAGCAGAAAAAAATTAGGGTACTTTGTCCCGATTCGCCATTCCCGATGCTTATAAGAGTAGGAGATGTGCGTAGAAGGGAGTGTTTTTTGATTTTGGACTGGATTGAACAGGCCGTTGCCCGCGTGCAGGCCGGAGAAGTGGAGCCTTACGCCCAAATTGTCGAGGCGTATCAGAAGCCGATTCACCGGTATTGCAGCCGCCTGCTGGGAAGCAGGTCCGAGGCAGAGGATGCCGTGCAGGATATCCTGGTCAAAGCCTATCTGAATATAGCAGCGTATCGCTCTGTTGCCAGCTTTTCCTCCTGGCTGTACAAGATTGCTTATCATCACTGCCTGGACCTTATCCGCAGGCGTAAAAGGCAGCAGCGGGTGCTGCAACTGTTTCAGCCTGCACCGCCGCCGGAAAGCCCCGAGCAGCAGATGGACCGGAATATATTTAGCGAACCGCTTGCTAAGGCGCTGTCCAGGCTGAGTACTGAAGAGAGAAATCTGCTGGTTTTGCGGATTTTTGAAGAGCAGAGCTTCCCGGAAATTGCGGGGATTTTGGATAAGAATATGGAAGCGGTCAAGAAAAAATACAGGCGGACCCTCATGAAATTGGCCAAAATGATGTCAGCTCATAAAGGAGGGAGCGAATGGAACGGCAAGGGATCTCTATTGAAGAAGAAAATGTGAAGAAGATGAGCGGAAATGAGGGTTATGATGATTTTGATGTGAAAGACCGGGTGATGTTGCGGATACGTGAAATCCATGCCAGGAATCTGTCAGAAGGTTCAGACACCGCAATTCACGGAAACTCCGTCAGTCCGCGGGTGGAGTCGGGACCGGACCAGGAGGCCGGGCAAGGAGTAGCTGTGATGCAGCAAACCCGGTCCAGGCACCAACGGAGGAAGAAGCCGCGTTCAAGGACTAAAATTGCAGCTTCGGGAATTACTGCGGCACTCATCCTTTTAGCAGCAGGATTCGGTATATACCAGCTGGCCGCCGATTATATCCTGCCGGAAACGCCCCGCGTTGCCGTGGAAATTATTGAATCTAAGGAAGGTGCGCCTCTAACGTTGAATAACAGCACTGGTAAACAGATTCTTCAAACGGCCCGGAGTGTACAGGGAACCCTTCCTGTGCCCAGCCCTTCATCCGCTGCGGTCAAATACAACGATCTGTTGGATGCCTATAAACAGCAGGCGGAGAGTGAACTTGGCCCTGGCGAGAAGGCGGTATTTTACATCAAGGATGCCGAATTTGAGAAGCTGGCCAATGGGCTTGGAGAGAGTACAAGACTGTTCACTGTGTTCCGTCCTCTGACGTATAGCGGCTATGACGATTTCAGCAAGGCATGGAGCGGGATTGCCCTTGCCGGAGCGCCGCTGCCTTCCAGCCTGCCTGGCGACTTTGGTTTTGCCAAGGCACAGATTATCGATGAGTCTTCCATAAATCCCGCAACTAAGGAATATCAGACTCTTTTGCAAGCGCTGAAGGCAGAAGCTGAAGCAGACAGCAGCGGAAAAAAGGTATTTGTCCGCAAGCTGGAGGGGGGCCAGGCCAATAATCTTGCCGTCACCATGGACTTACTCATAGATGGAGTCAAGCGGTCCCTTCAACTGAGGATAACTCCGCTTCTCCAGGGAAGTACCAACACAATAAATATTTTATCCGGACAGTCTGCTGAAAAATGGCTGATGGAGGGGAAAGAGGCACTCTTCATATCAGGTCTGTCATCCGGAGGAGACCGGGAAATCTGGTATACAGCCAACAGACTGATCTATTATAACGAAGCTGCCAATGCAACGTACATCTGGACCGATGCCGGAAATCCGCTGGACAAAAGTGAATGGCAGGCGCTGGCCTCCGGTTTTATCCAATAGAGGTTTGGTCAGAATCCTTACAACGTTAGATCCGGAACAATTATTTGATGGGGTGTCCCTTTTTTGTCATGAAGGGCGTTACAGATATGTAGCTACACAATACAGCATGAGGTTGCCGGAACCGTTGCGAAGGAGAGAATAAGCGATGAAAATGAATGTTAAAACAGCCATTGCAGCAATGAGCGTTGTGCTGTTGATGGGAGCCGCCGACGGTGCAGCAGGGGCTGCTTCGTCATCCTCGCAGAAGAGGAGCAAGAGCACGGCACCTGTAGTGCAGATTGTCAAAACCGATCCATCCATTCAGCAGCTGCTTGACAAGGAATATGCGGTCAAACTCCAAACCGGAGAAATACGGGTGGGGTACATTAATCACGCCAAGTCCAATCCGGACGATACGCTTGATTTCAGCTACATGCCGTACAGGTTCGCGGATATCAGCGAGGCTGCCCAAAAGCAGCTGGCTTTGACAGGAAAAACACTGGAGGAACCGGGGGATTTACCGGAAGGCTTTGTGTTCCAGGAGGCCTTACTTGAGCCTTATATCCCGTTCTTCCTTGGTCCTGATTATAAGAAGCTCAAAAATCAGCTTAAAGCGGAGGCAGTAGCTTCCGGTAAAAAAGTGATCTTTAAGAAGTACAAGTGGACGAGTGGTTCGGCAATGTTGACCTATACAAAGGGCGCGGAAAGAATCCGTTTTCACTACGGCCCTGCGGCCGTCCTTCCGGAAGGGGCAACCTATGCTATACTGCCAGGCGATGAGCCTGAGGATTTAATCATCAACGGGCGCGAGGCTGTCTATACGAAATTTGGTCCTCATCATGGCGATTTTAAGGCGGAGTTGACCTGGAGCAGCGGGGATGGAAGCAAGGACTACAAAATTACGGTGAACAAAAACAGCAGCCTTGCCAAAGAAGATCTCGAAGCCATTGCCGCCACTCTCATTGCCCCGTAAAATAAACAGACAAAAGCGTTCTTCCACCAATCGGGAGAACGCTTTTAGTTGACGACGGAGGCATCCCGCTGGCTCAGCAGGCAATGCTGCGGAGCCAGTTCGACTCTCGCTTGGATACTCGGATGGCGCAGCGTGCCTGAAGCATTCCATTCCAGATAATGAACCTTGAAGACAAGCTGTGGCTTGATCCAGAATGCGCCCTTGCTCCGCTCCGGCAGTTCGGCAAACGGCATAGTCTCCGAAGCCAGAGTGTGCGCCTGCTCGGTCAGGTCACGCCAGTCCTGCACGGTCATCCGGCCAGCCCCGGCATGGCCGATATAATGCAGCTTGCCCTCGTTATCGTAGAGGCCGAGCAGCACGGCATTGACTGTTCCGTCCCGGAAGGTGACGCCGCCTGCCACAGCCGTTACGTCGAAGATGATCTTCCGCTTTAGCCAGCGCTTGTCCTTGCCTCCAAGCGCATAGGTACTGCCGCTGTCCTTGCAGACAATGCCCTCAAGCCCCTGGCGCACCGCAGCGGCATACAACTCCGCCGGGTCGGCATAGCTGGGCACCGCCTGCACATGCGGATGCGGGAGCAGCATTTCGCCTAACATCTGCTGCCGTCTGGACAGCGGCTGATCCAGAAGCCATGTGCCATTACAGTATAGAATGTCAAATACCATATACAGCACGGGAACCTGCGGACTCACGGCTTTGATCGCCGCAGCATTCTTCAAGCTGTCCCGGCGCATCACCTCATGGAAGGAGGGTTTGCCGCCGCTGAGCGCAATCACTTCTCCGTCCAAAATGACCGAGCCGGCCCGGCAGTAGGCTCTGGGGTCGGCGATTTCGGGATACTGCAGGGTGCGCCGGTTGCCGCGGCGGTTAATCAGCTCCGCTTCGCTCCCGTCACAGTAAGAGAGCATGCGCACGCCATCCCATTTAATCTGGGCAATCCACTGACCGCCCTCCGGCAGCTGCGATGCCAGCACAGGCTCGAAGGGAACAACGGGCTGCAGCTTCATAAATTAAGCCCCCGGCTCTTTACTCTTGGCTGTCCGCCGTTTCGGCTTGGGCGCAATGACCGGAATCGGTCCGGTAGCCTCGCTAACGACTGCTGGGCCGTCAGCAGTTTTGGCCGGTTTGGCTGCGGCTGTTTTTTTCCTGGACGCCGCGCCTTTGGTTTTGGCGGAAGCCGCAGATGGGCCGGGATCAGCAGGGATATGCTGGACGGCTTCAATACTGGCTTGAAGCGCAGCCATCAAGTCAATTACATTGCTCTCCTGGCGGGCAGGAGCGATATGGAATTCCTCACCGGCAATTTTGTGAGTGATCAGATCAAGCATGCGCTGGCGGTAGTCATCGGTGTATTTGCCCGGCTCAAACGGGGTGGACAACTGGGAGATCAGCAGCTTAGCCATATCCAGCTCCTTGTCGTTAACGATGCCGGGCTCGGGCAGGCCTGGAACCTGGGACACAGGCCGCACCTCATCCGGGTAAAAGATGGTTTCAATGGCGAGGCAGTCAGCCAGCACGCGAATGGCGGCGAGACTGCTTTTGGAACGGATGGAGATTTTGGCGATGCCGATCTTGCCGGTCTGGCGCATTGCTTCCATCAACAGGCGGTAAGCATTGGCCCCGGCCTGATCGGGGGAAAGGTAATACGTTTTTTGGAAATAAATCGGATCGATCTCCGTCAGGTCCACGAAATCCAGAATCGCAATGTTCTTGGTGCTCTGCTCCGTCAGCTGTTCCAGTTCTTCTTTCTCAAACAGGACAAACTTCCCCTTATCATATTCGTAGCCCTTGCCGATTTCCTCCCACGCCACTTCCTTGTCGCAGACAGGGCATTTCCGCACATACGACAGCGGGCTGCCGCATTCTTTGTGGATGTAACGCAGCGAGATGTCTTTGTCCTCGGTAGCGGAGAACATTTTGACCGGAACATGGACCAGCCCGAAGCTGATGGCCCCTTTCCAAACGGTATGCATGATGATCGCCTCCTGATCCAAAGTTCTTTCCGCTTAGTATGGGATGACGGGGCTGTTTCTACCCTGATGCATTTTTTGCGCAGGTTGGGAAAAAATAAGCCCGGGCGTTAAGAGGAAACTGCGAATTCCCGGCAGCACTGAAACGAAGCGGAGGAGCGATATTGGAAAAGGGATGGTATGACTGGAGCGACGCCTTATCGGAACAGGATATTCCGGCTGAGGTTGTGGATTGGGCAAGCATTGTAGAGCCCGGGGAAGAAGAAGCGCTGACCGAGGATTCCGGGCGGCTGGACGCCGAAGCGACGATTGGCGAACCGCCTGCTATCGAAGAGTAAGGCTGCTGCTTCAGAGTGAGCTTTGTATGAAGAAAGGAGACCAAATCATGGATGTACAACGGGCAAAAGCGATTTATGCCTCCAAGGATATGATTTCTGTACATCTGGACGGAGAACCTGTCTGGATAGAGCATGTAGATGCGGAAAATGGAATGGCTACAGTGCAGGTAGGTTCACGTCCGACGAATACACATACGGTGGGTGTGGAGCGTCTGGAAGAACAGGAGAGCTGAGACCGGAACCCATTCAGACCCTAAAAGCCGATTGAGGGGGATAACCCGTTCAATCGGTTTTTTGCTTTTTCCAACTGGCACTGGAGAAAGAAATTGGTAAGCGGCTGCCAGAGACCATTGCTATCGGGTGAGTGTTTATAGATTGAACTAGAAGTCTGTTGTCTTCATGTGGGGTAACCACAGTGGATTTTTTTGTTTGACTGCACTTCGTGCAATAGAATTCTTATTATTCTGCGTTGAATCGCATTCTGCTGTATTTTATGCAATAGATTTTCTTATATCGAGCCCAAAACAGCTTTTTCAAGGGATTATAATGTACAGAGTGCAATAGATGGAGCTTTTTGACTGATTTTGGGTTATTCTGCTGCAGAGAATGCAATAGAATGGAATTCTGACCTGATTAGAAGAAAGAGATTCACATCGGACTCGTATCGGTAAGCGATATTACTCCTTTCGAAGCGACATACAGGAATCTCGAGCGCAATTCTAAACTGTAATCCAAAACGGCTGCCTTATTCAGTCAAGGTTCGGCCTAGCCGTTTTGTGCAAATATAGAATTTATATGCTGTCCCTGTTCTTGCAGCCGAAGGCAGCAAATGAAGGACGTTGTTGCGGTAGAAGTATCATACCGATATAATTGAAATTATTGTGATGATATGTCCGCTCCTGGTGCAGGGGCGTGGATTGAAATAAAAAGGTGGTAGTTGCAGCTTGAACAACATCGCTGAAACGGTGTTCACTTACCGTTCATATAGCCTGGAGGATACACAGCAGCTGGCGGCTGAACTGGCCGCCTCAGCAGAACCGGGCATGGTTATCGGGCTGGACGGAGATCTGGGCGCTGGAAAAACAGCGTTCTCGCAGAGCTTTGCCCGTCATTTGGGTGTACAAGGGATCGTCAGCAGCCCGACATTTACGATTATCAAGGAGTATGAAGGGCGTCTGCCGCTCTATCATATGGATGTATACCGCATCTCGCTCCAGGAAGCGGACGAGCTGGGGCTGGATGAATATTTCTATGGGCAGGGCGTCTGCCTGGTAGAGTGGAGCCGTATTATTGCGGATTTGATGCCGCCGCGGCTTCTCCATATCGCTATAGAAACATGCGGGCCGGAGGAACGGCTGATTACAGTGACCGGAAGCGGGGAGCCTTACGGCGGGGTGTGCCGGGCTCTGAACCAGAAGTGGGGTAATGAAAGATGATGAAGCTAAATGTTGAGCCGCGCAAGCGGTTTTTGGCGCTGGATACATCCACAGCTATCCTTGGGGTAGCGATCACGGAAAATGGCAGGCTGCTGCATGAAACGAATGCCTCAGGGGAGCGGAACCATTCCGTGCACCTGCTGCCGATTATTGAGCAGGCGCTGCAGGCTACCGGCACAACCCCCGCCATGATCGGCGGAATTGCAGTTGGGCTGGGACCGGGTTCGTATACCGGAACGCGCATCGCCGTAACTGCTGCCAAGACGCTGGCGTGGGCCTGGAAGGTGCCGGTAGCCGGCATCTCCACCCTGCAGGCGCTGGCCTGGGGCGGTTTGGCTGCTGCGCTGAAGCAGCAGGTGGAACCATCCGGCGCGGGGGAACCGGCGGAACAGGAACCGGCCGGGACTGGCCCGGACTGGATTATTCCGCTGCTGGATGCGCGCCGGGGGCAGGCCTACACCGCACTGTTCGCTGCGGACGGGGAGCATGCGCCCCGGAGACTGGAGCCGGATGCTATCCGGCTTATGGCCGACTGGGTGCTGGACCTGACGGATAGACTGAAGCAGGCGGAGGCAGAAGGCAGGAAGCCGCGCGCCATCTGGTTCGTCGGCGAAACGCTGCTGCTTGGCAGCGGCGAATCAACCGGGCTGCTGCGGGAAACAGGGAATGTTCTCGTTGTGCCCTATGAGCTGGAAGGACGCTGGGCGGGGTATTTAGGGGAAGAGCGCCTGCAAGCGGGAAACGATGATCTGCATAGTCTAATCCCGAATTATACTCAGCTGTCCGAAGCGGAAGCCAATCTGCGCCGGAGCGGTGAAGGGGGCCTGAATCAATAATGATGGAATCGGAGCCGGTAAGGGATCAGAGCACGGAGCTGGTGTTCCGCCTGATGAAGCTTGTAGATATTCCTGATATTCTGATTATTGAGCGGGAAGCCTTCACGATGCCTTGGACGGAGGAGGCCTTCCGCAACGAGCTGACCCACAATCATTTTGCCAAATATATGGTCATGGAGCTGCACGGGCGTATTATTGGCTATGCGGGGATGTGGGCCATTGTTGATGAAGCCCATGTCACGAATATAGCGTTGCTTGAGGCGTACCGGGGACGCAAATGGGGCGAGAGACTGCTGGACGAGCTAATGAAGACGGCTGCTTTTTTGGGCATGAAGTCCATCACACTGGAGGTCCGGGTCTCGAATGAGGTCGCCCAGAATTTGTACCGCAAAAAAGGCTTCCGTCCGGCAGGCACCCGCAAAGGCTATTACTCGGATAATCGCGAGGATGCGCTGATTATGTGGGCGGATCTGCCGGAATACGGGGAGCAAGGCATGATGGAAGGAAGCGTGGATCTGAAATGAAGACCGAAACGGGTGAAGTTCAGCCTGTACTAATATTGGCAATCGAAACCAGCTGTGATGAAACTTCCGTAGCGGTGGTGAAGGACGGCTGTGAGGTGCTTTCGAACATGATCTCCAGCCAGATCGAAACCCATCGCGCGTTCGGCGGTGTTGTGCCTGAAGTGGCATCCCGCAAGCATGTAGAAGTGATTACACTGGTGATAGAGGGGGCGCTGAAAGCGGCAGGCGTTCAGCCTGAACAGCTGACGGCCGTTGCGGTTACGCAGGGGCCCGGGCTCGTCGGAGCGCTGCTGGTCGGTGTTGTAGCTGCCAAAAGCCTGGCGCTTGCCTGGGGCAAGCCCCTGATTGGCACGCATCATATTGCCGGTCATATTTATGCCAACCGGCTGGTTAAGGAGCTGCAGTATCCCAACATGACGCTGGTTGTATCCGGCGGGCATACAGAGCTGGTCAGCATGGAACGGGAGGGCAAGTTCCGGATTATCGGCCGAACCCGCGATGACGCTGTGGGCGAAGCCTATGACAAGGTAGCGCGGGCGCTCGGGTTCCCTTATCCGGGCGGCCCCCATGTGGACCGGCTGGCCCGCGAGGCGGAGGAAGCGGTGGCGCTTCCCCGCGTCTGGCTGGAGCCGGATTCCTATGATTTCAGCTTCAGCGGCCTGAAGTCGGCCGTGCTCAATGTGGTCAACCAGAGCAAGATGAAGGGCCTTGCGCCGGATGTGGCCGGAATAGCCCGCGGCTTCCAGGAGTCGGTTGTCGAGGTGCTGGTGGAGAAGGCGGTTCGTGCTGTAAAAGCCACCCAAGCCAAGCAGCTTCTGCTCAGCGGAGGCGTAGCCGCCAACAAGGGCCTGCGCGAGGCGCTGACCGCCCGCTGCGAGGCGGAGGGCATTGAGCTGATCATTCCGCCTCCGGTATTCTGCACCGACAATGCGGCCATGATCGGTGCGGCCGCTTACGTGAAATGGCGCCATGACGGCAGCACACCGCTGGATATGGTCGCTGATCCGGGGTTCTCGCTGGAAAATTGGTCAGTGGAAACCTATTGACAGCTTTTGGTGATGGCGGGTATAATCAGTTCAATCATTATTAATAATTTGAACAAACGCGATGAATGGAAGCAGTAAGGAATCTCCGGGATAAGAGAACTGCGGGTGGGTGCGACGCAGCCGAAGGAGACCTGAACTCGTCCGGGAGCGGAACGGTGGAAGCAGGAGGTTCCTTCAAGGAACGCCAACCGGGGCGAAATTGCCCCCGACCTTTCGTACACCGTTACGGTTGACCTCCGTAAGAGGGTAGTCCTGCATAGTGACGGAACAAGCGGTTGCTTCCCGTTTCCTTGCAAGGCTGTAGAGTGGATATCTTAGAACGGCTAAAGCGCTGGCTGAACCGGGATATCAACAAGAGTGGTACCGCGAAGGTGAACAGCCTGTCGTCTCTTGAATGAGACGGCAGGCTTTTTTGCGTGAATTGACAGGGCCATTGAAGAAATTAACGGATATGATAGAGAACACGCGATGAACGGGAGCAGTAGATGATGAAGGTGAGCAGAGAGCTGCGGGGTGGTGCGACGCAGTCACCGGAGGCATTGAATCTCGCCCGGGAGCGGAGCGGCGGAACAGCAGGATGTATGCCGCTACGGATGTCCCCGTTACCGGACCTTCATGGAGTGCTGCCGGGCATTAGCGCCCGGCAAGCGTTCCGTGGGGAAGAGCAGGACGCAGCTTGAAGCTTTGCTGGCATAGAAGGCTGTGCGTCAAAAAGAGTGGTACCGCGGAGGGGGAACCCGCCGTCTCTTTATTTAGAGATGGCGGGTTTTTGCGTTGTTCAGGTGATGGCCGGATAAGGCGGCCTCATTCTGGAAAAGCGTTGGAGAGTGAAGGCCGTCTGCCAAGCTAGGCAGACAGCCTGCTCTCCGCTTGCTGCCGGCAGCAGTGGGTGGGAATCAGCAGAGCCGCAAGTCGACGTGCGGTTCTTGTGCAAAGCGGAAACGAAGGCCAGGGACATAGGAGGATTGCAGCTTAAGTACACCATAATGCGGCTTATGCTTGAAGGAGCGGTTTTTGCCCGGAGCTGGGTCTGAGAAGCAATGCCACAAAACTTTCAGGAGGGTTTTCCATGATTATTCCGGTAAAGAAACGAATTCAGATTTTCGATACGACGCTGCGTGACGGCGAGCAGGCTCCCGGGGCCAGTCTTACTCCGGAACAAAAGATCATTCTGGCTTATAAGCTGGCCGAACTGGGCGTGGATGTGCTGGAGCCGGGGTTCCCGGTATCGAGCCCCGGGGATTTTGCTGCCGTGGAGACGATCTCCCGGAAGGTGCAGGGCGTGGAAATCTGCGGCTTTGCCCGTGCAGTCAGAGGGGATATTGATGCTGCGGTGCGGGCGACCCGGGATGCGGAGCGGCGGCGGCTTCATCTGTTCATTTCCTCCTCGGACATTCACCTGCGCCATCAGCTGCGCATGAGCCGGGCCGAGGTTGTAGCCGCCGCCCGGGAGATGACGGCGTATGCGCGCCAATTCTGCGAGGTGGTGGAGTTCACCGCCATGGATGCCGCACGGACGGGCATCGATGACCTGATCGAAATGGTGGAGGCCGTCATTGAGGAAGGCGCGACGATTATCAATCTGCCCGACACGGTGGGCTATGCGCTGCCGCAGGAATATGGCGAGATGTTCCGCCGGGTCCGGCAGGGGGCCAGAGGCGGCGATACCGTGAGCTATAGCGCTCACTGCCACAACGACCTGGGGCTTGCCGTGGCCAACAGTCTGGCTGCGATTGAAGGAGGGGCTACCCAGATTGAGGTGACAGTCAACGGCGTGGGGGAGCGCACCGGAAACTGTGCGCTGGAAGAGCTGGTCATGGCGCTGGAGACACGGGGGGATGCGCTTGGCGCGGAAACCGGCATAGTGCTGGATAAGCTGTACGACACTTCGCGGATCATCAGCGGGGCCATGCATTTTCCGATTGCCTACAACAAACCGGTCGTCGGCAGAAATGCCTTCCAGCATGAATCGGGAATTCACCAGGACGGGCTGCTGAAGGACCGCAGCACCTATGAAATTATGGACCCCGAGCGGCTGGGCATTCCGCGCAGCATGATTATTCTGGGCAAGCATTCCGGCCGCCATGCCCTGAAGGACCGGGCGGCGAAGTATGGCATTGCGCTCAGCCCCGGGGAGCTGGATGCATTGTATGAATCCTTCAAGGAGACGGCTGACCGCCAGAAGGCAGTCAGCGACGATGAACTGCTGCGGATGGTCAGCACCACTACCGGTCAGGAAGCCAAGGTCTATGAGCTGGGCGAGGTCCAGGTACTGGCCGGCAGCGCACAGCGCCGGGTGGCCGCTGTTACGGTCCGCCACTTAAAAAGCGGCGAGGAAACTTCGCACACCAGCACCGGCAACGGGCCGCTGGAAGCGATCATAGCGGCGATCGGGCAAGGGATTGCCGAGGAGATTGCTTTTACGGGGCTGGAGCTGCATTCGCTGGGCAGCGGTGAGAACGCCCAGGCCGAGGCGGCGGTAATGGTGGAGTGGGAAGGAAATAAATTCAGGGGGACGGCTATCCATCAGGATATTGTAATGGCAGCGGGCATTGCTTATATCGCGGCCTGCAACTCGGCCCTGCTCTCCGCTGCTTCAGCTTCTCAGCCGTCATCGGCTGTATAGTGCGCGAAGTGTAAATTTGCAAGGCGCTCAGGAACATCCGATGGCCTGTTTTCTCCACATATTATGTGGGGGAACAGGCCATTTTTTATTGTATAGAAAATTATTCAATTTCAAGAAATGCGGAGATCCTGGAAGCCTCAGAGGATATAAGCAATGCAGGGGGGCTCCATCAGCCCATCAGCGGACTGAAGTGGACAGAGGGGACCCTATTTTGCCAAAAATCTTACTTTTTCAGTAGTTATGGACTCAGGAGTCGTTAAATCGTTCGATTGAGCCTGGAATCTTCTTTCAATAACGGCTTTCCAGTCCGCAACGGCTGCGGATCGATCGTGAAGGGAGCTCATCGTATCCGCAGAAGGACCCACACCATAATCATACGGCCTACAATTTGGGAGCGGTGGGGAATCCCTGCGGCCGTAAGTCCCGTGTTGTTATTTACCCGATAAAAAAGCAGAAGCGCCTTTTGTCAAGCTGTGGACAACGTTATCCACATATTCTGCCCGAATTGTGTAAAAACCGTGTAAAATCAGCAATAACGGCATTTTTTCAAAACCCGAAAAGGGCTGTTTACTAAGAGCCGTTTTCCTGTGATAATTGTGGATAATGTGGATAATTCGGTGGATAAAAAGTCCTTGACAAGGAAAAAGGCGATTTTACGCGTAAAAAAAGGCCCTATGGGCCTTTTTAAGCTGTGAGTTATACACGAAAACTGTGGATGGGGCTGTGGATAACTATTTATGAACAAACCGGAAATTCTTAAAAAATAATTATTTAACGGATTTACATTATTCGTCAGCAAGGTTTTCCCATTCGCTAAATAAATTTCCAAGCTGTTCTTTTTTGAGCTTTAGCTCACTTTCATGTTCTTGAAGTGCGACATAATCCTGAAAAACCTCGGGCCTGGTCATTTCATTCTCAATCCGGGCGATGTCTTCCTCCAGCACTGCGATATTCTCCTCGAGTTCGGAGATCCGCCGCTGGCGGTTGCGTTCCTCGCGTTTGGCCTGCTTTTCGGCTTCATAGGAGAGGGCCGCACCTTTTTCTGCCGCCGGCACTTCAGCTTCGGCATTCTTGGAGGCCTTGACAGAGGCTAGCTCCGCTTCCTCCAGGGCAATCGCCTCAAGCTCCCGCTTTTTTTCGATATAATCATCATAATTGCCCAGATATTGATCAATTCCGCCTGGATGAAGCTCCAGTACACGTTCGGCCATTTTGTTCAGGAAATAACGGTCATGGGAAATGAAGAGCAGGGTGCCTTCAAAATCAATCAGCGCCGATTCCAGCACCTCGCGGCTCATCAGATCCAGATGGTTGGTCGGCTCATCGAGAATGAGCATGTTGGCGCCGCGCAGCATGAGCTTCGACAGCGAAACCCGGGCTTTCTCACCGCCGCTGAGCGCAGCAACCTTCTTCAGGACATCCTCGCCGCTGAACAGGAAATTGCCGAGAATCGTCCGGATTCGCGCCTCTTCCAGCATCGGATATTCACTCCACAGCTCCTCCAGCACTGTATTGCGCGGATTAAGCCGGGTCTGTTCCTGATCGTAGTAGGCGATTTTCACTTTGGTTCCCCAGTTCACGGTGCCGGTGGAAGGCTCCCGCGTACCGGTCAGGCACTGCAGCAGCGTGGACTTGCCGATTCCGTTCGGGCCAATCAGGGCTGCCGTCTCACCCCGCCGCAGCTCAAAGGAGGCGTTCCGGAAGAGCGGCTCCGCTTTTTCGCTGAAGGCTACCGCGACATCCCGCACCTGCAGCACCTCTTTGCCGGACATGAAGTCCGGCTCGAAGGAGAAGCTGGCTTTTTTCAAATCACCCAGCGGCTTGTCGATACGTTCCATCTTGTCCAGCGCCTTGCGCCGGCTCTGGGCCCGTTTGGTGGTGGAGGCACGCACGATATTGCGCTGCACGAAATCCTCCATCCGCGAAATCTCTTCCTGCTGCTTCTCGTACTGCTTCAGGCGGATCTCATATTCTGCGGCCTTCTGATCCACATAACGGCTGTAGTTGCCCGTGTACTTCCGGGACTGATGGCGTTCGATTTCGACGATTGTAGTCACCAGACGGTCAAGGAAGTAGCGGTCATGGGAGACGACCAGAATGCCGCCGGCATAGCTGCGCAGATAATCCTCCAGCCAGGTCAGCGTTTCAATGTCCAGATGGTTGGTCGGCTCATCCAGCATCAGCAGATCCGGAGCCTGCAGCAGAATGCGGGCCAGAGCCAGACGGGTTTTCTGGCCGCCGCTCAGCGTGGCAATCGGCGTCTCCGGCGGAAATTCGCCGAAGCCCATGCCGTGCAGAACGCTGCGGATCCGCGTATTCATCTCATAGCCGCCATGATCCTTGAACCAATCCGAACGTCTGGCGTAGCGCTCCAGCAGATCTTCATAACGCTTCGGGTCATCCGCCAGCCCAGGGTCGGCGATGTCTGCTTCGAGCTGCCGCAGCTCTGCTTCCGCTTCGATCAGCGGGCTGAATACGGCCAGCATTTCCTCTTGAATGGTCTTATCGGACTGCAGTCCGCTGTTCTGGGCCAGGTAACCAATGGTGGTTTCCTTGGATTTATGAATTTGCCCGCTGTCAAAGGACATCTCGCCGGCGAGAATCTGCAGGAAGGTCGACTTCCCGGCTCCATTGACACCGACGAGGCCTACCCGTTCCTTCTCGTTCACCTGCAGGCTGATGCCGTCCAGCACGCTTTGTATTCCATATGACTTGGTAATTCCTGTTGCTTGAAGAAGCATACTGATGAAACCTCCGCCCTTACATATTTCACCACGGCGTCTACCGCCCCGGTTGTACCAAAAACCTTATTCTATAGTTTACATGAAAAGCGTTTGCCGCGCGAGGGGAGCAGCCTGCATTACCTTGCTGCGATGCGTCTGGACGAAAGAATCCTTCCCCGGAGACTGCTGCACCAGCCGGGTCGTGGACAAGACTTGCAAAGGTTCCTGTAACAGCGTGTTTTGTTCAACCTTGGCGAACATGTGAGAAGAGTGGTAAACTGAGTTTACAAACTATGATAAGCTAGGATATAACGGAGAAGGAGGCTGCTGTCCATGACAGGCAACCGTGCGCTGCTGGCAGCGCTTAAGCGGGAACTGCGCGCAGAGAGAGCAGCTGTCCGTGAGGGGCTTGCTGCAGATGAACGGGCATCCATGTCCGCCCGGGTCTGCAGCCATGCACTGGACTGGCTCCGGAAGGAGAAGGCTGCTTCACTGCTCGCCTATGTGCCTTTCCGTTCAGAGCTGGATTGCCGCCCGCTGATTGCCGGGGCCTGGGCGCTTGGCCGGGAGGTGCTGCTCCCCCGTGTTATTGCGGAAGCGGGAACCATGAGCCTTCATACGGTTGGCTCCTGGGAGGAGCTTGCACCTGGAGCTTATGGCATCCTGGAGCCCTTACTCCCTGAAGGGAACGGGCAGGAGCGGGAGGTGCCCCCGGTTCCGGATGTGGTTTTTGTTCCGGGGCTCGCTTTTGACCGGCAGGGCGGGCGTCTTGGCTACGGTAAGGGCTACTATGACCGGATGCAGGCGTCCTTGAAGCAGGAGTCCGGATTTGCTCTGAAGCCTCCGGTCTGGATCGGGCTGGCTTTCAGCCAACAACTGGTGCCTGAAGTCCCGATGGATGGGCATGATGCCTATATGGACATGCTGATTACGGAAGAGGGCATCTTTCACTGCCGGAAGGAGAACATACCATGGAATTAACCCATTTTAATGAGCAGGGCAGGGCGCGCATGGTGGATGTGAGCGACAAGGAGATCACCAAGCGGACAGCCGCCGCGCGCAGCAGCGTAGAGATGGCTCCCGGAACGCTCGCAGCGATCAAGGCGGGCCGGATCGGCAAAGGCGATGTGCTTGCTGTTGCCCAGGTTGCCGGAATCATGGCGGCCAAAAAAACCGCGGACTGGATTCCCATGTGCCATCCGCTGCCGCTTACCGGCATTGATATCCGTTTTTGGGATAACAGCGAAGACCGGCTATATATAGAAGCAACCGTCAAAACAACCGGCAAAACCGGGGTGGAGATGGAGGCGCTGACCGCCGTATCGGCAGCCGCGCTGACGGTATACGACATGTGCAAGGCACTGCAGAAGGATATGATTATCGGGCCCACGCTGCTCGTACAGAAGAGCGGAGGCAAAACGGGGGATTACGCGCTGGAGGAATCAGGACACCAAGATGCGGGTGGAAGCGCTGAGTAAAGGCCGTGAAGACGGCCGCCTATACATAGCATAGCGAGAAGGAGGGACAACCTATGGCGTGGAAAACAGCAATCCTGACGGCCAGCGATAAAGGGGCCAGAGGCGAACGGGAAGACACGAGCGCCCAGGTTATTCGGGAACTGGTGGAAGAGGAGCTAGGCGGCGAGATCGTTGAATATCGGATCGTGCCGGATGAACAGGATGAGATTATTGCCGCACTGATTGAACTGACGGATTATTTCCAGGCGGATCTGGTGCTGACTACGGGCGGCACCGATCTGGCGATTCGTGATGTTACGCCTGAGGCGACCCGTCGTGTCATTGAACGGGAGGTGCCCGGGCTCTCCGAGGCCATGCGGAGTACGGTAATGCAGAAGAACCGTGCAGTGATGCTGTTCCGGGGCATCTGCGGCATTCGCGGAAGAACGCTGATTGTGAACCTGCCCGGCACACCCAAGGGAGTGCATGAGAATCTGGCAGCAATTATGGATCAACTGCCGGAAGCATTGCTCATGGTAACCGGCCAATACCGGCAATAATTTCTTCTATGCCCAGTAAGGTCACCAGGAATCGTCATGGATCTCTGATGGATGTGTGACATAAGTTATGGTATTATTAATTTATTGTTAACGATATCATGGACGGACAGAGTGACAAGGAGGAATAAACTATGCTAAGTGGTATTGGTGCTCCCGGAATTATTTTGTTAGTCATCCTGGCGCTGCTGCTCTTTGGTCCCAATAAGCTTCCTGAACTGGGCCGGGCCGTCGGGCGTACCTTCCGTGAATTTAAGGACGGGGCGCGGGAAATCATCAATGACCCGGAACCCGCTAAGAAAAGCGAAGCTCCGGCAGCGGCAGCCCCGCAGACTATGACAGCAGATCTTCCGCAGGACAGACGTCTGCCGGAATAAAATCATCTTTTCACGCGGGGGCGTTTCTCTCAGTGCTGTTTCAGGCTGGGCGGCGCCCCTTTTTTGAAATACGGCTCTTCATACATAAGTCATCGGGTGGTGTCAGTCATGTCTCTGGAAGCGGAAGAAATGTCAGTGGTGGATCATCTTACCGAACTGCGCAGACGGATTATCTATGTGCTGGTTGTATTCGTTGCCGGCCTCGTTGCCGGCTTATTCGTTGCCAAACCAATCTATCTCTACCTGATTCACGCAGATATGGCCCAGGGCTTCGTGCTGCATGCCTTCTCCTTCTGGGACGGCATCGGGATGTATGTGAAGATCGCCATGGCTGTTTCGCTGGCCGTATCGGTCCCGTTTATTGTCTATCAGCTGTGGGCATTCATCAGTCCCGGACTCCGGCCGGTGGAGCGGAGCGCCGCACTGCGTTATGTGCCTTATGTGTTTGTCCTTTTTATACTCGGCATCGCGTTTGCCTATTATATTGTATTCCCCATGGCCCTGTCGTTCACGATTACAATAACCCGCAGCATGGGGCTGGAAGAGACTTATGGCATTGCGCAGTACTTCAGCTTCATGTTCAGTCTGGTCATCCCGCTGGCGCTGCTGTTTGAGCTTCCGCTTGTCGTTATGTTTCTGACCAAGCTGAGAATTCTTAATCCGCTGCGCCTGCGTAAGATGCGCCGATACGCTTATTTCGCGCTTGTCTTTATCGCCGTGGTCATCACGCCGCCGGATTTCATCTCGGACTTTCTCGTCACCATTCCACTTCTGATTCTCTACGAATTCAGTGTATTTCTGTCGTCTTTCGTCTACCGCAAGCAGCTTGCCATGGACCGTGAGCTGGAGGCCCGTTACGTCAGGAAAGAGGAGTCCCGGTAGGGAACCGGAAAACGTGAACCGGAAGGGCATATTCTGCCCTCCGGTGGACAGAATGTAAGAGAGTGCGGGGCAGACAAGCCCACAAACCATATTTTTCCCAAAAACAAATACGATTTTACGTAAAAGGACTTGAAATCCGCCTTCAAGTTGAGTATCATAAAAATTGTTGTTAGCACTACACAGCGTTGAGTGCTAACAGTGCTGAGAAAGAGGCCATCGCCGGTATATGACGGTCCGGAGGTCCTGTTTTTCAGAGCTGCCGCCGAAGCTTTAGTCTTCACCGGTATCCCATCTATGTTTTCAAGCAAAACAACATATTTCAAAGGAGGCTATTTTTTCATGATCAAACCACTAGGTGAACGCGTGTTGGTAGAACCAAGCGAGCAAGAGCAAACCACTTCTTTCGGGATTGTGCTGCCGGACTCTTCCAAAGAGAAGCCGCAGGAAGGCAGAATTATCGCTGTAGGCAGCGGTGCCCTGAAAGACGGAGTGCGTGTTCCGCTTGAAGTTAAAGAAGGCGACCGTGTGCTGTTCTCGAAATATGCCGGAACTGAAATTAAATACGAAGGCAAAGAATATCTGATTATGAAAGAAAGCGACATTCACGCGATTCTCGACTAATCAGTAAGCCTTTCATAAGTGATAACCGAATTATACTTACACCAAAATTTAGGAGGTTAATTACACAATGGCAAAAGAAATTAAATTCAGTGAAGATGCCCGCCGCGCAATGCTGCGTGGGGTTGATGCTTTGGCAAATGCCGTAAAAGTTACACTCGGACCAAAAGGCCGCAACGTGGTGCTGGAGAAGAAATTCGGCAGCCCGCTGATCACTAACGACGGTGTAACCATCGCCAAAGAAATTGAACTGGAAGATGCTTTTGAGAACATGGGCGCACAGCTCGTGAAAGAAGTAGCTACCAAAACCAACGATGTAGCCGGTGACGGAACTACAACTGCAACTGTTCTGGCTCAAGCGATGATCCGCGAAGGTCTGAAGAACGTAACTGCAGGCGCGAACCCGATGGTTATCCGCAAAGGGATCGACAAAGCGGTTAAAGCAGCTGTAACTGAACTGCAAAACATCGCTAAGCCAATCGAAGATTCCCAGGCGATCGCTCAGGTAGCGGCTATCTCCGCTGCTGACGACGAAGTGGGCAAGCTGATTGCGGAAGCTATGGAAAAAGTGGGCAAAGACGGCGTTATCACCGTTGAAGAATCCCGCGGCTTCCTGACTGAGCTTGAAGTGGTAGAAGGTATGCAGTTCGACCGCGGCTACATTTCCCCGTACATGATCACGGACACGGACAAAATGGAAGCTGTTCTGGAGAACCCGTACATCCTGATCACCGATAAGAAAATCAGCAGCACCCAGGAAATCCTGCCACTGCTGGAGAAGATCGTTCAACAGGCGCGTCCGCTCGTAATCATCGCTGAAGATATCGAAGGCGAAGCTCAAGCGATGCTGATCGTGAACAAACTGCGCGGAACCTTCAACGCTGTAGCGGTGAAAGCTCCTGGCTTCGGCGACCGCCGTGAAGCTATGCTGCAGGATATCGCTGCTCTGACCGGAGGCCAAGTCATTACTGAGAAGCTCGGTCTTGATCTGAAGAGCACTTCTGTGGAACAACTGGGTAACGCCCGTCAAGTGCGCGTAACCAAAGAAAATACAACCATCGTAGACGGCAGCGGCGACAAAGCGGACATCAATGCACGCGTAAGCCAAATCCGTGCCCAATTGGAAGAAACCACTTCCGAGTTCGACAAAGAAAAACTGCAGGAACGCCTGGCTAAGCTTGCTGGCGGCGTAGCCGTTGTCAAAGTCGGCGCTGCAACTGAAACTGAACTGAAAGAGCGTAAACTGCGCATCGAAGACGCCCTGAACGCAACCCGCGCTGCGGTTGAAGAAGGTATCGTATCCGGTGGGGGTACAGCTCTTGTGAATGTATACAACGCTGTTGCGGCTGTAGACGTAACTGGCGATGAGAAGACAGGTGTGAACATCGTGCTGCGCGCTCTGGAAGAGCCAATCCGCACGATCGCAGCTAATGCAGGACAAGAAGGTTCCGTTATCGTGGACCGTCTGAAAAAAGAATCCATCGGCATCGGCTACAACGCTGCTACCGGTGAATGGGTGAACATGTTTGAAGCCGGAATCGTTGACCCTGCCAAGGTAACACGCTCCGCGCTGCAGAACGCAGCTTCCGTAGCTGCGATGTTCCTGACTACCGAAGCGGTTATCGCTGACAAGCCTGAGCCTGAAAAACCAAGTATGCCTGATATGGGCGGCATGGGTGGCATGGGCGGCATGATGTAATAAGGCGATAAGCCCGTATACATCCAAGTGAACAAGAGGCCTCACATCAGTTCTCCGAACTTTTGTGAGGCCTCTTGTTCACTACTGGTAAAACTCCCCTAGAGCATGGGGAGAGGCCTTGAACACAAACAACGCCCTTTCACATTCCTATTGGGATGCGAAAGGGCGTTGTTTGTGTTCTCCTTGCAAAGGAAGCCTGGTTTAGATGAACGGTGTCCTTTATCTTCTTGAGTTACTGCCGGAGACCATGTCGTCTTCCGCCAGGTAGTGATCTTCAAGCTCAATAAATTCGGCTGAACGGTGCGCGGCAATCATGCCGTGATAGCTGATATCGAGGCCGATTTCTTCCTCTTCCTCGCTGGACCGTACCTGAACCAGCTTCCCAATCAGCTTCAGCCCGCACCAGGTAGTTGCAAAACCCCAGGCTGCCAATGTGACAAGCCCAAGGATTTGCACCCCGAGTTGGTGCCAGCCTCCACCATAGAGCAGTCCGCCGTCGGTAGCGAACAAGCCTACGGCTACGGTTCCCCAGGCGCCAGATACGGCATGTACCGGAAAGGCTCCCACTGGATCATCGATGCGGCGGGCTTCCAGCCAGTTGGTAGCCGCCATCATGAGCAGACCGGAGACGGCGCCAATCAGGATGGCCGCGCCGTCACTGACAAAGGCGCAGCCGGCAGTAATACCAACCAGACCGGCAAGAGAACCGTTAATTACGGAGGGTGCGTCTGAACGCTTGTAACGGAATAAGGTGTAGATCAGTGTGATCCCGCCGCCTGCTGCCGCTGAGAGCATGGTCGTAATCGCAATGTGTCCGATCCGGGCATCGGTAGCACTTAAGGTGCTGCCTGCATTAAAGCCGAACCAGCCGAACCAGAGCAGGAAGGCGCCCACTGAAGCCAGCGGCAGATTGCTCGGAAGGGCAACGGTGCTGTTCCCGGCCTGATTGAATTTACCTTTTCTTGGGCCGATGACAATTGCTGCCGCCAGTGCCGAGAATCCTCCAAGGGCATGAATAACGGCTGAACCTGCGAAGTCCTGCAGGCCCAATTGGCTAAGCCAGCCGCCGCCCCAGGCCCAGTGGCCACCCAGGGGATAGATCAGGCCGGTCATGAATATGACGTACAGCAGATAAGCGCGGAAGTTGATCCGTTCAGCAACCGCCCCTGATACGATGGAGATAACAGCAATGGTAAAAGCCGCCTGGAACAGCCAGAAGGTATCCACCGAGATGGTGAAATGAAGATTGGAGAGATCACCGCCAAGCATAAATCCGCTGGTGCCTACCAACCCGCCGGCATCTTTTCCGTACATCAGCCCAAATCCGAAAATATAAAAAATCAGCGTTCCTATAGTGATATCGGCGAATACTTTCATGATAATGTTCACACTGTTTTTATATCTTACAAAACCGGCCTCCAGCAGAGCGAAACCGCCCTCCATCAGCAAAATCATAGCGGCGCTCAATACAACCCAAATCGTATCTACTCCACCGCCAAGGGACTCCAGCGTCACATTCATTTCTATAATGCCTCCATGCCCTTAATGAATTTAATCTCTCTTATGATTTCAGGTGACAGCGGGATCTCTTCCGTTACGGGATGAGTGCCGAGCAGCAGCAGGACCTGATCCAATTCCTGTATGCTTCTTTTAATGCTGTCTATTTGTTTGAACCGGTCTTTTACATGAACTATATATTCTACGGCTGTGTGATGGCTCGCCGGATGCCCTGCAAACCATTTACGGATGGGGGAGAGGGATTGGTACATGGCCTCTTCTGCCCGCCTTTTTTGTTCATATTTGTTGATTTTATCCTTAATCCCCTCGATTTCTTCCTCTTTTCTGGCCTTGAGGCGCTCGATGAGGTGTCTTATCTCCTCTGTAGACAGACGATAAACAACATTATGGTATACTTCATCCACAATAATCATGTCAGATCTCCTTACATGAAAAGTCATAGACTGATTATATGGACAATGTAAATACAAGTCAATAGGTTTTTACGTCCAAGCGGCGCGACGGGCGTTTTGGCGTTGTTCAGATTTTCAGAAGCTGTAGGCTGTCCCTGCCCGGAACGATAAAGGGTGGATGAGATTAAGATCTGAATCTCCCGGATGGATTTTCTTTTAGATGGAAAAGTGTATATTATGTTACAAGGAGACTTTTCTTATTAGAAAGGATGATGATTATGACCTATTCACAGATCTCCCGCAACTCGGGCAGTGTCACCGATATGTTCTATCTGGAACAGCAAATTAAAACAGTAAAAAAAGAAATGAAACGGGCAGAAGCCGCGGGGCTGCAGGAGCTGCAGGATCAATTGAGCCGCAGGCTCGCTGAACTGGAAACCGAACTGGATAAGCTTGGGGATTAAAGAAAAGAATAAGGGATCTCCTGTCCGCATCCGTGGCGGATAGCTTTCCTATCCCCTTTTTCACAGTTACCCGGGACATGGCTGTCTTTCAATGCCAAACAGCACCCATTCGATCTGGAAGAAACTATGGTCATATGAAATATCGAGCAGCCCGTTCCGTTCCCCGATGGTTTTCTGGATGTTTTTGAGTCCGATGCCATGCGCCCTGTGATCGGACTTTGCCGACCGGATTCCGCCGGAAGGGGTGGTCTGTATGGGCTGAACGTATGGATTCCGGATTCGCATAAACAGGCTTTCGTTCAGATAATGCATATGTATGGAAATCTGCCGCTCAGGCGCCGGGCCTGTGATCCCCTGGCAGGCTTCTATGGCATTATCGAGGGCATTCCCGAGAATCACACAAAGAGCCGTAGTGTCCAGGGCAAGCTGCGGAGGGATATTCAGCTCCAGCGTGAAAGTAATCCCATAGCGGGCGGCTTCCTGCATTTTGTAATTGATCATCGAGTCAATGACCAGGTTTCCGGTATTGCAGTTCCCGGTTGGGGACTCAACCCGGCAGAGCAGGGTGTCCAGCTCCTGCGCCGTTGCGGCCGCTTCACCAGAGCTGAGTTTCACGCGCAAGCCAAGCAGGATATGCTTGAAGTCATGCTGAAACTTGAAGCTGTCCTCCTGCATGCTCCGGATCAGATGATACTGATTGAGGTAATAGGTATTCTGCTGCTCCAGCAGGATCCGTCTGCTGCGCTCGGCTTGTGCGTGCAGAATCCGGTCGCTCAGTACATAAATGAGCAGGTTGATGGCCAGCAGCAAGGAGGGAACCACCGGGAACAGCTGCGGGTAGCTGCGAAAGAACAGGCTGTTGGACAACTGCAGCAGCGTTGCAATACTCAGCAGCGGCACCAGAAACAGGAGGCACCAGTACCAGCCGGCCAGCATGCCGTTTCCGTCCCCTGTGGCAATCCGCAGCACCAGGAAGACGAGCAGGAGCATCAACAGCTTGGAGAGGATCAGATTCGCCAGGTACCCTATATCTGTAAAGGCGAAAGGGAGCACTGTGTCGCTAAGAAACAGGAGGGCAGCCATGAAAAACGCACTGTACCCCTTCCATCTGAGGTCTCCGGCATAGAGCAGCGATAACAGGATGATAAGGCCGGTATTCAGGAGGATCAGCAGGATATCCGGCAGTGGACTGTGATGCAGGCCTATATGGCAGGTGGTATATAGGAGGTAGAGCAGGACAAGTCTGCTTCTCCGTTCTATCCGGCAGGCAAAGCAGCGACTGAAGAAATAATGAAAGGTTAACGGAATCAGAGGGAAGGTGATGAGGTACAGCAGTTCCTCGCGCAGCAAAGTGTTCAAGCGAGATTCCCCCTGAATTTCATGTAGGCCTTCCGCACAGGAATGCTGTTCTTCTCACTGACCGGAAGCTCGTCGCCGGTGATGAGCACGATTCTCCGGGCGCTTATTTCTTTCACGCTGTAAAAGTTAACAATGTAAGACTGGTGTATGCGGATAAAATAGCCTGAAGGCAGCTTTCGGGCTTCTTCGCCTAGTGTGCCGTAATACTGGATCTCCCCATCCCTGGTCATGAGGGAGATACGCCGGATACGGCTCTCCAGATAGTGAATGTCCCGGAGGGGAACCAGCCTTTCCTTCCCTTTCAGTTGTACCGGCAGAAAATGCTGCTTGCCCTGCTGCCGGATGCGTATTGCTTTTTGCACAGCAGGGATCAGCTTGTCCAACAAGGACTTCTGACCGACAGGCTTCTTGATGAATCCGGAAGGCCGGACGTCGAACAATTGGAGATGATACTGCTCATAGCTGGAGATATAAAAGAGCTGTGCCGGATCGTTGGCATCATCCGCGCGCAGCACATGCCCCGCCATAATGCCATCCATTCCCCCCATCTCAATGTCCATAAAAATAATATCGAATATGCTGCCCTGCCCCAAAGCCTCGACAAACCGCTCTGCAGAAAAGTAAACCGACATATCAATCTTTTCGGAAAAACGCTCACGGTTATCCAGAATCAGGCTCTCCACCAGCCCCGCAGAGCGCGGGTCATCGTCGCAAATGGCGATATGAATCATAGGTTCACTCACTTTCCTGATGTATTGCTCTATTATACATTTATTCCCTAAATACGACAGTAACCCTCGTATATTGAACAATTCAAAGTCCGGCGCGGACGGTTCATGATATGGTCATTCCGCAGATAATTAATGATCAGAGGAGTGTTCCGGTTGAAACCAGCGGTTTTTGAGGCAAGGCATGTAAGCAAGCAATACAGGTCAGGTTTCGCTTTGCAGGGGCTTGATATGAAGATTATGGAGGGGGATATTTACGGGTTCGTCGGTGAAAATGGAGCCGGTAAAACTACGCTGATGAAAATTATTGGCGGGCTTGTACAGCCGACAGACGGCAGGATTCTGCTGTTCGGACAGCAGGGCAAAAAGGAGCTGTGCGCGGCCAGACGGCGGGTAGGTTTTCTGATTGACATGCCGGCTCTGTATCCGCATATGAGCGCTGAAGAGAATCTGACATTTTATCATCATGTTCTTGGCATCAGGAATCCCAAAAGAATCGGTGAAGCGCTGCAGGCAGTTGCTCTAACGGATACTGGTAATAAGAGGACCTCGGAATATTCGCTGGGGATGCGGCAGCGGCTGGGATTGGCGGTTGCTCTTCTGGGCAGTCCGCAGCTGCTTGTACTTGATGAGCCGATTAACGGGCTTGATCCTGCGGGGATTGTGGATATGCGGCATATTCTGGAGCGTCTGGCGAAGGAGGAGGGGGTTACCATACTGATCTCCAGTCATATTCTTGGTGAGCTGCAGCTGCTCGCTACCCGATACGGATTTATTCATAAAGGGAGGCTGGTGCAAGAGATTGCTGCCGGGGAATTGCTGCAATCCGCCCAAGCTATGATCTGTATTGCTGCTCCGAATGCGGAAAGTACCGCCGAACTGCTGAAGCAGAGGCTGCAAATCCCGGACATTTCCGTCAACACCGCTGGAGAGCTGCAGATTCCCAAATCGAGTGTGGATCTGGAGCGGCTGATGGCTGTGCTTTTGCAGGAGGGGATTCCTGTAGAAGGGTTCAATCTGTCCGCGCCAAATCTGGAGCACTATTATATGGATTTGATCGGGGGCGTGAAACGATGAGAAACTTCCTTCAGGCCGAGATTTATTTTCTGCGGAAAGATGCGGCGTTTAAGAGCATTACCGTGCTGTTCGCGCTCGCCAGCCTTGGACTGGCGGTGTTTCTTGGAAGCAAGGGGGGCTATGCTCTAGACAGTCCTGCTCAGCCCATGCGGATTGCATCGTCCTTTTCCTTGTTCCTCTATCTGGTCATTCCGATGTTCGCATGTTTTTTTATCACAGAGGGGTTCGAGCATGGCTCGGTGCAGAATATAATCGCTTCAGGGTTGAGCAGAGCAGGATATTTTCTGGGGAAATACCTGCTGGGGATGCTGGTGATTCTGTGGTGGCTGCTGGAGTTTTACGGAGGTTTTCTGATCGTGTCTCTGTCTGCGGCGCTGATCACCGGCTCTCCCGTTGGTCATGAGACAACAATTGAAGATCTGACAGCCTCTGTGCGGGTTTTCGGGTTAAACCTCCTGTATCTGGCTGCTTATTCCGCTGTTGTGATGATGCTGGGAGTCATGATCCGCAAGGCGGCTTCCGCCATAGTGGCGGCTTTTTTCTTTGTATTTGGTAATTTTCTGCTTACAGGTTACCTTCAGGGAACGTCTTCGGCGTTTCTGCGGCTGCTGTCCGACCATGCGCTGATGACGCAGATTATGAAATTTTCCGGGATGTACGTGGAGCACTCGAAGGTTATTCTGCTGTCAGGTACAAGTGACTACGTCCGGGCGGTGCTTATTCCGGCTATTATAATCATAGTTTGTCTGACAGCTGCCCTGCTTTCTTTGGAAAAAAGAGATATTCATATATAATAGGGACAATTCACAGAGGAGGTGTTCCGGTTGAACGAAAAGAACAGAACGGAGCTCGCCACCTTTGCGGGCGGCTGCTTTTGGTGTATGGTCAAGCCTTTTGACGAGCTGCCGGGAATTGTCTCTGTGGTATCCGGGTATACGGGCGGCCATACGGAGAATCCGACCTACGAGGAAGTGGGGACGGAAACGACGGGGCATGTGGAGGCTGTGCAGATTACGTATGAGCCTGAGCTGTTCCCGTATGAGCGCCTGCTGGACATTTATTGGCAGTTGATTGATCCGACCGACAAAGGCGGACAATTTATGGACCGGGGGTATTCCTACCGGACGGCAATTTTTGTGCATAATGAAGAACAGCGTGCGAAGGCGGAGGCGTCTAAGGCGGCTCTACAGGCCAGCCGAAGATTTAAGGACCCGATTGTGACGGAGATTCTTCCTGCCGCTCCTTTCTACTCTGCTGAAGCGCTGCATCAGGATTATTATAAAACCCATCCTTTGGATTATAAGCTCTATCTGAAAGGCTCGGGCCGGGACGAATTTCTGGAGCAGCACTGGAACAGCCCTGAGGATCAAAAACGCCTGCGCAACCAGCTTACCCGGCTGCAGTATGAGGTCACGCAGCATAAGGCATCGGAGCCGCCATATGAGAATGCATATTGGAATGAATTCCGTGACGGCATTTATGTCGATGTAATCAGCGGCGATCCGCTGTTCAGCTCGGCGGACAAATTCGACTCCGCTACCGGGTGGCCCAGCTTCACCGGGCCGATAGCCGGGGGACTGATCCGGCGGGAAGCCGACTACAGCGGCGGAGAGGTGCGGACTGCGCTTCGCAGCAGACTGAGCGGAGCCTATCTCGGCCATTTGTTCTTCGATGGGCCGGAGCCGGCGAAGCAGCACTACCGGGTCAATTCCGCCGCGCTGCGGTTCATCCCGAAGGAGGAACTGGAGGCGAACGGGCTGGGGCGGTATGTGGGGGTTGGGAAACATATGTTAACATGATTATGCAATAGCAAAATCAGTTTTATTTTCGTGAGGAAGAGGGGGCTCCCGATGGCAAAATGGGATAACATGCTGTCCATGCTTTGGATGCTGCGATCCGGGAGGAAGCTCACCGCCGCGCAGATTGCGGACGGTCTGGAGATCAGCGTCCGTACCGTGTACCGGTATATCGATGCATTATGCGCCAGCGGCGTGCCGGTCGTCGCGGAATCAGGCCACGACGGCGGCATCCGCATTCTGGACAGCTTTAAGGAGGCGCCCTTGTTCTTCAACTCTGTAGAGTTGAAAGCGCTTGTGGACGCATTTAAATTTGCGCAAGGTGCTGGCTATCCGTATACGGAGGAACTGGAAGGCGCATTGAAAAAGGTGGAGAACGGGCTGCACGAAGAGCAGCGCTGCGATCTGTCGAGTCAGACAAGCGGCCTGGATGTGATTTCTCCGGCGCGCCCGCCTTCCAACGTTCTGTTGTTACGGGACCTGGAGCAGGCGGCGAGGGACGGGCGAACGGTCCGAATCGCCTATCGCAAAGCAAATGCGAAGCAGGCCGATGAACGTGAAGTCGATCCGTACGGATTGGCTTACGACCGAAACGACTGGTACGCTGTCACGTTCTGCCACCGGTCGCAGGCGGTGCGGACGTTCCGCGTCGACCGCATCGTGCGGCTGGAGCCGACTGAGGAGCGGTTCGAAAAGCCGGAGCGTTTCTCCGCGTCGGCCTATTTCCGCAACCAGTCCGAGCAAGAACGGGAGGCGGATGGACCGCTGATAGTCATCCGCATTGAGGGAGAGCCAGATACGTTGAATGCGGTGTGCGGCCACTGGCACCTGCGCCACTATTTGACGGAACGGACCGATCGGGAGGCGCGGTTCCTGCTCGACGTCCCGACGATGAACAAGTACCTTACGCAGTATCTGATGACGTTCGGCACGGCCATCCACATTCGCGAGCCGCTTGAGCTCAAGCGTAAGATCCGGGAAATGGCGTACACAATCGCACAACATTACGAAGACGATTCCGGCTGAACTTTTTGCTGACAACAGTTGTCAGTGAACCCGGTATACGATAGAGACAAGGCTGCGGCAGCCGCAGCCAAACAATGATGAATACAGGAAAGGTGGATTCCTATATGCTTCAACACCCGCATCAATTGTATGAATATCATGTTTGGGCGAATGACCGGTTATTCACTCACCTGGAGCAGCTTCCGAAGGAAGTGTTCCATGCAAAAGTAACGAGCGTGTTCCCGTCCGTGTCGCAAACGTTTGGGCACCTGTACATGTACGAACAGCTCTATATGTCTGTGCTCGCGGAGGTTCCGAACGAGAAAATTTTTCCGAGAATCCCGGACTGGACAGAGGAAGCGCAGGGCAAAACAGTGGACGAGATGCGGCGGCTGTTCTCCAGCGTCGCCGAACAGTTCCGCGATTTGCTGCGGCGTACGTCCGACTTGGACAAGGCGATGACGATTGAGCATCCGAGGTACGGCAGTCTCGATACGCATTTCTCCGAAATTCTGCGGCATGTGGTCAACCACGGAACCTATCACCGGGGCAATGTGACCGCGATGCTGAGGCAGCAAGGGCATACCGGCGTCCCGACCGATTATATGTTCTATTTGGTAGAGCAGCGGGACGGTCAGCCGTAAATGGTGCGGAGCGAACGGCGGCACCTTTCACCCGGTGCCGCTGTCGGACGTACTATTTCTGATAAAACATACAATACACAGGAATCTGGCCGACTTGGGTGTCTTTGCTTAAAGTAAATCCGAAATTTTGATATAGCGCTATATTTCTTTTATTTTCCGTATCCAGGGCGAGTCCCTGTGATTGTTTGTCTGTATTTACCGTCTCCAGAAGGTGTTTCAGCAGTGCCGTTCCGACTCCCTTACCCTGCGCTTCCGGTTTTACTCCAATCATGATGAGATAATGATGCAGAAGTGGGGGAGCGGCGGCTCTTGTGACTCTTATATAGGAATTTAGAAGATGTAAGGTTTGTCCGGAAACCTGAAATAACAACGGAATCAGCCTCCCCAGCAGTAAAACTCCTTTCATCGTCTGACGTATGCCCGCGTGCGGCTTCTCAACGACATAAGCGCCAAGCAAGCGTTCATGTATAAAATAACCCCACACCTCTTCATGGAGTAAGAAGCTTTTGTCAAACATAAAGGAAACAAATGCGGTCACGCGGCTTCTTGCTTTGTTGTCGAGCTCTGAATCGCCGAATAAATGCAGGAATAAGGGATCCCGGGCAAATGCACTGCTCATGAGAGCTACGAATAAAGGCTTGTCTGACTTGGCCAATGGGGATATTCGGTACGAAGGGCTCATAATTGTTCACCGGCGTTGCTGATAGCTTTACGGTAATGGTCGACAGAAAAGCTGAATAATACTTTCAGCATAAATAATAAGCATGCGGTCAGCATATAGGGCTGGATATCAGGCAGCATAGGCAAGCCGCCCATGCCGAGGGACAAGAGCAAACCTGCAACGAAGACTTGCGAAGGTCTCCCCATAACAGCATTCACGATAAATGCTCCCGCGATGGTATACGCCCATACCGCTATTGAATACCCGATATTCGTATTTAATAAAATGGCTACAAGCACGATATGAACATGAATCGCAATGAATACAATACGATTCGTTTTCCGCGCCGCATAAAAGTTACTGGTCGAGGCCGTGAAGTTGGCAATACAGCCGGAGAATATATCGAACAGCAGCACCAATGCCAAAACACTGCGCCACACTGGCAAATTGCCGGTCATCTCAGGGAACACCAAATATAAGGCAGTGGTCAGCAATGCGCCGAACAGCAGGATTGCTGCTATAGCTGCAATGGACTGCTTTTCACCAAAAACATCATGCAAAAACGAAGGTATCCTAATTGGTTTCATTTCTTTACGCTCCCATCATTCATAGATTGATTTTTGTCTTGCGATAGTTTTGTACTAAATGTAGTTATTTAGTATAAAACTATTATAAATACATGTAACCCAGATTTCAATAAAGATTTATACTCAATTTGTTGAATTACTCTAAAACTTAAGTTACACTACCTATGAGGTGGAGAAGATGAACGGCTACGAACGACGGAAACAGAAGAAAATGGAGCAAATATTTAGCGTCTCATTCAAATTATTTTCTAAATACGGCTTTCAGAAGGTCAGCGTAAATGAGATTGCGCAAGAGGCGAGGGTTTCTCCGGCTACTATTTATAATTATTTTGGGACCAAAGAACAGCTTTATGGCGACATGCTTATATATTGGATGGACAATCAACTGGAGCAGTATGAGCAAATTTTGGAGTCCAGCCTCTCTTTTCCTGAGAAAACCAAGGAAATTATGTTGCTTGAGGTAAAAAACTTAAAAATCATATCGGATGAATTTATGAAGGCTCCGTCCGCAGAGCAGGTTGGATTGGAGCGAATGATGGAGCAGTACAGCGAGGAAAAAGTCATGCGTTTTTTTATGAAATTTGTCGCACTTGGAAAGCAGGAGGGTTATATTCACCTGGAGCAAACAGACGAGATGATGGTCATGTACTTCACGATGTACAAGAACGAGTTGGGCCGGCATTGGACGGCATCGAACGAAGAAGGAACAACGATAAATATGGATCAATGGCTGAAGTTGTTTTTTTATGGTTTAGGCGGGAGCGCCGCTTATCCGTGCCAGTGACATTGCCCATCTTAACGCGCTGCGGCATGGACTGGATGTGGGGGAGCTGTTGGAGAATCATATTTTGTCGATTTTGACAAGATATTAGACATTCGTATAATCCAGACAAACTTAGATTTACATCCGTCCCTTAGGCGTCTATAATTTTCCCTGAAACGAGAAAACACAGCCTGGTTGGTAGTCCAGGCGCATGCATGGCTCTGTATTCCTCAGAACGGCATGTCAGTAGCCTTCCCCCCCTCGGGATGTCCATCGTTTCGATTCAATTGAGGGGGATGGATATGAAGCTTACAATTTATCATGATGGTCAGTATTGGGTTGGAGTCCTGGAGGATCAGGACCAAGGGAAGTTGAAGGCAGTCAGGTACATTTTTGGTGCAGAACCTAAGGACGAGGAGATTCTACAGTTCATTCGTAACAAGGTGTCGGAGCTTATCAGCAGACTCTCGGAGGAAGTGGCCGTAAAGCCGTCCGAAGTGAAAAAGGTCAGCCCCAAGCGGCTTGCACGGCAGGCAACTAATGAAGTACGGAGAAAAGGCGTTTCTTCCTATGCTCAAGAGGCTCTTAAGCTGGAGTATGAGAAAAGAAAGCAGGAGAGAAGGACCGGTTCGAAACAGCAGTTGGAAGCAGCATTGGCACGTAAACGGGAATTAAAGGTGCTAAAGGCCAAAGAAAAACATCGCGGCCGCTAGCAGAACCTGCTATGTTGTAAACAAAGGGCACCCATCCGGGTGCCTTTTGACTTAGCATTCATTTTCTGGGTTGATACATTTCGTGCCGTGTAAGTCCGTTTTCAATTACTCACCCATCATTTGAATATATACTTTACGGGTCTGCGGACCGTCACACTCCACAAGATAGATATGTTGAGCTGAACCACATACCATTCTGGATTCCTGAATAGGAAACATACAGCTATTTCCTACAGTTGAAAGAATTATTGCTCCGGGTGAATTTGTCGATGTCGTCTATGCATTTCATTCCCCGGTTTGGAAATCGGCAAAAACAAATTGGAGCAATAATGCCGGATTGGAAAATGCAATTGACGTAAGGGGGTTCAATTCAAGGTATATGCCGGTTCAGGTGAAATCGTATCGGCTGGAACGCTCCGGATTACGAATTTTAAGTTGAATTTCTAAGAGCTAAAGAATACAAAGGAAATGGCGGCAGAGGGAGTAACTTCCCGGATGCCGCCATTTTTGGAATCAAAAAAACCTGGCAGAAACGCCAGGTTATTATATGTAAAACCGTTGCAAACAAATAAGCATTGTGCTAAAGTTGAAGAACTGTCGATGTTTTTTTAAATAAAACACAGTTAACGCATTTTATCTACACCTTTATTGTAGCAGATGGAAATGCATTTTGTCAACAGTCCTTTTTTCTTTGCTAACTTCGTTTGAGAAGGAGTGTATTCAGAAGATGATGAACATGAATGAATGGCAGCAGGAGCAGCAGCGGCTGGATCTGGTTAAGGAAAAACTGTCATCCGCGATCGTTGAACTGGAGCCCAAGATAAGCCAATTAAAGGATCAGGCGGCGGATATCCGCAAAAGATTCTGGGAAGAGGTTACGGTCAACACCAGCACGGACGAGGATTTCGAAGAAACCTTTTTCACGATTAATCAGCAATCTGCAGTGTTGTCCGAACGGGAACGCAGCCATAAACGGCTGGTGCAGCAGTGGAAAAATATGAACCGGCTGCTGCCCTCTCCTTATTTTGGACGCGTCGACTTTCTGGAAGATGGCCAGGGGATTACGGAGCAAGTGTATATCGGAGTGTCCTCCTTCGCCGATACGGATGGTCTGAGCTTTCTGGTATATGACTGGCGTACTCCAATTGCGAGTCTTTACTATGACTATCCTCCGGGCACGGCAGCCTATGAAACGCCGGGAGGGCGCATCACGGGGACCATGAACCTGAAGCGTCAATACCAGATCCGTGACGGTCATCTCCAGCATATGTTCGATTCGAGTTTAACCATCGGCGATGAATTGCTCCAGCAGGTGCTCGGTGGAGGGGCAAATGCGCAAATGAAAAGCATCGTGGCGACGATTCAAAAAGAGCAGAACGCGATTATCCGCAACGATAAAAGCAAGATGCTCATTGTGCAGGGGGCAGCCGGAAGCGGGAAAACCTCTGCAGCGCTGCAGCGCGTAGCATATCTGCTGTATAAACACCGCGATAGGCTCACGGCGGATCAGATTGTTCTTTTCTCGCCTAACCCCATGTTCAACAGCTACGTCTCTACAGTTCTTCCTGAGCTGGGGGAAGAGAATATGCAGCAGACCACCTTCCAGGAATATCTGGACTATTGGCTCGGATCAACGTTTCGCCTGGAGGACCCGTTCGATCAGATCGAATATGTGCTGACCGGACAGCAGGGGCCAGAATATAAGGCCCGTATGAATGGAATTCAATATAAAGCGTCGGAAGCCTACCTTCAGGCACTCCGCAGGTATTCGGTGTGGCTGGAGCGGGAAGGCATGAGGTTTGTCAGCATCCGTTTCCGGGATCGTGTGTTGATCTCTGATGAGCAGATCAAAGCCAAATTCTACAGCTATGATGCTTCGATCCGCCTGGCCAACCGTATCACACTTGTCCAGAAATGGCTGCTGCAGGAGCTGGCCCGGCTGGAGAAGGTAGAGCAGGGAGCAGACTGGGTACAGGAGGAGCTTAACTATCTGGACGGGGAGCAGTACGCTGAAGTATTCAGTATGCTGCACAAAGACCGGGGGGTTTTTGACTTTGCCGAAAAATATGCCCGGATCGATGAAATAGTCCGCAACAAGCCCCGCCCGGACGAGGGTGATTTTGATTTTGCCGAGCGGGAGGAAGAGCTGCTGACCCGGATGATCGTGAAAGAGCAATTCCAACCCCTGAGACGGAATGTAAAGCAATTCTCGTTTATAGATATGCTTGGGCTGTACAGCCAGTTGTTCAGCGATGAAGCTGCATACAGGGAAATGACAGATGAAGCTGAGGTGCCGGAGCATTGGCCGGAAATCTGCGTGCATACCAAAGATAAGCTGAGCCGGAACGAGCTGTTGTATGAAGATGCTACACCATATCTGTATCTAAAAGAACTTGTCGAAGGTACCCGGACCAACACTCAGGTGCGGCATATATTCATCGATGAAGGTCAGGATTATTCGATGTTTCAGTATGAGTTCCTCAAAAGACTTTTTCCCCGTGCCCGGATGACCGTGCTCGGTGATTTCAGTCAGGCCATCTTTACACAGGCCACGAACCTGCACGGGATCGGTTCGCCGTTAGTCCGGCTCTATGGCGAGGAGGAGACCAGCCAGTTTCTTCTTGTCCGCAGTTACCGTTCCACCCGTGAAATTGTGGAGTTCACGAAGCCGCTTTTGCCGGGCGGGGAAACAATTGTACCTTTTGAGCGAAGCGGCAGAAAGCCCACCCTCACGAGGCTGGAGAGCAGCGGGCGGCGGGTGGAGCGAATAGCGGCAGATATCGCGGCGCTTCAGTCTGAAGGCTATACATCCATCGCCGTGATTACGAAAACCGCTGCCGGGAGCACAGAAGCCTATGAGGCTCTGGCAGCCGGGGGGGTCAAAGAGCTGCGGCTGATCACAAAGAACACGCCTACTTTTGACAAGGGGATACTGGTCATTCCCGCATATCTCGCTAAGGGGGTAGAATTTGATGCGGTGTTGATTTACGATGCCTCCTTGCAGTCCTATCACCGGGAGAACGAGCGCAAGCTCTTTTATACAGCATGTACACGGGCAATGCACCGGCTTCTCCTGTATACGGCAGAGGAATGGACACCTTTCATCCAGGCGGTAGACACATCTTTGTATGAGTTGGTGTAACAGACAGTTCCCAGAGGCTTCCTTAACTGGTATCGGCTGAACATCCGGAACATGACAGTAAGTTGTCTACTTTCTTATTGTACAATTCAGTGAAAAGGAGAGTGGACCATGAACACTTATACCGTTCACAAACAAAACCTGATCATAACAGGAGTTGCTGTACGTACTACAAACGCAGAAGAGGCGGGACCGGAGGGGAGATTGCCCAAGCTGTGGGAAACTTACTTTCAGAGCAATCTCTTATCTGCGGCGGGAGGCGAAAATCCGCATTTTATTTACGCTGTGTACACGGATTATGAGAGCGACGCAAACGGCGCTTATACCGTTGTAATTGGGCATGAATCAAGCGATAAGCCGGTCCCGGATGACAAGAATCATGTCGTTGTGGCCGTCCCCGGGAGTAAATACAGGGTATTCACGACAAAAAAAGGGCCGGTGTATGAAGTGGTGGCACAAGCGTGGCGCGAGATTTGGGCCTATTTCGGGGAATCCACAGAGAAGAGAGCCTACACAGGCGACTTTGAGCTGTATGATGCCAGAGACTTTGATCCGGCGAACACAGAGCTACAGATTTACATTGCTATAAGATAATGAGCTAATCTTGATTTATTTAACCATCAGTTGTCAGAATTCCCCCATTTCTAAAATGGTGGGATGAATGGCAACGGTCTTTCTTATCTAAAGGAAATTATCTTCCATAAATACGAACATTTGTGCTATGATGGATTCGTAAATTCCTGGAAAGGAGTTGCGAGGCATGTTCGTACTTAAAGCGTATAAGTATCGGATCTACCCCACCCATGAGCAACAACAATATCTGGAAAAGGTGTTCGGATGTGTCCGTTTTATCTACAACAAAATGCTTGCGGATAAGATCGAACACTATAAACAAACGGAGAAAATGCTCCATAATACACCTGCCAGGTACAAGAAAGCATTCCCGTGGCTGAAAGAAGTGGACAGCCTGGCCTTAGCAAACGTTCAGCTCAACCTGGAGAAAGCCTATAGGCATTTTTTTCGGGATAAGAACGTGGGTTTCCCTACATTCAAAAGCAAGAAAACGAACAACAATAGCTTCACAACGAACAATCAAAACGGAACGATAGCCACCAAAGCTGGAACGATTAAAATTCCGAAACTAAAGACAAGAATCCGAATCAAGGTACATCGTCCATTCTGGGGGCGAATCAAATCCTGCACCCTATCCAAAACACCATCAGGAAAATATTTTGCCTCCGTACGGGTAGAAACAGATATCGCTCCTTTGCCAAAAACAGAAAAGAAGATTGGCGTAGATCTGGGACTAAGAAACTTTGCGATTACTTCGTGTGGCGAAGTGATCGCAAATCCGAAACATCTTCGTCAATCGGAACAACGATTAGCCAAACTGCAAAAGGACTTGTCGAGAAAGAAGAAAGGAAGCCATAACCGAAATAAAGCACGTTTGAAGGTCGCCAAGCTTCATGAAAAAATAGCGAATCAGCGTAAAGACTTCTTGCACCAAACGTCAACCCAAATGATACGCGAAAACCAAGTGATCGTGATGGAAGACCTGCGTGTAAAGAACATGATGCAGAATCATAAATTAGCTAAAGCCATATCCGAAGTATCTTGGAGCATGTTTCGAGCGATGCTCGAATACAAGGCGAAGTGGTACGGGAGAACATTGATGATTGCCCCAAAACACTTTGCGAGCAGCCAAAGATGTTCCTGCTGCGGCTATAAAAACGCAGAAGTGAAGAACCTTGCGGTACGTGAATGGACTTGTCCTGAATGTAGTGTACAACACGACAGAGATGTAAACGCAGCTAAAAACTTACTACAATTAGCCATATAAAATGGCAACGATTGGGCTAGGAACTAGCCTCTAAGCTTGGGTAAACTTGGAGCAGTAGCTCTATTGACCAAGAAGCACCCACCTCTTAGGTGGTGTGTAGTTCACTCTAAAAGGAACAGAAGAAGCGGCCTCGAAAACTTACGCATAAATTTGTACTGAAGACTTACTTCAACGGCTGAGCGGCCAGCGGCAATACTTAAAATAAAACAGGACGTTTCCCTGGTATCTTACGGGGAGTCGTCCTGTTTTGCCAAGGAATTACATCTCCAAAAAAGCCTCAGCCGCAAGTGACAGGGACGAATGCTTGCGAACAGCGATGCCAATATGACGGTCAGGGATGGGGACAGCCGTGTGAAGCTCTACTAAAGACCCTCCCGTAATACGTGAGGCCACAAAAGCACGAGGCAGGAAGGCTGCTCCATATCCCCGCTCGGCAAATTCGGTGAGCATTTCCAGACTGTTCAGTTCAAAGTCGGCTTCGGCTTCTATCCCCTGGGACCGGAACCATTCTTCAATGAAGGAACGCGTGGTGCTGCCCGGAGACAGCATCAGGAGTGGAAGCTCCATCAACCGTTCCGTTGGCAGGGGTTGCTGTGACCAGTCTGCAAAGGCAGTTCCCACAACCGCACAAAAAGGTGAGGCATGGGAGGCCACGATCCTAATCTCTTCATCGGAGACGGGCAGATAAATATAGCCGAGGTCCAACGAGCCCCGCTTCAACCGCTCCAGGATGAGGCTGGTCTTCTCCTGCGACAATTGAATGCGAATGTTGGGATAGCGGGCATGAAACTGGTCGAGCAGGGGGACAATGAAATCCTTAATAATTGCCCCGTTCGCGCCGATTCGCAGCCGGCCTTCACGGTACTGCTGCATATTCTTCATTTGACGCTCAGCGGAGTCAAGTTCCTCGAAGGCCTGCCGGACATGCAGATACAGAGTTTGTCCTTCTTGTGTTAACCGGACGCCCTTGGATAACCGGTCAAACAGCCGGACGCCAAGGGCTTCTTCAAGCTGCTTGATCGCGTAGCTGACGGATGGCTGCGTCATATTGAGGTTTTGTGCAGCTTTGGTTAGATTGGAACAATCAGCGGCATGGAGGAAAATACGGTACCATTCACTGTTAATGATCACTTGTTATCAATCCTCTCTATGGCAGATGCTGAATATTACAATTTCATTTATTTCAAGTATACCCTTAGACTAAGAAAAGAAGGAACTCTAAGAACAGGGGGGCATTGAAATGGCGGGAAGCACGTTTGGGGAAAGATTAAAAGTGACTACGTTCGGAGAATCCCATGGAGAGGCCGTAGGTGCTATTGTGGAGGGGGTTACCCCGGGTGTCGAATTGGACGAAGCATACATCCAAGTTCAGATGGACCGGAGAAGACCAGGGCAGTCCTCCGTCACGACTCCCCGGAAGGAATATGATAAGATCCGCATCCTGTCCGGCCTCTTCGAGGGCCGGACAACAGGTACACCACTGTGCATCATGCTGGACAATACGGACATGCGCCCGTCGGCGTATGATGATATTAAATCTATGTACCGGCCCGGACATGCGGATTTCACCTACGAGAAGAAATACGGGGTTCGTGACTATCGCGGGAGCGGCAGGGCGTCGGGCAGAGAAACGGCGGCCCGCGTGGCTGCGGGGGCGGTTGCGCGCAAGCTGCTGGAGCATCGGAACGTGAAGGTCCTGGCTTATACCACCGAAATCGGCGGCATCCGCTGCGGGACATTTGACCCGGAGGTTATCGAATCCAACGTGGTGCGGGCGTGCGATCCTGCGGCGGCAGAACGTATGATTAAGCGGATCGAAGAGCTGGCTGCTAAGGGCGACAGCTGCGGAGGAATTGTGGGATGCCGGATTAGCGGCGTCCCGGCAGGACTTGGGGAGCCTGTGTTTGACAAGCTGGATGCAGAGCTGGCCAAGGCAATGCTCTCCATCGGGGCGGTCAAAGGCATTGAATTTGGCGCCGGTTTCCAGGCGGCAGCCATGCTTGGAAGTGAACACAACGATCAGATGGACGCAAGCGGATTTCAGACGAACCATGCCGGAGGGGTTATCGGCGGCATCAGCACAGGGGCAGACATCGTCTTCCGGGTGGCCGTCAAGCCGACCTCTTCGATTTCAGTCCCCCAGCGGACCATCGACACCGGCGGCAATGAACGGGAAATCGTGACCAAAGGCAGGCATGATCCCTGCATCTGCCCCCGTGTTGTGCCGGTGATTGAAGCCATGGCCTGCCTGGTGATCGAGGATCATTACAAGCGGCAGGCGGCGTTGCTGGATAACTTCTGCCTCTGACCGAAACTATTTGAGGCTCAGACTGGGCTAGCCGATATTCAATTGCACTTTATACAGTAGATGTTCCCTAAATTGACTGGAAACTTGATTCTGTTGCACTTTGTACAGCAGAATTGGGCAAAAAAGGCCCTGTTGACTCAAAATCAAGAAATCTATTGCACGGAATACAGCAGAATGCGATTCGCCGCAGAAATCTCAGCTTTCTATTGTACAAAGTGCAATCCATCAGAACGTGTAATCCCTCAATGGATGGCCTTGTTTTTGCGGAAAAAGGTTCACAGATTCGCCAGAACAACAGCGAGAATAGCCGCGAAGGCCGGAAGGCCCTGGACGAACAGAATCGATTTCTTGGCAGTGATGCTGCCATAGACCGCTGCTACGCCTACACAAATCAGAAAAAATAGTTGAAGCTGGAACCCGAACGTATCGTTCGGATGGAACAGGCCCCATATTAAACCCGCTGCCAGAAAGCCATTATACAACCCTTGGTTGGCCGCGAGCGATTTCGTCTCCTTAGCGAACTGGCTGGTGGTCCCGAACGCCTTCTGCGCTCTTGGGGTAGCCCACATAAACATCTCCAGGATTAAAATATACACATGCTCAAGTGCTACAAGCGCTACAAGTATTGTACTTAAGATCATCATAGCCATTCCCTCATTTTCGTTGGATTAGTACGCATAGACAAATTTATATTTTGCAAAATTTAATTTAACAAAAGTAAATATACCTAAATCCAGCTTTTTTGTCAATTTAGAAATATATGAGGGCCTGTACCTAGGGGAAACCGGTATAATGATATAAGGAAGGGATTTTTTAACAAACACAGTAAGGAGGCAAAGCCTTGTACATAAGAACACTGACTTCCGCCGATGCGGAGATTTACCGCGAACTCCGGCTGCAGTCGCTGCTGCAGAACCCGGAGGCTTTTCTCAGCACTTATGAATCCGAGTTCAAAATCTCCATTGTCACTACACGGATCAGACTGGAACCGGCGGATGATCATTTTACACTGGGAGCCTTTGATACAGGGGAAAAGCTGGTGGGCATCATCACTTTTTTCCGTGAGAGCAGACCGAAGATTCATCATAAAGCCCATGTATATTCCGTATATGTTGATCCGGGCGCCCGCCGGCAGGGAGTGGGACGGCTCCTGATGCTGGAACTGATCAGCCGTGCCAAAGCATTGCCGGGTCTGGAAATTCTTAATCTGACGCTTACCTCCACCAACCTGCCCGCCAAACGGCTGTATGAAACTCTGGGTTTTATCTGCTACGGCACAGAGCCGAAGGCAATGAAGCTGGGGGAGGAATATCTGGATGAGGATCTGATGTATTTGCAGATTGTGCCGGAGCTGTAGGAGGAAAATGGAAATTATTAGACATAACTAAGGCTGCTTATAGCATAAGCTGGGTCTAGGAGTCCTGTCCACTAAAGGGGTTGAAGACTTGGCAACTGCGCTTTTTGGCAGCTTTTTATCGGCTATGGCTACTGTGCTTGGGGTGGTTCCCATTCTGTTTGTCCGGAGATTGTCCGAGCTGTGGAAGGATGTGCTGGTCGCCTTCACCGCCGGAATTATGGTATCTGCATCCACCTTTGGGTTAATGCCGCAGGCGATCAAGGAGTCGGGAATCATCGCCCTGTCCCTGGGTTTGATTACCGGTGTGCTGCTGCTCGATCTGATTGAGAATAATATTCCCCATATTGATGTAGAGAATAAACCCGGCTTCACCAACATGGATTCCAAAGCGCTGCTCGTGCTGATCGCGCTGTTCATTCATAATATTCCCGAAGGCCTCAGTACAGGCTTCAGCTACGCCAGCCAGCAGGCCAGTCTCGGTCCCATGGTGGCGATCGCCATCGGGGCGCAGAACATGCCGGAGGGACTCATTCTGGCGGTGTTTTTGCTCAATTCCCAAGCGACCCGGCGAAAAGCGCTGATCATGGCCGCCTTGACCGGCCTTATGGAGATGGTATCGGCGGTCATCGGTTATTTTACAGCCAGCTATGTGCAGAATGTAGTAGGGTACGGGCTGGCATTTGCTGCCGGAGCGATGCTCTTCATCGTCTATAAGGAACTGATTCCCGAGAGCCACGGTCATGGTTACGAACGCCCGTCCACCTATTCTTTTATCTTCGGGCTGCTGGTGATGGTGTATATTACGCAAGTTTATGCGTGAAGAAAAAAAGAGGCTGTCCTGCACGGTTAGAACTTAACCGTTCAAGGGACAGCCTCTTTGGCATGTGCTGCTCTGCTGCTCTACCGGTGCTGCGCGTACCGGTTGCTTTTGCTGGCAGCCCGGAAGGCTGCCAGCTCTGCCGGAGTAAGCGGGGCCGACGCAGCTGCCGCTGCATTCAACCGCAGCTGCTCCAGGCTGCTCGCCCCCGGAATAACCGCAGCCACCGCCGGGTTTGCCAGCGGATAATGCAGGGCCGCCTCCGTCAGGGTGCGGGAGGGACCGGTCTGCTCCAGCAGGTGTTCGTGGAGCAGGGGCAGTTCCTCGCTGCTGTAACCGAGATATTCCCGGTGTGCTTTGCTGCCGCCATGCCCGGTTAATATGCCCCCGGCCAGCGGCCCCCGGGCAATCAGGCCAATGCCATGCTGTTCCAGCAGCGGCAGTACCGCTTCCTCCGGCCGCCGGTCCAGAATGCTGTACTGGCTCATGACGCTGACAATATGGGAGCGGGAGACATATTCGCGGATTACATTCGGACGGATGGAGGAAATGCCATAGTACCGGATAAGACCTTCCTGCTTCAGCTCCTCAAAGGCTTCAATCGTCTCGCCGATCGGATCCTCGAGAGTTCCTCCGTGCAACTGGTACAGGTCTATATAATCGGTCTGTAATCGGCGCAGACTGCCCTTTACTGCCGATTTGATATAGGCTTTGGAAGGGTCCCAGCTCCAGCCCGCTTGTCCGGGAATTCTGCGGTTGCCCACTTTGGTGGCAAGAATAACATCCCCGCGGCGCCCGCGCAGTGCCTGGCCGATAATTTCTTCATTGCGCCCTTCATCATAAAGGTCAGCGGTATCCAGGAAGTTGATGCCCAGCTCCAGCGCTTCGTGAATGATTGCGGCAGCCCTGGCCTCATCTGTTCCGAGAGACATGCAGCCTAGTCCCATGGCGCTTACGTATAAATCGGAATTTCCTAAACGGTTTGTCTTCATCTGCTGTCCTTTCTGAGCTGCTTTTAAGCTTATCCCCGCAAAATATTCTCGATTTGCTCCAGCTCCTCCGCGCTGAGCTCAGGCGCGTTCAGGGAGGCAACCGCGTCTTCGATCTGGCTGACCTTGCTGGCACCGATCAGGGCCGAAGTGACTTTGCCGCCACGGAGAACCCATGACAAGGCCAGCTGCGACATTTTTTGCCCGCGTGCGGCAGCGAGCTCATTCAGCTTGCTTACTTTGCCAATGACCTCTGCGGTGATCTCCTTCTCGGAGAGGAACACGCTGGGTCCGGCCGCGCGGGAATCCGGCGTGATGCCTTTGAGGTAGCGGTCGGTCAGGATGCCTTTTTGCAGCGGCGAGAAGGCGATGGTGCCGATGCCTTCTTCGGCGAGCACATCCTGCAGCCCGTCTTCAATCCAGCGCGACATCATGGAATAATTCGGCTGATGGATCAGGCAAGGTGTGCCCAGGCGGCGCAGAATCTGCGCCGCTTCACGCGCTTGTTCGGCATTGTAGTTGGAGATGCCGACATACAGCGCCTTGCCCTGGCGCACCAGCAGGTCCAGTGCGGACATCGTTTCCTCCAGCGGTGTGTTCGGGTCGGGACGGTGATGATAGAAAATATCCACATAGTCCAGTCCCATCCGCTTCAGGCTCTGGTCGAGGCTGGAAACGAGGTATTTCTTCGAGCCCCATTCGCCATAAGGGCCTGGCCACATATAGTAGCCGGCTTTGCTGGAGATGATCAGCTCGTCGCGGTAAGCGGCGAGATCTTTGCGCAGGATTTGCCCGAAGCTCTCTTCGGCGGAGCCGGCCGGCGGGCCGTAGTTATTGGCCAGGTCAAAGTGGGTAATCCCCAGGTCGAAGGCCCTTCTGATCATGGCGCGGCCGTTCTCGAACACATCATTGCCGCCAAAGTTATGCCATAGTCCAAGCGAGATTGCGGGCAGGAGCAGGCCGCTGCGGCCGGTACGGTTATATTTCATCTGGCTGTAACGTTCAGAATTTGCAGAATACATCGGATTTGTTCCTCCTTAAAATGTTTTCTTTACCAGTTTGGGCTAAAGGCTTCGCTTTTATTGTAGCGGAAGTGCAGGAACAAAAGTATGTCAGCAAGGAAGAAGTTTATAGAACAATGTCATTACCGGCATGGCGGATGCGGTACTCCTTGGGCGAGCAGCCTTTGACTTTCTTGAACATGCGGGAGAACAGCAGCGGGTCCTGATAGCCGACAGAGCGTGAAATTTCACCGATTGTGCAGGGGGTCTCCGTCAGCAGCTCACATGCCTTGGCGATGCGGAAATTAAGCAGGTACTGCTGCGGCGGCAGGCCGACGGTTTTTTTGAACAATGCCGATAAATATTTGCGGTCCAGCTTCAGGGAGGAGGACATGCACTCTACAGTCACATTCTCACAGTAATGGGCATGCAGATAATGCAGACACTGCTCCACATAGATACTTTTTTGACGGGGGAGCGGGATGGGATGGGCAGCCGCCGGAACCATGCGCACCAGCAGCCCGAAGAACTCATACATGATCGCCTTAAGAGGCAGATCAAGACTGTCCTTATAGTCCGCAGCCGCGCTAAGCCGGTCATAGAGTGCGGGCATAAGCGAATCATCCATCGGGAAGACGGGATGCTCCGGCGAGAGCGAGGTTTTGGACAGCAGATAACCGATTTCCTCTCCCGTAAAAGCAACCCATGAATAGGTCCAGGGCTGATCCATATCTGCGGCATAATGAGTAACGATATGAGGATAAGTCAGGAACGCCTGACCGGGCTGCAGCATGTGGGTTTCTCTCCCGACTGTGACCCGGCCGGTTCCGGCATGAATGAAATGGATTTTGTACAGGTCCCGCACGCCGGGGCCAACGCTGTGTCCGGGAGCACACTCTTCACGGCCCCAATAATGAAGATGCAGATCGGGATTGCCCCGGAAAGGGCGCTCTGAATTATATTTGAATATAGCCATGCTTCAGCCTCTTTTCAGTGTAGGATGGCTCCAGGCAATTACCTTGATAGACATCCTCTATTATACATTAGATTGTCCAAGGCTGATCAACCGCAAAAAGTCCCAGACCCCAGGCTGTGGGCGGGACTTACAGGGTTTAGATAAGAAGGGGTTGTACGGGGGTTAATGCAGCAATAGAAATATGCAGCCAGCCGGTGCGGGCAGGAATCAGGCTTCAGGCTTCCATTTTGAGCATTACCAGTTCTTCGACAGGCTCGCCATTCACCAGATGCTCTTCCACGATACGTTCCACATCATCTGTAGTCACATTGTAATACCAGATGCCGTCGGGATAAACAATCACAAAAGGGCCGTTGCCGCACAGGCCGAGGCAGCTGGTTTTGTTGATTTTGACGGTTTTGTTAATCCCCTTCTCCACGAGCTGTTCTTTGAATTCCTGCATGACATCTTCCACATCCTGATTATTGCAGTGCTCGCTGCAGCAGAAGAGCAGGTGCTTCTTCAGCACCTTGAGTCGCATATTCATACCTGAGCCTCCTTGACCGAGTCATAATAGTTGACCTATCTTACGAGGAGTATATTCCCTTTTGCAGCATCTGTAATGGGGTAGCGGTCAATGTTCCAAAAGGCTTAACAAATGGGTAAAATCGGGGATATTTGCGTCAGATTATCTAACCTGAATTCAAGGAAATTGATCAAAATGTGTCTTTTTATATATTTCCCGAATTATTTCCTGTTTGATAAATTCTTTTGTGGATTCAGCCTGAAAAGAGATATTATGCAGTTTAGGCTCTGTGTGTTTGGTTAAGTAAGGGATGTGAAAACAAGCAGCATGATGAATTGACACCCAATAAAAAGCCATCAGGAGGGAATCGTTATGAACAAGAAAATTGTTGGTGTATTCCATACCGAACATGAAGCTTCACAGGCCATTGAGGCGTTGAAAAGCCGCGGATTTCTGACAGAGGATATCTCGGTGATTGCAAGAAATAAGCAGGATGTCGAAACGATCAATGATGAAACGGGTACCAAAGCCCCCGAGGGAATGGCTTCAGGTGCGGCGACCGGCGGCGTGCTGGGCGGTGTAACCGGACTTCTGGCGGGCATCGGCGCACTGGCGATTCCGGGAATCGGACCCATTCTTGCGGCGGGGCCCATTGCGGCAACACTGGCAGGAGCTGCGGTAGGTGCCGGAACCGGGGGACTTGTCGGCGGGCTGATCGGACTTGGCATACCGGAGGATGAAGCGGAAAGCTATGATAATTATGTGGATGAAGGCCGCATTCTCGTTATGGTGGATGCCGACAGCACGCGGGCCAATGATGTATACTCGGTGTTCCGCAGCCACAACTCCGCAAATGCTGACCGTTATATAGATGAGGCAATTCCTGAAGGTGAGGCGGCGAAAGCCCGGCATTCAGTAAGTGATACGGTGGATGCCGCATTCAATGGCTCCGGGCTGGAGGGACGCGAGGATACTGGACTGGATACGATGAATTCCGCACCGGTGAATGATCTTCCGGGGAGCAGAAGGCTGGATGATGTGAACCGGCCGGGGATGACGGGAGATGTCTATTCCAGCTCACGGGAAGGCATGGACAGCGCACTGGACAACACAGGATCCGATGATTGGGCTGACCGTGAGCGAGAGCGCGATGAAGCGCGTAAGCTGCGCTTGCGGGAAGAACAGCTCGACGTTTCCAAAAATAAAGTGCAGACCGGTGAAGTGAACGTGCGGAAAGAGATCGTTGAAGAGCAGAAAACGATTAATGTTCCAGTCAGCCATGAAGAAATTGTCATCGAACGCCGTTCCGTTAATCATGATTCCACGGCAGAACCCGTCGGAGCCGGTGAGACGATTCGTATTCCTGTAAGCGAGGAACAGGTCGAGGTCAACAAGAATACGGTGGTCACCGGTGAAGTGGATGTTCATAAACGTGAAATTCAGGAGACGGAGCAGGTTAAAGATACCGTTAAACGTGAGGAAGCCCGGGTGGATAAGACGGGTAATGTGAAAGTTAACAATAATAGCGGGGTGCTGAGAGACCACAGCCGGACCCGTTAAGAGGAATTCGCAAGCAGGGGGCATTGCCTCCGTGGAGTAACGATTATTGGAGTAAAAGAAGGGTTTCCCTGAGTTGGACTTGGGGGAACCCTTCTTTGTAATGAGTGAGCGGGAATCTGCGGGCTGCGGGGTGCGTAACCAGCAGATTCGTTTTGGGCTGATGTTTCATAAGCACTCTCAATCCCTCATTCTCTCGTAAAGAAGGCTCAGTATCTCCTTTGCTCTTAGTATCACTCTTTTCATATCCTCATCTTGTATCACCTCTAACTCCTTCCCCTCCCCATTAACGATATAATTTAACTCGCCAACAAACACCGCAATCTCAAGCCCAGGATTATAATCCGTATGTATAAGTAGCAAAAGATCAATTAATGATATTTCTGAACCGAACTCTGCCTTATGTTCATAAATGTATAGCGCACGGGTCATGGAGATGAGCGCTGAATGACAAAGAAAGAACGAAGCTTTAAACTGATTGTGTTTTCTCATAATCTGGGCTAATTTCATATGATATTGAGCAAGTTGATAATAATCGTCGATTTTCTCTTGCAAGCTTTTACCCATAGCTAATGCCTCCTAGACTATAATTGGAAAAGCATCACATAATTATAATACTTATAAATATTAAAATAAATAATAATATTCATTGTTTGGTGTTTACCTTTATGAAACTTGTCTACACTTTTGACATGGAGAGGTGAATACCATAATGGATAAAGAAATATTGAAGCTCGTAGGAACCCGGATTCGTGCTCTTCGGAAAGAGCGGGGATTATCGCAGGAAGCGCTTGGGGAGAAAGGCGGATTTCATTTTTCATACATAGGGCAGATTGAACGCGGCGAGAAGAATGTTTCTTTATTGAATTTACATAAGATAGCAGAATCGCTTGAAGTTAATTTAATTCAGCTGTTTGCGTATCTGAATGAAGAGTTTATGGTTACATCAGCAGAGAGCGATATTCAAGATATTGTAGGTATGCTTCGTGATGCCAATGATGAGAAAATCCGTGTGGCTAAAAATGTACTAAAGGAATTATTATGAGGCAAGGTCCTACAGGGCAACAAATGAGGTCGTAAGAAGTAAAAACGCACAAGCCAGTGGCTTGTGCGTTTTGCTGTAGCGTAAGTGTAGTGCTTCTTTTATGATTAATGGCAATGACCTAAAGTTTGATATTCAAGAAATTTTATTAATTTATCAAGGAGCAGCCATGACATCATTTATCGGATTTATAGTAGCTATTATTGTCTTATCCACTTTAACCGGGATGATGCAAGGAAATAAGAAGAAGAGAAGACGCAGTACAGGCAAGCGGCAGACTACTGTTAAGAAAAGTACTGCCAAAAGCACTGCTACTTTTAACCGTTCCTCTACGACGTGCAGACCGGATGATGTGCTTTTAAAAACACCTCTGGACAAAATTAATGGTGCTGAGTTTGAGCGATTGCTGTCCCTGTATTTCCGGGATCTAGGCTATACCGTTAAAGAAGTAGGTGTGGGAGGCAAGGATGGAGGCGTAGACTTGGTAATCGTCGATAAACGCGGTGAAAAAACTGCGGTTCAAGCTAAATGTTACGCTGATCATAATAAAGTGCAAGTTATGACCGTCCGCGAGCTGGTGGGCGCAAAAAGAAATCATGACTGCATTCTGTCTCTGCTGGTCACTACTTCCGATCTTACATCAGAAGCGAAGCGGGAGGCCGAGCAATTCAAGGTTGATTACTGGCATGGTGGTCTTGTTGAGAACAAGCTCCGTGCCTGGGGGAAATGGCAGCCAGCTAGAACCAAAGCAAAGCCCAAAAAAGCTACTAGTTCTACAGTCAAAGCCGTAACGTGCGCATGCGGGGCTCCAATGGTTCAACGTAAGAATAAGGAAGGCATAGCTTTCTGGGGTTGCAGTAATTATCCGAGTTGCCGGAAGACGAAGGCTATATAAACGCAAACTAAGACCATCCTTAAGATAGCTATCCAAACTTGCCCTATCAGCCAATGCGGAGAACCGTATTATACGTGATTTTGGTTCTTATCAAAAGTGAATTTATACGCCGTAGAGATTCTGTCAGGAAAAACAGAACTCCTGAATGAATATGTTCGCTTTGTTCATACCTATGTGAAGGGAATTTCGGACTGTTTGTGCAGTCGAAGTACAGAAGATTTTGTTATCTTAGGGGTTTATATGATTAGAAAGGTTGGTTTTAAATGCTGTTGACGACTGAGGACCAATTAGTCAACGAAATCGCGGACTGGCTGAAAAAGCATTTTTCGGCTGAGATGCTGTCCGCTGAGCGTGTTAGGCGCGGGCTAATGAACGAGAAGTGGATTGTTGAGACGAACAAGGGAAGGCTGTTCGCCAAAAGCTATCACCCTGAGCGGTTTAAGATGCATGATCCGGAATTTCGCGGCAAGATTGAAAATGCGCTGCAACTGCAGCTTCTTTTTTATCAGGCGGGAGGACCGTGTCCTGAGCCGCTGGTGCTGGAAGGGCGCTGCATGCACATCCTGCCGTGCGGAAGGTACATGACCGTCATGATGTGCTGTCCGGGCGCTATGGTGCCCGCTGGCATGATCGGTGAGCATGGGATGCACTCACTCGGACGTGCTGCCGCAGATATGCATGCCGTCTGGGATTCCGCGGCGGCATCAGGGTTCGGAGCAGCAGTGCCGCCGGAGGAACCGGTTTGGCGGTTGTCCCGCAAGGAGATGGAGCGCACCTGGGAGGTGAATTGGGATGCGGCTCGTGACTCGTCTGAGCGTGTCCGGAATGCATTGCAATTACAGAAGGCGATTGTTGATTCACTTGGAGATGATGACTTTACACCTCTGACTGCAGGCTGGGCCCACCTCGATCTGTGGGCAGATAACCTGCTTTTTGAAGGGGATGCTCTGACAGCCATCGTTGATTTCGACCGGGCGCGCTACTCGTTTCCAGCGCTGGACCTCGGGCGGGCTGTCCTTTCCGGCACGCTCAGCGGGCGCGGATTCCGCAAAGATGCAGTGGCCGCTTTCGCTGAAGGCTACCGTAGTGTGCGGGCGCTGCCGCAGGGCTCGCTTGTGAGGGCAATCAAGTACGTCTGGTGCATCGAATCGCTTTGGTGGATCAAGCCGTCGTTCGAATCGTCCAGCGCGGTCCCTGTCCGTTTTGCTGAGGAAATGATCCATACTGCGGAGCGGTGGGAGCAACTGGACGCTCTTCTTGGGGGCATTTAAGAATATTTCTCCACCATTCTAATTAAATAATTTCGAAATTCTTCAACATAGGTTTTGGGTTCTACGATTTCCAGGTCTGTACCGAAGCTTGCTAAAAATTGAAACCCAATACTGTTTTGAGGAACGTGGATGGTGGCTAAGAAATAGTCAGAACTATAGTTTTCAATACTCTTCCGGCCGTACCTTTCAATGAATTGATCTTTTATGCCAGGTGAAATCAACGCTTTAATAGCGGCTAATTGCGGTTGATAACTTGCTTCATGTGCTTGTTCCACTAAATAATCTCTAGGGTTAAATGAATTTCCCTCCATATGAAGATGATCGATCCTGGATAATTTAAATGTTCTATATCCCTGGCGATGTAAACAGAATCCCTTCAAATACCAACTCGTTTCGCTAAAATGAAGCTGGTACGGCTCGACAATCCTATTCGTCGTGGTGCCATTTTTATCTATATAATCAAATGAAACTAACCTTCTCTTAAGTATCGATTCTTGGCATATCTTCAAGGTTGGAAGAATCTCAGCCCGGCCCTCCCAGTCATAAAATGACAGCTCGATTGAACCTTTTGGGGACAATGGGCTAACCATGGCTTCTATTTTTTTGATCGTCACCTCAACTTCTTCGCTAATTAGAATTTGCTCCAATCCGCCAAGCGCAGTCAATATATTCTCCAAGTCGGGGCTGCTTAACAGACGTTTATCCACCTTGTATTCATCCATAATACCGTAGCCGCCATGAACGCCATTGACCGAATAGATCGGGATGTTTGATAAACTCAGCGTCTCCATATCGCGAAGAATCGTCCTTTTGGAAACATGAAATAATTGCGCGAATTCATTTGCCGGAACGATATCTTTTTTCAGTAATATCATAATGATAGAAATCAGCCTCTCGACCTTGTCCATATTTCACCCTCCTTTTTCTCTACATTAATCTAAGAACGGTGACATAAAGCTGTCACCTTTAGTGGATTATACTACATTTATAACAAGAAGGAGGTTATGTCCTATGTCAGCTATTGCCTATTTAAACTTTGATGGAATCGCAGAACAAGCAATTGAATTTTATGCGGAGGCTTTAAACGCAAATGAAGTAAAAAAGGTGAAATTCGGTGATATCCCGCAAGATCCAAACTACCCAATGCCGGAAAATGAGTTAAATATGATCATGGAGTCTTCCATAGAATTTGCAGGCGGGAAAATCATGATGTCGGACATTTTGCCTTCAATGAAGGCGGTAACAGGTGAACTGGTACAAGGAAATAATATTCTGATTAATCTGGTCATCGATGATAAGCAAAAGCTGGAAGAATACTTTAACCATTTGGCCCTTGGCGGTCATGTCATCATGCCGTTATCCAATACCCCTTGGTCTTCCTGCTTCGGAATGCTGGTTGATAAATTTGGAGTTAACTGGAAGTTTAATAGCGATGCAGATCAGTTCCTTGATAAAGTTATTTCCAATAAACAGTAACTCATTAAAAATGGTCTTGCAATTAAAGGCCATTTTTTTAATATTTCTTTCGCGTGGAAGGTATAGTATGGTAATGTGAATCAATTTGGAAAGGATAATGGTTTTTATCTATGGAAATTGAAAATTTAATTCCGGTAAAATCGAGGGAAGATTTAAGGAATTGGCTGCAGGACAATGGTAAGACTGAAAAGTGTTGCTGGGTCTTGGTTAGTCTGACGCCCATCCCCGATGTGTTGTTATATTTGGACGCGGTCGAAGAAGCTTTATGCTTTGGATGGGTCGATGGGGTCAAGAAGAAAATATCTGAAACGGAGCTGGCACAGAGACTGTCCCCTCGAAGCAAAAAAAGCTCATGGACTGAATTAAATAAAGAACGTGTCCGCCGCCTCGAAAAGCTGGGGTTCATGAGAGACGAAGGAAGAAGGGTTCTTCCTGATATGGATCACCATTCTTTTACAATAGATAAAGATATCGAGCAAAGGCTAAAAGAGGAAAAGCAAGTATATGAGAATTTCATGGCATTTCCGGATCTTTACCAAAGAGTTCGGATCGACACGATACAAAGCTATAGGAATCAGCCGGAAGTATATAAGAACAGATTAGACAAATTCATAACAAACACGAGAGCAAACAAAATGTACGGTCAATGGAACGATTATGGACGACTACTAAATTATTAAGTATTGCGGAGTAATGGCTGGTATCCGTTAGAACTGGGAGAGGAGCGGTATTATCCGGAAAGCCTGATCTAAAAATGAAAGGGGCATCCTGCAAAGGGTGCCCCTTTTAAAACTGCTTGCGAACCCATTAATATTAGAGAATCGAAAAGAAGTGCAACCAATTCTACGAATTTTCTACTATATAGATAAGAGGGATAAGATTTGTAAAAGGAGAATACCGGATGGAAGATCAGGGAATAGTCCGCCTATATTTACAGCGTTCGCAGCAAGCTATTATAGAGACTAAGAATAAATATGGGGCATACTGCAGAATGATTGCCAGAAACACACTCTCCAGTTATTCGGATATTGAAGAATGTGAGAACGATACATACTTAGGAGCATGGAATGCAATCCCCCCTAATCTGCCTAGGAAGTTCCCTGTATTTTTGGGGAGGATCACACGTAATATTGCGCTTGATAAACATGGCTATAACACAGCGAAAAAGCGTAATCGTGAGTTTGAAGTTATTCTGACTGAATTAGAAGATTGTATAGCTTCCCCTGATACTGTAGAAACAGAGTATGAAGCAGGTGAGATAGCCAATGCAATAAATCAATTTTTATATGGCTTGGATGAGCAAGCAAGAAATTTATTTATTGGGAGGTACTGGTACTCCTATTCCATAAAGGACCTTTCTATGAATTTTAATATGAGTAGCAGCAAAGTAAAGTCCATTTTATTCAGGTTAAGAAATAAACTTAAAGTTCATCTGGAGAAAGAGGGGGTTAACCTGTGAAGAGAGAAGAGTTATATAAAGAGATCGGATTAATTGATGAGAACTTAATTGAAGCGGCCGGGCACAGTATGGAGAAAAGGAAAAAAAGTATTTCTAAAAAGTGGGTGGTTTTGGTTGCCTGTCTTATCCTTTATAGTTCTACGGCTTCAGCATTATTAGCAACAGAATATTATAAAAATCAAAATGCAGAGCCTTATATACGTTATTTAAGAGCTGAAGACATGGAGTTAGCACCTGTTGCCCGCTATGATGCGGAAAAATTTCTACAAGCTTTAAAAAGTAATAATAATGAACATATATATATTGCTATTAATAGGCTGGTAGAATGCTTTAATGATCAAAAGCTGAGAGAAAAAGCGTTAAATGCACTCCAGCCATTTTTAAAAAATGATAATCCAAAAATCGCTGATTCAGCTGCTTTCGCCATAGATATTCTGTCCAAAAGTTATCGGAGCCCGTATATTTTTAAGTTAGCAGACGGAAGTATAATGTTTACGTTATTTAACAATTATTCGGATTATGGAAGTCAAAATGTCCTTTGGAGGATAAAAGACAATGTGCTTCAAGAGTATTTAAGCTTTTCTCCACCATCTATGTATATTACAGATATTATTCCTTCACCGGATAAGAAGTTAGTTGCGGTCATGACAAGCTCTAATAAAAGTGAATTTGTTCAAATTATGAATATTGAAGAGGGAAGAATAAGTCCAGAGTTAGTAGAATCTGCAAGAGTCAAATATGGTGCACAAAAAAAATTGGATACATGGACCCGCCCGGATCATGAGAATTACAGCTACGCAGACAAAGTAGTGTGGAAAGACAATGATACTTTAGAGTTTGAGGGCTCCCTTGCATATCAGGATACTGAGATTATAGAAAACGTTACTGTAGCGTATCAGTTTAGTAAAAAGGTAATGGAGGTAAAAGGACTTGATTCGTCTCGGTGAGAAGTGAATGGTTAAACTCTACAGACCGAAGCGGGAATATGGTCAGACCATATCCGCTTCGTGACTTGTTGCCCAGCTACCATGCTTTTGACCACATTTCCCGGTGGCAGGCGGTTTCAAAGCCAATTTTGGGATAAAAGTCAGGAGCACCTCCGAAACAATATGTAGCCCCCAGTTGTTCAGTGCGTTTCATTAGCTCGGTTACTGCTACAGTTGCAAGCCCTAAACTGCGATATCGCGGATCTGTAGCGAGTGGTTCAAGATATGCAAAATCGTTCACACCATCAACCCACATTCCGGCAAAGCAGGCGTACTCTCCATTGGGGGCTTTTATTATTGCGGTAAGGTCCTTTCTGAAATGTGGACCACTCTGCATGAGCAATCTGGAGTCAAGGTCATCGTCAGGCTCGTCTCCATGGTTGAATCCCCGCCACAATACATCGTTAATTTTACGCAGGTCATTTTCATTTTCTAAAGTTATGAAAGTGAACCCCTCGGGTAATAAGCGCGTGGAAAAACCCGAAACGTAATTGTAAACTCGGATTGGCTCACTGTATACCTTGTGATATCCTTTTTGGACAAGCAATTTTATAAGATATTCTTCATAATCGTATACCCTAACATCGAGGCTGTATTGGTCAGCTGATCTCTTTGACAACTCTGTCTCTGCATATTCAACCATTTCTTGTTTTAAAAAATCATATCCTTCTTTGGTTGAAAAGTAGCATTCGCCAACGTCCATTTCATAGCAAGCTACACCTACAATTTCTTCGTTCTCCTCCCAAATACCGAATCGGTGTGTTAGAGAATGATTAAAGTAAGGATGTGTATGCGCATACTCCCAAAAAGGCTGCGGGACATTACCACCCAACTGATACTTCTTAAAGTTTAATCGCATGAACTGAGAGACTCTTTCGAAATCGGAAAGTAATCTATACCTTCTTAACGTGATCTTCATGTTATAACCTCCTCCGTCGTTGTATGAATAAGGTATCATGAGATTTTTTTATAATCTATGCAGAGAACATATTAAACAAAACTTGCCGCTTCAATCAACGCAGAGATCACGGGGAATGATGAATAAGCTGTCAACTGCATGATGTTTTCTTATATTGGATTAGATGTTCCCTGACGGGGAGCGTTAGTGCAAATTTTCAAAAGAAAGGCCATCCGCAAAGGATGGCCTAAAACTTGCTATTACAGCCAGTACGGTGAACCGCAGATCAGATGAAAGCGGCATCCGGTCTGCTGGCCGTTACCTGCGGAATCTCCTTGCCCGGCAGGAAATGAATACTGCGGATGTAGCGGATTGTGCGGCTCTGCGCCCGCATGATGACGGAATGAGTCTCGGCGCGTTCCTTGCCGATGAAGCGGACTCCGTTTAAAAATTCACCGGAGGTCACGCCCGTCGCCGCGAAGATGACGTCGCCGGTGCCGACCATATCCTCCATCGAGAGGACGCGCGTCGGATTCTCGATGCCCATCATCAGGCAGCGCTGCAGCTCGAAGGGGCCCTCCGGCAGCAGCTTGCCCTGCAGCTCACCGCCGAGGCATTTCAGCGCGGCTGCTGCCAGCACGCCTTCCGGTGCTCCGCCGGAGCCCATGTACAGATCAACATCGCTGTCCGGCAGCGCTGCCGCTATGGCTCCGGCCACATCGCCGTGGCCGATCAGCTTGACGCGCACGCCCAGCCCGCGCAGCGTGGCGAGCAGCTGCTCATGCCGCTTGCGGTCAAGGACCATCACCGTCAGCTCGGAGAGCGCTTTGCCGGTAATGAGGCTGGCCTTGCGCAGCGTGGTCTCAGCCGGATCTTCCAGGCTGAGCCTGCCAGCCAGCTCGGGACCGCAGGCGAGCTTCTCCATGTATATATCAGGCGCATGGAGCAGGCTGCCCCGGTCGGCAATGGCGATTACCGATTGGGCATTATGGAGCCCGCAGGCTACCACCTCTGTGCCTTCCAGCGGATCAACGGCCACATCAACGGAGGGGCCGTTCCGGTTCCCGACCTGCTCACCGATGTAGAGCATCGGCGCTTCGTCCATTTCCCCTTCGCCGATGACCACTGTCCCGTCAATGGAGACGGAATCGAACATGGAACGGATGGCGGTTGTGGCCGCATCATCCGCAGCATTTTTATCGCCCCGTCCTATCCAGCGGGCTGAAGATAAAGCGCCCAGTTCAGTTACCCGTACAATTTCCAGTGCCAATTCGCGTTCCATATGATTTCCCTCCAGTATTCTATTTGTATAAGCTAAGGCCGGACAGGCTAAGACCAGCAGTAAAACGATTCTACGGAGAATCAGTAATATAACCCATAATAATGCCTGCAGTTTCTTCAATGGCCTTGTTCGTGATATCAATCACCGGGCAGCCCAGCTTCGCGAACAGCACGGCGGCGTATTCCATCTCTTCGGTGATGCGCTCCAGGCTGGCATACTGCGAGCCCGCCGGCAGTCCAAGCTGCTTCAGCCGCTCGGAGCGGATCTTCAGCATATACTCGGACTTCATCGTAAGCCCGATGAGCCGGTTCGGCGGCAGGCTCATCAGCTGCTGCGGCGGTCCGATTTCGGGAACGATGGGGTAGTTCACAACCTTTTTGCCCCGGTGGGCGAGAAAAATGCTGAGCGGGGTTTTGGAGGTGCGGGACATGCCCAGCAGCACAATATCCGCCTTCAGCATGGCGCCAAGATCGCGCCCGTCGTCACAGGCCACGGTGAATTCAATCGCCTCGATCCGCCGGAAATAGTCCTCGTCGAGCTGGTGAAGCAGCCCTGGCCGGGCCTGGGGCGCATCATCAAAGGTATCGATGAAGGCCTGCATCATCGGGCCCATGATATCGACAATCCGCAGGTCGAGGCGCACTGCTTCCTCGCGGATCATCTCCCGCAGCTCCGGCTGAACCAGCGTGTAGGCGACAAAGCCCTGAAGCTGGGCAGTCTCCTCCATCAGCTTCCGCAGCTCGTCTTCATGCCTTACATTGCCGTATCTTCTGATCGTGACACGCTGATTCTGGAATTGGTGGATAACAGCCTGCACGACAGCCTCTGCTGTATCCCCTATAGAATCCGAGCATATCGTAATGAAATGTGAGGATGGCTCCATGCGTTTTTGATTCCTCCCGTTATCCTTTGGCTTCTAGATCGAGGAGCAGTTTGACGATGGAAGTTTTGGTCAGCCGTCCGACCACGTCGAGCCCGGGGCCGTTTTCTTCCACAGTACCGGGGATCACCACCGGCAAACTGTCCACCTCGTGAAAAATCATTTTTTGTGCGGCATCAAGCACCGTATCTCCGGGAGAAACCGTCACGACCTTGGGCTGGCGGGTCATCACCATGCTCACAGGCATGGATACCGCGCCGGGATTGCCCAGCGTAACCTTCAAAAAATCCTTGCGCGAGGCCACTCCAGTCAGCTTGCCATCCCCGTCGCAGATGATCAGCGTGCCGACATCCTGCAGAAACAGTGTAACTACGGCATCCTGAATCGTTGTCGTCTCGCGGATAATGATCGGAATGCTCTGAATGTCCTTGACCTTGGTTTCCTTCAGCAGATAGCTGCCGCTGAGGCGCTCCGCGGTTTTTTTGCCGGGAAAATAACCCACCTTGGGTTTGGCGTCAATGTACTCCAGCATGACGAGCACGGACAAGTCCGAGCGGATCGTCGGCTTGCTGAGGTTGAGATGCTCCGCAATTTGCTCGGCGGTTATGGGTGCTCTTTTCTTAACAATTTCAACAATTTGCAGTTGACGGGGTGTCAGTTCGATCACAGGTTCCCTCCACTTTCCGGATGCAATCTGGCGTTCCTTCACTGAAAAGGAGCACCGTTTGCCGATTCCCCCTTCCATTCTTACGTGCTATTGGAATATATAGCCCTTAACTTGCTTATATAATACGCAATAATGATCATTAATGCAACATATAATACGTCATATATAATATATTATTGAAAAATAGACGTTTTTATTCGCGATCGGGAACGTAGGCGGTTAAGAGCAACGGAAATTGCTGGAGCGCTTCCCACTCCCGACCTATACAGCCCGGAGCTCATCCCCACCATAAAACCTGCCGATGCAACCTGGAATGTGGGGTGGGAGCAGGGAGAAATTAGTGGCTGAGTGGGAGTGGGGAGTATCTGATTGGGGAGCATGAGTGGGGGCAGGGGGGAGGGAGTAATTAGTGGTTGAGTGGGAGTAGAGAGTAGCTGAGTGGGGGGCATGAGTGGAGGGCATGAGTGGAGGGCAGGGAGGAGGGAGTAAATTAGTGGTTGAGTGGGAGTTGGGAGTAGCTGATTGGGGAGCATTGAGTAGGGGGCAGAGGGTAGGGAGTAATTAGTGGTTGAGTGGGAGTGGAGAGTAGCAGATTGGGGGGCAGAGAGTAGCTGAGTTGCAGGTGTTAGGTTCTTAGCGTTGCGGACACAGATGCGCTTATTTTGTAAAAATGAGTATTTTTACTGGTCGTGAGCGGGCGCCGCAAACCGAAACAACGGCAAAACTGCCGTTGTTAGCGCCGCCCCCGGCGCCACAAGCCAAAACAACGGCAAAACTGCCGTTGTTAATGCCGCCCCCGGCCCGGTAAGCCGAAACAACGGCAAAACTGCCGTTGTTAGCGCCGCCCCCGGCGCCGCAAGCCGAAACAACGGCAGAACTGCCGTTGTTAGCACTGCCCTTGCCCTGCGCCGCCCCCGGCTCCGCGCCGAGCCCGGCCGCGTTGGGCCGCCGCAGCCACCCCCCGCGCCGCCAGCCGTCGCAGCCCAGCGGCCTGCGCCAGCCTAGCAACCCGCCGCCCTCACAAAATCCGCTTCCGCGGATAAGCTTCCGCTCCCGGCGGCTGCATCAGCGGTGCGCTCTGCTTCGGCTTGAACAGCAGCTGCTTCAGTGCGCCTGCATTTACAAGCACGGTGCCGGTGATGATGGTGAAGACGCCGAGCAGAGTGAGCCAAGTTACAGTCTCTCCGTAGAATAGAAAACCTACGCCAACCGCAATCGGCGGGGAGATGTACAGCCATGTAGAAGGAAAGACGGGATTCGTTTTGGCAACCAGCCAGTAGAACAGCGTGTGCCCGACCATGGAGCCGACCACGGTCAGATAGAGCAGGGAACCGGCTGTCTCGAACGACAGCAGAAATCCGGGATGCACGTTTTCGGTGAACAGGGACAGAACGAACAGCAGCGCGCCGCCGTATATCATCTGTGCTGCATTCAGGGCAACGGGTGATTCGCCGGAGAAGGTGCGGGTTACTTTTTTGGAATAAATCGCCCCCGCTGCGTAGCAAATTTCTCCGGTCAACACTATGGCGCAGCCGGCGATCCACAGGGGAGAAACATCAATGGCAAGGCTTGGCAGCACCAGCAGCAGCACGCCAGTGAAGCCGATGATGCAGCCCAACAGCGAATAGGAGGGCGCTTTCTGCCGGAGAAACGCGGTCTGCATCAGCAGAATCATCATGGGACCGGTAGCGGACAGCACCGCAGCAAGCCCTGAGGAGACATATTGCTCGGCCCAGTACAGCGCGGAAAAGGTTCCAAAAGTCAGCGCAGCGCCGGTGAACAGCATTTCTTTGCGCAGGAGCAGGCGGAAGCTGGCTTTGCCTCTCCAGGCCATAAAGAGAAAGAGTACAGCACCCGCAACGAAAAAGCGCAGACCCGCCGAGAAAAACGGAGGCGTCCCGGCGTCTACGCCGATTTTTATAGCCAGGAAGGTAGTGCCGAAGATCAGACAGACGAGCGAGTAAGCGAGCATAATCATGGTTCAGTTCCCCTTTGTAATGGTAATGTGGCAGCCGGTTGAAGGTTTTGGTTAATCATATCCGAAGAGGAACAGAACAGATTATAGATGACAGAACAGATGTGGAGCGGAATGTAGTACAATAGGGCAAAGAGAAGTTAGTTGGTGTGAATATTGGCCTTGGCTGTTTGACAGGTCATTGTGGAGAGGAGACAGATGGATGAAAAAAGCAGCAGGTGCAGAACAGAGCCATCCTCTGTTTCGCCAGGTATACCAGTATATGCACAACCGGATGGAACGCGGGGAGTGGAAGGCGCATGACAAGCTGCCGTCCATCCGGCTGCTGGCCGAGGAGCTGAAGGTTCACAGGCTTACGGTGTTCAAGGCTTACCGGGAGCTGACTGAAGACGGCAGAGTGTATGTAAAAGATAAATCCGGTTATTACATGTCTCCGGTCAGCAGCCCGACGAAGGAGTCAGCGGAAGGGGACGGAGCAGCAATTTCCTCCTACATGCTGGCGAATCCCATGTCCGATATTCAGCGGATGCCGGTCAGCTACCAGTTCTCGCAGGCGCTCATAGATCCGGGACTGCTGCCCAACCTGTTCCTGTCCGACTATGTCAAAAAAGTGTTCGACCTCTACCCGAAAGTTATGGGAACATACTCTTCCGTCCAGGGAGATGAGGAGCTGCGCGAAACGCTTAGCCGCCATTTCCGGGAGCAGCACCGGCTGCACCTGTCGCCGCGCGAGCTGCTGATAACCTCGGGGGCTCAGCAGGCGATCAATCTGATTGCAGGCATTGTGCTGGGTCCGCTGGATGCGGTGCTGGTGGAGCGGCCGACGTACAGCGTGGCGATGGATATTTTCCGGCGTCTGGGGGCACGGCTGGTGCCGGTGGAAATTACTCCGGAGGGCTATGATCTGCAGCAGGTCGAGGAGCTGATGCGCAGGCACCGGCCGCGGATGTTCTACATGAACCCGACGCATCACAATCCTACTGGCTTTACCGTTCCGGCGCGGCAGCGCAAGCTCCTGATTGAGCTGGCGGAGCGCTACCGCTGTCTGCTCGTGGAGGACGACCCGTTCCGCGATATGTATTTCGCGGAGCCGCCGCCGCCCCCGTTTTTTGCCTATGATACGGAAGGCTGGGTAATCTACATCAGCAGCTTCAGCAAATATGTGGCCCCGGGCCTGCGGATCTGCGCTGTAGGGTGCCGCTATCCGTTCATGGAACAGCTGATTACCGCCAAATCGCTGGCAGACAACGGTACGCCGATTTTGAACCAGAAAATCTTTCTGCACTACTACACCTCACCGCGCCTGCAGCAGCATCTCGGGAAGCTGCGGATCGCGCTCCAGGTACACAAGGAGATCGTGGAGGAGGAGCTGGCCGCCACCGGGTGGGAATGGACGACTCCGCAGGGCGGGCTGAATCTCTGGGTGAAGCTGCCGGAGCCGGTCTCCGTGTCTGCGCTGTTTGTGCGCGCTATGGAGCAGTCCATCTCTTTTGTCCCGGGTGAAATTCTCGATCCGCTGGGGGAGATGAAGTCCTGGCTGCGCCTCAGCTACTCTTTCGCCGGCGAAGGGGTGCTGCGCGAAGGAATACGCCGTCTGGCGGCACTTGCGCGGGAGCTGTAAAGAGGGGAAACGAAGTGCACAGGGAGTACCGGACTGTTGGCTGATTTTTTGCCGGACCGTGTCCTGTACTGAAAGCTGCCTGGACAGGCATTTTTTGCTCTAAGCGGTATGTTGTTTGTGTGGTTTTACATGAATCGGACATTCGCCAAATATCCCCTTAACATATTTGCTCTAGTATGAGGGAGTAATTAACCTTAAGGAGGGTATATATGAAATCTCAGAAAAAGAATAGATTTAAGACGGCTTTGACCGTAACTGCGGCAGGGGCGCTTTTGGCTACAAGTGTAGTGGCTACACAGCCTGCCAAACCGGCTCAGGCGGCTTCTTCAAAAACGAAAAATGTCATTCTTTTTGTCGGCGACGGCATGGGAACAGCAGCACGCAATGCAATCCGTCTGGCGACTGTAGGCGAAAAAGGCAAGCTGGCCATGGATGATATGCCCTACGCGGGCCTGGTACATACGAGCTCTACTGTACCGGTTACAGATTCAGCTGCATCCGCCACAGCTTATGCCAGCGGAGTGAAGACATATAATGGCGCCATCGGCATGGATGCCAACAAAAAATCGGTTAAAACGATTGCGGAATACGCCAAAGAAGCCGGCAAATCCACAGGCGTGGTAACTACCAGCCAGATTACAGATGCTACGGGCGCAGCTTTTGGCGCACATGTGGAAGACCGCTCGAAGCAAAGCGACATCGCACTGCAGCTCTTGACCAAGAGCAAAGTGGATGTTCTGCTCGGCGGCGGTGAGGATTTCTGGTATCCGGCCGGCGAAGCAGGCAAGTTCCCGGATGCCCCGGCAGAAGATCCTTCAGAGAAAAGCAAAGGAACCCAGGGTAATCTGGTCACCAAAGCAAAGCAGCTTGGTTACAACTATGTGTCGACCAAAGACGGCCTGAAGCAGGCCAAAGGCGGCAAGCTGCTCGGACTGTTTGCCAACGAGGAAATGTTCCAGCAGAATGAGGAAGGCAAAGGGGATATTTATAATCCTGTAGTCTCGCTGCCGGAAATGACTAAGAAAGCAATCGACACTCTGTCCACGAACCAAAAAGGCTTTTTCCTGATGGTAGAGGAAGAAGGCACGGATGAGTTTGCCCATAAAAATAATGCCAAAATGACGATCAAATCCGGCCAGGCTCTGGATGCGTCTGTGCAAGTGGCCAAGGATTTTGCCAAAAAGAACCCGGACACGCTGGTGCTGGTGCTGGCTGACCATGAAACCGGGGGGCTGTCCATCGAACCGGTGGATGCAGAGGATGAAACAGGAGACGGCATCTCCCAAGAAGATGGCCCGTTCGCTATCGCCAATTCCAAGGAAAGCTTTGTAGTGGACTGGACAACCTCCGGACATACAGCGGTGGATATTCCGGTTACGGCGATGGGCAAAAACGCCCAGCTCTTCACGGGAGTTTTTGAGAACACTGCCGTGTTCGATAAGCTGATGCAGGCGTACGGTTTTAATGCAAAAAAATAATACGGCAGAAGGAGCCCCCTTCCTTATGCAATAAACTAGCTGGCCGGATTTTCCGGCTGGCTTGTTTTTTTGTTGTGGATCATATGCTCTATTGTCTGGCAAATATCCGTTGTGCCGCTTCCATTCCGTATATTTACATTTTCTTAGTAACATTTGTAACTGACGATCTGGGCAGGGAACTGATAAATATAGTATGTAAGCGTTTCTATTAATCGACTGGGGGAATGGTTGTGAAAAAAGTAACAAAATTATTATTGGCAGCTGGCATCTCGCTGGCAGTAGTCGGCGTAGGCAGCAGCGGCGTCCTGAGCAATATATCTTCAGCTGCTAGCGCACCGCTTAAGGTTGGACGGATCGAAGCTGCCGCTCACGGCACGAAATGCTTCACTGTGGCAGTTGCCGTAGTCCAGAATGGCGTTATCGTCGCCGCTTCGCTGGATGACTATCAATTCCTGGGTTCGGATGTGGCCAAAGGAGTGCCTAACTCCGACAAAGACTTCGGACAGAATTACAAAGATCCTGCAATGGTCCTGGCTTCGAAGAAAGCCAATGCCAAATACTATAGCGAACATATGAAAGAAGAAGCCAAATCCACGGTTTCCTATGACAAGAACATGGCTGCTATTGAGAAATTTGCAACAGGCAAAACGATCAAATCGCTTGAAGCTACACTGGCTGCAAAAAGCAAGGAACAGATGGTTGATGCTGTCAGCGGAGCCACACTGGTAGACACCCAAGGCTACCTGAAAGCTATTCTGGCTGCTGCCAAGGCTGCAAAATAAGCTGCCGCTTCGTTAACAAAAGCTCCTTCACGGTTTTGGCTGTGAAGGAGCTTTTTGCGTCTGCTTTTGTGGTTTTCCGCCATCACACCCAGCCTAACAACCGGGCTGCCTGGGCAACGGCAAACGTTACAGCAATGGCAATCCCGAGCGGAATGACGGCAGAGAGCACCGCCCACTTCATACTGCGGGTTTCTTTGTAAATATTGATCAGCGTGGTGCCGCATGGATAGTGGAGCAGGGAGAACAGCATCATATTCAGCGCGGTCAGCCAAGTCCAGCCATGATTCAGGAAAATATCCTTAATGCCGCCGAGTCCATCGATATCGACCATGGCGCCTGAGGACATATAGCCCATGAGCAGGATCGGCAGTACGATTTCATTGGCAGGGAGCCCCAGGATAAAGGCCATAATAATGAAGCCGTCCAGCCCGAGCAAATTCGCAAAAGGATCAAAAAAAGCAGCCATATGGTTCAGTACGCTGTCTCCTCCGACCATCACATTGCCCAGTATCCAGGTGAGAATTCCGGCAGGCGCAGCGACCACGATTGCCCGGGTCAGCACATTCAGGGATTTTTCTTTGGAGGTAATCAGTATGGTTTTCCAAATTTGCGGACGGCGGTAGGGCGGAAGCTCCAGCGTGTAGTGAGTTGGCACTCCGCGCAGCGCGGTCTTGGACATCACCCAGGAGACGGTCAAGGTGACGATGATGCCGATCAGGACAATGCCCATCAGCACCAGGGCTGTTGATAAAGTGCGCAGTGCGCCCGCTGCGGCCCCGCCGACCATAAACAAGGATGAGAGCAGAATCAGCGTAGGCCAGCGTCCGTTGCAGGGTACGAAGTTATTGGTCAGAATGGCCAGCATCCGTTCCCGGGGCGATTCGATAATGCGGGTGGAGAGAATGGCGGCGGCATTGCAGCCGAAGCCCATCGACATGGTCAGGGCCTGCTTGCCGTGGCCGCCGGATTTTTTGAACAACCGGTCCATGTTAAAAGCCACGCGCGGCAGATAGCCGAAATTCTCCAGCAGCGCAAACACCGGGAAGAAAATCATCATGGGCGGCAGCATGACACTGATGACCCAGGAGGTTCCGCGGTACAGCCCCAGCACGAGCACGCCATGCAGCCAGGCCGGTGCGTTCACAGCCTCAAAACCCGCAGTCAGATAGCCTTCAATCCAGCCAAAAAAGGAAGCGAGCCAGCCCGAAGGATAATTGGCGCCCGCAATTGTAATCCAGAATACGAGGCCGAGGCCGGCGAGCATAATGGGGAAGCCCCAAATTTTGGAGGTGACGATACTGTCCAGTTTATAAGTGCTGGCGAGCTTCTTCTGGTCCTTGTAGGTGACAGCCTCCCGGCAGATTCCAGCCGAAACCCCGTAAATTCCACTGACTATTTCATCCCGGATCGCGCCTTTGTCCGCGAGCTTCTTCGCAGCTGACAGCAGGGAATCCATGGCGTCCGTTCCTTTAATGGCATGCGGTGACTCCATGGGCAATTACCTCCTTTGTTCCGGGAATATTTTGGCGTCCCATATGGGCCTTCAGCGAAGTGAGCAGGCTGTCATCACCATCCAGCAGCCGCAGGGCGATCCAGCGTGCCGGATATCTTGAGCCAACAGTCTGTTCAACCATGGGGATAAGCTCGGCGATGCCTTGTTCAATTTCGTCACTGTAGTTGATGCGCAGCGGCTGTGCCGTAAAGGCACCGGTGGCCACGCGCTCAATCTGATCCAGAAGAGCCTCAATGCCGATTTTGCCCCGGGCAGAAATGGCTGCAACCGGTACGCCCAGCCGTTTTGAAATCGCCTTCAAGTTGATGTCGATGCCGAGCCTCCGGGCTTCATCGATCAGGTTGATACAGATCACGGCCCGTCCGGTAATCTCCAGCACCTGCAGGGCAAGGTTGAGGTTGCGCTCCAGCGACGTTGCGTCCAGTACCACCAGCGTCACATCGGGCTCCTCGAAAATAATATAATCTCTGGCCGCCTCTTCGTCAGCGGAATTGGAGTACAGCGAGTAGGTGCCTGGAAGATCGACTGCACGGTACTTATGGTTGTTGTGGGTAAATTCGCCTTCGGCGGTAATGACGGTTTTGCCCGCCCAGTTGCCTGTGTGCTGCCGCAGTCCGGTCAAAAGATTAAACAGCGTGCTTTTCCCCGTATTGGGGTTGCCGGCAAAAGCCACAGTAAATTGACTCATTCGTCTCCACCTCCAATCAAAGTTCCATAGATCAATTCACTTTCTTCCCGCCGCAGTGCTATGGTTGTATTGCTTACACGGAATGCCGTAGGGTCACCCAGCGGGCTGCGCCGCAGTACCTCTACAGCGTTGCCGACAACAAATCCGAGATCAAGCAGCCTTCTCCGCAGCACGCCCTGCACTTCTATGCCGCTGATCACCAGCTTGCTGCCGTTTACTGCCTCAGATAATGGAATAACAGCTCCAGCCATAACATCCCCTACTTTCATATTTAGAATTAAGTATATATTGTGCACTAGGGATAGATTCTTGTAGTCTGCCACAATAGTAGTATACGTAAATAAATTTGTCTTGGCAACAAAAAAGTTTCCCTAGGGAAAAATAAAAGAGGGATAATTTTAATGTGAATTGAAACGGCCATTACGCAGGGAATACGGATTAAATGTGGATGGTAAAGCAAAAACAAGCACTCGGACCTCTAAGGGTCACGGGTGCTTGTTTTTCTTCAAATATAGGATTTATTATGCTTCATGAGTTTCTGCTTGCTTGCAGCTATCCGTTATTTGCCCGCAGTGTCGATTTGACCTGAGCCATAAGTGTCAAACCAGCCTTTTATCGTGTTGAAATCGCTGCTGAAAGAAAGGCTTAACATCAGTAGAATGCGGGCATGTGCGGCGTTTAAGTTGTCTCCTGCAATGATGCCGTCGGCGCTTGTGTAGTTACTGCCGGAACCCGTACGGGTTGTTGCAACGAAGATAACGCCTTTCTCTTTAATCGCCTTCGTCCGGGCTTCTCCCATTGCTTTGGAAATCCCCCCGGCTCCTGTGCCGGCAGTAACAATCCCCTTAGCGCCGTCCTCGACAAAACCTGTGATTGCTCCAGCCCCGGCATCTTGATAAGAATAGGCAATTTCCACCTTTGCCAGGCTGGATGGGGAGATTTTACTCAAATCAAAGGGTGTTGCCCATTTATCTTCACTCATAAGTGATCTGGCATTGGAGCGATAGATGCGAATGTTTTTTTCGTCGATATATCCGAGCATCCCAAGCTTAGGTGTTTCAAAAGTATCTGTCCGGTAAGCGTTGCTTTTAGTAACTTCTCTTGCCGTATGGAATTCATCATTCAGCATCAGAACGGTTCCGAAATACTTTGTTTTTCCACTTGCAGCCAGCTTGATGGCATTGTATAAATTCGCTTGAGCGTCACTGCCGATAACTGTCCACGGGCGCATTGAACCTGTAATCACAACGGGTTTGGGGCTGCGCACCGTGAGATCAAGAAAATAAGCGATTTCTTCCATCGTGTCTGTACCTGTAGTTACGACGACTCCATCCTGTGTCTTAAGCGCTTCATCGACTTTTAAGGAAAGACTGTATAATTGCTGCATTGAGTAGGAGCCGGAACCCGCATTGCCAAATTGATAGCTGGAGACTTCAGCGATTTGATCTTTATTGGGCAGCGCTTTAACCATATCTTCGATTAATAAAGTGCCTGCTTTGTAATTTTGAAAGCTGGTTTCATCCACAGATTGGCCTGCGATGGTGCCCCCGGTTGCAATAACCTGTATCTTGGGCAGTTTGACTGGTGATTGAGTAGATACGACTGTTCCCTGGACTGCAACCTCTGCTGCATAGGCGTTTGAGACCGGAAACATGGTGACCGTTGGAAAAAGCGCACCTAAAGCCAGGCCAGCAGTTAAAGCAGTTTTTAGCCATAATGATTTGGATAATGACATAATTTCAACCCCCCAGAGTATGTATAATCATTCATTCGCGTCACTAAACATTACATATTGAATGATTATTAAGGGGATTATATCTACATGTTAGTTTTTATGGCAAATATATAACATGGCCAAGAAAGCGTTTTAATATACTGTTTTATCATTTGCAAGCCTGATTATCGACAAATATCGACCTTTGTTAAAATTAAAAATGAAATTTAAAATATTTGGATAAAAAGTTAAATTAGTATCGGCCTGCTATTCCCCGCTGCCGAAATCCAAGGTGCGGCCGGTCTCGGCCAGGGTTTTGGTGTTGCTTAAGATATGCCACCAGGCGCTGTCGCTGGCTGCATAGGCAGGGTCGTCCGGATGCCAGTTATCGTGAATCAATGTTAATCTGGTGCAACTGCCGGCCGGCTCCAGCATCCAGGAGATGCGGGATTCGTAGTTTTCTCTGTCTTTGAGATAGGATGGGCCTACCTTGTGCGTGAAGCTCAGCACCTTCTCCGGGGTATACTCCAGCAGCGTTCCGTACACATGTACTGTCTCGTCGCCTTCGGCACCGGGGCCGACATATTCTATCAGTTCTCCCGGCTTGAAGCTGGAGCGGATCACGCAGCCGTAATAGATTTGCTTGACTTGCCCGGGTGAAAACAGCGTGTCCCATACGTGCGCCGGGGTACCGGCAATATAAAATTCATATTTTAATTCGTTCATTTCATTTGTTCCTCCCTGGAAGTGTATTTTCATACGGCCTTAAGCCTGTCTTCACTATAACAAAAGACCACTGACAGTTATGGTCAGTGATCCAGGAGGAAATTTAACTATCAGTTGTCAGAATTCCCCCATTTCTAAAATGGTGGGATGAATGGCAACGGTCTTTCTTATCTAAAGGAAATTATCTTCCATAAATACGAACATTTGTGCTATGATGGATTCGTAAATTCCTGGAAAGGAGTTGCGAGGCATGTTCGTACTTAAAGCGTATAAGTATCGGATCTACCCCACCCATGAGCAACAACAATATCTGGCAAAGGTGTTCGGATGTGTCCGTTTTATCTACAACAAAATGCTTGCGGATAAGATCGAACACTATAAACAAACGGAGAAAATGCTCCATAATACACCTGCCAGGTACAAGAAAGCATTCCCGTGGCTGAAAGAAGTGGACAGCCTGGCCTTAGCAAACGTTCAGCTCAACCTGGAGAAAGCCTATAGGCATTTTTTTCGGGATAAGAACGTGGGTTTCCCTACATTCAAAAGCAAGAAAACGAACAACAATAGCTTCACAACGAACAATCAAAACGGAACGATAGCCATTGAAGCTGGAACGATTAAAATTCCGAAACTAAAGACAAAAATCCGAATCAAGGTACATCGTCCATTCTGGGGGCGAATCAAATCCTGCACCCTATCCAAAACACCATCAGGAAAATATTTTGCCTCCGTACGGGTAGAAACAGATATCGCTCCTTTGCCAAAAACAGAAAAGAAGATTGGCGTAGATCTGGGACTAAGAAACTTTGCGATTACTTCGTGTGGCGAAGTGATCGCAAATCCGAAACATCTTCGTCAATCGGAACAACGATTAGCCAAACTGCAAAAGGACTTGTCGAGAAAGAAGAAAGGAAGCCATAACCGAAATAAAGCACGTTTGAAGGTCGCCAAGCTTCATGAAAAAATAGCGAATCAGCGTAAAGACTTCTTGCACCAAACGTCAACCCAAATGATACGCGAAAACCAAGTGATCGTGATGGAAGACCTGCGTGTAAAGAACATGATGCAGAATCACAAATTAGCGAAAGCCATATCCGAAGTATCTTGGAGCATGTTTCGAGCGATGCTCGAATACAAGGCGAAGTGGTACGGGAGAACATTGATGATTGCCCCAAAACACTTTGCGAGCAGCCAACTATGTTCCTGCTGCGGCTATAAAAACGCAGAAGTGAAGAACCTTGCGGTACGTGAATGGACTTGTCCTGAATGTAGTGTACAACACGACAGAGATGTAAACGCAGCTAAAAACTTACTACAATTAGCCATATAAAATGGCAACGATTGGGCTAGGAACTAGCCTCTAAGCTTGGGTAAACTTGGAGCAGTAGCTCTATTGACCAAGAAGCACCCACCTCTTAGGTGGTGTGTAGTTCACGATTCATTGTAATAGGCTGTAAGCTCTGCGGTCACTTCAGCGAGCTTCTTCTTCAAGGCAGCGGGCTCCCGGATGGTCAGCGCTTTGCCGTAGGGCAGCAGAAAGTACGGAGTGTAGCTGTATAGAGTGGCCTCATCCAGCAGGAACCTTGCTGTGTTCTCACTCCGCTGCTCCAGTGTATGCCCGAACAGCCAATGGCTGCACAGGTCATTTAATACGTCTTCTGCGGCTGAAATGACAACGGCAGTCAGCTTTGCCGGGTTGTTCTGGCCGGGGAGAAGGCTCTGCAGCAGGAACTCGCGTGCCGAGAAGCTGGCGGGGCGTATAAAGCCTGCCCCCGTCCTGCGCAGGCCGGCGATCCGGTCCACCCGGAAGCTGCGGACCTCCTGGCGCTGATGGCAGAACCCGGTTAGGTACCACTGGCCTTTCCATAACACAAGTCCGTAAGGATCAATACAGCGGGAGGATGGAAATCCGCCGTTGCCCTTGCGGTATTCCATCTCCAGCGTCAGGCTGTCTGCCGTACAGGCCTCAAGCTCTTCCAGCAGCTGCGCAAGCGGGGCAGCCGGCGAATGGAGCGTCTCCAGACCGCTCTCGTGGCGCTCCATTTGCGAGAGCTGTTCAGCATTGCTGTAACGCTTAAGCTTGGCAATCGCCCCGTCTAACGCCTGCTCATAGGGATAGCCGCTTCCCCTTGCAAAGGCCGAGGCCTGCACAAGCGCCCGCCGTTCCCCGGCGTCGAAGAACAGCGGAGCCGCGCTGAAATGCTCCGGCAGGCTATAGCCGCCGCCCGGGCCGGCATCCGCGATGACGGGAACACCGCTCGCGCAGAGGGCGTCAATATAGCGGTAGACTGAGCGTACACTCAGCTCCAGCTCCCCGGCCAGCTCCGCAGCGGTTCTTTTGTGCTGCTGCAGTATCCACAGAATGGACAACATGTAATCGGCCTTGGACATACGTCCGTAACCCCCTTATTCATTGGCTGTTTCAATATAGCCAGTGTACCTGTATCACGGCTTGCCGTCCAACCCGGGATCCCAGCCAATGCAGGGAGTCTACACCATCATTTTCTTCAGACTATGAATATAGCGGGATCGGACAATGATGAAATATACCGTTTGCACCGCCAAAAAGGCTGCTGCCGTTACCAGAACCGGCATCGTGACATTGCGGATGCTGATCTGATACAGCACCGGACGGATGACCACCAGCGTCTGCACCGCAGCGACAAGAATAGGGATATAGAACAGCAAAGCAATCTGGCGGGTTGCGGCTGCCGACATTTCTCTGACGCTCAGGCCTATTTTGGACAAAGAATGGTACATTTTCATATCAGCGTTCAGCTCCGTATGCAGCTTGAAATAGAGGAAGCTTGCAGACGACAGTGAGAAGATCAGGGCGATAAAAATGCCGATGAAGCTGAGCATGGACGTTCCCTGCTTCGAGGCCATATAGTCGCCCGCCGAAGTACTGATTAGGGTATCCCAGTTGTCATTGGCGGAGTTCCAGTTCCGGCTCCATGTCTCCAGTTCGCTTGAAATGAGGGTCTTCGGTTCACCTGCTTTGGGCGGCGCATCGCCCCAATCCGGGATGTTATATAAGTAATACTCCATTAGGTTGGAACGGTCAGCCGCAGCAGCGGCTTGTTCATAATAACCATCGCTCACAATTAATACAGGTGCGGTATATTGGCCGAAAGGCATCGCCTTTGGTGTTTGAACCTGCTTCAAGGCCAGCTTCTGCTCATTTGGAGCCGGTAAGGATACCGTCTGGCCGGAATCGAACTTGACATCCCTATACCGGGGATTAAGCACCAGCACGGCTTCTCCGTCCGTAAGAGCAGGCAGGGCGTTAGACTCTATTTGTCCGGCGAGCTGATTGAAGCGGGAAAGGGGGAGCAGCATAACACTCTTGAACTTGTCCCTTTGGTCTTTAATAGAGCTGCGGATGAAATTAACTTTGTTCTCTGTATATTTGATTCCGTTTTGCTCCAGTGTGCTTAAGATTTTCTGTCTCCCGGTATCAGCCGCAGCAGCACCACGATCATAGATCGTGTAGATAATTCCAAACGGGCTGTTCATATAACCCGTCCGGTTCGACTGGCTGACGGACAGCAGGAACCCCGCAGCCATACAGGCCAGAGAGGTAACGACTGTAACCAGAAACAGCATCCGGGCGTTGTCCTTAATTTTGTAGCTCATCTCTGAAATCCATAGCAGATTGGTTCCCCGCCACACCCGTTTGCGGCTGATCTTCAGCAGGCGCATCCCCAGCACGGACAGCTGCGAATAGAAGAAATAGGTGCCGGGAATCCCTGTAACAGCAGCGGACAGCAGGGAGAGCGGCGATAACGGAGTCCAGATGAAGCAGGCACCAGCCGTCAGCAGGGCCAGCCCAAGGATCGACAGCAGCCAGGAGACTTTGGGCTCCTTTTTTGGCTTCACGCTGCCCTTTAGCAGCTCCAGCACCTGATTTTTGCGGATGAACAACAGTGTGAATACGGAATTGGCCAGAAAAAGGGCAATAAAAGCAACGGAGGTCGTAACCAGCGCCTTGACCGGCCAGTAGAACGGCAGATTGTCAATGCCTATAGCCTTCGTGCTCAGGAGCAGAAACAGCTTCGACAGCAGCATTCCGGCGGCCATCCCGGTTACGATCGACAGCAGGCCGATCAGCATGTTTTCCAGCATAATCAGCCGGTTGATCTGCCCCGGACGTGCACCAAGAATCATCAGAATGCCGAATTCCTGATTGCGCAGCTTCAGAAAGGCGCTGATGGAATACATCACGAAGAAAAAAGCAAAAATGAACACAATATATGAAGCAATCATCATCCCTGCAGCCGAATTTTCACCCATTTCGATAGACGTAACTCCAGGGTGATACATAAATACCGAATAGGAGAAGAAGATCATGACCATGAAGGCGCTGCTGAGAAAAAAAGCCATATACGTACGCGCACCCCGCCGCACATTGTTAAACGCGAATTGAGGAAAGCTCATGAGAATTCCCTCCCCAGAATGAAAGTGTGTCGATAATTTTCTGGAAGAAGGCCTGGCGGTTGTCTCCGCGGTGGATTTCCGCCGCCAGCCTGCCGTCCTTAATGAAGACGATGCGGTTGCAATAGCTTGCCGCCAGCGGGTCATGCGTGACCAGCATCAGTGTGGTGCCTTCCTTGCGGTTGATGTCCTCCAGCGACTCCATTACGATCCGTGAGGAATTGGAATCCAGCGCACCAGTAGGTTCATCGGCCAGTATAATTGCAGGGGAAGTGATCATTGCCCGGGCAATCGCCGTGCGCTGGCGCTGTCCGCCGGAGATTTCATAGGTCCGCTTATTCAGGATATCCTTGATATTCAGCCGGTCCGCAACCTTGTGCAGCAGAGCGTCCATTTCGGCCAGCTTGCGGTTGTCCAGGGTTAAGGGGAGAACGATGTTCTCAGCTACGGTCAACGTCTCCAAAAGATTGAAATCCTGAAAGACAAAGCCAAGCTGCCTGCGGCGGAACAGGGCCAGCTCCTTTTTGTTCATGAGGTAGGGATCGCTGCCCCCGATGTTCACGACGCCCGAAGAGGGCTGGTCAATCGTGGAAACCATGTTCAGCAGGGTGGTTTTGCCGCTGCCCGAGGGTCCCATAATGCCAACGAATTCGCCTTGCTCAATACTGAGGTGAATATCTGTGAGGGCCTGGGTATTGACTTTGCCCGGATACACTTTGTTCAGTGCGGTTACTTCCAGTACATTCATTTCTTTCATTCCTTCCTGTTGGAAACTTAAGTCACCCTAATCTGGTGCGGATATGCTTAAGGTTTCGCCTCTGTTTCCGAGTGTACAGGATGGCCATCCGGTAAGCTATGGATTTATCTTAATGAATTCTTACGGCCCGTTTAAGATTATGTTCGTAGATTAAGAGGAGGATCGTGCAAACCAGCTGCGCAGCAGGATGGAAACAGCCAGCAGCAGAGGGATCGCCACCTGGAACACAGGATCGATTTTCAGACTGGGCCCAAGGCCGATAGCAATATGCTGCGTATAGTCTCTTTCCAGAAAAGAAGCTCCATAAATGACTGCACCTACGGGGAATACCCACCATTTGGCGGATTTTCCGGTCAGCCCGGTTAAGGCTTTCACAGAACAGAAGTAGAACAGCATCATCTTGATCAGCAAACCGATAAAAAGCTGAATGGTAACCAGAATATCCAGGCGTTCGATAAACTTTAGACTCGACAGGGTGCGTACAGTTTTTAAAAAAGGCAGTTGACTGGTCCCTGCAATGGACGGCCCGAGAACGGCTATATTGAGTGCGTTCATGAAGATCAGAAATATACTAATGAGGAGATAAGCTGTCACCGTGCTTTTTACCGGAACCCCCGGTTTATCCCATAAGGACCACAGCATCAGAAATACAATCATCTGTCCGAAGGGGAAGGAGACAATATCGGGCAGCGCGGCGTCCGCAATCGGCTTAAATCCGTTCTCAAAAACAGGCGCCAAATGGTTGAAGTCCAGGGAGCCCATGATGCCGAGCAGAAGAACAAGCACAGCATAAAAAGACAGCACCACCGGCAGCAGGACCTCCGGCAGGCGGAAGACCACCTCGGTCCCTTTCCAGATGGCGTAAAGGGCAGTTCCGACAAAAATCAGCATCGTAACAGACATCGGTGAGTTCGGCAGCATGGTCAGCGCGGTCAGTTCACCCAGATCCCGGACATTGCGCATCGACTGGTAGGCGAAATACAGGCTGTACATTCCGCCGAGTGCTGAACCGGCAATCTTTCCAAAGTGAAGGGCGAGCATGCCGATAAGGTCGTTGTGCCGGGAACGGTATTGAATCCACATCAGAAGCATCAGCAGAACCAGACCTGCTGCCGAGCCGGTGCACATCGCCAGCCAGGAGTCTTGTTTGGCCTTGGCGCCAAGCAGAAACAGCGGTGTGCTGCCGATTTCAAACAGCATGATCATGAACGAGAGCTGCAGGGCAGACACCTGCTCCTTGTTGTGCATGGGATAAGGTCAGCCTCCTAACCACTTGATGATTGCCCGTCCCGCAGGCTGGAAGTATGCGATATATAGCGCAGACACGCCGAAATGCGGAGTTTCCGTAATGCCGCAAATATGAACATAGGCACAATAGACCAGGATACAGCCGAACCATAGCCTGTGCAGTTTGCGCTTATGACCCTGCAGCAGGACGCAGCCCCGCCAGAAAGCGAGGATATAGAGCCCCAGAATTACAGCTATTTTCATAGACAAGCTCCTTTATTTCTCGTGAACAGATTGGAAGGATTTATTGCTGAGTCCTGTCCGCTCAATTTCAATCGAAACATGAGGCCGGATTTCGATCTCCTGGAATACGCGGTCCCAGCTCTTGTCCTTCCGGATCTGCTTGAAGCGTTTGCGGTCGCTGCGGTGGATTTTGATTGCGAAGCCGGTGACATCGGCACCGAGCTTCCTGACTTCCTTCCAGGAATTGTCCACCAGCTCCAGCACCTGCTGTTCGAGAGACTGCTCCATCTCTGTAATCGAAGCCCGCTCGTTCAAATCCATGACGCTGCCGAGTTCGGTTAATACCCCGCTGCCTTTAATATTCATATCGATAACATAATGGTCTTTTTCCCATTTCGGCTGAACCGTGGTCCTGGATTTCTGGAGGACAAAAGAAGCATCCGGCTTGCCGCCGGATTCGGGCTTGGACGGGAAGGCGATTGTGGCTGTCTTTATTTTGTCCGTCATAAAGGACAAGCCGAAGGCCTGCTTCTGGCTGAGCCATCCGACCAGCTTCTCGCCCTTCAGCACGCCCAGTCTTCCCAGGGCCAGCCGGGTCTGTAGGTCTGTTCGTCCGGTTTCTTGCGTTTCATCCATAATCTCCGGCCCGGTAAGGAGGATTTCTGGCAGGACCGCACTGCCCGATTCGGAGGAAAGGGCCATTGCGAGCTCGAACATCCGCGTGCCGGGGTAATAGGAGAGCAGCCGGGATTCCTGCTCTATCATCAACTGGATTCCGGCTCCCTGGTTTTTGGTCAGCTGCATGAGCTGATCCAGAATATCGCCGGCTTCGCCTTTGGCAATAAATACAAAGACGGTTTCCCTGGCGTCCTGCTTGCGCAGGAACAAATCAATTAATTGATTGACACCGTGTCTGGCCACACTTTCGCCCATAACGGTAATCCGTGAATGGGAAAAGAACATTTCACGTGTGCTGGTCAGGTTGGTTTTTTCAACCGCCTCCATAATGGTCCTTCCCTTGACCGTAAAGGTGACGAATGGAGGCGAACTGGTGCTTCCACCCCCGGTTCCCCCCGTATTGCTGGCGCCGGAAGAAGGGTTGATTACCTGGTAAGTGGCCTTCCACTGGTTATCCTCCCAGTCATAGGCTGAACCGGAAGTGATGCCAAGCTCGCTCAGCTCGCGGTCGTCCCAGCATCCGGACAGCAGTGTGGATAAGAGGGGAAGGCACAGCAGGCAGAAGAGGGTTTTTTTTGAAAGATTCATGCTCCCCATCCTTTCCGCTTGGCTTTAGCCTTCGTGAACCGGTCCAGTCCAACCGCCCCCAAAGGAACGAGTACGTTAAAGATAAAGAAAACCAGAAAACGCCCTTCCTTGTTATAAAGGTTCAGTTTCTCTGTACTCTCCCAGGTATACAGGCACTCCAGAACGATAAGCAGGCCTAAGGTGCCGATAAAAGGCCGGCTGCTGCCCACCTTGAAGGTTTGCTTGAAGCACTCTACAGTAGCAAACAAAAAAATCGAAAATTTCACATAGATGGACAACACCCAGTAAGAAATGAAGAGAATATCCAGCTTCTCGATAAATCTTCCGAGATGTACAATGCCGGCGGCTGAGAATCCGGGATACGCACTGAGCCTGACAAGGTCGGGGCCAAATACCATCAGCGCAATAACGAGGGAAAACATCATCAGCAGGGCAACAAAAATCAGGCCGGTCCAGCCAATGATCCGGGCCTGCCGCGGAGCTTGCAGATACGGCGCCATGAACAGCAGCACGGCCACTTCGGACATCCATGTGGTTGGAGTAATGCTGGCAAGGGTCAGATCAGCGAGAGAATGATCGAACATCGGCAGCAGCTGGTGCACATTCATCTCGTTAGCCAAACCGAATATATACAGCGGCACAAATAACAGATACAAGAGAATCACCAGGCTGTTTACCCGGGCGATGGCTTCCAGGCCTTGCCTTACCATATAAATGGTAATGAGCAGAATCAATACGGATAGTATCGAAATCGGTGTATTGATGAGTACATTGTCCTTCAGGAAATTGACGAATTCCCGCAGAATCGTCGCAGAAGTGTCCAGGTAGAACTGCAGCATGAAGAGGCCCAGGATTGCAGCAATTACGGGCGAGCTTTTTTCGCCGACCCATGTCAGAAACGGAGCGCCGTTGGTACAGCGGACCGCGCTGCCGACAATATATGCGATGAGCAGCCCGAAGAAAGTGGAGAGCAGAATAGCGAGCGGCGCATCCTGTTCCGCATAGCTGCTGATAATTGCGGGAAGCACGACAGTGGCAGTGGGCAGTATTGTGTTGACAATCAGCATAGCTGCCTGGGTAGTGCCGATTTTTCTATTCATGCGTGATCCTCCCCTTGCGGCTTGGGTTTTTGTTTGTCACCTTGCCTGCGTGTTTCCCGGCCCAGAATGGTCTTGGGACGCATCGTCATATCCCAGAGCGGCACACGGATAAAGATATCCTTAAGATATCGCGGAACCATTGGAGCCACCGGGGACAGGTACGGCACCCCAAACGAACGCAGTCCGGCCATGTGAATCAGCAGCACGATCAGAAAGGACATTATGCCAAAGAGCCCCAGCGTCGCGGCGATAAACATCATGACAAAGCGGATGAGCCGGATCGAGTTGGCAATTGCCAGCGATGGAATCACAAAGTTGGAGATCGCAGTAAAAGATACAACAATTACCATTGCGGCCGAAACCAGTCCGGCCTGAACCGCAGCCTGCCCCAGCACCAGGGCGCCCACGATGGAAATCGCCGGGCCGATGGTGCGCGGCATGCGCACCCCCGCTTCGCGCAGCACATCGAAGGTCAGCTCCATCAGCAGCGCTTCCGCCAGCGCCGGGAGCGGAACCCCCTCCCGCTGTGCGGCAAGACTGATCAGGAGGGTGGTCGGCAGCATTTCCTGATGAAAAGTAGTGACAGCAATATATAGAGCAGGCAACAGCATAGATACAAAAAATGCTGAATACCGGATCAGCCGCAGGAACGAAGTGATATCATAACGCTGATAGTAGTCCTCGCTGGACTGAAAGAAGTTGAAGAATGTGGACGGTGCAAGCAGCGCAAAGGGCGTACCGTCAATAATGATGCCGACTTGCCCTTCCAGAATGCCTCCGGCCATCGCATCCGGGCGCTCCGTATTCTGGATCGTCGGAAACGGAGTCAGACCGCCGTCCTGAATGAATTCCTCAATATAGTTGCTCTCCAGAATGCTGTCGGTATTGATCGCTTTCAGGCGGCGGCGGATTTCCTCCAGCACCTGCTCACTTGCGATGCCCTCCAAATAGACCAAGGCCACTCCGGTCTGGGTGCGCTGGCCGATTTTATATTCCTCAATGCGCAGATCAGGGGTTTTCAGTCTGCGCCGCAGCATGGAGGTGCCGGTCCGCAGGCTTTCGGTGAACCCCTCTTTGGGTCCCCGGATGACGCCTTGGGAGGTTGGCTCATTGATGCCGCGTTTCTCCCAGCCGGAGGTATCCGCAGCCATTCCCGCTTGAAGCCCTCCCAGCAGGATTAAGGTATAGCCGTCGAACAGCATGGGCAGGAGCGCTTCCAGGGTATTGCCTTCTTTAACCCCTCCAATGGGCAGCATTTGATTTTTGATGACATGAAAGGCATCAGCGGCACTGATCAATTCGCTGTTCAGTTTAACTGTTTCCAGCAAGGGTTGAAGTACAGCCTGATTGACCACGTCGGCGTTGACCAGCCCGTCAATATAGATTAAAGCCAGCTCTAGCGGGCCCAATGACTCATTGGTAAATCTGCGGACCACAATATCCGAACTATGGCCAATCCGCTGGCCAAGCTCCTGCAAATTCACCTCCAGTGAAGGATCAAGAGGAAACGGGGCGGGTGCGGATTGTTCTGGGTTGTCGCTCTTGCTGCGGTTGGCCCGCGGCGGGTTGCCTGGCATCGTAACGCCTCCGTTCTGCTGGAATCTGGATTCTTTGGCGTTATTATCCCCGGGCCTTCAATTCCTTATTCTGCCTGGATGAGAGTGTGGTCACTAAGAGGCCGGAACCGCCGAATCGGGAACGCCAAACGGAGCACGCAAACCGTGTATGCCAAACCGTACATGCCAAAAAAAGGCCCGGCCTCAGCTGTGAAGGCTGGGTCTCGGACCTTATGATTTTATTGGAGGCCAGTTCCGTTAAAAATAATTCGCACCGTGGTTCCCTCTCCGGGCTTGGACTCCAGGCCGACCTTATGGCCGAGACGGCTGCAAATCTCGCGGACCAGGTACAGGCCCATCCCGGTCGATTCATGATACTGCCGTCCGCGCTCACCCGTGAAGTAGGGATTAAATACCCTTTTCAGATCTTCAGAGGAAATGCCGATGCCCTGATCCGCAATGTCAAGTTGGATGTCTTTGCCCATGGCCTGTGCCGTGACGGCAACGGTTTTGCCTGACCCGGAAGTATAATTCACGGCATTGACCAGGATCTGGGTCAGCATGAACATCAGCCATTTGGCATCGCTGTAGACGGTCAAACTCTCATCCACCCGGATATCAACCTTGATGCCTCTGCGGATGAACAGCCTGCGGTTCTCGGCTACCGCTTCGCTGATGATCCGGCGCAGCGGCAGAGACTGCACCTGAAAGTCATCCTCAAACCGCTCCAGGCGGGAAGTGTAAATGACCATCTCCAGCCCCTTGCGCAGCCGTTCAAGCTCTTCCTGAATGCTGCCTGCCGCCTCATCGTCCAGCTCCTGCAGCGTAAGCTGGATAACGGACAGCGGAGTCTTCATCTGGTGTACCCAGCGGTTGATAAAAATGATATGCTGATCCATCCGGCTGATATGGCTCTGGAGCTGCTCCTGATAGTGGCGGTGGGTCGCCTGGAGCAGCTCGCTTACGGCTTCGGACAGCGGTGCATCATCCAGCGGAACAGACAGCTCGCCGGGTGCGGCGGCCGGCTGGGCCAGGCGGCTGTACAGCTTATGGTGCTGGATATATCTGTACACCAGATAGACGAGGAGAACCGCAGCGCTAAGGGCCATTCCATACAGGATGATCGACAGCGGCCTGGATTCGCCGGACAAATAATACAGAACCGGAACGAGGATCATCTGCAGCAGATAAAAGAGCAGCAGCGGCCGCTGGTCCTTGAGGAACAGCCTCACAGGCTGTCTCCGGAAGCGCTTAGCCTGTAGCCTGCGCCTCTGACCGTTTCCACGATTTCCTCAAGCCCCAGATCCTTGAGCTTCTTCCGCACCCGCGTAATATATACATTCAAGGTATTGTCATCAATAAAATGCTGGTCCTCCCACATCAGATCAAGCAGCCGTTCACGGGTGACAACCCGCCCTTCCTTGAGCATTAGCGCTTCCAGCAGCACGGCTTCCTTCTGGGTAAGCTCTGCGGATTGACCGGCATACTGAATGATGTACCTTTCCGGCAAAAGGGTAAGGCCCCCCGTCTCCAGCCTGCGTTCCTCCTGGCTCTGGGCATACGAGCCGTAGGCTCTGCGCAGATGGCTGCGGATTTTGGCCAGCACCACCTCGTATTGAAAGGGTTTGGTAATGTAATCGTCGCCGCCGTTCTCCAGCGCCATTACCTGATCCATCCCGCTGTCACGGGCAGAGATGAACAGAATCGGGCACAGCGAAGACTTGCGCAGCTGGCGGCACCAATAGAACCCGTCATACCTGGGGAGATTGACATCCAGGAGCACCAGGCTGGGAGCCGCTTGCTCAAAAGTCTCCAGCACCCGGTTGAAATCCTCCACAACTACCGTACGGAAATCATATTTGGAGAGATAGGCATCCAGCAGGTCCGCCAGCTTGGCGTCATCCTCAACAATCAGAATCGTATCCATGAGATCACTCCTTTATCCAGTTATACAGTAACATGTCCAGGGAAAGTCCTGCAAAGTCTAGACAGGCCCCGCTGCGGGCCGGGAGCTTGAAGGAGCATTTTCCGCAGCAAAACCCCCATAGCTTCCGGTCCTAAGGACTGGTGCTTGGAGGCAGGCGGGGTTAATAGAAGGATTATGGCCCCGATTTCGGGGGCTTAGTTGGTTTTGACCACCAGCGCATTGCTGATCAGCCGTCCGGGTGAGGTCAGATATTTACCGCTGTAAAAAAGGCCGCTCGATGCGCCGCCATCCAGGTTCATCGCCTGATACGCTCCGGCCTGCTTCATGATCTGTGCCAATTGGGGGATGGTTGCCCCGCCGGAGGTCAGAAGGATTAGCTTATGGTCCCGGGTCAGGCCCAGTGCGCTGCGGGAGCCGCCGCCGGTTAAGATTTTGGGGTCCCGGAAGCCTTCAGCGGCTACATTCAGCGCCACTTTACCGTCTACAAGCAGCCGGGGACCCGCCTGGATTGCTCCTGTGACAGTACCGGCATTGAAGCGCGCCAGGAATTGACTGCCCGGAATCAGTTCGGCCAGAAGGTTGTTGTCATAAGCGAAGACGGTCCGTTTATCTGCCGGGCTGTCTTTCAGCATTTTTCCGCGGCTGATAATATAACCGTAAGGAGCTTTGTAGGCCGCATCTGTATAAGCGTCAAAAAACGTACCGTTAATGGCGGCAACAGCCCCGCTGCGCTTGGCTATACTGCCGAGCGCTTCCGTCTTGCCTACAGTGTTGCCTGCAAGGACAACATCCAGCTTGAGCGCGGGGTGCAGCAGGGACACGGTCACCATCTGTACAGGGAAGGATCTGCCGCCTACTGTATAGGTGTGCCTGGAGCTTACGGCCGCCGGAGAGCTTGCGGAAATAAGAGCACCGGATAACACAGGCAAAGTAGCAGAATCATCACCGGCAGCTAAAGTAAGGGAAGCGGATGTTTTATTCCACACTAACTGCAGGCCAAAGGTTTGACTGATAAAGGACAGGGGGACATAGGTTGTCCCATTGCCGCTGAAAGGCCGTTCGCTTAGCTTAACGGACTTGCCGCCCACGGAGGCCGACGCTTGGCCTGATACCAGGACTACAGTTGTCCCGTTTTTGGAGAGGGTCATTTCTTTGCCGTTTTGGCCGCTCACGCCTGCCTGAATACCGGCAAAACCGTTCAGGAACCTTAGCGGAATGAAGGCGTGGTTGTCTTTGTCGACATAGACGGCGGTTTTGGGTGCCGCAGTAGCTGCGGCGCTGGCAGGTAGAGCCGGGAGTGCAGTGAGCATGAGCGTGAGCACGAGGGATAGAATGGACAGCTTTTTCATAATAAACAGTGATCTCCTTTGAAGTATGATACTTATCCGTTGTAGAGCAACGGACATAGAAACTTGGCCTCTTTGAGAGGACCGTATGTAAAAAGGAATGGATGCCGGGTTGCGGCAAACAGGCCCATATCATCATATATCCAGGTGGAAGTACCGTCAATGTTTCCCATCGTACGCCTTATGTTTTCCTTGGGATTCAGCGGCGCCTGCATGCATCTGTTGCAGCGATGGTTTATAATCTACAGAATGCTACACACAATGAATAAAGGTGGGCCACCCAATGACAACCATAGGCTTGATTCGGCACGGCAGCACAGCATGGAATAAGGAAGGCCGGATTCAGGGACATACTGATAACCCGCTTGATGAGGAGGGGCTGCAGCAGGCAGCGGCTATCGCCGAACGTCTGAGCGGGGAGCAGTGGGATTACATCTATTCAAGCGATTTGCTGAGAGCGGTACAGACAGCGGAGGTGATCTCGAAGCGGCTCGGTATTCCGATTGCAGGGCAGGTACCGGGAGTTCGGGAGATGAACGGCGGTCTGATTGAAGGCACCACAGAAGACGAACGTGTGCAGCGCTGGGGCAGCGGATGGAAGAGCATGGACATGGGGCTGGAAAGCGACGAATCGGGCCAGCAGAGAGGCAGCCGGGCCATCGAGGAAATTGCGGCACGGCATCCCGGCAAAAGAATCCTCATCGTCAGCCACGGCGCCATTCTGCGCAGCAGCCTGAGAAAGCTGGTTCCGGGCCTCGATGTGGGCGAGCTGCTCAAAAACACCTCGATCACCCACATCGTCAAGGATAACAGCGGCTGGACCTGTGCACTGTACAACTGCGTGGCACATATGGAAGCTGAACGCTGAACAGTATGCACCGGGCAGTCCGGGCAGAGCTTCGGGCCGCGGGAATGAAGGCCCTGCGGGCGGAGCGCCTGGCCGTCGGCGGCCGAATCAAAGGTAGAAATACCTTTGAATTGGCGCGGCTGGCCGTCGGCGGCCGAATCAAAGGTAAAAATACCTTTGAATTGGCGCGCCTGGCCGTCGGGGGACGAATCAAAGGTAAAAATACCTTTGAATTGGCGCGCCTGGCCTACCGGTTGGCAACTGAAATCAAGGATGCCAATCCGTCCATTCACCGGACAGATTTTTTGGATCAGTTATTAGTTTAGTTGGAAAAAGTAAACTTATTTCTCCCCCAAAATCAACAATTGTGAGATTTAAGTGGAAAAAGGGAACCTAATTGGTCTAAATTACCTTGTTTGGAGCAAAGTGAGCCGAATTAGTTGACCTTTTTCCACTTAGCTAGCAGAACAGAAGGTGTTCGAGGCAGATTAGTTGACCTTTTTCCACTTAGCTAGCGAAACAGAAGGTGTTCGAGGCAGATTAGTTGACCTTTTCCACTTAGCCAGCGAATCACAAGGTGTTCGAGCTGATTAGTTACCTTTTTTCCACCTAGCTACCGAATCACAAGGAGCTTGAGCTACAACTGTTAACCTACTTCCACTTGAAATTGCGGCGCGATTCATGGGAGGCTCCAGGCAGCGCAAAATTGAAATCGGAAACGGCTACGTTGTCCAGCGAAGGACGACGTAGCCGTTTTGTTCTTGTTTAGGAAATTATGCAATGCAAAAAAATGTGGATAACTCCGATGAAAAAGGTAGGAGGGATGAACGTGAAGAACCAGGAGACGTGGAAGAAACGAGGAATCATCCGGCAGATTCTAAAAGATCACTTTCATGGATTCATGGAAATGCACGGACATCACTTGCCCAAAGGACTTCATAGCAGCATCACGGAAACCGTGAATAAAGCGATACGCTGTGGCACACGGGATATGGGCTATGCCAGATATGAGTGCAAGGGATGCACGAAGGGAGCACCGGAGCCCGTGTTTATTTGCTTTACCTGTAAAAGCCGCTTTTGTCATGGATGTGGGAAGAAATATACGGATGAATGGGCGGAAAAGCAGCAAGAGCGAATCCTAAATGTACCTCATCGTCACATGGTATTTACGGTGCCGCAAGAATTGCGCAAGGTATTTTTTCAAGACCGACACAAGTTAAATGAACTGAGTAAGCAAGTGGCCAAGGTCATTCAATATTATTACCGGCGGAAAAACAAGAGCAAGAAATATGAAGTCGGTGTCATTACAGTGATTCATACGTTTGGAAGAGATTTAAAATTCAACCCACATATCCATACATTAATCACAGAAGGTGCGCTAGAGCAGAACAAGGAGTGGAAGAAGGTAGAGTATATCTCCTATGAGTACTTGCGGAAAGCGTGGCAGAAGCTACTTCTGGATTTAATGATGAAATGGTATCCGAAGGAAGAATGGATAAAGGGACTGGTGAATGAGCTATACCAGCGTTATCCGCAGGGGTTCTACGTAAATGCGGAGCAGCGGATGAAAGATGCCCGGGGAGCCTCGAAATATATAGGGCGTTACTTAGCGCGCCCGGCGATTGCAGAGTACCGTGTAGTCAGCTATGACTACCACAAGGTACACTACTGGTACAAGGATCACCGAACAGGGAAACGGGTGGACGTCGTGTCGCCAGTAATGAAATTTATCTATGATTTGGTCCAGCACATCCCCCCGAAGCATTTCCGGATGGTGGGCCGCTATGGTCTATATAGCAGAGGAAAAAACAAAGAGTCGCAGAAGGTGATTAATCTGTGGCGGTTCATGGTACATAAACAAATCGAAATGACGTTTCCTGCGGAAGAACGAAAGAAAAAAAGTTACCGCCAGCGGATGTTGGAAAGCTACGGGCGAGACCCGATGCGCTGTCCATGCTGCAAGCACCGGATGTTGCTTGTGGTGATTTGGCATGCAGAATATGGGCGAATTTATTATTATGACGAGGAGCGAGAATACGCAAACCAAAAGAAATGGGGGATGAGAAAAGGTGGGAAAAGTACGAGGACAAAAGAACGAACAGGATAACCCGAGCGAATGGGATTTGTGGGAGCCATGGGAGGAAGAACCTGAGGTATGGATTGATTATGTCTGCGTAGAATGTGGGATGGTAGATCCTGTCCCTGAATTTATAGTGGCAGAGTGTTCGTATGAACTTGAAGCCGGAGCATCCCCGGAGTTCTTCTGTCCGGTTTGTAATGGAACCTTGGTGAGAAAAGAAGAGCCAGCGGACAAATGACCGTTGGCTAGAAGGTTATTCACCCGCCAGGGTGATTTTGTTCTTACTTAGGAAATTATGATGTCCTTTTCTTCTGTGCTTAGCCTGCTGCATCGGATTCCAAAACATCCCATGCAGGGAGAAGGTGATCCTGCCGATAATAAGCATAATACTTATGCTGTCTGCTTTTTTCCCGCTGTGATTGATAGTGGTGTTCAGATAATGTTCAGTGTATTATTGTACAGTACAGCTTCAGAGTGCGAAACTATTCACACGCAAAAGGGAGTGCTAGTGAACGATGGAAGCCCGAAATTATATGCTGGCCTTATCGTCGGTGCTCATAGCAGCATTGACCATCTATAGTATTTACTATTTGTCCCCAAAATTCGGCGGCAAACATCAAAAAGCCCGCGCAATACGCGCGGTCTTCATGATTCTTATTGCAGGCGCCGGATTAAGCGTCATGCATCTGCTGGGGATGCAGACCCTCTCGGAATATGCCCCTGATAGTGAAAGCCTGTTCCTTCCGCTCACCCTTTATGTTCTGACGCTGGCGGGGATGCTGTTCCTGTTCTCCCGGCTGCGCCAGCTCCTGGCGGAACGGGAACAGTTGAAGGAATTGGCCTACCGGGATTCCTTGACTGGTCTTTTGAACAAGAACGGCATGGATCACTTCTGGGACCATTGCAAGCCTAACGAGCAGCTCGCCGTGCTGTTTCTGGATCTGAACCGCTTCAAAGCGATCAACGATACGCTTGGACATCATGTGGGCGATTTGCTGCTTAAAGCAGTCGGCACCACGCTGAGCCAATTCTCCAGCAAAGGCAAGCGGCATATCTTCCGCATTGGCGGGGATGAATTTGTGATCATCGCCAAGCGCTGCAGCCGCAAGGATGCGGAACAGCTGGCGCTGCGGATTCTGGAGAAGACGACCCGCAATTATAAGCTGGAGAAACATGAATTGTTTGTTTCAGCCAGCATCGGCATTACTATGAGCCATGGCAGAATCGACCGCCAGAAGCTGCTCAAAGAGGCCGATTCTGCCATGTACAACGCCAAACAGTTGGGCAGCGGCCGCTATTCCCTGCACAAGCAGGGCCAAAGTGCAAGTCCAAGCAACCCCGCCGGCGGCTCCGCCAGCCTGCTCCACAGCAGCGCTTCCAGCACGAATAGACTTGGCGATAAGCAGAACTCCATGCGGGCGTGAGCAGGGAGTTCTGTTTTTTCGCGGTTACGCTTTATTGGAATGGACGGTGTTCACTGCTCTGGCACGTCCTTTCATCAGCAGCAGGCACACAAGGGCAAACGCCATGCTGGCGGTTGCCGCATAGAACAGGGTAGAGTAATCCGTAAGGTCAATCAGCAGCCCCAGCAGGGGAGGCGATGTAATAGCAGCAAGCGAGGAGACCAAATAATATATTCCGGTCCGTGTGCCAATACTTTCTTCATTTCCTGTAGCCACTACAAAAGGATAAGAATTGATATTGATGCAAGCCCAGAATATTCCGCCCAGCAGCAGCAGACCACGCAGCAGCAGCACATTTTCTGCAAAACCTACGAGTGCAAATACCGCCATCAGTCCGCATACCCCAAGAATAATAACTGGCTTCTTCCCGAACCGCCCGCCCAGCCAGCCGCTTGGAATCGCAAAAATCACAAAAGCCAGCGAAAAGAAGGTGAGCGAAAAGGAAGCCGCTTGCTCACTAAGACCGAGATGATGTTTGCCGTACAAGGTGAACAACGTCTCAACACCCTGATAAGCCACGAACCAGAAAAAGATAGCCGCCAGCAGCCAGACCGTTGTCCGGTCCAGCTGTTTTTTCAGGGAGACGCGTGCAGGTCTGCTCAAGGGAAGAACAAGCTCCCCCGGCTGAAGAGCCCTGTCAGCAGCAGGACCTGCCGGGGCATTAGCTGCCGCCGTATTGACGCCATCCCGGCCCTCCTTGATGAACCGCGATACAATGAACAGGCACAGCAGTGTGATCAGGCCAGCCGCCACGAATGGCAGCACGGGGCTCGAATCGTAAAGATAGGACCCTGCGCCAAAAGCGAGAATGGAACCTGCTCCGCCCATAAAGTTAATCAGCCCGTTGGCCTTGGTGCGCTGATGCTCCGGCGTGATGTCCGGCATCAGCGCCACCGTTGGCGACCGGTACAGGCTCATGGCCAGATTCATCAGCATCATGAACAGCAGGAGAGTGAATAGTCCGCTGTGGAACGGAATCAACATAGTCAGCACAGCAGCCAGTGGCATGCCGATCATCAAATAGGGCATTCTGCGCCCGAAGCGGGTCGCCGTACGGTCGCTGCGGTTGCCGATCCACGGCTGCAGAAACAGTGCGAAATAATTATCGATGGTCATCATGAAGCTGATCAGGGCGACGCTATGCACATATTTTTCCAGAAAAAAAGGAACAAACGCATTGTACAAGCTCCATGTAATGCTGATGCTGAAAAAGCCGAAGCCAAGCAGCCAGACTTTTTTCACTCCATCACACTCCTCTGGATGCCAGCAGTCCGGCGAGTACATCCGGAACATCGGTAATAATCCCCGCTACACCGGCCTCAATTAAATATTTCATCCGTTCCGGATCATTTACGGTCCATGGATGATAGACAACCCCATGTTCCGCAGCCCCGGCTACAAACTCCGGCAGCACGGCCAAATGATAGGCATGCAGCGCATCGGCCTGCAGAGAAGCGGCATAATCCCATGGGCGGTACAAGCCTTCTCCATATAAAATCCCGGTGCGGATCTCCGGTGCCAGCGACTTGCAGTAAGCGAGAGAATAATGGTTGAAGCTAGACAGCACAATGCGCTCACTCATGCCATACTCCCGCACAGCGGCGATCACTTTTTCCTCCATGCCGGGGTAGAGATAGGTGCCGTTTTTCAGCTCGATATTCAGGATGGTGTCACGACCTTGCAGCAGATCGAGCAGTTCTTCCAGGACAGGAATCCGTTCTCCGGCAAATTCAGCGCCAAACCACGATCCGGCATCCGCCTTCAGTACCTCGCTCAGTGTCATATCCTTTACCAATCCGCTGCGATTCGTTGTGCGGTTCAGGCTCTCGTCGTGAATGAGGATCAGCCTTCCGTCAAGGGTCATCTGCACATCGGTTTCAATGCCGGTTGCCCCGAGCTCAAGACCTTTGCGGAATGCCGCCATCGTATTCTCCGGACAGACCGCAGATGCGCCGCGGTGCGCAAAATTAATTGTGTTGTTCATCTCATTCAGTTCCTCCGTCTCATTAGTGTAAGTGTACATTTGCCGCAGCAGGTGCGGGTCTTCCTATTTCATATTCAACACTCCAGCAGGAAACCCTGTCCGCCGGAAGCGAAAGGGCGCTGATTTGGCAATTTTAACATTGAGCTGACGTTAATGAAACATTAAGCGGGCTATTTTGGTCTGCTTTCGTGGGCTATTCGGTCTGCTTTAAATCTCATTGACGATTCAAATTTGGCCATGCTATCATATCACTAATTCTTTTAAATCCGATAAGTAAACTATGCTTTTGCTTTCGGAAACTTTTTTTAAGATGAAAAGGGGTTTGGCGCATGAAAATCAGAACATTGGCAGCTGCAGCACTGGTAGGAATGTCGGTAGTGCTTGGCGCGTGCGGGAACAAAGAGGCTGCCGGTGCAGACAAAAAGGACATCGTCGTCGGCTTTGGTGTAGGCACTTATGAGGAGCAGTTCCGCCTCGGCATTGTACCGATTCTGGAGAAAGAGGGCTATAAGGTGATGATCAAAACCTTTTCCCAGAATATGCAGGTCAACCCGGCGATGAAGGAAGGCTCTATCGATGCCAGCATTTTTCAGAGTACCGCGTATATGGAGGGCATTAATAAGGAAATTGGTGCGGATATGGCAGTGCTGAATTTCGTGCCGAGTGCGCCGCAAGGGCTGTATTCCGAGAAGCACAAGTCGCTCGACGAGGTGAAGGACGGCTCGGTTATCGCAATACCGAATGACCCGGTGAACCAGGAGCGGGCGGTGCGGATTCTGGAGGAGCTGGGCTGGGTGAAAGTCAAACCCGGTGCCGGAACAACCGATTTCAACCTTAGCAGTGTAGAGCCGGACAAATATCAGCTGAAGCTGGAAGCGCTGGATTCTGCCCAGATTCTCGTTTCGCTGGCCGATGTGGATTATGGAGTGGTTAACGGCAACTATATTGCCAATGCCAAACGTCAAATTACCGAAGCGCTGAAGATTGAGAACACACCGGAGCAGCACCGGGTCACCGTAACTGTCAACAAAGACGATCTGGATACCCAATGGGCGAAGGATCTGAAAGCAGCCTATGAATCCAAGGAATTCGAGGAGTACATCCACGCGCAGGACAAATATGACGGTTTTATACTTCCGGATGCGTGGGCCAATAACTGATAAATGAGCGGAGGAGATCACAGGATGGCGGCAAAAAGAATTCATTTTATCGGGGGCGGCCAAATGGCCGAGGCGATCATTCGGGCGGTTATCGGCAAAGGCGCCTATAAGGCGGAACAGATCAGTGTAGCGGATGTGAATGAAGAACGTAACCTCTATCTGAAAAATACCTACGGTATTCACGCAGCTGTATCCCAGGCAGCGGAGCTGGGGGAGGCGGAGCTGATCATCATTGCGGTGCGGCCGCAGGATGATCTGGCAGCGGTCGGCAGGCTGATTGCCGAACATGCGGCAGGCCAGGCCGCCGTGCTGTCGATCGTGGCCGGAGTGAGCATTGCCAGGCTGGGCGGGTATGCGGGTGCGGAACGCCCGATTATCCGGGTGATTCCGAATACGCTGACCGATACCGGCCTTGGCTACAGCGGTGCGGCTTTGAACGGTTTTGCCGACAAAGCCCAGGTGGATGACTTCCTGAACGCTTTTGGCAAGGTGCTGTATCTGGAAGAAGCGCAGATTGATATCTTTACCGGCTACGGGGTGGCCGGGCCGAATTATGTCTATTATTTCATCGAGTCCCTGGCCGATGCCGGAGTGCTTGCCGGTCTGCCCCGGGAGCAGGCCTGGCAGGTCGCGCTGGAGAATGTGGAAGGGGCCGTTGCCATGCTGCGCCACAGCGGCAAGCATCCGCGCCAGCTTCTGGACATCAACAATTCTCCGGGCGGCGTCGGTATCCATGCCCTGTATGAGCTGAACAACAGCGATTTCGCAGCCGGGCTGCAGCGCAGTGTCAAGGCTGCCGTGAAGCGCACGACAGAGCTGGGGCAGGTACATCCATGAGCAGCCTCCAATGGGATCATACCGTTCATTATATCAATGATCTGGAGCAGGCGGTGCAGACCTTTACGGACAATGGCCTTGCCGCATTCCCGGGCGGGTCGCACAAGCTGTGGGGCACCCATAATGCGCTGAGCTACTTCGGGCTGAACTATGTGGAATTTCTGGCAGTGGAGAACCGGGAGCTGGCTGAATCGGCGGATACTGCCAATCTTGTCGTCAAGGATGCTGTAAAGCTGCTGCCCGAGCATGAGGGCTTCAGCAGGGTGGCTATCCGCACTGATGATATTGAGCAGACTGCGGCGCTGCTCCAGCAGCAAGGCCTTAAGCTGTCGCCGATTATGGACGGCCGACGGCTGAACAAGCAAGGGCAATGGATTGAATGGCGGATGTTGACCATTGGCGGACATTTTCAGGGACTGGTCTACCCGTTCGTTATTCAGTGGAAAGGCACAGACGGGCAGCGTCAACAGGAGCTTAGGACAGCAGGCATTATTAGGCCCCACCCTGCCGGAGCAGTTGAAGTACGGGCGGCTGTTTTCTCCGTTACTGATCCGGCGGCAACCGCTGCTCATTGGAGTCAAGTGATTGGCTTGCCCTTCCAGAATCATAGATCTGCGGCAGACGGCTCCGTATCCCTTGCTATCGGAAACAAGGCGTTTGTGTTCCGGCAGGGGAACGGGGAGCAGATGCAGGAACTGCTGCTGGCAACGGATGCCCCCGGTTTGGCGGGCCGGAGAATCCGCTTTGGCCAGGCTGATTATGTTTTTACAGCGCTATAGCACTATAGCATTGCTTGGCATTGCCCAATGCCGGATCCCAATACAGCACCAAGTATAGTCCCAAGAATGAAGTGGAAAAAGGTACACTAATTCTCTCAATCAGGCGATAAATTCGAAAATAGATGGAAAAAGGCCACTTAAATTGAAGGAAAACGGAAAATAGGGTCTTTTTTGATCAATGTAAGTGGATACATTCCACCTAAGTGTTGATTAATAAGCGCTTGCTAAGAAATAAGTGGAGAATTTCCAACTATCATATCGGGAATACCTATAGCCATCTGGGATTACGGCCGTTTACGACAGCCCGGTAACTTAGGCCGACACAATCCCGCGGATCATTTCATGTACCTGCCGGGCTGTGCAGAGGGCTTGTGAATACTGGGAGTCGCTTTTTTTGGCAGGCGTAAGCCCCGGAAGGAATGGAATGGAGAGCACCGGAGTATCGGCGCTGTTGAGATAGATGATGAGCGTAAGCTCGGTAATTTCCTCGGCGTGGTCAGTATCAAGATTTATTGCGGTTGTGCCTGATGGGGCTGCACCCGGAGTTTGCCTGGCAGGGCTGGTGGTAATCCGGCTGGTTTTGCTGACCTTGGTGAGCGTTAGCGCCTTTTCTACAATTTCCGATCCCAGTATATGCTCAAAAGGGAACATCGCCGGTGATGCTGCTTCCGGGCTGGCGGGATTACAGAACCCTACTGCCATCTGTTTGCCTTTTTCATCCAAGGCGATAATATGGGACTTATCCGGAGTGATATATTGCTCGGTAAAGTTATAATTGAAGGGTGTTAGGCCAGAGGCCGGTTTGTTCCGGGCGGATGACGCTGAAGAGAGCTTGATCTGCAGGATTCCCGCTGCCAGCAGCAATGAAACCCCCAACAGGGCGAACAGGTACATCAGGAAATTGAGCATTAGGCCGCCTCCTAAAAGTTTTGTAAGCGAAACTCCCGTGAATCCTGCTTCGTACAAAACTTACTTCGTAAGCATAAGCTAAGTTTTGTGAGCGAAACTCCCGTGAATCCAGTCTCCCTCCAATAGTAATAGATATGCTTGCGGGAAGTGAACCAATACATAGGTTTGACTTTGTGCGGCTTAAAAAAAGGAGCCGGAAGGCTCCTTTTTTTAAGCGGAATGAGAACAACACATGCAAAAGCTCTATCTCAGCCTATACACCCGGGCCTCATACGGGCGCAGCGACAGGGAACGGATATCCTCCTCCGGCTGTACTCCGTAATTAGCGATAACCAGCGTTTTGTCCTGAAAGACTACACATGCTGGAAGCTCAAAAGCGGCAGGCCGGCCGAAGAAGTTCAGCATGACAAGCAGCCGCTCTTCTCCAAGTGTGCGCAGATAGGCATACACCTGCTCATGCTCCTCGGCCAGGATCGCATAATCCCCGTACACGAATATGTCATGGCTTTTCCGCAGCTCAATCAGCTTTTTATAGTAGTGGAAAATAGAATCGGGGTCAGCCAGGGCCTGCTCGACGTTAATCTCCGTATAGTTTGGATTCACGGCCAGCCAAGGTGTGCCGGTGGTGAATCCGGCCTGCGGTTCCGCGCTCCACTGCATGGGGGTACGCCCATTGTCGCGGCCTTTGATATAAATGGAGTTCATAATTTCTTCCTCCGCATGCCCCGCGGCCCGGTATTCCTTATACATATTCAGGATTTCAATATCCTTATATTCGCTTATAGAGTCAAATTTCACGTTGGTCATGCCGATTTCTTCGCCCTGGTAGATGTAAGGGGTGCCTTGAAGTGTGTGCAGCAGCGTAGCCAGCATTTTGGCCGACTCTTTCGGGTAGTGTTTATCATCTCCGAAACGGGACAGCATGCGCGGCTGGTCATGATTGTTCAGGTAAAGGCTGTTCCAGCCCTTGCCATGCAGCGCGGTTTGCCATTTGGAGAAGATAGACTTTATATCCGCCAGCTTCCATGGCCGCACATCCCATTTGCCCCTCGGCCCGGAATCGACCTCCATCAGTTCGAAGTGGAACAGCATATGCAGCTCATTCCGGTCTTCGCCGACATACAGCGCGGCTTCCTCGGGGGTAACGCCGATGGCTTCACCGACAGTCATAATGTCATATTTGGACAGTACCTCCCGGTTCATTTCCTGCATGTATTCATGCACGCGCGGACCGTTTACGAAATATTCACCGCCAAAATGGTAGCTCCGCTCGCCGTCCTCCTGGTCCTTCACCACACTGGGAAGCTCTGGAACCTTGGAGATCAGGTTGATTACGTCCATGCGGAACCCGTCGATGCCTTTATCGAGCCACCAGGTCATCATATCGTAAATTTCCCGCCGCAGCTTCGGATTGTCCCAATTCAGATCCGGCTGCTTCCGGGAGAACAGGTGCAGGAAATATTCGTCAGTCTGCGCATCATATTCCCAGGCCGGGCCGCTGAAGAAGGAACCCCAATTGTTAGGCTCATGCCCGTCCTTGCCCGCGCGCCAGATGTAATAGTCCCGGTAAGGGCTGTCCGGGGATTTGCGCGATTCAGCGAACCAGGCATGCTCATCCGAGGAGTGGTTGACCACCAGATCCATAATCAGCTTCATACCGCGGGCGTGAAGTCCGGCAAGCAGTTCCTCCCAGTCAGCGAGTGTGCCGAAATCATTCATGATACTCTGATAATTGCTGATATCATAGCCGTTATCGTCATTGGGCGACTGGTATACCGGGCACAGCCAGACCACGTTGATGCCCAGCTGCTCCAAATAATCAAGCCGGGAGATTATCCCTTGAAGATCACCGATGCCGTCTCCATTGCTGTCTTGAAAGCTGCGGGGGTAGATTTGGTACACTACACTTTCTTTCCACCATTGCTTGTTCATGCTCCTGCACTCCTGTCTCTATATCAACTGCGGTACGTAAATTTACTTAATGGAGCCTTGGGTAAGGCCGCCGATAATCCATTTCTGTGCGAACAAATAAATAATCAGCATCGGGGACAAAGCCAGCAGATACGAGGCGAAAGCCAGGTTGAAATCGGTGCTGAATTGGCCCTGGAAGACGTACTGCACAAGCGGCAGCGTATAGGAATCCTGGTTGCCTAAGAGAATCAGCGGCAGCATGAAGTCATTCCAGGTGGACAGGCAGGACAAGATGCCGATGGTCGCATTGACAGGAGCCAGCAGCGGGAAAATAATCCGCCAGAAGGTGCCCCAGGTCGAGGCCCCGTCCACTGTCGCCGCTTCCTCCAGCTCATACGGAATGGAGCGGATATAACCGACATACACAAAGACATTAAAAGCAAGGCCATATACGATATACAAAATAATCAGCCCGGGAATATTGTTCATATGCAGGTCGGTAGTGACTTTGACCACCGGCAGCATAATGATCTGGAACGGAATGAACATGGCGCTGATGAAATAGAAGTAGAGCGTTTTGAAGAAACGCTTGTTCATATTCCGGGCAATGGCGTAGGCGACCATAGAATTCGTGAGCAGAATAAATATAACCGCTGTCACAGTAATTGTGGCACTGTTGCCCAGGGCATTGAAGAAATTCGTCGCCTTGATGGCGTTCGCGAAATTTTCGAAATGCAGTCCGGTGGGCAGAGAGAAAATGGAGCGGGCCATTTCCTCGGGGTTTTTGAGTGCTATGGCGATCGTCATGTACAGCGGAAAGAGGATGAGCAGGGAGCACAGCGCGATAATTACCGTAACCGGCCAATTCGTTGTTTTTTTGATCATAGGTCCATCTCCCGTTTCTGCAGGAATTTAAGCTGAAGGGCGGAGATGACGACGATGACGATAAAATAAATCACGGCGTTCGCCGACTGGTATGCGAATTCTCCGCCCTGGAAGCCGCCGGTGTATATCAATAGGGCGATGGATTGCGTAGAACGGCCGGGACCCCCGCCTGTCAGGGCGATGATCTGGTCGAAAACCATCAGGCCGCCTTTCATCGCCAGCACCATATTGATCGTGAAAAAGGAGGCAAGCAGCGGAAAGGTAATGCTCCAGAATTCCCGCCAGCGGCTGGCGCCGTCCAGATTGGAAGCTTCATAAAGATCGTGGGGAATCGTCTGCAAGCCGGCCAGATACAGAATGGTGTTATAAGCGATGCCCTGCCAGACCGCAACAATGACGATCCCGATCCAGGCCCAATCGGAGTTGCCGAGGATGTTCTGCGAGAGAAAATCACTTCCCAGCTTTTCGCCCCACACCGGAAATACATTGGAGAACAGGTAGTTGAAGATAAAGCCGACAATCAGCACGCTGAGGATATTGGGCAGGAAATATACGCCGCGGAAAAAGTTTTTGGCTTTTATCTTGGCATTCAGTCCCAATGCGATCAGCAGGCTGATGATATTGATGAGAACAGTTGTAGCGATGGCGTATTTAAAGGTGAAAAGATAAGAGTTCAGCACATTCTCGTCTTTGAAAATATTAATGAAATTCTTGAACCCCACATAATCAAAGCTGTTGCTGTAGCCATCCCAGTTCGTGAACGCATAATAAATGCCCTGCAGCGCCGGAAACGTATGAAAGGCGAAGAACAGCAGCAGTGCGGGTATAGTCATCAGGTAAAAAGCGGCTCGCCGTTTGGCCATCAGTTAATCCTCCTTGGAAAAAAGCGCAGAAGCAGGGGCTTGCCGCCCCTGTTCTCCTGATGCTTGTAGTTCATTTTATCGATTGGCAATCCTATTTCCGGTTAGCTACCTTATCCCATTCTGTATCGAGCTGCTTCAGGTAGGCGTCGATGTCTTTTTTGTTCAGGAAGCTTTGAATAATCGTATCGACCTTCATCGCCCCAGGGATGTAATGGTCGGCAAAATCGGCCAGGTTGCCGGAGGTGAATGCTTCCTTGAAGCCGTCCGTGGAAGGGTCATTCTGAGTTACGCCTTTCACCGCCGGGAATGCTTTTTGCTCGGTGATGTAGGCCGTTACGTTCTCCGGCTGAAGGAGGAATTCGACGAATTTCTTCGCTTCTTCTTTATGCTTGCTGTCCTTGGAGATCGTCAGCAGGGTATCCACGCCGGAAATGACCTTGTTTTTTGCGGGATCATTGGTGGCCGGGAAAGGGAACACGCCCAGCTCAAGAGATGGATTGGCCTTCATGATTTCGGGGATCGCCCATACACCCTGCAGATACATCGCGGATTCACCCTTGGCGAATGCCGTATTGCCGTCATTGTAGCCCTTGCCGAAAATGTCCTTCTGGGCAAATTCAGTCAGCTTCAGCTGCTTCTCGGCGATTTCCCGGAAGCTGTCACTGAAGGTCACGCTGCCTTCGGTGCGCTTCTTGAAGAAATCAGTGCCAAGAATGCTTGGCTCCAGAGAGTTGAAGGGGGTGAGTGAGGTCCAGGAATCCTTCAGCGTCAGGTAGAAGGCATACTTGCCGCTGTCTTTGAACTTCTGGGCTGCAGCGATGAATTCATCCCAGGTTGTTGGCACGGCTACGTCGGCTTCCTTGAACATTGCTTTGTTATAGATGACACCGCTGGCATTGGCAGAGAACGGAATGCCGTTCAGTTCGCTTGAACCCGTCAGGTCATTCAGCATTTTGACATAGGCGGGCTGGATAGAGGAAACCAGCGGATCACCGGTGAAGTCCTCGAACAATCCGCTGGCGGAGAGGGTCTTGTAAGTGTCGGTGGCACCAAGGCCGATCACATCGGGAAGATCCTGTTTAGCGGCGCGGGTCTTCAGCACCGTTTCGGCATCCGGCGGGTTGATCTGCGAGACAACGATGTCCGGGTTCGCGGCGTTGAATTGGGCGACCAGCTTGTCGAAGGTGGCTTTGGCTTCCGTCTTGTTCTGGAAGAACTCAATCTTGACCTTCTCACCGGAAGCGGCGTTCCCTCCATCATCGGTAGCAGCGTTGCTCCCGCTATTATTGCCGCAGGCGCTGAGCAGTGACATAGCCAGCAGGCTTACTGTTACGGGTTTCATTGTTTTTTTCATGGATGGAATCCCCCTGATTACTGAATTTAGCAGTTTACTGCCATTTGGAGTAAACGTTTACTCTCTGTCCCTACCAAACTATCCCTGGATTAGATGCCTGTAGATACTGGATTTAACCAGTTGTGATACAGGTTCCTACGGCAGGATGGTCAACAATCGGACCCTTTAGGTTAAGCGTTTACGTTATATTGATAAAAAGACTTAGGCAAGTGTTCTCACCGTTTGTCTTTCCACAATCGAATGTGCCATGATCCTGTTTGCGGCAATTTCCCCGGTTTCAATCATTCCGATCAGCTTCTCGGAGGCGATCTTTCCCATTTCGTACAGCGGCTGCCGGACCGTTGTTAGCGGAGGCGTAACCATCTGAGCCGGTTTGAGATCATCATATCCCATGATCGAGATATCCTCGGGAACGTTCAGACCGTGTTTCAGGGCTGAGGAGAGTGCACCAATGGCCATCTCATCACTGGCTGCAAAGACGGCGGTAACCTCTCCCGCTTTGCGCAATAAGGCTTCCATTGCCCTGCTGCCGCTCTCGAATGAAAAGTCTCCATACACAAGACGGCTGCTGTCAAAAGCAATTCCGTTCGCTTCCAGCGCTTTGCGGTAGCCCTGTACTCTGGGAGTCCCGGCGATGGGATCGCCTTTGGTTCCGCTGATCATGGCGATTTTACGGTGGCCTTTGGAGATCAGAAATTGGATCGCGTCATAGACCGCCTGGTAATCATCAACCTTCACATAGGGCACCTTGGCAAAATCCGTCTGCGAGGAGACAAGAACAACCGGTATCTTCATGCTCTCCAGCACCTCATAGTACTCTTTGCTCAGCACCTCACTGGAAAAAATAATGCCGTCTACCTGTTTTTCGCGCAGCAGCTGCAAATACTTCATTGTCCGCTTGCCGTCATTATCTGTGTTGCAGACGACTACACTGTAATTGCTGTCATGGGCGAATTCGTCAATCCCGTGAAGCAGATCGGAAGAGAAGGCGCTGGAAACTTTGGGAAACATCACACCGATAGTCTGTGTCCGCTTGTTGATGAGACCGCGGGCGATAGCATTGGGCTGATACCCAAGCTCTTTGATCGCCTGATTCACCTTCTGCTTCGTTTTGTCCGAGTAGCCCGTCAGGTTATTCAGTACACGGGACACGGTGGCAATGGATACATTTGCTTTCTGGGCGACATCTTTGATCGTAGGATTCATAAGGCAGTTCCTCGGTTTTCTGTTTCATTCGGATTTAAAGTGTAACGTAAACGCTTACGCTTACCTGAAATATAAAGGCAAGATATATTTTTGTCAACGGAAAGATTACACAAAAATGAAAAGCAATCGGACAGATCCCGTAATCTCTATACAAAATAAGAACAGCGATTGACAAAGAACCGAGAGGGGCCTACGATAAAGTAAACGTTTACTCCAAGGTCTGTGGATCATGAATTTTCTGCGGAGGACGATATAAATAATGAACCCGATCTAAGTATATATAAAGCGAACTTGAAAAACGAACAAAAGGGAAAAGGGTGGAGGGGAAGTTTGGAACTGGAGGAGCGAATGCGTCCGCCTTTGTCTGCGGATTTCCACCGCGAAGTGCGGGAATAATCAAGAAATCTGCAGATGGGCAGCGGCCGGAAGTCCAAACATTCACCGGAGTCCCGACGAAGTCCCTAATGTTAATATCTTAAGTTCACTCTATATAGATGTTATATGTTACCTTCAGTACATCACATCATACGGACAAGGAGCCGCACTCATGAGCATATATCTGGAGCTTCCAGATGTGGATAAGCATTTTCCCTTCCGCAGTCTGATTTGTGGAGGGGATGAGCTGTGTTATCCGCATTGGCATAAGGAAATTGAAATTATATACGTTACTAAGGGAAGACTAAATCTGGGAATAAATGATACCCCGATCCGTATGGAGCAGGGGGAAGTCCAGTTTATCAACGGCGGGGATGTGCATTATTTTCTTGCATCGCCTGAAAGTGAGCGGGTGGTGATCCAGTTCGACCTGAATCTGTTCCAGGAGGTTGCCGCCCTGGGAAGCAGCGGCTATTCGCTGCGGGACCTGTTTACCGAGATGGAGCATTCCAGCCCTTCATGGCCTGAGGCAGCTACCGCCAAAGTAATATCGCTGATCGAGAGCATCTATGAGGAAGATACCCAGCGCCGGGAAGGGTATGCCTATCTGATCAAAGCGAGAATGTTCGAGCTGCTGACGGTTATTTTACGGGAAATTCCTAAGAATAGAACGCAGCGGCAGCCTAAGTTCTCGGAGGATACGCTGACCCAGTCCAGAGAAACCATGGAGCGCCTGGAGCGGATTTTTGCCTATGTGGAGCTGCATTACCAGAAGTCGATTTCACTGAACGAGGTGGCCCGCTATATGGGCTTCAGCCCCTATTACTTCACCAAGCTGTTCAAGCGGAATACTGGGATGACCTTTGTTGCTTTTTTGAATGAATACCGCCTCAACAAAGCGAAGTGGATTCTGTTAAACGAGGACCTGCCGATGTCCGCTGTGGCGGAAGCTGCGGGGTTTGGCAGCGTGAAGACCTTTCACCATTTTTTCAAGGAGGCCACGGGGATTTCCCCGCTGAAGTACCATAAGACAATATTCAGGAATAATACAGCAAGAATGCAGGAAGAAAGCGCCGGGGCAGATTTGTATGATAGAGATATCAAAACCAGTGGAGGTTAGGCCAACAATGACGCTAAAGATAGGAATTATCGGCTGCGGCGGTATCGCCAACGGCAAACATATGCCGGCATTGCAAAAAGTGGAAGGTGCGGTGATGGTGGCATTCTGCGATATCGTGCCTGAACGTGCCGAAAAGGCAAAAGCAGAGTTTGGAAATGAAAGCGCTGCGGTCTATAACGATTATAAAGAGCTGCTTAAGGATGCAAGTATAGATGTGATTCATGTATGTACGCCGAACATTTCCCATGCGGAAATTTCGATCGCTGCTATGGAGGCCGGGAAGCATGTGATGTGCGAGAAGCCTATGGCCAAAACTACTGCGGAAGCCCAGGCGATGATTGACGCGTCCGTGCGGACAGGAAAGAAGCTGACTATTGGCTACCAGAACCGCTTCCGGGCGGATTCGGCTTACCTGCACACTGTATGCGAGAATAACGGGCTTGGAGAAATTTATTATGCCAGAGCCAAGGCTATCCGCCGCCGTGCGGTGCCAACCTGGGGTGTGTTCCTGGATGAGGAAGCGCAGGGCGGCGGGCCGCTGATCGATATTGGCACCCATGCCCTTGATCTTACCTTGTGGATGATGGACAATTACAAGCCTAAGTATGCTGTAGGCAATGCCTATCACAAGCTGTCCGGCCGCAAGAACGCCGCCAATGCGTGGGGACCGTGGGACCCGGAAAAATTCACGGTAGAGGACTCGGCGATCGGCTTCATTACGATGGAGAACGGAGCGACTATCGTTCTTGAGGCCAGCTGGGCGCTGAATACTCTCGATGTGGGCGAGGCCAGAACGGTGCTCTGCGGTACAGAAGGCGGAGCGGACATGGAGAAGGGCCTGCGCATCAACGGTGAAGAATACGGCAAAACCTATGAGAAGCATATTGGCCTGGATGCAGCCGGTGTGGATTTCTACGACGGTGCAGGAGACGACCCTGCGGTGGCTGAAGCGAAGCAGTGGATCGAGAGCATTGTAAATAACACCGAACCGGTCGTGAAGCCGGAGCAGGCGCTGGTGGTTACCCGCATTCTGGAAGCCATCTACAAATCGTCCGAAACGGGAATGCCGGTATTTTTTGACTAATTATTTTGAACTGGGAAAATTAAGAATAAGAGGGAAAGTGGCAGAGTCACGCCCCAGCCTGGAATACAAGGATCAGAAGTTCAGTTTATATTTATAGAGCGAACTTGAAAAACTAACAAAAGGGAAAGGGGATGGAGGGGAAGTTTGGAACTGGAGGAGCGAAAGCGTCCGCCTGAAAGCTTTCCGTAGGAAAGCTCGCTATCTTCAGCATAGGCAGTCTGCGGATTTCCACCGCGAACAGCGGTAACAATCAAGAAATCTGCAGATGGGCAGCGGCCGGAAGTCCAAACATTCTCCGTAGTCCCGACGAAGTCCTTAATGTAAATATCTTAAGTTCACTCTATATAGATTGAGACAAACAGGAGAGTGTTCATCGTGACCAGAGTAACCGTATGGAATGAATATCGTCATGAACGTCAGGAAGAGCGAATCCGTGAGGTGTACCCGCAGGGCATTCATGCCCAGCTGGCATCCTTCCTCAGCGAAGCCGGACTGGATACAGCGACAGCAACGCTGGATGAGCCGGAGCACGGATTAACGGAGGAAGTGCTGAATAACACGGATGTGCTGGTATGGTGGGGACACGTCGCCCATCAGGAAGTGAGCGATGAGATCGTGAACCGGGTTCATCAGCGCGTGCTGCAGGGAATGGGGCTGGTGGTGCTGCATTCAGGGCATATGTCCAAAATCTTCATGAAACTGATGGGCACAAGCTGTGACCTGAAATGGCGCGAAGCCGGGGAAAAAGAGCGCCTCTGGGTCATGGACCCGAGCCATCCGATTGCCGAAGGCATTGGCGAGTATATTGACCTTGAGCAGGAAGAGATGTACGGGGCACATTTTGATGTTCCGGCACCGGAGTCACTGATTTTTGTCGGCTGGTTCGAAGGCGGCAATGTATTCCCGAGCGGATCGACGTACCGGCGCGGCAGCGGGAAGATTTTTTATTTTCAGCCGGGACATGAGTCCTACCCGACCTATTACAATAAAGAGATTCAACAGGTGATTATCAACGGCGTGAACTGGTGTGCGCCGGCTAAGCGTGATTACCCTGTGTATGGACACTCCGAGGCGCTGGAGCCAATTAGAGAAAAGGTGGGAGTATAGATGAAATTAGGAGTATTTGATCCCGTATTTGGAAGTCTGAGCCTGGATGAGATGCTGGATAAAATCGCAGCCGCCGGCCTGAACGCCGTCGAAATCGGCTCGGGCGGAAATCCCGGCAACCCCCATTGTCCTACGGATGAGCTGCTGGCGAGCGAAGCGGCCCGTAAGGCGTATTTGGAAAAGTTCACGAAACGCGGCATTATGATCAGCGCCTTCAGCTGCCATAACAACCCGATTTCGCCGGATCAGGAGGAAGCGCGCCAGGGCGATGAGATCCTGCGCAAGTCGATCAAGCTTGCTTCACTGATGGGCGTTGCCGTGGTCAACACCTTCTCGGGCACCGCCGGAGACAGCGATGAGGCCAAAGCACCGAACTGGCCCGTTACGCCTTGGCCTACAGTATACAGCGATATTTTAACCTGGCAGTGGGAGCACAAGCTGATTCCTTACTGGAAAGAAATCGCCCAGCTCGCAGAAGAGCATGGGGTGAAGATTGGCATCGAGCTGCATGGCGGCTTCCTGTGCCATACCCCGTATACGATTCTCAAGCTGAGAGAAGCAACCGGTCCGGCGATTGGCGCGAATCTGGACCCGAGCCATCTGTGGTGGCAGGGCATTGATCCTGTAGGTGCGATCAAGATTCTGGGCAAAGCCGGCGCGATCCACCATTTTCATGCCAAAGACACATACCTGGATCAGGACAACATCAACATGTACGGTCTGACAGACATGCAGCCCTATGGCGATGTGCAGACCCGGGCGTGGACCTTCCGCTCCGTCGGCTGCGGGCACAGCCTGTCCGAATGGTCGAACATTATGAGTGCGCTGCGTACTTACGGCTATGATTACGTAGTTAGTATTGAGCACGAAGATCCGCTCATGTCCGTGGACGAAGGCTTCTACCGCGCAGTGACCAACCTGCAGTCAATCCTGATCCGTGAGCAGCCGCTGGATATGTGGTGGGCGTAAGGGGAACAACAACTGCATTGGTGAAAAATTCAAAAGCCATCATCGGCCTACAATTTCGTAGGCCGTGATGGCTTTTTCTTTGTTTGTGTGCCCTGATAAGCACGGATGTTCTAGCCGGTGCAAGTCCTGGCGCGGGAGGGGCCTAAGAGAAAGTAACTCCGACCGCGCCGGAAACGTGCTGCTGGGCGAAATGAGAGGTATAAATACCTCTTATTGGGCAGCAAACGTGCTGCTGGGCGAAATGAGAGGTATAAATACCTCTGATCTGGTGGAAAACGGCCCACTGGACGAAATGAGAGGTATAAATACCTCTGATCTCATCATAATCGCGTTACCGGAAATGCGGCTCATGAAGCGCAGCGGCCGGTTGTTCATGCAGTATGCCGCGCCAGTCTCCGGCTCCGCTTACCCTCTTGCCCCGTTTGCCTGCTTGCCCACTTGCTCCGTTTGCACCGCCTCCCCTGCTTCCTCCGTCTCCCCTGCTTTCCCTACTTTATCAGCTCATCCACCCTTGCTTTACTGGTGCTTGTAATAAATCACCGTTGCGGACATTTCCCCATCGCTATTGATTACATAGTCCGGGATTTTGCCCACTTCCACAAATCCGCGTGACTGATAGAGCAGATTGGAGGGATCGCCCTCACGTGTATCCAGCACGAGCAGTGTCCGGCCACCCGCCACCGCTGCCTGCTCCGCAGTCTCCATGAGCATGCGGGCAATGCCTTTGCGGCGGTGCTCCGGATGCACCATCAGCTTGGCGATTTCCGCCCGGTGCGGGGAGTTCGGCTTGGATTCCGGGTGCAGCTGCACCGTGCCAACAATACTGTCTCCCTCCTGAGCCACCCAGAGCAGGACGCCAGGGGCCAGTACTCCCCGCCAATAGGCTTCCGCTTCCTCTGCTGCAAGCGGAGACAGGAAGCCGATGGAGGCACCGTCCGCAACAACATCTATGATCAGCGTGTTCAACTGCTGTATAATCTCCGGTTGTAATTCCTCAAGCCGCTTAATGGTAATTTCATGGTTCATCAGCAAGTCTCCCTTTCGTAATTTGAACTTAAAAAAAGTAGGAATGGAAGCTAAACAGGCCAATTCAGATGCGGATGCCAATGAGAGTCTCTTTCAAATTAGGTCAGAACTCTCATTCTATTGCATTTTCTGCAGCAGATGACCCCATATATCGGTCAAAAAGCTCAATCTATTGCACTCTGTACATTAGAATCTACTAGAAAAGCTGTTTTTGACTCCAAAACCGGAAATCTGTTGCACGAAATACAGCAGAATGCGATTCGTAGCCGGGACACTGAGCGTTCTGTTGCACAAAGTACAGTCATGCAAAAAATCCGCTTTTGTTATTCCAAATAAAGACTACGAATTTCAAGTTTAAACTATATAGTGTCTTTTTTTATTATAGCCATGTGATGAAAGTTTACAAATTGAAAATAAAAAAGATATTTTCATGGAACGTAGATGTTAAATATAAAGCCTTGACTGCCAAGGGATTCACTGCTTCGAGGTGCTGCAGCCAGGGATGTTGTGAGCAATTAATGCTTCATTTTCCAATGCAGCACGGCGCATAATCCATTATACTAAATGAAAAATTCAGCCGGGGGAAGTGAAACGGATGATGCGGCGATGGAACAACTTAACCTACCAGAGCAAGCTGCTGCTCGCCTTTTTTCTGTTAGGTATTATCCCGTCCATTGTGATAGGGACGATGGCGTACTTCAAATCCGTGGATACCCTGGAATCCCGAGTGAATGAGGATTTGGGTGTGATCGCCGGGCAGCTGAACGAAGCGATCCAGCGGCAGGTGGAGGATGTGGACCGTTTCAGCACCTTTCCGTATTTTACGCCGGAGATCTTTCAAATCCTCAATCAGCCGTATATCCCCCGCGATCAGTGGGGCTACAGGGAGCTTGAAACCCAACTCCAGTTTGCCAAGCTTCTGGTGACGTATCCTTCGATTTTTTCCACGATTCAAGGTCTGATCTTCTACAGCACCAAAGGCAATGTGTACGGCTACCGGGTCAGTGACCGCTCCTCTATCAATGAGTCTGTCAGTCCGGTAGAAGAAGAGTGGTATAAGGAAACGCTCAGCCGGGACGGGGGTGTGTTCATCTCAGGTTTGCGGCAGGAGAAGCAGTTCAACAGTGCCCCGTTTGCGACCATTACGGCTTCCCGGCTGCTGCTGAATGATGATTTTAGTCCGGCGGGTGTGGTGGCTGTGGATATCCGGCCCGATTTTATGGATAAGATCGTCCGCTCCTTCCAGCTCAAGAGCATGCATGTCATGGTGGCCGATGAGAAAGGGGAGCTGATCTATTCCACCCGTACTGCCGATAATCAGCGGTTTCTCAGCGCGGCAGCGCAGCAGTCAGGCCGGAACGGAGCAACACGCGGCTTGATCACAGTTCCTGAACTCGGAGACGGGCTTGAGGCGGCTACCGGGGTATATGCCCATAGTGAATATTTGGGCTGGACCAGCTACCTGCTGATCGACCGGAAGGAACTGCTGGAAGACGCCAATGTCATCCGTAATTTTACGATTGTGCTGGTGGTGATCTTTACCGCAGCCGCCGCGGTTCTGTCCCTGCTGCTGGCCCGGGGTCTGTCGAAACCGATCCGCAGCCTGATTTCCTCGATGCGTGATGTGGAGCGGGGGCTGTTCGTAGCTCCGGCTGCGCCGCCTATCAAAGGCGAAATCGGCCAGTTGCATCTCAGCTACGTGACGATGGTGAAGCGGCTGGATATGCTGATCCAGTCCATTGAAGAGAATGAGCGGCAGAAGCGTGAAGCCGAGCTGTATGCGCTCAGGGCGAGGATTGCACCCCATTTTCTGTACAATACGATCAACTCGATCCGCATGCTGGCCGTCCTGCAGCAGTCTGACGGGATAGCCAAACTGCTGCAATCGCTGAACAAGCTGCTGCATGCCAACATGAAGCTGGACAGCGAGCTGGTGCCGCTTGCGGCGGAGCTGGAACTGCTGCGTCACTATGTACGGCTGATGGAGCTGCGGTATACGAACCGGTTTCAGGTGGATTGGAAGATTGAGGAGCATACGGAGCGGGCCATGGTTCCCCCGATGATTCTGCAGCCGCTGATGGAGAACGCGATTTTTCACGGCTCCTTCGAGGTGGAAGGTCCGCTTTTGATTGAGGTTCAGGTTTCTTTTGTGAACAATGGCGGGGAACTGCTGATTACGATTGCTGACAACGGGCATGGCATCACGCCTGAAGCACTGAATGTCCTCAATGGGCTAAGCCCCCAGAATGCCGCTGGACATTTAAGCAACAGCATCGGTGTAGCCAATGTGCGCGACCGTATCCGCCTGAGATTTGGCCCGCCGTATACCCTGCTGCTGGTGAGTGAGCCGGATCGGGGAACCCGGGCCGAGCTGTATTTGCCTTTTAAACAGGAGGACGGGGAAGCTGCCCCGCCGCAAATGGAGGAATGAGCCATGTGGAATTTGTTAGTCGTTGAAGATGAGACCATTGTGCGGCTGGGTCTGCGGTATATGCTGGACTGGGACGGGCTTGCAATCAGCTGGAAGGCTGAAGCAGCGAATGGCCAGGAAGCCCTCAAGGCGCTGGCCCAGCAAGAAATTCATATCGTGATGACGGATATCCGCATGCCAGGAATGGACGGACTGGAGCTGGCGCGCAGGATTAAGGAGCAGTACAGCGGGGTGCAGATTATTTTCTTCAGCAGCTTCGAGGATTTCCCTTATGTAAAAGAAGCCGTCCGCATTGGCGTGGTGGATTATCTGCATAAGCCGACCATGGACGCGGAGGAGATTGCTGCGGCACTCAAAAAAGCAACAGCAGCATTGGAGCAGCTTCATCAGGAAGCTGTTCCCCAGGCGCATACGGATAAAGACCGGGACCATCTGCTGCAGCAGATGCTGGAGACGGAAGAACATCCGGCTGACTGGGCAGAGCGTTGGAAGCGTTACGGGCTTGAAGCCCTGTACGGACAGGGATATCAGCTGGCGCTGCTGCGTATAGCCGAGAACCAACCCGTGGAGCTTCAGGCCGGGCTGGCCCGGTTTATGTCTTTTCGTTATTTTTTGGAGGAGTATACCTCACGGGAGTGGGGCGGAATTCTGCTCAGCCGTGACAACAAGGAGCTGATCTGGCTGCTTGCGCTGGACGGGGAAAGGGCGGAGGCCGGGGCGATGCAGGCATATTTGGATCAATTGGAGCAGAGTCTGTTCAAAATGCTAGGCATCCGCTTGTCCTATACGTACAGCATGATTCACCGCAAGGCGGAAGAACTGCCGGAGGCCTACAGGAGTGCTGCATCCCAAGAGCCGGTGAGCGGAGGTAAACTCAGCGGAATTATCCGGCTGGCGACAGCCTATATTGACGGGCATTTGCTGGAGGATCTGACACTGGCCCGGACCGCAGAGGAGATTCATGTTAGCGTCAGCCATTTAAGCCGCCTGTTCCTCAAGGAGACCGGACAGCATTTCAACGAATATGTAACCGCTAAAAAAATGCTGCTCGCCCGCAAGCTGCTGCGTAACAGCAACCGAAAGGTATATGAGGTGGCGGAGGAGCTGGGCTATGCCAACCCGCATTATTTCAGCAAGCTGTTCAAAGATGACACAGGCATGACACCCCTCGAATTCCGCAATCAATAAGCAGTGAATCGGCAATGGGAAGCAAATTTACAGAGGAAAGCAAAAATTTTATGGGAAATAGCAAATTTCGTCTAGTTCCTGGGCAAATTGGCCAAGTGAAGACTTAAATTAAGCAATTTATAGCGCCAAAGCAGCAAATCGCACCGGTAGTTTACCTGACGCATCGGAGGTACGATGAATTCAAGAAATTCACTTTATGTCAGGGAGGCTAACATTGTGAGAAGAAAAGGCGGGTTCAGGTGGTTGCCGGTATTATGTCTCGGATTGTTGATCATACTTGCAGGCTGCGGCAGCAATAACGCGGCGACAAATGGTGCTTCGGCCACAAATGATGGAAGCGCAGCTGCCGGTGGCAATGCCGGAAAAGAGCCGGTGGTGCTCAAGCTGACGACATGGAATCCGATCAGCCAGACGGTAGTCGATAAGTTTCAGGAGAAATACCCTTACATCACGATCGAGCACGACAAGGTATATGACCAATTCCGCGAAATCATCCGTACCCGGATCGTCTCCAAATCCGATATGGATATGCTCTGGCTGTTCCCCAACCAGGTGGCTGAATTCTCCAAAGAGGATGTGCTGATGGACATTACCGGCAGTCCTTGGCTCAGCAACTACCTCGATGCGGCGGTGAAGCTGGGTACGGTGGACGGCAAAACCTACGGCGTTCCATACAACAGCCAGCCAATTCTCATGTTCTATAACAAAACCCTGTTCGATCAGTTGGGACTCTCCATTCCCGCCAACTGGGAAGAGCTGATGGCTGTGAGTGAAAAAATCAAAGCCAGCGGCACGGCACCAATGGTCATCGGAAGCAAGGACGGCTGGGCTACCCAGTTCATCACCACCTCCCAGTTCGGCCTCTATCAACATGAGAACCCGGATGTATTCGCACAGCTGGCAAGCGGAGATAAGAAGTGGACGGATCCGGAATTTGCGGGCTACTTTGACGGAATGAAGGAATTGTCCGATAAAGGCTACCTGCTGGAAAATTCCGTCGGCCTCAGCTATGACCAGGTGGCGCAGGTATTCAAAGAAGGCAAGGCGGCCATGTGGCCGATGGGCGAGTGGGGCTACAGCGAAAACTTTGATGCCGACTTCTCCACCTTCGAGCTAGGCGCCTTCCCGATTCCGGTCAACCGTGGCGACCAGCCGCTGGTAACGAACCTTGTCTCCGACAACCTGCTGGTGGGCGTATCGTGGAGCAAGCACCAGGAAGAGATCAAGCTGTTCATGGAATTCGTCGCCCAGCCGGAAATGGCCAAGATCTGGTCGGATGAAACGAAGCAGGCTGTTACGGTAAAAGACGGCACCTCGGAATCCTACAACCCGCTGGCCGCCTCGCTTCAGCCGTTGATCGACGCGAGCGAAGCGCAGATTTTCCCAAGCATGACCTCTTCCATCGAGCCGGTGATGTTCCCGATCTTCCAGCAGATCCTGCTCAAGCAGGAGGTGGACACGGCCAAGCTGCTGGAGCAAATGCAGACGGCGCAGGACAAGGACATCTAACCATGAAATTCATGAATTTCCGCAATTATTTGCTGTTTATCGCACCGGCGCTGCTGATCTATCTGCTGTTTTTTGCCGGACCGATCTTCAGCGGCTTGTACTATGGCTTCACCGATTGGAACGGGTTCTCGTTCAAGGCCGACTGGGTCGGACTGGAGAACTTCCGCGAGGCCTTCCGTGATCCGCTGCTGCTGACCGCGCTGAAAAATATGGCGATACTCTCTGCCACGGTCATCGTGCTGCAGCATAGCGCTTCTATCCTGCTGGCCGTACTGCTGGACCAGAAGGTGAAAGGCATTGTGTGGATGCGGGCGGTCATCTTTTTCCCGGTCATTCTGAACACCGTCGTTATTGGTTATGTGTGGAGCTACATGTATGCGCCGATGGTCGGATTTCTGCCGAAGTTTTTTGCCGCAATCGGGCTGGAGGGTCTGGCGGGACTGGATTGGCTCGGTGATCCCGGGTTAGCGATTTATGCAATTGCCTTCGTGATGGTCTGGCAGTATACAGGCTACTCGATGATGATTTATTTGGCTGGACTACAATCCGTATCGGGTGAAATCTATGAGGCTTCAAGCATTGACGGCGCAGGCCCCTGGAATAAGTTCTGGCGGGTGACGCTGCCGCTGCTGATCCCTTCGATTATTGTGAACACCGTTCTGTCGGTAATCGGCTGCATGAAAATGTTCGAGCATGTCTTCATCATGACACAGGGCGGGCCGGCGAACTCGACACAGACCTTCGGTATTATGATCTACCAATATGCCTTCAAAACCTCGCAAATGGGCTACGGTACCGCGATGGCGATGATTCTGTCTGTGATGATTCTGGCCGTGACCTTCGTGCAGATCAAGCTGCTCAGCCGTCTGGAGGTGGCGAATTGACAACAACCCTGCAAAAAACCTCTATCTACACTGTACTGGCGATCGCGCTCATTATTGTGCTTGTGCCCATGGCAGTCATGATCTCTGTCTCACTCCAGACGCCATCGACCATTAATCCGCTCAGTCTTCCGAAAAATCCGCAGTGGGGCAATTATACTGAGGCATTCCGTACCGGCAATCTGCTGCCGTATTTCGGGAACAGCATTCTGGTGCTGGTCATGACGACTGCCGCCGCGATCAGCGTCTCGGTACTGGCCGCATACGGCCTGCATCACGGCAAACGCTACAAATCGGATGTGATGTCGACCTTTTTCCTGATGGGGCTGATTCTTCCGGCCTTTTCCGGGACGATTCCGGCCTTCCTGGTGCTGCGGCAGATTCATCTGCTGAACACGCATATCGGTTTGTCCCTGATCCAGATTGCCTCGGGGCTCGCGCTGCCGATCTTTCTGTACGTGAATTTCTTCAAAACGGTGCCGAGTGAAATTGAAGAGGCTGCACTGGTTGACGGCTGCGGGCCTTGGCGGACGTTTGTCCGGATCATTTTTCCGCTGACGCTGCCCATTACGGCGACCTGCATTATTGTGGTGGCGATCAACTCCTGGAATGATTTCTTTAATCCGCTGGTCTACTTGTCCTCGCCGGAAATGCGGACATTGCCCGTTGGCCTCATGGCCTTCAAAAGCCAATACAATACGAATTGGCCGCAGATGTTCGCCGGAGCCGCGCTTGTGGCGCTGCCCATCATCATGCTGTACTTGTTCGTGCAGCGTTTTATTATCAAAGGTCTGGTAGGCGGTGCTGTTAAAGGATAGAGCGGGTGCAGTACACTAAAACTAAGCCAGAGGTGAGAATGGGTGAAAATGGAAGCTTATAGCTTAATTTCCTATAAAGGATTGGTCGTTTCCTGTCAGGCGCTGGAGGATGAGCCGCTGCATGGCAGCCATCATATGGCTGTCATGGCGAAGGCGGCGAAGCAAGCGGGAGCTGTAGGCATCCGCGCAGGCGGGCTGGAGGATATCCGGGCCATCAAGGAGGCCGTTGGCCTGCCGCTGATCGGACTGGTCAAAATCCGGCATGAAAACAGCGAGGTCTATATTACGCCAACGCTTGAGGATGCCCTTGCCGTACATGCGGCCGGAGCGGACATTGTGGCGATTGACGGCACGGGCCGTCCCCGCCCTGACGGGCGTTCGCTTGCGGACACCATCGCCGGGCTGAAGCGCGCCGGGGCTGCTGTGATGGCGGATATCGCCACCTTTGAGGAAGGTGTGCTGGCCGCAGAGCGGGGCGCGGACTACGTCTCGACAACGCTGTGCGGCTATACCCGCGAAACAGCCGGAACTCCGCTGCCGAATCTCGGTCTGCTGGAACGGCTGACGGCAGTGCTCACCATTCCCGTTGTCGCCGAGGGCGGAATTTGCCAGCCTGAGCAAGCGGCCGAGGCGCTGCGTCTGGGGGCAGCGTTCGTCGTGGTAGGCGCGGCAATTACGCGCCCGCAGTGGATCGCCGCCCGTTACGTTGAAGCGATGCAGGGCGCTGTCGCCGGCGGCAGCGCGGGGGCAGAGGAATGACCCGCTGCTATATAGGAGCGGATATTGGCGGAACGGGCATTAAGGCAGCGGTAATCGATGAGCGTGGCGGTATAATCACCCGCAGCAGCAGACCTACACCCGTGGCCGATGGTGCCAAGGGCATCCTGCTGGCCCTGAAGGGTGTGATATCCGGGCTGCTGGCGGACGGGCCGGAGGTGAGCGGTATTGGCATCGGCACCGCCGGAAGGGTGGACCCGGAGGAAGGTGTCGTGCTGTACGCGACCGATAATCTCCCCGGCTGGACGGGAATGCGTCTTGCGGCGGAGATAGAAGCCGAATTTGCGCTGCCCGCCGCCGTTCAGAACGATGCCAACGCCGCTGCGCTGGGTGAAGGCTGGCTGGGGGCAGCCCTGGGGCTGGCGGATTACGCCATGCTGACGCTGGGCACCGGAGTTGGCGGGGCCCTCGTTCACAAGAATCAGCCGGTATCCGGCAAGCAGGGTGCAGCCGGTGAATTCGGCCATATGGTCCTGTATCCGGGCGGGATTCCCTGCAGCTGCGGGCAATCGGGCTGCACCGAGCATTATCTGTCCGGCCGCGCACTGAACCGCCTGGCGGCTGGCGCAAACGAGGGCTGGGACAGCCGCCGCCTGCTTGCGGCGTTTGCTGCAGGCGACCCGGGCGCGGCTGCGGTTATGGAAGTGTACATGAATGATCTGAGTCTGACTGTACACAATATCCAGTCGTTTTTTGATCCGGGGGCCATTATCCTTGGCGGAGGCGTCGCTGAATCCCATCCGTTATGGTGGGTGGCCTGGCTGGACCGGCTAACAGCCGCGTCGCCGTTGTCTTTTAACGTGCTGCCTGCCAGGCTGGGGAATGAAGCGGGGATCATTGGTGCGGCGCGGATGATTATGATGAGGGAGATGGAGTAGAAGATGCTGCTTGAAGTCATTGCCACCACAGTGAAAGATGCGGTCATTGCCGAGCGTTACGGTGCGGACCGGATCGAGCTGATTACGGGTATCCGTGAAGGCGGACTTACGCCGAGCCTCGGGCTGATTGAGGAGGTACGGGAAGCAGTCCGCATTCCTGTAAGGGTGATGGTAAGGCCGCATGCCCGTTCTTTCCAGTACGAGGAGACCGATGTACAGACGATGCTGCGGGATATCCGCCACATTGCAGCGGTAGGCGGATTGTCCCTGGTTATGGGCATGCTCCGCTCAGACCGGACGGTGGATGAAGAATTGCTTAAGCGGCTGCTGCAGGCTGCGGATGGTATGGATGTTACGTTTCACCGGGCTTATGACGAGGCGCAGGATCAGCTTGCGGCTCTGGAAGTATTGTCGCGTTATCCGCAAATTACCGATATTCTGACCTCCGGCGGGAGGGATACTGCGCCTGAAGGGGCGGAGCGGATTGCCGTGCTTGAGCGTCTATCTGCTGCTTCCCCCATATCTATCCTTGCGGGAAGCGGCTTAACGGCAGAAGGGCTGAGCGATTTTGTCACACGGACCGCAGTAAGCCGGGTGCATTTCGGCTCTGCTGTAAGAGAAGACGGAGATCCGCTGAAGCCGATTGACCCGGCGCGGCTTCAGGCGGTCTGCAGCATTCTGAATTCAGGGAAGAGGTGAGCGCATATGTCAACGTCCAAGCTGCATGAACTGCGCAAGGAGAAGAAGCTGGAGATCAAAAGCACCGTGGAAAATGGTCCGTTCCAGGCCGATTGGGAGTCGCTGCGCGCGTATTCTGTTCCCCGCTGGTATGAGGATGCGAAGTTCGGGATCTTTATCCATTGGGGCGTATACTCCGTGCCAGCCTTCGAAACAGAGTGGTATGCCCGCAACATGTACAGGGAAGGCACCGGGGTGTATGAGCATCATCTTAAGACCTATGGTCCCCCGGACCAGTTCGGCTATAAGGATTTCATTCCGCAGTTCACGGCAGAAAAGTTCGATGCCGAGGAATGGGCGGCCTTGTTCAAACAGGCCGGTGCTGCGTTTGTAGTGCCTGTCGCCGAGCATCATGACGGCTTCGCGATGTATGACTGCCCCTATTCGGAGTGGACTGCCGCCAAAATGGGCCCCAAAAGAGACGTCATCGGCGAGCTGGGTGCAGCGGTCCGGCGTCATTATATGACCTTCGGCGTATCCAGCCACCGTGCGGAGAATTGGTGGTATTACAATGGCGGGCGGCTGCTGCCTTCAGATGTGCAGGACCCGAAATACGCGGACCTGTACGGTCCGGCACAGCCCTGCTACGGTGATCCTGCCTATCCGCTGCCGGTTCTGCCGCCGAATGAGGAGTTTCTGGACGACTGGCTGGTCCGCACCTGCGATCTGATTGACCGTTATGGCCCGCAGCTGCTGTATTTCGACTGGTGGATTGAACAGCCTGTCTTCAAGCCCTACCTTCAAAAGCTGGCCGCTTATTATTACAACAAGGCCGCCGAATGGGGCCAAGGCGCGGTCATCAACTACAAGTTCGATGCCTTTGCGGAAGGGACCGCTGTGTATGATATGGAGCGCGGCCAACTCGCGGATATCAACCCGGAGGTATGGCAGACCTGCACCTCGGTCGGTGAAACCGCCTGGTGCCATATTGCTGACCATACATACAAAACCTCCGGCGCCATTCTGGGCGATCTGGTCGACATCGTCAGCAAAAACGGTGTGATGCTGCTGAATGTCGGGCCGCGCGCGGACGGCACGATTCCCGAAGAAGAACAGAAGCTGCTGCTGGAAGTCGGTGGGTGGCTCGCGGTCAACGGGGAAGCCATCTATGGCACCCGGCCCTGGAAGGTTTACGGAGAGGGCCCGACACAGGTGGTTACCGGCACGTTCAACGATACCAAGCGCAGTCCGTTCACCGCGCAGGATATCCGGTTCACTACCCGTGGCGGGAGTCTGCTCTACGCGGCAGTCATGGGCTGGCCGGAGGGCGGAACCTCAGTAATTGAAACCCTGGGCAGCCGCTCCAAGCTGCTCGCCGGGGAAATTCTGAAGGTGGAGCTGCTGGGCAGTAAGACAGAGCTGAAGTGGAGCCGCGAAGAAGAAGGATTAACTGTCAAGCTGCCGGAGAGTGCGCGGGAACAGGGCATTGTAGTGCTGCGGATTGAGCATGCTGCTCCGGAGACATCTAGATGATACGGTTGAGTCAAAGCTGAGCGAGCCAATAGGCACAGGCTAGTGGCTATATAAGCTCAACTAAAGTGAGTTTATAGGATAATTGTATTTACTGCGATTAAACAGAGCCAATTGAGCTGTTTTGGAAGAGTAAATGTACTTTGTGCAATTAAAAATTGTGAACAGGCCTTATTTAGCTTGAATACGCCTTTTTAATTGTACGGAGTGCAGTTCTATCGTTAATGGCTCCGAAAATGGGCATTTTACCTGCACAAAGTGCAGTTAGGCGGTGACGGACAGCCGTCGTGGCTGGCACAAAGCAGGCTGCCTGTTACACAGCCCTACATGCGGCATAGCTCTGCGTCCGAGCTCAACTATGCTGTCCGCTAAGCAGCTTCGGCAGCAGGGCAAGCAGCCGCTCCCGGGTCAATGCATCTCCGGAGTTCCACTTGGTCCCGTCGAGTTGGTAGGCCTGCCCCTTCCGCACAGCAGGCAGGCTGCTCCAGACCGGGCTCTGCAGCAGCTGCTCCATGGCTGTGCGGGAGTCCTCACGCTCCAGGATGAGCATGAAGACACGGTCACCCGCATAGCTGTGCAGCCTCGCCGGATCAACCTCGGCGAAGCCCAGCTCCTGGTCCAGAATGTCCTGAATCTCCTCGGTCGGCTGCAAGCCGCCAGGAGCATACAGGGCAGTGGAGAGTCCTGACATCCCCATGGCAAACAGATGGTTGCCGTGGTCGTAGAACAAGGCGGACGCGGTTTCACCAGGCCGGAGGATATCACTGTACAGACGCTGCCACATGGCGGCGTTTTTGGCATGGAAGGTTTTCAGCCAGGATTCAGCCTCGCCTCACGCTGCTTGCCCAGCCAGTCTCCAGGATGCGTATACGGCTGTCGAGCGGTGCAAAGGAATCGAAGGTGAGCTTTGGGGCGATAGCTGCGATACGTGTATACAGCTTTTCATCCGCATTCGCGACAATGATCAGATCGGGACTTAACGAATCTGTCAGTTGAGGATTCAGCGGAAATCCCGACATTGGCCCGTTCCGCCAGTTGCTTCACAGTGATGCTGTCCATATAGTGCTTCTGCAAATATTGGATCGTGTTTTCTACGGATTGTGCGGGGCTTGGCTGCTGCCGGGAAGAATAGTTATGCTCAAAAAGCAGCAGCAGCTCCTGAAACCGCAGCTGCTGCCTGAAATGCTGCACATCCTCCTCCTGACAGTCTTTGTTCAGGAGCAGTTCTTCCGCCAGCCGGATCACCCGTGAAAAAGGGTGAACCATGAGTTCACACCTGCCTGGAAGCAGTTCCCCTGTATAGAGTCCGGGACAATCTCCCGTCTGAACGGCTGAAAATGAGAACAGGTAGTAGTACAACGACATCTCCCGGTTATCTGTGCTGTAAGTGTCTCCGGGAGCATAATAATTGTTATTAACAACTTGATAATATCAAAAACATATGCTAAGATATTGTTAATAACAAAATGTTAATAACAAAAAAACGCCAGAACCATTTACAGGAGGTAATGACCATGTTCGGATTCAGATTCGTGAAATTCCAGCCCAGCGAGTATGTACTTAAGGTCAAGAACGGCAAAGTAGTGCGTGAGGGAGTAGGTCTTTCGTTTTATTATTATGTGCCTACGACTTCGGTGGTTGTGGTCCCGGTATCCTCGATTGATGTTCCGTTCATGTTCGAAGAAATTACGAATGACTATCAGACAGTGACTGTCCAGGGGCAGCTGACTTACCGGATTGTCGACTACCGCAAGACCACACAGATCCTCAATTACACCTATAATTTACGCAAAAATACGTACCTGTCCGACGATCCCGGCAAGCTCGCGCAGCGTGTGATCAATATCGCCAAGGTGCTGACGAAAAAGCAGCTGGAGCAGCTGCCGCTGCGCGAAGCGATTCAGTCCAGCGAACGTCTGGCCAAGACCATTACCCAGGAGATTGGACGAAATGAGGAGATCGAGAAGCTGGGCATCGAGCTGATGGGCCTGTCGATTCTGGCCATTGTCCCGAACAAAGAAACGCTGCGCGCCCTGGAGGCACAGGCCAGGGAAGAAATTCTGCGCAGTGCGGACAACGCGCTGTATGAGCGCCGCAATGCTTCCATTGAACAGGAGCGCCGCGTGAAGGAGAACGAGCTGAACACGGAAATTGCCGTAGAGACGAAAAAGAAGCAAATCCGCGAAACCCAGCTGGACGCCGAACGTTCAGTAAAGCAAAAGCAGAATGCGATGAAAGAGGAGCAGCTCAGCTTCGATACAGCGCTTGAAGCGAAGAAGCAGGAGCTGATCGGGCTGACCGTTGCCAACCAGAGAGCCGAAGCGGATGCCAAAGCCTATGAGCTGTCGGCGGTAATGAATTCGCTCCAGGGCGTAGCGCCTGGTGTGCTCCAGGCTCTGGCCAATGTGGGCATGAAGCCGGATAAACTGATTGCGATCGCCTTCCAGGAGCTGGCGGAAAATGCAGGCAAGATCGGACAGCTGAACATTTCGCCGGATCTGCTCCAGGGACTGATGGCCGGTTCAGCCGGAAACGGCGGGAACGCTGCGAGAGGAGGCGGAGGCCGATGAGCACGCGCAGCTCAGAGAACAAAATCATCCTGATCAAGCGCAAGACCCGCCTCGAAGAGCTGGTGGTCCGCTACAATACGATTCAGCAGGCCCAATTCTATATTGAACGGCTGGGAGCGGATTTCAGCGATTATATCAGCGAGGATTTTCATTACCGCAAGGCGGTGGAGAGCGCAGTTATGGAGCTTAGTGCGTTGGGACGGGTACAGCTGCTGGAGCGCCAGCATGTGCCGAACTTTATTTTTGGAGACCAGGATACCGTAGTTGTGCTGGGGCAGGACGGGCTTGTAGCGAATACGCTAAAATACCTGCACGAGCAGCCGCTGATCGGGGTCAATCCCGATCCGCAGCGCTGGGATGGCGTGCTGCTGCCGTTCACCGTCAAGGATCTCCGGCATTTGGTGCCGGAGGTGTTCCGGGGGCAGCGCCAGGTGCGCGAGGTCACGCTTGCCAAAGCGCAGCTTAACGACGGGCAGAGCCTCTATGGCGTCAACGATCTGTTCGTCGGCCGCAAAACCCATGTCTCGGCCCGCTATCAGGTGGAGCTGAACGGTGTCACTGAGCAGCAGTCCTCCAGCGGCATCATCATCTCCACCGGGATGGGCTCCACCGGCTGGCTCAAAAGCGTGCTCGCCGGAGCCATGGGGATTGCCCGCAGCGCGGCGCAGCTGCAGATGGACGGGGCTGCAGCCGGCGGAGCGCGGGCAGCAGGTGTTGCCGAAGCCGCCGGAATAGAGCAGCGGCTTCCATGGGATCACCCGAACCTGTACTTTACGGTTCGGGAGCCTTTTCCCAGCCGGACCACTTCAGCCGGGCTGGTTTTTGGACAGATCAGTGGCCGGGCCCCGCTGAAGATCACCTCGCAAATGCCGGAGGACGGAGTCATCTTCAGCGACGGCGTCGAGAGCGACTTCCTGGAGTTCAACTCCGGTGTTGAGGCGACCATAACACTCGGCGAAAAGCGCGGACGGCTGGTGGTATGAACCCGGCATGCAGCAGAAAACGGGCTTGTCCCGGTGCCGCCCGGATAAGGGAAAGGGTTCCCCGCCAGCCAAAAGCGGCTGCTGGGAACCCTAAGCTGAAAAATCTTAAGTTCTATCTATATAGCTATTACTGAAAGCTGCGTCCCTGGTTCATGGAAGAACCATAGGATTGGCCTGAAGAGAGTGGAGAATGCATCTGCTGTGAACTAAAGGATGAATTGAGCGGGCTGTGCATCATTTGTGATGGTTGCTGGCTGAAGGAAGAATTGTAGGCTGGGTTGAAGGATGGGCTGAAGGATGGATTAAATCCTTGTGATCCTGTGCTGAATCCTTGAACCCCGGTGCCGAAGCTGGAAGTCTGGGCAGTCTGCTCCACCTGTCTAACCAACTGGGATGCATGCTGCAGCTGCTGTACAGCTGTCTGATGACCCTGCAGGGCCTGTTGGATCATTTGGCTGGCTTTGCGTTCACGGTCTGCCAATTCTTCAAGCTTAGCGACATTCTGCTGTTCCTGTTGAAGAAGCTGCTGATAGTTTTGGCTGGCCTGTTGTGTCTGGGAGATCAGCTGCTGAATAATTTGTTCACACTGGCTGACCTGGCTGGAAATGTTTGAATTCAAAGTGATTGCCTCCTTGGCAGGTTTTGTTTTGTAATGCGATGTTATTATCTGTGATGAAAGTACGGTTTATTCATGGTTGTTGTCCAGGGACGAGCTGATCAAGAAAGGTACTGGCTGCCCAGCAACTTTTGAGGGTTCTTATCGTCTATGTAGAAAAAGCTTTCCATAAAGACCCATAACCTGAAGGAGGAGCAGCATGAATCTGCACGATTTTTTAGCTAGACCGAGGACATTTTGGAGACGCAGCATCACGGTCACGCTTGCGTTTATGCTTCTGTTTACGTTTTGTTTCACAGGAGCGGCCGCAGCGTCGTCGTCAGCCTCGGATCTGATTATTGTGAACAAAAAAACGAACACGCTGGGCTATTTCAGCAGCGGCAAGCTGGTCCGGACTTTTCCGGTTGCCACAGGCAAATCCAAGAGCCTCACGCCTGAAGGCAGCTTCAAAATTGTCGTCAAAATCAAAAACAGGCCTTATTATAAGGAGCATATCCCCGGAGGCGATCCGTCCAACCCGCTGGGAGACCGTTGGCTGGGACTGGAAGTGAACGGTACAAAGGGCACAACGTACGCGATCCACGGCAATAATAACGAATCTTCCATCGGAAAATATGTCAGTGCCGGCTGTATCCGGATGCATAACGATGATATCCACTGGCTGTACCCGCAGATTGCCAAGAATACAACTGTGGTTATTACCTCTTCCACACTCAGTCTGGAGAGCATTGCTGTGAAAAGCGGCTATTCTATCGGGTCCACAACGTTCGCAGGCACCTTCATTATTAATGGTAAGCCTTCGAAGCTGAAGAATGATTTCGTCCTGGTGAATTCCCGTGTTTTTGTTCCGCTGAGAGAAACCGTAGCTTTACTGGGGGGGACACTTACGCAGGAAGCCGGAACCGGCGCGCTGGTAATCACTATAGGCAACCGGACCGTAACGCATAAACCGCTGACCGCCAAAGCTGTGGTTCAGGGTGCAACGATATCCATGACCGCGTCCAAAAATGTGAACAACCGTCTGTATCTGCCGCTGGGCAGCCTAACAGAGCTGTTTGGTCTTTCATTCAAATGGAGCAAGCAGGAGGCCACCGTCACTTTTTAAGGCGGATTTTCAGCTTCGGTTCGGCAGGAATTACAGGATAAATATTGAAGATAAAAGGATACGGACCCCTAGAGGGACATAACGAATGAAGGAGCGAAACCTTTTATGCCCGCTTTAGCTTACCGCAGCTTGAAGCCGGAGGACCTGGAAGCCATCTGTGGCTTCGTGCGAAATCCGGAAGAGCTGTTCTACGCCGGCCCCAAATTCCAGTATCCGCTCACACCGGAGCAGATTTTGCATGGACTAGAGAACCGGTACAGCCCAACCGTAGTTATATCGGACAGCAATTCTGAACCGCTGGCGTATGCAAATTTGTATGATAAGGACGAAGATTCCCGGAGCTGCTGGCTGGGAAATGTCATGGTCAGTCCTGAATACAGAAGCACAGGCGCTGCGGCCTATCTGATCAATACAATGATGAATGAGGCGAAGTTTACGCACGGGCTTCAGAGCCTGAAGCTGTACTGCCACAATACCAATACCAGAGCCCTGCTGTTATATTGCAAAAACGGCTTTAACCCATGCGGGTATAAGATAGTGTTTAATCAGATGGGCGAGAAAATAGCAGCGATAGAGATGCAGCGTCCGCTGTGAAAAAAAGTGGAAGGTGAGCAAAATCCGAATTCGAATCATAGGCGGCTGCGGGAGCGGGAAATCCTATACGGCCAGAGAATTATCCAAGCGTTATGGCATCCCTTACTTTGAAACGGATAATGGTTCAGCCTGTACAGCGATTCCGTTGAAACCGGAGACGGCGTTCCTGTGCAGACGGAGGGGGAGGGAAGTATGGGCAAGCTGGCAACGTTTGTGCTGGAACTGCTGCGGATGTGTCTTTTGCTGATAATAACGATAGGCCTTCTGGGCGGTCTGGAAGATGCTATATTTAAGCTGTTGTATGGCTGGACAATATATCCCGGGAGCGCTGTGGTGGGGAATATTATTCTATTTTTTGTGCTGTACCGTAACTATTGGCAGTTCAGGGGCTGGTTCGAGTCAGACAAAAATCAGAGACTGGAACAGCATTTGACGCGCAGCTTGATCGGTCTTTCTCTGCTGCTGATTCTGCTTCCGTTTGCTGTACCGCTGCTAAAGTAATTAACGTTGGGAGACTTTAACTAAAACAGTTCTTGACCTTGATTCTGCCTGTGGCATTGACTATGCTGTAAGCATTAGTACATTTCGGACAAATACGGAGGTTCACCGGATCGATGAATAACTAACACGTTTCCTGCTCAAAAGACCATTAACTAGTGATGTGCTTATGCACAAGCCACGGGACGCCTTTTTTGGGGCGTACGGTCAGGGGATACGTGTGTCGATCGGGGACTTTACGATGCTTATTACAGATGAACGCGGCCTACAGTTGACGGCTTGCCCTGCCATTACGCGGGCAGTGCAGTCCACGGTGCTGTTTTCATGGCATCTTTTCCTCTTTCATACATGCTCTGCCGCAGGCCGCTGGCTGCGGTTTTTTTGTATTTACATGGAAGCGGAGGAATGGATATGACCTTAATCAAAGTTAAAAATATACGCAAAGAATGGAACGGCATCCCGCTGTTCGCGAATGTCTCTTTTGAAATTGCGGAGGGAGAGCGCGCGCTGCTCTTCGGGCGCAACGGGATCGGCAAGACGACATTGCTGCAGGGGCTGCTTGGACGGCATCCTTTTGACGAAGGCAGCGTCTATTACGGTCTGCCGCCGGAGGAGTGGGGCGTGCTGGACCAGCAGCTGGAGCTTCAGTCAGATATGAGCGCACTGGATTATGTATTGTCCGGTTCGCCTGAGCTGGATGACCTCAAGTGCAAAATAGAGCGGCTTGGGCGGCTGCTCCAGGAAGCAGACGGTGGGGATGAAGCACTTGTAGCCGAATACGGAGAGGTCTACGAGCGCTATCTGCAGCTGGACGGATACGGCTGGGAGGCCAAGGCAGAGAAATGCCTTAGTCAGCTGATGCTCGATGCTGCGGTATGGAACCTGCCTTACCGCCAGCTCAGCGGAGGGCAGAAGACAAGAGTTCAACTCGCTGCTTTGCTGGCCCGTCAGCCGAAGCTGCTGGTGCTGGATGAGCCGACGAACCATCTGGATGAGGAAACGATGGCTTGGCTGGAGGAGTGGGTGCGGGATTATCCAGGAACGGTGTTCTATGTTTCCCATGACCGCACTTTTATTGAACGGACAGCGACGGCAGTGCTTGAGCTGGGCCCTCAAGGCTGCCGCCGCTATCCCGGAGCTTACACGAAGTACCGGGAGCAAAAGGAAATAGAGGCGCGGACGCTGGCGGTGCAGTACAGGAAGCAGGAGCTGGAGAAGGAAAAGCTGCTGGAGAGCATCCGGCGGTACGCCGAATGGTTCCAGCAGGCTCACCGGGCCGCCGGCCAGAACGATTTCCGGCGCGCGAAAGCGAAGAAGAACGTCTCCCGGCTCCATGCCAAGGAAGCGAGTCTGGAGCGCCTGGAGCTGAACCGGGTGGAGCGGCCCCAGGCCGCGCCACAGCTAAGCATGAAATTGGAAGGTGAAGTTTTCCGGGGGGATGCTCTTCTGGATATGAGTGGTGTTCGTTATGCTTACGGCGGAGGTGCTGCACTGCTGGAGAACTTCAATCTGACTTTGCGGCGCGGGGACCGGCTCGCGGTGCTGGGACCGAACGGTGCCGGAAAGTCCACGCTGCTGAAGCTGATCGCCGGCTTGCTGGCACCTGACCGCGGCGAAATTCGCAGGCATCCCCGCACGCGGGTGGGTTATTTTGCCCAGGAGCTGGATAATCTGCCTCTGTCTTCAACCATTCTGGACAGTTTGCTGGAACTGCCGGGCATGACCCAGACGGAGGCGCGGACCATTCTCGGCTGCTTCATGTTCCGCAGGGAGGATGTGTTCAAGCGGATCGGTGATTTAAGCCTTGGAGAGAAATGCCGGGTGGCTTTCCTCCGGCTGTATTTTGGACGTGCCAACCTGCTGGTGCTGGATGAACCGACCAACTATTTGGATATCGACACCCGGGAACGGGTTGAGGAAGCACTCGCCGCCTATCCCGGCGGACTCGTTATCGTCTCGCATGACCGGTACCTTCATGCTGCAGTAGCCAACCGTCTGCTCCTGCTGGAACGGGGAAGCAGGCCCCGGCTGTTTCCGGGGACTTACGAAGAGTATGCTGCCAAGGAGCGCAGCCTTATGCTTACACCGGATGAGCAATCGCGGGAAGGAGAACTGCAGCTGCTGGAGCTGCGGCTGGCCCGGCTGATGCACAGTGAACCCAGGGAGACGGAGGAGGAGGACCGGGAGCTGATGGCCGAAATTGTTGAGCTGCGGCAAACCATTCAACGGCTGCAATAGACCCCACCCGCTTCGTGGGTGCAGAAAGTGAAAAGAAACCAAAAAATTACAGCTTGGGTAGAGGATCATGTCCTATTTTGGCGAAATCAATAAGGGAAAAGCCAATATATGAGGGAGGCACTCTCAAATGAAGAAAAAGGGAATTCGAATCATAGTACTGCTGCTGCTTCTGTTCAGTATGGCCGTACCGGTACAGTCCACTTCGGCGGCGTCCAAAAGCATAAAGGTCAAAGTTACCCTGGTCAGTGCAGAACTGACCGAAAACAATCATGTGGGCAATGAATGGTACACCACGGCGTATATTAACGGCAAAGAGATCAGCGAAGGCTCATCCGTGGTTCTGGACCTGAAATCAACAGAAAGCGTGAAGCTGAAGGCCTACGCGGAAGAGCAGGATAAGATCCCGGAATCCGCCACAGCTACTGCTTCTATCAAAGCCTCAGCAGTGACCAAAACCATCAACAAAGCCGTGGAAGTGACTGTAGTCGAAAACCGGGGGCGGTATTCCGGAAATACGGCGACATGGACGTTTACTTTTAAAGTGCAGAAGCAGTGAGTATGGCAAAGACGGATGCAGAGGCGTTAATATACGAGGAGAAATATGATGGTAAAACAGGAGTTTAGAATAGAGGGGATCCCCGCAATTTTGTGGGGAGACCAGTCAGACAAGCTGTTTGTGGCTATCCACGGCAATATGTCAAACAAAGCAGATGATGCGATTGTTATATTTGCCGGGGAAGCAGTAAGACGAGGGTATCAAGTAATCAGTTTTGATTTACCCGAACACGGTGACCGCAAAGAAGAAGCCTACAGCTGCAAAGTCCAAAATTGTGTTCATGATCTGGATGTAATCATGCGTTATGCACAAAGGCTATCGGATGATATAAGTATTTTTGCGTGCAGCATGGGGGTGTATTTCAGCTTGCTTGCTTATCGTGACCTGCCGCTTAAACAGTGTCTGTTCTTATCTCCGGTGCTGGACATGAAAAGAATTATTGAAAATATGATGGCATGGTTCGGCATAAGTGAGGACAGATTAAAGGCTGAACAAGAAGTTGCTACACCCGTTGGGCAGACACTCTATTGGGATTATTACTGCTATGTTAACTCCCATCCGGTTGACGCTTGGCATAAGCCGACTTCCATTCTTTATGGCTCTGACGATAACTTGTGCGAGTTTGACGTTGTATCTGCGTTTGCCAGCCGCTTTCATTGCGGACTGAAGGTGATGGAGCAGGGGGAACATTATTTTCACACCAAAGAGCAGCTGCAATTTTTCCGGCAGTGGCTGAAGGAACAGATTGGGTAATGTGTTTATGCGTTCAATTGCTATTGACTGTTCCCTTGGGGATTACCTTATATTTTGAAAGGAGGTGTTTTGGATGAGAATAAGTACGGTTATGGATATTACGGGCCTTACCAAAAAAGCAATAAACTATTATGAGGAAGAAGGCTTAATAAGTCCTCCTGTTAATCCTGAAAATAATTATCGGGAGTATTCTGAAAGTGATGCCGATCGATTGGTGCAAATCTCAATTTTGAGACAATTTGATGTGCCCCTTAAAGATATTAAAGCAATAATTTCGAACCCTCAAATGCTAAAAGATAATTTAGAACAGCATCTGGCAAGACTGGACAGCGAGGCTAGAAGACTTGAAAAAAGTAGAAATGTTCTTCGGTCATGCTTAAACGGTTTGGATTCGGATGAGATTGGACTTCCACAATTAACAAAAAAACTATCGGTTTTGAATAAATCCCTTGAGTTGGATGAGCGAAGCAGAGAGGGCTTTATGAAAAAGCAGTTAGAGCGTATATTTCCAGGGAACTTTGGCAGAATGTTGACCATGCAATTCAGTTCTTTCTTAAATGAACCTATAGATACGCCAGAAAAAGAGGAAGCTTGGTTTTCTATAGTAAAATTTTTAGATGAAGTTGAAGTGATAAATTATCCCCAAGAAGTGGTAGGGATATACGAAGAACTGACCAATGAAGATATTGAAAAATATGAAAGTTATATTAATCAGAATGTAGAGAAGTGGCTTAACATGACGGACGTAGGATTAATAAACGAAAAAGAAAAAATTTCCGAATACATTAATCGGGTTAACCTCGATGCTGATTTGCGTGCAGCCTATAAAAGAATGTCAAATTTATCGGAAGGTATGAAGGGAATAATGAGTGATATTGGGTACTATGATAAGTTTGTTGGAAATCTAAAAGTTTTAAGTAAAACTTATTTTATGTACTGTGCAAAGATGGAGGAATTTAATAAATTTTCAAACTTATCAAATATTAAAGTGGATGATGAAGGAAAGATAACTATCGCTGAATAAATGGCCCGTTAAGGCAAAATATCCCTGGAGCAGTTCGGCGGAGAAATCCGCTGAATGCTCTTTTTTTATGCTCAGGGGACGGGGAAGCTGCGGCTTAAAATAAAATTTCTTTATTATCATTTTTTAATATAAAAATTAAAGGAATTATGCCGATACCTGTCGAATTATGGAATCGTTAAAGGGTTTACATGCCCGGCCATCTTAGATTTATTAAAATTATTGGAGGCAGAATTATGAAAAGGAGCTTTAAACATTCAAGACATTCGCTTATCGGAATGTTCCTGCTTGGAATTGCGGTGTTTTTCTGTTTACGTCCGGCAGATTTGTACGCTGCGGGTCCTACACCGGACAGTTTCACAACAACGAGCTATAGCAGCTTGCCTTCAAATGCAATGTCAGCGATGGCTTACGGCAACAACGTGTATATTGCAGTCGGCTATTACGGGGCCATTATCAAATCGGCAGATGCCGAAACCTGGGTGAACGTAAAAACCAAAGCCGACATTAATTACACGGGTGTGACGGCTCCAGGTTCTTTTACTTTTAACGGGGCGGCTTATGGGAATGGTTTATTTGTTGTTACGGGAAGTGAAGGGGTGATTCTGACCTCGCCGGACGGCAACACGTGGACTCAGCGCAGTTCTGGGGTCACCTCTGGAATCTGGAGTACTGAATTTCTCACTTTTAATGGAAGCAGCGCCTTCTACGCGACAACACAAGGGAAGCTGCTGACCTCACCGGACGGGATCAACTGGACTTCAATCGTTCCAACAGGTGTGGACTCCTCGCTCACTTTAACCAAAGTAACCGTAGGCAATGGCGGCACCCGGTTAGCGGTAGGAGGGGCGAACGGAAGAATTTACTCCACCACAAATGGCACGGCCTGGACCTCGGCCCAGCCCTCAACCGCCGAAGGACAGTCCATTGGCACCAACATGGTGACCTGGATGAATGACCGCTATTATATTTCAGATCCTAGGGCCTACATTTGGACCTCTACGGATCTCTCCACATTTACGCTGCTAGGCCCTCCTTTTAAACAAAATGCCTCTCAACATAACAACCAGATGTTTAATGGCTTTTACGATGGTACCAAGTATTACATGTTCGGTTATGAATCTCCAAACTATGGAGCAGTGTACACCTCAACGAACGGAACCACATGGACCATGCAGCCGTTCAAAAATTATTTTGTCACACAGAATGCCCGTTATCTGAACGGAAAATATTTCCGTTTGGGCAATGAAGGAATGCTCGTATCCTCAGATGGCGCGGATTGGCGTTATAAATGGGGCGGAGCTTTTACAGAGATTGTTCATGGCAGTGGATCACAGTATGTTGCAGTCGGGAAAACAGGCGGCGATGGGGCGATCTGGAACTCGGCGGATCTTGCACATTGGAATGAGGTAACGCTGTCCCCGAGGACGACAGGCTTCAATGCAGCTGCATACGGAAATAACACTTATGTCGCAGTCGGGGAGACGAATCAGACGACCACAGCGCTTGCCACCTCGCCGGACGGAACGACCTGGACGCTGCGCAGCGGCATAAATGATTCGACTACTCTATCGGATATCGCTTTTGGCAATGGGAAATTCGTTGCGGTAGGCTCCGGGGCGGGAGGTCCCAAAATAAAAACATCGGAAGACGGTGTTTCCTGGCATGAACCCGCGCTGCCCGTGCAGTCGATAGACGCAGTGTACTCCATCGCCTACACCAATAATCAGTTTATTGCTCTGGGATACGGGTATAGTGATGAAGGTTATTTGAATGCTGCCAGCATTTGGACATCCGCGGACGGGGAAACCTGGTCCAACCGCTCCGGGGCATACCCCAACCAGACGGACGGTTTCAATAACCTTCTGTATGATGGAAGCAAATATGTTTTGACCGGTTATGATTCAAGCACATATGAGGTGTTTTCCCGTTCCAGCGAGGATCTAACCACTTGGAGCAGTCCGACCTTAACGGGGACGTATACCTATTTTTCATCCTCAGCCATGCTGGGGCAAAAAGGCAATAACCTCTATATGCTGGCCTATGACAGCAGCAATACTCCCGTCGTATATTACACTGCCGACCACGGTTCGACCTGGCAGAATGCCGGTGTGGATATGTCTTCCATTGATCCGAATGCGATCTATTCGCTGATGGAGGCGGATGAAAAAGTGCTTCTTTCCGGGAATTCACAACTGGTTATGACGACAACGGGTACCCTGGCGCAAGCTGAAGCCCCGACCGCGAATCCAGCCGGAGGTGCGGTGGCACCGGGCACGACGGTTGCGCTGAGCAGTGCGACGAGCGGAGCGGCGATCCATTACACGCTGGACGGCAGTGTGCCGACGAGCAGCAGCCCAGTGTATAGCGGGCCGATCCCGGTCACCAGTGCGGTGACGATTAAGGCCATCGCTGTGAAGGCGGGAATGACGGACAGTGCCGTGATGAGCGAAGCGTATACGATCATGGCACAGGTCGAAGCGCCAACGGCAAACCCAGCCGGAGGTGCGGTGGCACCGGGCACGACGGTTGCGCTGAGCAGTGCGACGAGCGGAGCGGCGATCCATTACACGCTGGACGGCAGCGTGCCGACGAGCAGCAGCCCAGTGTACAGCGGGCCGATCCCGGTCACCAGTGCGGTGACGATCAAGGCCATCGCTGTGAAAGCGGGGATGACGGACAGCGCCGTCATGAGCGAAGCGTATACGATCATGGCACAGGTCGAAGCGCCAACGGCAAATCCAGCCGGAGGTGCGGTAGCATCAGGCACGACGGTTGCGCTGAGCAGTGCGACGAGCGGAGCGGCGATCCACTACACGCTGGACGGCAGCGTGCCGACGAGCAGCAGCCCAGTGTACAGCGGGCCGATCCCGGTCACCGGAGCGGTGACGATCAAGGCCATCGCCGTGAAGGCGGGAATGACGGACAGTGCCGTCATGAGCGAAGCGTATACGATTATGGCGCAAGTTGAAGCGCCGACAGCGAATCCAGCCGGAGGTGCGGTAGCACCAGGCACGACGGTTGCGCTGAGCAGTGCGACGAGCGGAGCGGCGATCCACTACACGCTGGACAGCAGCGTGCCAACAAGCAGCAGCCCAGTGTACAGTGGGCCGATCCCAGTCACCGGAGCGGTGACGATCAAGGCCATCGCTGTGAAAGCGGGGATGACGGACAGCGCCGTGGTGAGCGAAGCGTATACAATTATGGCGCAGGTCGAAGCGCCGATAGCGAACCCAGCCGGAGGTGCGGTGGCACCGGGCACGACGGTTGTGCTAAGCAGTGCGACGAGCGGAGCGGTGATCCACTACACGCTGGATGGCAGCGTGCCGACGAGCAGCAGCACGGAGTATAGCGGGCCGATTCCAGTCACCGGTTCGGTGACGATTAAGGCCATCGCCGTGAAGGCGGGGATGACGGACAGCGCCGTGGTGAGCGAAGCGTATACAATTATGGCGCAGGTCGAAGCGCCGACCGCGAATCCAGCCGGAGGTGCGGTGGCACCGGGCACGACGGTTACGCTGAGCAGTGCGACGAGCGGAGCGGCGATCCATTACACGCTGGACGGCAGCGTGCCGACGAGCAGCAGCCCAGTGTACAGCGGGCCGATTCCAGTCACCGGTTCGGTGACGATTAAGGCCATCGCCGTGAAGGCGGGGATGACGGACAGCGCCGTGGTGAGCGAAGCGTATACAATTATGGCGCAGGTCGAAGCGCCGACCGCGAATCCAGCCGGAGGTGCGGTGGCACCGGGCACGACGGTTACGCTGAGCAGTGCGACGAGCGGAGCGGCGATCCATTACACGCTGGACGGCAGCGTGCCGACGAGCAGCAGCCCAGTGTACAGCGGGCCGATTCCAGTCACCGGTGCGGTGACGATCAAGGCCATCGCCGTGAAGGCGGGGATGACGGACAGTGCCGTCATGAGCGAAGCCTACACGCTTTCTACTGAACCGGAACTGGACAGTATCATTAGCCCGGTGAGTGCCGCTTTTGACAAAAAACAGACTCAACAGGCCGACGTGACCATTGAATTGACATTGAACGGAAATACCCTTATTGGAATCTCAAACGGGATAGCCAATCTTACTGCGGGAACGGATTATACGCTGTCCGGCAGTACGGTAACGATCTCTAAAACGTATCTCGCTTCTTTGGCGGCAGGCACCACCAGCTTAACCTTCAGATTTAGTGCAGGAGCAGCGCAGACTTTGGATATAACGATTACCGACACAACGGTTCCAATTCCCGGAGTACCTCTTCTCCAGTCCGCAGTATTCGGCAACGCCCAGGTCCAATTAATCTGGACACCCGTGGAAGGCTCGACAGGGTATAAAATCTTCCAAAGACTGGCCGATACGGAATACGGCAGCGAAATTGCTACCGTCAGCGGGTCTGTCTACAGCTATAATGCGGTGAATCTGTTGAATGGAACAACCTATTATTTTGTAGTCAAAGCAGCCAATGCTGAAGGGGACAGCGCAGCCTCCAATGAACTAAGCGCTACGCCAAAGACAGCTCCGGGAGCACCAACCAATGTAACAGCCGTATCCGGAAACGGGCAGGCGGTGGTATCCTTTACGGCCCCTGATTCAGACGGAGGCAGTCCGATTACCGGGTATGAGGTGATCTCCTCACCGGGAAATATTGTTGCTTATGGAACAGCAAGTCCCATTACGGTAACTGGACTCACTAACGGGACGGCGTACACTTTTACGGTAAAAGCAATTAATAGCGCAGGCAGCAGCACAACCTCTGCCTTGTCGAATACCGTAACGCCTATCGCTCCTTCCAGCGGTGGCGGAGACACTCCGCCCTCCGTGCCTGTAGCACCAGCAACACCAGCAACACCAGCAGCACCACCACCGGCTGTAACAGGTTTTAATGTTCTTGTAAATGGCAAGGTGGAGAATGCCGGAACAATAACAACCGCTACAGTAAATGGGCAGACGGCTCTGACTGTAGCCATTGATCAGGCTAAGCTGGAAGAAAAGCTTGCAGCAGAAGGCCAAGGCGCTGTAGTTACGATTCCGGTAACTGTGAAATCGGATATTGTCATTGCCGAGCTGAACGGCCAAATGGTTAAAGACATGGAAGACAAACAGGCAGTATTAGAGTTGAAAAGTGAAAATGCAACTTACACCCTGCCCGCCGGGCAAATCAATATGGACGCGATCCGAAGCCAGTTCGGTACCGCCGCTGCTTTGGGGGATATCAAAGTCAAACTTGAAATTGCTGCCCCTGCGGAGGATACGTTAAAAACGGTAGAAAACTCTGCGGTGCAGGGAGGATTCACGTTGGTTGCGCCACCGCTCAATTTTGTGGTGCGGGCTGAATATGGCGGCCAAACCGTCGAAATATCCAAATTCAGTGCCTACGTAGAACGGCAAATAGCCCTTCCGGATGGAGTGGACCCGAATAAAATTACCACAGCCATCGTAGTGGAGCCCAATGGATCGGTAAGACATGTGCCAACCAGGGTTACTACTATGGACCAAAAGTATTATGCAAAAGTGAACAGTCTCACCAACAGCACCTATTCGATCATCTGGCATCCGCTTGAATTCAAGGATGTGGCCGGACATTGGGCTAAGGATATCGTAAATAACATGGGTTCGCGGATGATTATTGACGGTACCGGAAATGGGCTGTTCGATCCCGATGCCGATATTACACGTGCTGAATTTGCCGCAGTTATCGTACGCGGACTGGGACTGAAGCTGGACAGCAGCGCCGCTTCATTTGCGGACGTGAAGGCCGGAGCCTGGTACAGCAGTGCGGTTCAAACAGCTTATGCGTATCATCTGATCAATGGATTTGAAGATGGTACTTTCCGTCCGGCGGACAAGATCACCCGGGAACAGGCGATGGCAATCATAGCCAAGGCGATGAAGCTTACCTCGTTAAAAGACAAGCTTCCGGTCCAATCGTCAGCAGAGCTGCTGAGTCCGTTCAAGGATGCAAGCAAAATCTCGCAGTGGGCGCAGAGCGGCGCTGCCGACAGTATTGAGGCAGGCATTGTCTCCGGACGCAGTGCTTCTGAGCTGGCACCTCAGGCGTATATTACTAGAGCTGAGGTTGCTGCTATTGTCCAAAGATTGCTGCAGAAGTCCAATCTGATATAACTAAAACTCACTCTAACACCTCCGGCTGCTTGGCAGCCGGGGTGTTTTTTTCTAAATATAAGCCAGGACTTATATGTTTTGGGGAAGGAGGTGAGCAGTGTTATAGAGATTGAACTTGAGATTTGTAATCTTCCTGTGAGATAACCACAGTGGATTCTTTGCATGACTGCACTTTGTGCAGTAGAATACCAATGATCCTGCGTCGAATCGCCTTCTGCTGTATTTCGTGCAACAGATTTTCGGATATAGCGTCCAAAACGGTTTTTCCAAGGGATTCTAATGTACAGAGTGCAATAGATGGAGTTTTTTGATTGAATTATGGGGTATTCTGCTGCAGAGAGTGCAATAGACATTCATGCCGCCCATTGGCGGCACTTCAGACGATGAAATCTCGGAGAAGGCCCTCAATTTTGGCTTTGCCAAAATTCGAGGCTTCCATAACATAGTCGTATGAATCGGGCATCGTTATTTCTGGACAGAATGCGAGTTCTGGCCTAATTTAGAAAGAGATTTGCATCGGGCTCATCCACTCGCATCGGACTCATATCGGCATCCGCCTCCGCATCTGGATAGGCCTGGTTGCTTCCATTCCTGCTTTTTTAAGTTCAAATTATTTAGTGGGAAAAAGGGAGCTTATTTCTTCCCAAAATCAACAATTGGTGAGATTAAGGTGGAAAAAGGAAACTTAATTGGGCAGTATTCCTTCGTCAGGGGCGAAATGAGCCGAATTAGTTATCCTTTTTCCACTTCGCCTGTGGAGAATAGGGTGTTCCAGCAAATTAGTGACCCTTTTTCCACTTGGAATTGCCAAACGATCCATACAGGGCTCCAGGCAACGCTAAACAGAAATCCAAAACAGAAATCCAAAACAGAAATCCAAAACGGCTGTCTTATTCAGTCAAGGAAAGGGTAGCTGTTTTTTGCAAGGAAAAGGTAGCTGTTTTGTGCAAGGACGGGGTAGCCGTTTTGTGCAAATATGTGGATTTATATGTTTCAGGCTACAAATCTTCCGTATATTTCCCGCTGGAACGGGTATCCCTTTTGGAGAAGGTGAAGCAGTGTCTGCTTGGTGGGACAATCGCTTATTGCTGCAACCTTTACTTACAGCCGGTCGTCTGAACTAACAGCCGTCTATGCAGAGAGACTAACTTACTCAAGGAGATGACAACCATGACAAACTCATTGAAAACAATTACCGGAATTCTAATATTAGCGGGTATGCTGGGCCTTACCGGCTGCAGCTCCGGCAGTAACAATGAGGCAACCGCCTCACCGGCAGCCTTGCAGCCGGGAGCAAGCAGCTCCGGCAGCAACGATGCAGCAACCGCCTCACCGGCAGCTGCTTCGGCAACGGAAGCCCCGACAGCCCCGCAGCCGGGAGCAAGCAGCTCCTCAGCACCGTCCGCAGCCCCGGCGGAAGCATCGGCTACCGCTTCGCCCAGTGCTCCTGGCGGAGGGGCCTCGTCGGCGGCAGCACCTCAAGACAGCAGCAAGCTGCTTGAAGAGCTCCTCCAACTGGCCCGGGAGGGCAAAGTGCCTGGTGTGGAATATGCCGCACACACCGGATTAATTGACGACGTGGAGGCTGCCTGGGGCGAGCCGGACACCAAAGAGACTGCGGGCAAGGGGATATACGCAACGTACAGCAAACAACATGTCGTCATCGGCTTCAATAAAGGCAGCCGGATTTTTGACGTCCGCTCCAGCGCCGCCGATCTGCAGAAATTGACACTGAAGGAGATTGAAGCTGTGCTCGGCGAACCGGAGAAAACAGCCGTGAACGGCGGCGATAAAATCTACATGTATCAGGCAGGCAAGCAATATGAGCTGAAATTCATCATTCCGGAGGCCTCGGGTACGGTGGATCATATCTCTGTATTTTCTGAACAGGATTCAATTAACAATATGGCCGGATAAGCTATAATACTTCCATGGACTTATCCTTGGAAAAGAGGTTCGGCTATGCATCTTGAATTAAACAACAGCGAATACAAAGTGATGGCAGACGGGATTACGATTACACTGCTGCCCAAGGAATTCGCTCTTCTGCAGTTTCTGTACCGCAATGTTGGACGCACCTTCAGCCGGGAGCAGCTGCTGGACCATGTTTGGCCGCTGGAGTATCCGGTAGAACGCACGGTGGACGACCATATCTACCGTCTGCGCAAAAAGCTGCATGTCCTCAGCGGCCTGGACATCAAGACTGTCCGGGGGTTCGGCTACAGTCTTGCCGTTCCGGGGACTCCTGCCGGTGTAGCCCTAAATCCGGCAATGAATGATCCGGAGCTGCGGGAAACCATGCGCAGCGTATTTTCCAAATTTCATGTATATGGCCAGGGCAAATCCATGGTAACGCTGGCGCGCCAGCAGGATATCCTTGGCTATGAGCTGGACTCGGTGTATTCCATGGTCATTCATTTTGTGCAGGGAGATTTGGAATGGCTGCTGCATACAGATGAAGTTCCGCTCAAGGAACGGTTATTTTATCTGATGATCTTTTACTTTCTCTCCGGCGATCCGAAGGAGCGGCTTGCGTATTGTGAGCAGGTGATTGAACTGAAGCTGGTGTACCCTAACTATCAGCTGGAGCTGGAGATTCTCACCATTCTGGACCTGTTCACCCTTGCGGGGCAACCGGAGCGGGCTTTGGAGCGTCTGAAACGTTCCCATCAGGTCATTGCTGAGCTTGGTTATGATAATTTCATTCCCGTGACGTTGATTACGGAGCTGTTCGTGCATCTGACGGCCGGCACCGGAGATGAGGAGCTTAAGCGGATGGATGAAGCGATTGGCGTCATCCTGCAGGAAAAACCTTTTCTCCGGGAGATCGGGAGCTATAAAGTGGTGAAGGGACTCTGGAGTTTGCGGCTGGAACAATGGCGTGAAGCAGAGAACCTGCTCAGTGAGGGGCTGCAGGTGCTGGAGATGTCTGGATTCATTCCCCTTCGGCTATATTCGCTGTACCGGATTGTGCATTTTTGCCGTATGTTCCCTCCCCCAAAAGCACTGCAGCATAAATATGAAGAAATATTTGTGGCAGAGCTGGAGCAATCCGGGTTGAACAGGTTCAGCCAGTCTCTGGAGGACACTATGCAGCAGGTCCTGAAATCCCTCTGATCTTTCTCTGACAATTCTCCGTTACAGTAGGGTCATACGAATAACCTGTTCTATGATTCTAAATGCAACTATGGAGGAATGACAGATGGAAGCTTCCGTCAAGCAGGGGAACAGCCTGCTGCACAACAAAGTATATATGCGCGTGTACAGTGCCTACGCCACAGCAGCCTTCGGGGATTGGTTCGATTCGCTGGCGATTCAGGTCCTGGTCGGTTACCGCTGGCATGCCAGTCCGCTGATGCTGGCGCTGATTCCGGTAGCGGTGGCGCTGCCCAGCGTTCTGCTCGGCTCTGTGGCGGGAGTGGCCGCCGACCGGCTGAACAAGCTGAAGCTGATGCGCATGTGTGATCTGCTTACTGCGTTCCTGACCGTCCTGGTGCTGTTCGCACCCAATATGGTGTGGCTGCTGCCGCTGCTGGCGCTGCGCTCGGCACTCTCCACGCTGAATGTTCCGGCCCAGCAGTCCATGACCCGGAGCATCGTCAGAGAGGATCAGCTGCTTCAGGCCACCTCGCTGAACGGGATCGTCAACCAGGGCTCCAAAATCGCCGGTCCTCTGCTGGGCGGTGTGGCGCTTACGCTGCTCAGCCCGCAGTGGTGTATCCTCCTGAACGCCATATTCCGGGTAGGCTCTTATCTGCTGCTGCTCTCGGTAAAAAACATCCATACCGGGGATGAACACCCGGCGGCGGAGGTGCAGGAAGAACGGGTTCCGCTGCGCAAGATGTGGGCTGAGGGCTGGAGCTTTATGCTCCGCAGCAGACTGTTGCTGCATACGATGCTCTTTGGACTCACAGGGGCGCTGGCGATCCAGATCATTGATTTTCAGTTCACCAGCCTGTTCCGTGTGATATCACCGGCGAATGAATCCCTGCTGGGCTGGATGGTTGCCGCATCCGGGGTCGGGGCCGTATCTGTTATTCTGCTTCTGGGCAAGTTGAAACCGGGAACCAGCTATGGACTACGGCTCGGAATGGGCTATGTGCTGATAGGCGGTTCTGTCGGCGGGCTCGGCCTGCTTCAGCCGGGGGCTTCTGTGATTTGGGTGCTGTTGTTCGGATTAATACTGGGGCTCGGGAATGGAAGCTTTTTCGTGGCCTTCAATTATTGTCTGCAAAAAGAAACCCCGCCCCACATGACCGGCCGCATCTTCGGCATCCAGAGCAGCATACTCGGTCTGGTGATGATTACAGCGCCTCTTCTGGGAGGCTGGCTGGTTCAGGTGGCCGGACCCGGCCGGATCTTTATGAATTTTGGCATGGTTCAAGTGCTTCTAGGGCTCGTCGGAGTGCTTTTTGGCCGGGTGCTCTGGCCTGAAGCTAAGCGGGAGAGTGTGCAGCCCATGGTGGAGCACAGTTGATTTGGCTAGGAGACACGGGTAACTGCAGTCTGTACAGCTAATTCGGCCTTATTCAAGCCAATATGGCTTTTAACTGCAGTTCATGCAACTAAAAATCACTTTTTGCTCATATTCACGGAAATGGTCTTTTTTAATTGTAAGTAATACATTTAAACTCCGATAGCTCCTGGATTACTCAGATATAGCTGCACAAAATACACTTAAGAGCCAGAGCCAGAGCCAGAGCCAGAGCCAGAGCCAGAGCCAGAGCCAGAGCCAGAGCCAGAGCCAGAGTAGCACCAAGCCCTCAGGGGCTTTTTTCCTTTGATATGGAGGAGACGGGCCCGGCCGGGCGAATATGTAAATGAAGATCGTTTTTGTATTATCAGGAGGAACAAAATGACAACGACCACTTATATTTACATGGTGCGGCATGGAGATTCGCTCAAAACATCGGGCAACGAAAGATCGCGTTTTCTATCAGCCCAGGGTGAGAAGGATGCGCAGAGAGTAACGCAGCGGCTGCTGGGTGAAGGCATAGATGCCTTATACAGCAGTCCGTATACCCGGGCAGTAGATACGATTGCGGGCCTGGCCGGGGCGCTGGGCAAAGAGATTCATAAGGTCGAGGATTTAAAAGAAAAATGCTGGACGGAAGACGACCGTACGCTGCAGGACCCGGAGCTGTATCCTTTTTTGGAGCAAATGTTCGCGGAGCCGGATTTTGTGCTGGAAGACGGCGGGGAGTCGAACCGTGTCTGCAAAGAGCGGGCCGTAAAGGCGTTGAAGGAGATTCTGCGCAATCATCCGGGCGAGAGAATCGTGATTGGCACCCACGGGATGGTCATGACGCTGATGATGAATGAGTTCGCTGAGGAATACGGGCTGGATTTTTTGCTGCAGACCCGCAAACCGGATATTTACCGGATGGAAATGAAGGATGGATTGCTTAGTCATGTGCAAAGAATGCCGCTTGATGACTGACCGTACATAATGAAGAATGAGGAGCAGGCAGGTGACCTATGAAAAAAAGCATACTGCTCATCCAGCCGGAAAATCAGAAGATTAACAGCTTCCGGAGGAAGCAGTTCAACAATTTCGTGCAGATTACGATGCCTTATTTGGCTGGTTTCATAGATGAAGCTAAATATAAGATTACGCTTGTGGATGAATATCAGCAGCAAATCCCCTACACCCGGAAGTTCGATCTGGTAGCGATCACAGTAAATACGCCGAACAGCGGGCATTGCTACAAGATGGCGGAGAAATTTCAGGCGGCTGGAGCCAAAGTGGTGATGGGCGGTCCCCATGCCACGCTGCTCCCCGCAGAGGTGTCGGAGCACTGCGATATCATTGTCATTGGAGAGGCAGAGGCCACTTGGCCGCAGCTGCTTGAGGATTTCTATCAGGGCAAATATCAAACCGAATACCGTTCGGATGCCATTCCTGAGCTGACGAACCTGCCGCTGCCCAGATGGGATCTCCTGCACAGAAACCCGCTGATGAAGGGGGCCGTTATCTCCACCCGGGGATGTCCCTACAACTGCTCCTATTGCAACTTGAAGCAAATCTACCACAACCGTTTCCGTACCCGGCCGGTCAGCGAAGTGATTCATGAGATTTCCCTGATGAAATCGCGGTTTTTTGTGTTCTGGGATGACAACTTTTTCGCAGACAAAGCCCATGCCATAGAGGTGATGGAGCAGCTGCGGCCGCTGCGTAAAAAATGGGCGGCGCAGGTGACCCTGGCTGACTGCAACAACGATGAGCTGCTGGAAAAAGCCAGTGCCGCAGGCTGCCTGTACCTGTTCGTAGGCCTGGAATCCTTCTCACCGGCGGCACTGCGGGGGGTGAACAAGGGAATGAACCGGGTAGATGCCTACCGGGACATTATCGGCAAGCTGCACAGGCATAACATCATGATCCAAGCCGGCATTGTATTCGGGTTCGATGAGGATACGCCGGATTCCTTCCGGCAGACCCTTGAGGGCTGCGAAGCACTGGGGATTGACGGGGTGACGGTCAGCTTGCTGACACCCTTGCCCCGGACACCGATATATGCCCGGATGAAGAGGGAGCAGCGCCTGCTTCACGAGGACTGGAGCCTCTATAACGGCAAAACCGATGTGGTATTCCATCCCGCCGGCATGACTTCCGAGCAATTATATGAGGGTTATCTTGATTTCCGGCGGCGCTTCTATTCCCTGCCTTCGTTCATCCGCCGGATGCGGGTGTCGGGAACACATCCGGTCTATAACTTTGTCATGAACCTGGGTTACCGCTTGGCGATCAAGCGGGGCTGAGGTGAGGCTGTGGACGTTTGTGCGGTCAAGGTACAGGGTTACGGGCAAGCCAGCCGTCTGCTACAGCTGATAAAAGCGCGCCGTATTGGCGGTCAGCATCGCCTTCGCCTGGGCGGCAGAATACCCATGCAGCTCTGCCCAGGCGGCGGCAACATCATGAACCATCGCCGGGCGGGTTGGACGTCCGGCAAAGGGGCCTTCGAACGGCCAAGGCCCGTCCGTCTCGGCCATGACCAGCCCCGGCGGGTAGCGCCGTGCCAGCTCCCGGATCTCCGGCTCATATACAATATCCGGGGTGAAGGAGATATGGTAGCCGCGTTCAATCATGCGCGTGACCGCTTCTTCCGGACCTTTGAACCAATGGAAATGCGCTCTGGCAATGCCATGCTTCTCCAGCAGATTGCAGGCGGTTATAGCGTCCTCGTAGACAGCATGCAGCACCACCGGTTTGTTCAGGCGGGCTGCCAAAGCAAGCAGGTTATCGAGTACCCGGAGGTAAGGCTCCTGCTCAAAAGCTTCCCCGCGTGCCAGCGCCTCAGCCCTTGAATAGTAGGGAAGCCCGATCTCGCCTACAGCCACCATCTCCCCTGCATGCTGACTGATCCACTTCAACAGTGCCGCAAGCTCAGACTCCGTTGGAGCCGGCTGCTCCGGGTGAAATCCGTAGGCCGGTTTTACCCGGCCCGGATACCGGGCGGCGATTTCTTGTGTACGGATACAGGAATCAAGGTTCATCGAGACCGCGACGAGCGATTGGATATCTTGCTCCAGCAACCCGGGCAGCATGGCCTGCAGCTCGGAATCCTCATATTGCTCCAGATGTATATGAGCATCAATCATCGCTTCATTGCTCCTTCTCCACATACTGCTCAGTGGTGTCATGAGGTTGAAAGCGGATCGTATCCAGTACCATTCCTCCATTGCCTGCTTTGTAGTCCAGCATCAATGTCCCCATACTCTCCCCAATTCCTGCATTAACACTGGTCTCCGCCTTCAGCTTGCCATTCACCACTTTATAATGGGTGACTGCCCCGATTCCTGCCTCTGTGCCGAAATGATCCAGACCGCCGTCTCCTGCCCGTCCAGGAAGCCGCAAGGTAACCTTGGATGGGGCAGCGCCTGCAAGCTCAAGCCGTACCACAACATCGCTGTTGTCCAAGGTGATTCTGGAAGAGACAGCGGCGGAGGCTGCCTTTTCCGCTGTGGGCACCGCTAGCTCCTTCCACACTTCCGGCTTGACCACATGGAGCTCCTCTTGGGAAATACCCGTTCCTGTACCAAGACTTAAGATCACTATAGCTTCCGGCTTCCCGTCATCATCCACATCGGCATAGTGAAGTTCCGGCGGGTAAGACACCAGTCTGGGGGATTCCCAGTTAAAGCTGTGCTTCCTGCCGTTCACTTCGAGCATGAATCCTTTATAGGTACTGCCTTGCTTCCGGGCCGTATACAGCTTGGCCTTACCGGAGCTGCCCGCTGCAATTGCAAGGGGTTCCTTGAGGACCCGCACGGATGTGCTGACATCTCCTGATGTAATGGATACGGTATTTCCAGAAGCAGCAGGCTTGGCTTCCGCCCCGGTAAGCAAGGACACCGTCCCGGCAGAAACATACACATGCCCCTCCTTGAGAAGGACCGGCCCCTCCAGCTTGTCCACATAACCTCCGTCAGTCTGCGTATATTGAACCTGCATGGCTGAACTGCCGGGTGACAGAACCGAACGGGAGCTGTTTGTGGTTAAGCTGAGTTTCTTGTGTGCATTATCCCATTTCAATTCAACCGGGTAATATTCCAGCAGCGCTCTGGCCGGGACATACAATAACTCTCCGGAATAAAAAGGGCGAAGCTTGGGCAGAACGGATTGGCCGTCTACCGACAGTGTTAACGGTGCAGCTGCGGATACAGAATCTATAGTCGGAGCTGCCGCACACCCGGCGATCAGCAAGGCGAGAGCGGAAGCGGTCAGTATTTTTTTCACAGAATAACCTCCAGAGTCTAAAAGTTCCAATCAATACAATTATACTGTATATTTTCCGCTCCGGGGACACGATCCGTTAACAATAAGAAGACAGGAATGTTACGTTTTATGCAAGAAAAGAAGCCGTCACTACAATTCAGGCGGAAAGCTGCGGCAGATGTCAATGAATTGCTGCAGAGCTGGAGGCACGGATTCATGGCTTCGTGTGCAGATGGCAATATGATTGCTTAGCTGAATGCCTTCTACCTGCACCCGGGACAGCCGCTTCTGTTCCACATATTCCCGCACAGCCAGAGAAGAAATAAAGTTGGCACCGTATCCGGCCATGACCGAGCGGATGGCTTCGCCCAGACCGCTGAACTGCAAAGTAACCTGCGGAGGCTTTAAACCATAGGTAACACACAGCGAGACAAGACGTGCCCGGGTTGAACTGCCCTCCTCCCGCATAATGAACGGCTCCAGCATCATCTCCTGTAATGACACGGTACGGCCTGCGTAGGGATGGGAAGGGGACACCACGAACCACAGCTCATCCTCAAAAAGCTCCAGCCAATCGATATCCTCCGGCCTGTCCTGTGCTCCCCCTCCATAGAAGGCGACGTCGGCTTCATGGCGCTTCAGTTGTTCAAAAGCTTGCTGGGAATTGGTTGTTGTAATCTCCATTTCAATCTCCGGATAGCCGGCTTTGAACCTGGCAGCCCAGCCAGGAACCAGGAAATTGGCCGGAAGATAAGTGGCGGCAATGCGGAGCTTGCCTTTCCGGCCGTGGCGGTAGTCCTCTACAAATTCATCAATTTGTTCCTCGTAGGTGAAGAAATTGCCAGCCTGCTTAGCCAGTTCAATCCCAAAGGGGGTAAGCGAGACTCCCCGTCCACTGGGATTGAACAGGGGCAGCCCCAGATCCTTCTCGAATTTCTTGATCTGGCTGGTCACTGCCGGCTGGCTGATATTCAGCCGGGCTGCCGCCTTTGTAACGCTCCCGGTCTCGGCCACATAATAAAACAGTCTCAGGGCATGGATGTTAATAAGTATCCCTTCTTTCATAACATAAATATATGTAACACACAAAAACATATATTAGTATTATGATTCATTGTATCTTATATTAAAGACAGATCCAATACACAACATAAAGGAGGAATCATATCATGGGAGAAATGAATACATGGAGCGAGGTTGATGGATATTTCAACAGCAGGCTGCTGCCAGCCGATCCGGTGCTGGATACTGTGCTGGATGCGAATGCAGGAGCCGGATTGCCGGCGATTGATGTTGCCCCGAATCAGGGGAAGCTGCTGTATCTCCTGGCCAAGATGAAAGGGGCGGCAAACATTCTGGAGATTGGCACGCTGGGAGGCTACAGCACCATCTGGCTGGCCCGGGCCTTGCCGGAAGCAGGCAGACTGGTTTCACTCGAATACGAGCATAAGCATGTCGTGGTGGCGTTGGATAATCTGAGACTGGCAGGATTAGCCGATAAAACGGAGATCATTGAAGGGCCGGCGCTGGAGTCTCTGGCAGCGCTGGAAGCGCGGGGGGCTGCGCCTTTTGACTTTATTTTTATCGATGCCGACAAGCCCAATAATCCGCACTACCTGAAGTGGGCGCTGAAGCTGGCCTGTCCGGGAGCGGTTATAGTAGCGGACAATGTTGTACGCGGCGGTGAGGTGGTTCAGGCCGACAGCAAGGATGACCGGGTGCAGGGCATTCGTCAGTTTATAGACCTGCTGGCAGCCGAACCGCGGGTAGAGGCGACAGCACTACAAACCGTAGGCAGCAAAGGATATGATGGATTTGTTCTGGGGGTTATCTCCGGATAAAAAATGAGTCAAAATAATGCACGCCTGCGGATCGGAAAGCTATACCATACTTCAGCATTCCCTGGCAACGCCTGTGATGCAGACACCATGTTGTGAACTATCCTGATATCAATACAATTATAGCCATACAATCAGAGCGAATTCACCCAAAAGGACGGATATTAACCAGATTCGAAAGCCTTTTTCCAACTGGGGCTTGCGAAGACACAGGTGGTAATGCTAGTTGGAAAAAGGGAGCTTATTTCTCCCCAAAATCAACAATTGTGAGGTTTAAGTGGAAAAAGGAAACTTAATTGGGTCATATTCCTACGTAAGGAGCGAAATGAGCCGAATTAGTGACCCTTTTTCCACTTAACCTGCGAAGAATAGGGTGTTCAGGTAAATTAGTGACCCTTTTTCCACTTGGAATTGCCGAAGGATTCATACAGAGTTCTCCAGGCAAAGTTAAAGCATTGGCGGGGAAGCGGGGTGGAGGGAATTAAGTTTACTTTTTCAGCCAAAATAAATCGAACGATCTGGGCGTTTCCTTCCAATACATAGTGTAAGCCTGAGGGGGAATGACGGAATGGAAGATCAAACCGAATATTCGCAGCTCATAACGCGCACGCTGGCCGGCAGTCGTGAAGCCTATGGTGAATTATACGAAGCGACCATTCGCGATGTCTACAGGACCGTGCATTTCCTCGTTTCCGAGCCATCCGATGCGGACGATGTGGTGCAGGATATCTATCTCGAGCTGCACCGCTCGCTTAAGCAGTATAATGAGAGCCGGGCGTTCAGACCTTGGCTTATGGGACTGGTGATGCGGCAGGTTCACGCGTACCGGCGAAAGGGCTGGAGACAGCTGCGGATAAGCAAGAAAGCGGAGCATACCAGCGAGATCCAGGATGCAGATGTTGCCGGGGAAGTTATTGACAGGCTGTCCAGCCGAATGCTGATGGATAAAGTGAACAGTCTGCCATACAAGCTGAGGCAGGTCATTGTTCTGCACTACTTGCAGGAATATTCCCAGGAAGAGGCTGCTGCCATTCTCGGTATCCCGCTGGGAACTGTTAAATCGCGCATTCATGCTGCACTGCAGAAGCTGCGACGGAAACAAAAGGCTGACACCATTAGAATAGGGAAGGTGGAGGATCTGCATGAGTCTTGAAGAGAATCTGCGGCGGACGCTGCAAGCAGAAACTGAAGGCTGGAGCGCCCCACCGGAACTGAAGGGGAAGATCCTGGACAGGATTGAACCCGGAAAAGGGGGCAGACGCATGAAAAAATGGCTGATAGCTACGATACTGGCAGCATCGTTGGTGATCCCGGCCGGAGCCTATGCCGGGTATCATTATTTGAGTGATTCGATGTATGGCTCACAGGATAACTTTGTTCAAAATGGAGGAACGCTGGAGCAATATGAGCAAGTTGAAGCCAAGCTTCAGCAGGCAAAGCAGAGTCTGAGCGAGGAGGATTTCAATACAATGATCTCCTTGCTGCACAAGCTCGGCAGCTTCAACCTGCAAATTGCCGATGCGTCCGGGATGCTTCATCCTGAGAAGCTGAGTGCGAAGGACCGGGAGCGTTATAACCGGCTGGGGGCAGAGCTTGAGCCCTATTTCAGCAAGTTGAAGAACCCAAAAAAACCGCAGCAACCGGTGGAGCAGGTGGACCCCGATGCGTTTTGGGACCAGCAGCTTGCCAAAGCACAGAAGACCTTCAGCGGCGGGGAACTGGACGAGGTCCAGCGGTTAATCGGCGAATTGAAAGTGCTGAATGCCAAAGTAACTGACCCGGATGGCAGCATTCATATGGATCGGCTAACCCAAGCAGACCAGAGCAGCCAGGACCGGTTGATCGAGGAGCTGAACCCTTATCTGAAGAAGCTGGGTGTTCAGCTTAAGCCAAGCTCATAAGGAAAAAGACTGCCACGGATCAAGGAAGCAGCTTCAACTCCGAAATAAACAAAACCACCGGAAAGGCATAACCTTGCATTCCGGTGGTTTTTCATTCAATGCTGCATATCTCTCGGCGTCCTATAATTAAACATAACCTTCTAAACTACCTAGGGGAGGTTATGTTCATGAACAAGCTTGAAGCCATTCAGCAGCGCATCGAGGCAGAACGCAGGAAGCTGAATGAGATGGAAACAACCTATGGGCTACTGCATCCGAAAGTGATCAGGCAATCCATGAAGCTGGACACATTAATTAATGAGTATACCAAGGAATTATCGCTACGCTCGAATCCCTTCGAAAGCTAATGCCAACAGCTTCTCTACGAATTCTCCATTGAGTGTGTCTCCTGTAATCAGCAGCCGGTAGAATATCGGTCCATACATAAGATCAATACTGCAATTTACATCCAGATCCTTTTTCAGTTCCCCCCGCATTACCCCGCGCTCCAGCAGTTGTCTGGCTTCCTGACGGCGCGGTGCGAAGAATCTCGTCCGGTACGCCTCGGCAAGGCCGGCATCGAATTGTCCTTCTCCGATCATCTCCGTAATGACCTTTCCTTCACGGCTGTACAAAAAAGCGGCCAGGTTCGTTGCATGGATTCTAATATCCTCCTTAACGGAACCCGTATCCGGCACAGGAAGCCGGGCGGTAGCGGCGGACAGATACCCGTCAATCACCACAGCCGCTTTATTGGGCCACCATTTATAGATCGTCGCTTTGCTGACTTTTGCCCGTTCCGCAATCTTCTCTACCGTCACGGCGCCGAATCCCGTCTCCAGCAGCAAGTCATAGGATGCCGCAAGAATGGCAGCCTCGGCCTCATTATTGCGCGGCCGTCCTCTTTTTTTATCCATAATGATAACCTCCTGTTTGAATATACCCTTAGCCATATTCCGGTTCACCCTAAGAAACTATACGTTCATTATACAAAAACATACATGGAGTTAGCCAGCCTGGCGAAGGATAAGCTGTGAATCACAGACTTCATAAATAAATTTCAGATTGCCTATTTACAAAACTGTACGTTCAGTATATCATAAGGACATAAATTAATGAACTATACGTTTAGTATTTAAATGAAGGGTGGAATTCACATGAACCAGGTAAATCAGGCAAGCCGAGGAATGAACGTGAAACATGCGCAAGCAAGCGCAGCAAGCAAGGCAGTCCCCGGCTGGATCACTTTTCTGCTGGCGGCCTCCTGCGGACTTATTGTTGCGAATCTGTATTATGCCCAGACGCTGGTTGGACCGATCAGCGCAGCTACTCATCTTTCCTCTGGAGCTGCAGGGCTGATTGTGACGCTGACCCAGATCGGTTATGTGATTGGACTGCTGTTTGTGGTGCCGCTTAGCGACATTATTGAAAACCGCCGCTTGACGGTAACCTCGCTGGCAGTTGTGGTAGCTGCACTGGCAGCGGCTACTCTTGCTCCCAATGCGCCGTTGTTTCTGGCCGCCTCCCTGTTTATCGGGCTCGGTTCGGTAGCCGCACAAATTCTGGTGCCGTATGCTTCCTACTTAGCCGCTGAAGAACACCGCGGCCGGGTCGTGGGCAATGTGATGAGCGGATTGCTGCTGGGAATTATGTTCGCCCGCCCGCTAGCCAGCTTTGTCTCCGGCCTCTGGGGCTGGCATGCGATCTTTGCCATCTCTGCGGTAATAATCGCGCTGTTGACGATCCTGTTATCCCGTGTCCTTCCTAAACGTCAGCCTATTCCAACCATGAACTATGGCGGATTGATCCGTTCGCTGGGGACGCTGCTGAAGACTACACCGGTGCTGCGCCGCCGCGCGCTGTATCAGGCCAGTCTGTTCGGAACCTTCAGCTTGTTCTGGACGACCGTTTCGTTGCGGCTGGCCGACACCTATCATCTGAGCCAGCAGGGAATTGCCCTGTTCGCATTGGCCGGTGTTGCCGGTGCGGTTGCTGCTCCTATTGCCGGAAGACTGGCGGACCGGGGCTGGACCAGACCCCTGACGGGGCTTGCGTTTGTACTGGCGGCCGCAGCCTTTTTAATCGCTTACCTGTTCCAAAGTGATTCCAAAGTAACACTGGGACTGCTGGTTGTGGGAGCCATTATCCTGGATATGGGGGTTTCGGGGAACCTGGTGCTTGGACAGCGGGCGATCTATTCCCTTGGCAACGAAGCAAGAGGACGTTTGAACGGATTGTTTATGGCTATTTTCTTCATAGGCGGAGCCATTGGTTCCTCTCTCGGAGGCTGGGCATATGCGTATGGCGGCTGGGGGTTGACTACTCTGATCGGGCTGGCTCTGCCGGTGTTGGCCTTCCTGTACTACTTAACGGAGAAAAAACAAGCGTAAGCGGCAGGATCTTGTTAAAAAGACTGCTTTCTGGGCTGGATCAACCAGCGCTGGAGAGCGGTCTTTTCTTTTTATATGAAAATACCAAGCAGCAGAAGGTGCAACATAATCCGCATACAGCAGAGAAACAAACCATGATACTAGAGGGGATAAGGAAGATTTGTAAAGCTGCCGAAGTATCTACCTGAAGGGTTTGCTTTTGACCATGGGGAATTCAGCAAAGGGGAACAAGGTGTGAACGGCAAATACCTCGACCTGATATTCACCAGTGAAAAAATCGGCCAGAAGCTCTCCATGCAGTTTCGCTATTCCGACGAGGAAACAGCCTACGAAATGTCAACCAGCGGGAAGATGGAAAAAGTGCAGGTGAACGGCGCCGATGCTGTCATGATGGATGACAGAAGCCTGCATTGGGAAGCGGACGGCGTGTTGTATGCTATGAACACCTGTGGTCTGGAGCGGTCCGAGGTGTTGAAGATCGCTGAGTCGATCCGTTGACCAGAAATTAGCCGAAAAAAAGCAGCGGTTATCCATTTAGGAGAACCGCTGCTGTTTTATTCTATCCGAAATTTGGAGGCTGCTTCGGCCAGGCTTTTCGAGAGCTGATCTATGGTTCCCACCATCTCAGCCAGCTGGTCAACGGCGGAGGATTGCTCCATCATAGTAGCGGTAACTTCCTCTACCGATGCGGAAACCTCTTCTCCGGTAGCTGACAGGCTTTGAGCTGAATCGAGAACCTCGTCCTTATCCTTTTGCATATGAGCAATTTCATCGGCCATCGATTGGATTTGCACAGTGATTTCTGTGATTTTGTCCAGAATGGTCTGGAAGGCCGTTTGGGTTTGTCCTACGAGCTCATCCTGCTGTGCGGAAATCTGGTTAATCTCCATTACGCTATCATTATTTTCGGCGACAAACGCCAGGTTTTGTTGAATAATCTCATAAATTTCGTTCGATTGCCTCGAGCTTTGCTCAGCGAGCTTGCGAATCTCGGAGGCTACTACGGCAAAACCTCTTCCATGCTCCCCGGCTCTTGCAGCTTCAATCGATGCATTAAGGGCAAGCAGATTGGTCTGGGCGGCAATCTGATTAATGGCCCCCGTAATATTGCTGATGCTGTTGGAGCTATCCTGAAGCTTAACGGTGATGGCCGAGATTTTTTGGACTTCCTGTTCATTTTTGCTGCTGATCTCAATCAACCCTTCGACGACCTGATTGCTGGTATGGAAGACCTGGGTGATTTCTTCGGCTCTTTGTCTGACCGCTTGCGCGTTATCATTCATTCCGGCAAATTTCTCACTGAACCCGTAGAACTTATTGACGATTTGCTCGGTATCATTGGATTGAAGCTCCATCGCCTGGGCTATTCCCATTGAGGTCACCGAGGTTTCATTCACAGAACGGGCGGCCTGTTTGGAGGTCTCCTCCAGCTCATGGGTGCTTGTCTTAAGTATGGTGATCGAATCGTTCATATTGGTGATGAGCGCTTTATTTTGCTGGACCATGGTATTAAAGCTGTCCGCCAGATCCTTGAACTCACTTTTATAGCTGCCGTCTGCGGTCACCGTCAAATCTCCCGTAGCCAATGTTTTGAACCGTGAGGTCAGCGTAACTACAGGTTTGGTAATGGAACGGGACAGCAGCAGTCCGAAACCAATGGCAACCAGCAGGGCAATAACGGTTACAATCAATATCTTCATTAACATATCCTGAATGGGGCGTTCAATATCGTCGTAGGAATCAATAACGGATATAGTAAGGTCGGCCTTGGGAATTTTATTGATTCTCAGGTATTCAGTGCCCAGTTCGGTCGTCTGGATTTCCAGCTCATCCGTTGCCCGGGTCTCCAGTAAAGGTTTGATCCCCGGATCGTCACCGACATCCTGGCCAATACGCGCCGGGTCGGAGGAATTATATAATACAATCCCGCCCCGGCTTAGAACCTCAATTTTACCTTTGGCATTAATATTAATGTTGCCCAGTTTGTCGAGGAAGAAGTCGCTGGCTACTGTCATGGCCAGAACGCCCAGAACTTTGCCGTCGGCAGATTTGACCGGTTGCGAGAATACCAGGAGCAGTTTGTTGTTTGATTTGGAGACAATAGCGTCGCTGATAAACGATTTTCCTTTAAAGGCTTCTGTGAAATACTCCCGGTCAACCCGGGATTGCCCCAAACTCTCTTTATTGGTTCCTGCGACGATAGTCCCTTGCGAATCCAATACAAGCAAGGAGTCATTTCCTCCCTGCAGACTATCCTGAAGGATGGTGTTCGCTTTACTGAAAAGGGGATTGTCTGGGGAAAAGAACGCTTGATCCGATAAGGTTCCTTGTTCTCTAAGCTCTAGCAGCTCTTTGAAGGTATTATGCACGGAAATGACATAAGCGATTTGTTCCTCAAGCTGCATCGCTGTCCACAGTCCCTCGCCTATACGGTCACTATTCGCATTAATTTCATCCTTGCTCTTGCGGAGCAGCAGGTCCGAAGAAAACAGATAGACCGTGACCGAAGTAGCCAGGAGAACAACAGCCACAAGCAAGCTTAATAGAACGGGAAGTTTAACCTTCAATGAGATATTGCTTATTTTAGGGGATACGTTGTCTGCTTTCCACATGCTGTTTTTCTCCTCTGCTTTTGTTAAGTTACTCATATGGTTACGTTATATATCGGCTGCAAATTTACTTTAATTTAATGATAAAATTTTACATCCCACCAGGGTAAGATATCTAATATAGAGATATTTTCTCCTATACTAAAATGATCCAAAATGTTTTCGTGGGAGCTGTTGCGGTCATGGACAATCAAAATGAGCCTCGTCCGCGAAGGACATCGCCGGCATTCTGCAGACGATCAAGCAGAATATTAACCAGATGGAAGCAACGCTGATGGATTGTCTGGCCCAGAGCGAACGCCAGGCTGCGGCGACTGAGGAGATTACCGCCTCGATGCAGCAGATGTCTGCTTCCGCCGTTGAGATTGAGAAGATCGCGCGGTTGATATGAAGCGGGAGCCCAGCGGTCTGCTGATCCGTGATTTAGCGCTGTCCGATTGGTCCTGGTGACTGTTTGCTCACCCAATTCACCTCAGTAAGCCTGCGCTCTGCGCGGGCTTTTTGTATTGCTGTCCGGCTGTCTGTCATTATCCATCCTGCTTGTCATGCCCGTCTGCATAATGCAGGCAAGTCCCTCATAGACATGTACTAATCAATGCTTTTCAAAACAGGTTAAGGGGATGATGTCATGCGCCGGATAACATGGGTACTCGCGATCATTATGAGCGTGGCCCTGGTGCTCGCGGGATGCGGGAAGAAGGACGCCGCTTCCGTGGTCAAGGATTTGAACAATGTGTCTGACAAACTGGAGAGCAAGCAGGGGGCTTACCAGGGTTCGGGCACGATGACGCTGTACACCGGCGAGCAGCCGCAGGAGTATAAGGTGGAGGTCTGGTACAAGAATCCTTCCTACTACCGGATCAGCCTGTCGAACGTCCAAAAGGATGTTACGCAAATCGTGCTGCGCAATGATGAGGGCGTATTCGTACTGACACCAAGCCTTGGCAAAAGCTTCCGCTTCCAAAGCGACTGGCCGGACAATCAAGGCCAGGTCTATCTGTACCAGACGCTGCTCCGGGGAATTGTCTCCGACAACAACCGCCAGTTTGCGGAGGATGGAGACAACTATGTGTTCGAGGTAGCGGCCAATTACCAGAGCAGCGCGCTGGTCCGCCAGAAAATCTGGCTGGCGAAGAAGACCTATGAGCCGAAGCAGGTGCAGGTCTCTGATTCCGAAGCTAAGGTTGTGGTGAACGTGAAGTTCGACAGCTTCAAGTTCGATCCGGAATTTACCAAGGATTCTTTTGATATGCAAAAGAATATGGCAACAGGCAGCGCATCCGAAAGCACGCTGGCGGAAGTGGACGAGAATGGCAATCCGGTCGCTGCGCCGGAGAACGCCCGCCAGGAAGGCCAGACGGCAGCTGCTGAACCCGGTGATTTCGGGATTATTGAACCGGGTTATATCCCAGCCGGTGTGCAGCTGAAAGATTCCAACAAACTTGAGGACAGCAAGGATCATTCTGTGCTTCTCCGCTATGATGGAACATACCAGTACACGATCATTGAGTCCCGGCCGCTGGACCGCGCTGTCTCACTGGCACCGGCAACCTTGATTGATCTCGGGTTCACCGCAGGGGCGCTGACCGGTGATGAGCAGAAGACACTGACCTGGATGAGCGATGGGGTGCAGTACCGGATCACCAGTGCAAATCTTCCTGTGAACGAAATGATGCAGATTGCCGCTTCTATGGAGGAACAATCGGGTAAGTAAATATCAGTAGGCGGATACTGCGTATGGTGGGAGTCATTCCTCTACAAGCAGTATCCGCTTTTTTCAGCTGTTCTGACCCTGACAGGACCATTGGAGGTTCTGCCAAAAGATAGCTCCCTGCTTACATTGACAGCCGCCTTCGATTAGCATTACCATTGACGGTAAGACTATAATCAACACGATGCAGAGATGTTTTACTACAATGTTAGAAGGTGACCCTGAAGTGCAAGCAAGCTATCGACCTACAGTAGCCGAGATTAACCTCGATGATCTGCGTGCCAATTATGAGGCCTTCCGCAAGGCTCTTCCTGCGGAGACCAAGTTCATGGGATGCGTCAAAGGAAATGCGTACGGCCATGGAGCGGTGGAAGTGACCCGGGAGCTGGAACGGCTTGGAGCGGATTATGTAAGTGTTGCTTTTTTGGATGAGGCATTGGAGCTGCGTCAAGCGGGAATACTAATTCCTATTCTGGTGCTCGGCTACACCTCTCCGGAAGGAATACCCGTTGCCTGGAAGAACCATGTAACCGTAACACTGTTCACCCCGGAGGTGCTGGAGGCGGTTAGACAGCTTCCGGTTGACCCGGAGCACCGGCTGAAAGTGCACATCAAGATAGACAGCGGGATGGGACGGCTGGGGCTTTTGCCGGCTGATGCCCCCGATTTTATCGCTGAAGTGCATTCTGTAGCGCAGGCGGAGCTGGAGGGGATGTTCACACATTTTGCCAAAGCAGACGAAAGCAACAAAAGCTATACACTGATGCAGTACCGACGGTTTATGAGCGTGGCCGAAACGCTTCGGGACAGAGACATTCACATCCCGATCATACATACGGGCAATAGCGCTACGGCCATTGATACACCTCTTCTATCCAGTAACATGGTGCGTGTAGGCATAAGCTTGTACGGTTTCTATCCCTCGACAGAGGTGAACCGCGAGCTGGTGGCTTTACACCCGGTAATGACGCTGAAGACGCAGGCAGTCTATGTCAAAACCCTGCCGCCCGATTGGGGCATCAGCTACGGCACCCGGTACTTCACAGACAGCGAGGAGATCATTGCGACGCTTCCGGTGGGGTACGCCGACGGATATTCCCGCATGCTAACAGGCAAAGCGGAGGTGCTAATACGCGGACGCCGCGTTCCTGTCGTCGGAACCATCTGCATGGACCAGTGTATGGTAACGCTCAAATCTTTCGCTGAAGAAGCGGAACAAATCAAAGCTGGCGAAGAGGTTGTACTCATCGGACGCCAGGGTGCCGTGTCCATCACGGCAGACGAACTGGCGCTCCATCTTGGAACGATTCACTACGAGGTAATCTGTATGCTGGCCCACCGGGTGCCGCGTGTGTATGTACGCGAAGGCGCTGCTCCTAACCTGGTGAACCCCTTGCTGCAGACCTAATGTCTTGACCGCGTTGCTGATGCAAAGAACGGAATAGAAGGATAATGTCGTATTGACGAGTGTGACTTATGGTCTATACGAACCGCCATTTCTAGTTTATAATGGAATGCAGCATACTTGATATACTGGCGGCATATATTCCTTGTATAAAATTCCTTGTATATTGCAACACTGGAACACAAGGGCAGAAGGTTTGTGGGGGTGGAAGAGAAGGTGGCCAATTTGCAGAACACCAAAAGAATCATGATCAGCTTGCCCGATCATCTCTTGCAGGAAGTGGATGGGATCGTCCAATTGGAGAACTCCAACCGGAGTGAATTGATCAGGCAGGCCATGAAGCTGTATCTGAGCGAACGGAGGAAACGGACCATCCGCGATTCGATGCAGCGTGGCTATATGGAAATGGCTAAAATCAATTTGACCATGGCATGCGAGGCGTTTCTCGCGGAGGAAGATGCAGACAGTACTCTTGGCCGCTTAGTAAGCGGGGTGTAGATATTGATCGTTAAACGCGGCGACGTTTTTTTTGCCGACCTTTCGCCGGTGGTGGGTTCAGAACAAGGCGGAGTACGGCCGGTACTGGTCATTCAGAACGACATTGGCAATCGCTTCAGCCCGACAGTCATTGTGGCAGCCATCACTGCCCAGATTCAGAAGGCTAAACTGCCGACGCATGTAGAAATTGATGCGGCTGCTCACGGCTTTGACAGGGACTCTGTCATACTGCTGGAGCAGGTTCGGACAATTGACAAACAACGCTTAACTGATAAGATCACCCATCTGGACGATGAAACAATGAAGCTGGTGGATGATTCGCTGCAAATCAGCCTGGGACTGATTGATTTCTGAGCCGGGCAGACTTATAGATCACAGGATAATGTATGGAGAGGCACACCGGAAGATCCCGGTGTGCCTCTTTGAGCTGGCCGCAGCAATAATATCATGAATTTTACAGTGTGCTCCACCCGTGAATTGTAGTATCATGTCCATATAAATAACACTATATGTTATTTATATTTTAAAATTTGCATAAATAATTCTTGTGTTCTCAAAATAAACCCCCGTTAGATGAACCGTGTGTATTCAGTTTTAAACGTTAAATCCTGCCATTTCGCCCCTCTTGAAAGAGCTTATCAAAGGTTTTGTAAAAAAAGATTTAAAATTAACTATCGGTGTGGTATAGTGTTGTTACGTAACAATACGTTACCTATATTATGTTACATAAGTTAATCATCGATGGGAGGTATTTACAATGTATCGGATGGGACGAAAATTGGGCTTGTTAATGTTGGCGGGTTTATTGGTAGTACTGACGGCGTGCAGCGGCAATAATTCTACTCCTGCTGCCAATGGGAATGGGGATTCAAAAGGCAAGACAACAACGCTTAAGTTTTTTCACCGCTGGCCCAATGAACCAAGAAATTCGTATTTCAATTACATTAAGGAGGAATTCGAAAAACAGAATCCGGGTGTCAAAATTGAGATGGAATCCGTCCTGAACGATAACTACAAGGAGAAAATCAAGGTTCTTGTCTCCTCGGGAGACATCCCGGATGTCTTCTCCTCCTGGTCGGACAGCTTTGCCGAAAGTCTGGTCTCCTCCGGCAGGGTTGAAGATCTTACTTCTATGTACGACTCTGATCCGGACTGGGCAAAAACCCTGGTTCAGAATCAGCTGAAATCCTTCACTTTTGATGACAAAATATATGGTGTGCCTTTTACCATGGATGGAAAAGTCTTCTTTTATAATAAGAAAATATTCAGCAAGCTGGGTCTGGAAAAACCAAAGACCTGGGACGAGTTCATAGCCTTGCTGGACAAGCTTAAGGCTTCCGGCTACGACACGCCGATTATCGAAGGCCTCCAGGATTCCTGGGCCGTGGGGCACTACCTGGGCACAATGAATCAGCGGATGCTGAGTCCGGAGGTGCTGGCAACTGACTATGCAGTGGGTACGGGCCAGTTTACCGATCCGGGATATTTACAAGTACTGAAGTATTGGCAGAAATTATCCTCATATATGGGGCCTAACGCGACTTCCGTCAACCATGAAGCTACGAGAAATATGTTCATCGCCGGAGAAGTGCCGATCCATTATCTGCAGTTTGCCGAGCTGGGTTATCTGAAAGATAAACCTGATCTTGAGTTTGATTATTTTAACTTCCCGCAGTTCTCCGAAGGTAAAGGGAATCCTGAAGGTCTGACAGGTGCACCCGAAGGATTCATGATCAGCAAGGAAACAGCCAATAAAGAGCTTGCCGAGAAATTTGTAAAGTTCATTGTCTCTCCTGAGAATGCAGCGAAGTTTCAGCAGGATGTAGGTTCTATGACAACTGTAATTGGTGCGGCTACGAAGGAGAATTCCCCTCCGGGAACCCTGGAAGCGATCGAAGTGATCCAGAATGCGGCAGAAACCACCCCTTGGCTTGATAATGCGGTGGATGCCAGCGTAGCCGATGCCTTTATGCGTGGAGGCCAAGCCATTGCCGCGGATATCGAGACTCCTGAAAATGTGCTCAAAGAAGTGCAAACCGCAGCGGAGAAACTTCAAGCAGTTAAAAAGTAAAAACGAAGTGCTTCAACTGTAAAGAGGGGGCTCCGCCCCCCTCTTTTCTTCTAAGATACAGGGAAATGCGTCTAACTGGGTTCCCGGGATAAAACAGGGGGAAAGTGATGAGAACAAGAAGAACGATAGCTCCTTATTTGTTTGTCTTGCCGTGTGTGCTGATGCTTGCAGTCTTCGTATATATGCCACTAATCCAGAATTTCTTCTATAGCTTTCAGAATATCTCACTGCTGTCAGGAAAAAGCTCATTCGCCGGTTTTGATAACTATAGAACACTGTTCTCCGACCCTGTTGTGGGCAAAGCCTTAATCAATAATGTGAAATATGCCGTGATCTCTTTAATCTGCCAGGTAGGATTTGGGCTGGTTCTGGCCGCCATCCTGGAGGAAGAGTTTCTGAGAAAGGTCTCGGCGATATTCCGGACGATCTTTTTTATTCCCGTTATTATTTCTATTACGGTTATCTGTTTGTTATTTTCCTTCGTCTATAACCCGACGGACGGTCTGCTGAATATGTTTCTGCAAGCTGTGGGACTTGATGCCTGGGCTAAACCGTGGCTGGGTTCCGGTACTACAGCCATTTATGCCGTTATTGCCGTATCGCAGTGGCAGAGTATCGGCTATTGCATGATGTTGTTCATTGTGGCCATTCAGAAAATTCCGCGCGACCTCTATGAAGCGGCCAAAATCGACGGGGCAGGCAAAATAAAAATCTTTTTCAGCATCACGCTGCCTCAGGTGAAAGAAATGATTTTTGTAAACTCACTTCTGACCATAACAGGGGCGTTCATGGTATTTAACGAACCCTTTATTCTAACCAAGGGCGGAGGTCCCGGAACCAGTTCCATTACAATTGCGGTTCTGATGTATCAGAACGGTTTTGTCCGGGACAGCATGGGTTATGCCGCGACCATCTCACTGCTTATTTTTGTCATTACAGCAGTGCTGGCGCTCATACAGACATTATCATTCAGAACAGGGAAGGGGGACTGAGTATGGCCGGCAAGCTGCCTGTTTACAGACTCATTGTGCTGCTGCCTCTCCTGATAGGGGTAGTCCTGGTGATGTACCCGTTGTTCTGGATGGTGTCCTCATCATTTAAAAGCTATGATGAAATTTTTGGCGCTGTTTGGAATCTGCCAAGCGAGTGGCTGTTTTCGAACTACGTAACCGCCTGGACCAAAGGGATAGGCAATTATTTTATGAACAGTGTGATTGTCACCGTCAGCACGATTGCGGGCGTTGTCATCATTGCTTCACTGTGTGCGTATGGACTGAGCCGCTTCCGTTTCCGGTACAGCAAGACACTATTTATGTTCGTGCTCGGTGGAATGATGCTGGACCCGCAGGTGTGTCTCGTACCGCTGTACAAGCTTTTGCAGAATTTAAATATTCATAATACGTATTTCGCCCTGATTCTGCCCTACATTGCCTTCAGGCTGTCGATCGCAGTGCTGCTCATCCGCTCTTATTTCCTGGGCATCCCCAAGGAGATTGAAGAGTCGGCAACCATGGACGGGTGTTCGGTCTTCCGGACCTATCTCAATATTTTTCTGCCCATGTCTCTTCCGATTATTATGACTACCATCATCCTTACCTCCTATTATGCCTGGAATGAGTTTCTGTTCTCTATTATCTTTATTGACTCTGACAAATACAGAACCATTCCGGCCGGGCTGATGAACTTCAAAGATGCATTGTCAACCGACTGGGGGGTTCTGCTGGCCGGGCTGGTCATCTCTTCAATGCCGCTTATTATTCTATTTATTTTTATGCAGAAATACTTTATTCAGGGCATGTCTGACGGCTCTGTAAAAGGCTGAATATCGCACATAAGAACTTGGGAGGATTTATCCATGAGAATGATTGCCGTAGGCGACAATGTTGCGGATTGTTATTTGGATCAAGGGCTCTACTATCCCGGAGGCAATGCCGTCAATGTGGCTGTGAATTGTAAGCGGAACGGATGCGAGGAAGTGTCCTATATCGGTGTATTCGGGAATGACAAGAAGTCCGATCATATTATGGACTCGCTGGATAAGGAAGGAATCAACTACCGTTATTCACGCAGAGTGTATGCGGACAGCGGCTCGCCCGGAGTGAAGCTGGTCGGCAATGACAGAGTATTCGTACGCGGTGCCCAGGATACAGCCCAGCATCTGCTCCGGCTGCGCCTAATGCCTGCGGATCTGGAATATATCGCGGGACATGACGTCTGCCATACCAGCTGTTATTCCAGCATAGAGAGGGAGCTTCCTGTAATTAAGGAACACTGCGATATTTCATTCGACTTCTCCACAAGGACGGATGAAGATTATTTAGGGCAGGTGTGCCCTCATATTAAATATGCATTTTTTTCGGGTGCGGAGCTTGACTCTGTGCAGATTGAAGCACTCATAAAGACCTGCCACCGGCTGGGGACGGAGATTGTAGGCATAACGAAAGGAAGTGAAGGCGCGCTGTTCTCCAAAAACGGTGTGCTGTACAAACAAGGAGTCACTCCGGCGGAGGTCGTGGATACGATGGGAGCGGGAGACAGCTTCATTGCCGGATTTCTGGTATCTTATCTAAAAAAAGGAGTTATGGAAGAGGCGCTGCAGTCCGGGGCAAATTCTGCCGCGTATACCTGCACCTTTTACGGGGGATTCGGGTACCCCAAACCCATAGGGGAGTAATTATACACCTGAATGTATGGTCACAAGCTGTTCATTGCTTGAACAGCTTTTTTTGACATGTTATTTATTGCTCACTAACTAAATATACAATACGAATTTGTCGCCTACGATATGCTGTTCCCCGTAATGAATGATTTCCATGGTGGAGGAAACAACAGTGCCTTGGGAAAGCAGCAGCGGATAGCCGACCGGAATCTCCAAGTACTGTGCTTGTGCCGAATCGGCAAATACGGTCTGGATCGATTTGCGCTGGCGCATGAAGGAGACATCTCGTTTGGCTTTGATAGTAGCGTACAGCGAATGGTTGTCCATATTTTCCTGCAGCAAAAAGTTGTAGGCATCTGTAAACACGGCGTAATCCATCATTACCGGAACTTCGTCGGCCAGCATAATGCGGCGGATCGCTACAAGGCTGGAGTTCACAGGAACATTCAGCGCTTCAGCCAGTTTGGAGGTGGCACTAATCTGCCGCTGTTCAACCAATTTGGAGGAAGGTCTAAGGTTGTTAAGCTTGCAAATTTCTGTAAATCCCAATACCGAGGGGCCGAATTTCGCTTGAATCTTAGGTGTGGTGATAAAGGTGCCTTTCCCTTGCTTGCGGTCAAGCAAGCCCTCTTCAATCAATTCACTGATCGCAGTCCTGACCGTGCGCCGGCTGATCGAGTACATTTCGCATAACTCAAATTCAGTGGGAATCTTCTGCCCCGGCTTCATGATGCCGGCTTCTATATCGGATTTGATAATGTCTTTTAACTGCACATAAAGAGGGATAATGCTATCCGGCTGTAATTGTCTCATTGCAGCTCCTTTTGAGAACGATATTAGAATTCAACTAATTATTATAACGTTGGCGATTATTGCTGTCAAAAGCCAATCACAGGTAATATATAATACTTTTTTTATAATGTAAACTGTTTGAACTTCAGGAAAAGGGTTGATTTCAGGCGATAACCATAGTAACATATAGATACATTACGTTACATAACGTAACAATTAGATGTTTCCGGTCTATATAGATTGAACTTGAAAATATACAAACAGGGAAACGTGGCGGAAGAGAAGATTGGAACTGTAGGAGCGGTAGCGTCCGCCTTTGTCTGCGGATTTCCACCGCGAACAGCGGTACAAAATCAAGAAATCTGTAGACAACAGCGGCCGGAAGTCCAAACATTCTCTGTAGTCACGATCAATCCCGAAATAAAAAATCACAAGTTCAATCTATATACCAGAGATATCTACAACAAGAGGAGGAGTTTATCAATGAACCAAGAGCATGTGCAACAACTGGAAGCAGCGATTCAGGCCGTAGCCCAAAGAAAGGTATCTAATTTCTATTTTGTAGCCTGCGGCGGCTCGCTCGCAAACGTTACACCAGCGCAATATATTCTGGATCGTGAGATTGAGATCCCCTCAGCCGCTTATTCCTCTAACGAATTTATTCACCGTTCCCCCAAAGCGCTTGGGCCTAGTTCCGTGGTCATTACCTGCTCCCACTCCGGGAACACCCCGGAAACGGTTGCGGCAACGACATTTGCCCGTGAGAAGGGTGCATTGACGATTTGCCTGACCAATCTGGTAGATTCACCGCTCTGGGAGGCTGCAGAATTCAAACTGCATTACAATTATGCCCCTTATGGCGAGGCTCTCCGCGGGGAAGAAACCAGTATGGCTATCCTGTACCGGCTGGTATTCGGCATTCTCCAGACTTTGTACCCGAATGAGAAATATGCAAATGCGATCAGTTCCATTGAGAACGGCCTGCATGGTGTGTATGAACGGAATAAGGCCTTAACCTTGGATGCCGCCAAAGCATTCGGACGCAATTACAAGCGGGAAAAACTGATTTACACCATGGCCAGCGGAATTAACTATTCTGTAGCCTACTCGTTCGCCATCTGCCTGCTGCAGGAGATGCAATGGATTCATTCCAGTGCCATCCACTCCGGGGAATACTTCCATGGACCTTTTGAAATTACAGACTTTGATGTACCGTTCATCGTAATTAAAGGGCTGGGAGAAACCCGGCCGCTGGATGACCGTGCTTACGATTTCTGTGTGAAATATTCCGACAAAACGATTCTGATTGATGCGGAGACTTTCGACCTGGAGGGAATCTCCCCGGATGTGCGTCCGTACTTTACGAACCTTGTAGCTGGTGTAGTACTCAGACAGTACGCACAGCATTTATCTGAAGAAACCGGACATGCGCTTTCGGTGCGCCGTTATATGTGGAAGATGGAATATTAAGATATTCCGGCAAGTTCAATCTATATAGAGTGAACTTGAAAAATCTAACAAAAGGGAAAAGGGATGGAGGGGAAGTTTGGAACTGGAGGAGCGAATGCGTCCGCCTAAAAGCTTTCCGTAGGAAAGCTCTCATCGAAAGCATAGGCAGTCTGCGGATTTCCACCGCGAACAGCGGTACAAATTGAAGAAATCTGCAGATGGGCAGCGGCCGGAAGTCCAAACATTCTCCGGAGTCCCGACGAAGTCCCTAATGTAAATATCTTAAGTTCACTCTCTATATATAGGTAATATTTCTTAAGATCCAAAAAGTGAAACGGGAGCGGTAATGTTCCCGTTTCCTTTTGGTTTGATTCCCGTTTCGTTGTCCGGAATTTAGCCGATGGGTGAGGGATTGAAATGAGCATTTATCATTCAATAGATGATTTCTTGCATCGATTGGAGAGTACGCTTATATCCAATAAAGAGCCGGTCGATGCCAACCGGATTCTTGCCGAGCTGCGGGCCTCCTATAATGAAGTGGGCAGGTACGGGGGCAAGCTGTATCTTAAGTACGCGGATGAGATCAAGGCTGTGCTGGAATACTCGGAAGAAGTCGTGATCAGTAAGGCTATGTATTCTGAGTTCAAACAGGGTTTCAGACAGCTGAAGAAGCTGTGGCAGGCCAAAAGGAATGTGGAAAGCTTCTATATTCATTGCTGCTGCCAGATCCGCCAGTTGCTCATATTTAACAGGGTGTCAGAGGAACACTGCCGCAGCTGTCATGGGACTCTTCTCTATTATTATGAAGAAAACTCCCAAATGGTCATGAAAAAATGCCAGGTCTGCAGAAGAATCTACAGCAGCAGAACAGGCACATTAATTCCCGCTTCCGAAGGCCTGAAATTAAGCAGGGCAAGCAAACAAAACCTGCAAGAGGTGGTCAGCCCCGCCGAATGGATCGGATATTGCGGGGAGTGAAGGGATAAAGGAGCTTTGCTAATAGTTTCAATGGACTGGCCCGCCGTTAATGCGGGTCTTTTGTTTGATTTCTGGGGATACCCGGGCCATGCAATCTGCTCCCATGCACTGGCTTGCCCAATAGCGTGAATGGGAAGCTCGGCAGCTTGAAGTCCGGTGTGGAATCCACCAGCCCATGTGGACAAAATTCACTTTGGACAGCTTTTGTGCTACAATTAGACCGGACGGTCGGTTTAGGAAGGGGTGATCAGGATTAAAGGACGTTCTGACGGAGAAGAGACCAAGAAACGGATTGTGCAGAAGGCTGCGCAGCTGTTTGTTCAAAAAGGATATGGAGCTGTAACGATGAATGAGGTCTGCTCGGCGGCAAAGGTCAGCAAAGGCAGCCTGTATCACCATTTTCCCAGTAAGGATGAGCTGTTCCTGTATGTGGTCGAAGACGATACGGAGCAGTGGCTTTCCCAGTGGGCGGAGAAGAGCAGAAGCATCAGCGGCCTGGAAGAGCGTTTCTATGCGCTGGGCGAGCATTATGCGAATGATTTTCAGAATCCCCTGATCCGGGCGCTGGAGGAATATGCCAGAGCCCGTCCTCATTCCGATGAGGTCCATCAGCGTCTGGCGCAGCTCTACGAATCCGCCTCGGAGGCCTGCCGCAATCTGCTGCAAGAGGGAATGGACAGCGGATATCTGGTCAAGGGTGATCTGGACAATTACGTCATCGTTGTGAGCGGCCTGCTGGAAGGAGTCGCCAGAGTCAGCGAGATCATGGCCGCAGCAAAGGCACCGGAGGATATCATGCAATATTACCGCGAAGCCATAGGGCTGCTGCTGCAGGGGATCCGTGCCCGGTAGTCAATCCCGGTTAATACGCTGCTCATGTAAGCCTCCAATGAGGAATTCTTCAACATCGCCGGCAGAACTCCGCCAGGAGGTTTCTTAATATCAGCAAGGCAAAACTTCGGCCTCCAGTGAGCGGGAGGAATGGCGGGATAAGAGGTAAAAGTACCCTTGATTTCGCCAAAAGTGGGTTACAGTGCCGAATGAGAGGTAAAAGTACCTTTGAATTCACCAAAAGTGAGTTGCAGTGCGAAATAAGAGGTAAAAGTACCTTTGATTTCGCCAAAAGTGGGTTGCAGTGCGGAATAAGAGGTAAAAGTACCTTTGATTTCGCTAAAAGTGGGCTGCAGTGCGGAATGAGAGGTAAAAGTGCCTTTGAATTCACCAAAAGTGGGTTGCGGTGCGGAATGAGAGGTAAAAGTACCTTTGATTTCGCCAAAAGTGGGTTACAGTGCGGAATGAGAGGTAAAAGTACCTTTGATTTCTCCGCGAGCGTGCTACGGTACCTCACAGGGTGATTTTCTTGTTGTCTTTAAATAGACCGGATGGTCGGTCTTATTGTTTTATTAATATTTTTTACTTAAGGGAACACCAAGGATATGAAGTTGGGTTCTGGAAATACGGGGGTTACTCAAATGACATTGTTACTTAGAAACCGGGGAGCGATGCTGCTCCTGATGCTGAATATATTTCTGGCGTTTACAGGGATCGGACTGGTTGTTCCGATTATGCCCACTTATATGAATGAGCTGGGGATCGGAGGCAGCATTGTCGGACTGCTGGTGGCAGCCTTTTCGCTGACCCAGCTGATCCTGTCGCCTCTTGCCGGAGGGCTGTCCGACCGGATGGGCCGGAAAAAAATAATTGTCGGCGGGCTGGTTGTATTTGCGCTGTCGGAGCTGCTGTTTGGTCTTGCCGAGTCAAGCTGGCTGCTGTTTGCGTCCCGAATGCTGGGAGGCGCCGGAGCGGCAATGATTATGCCTGCGGTCATGGCCTATGTGGCGGATACGACCTCTATGGAGGAACGGGCCAAAGGCATGGGGCTGATTAATGCGGCGATTACCACCGGTTTTATCATAGGACCGGGTCTGGGCGGCTATCTGGCTGAGCTTGGCATTCGTGTGCCCTTCTTCGCAGCTGCGGGGGCAGCGGCATTCGTTGCCGTGATGACCCTTTTTGTACTGCCGGAGTCACGTTCAAGTGCAGAGCTGGGCGCAGCCAAGTCTACACAGGAAAATAAAGATAGTAAAGACAGCCTTATTACTCAACTGGTGCGTTCCTACCGGGAGCCTTATTTCTTCGGGCTGGTGATTGTCTTTGTGCTCTCCTTTGGACTTGCCAATTATGAGACAGTGTTCGGATTGTTTGTCGATCATAAGTTTGGCTTCACGCCTAAAGATATCGCTTTTGTGATCACCTTTGGTTCGATTTCGGGGGCGGTGATTCAGGTTACGGCGTTCAGCTGGATTTTGAATCGTTTTGGGGAAAATAAAGTCATTTCAGCTTCACTGCTTGTTTCAGGCCTGTCCATCCTCCTGACTCTATTTGTCCATGGCTACTGGGCCATTGTCACTGTAACCTTCATTGTGTTTCTTGCGATGGATATTTTGCGGCCCGCTGTCGGCACGCAGCTCTCCAAAATGGCGTCGGAGTCGCAGCAGGGCTTCGTGATGGGCATGAATTCCGCGTATACAAGTCTAGGGAATATTGCCGGACCGATTGTTGCCGGAGTCCTCTTTGATCTCGATATCAACCTTCCGTATACTGTGGCTGCGCTTGTGCTCATGCTCTGCTTTATCATGTCGCTCGGTTCAAGAAAGCGGATGAACCGCCCGGATCTGCAGGCGAAACAGGCCGATTGATATTCTCTGGATTTTGGCACGGGGCTAATCTGTGATACTATTTTAGGTAGACCATATGAACACAGACCGTGTACGGAAAGAGGGATTTCATTGACGGTGGATACGAATCAAGCGGGTCCTGCGGCTGAAGAAGCGCTGGCCCGCCAGGAGCAGGAAACGATCACGCAGGCGATTGCCAAGGAGCTTGGCATCAGCGTGAAGCAGGTACGGACTACGGTAGGACTGCTGGATGAGGGGAATACGATTCCTTTTATCGCCCGGTACCGCAAGGAAATGACCGGGGAGCTGGACGAGAATGTCCTGCGCGATATTGAAGAACGGCTCAGCTATTTGCGCAATCTCGGGGACCGGAAAAAGGATGTGCTCCGCAGCATTGAAGAGCAGGGCAAGCTGACAAAGGAGCTGCAGGAGCAGATTCTGAAGGCGGTGAAGCTGCAGGAAGTGGAGGATCTGTACCGCCCGTTCCGCCAGAAGCGCAAGACGCGCGCCAGTGCCGCCAAGGAGAAGGGGCTGGAGCCGTTGGCAGACTGGGTAATGGAGCAGCGCCGCCAAGGCCAGCCGCTTGAGGAGGCTGCAAAGTATATAGATGCCGACAAAGGCGTAGAGAGCGCAGAGCTGGCTCTTCAGGGTGCGATGGACATCATCGCGGAGAACATTGCCGACGATCCTGCCGTCCGCTCCTGGGTCCGCCAGTACACAGCGAGTCAAGGCATACTGGTCTCGGAAGCCAAGGACGCGGAGCAGGAGAGTGTCTACGAGAACTATTACAATTACCGTGAACCGGTACATAAAATGCCGCCGCACCGCATCCTCGCCATCAACCGCGGCGAACGGGAGAATGTGCTGAAGGTCGGCATAGAAGTGACTGCCGACAAGATTCATGCCTTTATCCTGCGGAAGCTCGTGAAGGGGCCTTCCCCGGTCAAAGAACTGCTGGAAGCAGTGACCGAGGATGCCTACAAACGGCTGATCGCGCCTTCCGTGGAGCGCGAGGTGCGCGGGGAGATGACGGAAAAGGGGGAAACGCAAGCGATTGCCATCTTCTCCGGAAATCTGCGCAGCCTGCTGCTGCAGCCGCCGGTGAAGGGGCGGAACGTGCTTGGCGTCGACCCGGCCTACCGCACCGGCTGCAAGCTGGCCGTGGTGGACGACACCGGCAAGCTGCTGGAGGTGGCGGTCACCTATCCGACGCCGCCGAACAACAAGAAGAAGGAGGCGGCGGCGAAGTTCAAAGAGCTGATTGCCAAATATGGCATCCAGCTCATTGTCATCGGCAACGGCACCGGCTCACGGGAGACGGAGCAGTTCACCGCTGAGGTGATCGCAGAGATCGGCGATCCGGGGCTGGCGTACCTCATTGTCAATGAGGCCGGAGCCAGCGTGTATTCCGCCTCCAAGCTGGCGCAGGAGGAGTTCCCCGACCTTGATGTGGCGGAGCGCAGCGCCGCCTCCATCGCCCGCCGCGTGCAGGACCCGCTCGCGGAGCTGGTGAAGATCGACCCGAAGGCGATCGGTGTCGGGCAGTACCAGCATGACGTCTCTCAGAAGCATCTGGAGGAAAGTCTGAAAGGCGTCGTGGAGTCGGCGGTCAACCATGTCGGTGTCGATGTGAATACCGCCTCCGCCTCCCTGCTGTCCTATGTCGCGGGAGTCAATTCGACCATCGCCAAAAATATAGTGAAGTTCCGCGAGGAGAACGGCAAGTTCACGACCCGGAAGCAGCTGCAGAAGGTGCCGCGCCTTGGCGCCAAATCCTACGAGCAGTGCATCGGCTTCCTGCGTATTCCCGGCGGCGACAACACGCTGGACCGTACGCCTATCCACCCGGAATCCTATCCGGTGGTGGACCGGCTGTTCCGCGAGCTGGGGCTGGATGTGGCCTCGCTTGGCAGCAAGGAAGTAGCCGAACAGCTTCAGGCGCAGGATGCCGCCGAGCTGGCGGTGAAGCTTGATGTCGGCGTGCCTACGCTGCGCGACATCCTGGAGAGCCTGCAGCGTCCGGGCCGTGATCCGCGCGAGGAGCTGCCGCCGCCGATCTTCCGCACGGATGTGCTGAAGATCGAAGATCTGGTTCCCGGCATGGAAATGCAGGGAACCGTACGCAACGTGATCGATTTCGGCGCCTTCGTCGATATCGGCATCAAGAACGACGGGCTGGTGCATATTTCCCAGCTTAGCGGCAGCTACGTGAAGCATCCGATGGACGTTGTCTCCGTGGGAGACAATGTCACCGTATGGGTGATGGGCGTCGACCTCAAGAAAGGCCGGGTCAGCCTGACCATGCGTCCGCCGCGCGACAATAACGGAGGCGCGAAATAAATAAATTATCCCACCACCTGCCCCGGAAGATGAGGCGGGTGGTTTTTTGGTTATTTAGGAAATTATGATTATTATAATTCCCCTTTTTGTAGATATGATTTGCCTAAAGTTGGGAATCAGCCGAAGTTGATCGCCATTTTCCAACATAACGACAAATAGCGCTTACGAAGAGGTAGCTGAGTAGTGCTAATAGTGCTAATAGAGCTAGCGGTGCTATATAACTTGAACTTTAGTTTTGCATTGTGGGGTATGGTCGTCACTGCGGGAAATGTTTGGACTTCCAGCCGCTGTTGTCTTAAGAATTTCTTGGTTTGAACCGCCTTTAGCGGTTGAAATCTGTTGACTGATTATGCTTCCGAAGCGAGCTTTCCTACGGAAAGCTTTCAGGCGGACGCCTCCGCTCTGTAAGTATCCAAACTTCCCCTCCGCACTTCTTCCCTTTTATGAATTCTTTAAGTTCAACTTATATAGTTGGAAAAAGGGAACTTAATTCTCCCCAAAATCAACAATTGTGGGATTTAAGTGGAAAATAGCTTGCGGAGAATAGGAGGCACGGGCAAATTAGTTATCTTTTTTCCACTTGGAATGCCGAAGGATTCATAAAGGGTTCTCCAGGCGACGCTAAACTGAAAGCATAAACGGCTGCATTGTCCAGTGAACGACGGTACAGCCGTGTTTTGTTCAACAGGAAATTATATAAAACCCCAAAAATCCGAATCTCTTGGGAACTTCAGATGACCAGTTGCAAGGGGATAGGAGAAGACAGGACCGTATGTAGAGTAACGCGGACAGAGAAGGCGCTACTCTCGCTACCCGTTAGAATAACCTTTTTCCGGCGAAATCCACGGACAACGTAGGCGTCCTCCCGGAAACTACTACAGCATGCACGGGGCTCAAAGGGGAAGTTTGCCGGGGTATTGTACTAAATAGTTATAACTATTTTTCATCTTTCTGTCCTCTTGCCTCCATGTTATGATTTGGAAAAAAATGAGACGGGTGGGTAAGCTGTTGAATGAAACCGTAATTCGGAATTTTAGGCAGGAGGACATGGCAGCGCTGGGTGAATTTTATCAGGTGGTGACGGCAAGCGGTCCTGTGATTTTTTGGTGGGTGGGCGAAGAAGAGAATTATGAAAATGTGTTATGCGCTTTTGAAGGAAATCAGATGGTTGCCAAAGGCCAGGTTGGGGTATTCAACGTTATTCCAAATGAAAGCACGGCGGAGAATAAGCATAGGATTTTCATTAATTTGAAGGTTGTGCCGGGCAGGGAAGAGGATGTGGAGCTGCTGAATGGTGTGTATGAGCGTCTGCTGGCGCGGGCCGTTGCTGTGAAGGAGACGCTGCCGGAGGGTCACGGCACATTATTGTGTGTGGGGAATTATTCGACCGAAACGGGGTATCACCGTTATTTTCAGGAGCAGCAGGGCTATCAGTATTTACATAGTCTGTATAGCCTGCAACGTGATTTGACACAGCCCGTGGTGGAAATGCCGCTTACGGAAGGACTGGACTGGATACACTGGGGGATGGAGACTCGTGAAGAGCAGAACCAGTATATGAAACTGGAATCAGAGGTGTGGCCGGATGCACCGATTGGAGCGGAGCGGCTTGCTGAATATCGTGCCCATCCGCTGTGGACCGCCATTATTGCCCGGGAAGCAGGGACGAGGGTCGCCAGTGTGATGGTTTGGCAGGAGGATGCGGGTGGCGTTATCGAGGATGTGTTCGTCAGGGAAGCCTGGAGAAGACGCGGCATTGCCCGCTTCCTGCTGGCTGAAGCCCTGAAATATTTGCAGGGGCACGGGCTTGAAACCGCCTCACTGATAACAGGAACCGACAACCACTCCGCCCAGGCCCTGTATCAATCGGTTGGTTTTCACATTGAAAGCGAAGAAATCAGATACTATATAGAGCTGTAGAACTCTGCAAAAGCGGCACTGCTTAGCCTATGATGGCCACACAACAGAAGGCAACCTCCCGATAATCCCGGCCTGTGGCTGAGCGATCGGGAGGTTTTCCTTTGGTCAACTGCACAATACATTTCGTCCGAACATCAATATTATTTAATGAGGCCAGCCTTTATACTGAAAGCGTGTTCAACAAGAGTTATAGGGGGCTGTACAATGGAAGGATTAACAATAGGCTGGTATGGGGCACTTGCGGGACTGGCGCTCGCGATTATTCTGATCCTGAGAAAGCTGAATCCGGTTTACTCCTTATTTCTGGGGGCTATCGCAGGTGCGCTGATTGGCGGGGCCAATCTGGAGCAGACGGTGAGTGTACTTGTAAGCGGTACGCAAAGTGTCATGGGTACGGTTCTGCGCGTGCTTGCCGCCGGTGTATTGGCAGGGGTGATGATGGAATCGGGAGCGGCCGAAACGATTGCCCAGGCCATCGTGAAGAAATTCGGCGGGAGCAAAGCCATTCTGGCGCTGGCGCTGGCTACGATGATAATTACAGCGGTAGGGGTATTTATCCCCGTGGCCGTACTGATAGTGGCACCGATTGCTTTATCTGTAGGCAATAAAATGGGAATCTCCAAAATGGCGCTGCTGCTCGCACTCTCCGGCGGCGGAAAAGCAGGGAACATTATCTCACCCAATCCGAATACGATTGCCGCCGCGCGGGGGTTCGACCTGGATCTGAGCCATGTGATGCTGGCCGGCTTCATTCCAGCGGTGTGCGGCTTAATTGTAACCGTTATCGTAGCTTCTCTTTTGAAAAATAAAGGTGTCAGGGTGCTGGACGGGGAAGCAGTGTACAACGAAATTGACACCTCCAAATATCCGCCGCTCGGCAAGGCTATTGTGGCACCGCTTGTTGCGGTCATTCTGCTGATGATCAATCCGATCGGTTCGCTCACGGGCATCGATGCCCTTTCCCGAATTAAAGTTGATGCCTTGTACATTCTGCCGGTTGCCGGGATTATTGGCCTCCTGGCCATGGGCCAGGGAAACAAAATTCTGGCCTTTACTTCATCCGGCCTCAATAAAATGACGGCAACGGTGCTGATTCTGATCGGTGCCGGGGGGATTGCCGGACTCATTGCCGCTTCCGACTTGTCCGTGCAGATCGTCAGCCTGATCCAGGCGGCGGGGATTTCGGGAACTTTCCTGGCACCGATCTCCGGTATTCTGATGGCGGCCGCTACCGGCTCTACCTCGACGGGCGTTATATTGGCGACGGGTTCGTTTGGACAAGCGATTTTGAATATGGGCACGGCGCCGCTGGCCGCAGCGGTCATGGTGCATACCGGAGCCACTGTCATCGACTCCCTGCCGCAGGGCAATTACTTCCATGTCACAGCGGACAGCATGAAAATGTCGATTAAGCAGCGGATGGGGCTCATTCCCTATGAAGCGGTGGTTGGCGGGACGATGGCGGTTGCGGCGACGGTCATTTACGGGTTTTTGTTATAGAGTACAGGCATTAATATATGGTATGGGGTGAGGATATGAAGGGAAAAGAAAAAACATTCGTACTGGCGCCGGATTCCTTCAAAGAGAGCATGACTGCCAAAGAAGTCTGCATTGCCATGGAAAAGGGGCTGCGGAAGGTCTATCCGGCTGCCCATTATATTCATGTACCGATGGCTGACGGCGGGGAAGGAACCGTACAGTCCCTGGTCGATGCTTCGGGCGGGGAAATTCATTATAAAGAGGTGAACGGACCGCTCGGGCAAAAGGTTACGGCGAAATACGGCATTCTTGGCGGCGGACAGACTGCGGCGATTGAGATGGCTTCCGCGAGCGGCATCCATCTGGTGCCGAAGGAAACCCGGAACCCCTTGATCACAACCACTTACGGCACCGGAGAGTTGATCCGGGAGTGCCTGGACCGGGGCATCCGCAAAATCATCATCGGCATCGGCGGCAGCGCGACGAATGACGGGGGAGCCGGCATGGCCGAGGCGCTCGGGGCCCGGTTCCTGGATGAGTCGGGAGCGGAGCTTCCCCGGGGCGGCGGCAGTCTGGACAGACTGGCAAGCATAGATATTTCTGCGCTGGACGAACGCCTCCAGCATGTACAAATGATTGTTGCCTGCGATGTGACGAATCCGCTGTGCGGGGAGCAGGGGGCTTCCCGGGTATTTGGCCCGCAAAAGGGAGCTACACCGGAAATGGTGCAAAAACTTGATGCGAATCTTGCCCATTATGCGGCGGTCGTGAAGCAGCAGCTTCACAAGGATGTGCGTGATCTGCCCGGTGCAGGTGCTGCCGGAGGGTTAGGTGCGGGGCTGCTGATCTTTACCCAGGCTGTGCTGCAGAAGGGAATTGAGATTGTTATTGAATATACCGGCCTGAAGGAAAAACTGGCTGGCGCCGATGTGGTGTTCACAGGCGAAGGCGGCATTGACTTTCAGACGAAGTTCGGGAAAACTCCCTACGGTGTCGCCCGTGCAGCCAAAGCCGGCGGACAAAAGGTCATCGCTGTCGCCGGTTACATCGGCGAGGGCATAGATGCCCTGTATGAGGAAGGCTTCACGGCAATCTTCGGCATTGTTCCCGGGGCCTCCGGCCTGGAGAAGCTGCTGGCTGAGGGGCCGCAGAACGTCGAGCGGACCTGTGAGAATATTGCGAGAATTCTGAAGCTAAGCGAATAGCATAGAAAAACAGCGGCCCTGGAGTGTTCTCTTCAGGGCCGCTTGTCGTGTGAAGCAGCACTACTTGTAGAGCGCCAGCAGACCGTGCGTGAGCTCGAACAACTGGAGCAGATTGCGCGGATCTTTTCCGGTCAGGGCCTGAATCCGTTTCAGGCGGTATTGCAGCGTGTTGCGGTGGATATTCAAGTCATCGGCGGTATGGGAGACGCTGCAATTATGGTTAATGAAGCTTCGAAGCGTCTCAATCATATCTACGGCATCCTCCAGCTTGGCGGCGGTGTTCAGCGGGGCCAAGGAAGCGTGGCTCAGCTTCACCAGAAATTCCACGTTTTCAAAAGCGATGACCTGTGCAGCAGGCTTCAGCGCCAGCAGAATATTCATCGCGGATCTGGCCTGGCGGTAGCTTTCGGCTATGCTCGCTTCCTGCTTGCCGGCGGCGATCAGCACTTGGGGCTGGCCTCGCAAAAGCTCGCGGATCAGTGGTCCGGGATCGCCTGACTCCTGTAAAATAAGCAGCTGCGTCTCTTCATCTATAGCAAAGGAAGGGTAGCGCAGCAGCAGCTTGTCCGGGTCTGCTTCGGCATTGAAATGCTTGATGTACAGCACCACGGTTTTCAGCAGCAGGTCGATCTGATACGGCGCTGCTTCTTTTCTCAGCTTTTGGGAATAGGCTCCCTGATGATTCAGCAGCAGTTCAAGGAAGGCTTTTTTGCGATTCGCTTCATGGGCCAGAGTCTCCAAGCTGTTGCGCTGCTCAATTAACAGGGATACGGTAGTTCTGACAATATTGCAAAAAGGGCGGACCTCATCCGGATTCCCTGAGATGCCGATGACTCCTACGCGGGTATGACCGATTACAATCGGTTCATTGGTGCCTTTTTTCTCAAAACGGCTGTCCTCCCAGACCTCAACCATTCTCCCGGTGGACAGCGCCTGGACCGCTCCCTGATGCACCGTGCCGATCCGTTCCCTTCGGCCGCTGCCGATAATAATCCCGTCTGCGTTCATGATATTAATATTGTATGGGATGTCCGTCATCATTTTATCCACGATCTCCTGGGCCTGATTCTCGGAAAGCTGGAACAAATCCACATCCTCCTTCGTCAAATGGGTAAATAACAGTTAGGGCCTTGCGGCTGATCCGTTACATTGAAGTTGTTGTGCATCTGAACAAAAGTATAGCGGTTTTTAATGCTGTTGTCAGGGGCACTTGCCTGTTTCGGGTAAATCTGGTCCATCTGCAACATTAATCCAGCTGCGGACGTCTAAATACAGAGAGAGAGAAACAGCAGCATAAGGAGGGATTTTCAATGATTACTGTAAAAAAAATATTAGGGCATTCCGCCCTGGCCGCTCTTTTGCTGGTCCTTGCGGCCTGCAATTCAGCGTCTGAAGCGGAGCCGCAGCAGACCCAGGGTTCGCCTTCGCCAAGCGCGTCAGCGAGCGCAGCGCCAAGCGCGTCAGCGAGCGCAGCGCCAAGCGCATCAGCGAGCGCAGCGCCAAGCACGTCAGCGAGTGCAGTGCCAAGCGCGCCAGCAAGCGCAGCGCCGGCTTCTTCGGAACCGGCAGAGAGCCAGGTGCCGCAGGCTTCGGGCGCACCGGAGGAAGGGACGCCTCCTACAGCTATGGAAGCGGCAACCACAGTGCTGCGAGCCCTGAGCCGAGGCAATATGGAGACCCTCGCATCCTGGGCGCACCCCGACAAAGGTGTCCGTTTTTCACCTTACGCCCATGTTGATACGGCAACTGATCTGGTATTCACCAGAGATCAACTGGAGGGGCTGATGAAAGATTCTAAACCGTACGTATGGGGGAAATTCGCCGGTTCGGGGGAGGCCATCAAGCTGACCTTTGCGGAATACTTCAAGCGGTTTGTCTATGACGCCGACTTCATGAATAAGGCTGAAACGGCCCTGAATAAGGGGCTCGGGCAGGGAACAACCCTGAATAATATCAACGAAGTCTATCCCAAGGACAGCTACGACTTCGTAGAATATCACATCGCCGGTGTAGATCCGGCCAATGAAGGCATGGACTGGCGCAGCCTGCGCCTGGTCTTCGAGAAAATGGGCGAGGACCGCGCCCTCGTAGGCATCGTCCACGATCAATGGACGCCATAAATAGAAAAGAGACGGACGCACCACTGGTTTATTCCGGTGGCAGCGTCCGTTTTCTATATGAGCCACACATTGAAAAAATACCGGAAATGCCAAGGGGAACGAAGATTGAACACAGGGACGGACTGAGAATCCGTTATTTTGCCTAAAACGGCCCTGTCTGCGGGGGTTTTAGGCAAATAAGCGCACCGGAGTCCGACCGGAATATTCCGGAAAGTCGCTGCATGGTGCAGATAAGCACACTGGAGTCCGGAACCTTCCGATTTCGTAACCATGCTTCAGCGTCCGGCGGTCAGTGTCCCTGCGGCATGTTCCCTTTCGTTTGATCTACGCCAAAAAGACCGTGCCTCCGGGGGCACGGTCTATTTAGGCCTATCTAAGCAGGTACATCCGGGCCTGCAACCCGGGCCAGTCCTCCAAGTTACAATTCCAGCCTACCTTACACTGGAACCGGACGATGAAGGAGCAGCGGTTAGGGACTTGGCAGTTGCGGTATAACCTTCCGGCAGATACGTTACTGCGGTGCCCTTGGTGATGACCATCGGGTACATTTTGCCCGGGTCGGGCTTGGTTACGCTGAAATAGATGACCGCCGTCTTGTCTTTGCCGAATTCGATCCGGTTAATAGCCAGTCCATACCCCGGGTTCGGCAGATCATTGACGGTAAGTGTAACTTTGTTTACGCCTTGGCCGGCTTTTTCCAGAGTTATTGAACCCTCATACAGCTGAGCAGGAGCTGCGGTTCCCTCATCCGGAGGTGTCACCTCTGGTGTAATCACCGTTTGGGCAAACTCAGCAGCGTCATAGATCCAGACGGCAGCTTCCGCACGGGTCACCGCATCATTTGGACGGAAAGTATTATTTTTTTCCAATGTCACCAAATGGGTGTTCACCAGAATCTGCAGGCTATTCATCTCAGCATTGGACAGCTTGCTGCCATCCGAGATATCGGCGTACATCAGCGTTACCGGGAAGTTCCCCTTGCTCTGCAAAGCCTGAGTCAGCAAATGGGCGAACTGGATACGTGTCATCGCAGCGTTCGGATCAACCGACTTATCCAGGGTCAGACCGTTTTGCTTCGCAATGAGGAAGGCGGATGCATACCACGCTTTATCCTTTACTTTGTCAAAATATACACTAGACGTAACTGTACTACCACCGCCCGATGCCTTCGGGGACAACTGCAGGCCGTTCACAATAAACTGGATGCCTTGGGCAAAGGTAACCTTTGATTTTGGCGCAAATCTGTCCGTAGTCACTCCATTAACGACTCCCTTGTTATGCAGTGCGTTGATTTTCGACTCAGCGGGATCTCCCTTGATGTCGGAAAATGCAAAAGCCGATGCTCCAAAAGATACGCTTGCCGCCAGAATGCCGCACGCAATAGTTATTTTTTTTGCGCTCATCTGGAAAGAATATTTATTCATTGTGCCTCACCTCTTATCCTCTTAGATGGCGGAAAGCGTAGAAAGGTTGCAGGTCCACTCCAAAAAAATGCAATGCAGAGGAATTATCCCCGCAGCAGCGACTCCACACCGTCCACAAAAATCTCCGTGCCAGTAAAAAGAAACAACTCATCCGAAGCCAGGAAAAGCACCAGGTTGGCGGCTTGCTCCGGTTTGCCGGGAGCCTGCTCCAGCGGATGATTGCCGTCCGGAAATTCTAAGGGGATTCGTAATTCGTACTTCCTCTAGTTCTTTGCTTTTATACGTATTTTATCCAATATTAGTGTCAATAGAACCGGGGCACACGGCATTTATGCGAATGGTGTATTGCGCCAGCTTAAGTAACCGCCGTTTTTCTTCATACGATGGACTCAATCTCCTGTGTAGTTTGTGCGAGATTCACAAGGGAAAGATCAAGTTTATATGCTACAACCCAATGCTGGGCAAAACGTAAAGCCGTGGCCTTGCTGACCCCTGATGCTCCCCCGGTGACTATTGGGATTCTTTCTTCAGTAACTAAATACCCTGTGCCCCCCGGATGAACCAGCCTTTTGATGTGGTGAGAGTACGCGGTAAGAGTATGCGGTGAGGATTGAACAGCGGCGCCTTTTCGCTGTACACTTAGGAATGGTAGCGCTTTGATTATAAAATCAGTTCATGACAGGAGAACATAGATGGTTCAGCAGCAGGGGATGGAACGGATTAACGTGGGGATTTTTGCCCATGTTGATGCGGGGAAGACAACAACTACGGAGCATATTCTCTATGAAAGCGGCCGCATTAAGGCGGTGGACAGTGTAGACAGCGGAACGGCGTTGACCGACTCCATGGAGGTGGAGCGCCAGCGGGGGATTTCCGTGCGTGCGGCCTTGGCATCGTTCGAGTGGCGGGGCGTGCAGGTGAATCTGGTCGATACACCGGGCCATGTCGATTTCCTGTCCGAGGTGGAGCGGAGCTTGCGGGTGATGGACTGTGCGGTGCTTATTTTGTCGGCGGTCGAAGGTGTGCAGGCCCAGAGCGAGATGATCTGGAACGCGCTGCGCAAGCTGGGGATTCCGACACTGGTTTTTCTGAACAAAATGGACCGGACCGGCGCAGACCCCGAAGCTGTGCTGGTTCAGGCAAGAACGTATCTGTCCGGTGATATCCTGCCGGTCCAGCAGGCGCTGGGACAAGAACAGGAATATGCTGGTGCTGTAGATCTATGGGCAGAAGCTGCGGACCCTGCGGCGCGGATAGAGCTTTTGGAAGCCCTGGCGGAACGGGACGAGGCGCTTTTGGAGACATATATGTCGGACACTCCGCTTGATCTGACAGCCTGGAAGGAACAGTTGAAGGCTGGAGCAGCCGCTGGCCGATGGTTCCCGCTTGTCTACGGCGTGGCCGCCAAAGGCCTTGGCATTACGCAGCTGCTGGACGCGATGACCGATTATTTTCCCCGTGCCGGCGGGAATCCGCAACTGCCGGTGTCCGGCATCGTGTACAGCATTCAGCGTGACAAAACCATGGGCCGCATGGCCTACGTCCGCCTCTATCAGGGAATGGTCCGCAACCGGGATACGGTGATGAATTATACGCAGGATGTTCAAGGCAAGGTCACACAAATCCGCAAGGTGGAAGGCGGACGCACGGAGGATGTCGGGACGCTGGAGGCCGGAGATATCGCCGTAGTCTACGGATTGTCCGGGGTAAAAATCGGCGATGTGCTGGGCGTGCCGGACGCGGTTCCGCAGGAAGCGAAGCTGGCTGTGCCGCTGCTCACCGTGCGGGTGCATTGGGATGCGGCTGTGGATGAGCATAAGGTCATCGGAGCCTTCCAGGAGCTGGCCGATGAAGATCCGCTGCTTGATACCCAGTGGCTTCAGGATGAGCGGGAGCTGCACATCAAGGTCATGGGTCCGATTCAGCTGGAAATTCTGGACAGTGTGCTGGAGAGCCGGTACGGACTGAAGGTTACCTTCGGCCAGCCGTCGGTGATCTATCGGGAGACGCCAAGCCGCGCGGGCGAAGGTTATGTCGCCTACCTGATGCCCAAGCCGTGCTGGGCGATTCTGCGGTTCCGGATTGAACCGGGACCGCCGGGCAGCGGACTTCGCTATGAATCACTGGTCCGCAGTTCCGATCTGCTGCCGCAATATCAGAACGAAACCGCCCGCCGCGTGCCGGAGGCGTTAATGCAGGGTCTATACGGCTGGGAGGTAACCGACCTTAAGGTCACGCTAACCGAGGGGCAGCATCATGTGTGGCATACGCATCCGCTGGATTTTGCGGTGGCTACACCGATGGCCATCATGGACGGGCTGAACCGGGTCGGCACCAAGCTGCTGGAGCCGATTCTCCAGGTCCGCATTGTTGTACCCGAAGAGAACGGCGGCCGCGTCATGAACGATCTCGTACAGATGCGCGGCACCTTCGAGCCGCCCGTCCTGCAAGGCGAACGGATGATCATCGAGGGCCGGCTGCCGCTGGCAACGTCACTCGATTACCCCGTGAGCTTAAGCTCCTACACGAAGGGGCGCAGCACGTTCACTTCCTTTTTTGCCGGCTACGAGGAATGCCCTCCGGATGTCCGGGCCGAGCGCACCCGCCGGGGCGTGAACCCGCTCGATCAGGCGAGGTATATCCTGAGCGTGCGGAAGGCGCTGCAGGGGTAGGCAGAGTGGAAAGAGAATTAGTAGGAAGAGATATTGTTTGCATGTGGCAGAATGGCATAGAATGAATTGTGTACCAGCATGAGAGTGTTGAGAGGAACTTTTTTTAAGATAGATTGGATAAACAGCAGATAGATTGGATGTTGGGATTAAATTTGTGGTGCGAATGTAAAGCGCACATGAAATCCCCGGGTCCTTCGCACCTGGATTATTACATTATTTGTATATAAAAGTTGGAATAAACATCACTGACGCTTTGTATTTAGCGTAATAAAGTGGATTTAAGAATGTTAAAAATGGATTTGTGCTGTTTTTAAGTGAGAAATCGCAGTCGCTCCTTATGTGGGAGCGTGGATTGAAATTTTTGGTTTTTAAAGATGGAAGAGTTGTAGAGAAGTCGCTCCTTATGTGGGAGCGTGGATTGAAATAAGGCACAAGAGAGCAGCCGAGCTACAGAACGCCGTCGCTCCTTATGTGGGAGCGTGGATTGAAATAGGGCCTTATCCATTATGACTACATCATATTTTCGTCGCTCCTTATGTGGGAGCGTGGATTGAAATATGCTCTGTTTATCCTTGCTTCCGGGCCAAAAATGTCGCTCCTTATGTGGGAGCGTGGATTGAAATCAATTGGCGGACGAACAGCAGTGGGGTTGGGTGGGTCGCTCCTTATGTGGGAGCGTGGATTGAAATCGAAACTGCCGGAAGTCGTGAAACAAATGTCCAAGGTCGCTCCTTATGTGGGAGCGTGGATTGAAATCCTAATCACTGCTACAAGCCGCGCAAGACTATGCGTCGCTCCTTATGTGGGAGCGTGGATTGAAATCGGGCGTTGTACCAGTCCAAGAAATCACCATGTAGGTCGCTCCTTATGTGGGAGCGTGGATTGAAATATTTGAAGCTGCACAGGAAGCCGTCCGCAGGCTCTGGTCGCTCCTTATGTGGGAGCGTGGATTGAAATATATGGAGCAATCAAGCCTTTATCAAAATCACGAAAGTCGCTCCTTATGTGGGAGCGTGGATTGAAATACTGAAACAGTCAAAGAACTCAAAGAGGCCGTCAAGGTCGCTCCTTATGTGGGAGCGTGGATTGAAATCTGGTAGTCCATTGTTCACTCCAGCGGGATTATCGTCGCTCCTTATGTGGGAGCGTGGATTGAAATCAGATCAATTTAACATCGTCCATACTCGCACGGTGTCGCTCCTTATGTGGGAGCGTGGATTGAAATTATATACCGTGGATCATTATCGTGATGCTCATTTTGTCGCTCCTTATGTGGGAGCGTGGATTGAAATCATAAGATCATCCAGGATCTTGTCCTGCTTATTCGTCGCTCCTTATGTGGGAGCGTGGATTGAAATTTGCTGACAAGTGGCGAGTCTGTCATCCGCAGCACAGTCGCTCCTTATGTGGGAGCGTGGATTGAAATTGAATTCTTGCCGGATCTGATAAACCTCTTGTATGTCGCTCCTTATGTGGGAGCGTGGATTGAAATTATTTTCACCTCTGCGGTAATTGTGCCGATCCGGGGTCGCTCCTTATGTGGGAGCGTGGATTGAAATCCCATCGCCCTCGTTGATTAGTTTTTTACTTCAGTCGCTCCTTATGTTGGAGCGTGGATTGAAATCTCCGCGCTCATTACACTATTTAACTCATGTTGCGTCGCTCCTTATGTGGGAGCGTGGATTGAAATAATGAGCATGACTGCCAATAGGCTGTTCACATAGGTCGCTCCTTATGTGGGAGCGTGGATTGAAATGCCTTGTCCCTGCATTTTGGATTTTGGCACCAATGTCGCTCCTTATGTGGGAGCGTGGATTGAAATCAACTACTACAAAACCCCACTCGAACAATGGATTGTCGCTCCTTATGTGGGAGCGTGGATTGAAATACTCTCTAAAGCCTCGATGTGCCATTCCTGCAATCGTCGCTCCTTATGTGGGAGCGTGGATTGAAATCGGGTGATCGGAGGAGACGAATAATGGCAGTAGAGTCGCTCCTTATGTGGGAGCGTGGATTGAAATTGCGACCTCTGACGCAAATGCAGCAGCCGGAGAAAGTCGCTCCTTATGTGGGAGCGTGGATTGAAATCGAATCATATTTTTAAGAATGATGGCGTGCTGCTGTCGCTCCTTATGTGGGAGCGTGGATTGAAATAGCCGCAACTGTAGCTCCTTGGGCTTACCATAGCTGTCGCTCCTTATGCGGGAGCGTGGATTGAAATTTGGACTGTTGGGTTATAGATTTGTTTGCTCATTTGTCGCTCCTTATGTGGGAGCGTGGATTGAAATATAAGCAGGCACATCAGGTACAGGGGGTTTAACTGAGTCGCTCCCTATGTGGGAGCGTGGATTGAAATGCCTGCTTGGTGCTGAAGACAGCGGTAAGACTTCGTCGCTTCCTATGTGGAAGCGTGGATTGAAATAATCACAGAATTTGTTACAGAATTAATCTGCTGATAGTCGCCCCCTACGCGGGAACGTGTACCAAAATCCTAAATCCAGTTGAAACTTAAATTTTCTTCCAAGCCGCAAAAGCATAATGTTTGAACCTTCAAATAACCCCAGATACTGCAAAGCACCAGAAGTTTGCTGCATTAGCAAAACTTTTGGTGCTTTGTTGCATCCAGCAGACTTATTCCCGTGTGAATTTCCCCGAAGAAATGAATTTTATGTAGAATCATGGAAAATTAATCTGTAAAAAATTCCATATAAATGTATAATATTGCTATGAAATAATTCTTTTAGCTCATATCCGTGCTTCTTTCTATGTTAAAAGTACTAGTCTTGTAATTAGTCAGAAATGAGGTGAAGTTCATGTTCATGGATCCTAAAAAGGAAATAAAACCTCCTACGCTGGATTTGGTAATAAAGGACATACAAGAATCCAGAAAAAAGGTGCCGGAAGACAGATTCAATATTACTATAGTTACTCCTATGTTTGGGGGCGGCAGTAAACCTGGATTTACGGATTCTGCTTTTCCGATTCGAAGTGCTTCAATTCGTGGCCATTTGCGATTCTGGTGGAGAGCCACGCGAGGAGCGGCATTTGAGAGTGTTACTGAACTCCGCCAGCGCGAGGTCGAAATTTTTGGGGATTCTCATTCACCCAGCAGGGTGAAGATATCGGTACATATTTTCAATAAAACAGAGCCTGAAAAGGGAAAAGAGCATTCAGCATCAATTAATAATGAGACCCCAAAAAGGACTGTTAGATTGCCGCGCTATGCAGTATTTCCATTCGACAAAAATAATCCCGGGTCTAATATGCAGCAATTTGAATTAACAATCCGCTATACCCCACGACTTCCCAAACAGGCGGATACCTTGGAGAATGGCTCAAAGCCATTTCTTAATGTAGAGCAACTACGGAAGGAAATCACTCCTGCATTGTGGGCCTGGATTAATTTCGGTGGACTTGGAAGCAGAACCCGGCGTGGTTGCGGTAGCTTGTATTGCAAGGATTTTGCGCCAGAGCGTACGTCTACACATCCCAAGTATGAAGATTGGTTTCATGGGAAAGTTGCGGATTATGAATTGGAGCTGGATACGCAATTGGAGAAGAAGGAATGGCCTACTCTGTCAAGGAGCGTAATTATTCAAGAATATGAAAGAGACATGATTTCAGCTTGGAACGATGTGATTAAGCTGTATCACAACTTCAGGTCGCAACCGAACAACACGTATATTTACTCTAAACCTCCTAAATACGAACGCAGCCTATGGCCGGAAGCGGATTCGCTGCGGCGGGTTACTGGCATGTCTGAGGAAGATCATAAAAAACCATCTCCATTTAAAAAGCAGGAGTTTTTTTCTTTTCCACGCGCACAGCTTGGACTTCCTATTATTTTCCAGTTTAAACAAGATGAATATTTAAAGAAACGATATTCAAATTTTCGAGAGCCGTATAATATGCAATTGGCACCCAAAGACAAAAGCAGGCTTGCTTCACCGCTTATTACTAAGGCGCTTGCACGTAGTGATAAACGTGGAGTGGGGATTATTGTAAAACTGAATCAGCCCCGATTATCGGAGTTGGAGTTGAAAGTAATAGAAAATAAGGAAGATAAGAGAAAAAGATCGCCCAGAGACTTTGCTCACATAGAAAGTATCGAAGAGCTTGTCGCTCACAAGCCTATTAGAGAAAAAGATATATATAAAGAACTTAGTTATCCGGGAAGTCCTATGAAGCAGGGGCAGAAGAGTGCAATTCAGGCTTTTTTAGAGAGTGAGGAGGTAAAGGAATGGAAGAGAACTTCCTACAGGCCGAACCCCAAACAGAAGTAGTAATGCTCATTTCCATTGGCCCCGTTCAGGAGTTTATCGCCCAGGCGCGTAAGACGAGAGATCTGTGGTTTGGGTCTCATTTGCTGTCTGAAATTAGCAAGGAAGCTGCGCGCAGGTTAGCGGAGGCCCATAATGCCCGTATGATTTTCCCCTATATCCATAAGGAAAAGATTGCATACGGACTGGATGATCTCAAAGTGGCTAACAAGGTGCTTGCGATTGTCCCTACTAATGATCCGAAAGCGGTAGCGCTGGATGTGAGACGAGCAGTAGTGACGAAGTGGCTGGGTTATGCAAATAAAGCTAAAGAGGAGTTAGGCAGCGGTATTATAGGACCAATGTGGGAAAGACAAGTTAAGGACTTCATCGAATTTTATGCCGTTTGGTCGGAGCTGGAAAGTGAAGAGAAATATGCAGAGGTGTTGCAGCAGACCGAACAGCTCATGGCAGCCCGTAAAACCTTGCGTGACTTTCGGCCCAACGAGCCGGCAGACCTTTTTGGTGATGATAAATCGGGCCTTGATAGCGGAAGGGAATCTGTATTGAAACCTTCCCAATATATGTCCTACGCCGGATTTGGCATCAAGCACAAAGAAACACTAGATGCGATCTCGCTGGTCAAACGCTTGTCCCGTTTTACTGTGGATAAGAAGGAATTCAAGTCCGTATGTGATGTTGCGTTCCAACAGTTTCGAGATGAATTGGGGGCCTCAAGGAACCAGTGGATGAAGACAGCGGTGGATGAGTACTACCGGGATTTGAAGCATAAATATGGGACTGCATTAAAGCTTACCGGCAGTGACCTGCAATCCTATAAGTCCGAGATGTTCTATACCAGCAGGGTTGAAGAGGCCGTGGTAGAACTCGCTGCCGAGATGAAGAAACCGATAAATAGAGTTAAGCAACTGGAAATTACTCAAAACATCCTAACCTCACTTGAAGAATTATATGGAAAAATCCTAAAAGAACCTACTCCCTATTACGCTCTAGTTGTAGGAGATGGCGACCGCATGGGTGATGCCCTGCGCAAAATGAAGACCCCTGCAGAGCATCAGTCGTTCACTGAACACCTCTCCGGGTTTGCTTCGGAGGTAGAGCGGATTGTATTCAAAGACGATATTAAAGGACAGATGATTTACAGCGGCGGGGATGACCTGATGGCTTTGCTCCCGGTTCATCGCTGTCTGGCTGCAGCCCAAGAGATTCGGCAAGCTTTTACTAATACTATGACCCTGGCACTGCCGGATGAAGATCAGCGTCCAACATTATCTGTGGGTATAGCGATTGTACATATGTTTGAGCCGCTGGAAGACTCTTTGCTGATAGCGCGAGCAGCAGAGGCTCTGGCCAAGGTGCGTCGTGATGAACTGGCTATTCACTTTCAGAAGCGCAGCGGAAGTGAGGAGATGAGGGTTAGCTTGCCGTTTTCTGAGAATCCCGTGAATACTATTGTGAAATTACAATCCTTGTATAGAAATAGATACATTTCAACTTCTTTTGCCTACGGACTAAGACAGTTGCACGCTGAGTACTTGGATTTAAAAGCACACGGGTCCCTCCAAAACGAGGGGATGGGAGAATTGCTGTACTTTGAAATTCGGCGGCTACTGTTGCTCAAAAAGCCTGAATTTAAGAGCAAGGACGAAATAATAAAAGAAGTGCTATCTGTGTTTAAAGGGTTGGAACAAACCGATTCTGATCGTGTTAAAGACCCGTTGGTTCTCTTGAATCGTTTGGCAGAACAATGCGTTATTGCAGTAACTCTGGAGAAAGTAGGGGGAGCCTATGGAACGAACGATACAAATTCAACCTCTTGATCCGCTCATGATCCGGGATGGCAGGCCGTTCGGCAATACGCCTGGGGCGAGAGCACATACCTTGGGTACAGTCACACCTGGCGTAGTAGCTGGAACCTTGCGTACCTTGATGCAAAAAAATAATACAGCGGGAACATTCGGTACAACGACTAAGGATGCGGAACGGGAGGGGAAACCCTCGACTGTGGCTAAGGTTGATATACGTGGACCGTTATATATGTTGAATGACAGATTATTTCTGCCGATGCCCTATGATTTGGATCTGTATGAGCCTGGGCTACAGGAAGATCCTGCGAGCATACATGTTAATGTAAGGCGGCCTATCGAACCAGCGAAGAATACGCCCACCCATCTTCACGGGTTCCTCGGTACCGGCAAAACCAGCCTCCATGAGGATAAGCTATGGCCGGTCTCGATGGATACGGAAATCCGGAAGCCTCTTAAGTCTGCGCCAGCTTATATCTCCGCTGAGTGGATGATTAAGTGGCTTTGCGATAATTTACAGCCCGAGCAGTGGAGTGCTGCGATAGCAGAATGGCGAAGCAAACCGGAGGATAAGGTGCATTTTATCGCTCCTTTTGTGAAGGAGGTACGTACGCATACCGCAATACAAGCGGAAACCTCAACGGTACAGGACAAAGCCCTGTTTTCTACCGAATCTCTGGTGATTCCCCCGGATGTATCGCTTATTGCCAGTGCAAGTATAGGTTCAGATGTGAAATGGGAAGGTACAATCAGCGGCATCCACTCTTTTGGCGGCAAGCGGCGGCTGGCTCATTTTCGAGAGATTGACGACCAAGAGATACAGGATAATATCTGGAAATGTCCGGAAGCCATTGCGCAGGCCGTAGCTGAGAATCCAAGATATCTGCGGATGGTGTTGGCTACTTCCGCCTATTTCTCCAAAGGATGGTTGCCGGGATGGCTGGATGGAGATTTGAGATCGACTGATAGGTTCGACAAACAACTGCAAATAGAATTGTGTTGGGCTTGCCTGCCGCGCTGGGAAGGGATCTCGGGTTGGAGCTATCGACATAATCAGCCGAAGGCGGTAAGACGTATGGTTGCAGCAGGCAGTGTTTATTTTTTCAAGGTTATCAGTGGTGATCCGGTGGAATTTGTTCGGCGGAATTGGCTGACTTCCATGTCTGATGAGGATCGGCGCAAGGCTTTTTTTGACAAGCAGGATGGGTATGGATTGGCAACCTGGGGTGTGTGGACACCGTATGGACATCATAAAGGAATGGATAAGGGGGACATAAGATGACTAACAACAGATTGTACTATGTGCATTGTATGAGTTCAGTACATATCGGTACAGGACAAGGTGTAGGTATCATTGATATGCCGATGATTCGCGAAAAAGTGACGGAATGGCCCTACCTGCCAGGCTCAAGCATGAAAGGGGTGCATCGGGTATTTTTCAAAAGCGGTATCCACAAGCAACCCGAGAAGTGGCTAAATAGTGCCTTTGGCAAAGCATCTAATAAAGGGACAAACTTCAATAGTGATGATGGTTTCGAATTAGACGATGGAAATGCAGGAGCGTTAGTGATGTCAGACGCCAAAATCTTGGCCTTCCCAGTGGCAAGCCGTTATGGCACATTCGCTTATGTAACTTGTCCGCTTGTACTAAAGCGCTTCAGACGGGATACGGTAGCTGCGGGCGTCGATATGCCTGAATTCGACTGGGCAGCGCTGGAGTCTGTAGTGAATTCAGGGGTGGTCATGCTCCACACTGACAGTAAACTTGACAAGAACAACGAAGTATTTGTTGACGAATTCACCAGTGGAGCCGTGAAAGACGAAGCTTTTGCAAAATGGACAGATTGGCTGGCGGGGCAGATATTCGTGAAGGATGAACTCTCTGAGACCATGCTCAAGGAACGGATGCTGCTTGTCTCTGATGAAGCTTTTCAGTATTTCGTTTCAATGTGCAGCGAGGTCGTGCCACGGATTCGAATTGGTCTGGAAACCGGTAGCGTGGAGCCCGGCGCGCTGTGGAATGAAGAATATTTACCGGTGGAATCCATCCTTTATGGTGTGATCTGGAGTGACGGGATTTCTGTGAAAACACTGGAGAATCGGGGGCTGCTGGATATTTTTCCTGAGGAAGCTTTTTTGCAGATCGGGGGCAATGCCACGGTAGGTAAAGGCAGAATCCGGTGCAGATACGTGAAAGGGGGAGCCTGATGAAATCAGCAGCACATACTTATGCGGAAAAAGCGATGCAGAGCATCCGTTCAGTAGAAGCAGATCCAGACTGCAACAATAAAGATTATGGGCGATTGTGCCTGCTATTTCCTTCGATGGTCCAAGTAAATGGATTGCGATTGACCGTGGCCTTTTTTCAGAGTAAAGGTAAATCTCAGAAGACTCTGCATCAGCGCTACCTGCAGGATTTGGCTGCGGCTGTGGGTTCTGCTGCTTGGGAAACGGGGCTAAGCACTAATGATATGATGGATTACCGCGATCTGACCCGGCATGTGCTTCAAGCGGCAGTCTGGTTCAAACGTTATGCAGAAGCTATTCTCAAGGTGGAGGCAGCTGATGGGCTGGATAGTTAACCGAAGAAAGGAGGTCTTACGTTGAATGCGTACTTGGCAATAACCAAACAAGAAGCCTCAAACAAAGGCTCGAAGTTATACCGAGTTGTAAATGGCGATCTGCAGAATACTAAAGGTGAATTTTACAGGCAGCTAATTAAAGAATACCAAGCGGACTGGAAGCAGTCCTGTATTTGGTATGAGCAAAGATACGAGCATTATAGCACAAAGCTGCATGATACATTGGGGGATTCCCGGTGTATAGAGTTCGAGATGGCAAGCATTTCGCCGCTTCTAATCGGACACGGAGGGGTATCCGCACTGGAAACCTCCCTGATGCTGCATCGCATCTATGGTGTGCCGTACATTCCAGGCAGTGCTATAAAAGGTGTTACGGCGAATTATTGTCATTGCATGCTGGGGGCGGAGAATCCTGCTTTTTTGAGTGATGGTGAATATTATGAAGCATTGTTTGGTTCACAGGATCAGGCAGGTTATATCAATTATGAAGATGCTTGGGTTACTCCTGCTACTGCTGAAAGCGCGTTGATAGATGACGTGATGACTCCACATCATCAAAACTATAATTCTATTCAATTGCAGCGAACGGATCAGCAAAAAGCCTCTGCACCGCGAGATGACGATGATCCAGTCCCGCTTCCCTTTCTCGCAGTAAATGCTTCCTTTCGCTTCCTGCTTACTTGTCCGTCAGATAGGGTAGAGAAGGAAGATGCCAGGCAGTGGCTGAACATTGCTCAGGAAATTGTGAGTCATGCTTTGCAATATGAGGGAATCGGCGGAAAAACTAATGCAGGCTATGGCCGGATGCTTCAAGCGGACAGGAGAGAAAGGGAATGAAGGATAAACAGCCATCATCAGAACAAGAGTTGGAAGAAATGAGAAAGGCTGCCCCCAAAATTATTCAGCAAATTGCCCAGAATTATATCCATCTGGAAGAGAGCATTACCAGTCAACTACGCATGGCAGCCGGGAGCCACCATGTAACCAGTGGAACGTTCCGAGAAGACATCTGGAAATCTTTGTTCGAGCAGATTATTCCCCGTAAATTTTCCATTGAGCAGTCCGTCTTCATTATTGATTCGCATGGTCTGGTGTCCAAGGAAGTGGATCTAGCAATATTTGACGAGCAATATACTCCCTATATCTTCCGGCTTGGGCGGATTAAATACATCCCGATTGAAGCTGTTGCCGTTGTAGTGCAGTGTAAGAGCAACAATATTCACGGGCGTAACAAAAGGGAAAATTTGAGGACTTGGTCCAAGAGTATTACTAATCTTAAAACTTCCTTGAAGTCAGTGGCCCGTATTCACACTGGTATCGCTAAAGGAGAATATGACTATATACTGGATAAAGATGGTCAGCTTAGAATAGAACCAGAGAAATTAGAAAAATCGGACAGGGACAAGTTAGCACAGACTTCCACTCGTCCTATTCAAATTTTATGCCATACGAAAGATACTTCGTCCAGTAAGTATGATGATCTCTTTGACATCGTGATACATCCCGAAGGCGAACGTCTGAGAGTGGAAATGAAACCTGACTTAAAGGATTTGCCATCATGGTATGACTCATTGAACCATAAACAAGACCCCCGTTATGAACACATCGTTAAGCCATTTGACACAAAAGAACCATCAGAAGACTTTCAAAAAGCACTGCAAGTGGACAACTATAAGGTGTATAAGGATAAAGCGAGGACTAAGGAAATCGGATTGCTTTCTCTTACATTTCAGTTAAATCAACTGCTCATGCTCATTAACAATCCGATCCTCTTCCCGCATATGGCTTATGTGGACATGTTCAATACTAACATTTCTAAATAAAGGTACGAGTATGCGTGGGAGCGTAAACTGAAATAGTTAAGCTGCTGGTTAGTCATCTGCTCCGTGCCTAACAATATGAATTAGAGTAAAGCTTTAAGCTAAGGAGATATTTTGTTCAATACTCTCAATTTCTGCCCATTACCATATGCGCTCAGTATGGAGATTGCGTAGTCACCATCAATTCAAGACTGACATTGCCACAATGTAAGAGTGTAGCCTTTTTCGGCTTGATAAAATTGTCATTAGTAGGGAAATATACTGCTCGCATGATCTGAAATGGCGTACAATACTCGGGTACCTACATTTGGAGGTCAAATTTCTGGTGCGAATGTATAGCTCACATGAACCCCCCGGGTCCTTCGCACCTGATTTATTACATTATTTACAAGAAATATTAGGATAGATTTCACTGAAACTTGGTATCTATCGTAATAAAGTGGATTTAAGAATGCTGAACATTAGTTTATGCTGTTTTTAAGTGCGAAATCGCCGTCGCTCTCTATATGGGAGCGTGGATTGAAATATTTCCAAGGCTACCATACATCCCAAAATCAGTAAGTCGCTCTCTATATGGGAGCGTGGATTGAAATACCAATCTTGATAAAGATCAGAAATACAAACTTGGTCGCTCTCTATATGGGAGCGTGGATTGAAATTGTGATCCGGGAGCAGGGCGCTTTGTGTTCAGCGTCGCTCTCTATATGGGAGCGTGGATTGAAATCCTATCGGGCAAAATTGTAGGCCCGGATGCTGCCAGTCGCTCTCTATATGGGAGCGTGGATTGAAATCAATGGACGAATTAGAGCTTCTGCTAGAAAAATGTCGCTCTCTATATGGGAGCGTGGATTGAAATATTTTACTACCATCCTTTCCCATGAAGTATGTTAGTCGCTCTCTATATGGGAGCGTGGATTGAAATGCCCTCTATTGGGCCGGCTTAGATGAAGAAGAGGAAGTCGCTCTCTATATGGGAGCGTGGATTGAAATCTGTATACTCTCGAACAAAATTATTGATGCTATGTCGCTCTCTATATGGGAGCGTGGATTGAAATCACAACGATTCAATCTTTTGGTTGATCTCCCCGGCGTCGCTCTCTATATGGGAGCGTGGATTGAAATGGTATCAACGCCAAGATCGTTCATCAACGATTTAACGTCGCTCTCTATATGGGAGCGTGGATTGAAATAAAGGTACCAACGGCCAGAATGCTGCCTTTTCGTGTCGCTCTCTATATGGGAGCGTGGATTGAAATTTGAAATCTTGATACTCTACTCCGGCGGCCTTATGTCGCTCTCTATATGGGAGCGTGGATTGAAATACCGACCTTTGCGATGTCGGATGCTGATTGAGGCGTCGCTCTCTATATGGGAGCGTGGATTGAAATAATACGGTTATGAGATTGCTATCTATAGAACCTCGTCGCTCTCTATATGGGAGCGTGGATTGAAATGGCGGGATGGCCCAGGATATTAACAACTGGTCGAAGTCGCTCTCTATATGGGAGCGTGGATTGAAATGATTACGTCCAGCCGATTCGCATCATCTACTTTGGGTCGCTCTCTATATGGGAGCGTGGATTGAAATTATCACACCGGGAACGGTTTGAATTTAGAGTATATGTCGCTCTCTATATGGGAGCGTGGATTGAAATCAGGAACGAAGGAGTATGCAGATTATCAGAAGCGCGTCGCTCTCTATATGGGAGCGTGGATTGAAATCCGCTGATTGGGTAAGGTACTTTTTATCAAATGATGGTCGCTCTCTATATGGGAGCGTGGATTGAAATCTCTTTGGAGGGCTTATTTGTGGCTCCTATGCTGTTGTCGCTCTCTATATGGGAGCGTGGATTGAAATCACCAGGGACGCCAGGAAGGCCGTCCGCACCTGGGGTCGCTCTCTATATGGGAGCGTGGATTGAAATACTGGGAGTGTTGCACCATTTGGTTATAGAAAAAGTCGCTCTTTATGTGGGAGCGTGGATTGAAATCACTACCTGCTGCTCATTGAGCATCCGGGGGATTGGTCGCTCCTTATGTGGGAGCGTGGATTGAAATAGGTTGTCGGTGACGTTACGGTCAAAGATGACTTGTCGCTCCTTATGTGGGAGCGTGGATTGAAATGACCTTCCAGGCGCCGCCGTCTGCCTCGATCAGGGGGCGCTCCCTATATGGGAGCGTGGATTGAAATATAATGCGGCTACAGTCACCCGAGGCGACAAAGGGTCGCTCTCTATATGGGAGCGTGGATTGAAATAGTTGATGATCGAGGAACAGCATTTACCAGTATCAAGTCGCTCTCTATATGGGAGCGTGGATTGAAATTTGGCAGCATTAACATATCCACGATTAGCACTTGTGTCGCTCCCTATGTGGGAGCGTGGATTGAAATCCTCCTGGAGTTTCGCTTGATATTCCAAATCACGTCGCTCCATATATGGGAGCATGGATTGAAATCAAGGCAAGCGCTATCGCCTTGGTAAACGGGTTGATAGTCGCTCCCTCTATGGGAGCGTGGATTGAAATCGTTTGAGCTCGGCGTTGCTCCATTCCTTTACTTGGTCGCTCCCCATGCAGGAGATAGATTGAACTAATAGTCAAACGAAACCGATAGGATATACGCATCTAAAAGCCCACACCATCTTAATATGAGTGGGTTTTTGGACGTTTACTTTTTTTGTGCGAAAACTGTAAAAAAATGTTCGATTGTTCTCCGGAAAATGTCGGATTTTTCCTTATTATGCTGTTATAATTAGGGAAACGTATGTTCCTTAGATGTGGTATTGTTCATCTGTTTGTTTGAGGAGGAGAACCATGGAATACATAGCTCACATCCGGGAAAGTGACATGAAAGTCCAGACCGTCACTGAGCATTTGTTAGAAGTGCGGACGCTAGCTGAGAAGTATGGTAAGAAGCTTGGAATCAAGTATATGGCCGGGCTCGCAGGGATGCTTCATGATCTGGGCAAATATACAGAGGAGTTCAGAAATTACATAGTGCAAGCCGTCTACCATCCTGAGGCCCCGCCCTCAAGAGGCAGCGTTGATCACTCAACTGCGGGTGGGAAATTACTGTTTGAACGATTTCATAGGGTTCCGGCAGATCTCTCCAACAAAGAAGCCCATATCAACAAAATGATTTTGGCTGAAGTGGTAGGCAATGCAATTCTCTCGCACCATTCCTACTTGCAGGATTTTCTTAATCCCGATTCGGAATCCAATTTCTTAAATCGTGTTCAGGATAAATGCCTTCCGGAATTCGAACGCGCTAAGGACAGCTTTTTTGAACTTGTCATGAATGAAACTGAGTTTCATCTTTATGTGGACAAGGCTGTAGAAGAATTAAGCGATTATCTTAAAGTAGATTCTTCATCAACCACGGAATTAAAATTAATGTTCCTGACCAAATATGTATTCAGTGCGCTGATCGATGCTGACCGGACCAACACCCGATGCTTTGAAGAAAATCAGCCAGACCCTTCATATAACCCCCAACAGCTGTTCAGTGCTTATTACACGAAGCTGATGACGAAGATTGATTCCTTCCACAACCATAAACATGCCCATTCCGCGATAAACCAGCTTAGGCAAGGCATGTCTGAGCAATGTGAACAATTTGCTGCCGAACCATCCGGTATATATACCCTATCCATACCTACCGGTGGGGGGAAGACATTGGCAAGCTTGAGATATGCGTTGAAGCACGCTCTCCTGAAAGAGAAAAAACATATTATTTATGTTGTTCCGTACACCACAATCATTGAACAGAACGCAAATGAGATTCGCTCCATTCTGAAGGATGATGAGCATATTCTGGAGCATCATTCGAATGTTGTTGAAGAAGAGACTCAGGATGATGAGCATGAAGATGGATCGCTAAGTCTCCGTCAAAAATTAAAACTAGCTAAGGATAACTGGGATGCTCCGATTATTTTCACAACAATGGTACAGTTCTTGAATGTGTTCTATGCAGATGGAAGCCGCAATATCCGCAGATTACATAATCTAAGTGAGTCGGTAATCGTTTTTGACGAAGTGCAGAAGGTTCCAGTCCGATGTGTTTCTTTATTCAATCAGGCTCTGAACTTTCTGAAGTCATACGCCCATTCCAGTATTGTACTTTGTACGGCTACACAGCCTGAACTGGATTATGTCCGGCTTAAGCTGGAAATTGAACCCGAAGCTGAAATGATTCACAATTTGGACCATGTTATTGAGGCATTTAGACGGGTGGAGATTGTTGATCGGGCAACAAATGAGCATTTTGATAACGATACCCTTACGGAATTTGTTATAACCCAGATGCGGGAAGTAAGCAGTGTCCTGGTCATTTTAAATACTAAGTCAGTTGTACAAGCATTATACAGAAGCCTGAATGAGCGCAACTTGTCTGTTCCGATCTATCACTTAAGTACTTCTATGTGTGCGGCACACCGCAACCAAATACTGGACAAGGTAAAAGCGTTATTGGAGGACAAAGAGCCTGTGATCTGTATCAGCACACAGCTAATCGAAGCTGGGGTCGATGTCAGTTTTCAGTGTGTGATCCGTTCGTTAGCGGGGCTGGATTCGATAGCACAGGCGGCTGGGCGATGCAATCGGCATGGGGAAGACCTGATCCGTCAAGTCTATGTTATTGATCATATAGAAGAGAATTTGAAGCATCTGAAGGAAATAAAGATCGGCAAAGAAATCTCCAGAAAAATTCTGATTGATCTTAGCCGTGACGCATCCTTGCATGGAGGGCATATTCTGTCCATTCAGGCGATGGAGAAGTATTTCAAAGAATTTTATACAGAACTTGCTACCAGTCTGAATTACTCTATTCCCAAGCTCGGCCAAGAAATGACAACTCTACTGTCAGGCCCCAGAAAGAATAACGCATACTATCAGGCTTATTTAAGCAAACATAGGGCAGCTCTGCCTTTATTTCTGCTAAATAGCTATAAGACAGCTGCAGAGAATTTTCAAGTGATTGATAACCTGACGACTACTGTCGTGGTTCCTTTTGGGGATGGACCGGAAGAAGGGAAAGACATTATTGCTGAACTCAACGGACAACAGAGCATACCGGATCTGACGCGTTTATTACGTAAAGCCCAGCAATACACAATTAATATTTATAGTTATGAGAAAGATTTGCTAAGCAAGAATGGATCTTTGGTTCCTTACCTGGATGGCAAGATTCTGGCTTTAAAAGAAGGAGCCTACCATCCCGAATATGGACTTAATCTTGAGAATGACAGCCCGCTTGATATGTATATGTTCTAACGTAATAAGAACCTATCTCTTTTGGATAGGTTCGTTGACAGTCGATTTTCCCAGGAATATCATGGAAATGTGAACCTGAAATTTATGGAATATAGTGAAAGGAGGAAAATATGAGAAATTCGATAGAGTTTAAAGTTTACGGTAAGTATGCGCTATTTACAGACCCCTTAACTAAGCTTGGCGGGGAGAAGTTAACTTACAGTGTTCCTACATATCAAGCGCTTAAGGGAATTGTGGAGAGCATCTATTGGAAGCCTACAATCCACATCATTGTTGAAGAGGTCCGAATTATGAATGCCATTCGTATGGAGTCCAAAGGGATTCGCCCGATGGATTACGGGGGAGGCAATACGCTTGCCAATTATACATACCTAAAGGATGTATGCTATGAGGTGCGAGCTCATTTTGAGTTCAATATGAATCGGCCAGATCTGGAACATGACCGCAACGAACATAAGCATCATAACCTGTTAAAGCGATCGTTGCAGGCTGGAGGGCGGCGTGATATTTTCCTGGGTGCGAGAGAATGTCAAGCTTATGTGGAGCCTTGTGTCTTCGGTGTGGAACGAGGTTTTTATAATGATTACGGTGATATTCATCTAGGCAGTATGGTCCATGGCATCAACTATCCGGACGAGACGGGCAGAGATGAGATGGAAGTGCGGTTATGGAGTCCTGTCATGAGAGATGGCATTATACGCTTTATCAGACCGGAGGAATGCACCCAGGTCCGCAGAATTGCCGAGATGAAGCCGAAGTCTTTTAATGAAACGAATCTCCAGACAGCCGAGGAACTGCTTGCGCAAATAGAAGCGGAGGAGAAGGCATGAGCTGGTTGTTGAACCTGTATGAAACGTATCAATCTAATCAGGACTGTGTAGGAGTTATAGAGACCAGATACAATGACCGAGAATACACTCTGCTGCCTGTGTCTCACACCACCCAGAACGCACATATTGAAGTGAACGTTACAGAAGATGGCGAGTTTCACTCTGCTTCAGTACTTGATAAGAGCGAGAGCAGCACATTAATTCCATGCACCGAAGACTCTGCCAGCCGCGCCGGTTCCAAGGTCGCTCCCTATCCGCTTCATGACAAATTAAGTTATGTAGCCGGAGATTTCCTTGCGTATGGCGGGAAGATCAAAAAAGAAGAGCCTTTCGCTGCATATATCAAACAGCTAGGAGGATGGGCTGACTCTCCATACGCATGTCCCAAAGTCAAAAGTATTCACAGCTATTTGAGCAAACGACGGCTTATTCAGGATTTAGTGAGTCACAGCATCCTGTTTCTTGACGCCGACCATCAGCTCATTGAGAAATGGGATAAGAAGTATGAAGCTTTGCATGGAGAGAAGCCGCTGATCTTCTCTGCGGTTGCTGGTGAACAAGAAAGTGCCTTTATTCGGTTTAATGTGTATTCGCCGGACAAAGAACTGACCAAAGTGTGGAAAGATCCTGAAATGTATGATTCCTTCATGCAGTATTACAGTCATTTATTAGGTCAGGAAGATTATTGTTATGTTACTGGCAGGATGCTTCCTAGCACAGATAGACACGCGAACAAAATCAGGAATGCGGCTGACAAGGCGAAGCTCATCTCATCCAACGATACCAGCGGTTTTACATTCCGCGGGCGTTTCACACAGAGCAGTGATGCGGCCAGTATCAGCTATGAGGTATCCCAGAAGGCTCACAACGCCTTGAAATGGCTAATTAACCGTCAAGGCAAAATTGTCGATCAGCGTGTGTTTCTGGTTTGGGGCAATGATGATCTTAACATTCCTGACCCTACTGAAGATTTCTTTTCATTCGATTTGGAGCCGGCTGTTGCCAGAGAACGGAAGAGCTATACCCACAAGGAGTACGCTGGTGAAATCGCAAAAGCGATGGACGGCTACAGAAACAAGCTGGCTTCTGAATACAAATCAGATGTGAACATACTTGTGCTTGATTCTGCAACAACTGGTCGGTTGGCGGTGCTCTATTACCGCAACATGGACAAGCAGCTCTATTTGGACAAGTTGGTTCATTGGCATTCGACTTGCTCATGGCTTCATCGGTATCGTAAAAATACGCAGGATGAATGGGTGGAGTTTTATGGTGCATCGGCAACCAAAGATATTGCCTTTGCCGCGTACGGTCCAAAAGCCAATGAGAAGATTGTTAAGGGAGTGATGGAACGCCTTCTTCCCTGCATCGTTGATGGCCATAATATTCCGCAGGATATTGTACGGAGTGCTTTTTACCGGGCATCCAATCCTGTATCCATGGAGAAATGGGAATGGGAGAAGACACTGAGTATTACATGCGCCTTAATTAATGCCAAGGAGGAAATGAATGTGGCTTTAGACACGGAGATTGATGACCGCAGTTACTTGTTCGGGAGATTGCTGGCTATTGCTGATGTACTGGAGAGAAGAGCTCTTGATTCCGACGAGAAACGCTCAACCAATGCTATACGTTATATGAACGCTTTCTCCCAGCATCCGGAGAGAACCTGGAACACGATTCAGCAGTCCATTCAGCCGCACCAGGCTAGACTGGGAACAAAATTGCGGTATTATTCAAGTTTAATTGATGAAGTAGCTTCAAAAATTCCGCTGGATCAATTCAACAACAAACCGCTGTCTGGTAAATATTTATTAGGTTTTTACAGCCAGAGACATGAACTCTATCAGAAAAAAGATAAAAACAACGATTCCATCCAAGCATCTGAAAATGGGGAGAGATAAAAAATGACTATTTTAGATCACAAAATTGATTTCGCTGTGATTGTATCTGTTACGAAAGCCAACCCTAACGGCGATCCTCTCAATGGAAACCGTCCACGTCAAAATTATGATGGTTACGGAGAAATCTCAGATGTCGCTCTAAAACGCAAAATAAGAAATCGTCTGCAAGATATGGGGGAATCCATTTTTGTCCAGTCCAACGACCGGAAATCTGATTCATATAACAGCCTAAGAGAGCGTGCAGATGCAAATGCGGAATTAGATAAAATTCTCAAGGCAAAAGGCAGCTCAAATGAAGAGTTTGCCCGAATTGCCTGCCAGGAATGGCTGGATGTACGCAGCTTTGGCCAGGTGTTTGCCTTCAAAGCGGACAAAGGAGCGGGAGTTTCTGTAGGGGTTAGAGGTCCTGTCTCCATCCATACCGCAACCAGTGTCAGTCCGATTGATATTACAAGTATGCAAATTACCAAGAGTGTGAATTCCGAACCAGGTAAGGATAGAGGTTCCGATACCATGGGGATGAAGCATCGCGTGGATTTTGGCGTGTATGTCTTCTATGGAAGTATCAATACACAACTGGCTGAAAAGACAGGGTTCTCCAATGAAGATGCGGAGAAGATCAAGCAGGTTCTTGTCACCCTATTTGAGAATGATGCTTCAGCGGCCAGACCGGATGGGAGCATGGAGGTACATAAAGTGTATTGGTGGGAGCATAACTCCAAGCTGGGACAGTACTCATCTGCTAAAGTGCATCGTTCATTAGTGGTACGTCCCAAGGTTGATGACCCCAAAACAATAGCCGATTATGAAATAGTTGTAAGTGAGATGGAAGGACTCAAAGCTGAGGTTATTGATGGAATATGATGACGAAGATGAATTAATGCTCTCCGGGATACAGCATTTTCATTTCTGCAAACGGCAGTGGGCATTAATACATATTGAACAGCAATGGGAAGAAAATGTGCGGACTATAGAAGGACAGCATCTGCATCGGAATGCAGATCAGCCTCTTATACGGGAGAAGCGGGTCGACAAAATCATTGTTCGTGCGATGCCAGTGAAGTCGCGCGAACTCAACATCAGCGGGATTTGTGATGTGGTGGAGTTCATCCGGGATGACAGCGGGGTTGAAATTAATGGCGCTGATGGCAAATACGCGGCTTATCCGGTTGAATACAAGCGTGGCAAACCTAAAAGGGAAGATGAGGATATTCTACAGCTTGCCGCGCAAGCTATGTGTCTGGAGGAAATGCTGCTGTGTGAGGTGTCAACAGGCTATATTTTCTATAATGAGATCAAACATCGGATTGAGGTGCCCCTCACTGCGGAACTCAAGGCCAATGTAAAGGCGATTGTAGAGGTGATGCAGAGCTATTACCATCGCAGGCATACTCCTAAAGTGAAGACTGGTCCTTTTTGCAAAAGTTGCTCTCTTCAACATATTTGTTTACCTAAATTAATGAATAAGCAGTCTGTAAAAAGTTATGTTGAAGGGAAAATCAGGGAATGAAGAAACTTCTGAATACACTATATATCACACAGCCGTCAGTATATTTATCACTGGATGGGGATAATGTAGTGCTCCTGAAAGAGGAAGAGAAGCTGGGCAGATTCCCGCTGCATAATCTAGAGTCCATTGTAACATTTGGGTACACAGGAGCGAGTCCGGCGCTAATGGGATATTGTGCGGATAGCAATATTTCTTTGTTGTTCTTAACCATGAACGGCAGATATCTGGCTAGAGTAACCGGGCAGAGCCGTGGGAATGTAGTACTTCGCAAGAAGCAATACAACTTATCTGAAGATGAAGTCCGTTCTGCAAAGATAGCTCGTAATTTTATTATCGGCAAAATTTATAACCATAAGTGGATGCTGGAGAGAATGACAAGGGATTATCCGTTGCGGGTAAATGTAGAACTGTTCAAAGAAACCTCTCAGCAACTTTCCTCGCTAATTCTTGAAGTAAGGGCGTGTGAGCAACTGGATCGGTTAAGAGGGCTGGAAGGACAAGCAGCAGCTACGTATTACAGCCAGTTTAATCAAATGATTTTGCAGCAAAAAGAGGACTTCTACTTCCATTCCAGAACTCGTAGGCCGCCATTAGATAATGTGAATGCTATGTTGTCTTTGGCGTATACACTGCTGACACATGATACAGCTTCCGCATTGGAGGCTGTTGGATTAGATGCATATGTAGGGTTTCTGCATCGGGATCGGCCAGGGCGAGTTTCTCTGGCGCTGGATGTGATGGAGGAACTGCGTGGTGTTTTTGCAGATAAGTTTGTTCTCACCTTGATCAATAAAAAATTAATCAGTAAAGCGGATTTCCTGAAGAAAGAAAATGGAGCCGTGATCATGACTGATGAGGCAAGAAAGAAATTTTTAGCTGCTTGGCAGAGCAAAAAGCAAGAAACGATAACGCATCCTTATTTGGGGGAGAAGATCTCATGGGGATTAGTCCCACATGCTCAGGCATTGTTACTGGCTCGTCATTTGCGTAATGACTTGGACGAGTATCCTCCGTTTCTGTGGAAGTAGGTGCAAGGAATGTTGGTGGTGATTACTTACGATGTAAGCACCCTAAGTGGTGAAGGTCAGAGTCGGCTGCGTAAAGTCTCTAAGATCTGTCAGAACTATGGACAGAGAGTTCAAAATTCTGTTTTTGAGTGCGTTGTAGATGCGGCGCAGTTTGCTGAATTGAAAATAAAATTGAAGACTATAATTGATGATGATGAAGACAGCATAAGATTTTATCAGCTTGGTAATAATCACAAAAATAAAGTCGAGCATGTGGGAATAAAGAAATCCATTGACCTGGAGGGGCCCTTAATTTTGTAGTGCGAATGTATAGCGCACATGAAATCCCCGGGTCCTTCGCACCGGATTTATTACATTATTTGTTATAAAGATCAAGATGTTCTTACGTGATTGTTAATTATTTTGGGATTTAAGCGGTTTTTAATCATGATAAAAGTGTTTTTATCCTTTATTTGGTTAAAAATCGCTGTCGCTCCTTATGTGGGAGCGTGGATTGAAATAAACGCTGCACTTAAAGACTTGGCAAAAGTGGAGTGTCGCTCCTTATGTGGGAGCGTGGATTGAAATTCCATATGAAATGTACCGCGCATATGGTGTTTATGGGTCGCTCCTTATGTGGGAGCGTGGATTGAAATCCGTTGGCAATCGGCGCAGAAGCAAGGTCATTGGTCGCTCCTTATGTGGGAGCGTGGATTGAAATATCATGACGCGCTGGCACGAGGATGATTTAATCGTCGCTCCTTATGTGGGAGCGTGGATTGAAATAAAGTCCGAGACGTCGAAATCATCGTTCTTGCTGTCGCTCCTTATGTGGGAGCGTGGATTGAAATCCGATTGAAGGAAACATCTGGGGAAAAGGATTTATGGTCGCTCCTTATGTGGGAGCGTGGATTGAAATATGATGGATTGTACAAGGATAGCCGCCATGGTGAGTGTCGCTCCTTATGTGGGAGCGTGGATTGAAATCACTTATGGTACTACTGAAAAGGCGTTGAGTGGAAGTCGCTCCTTATGTGGGAGCGTGGATTGAAATATTGCCAATGTCCTCTTGAAGCTTCTCATAGCGCGTCGCTCCTTATGTGGGAGCGTGGATTGAAATACATGGCACCGTTTGTCCGGTGCTGTCTATGTGTAGTCGCTCCTTATGTGGGAGCGTGGATTGAAATAGCATCATCCGCCCGTATCTTCTCTGCTTCACGCGTCGCTCCTTATGTGGGAGCGTGGATTGAAATACCCCATCCATTTGTAACTATGGGCTGTGACATGGTCGCTCCTTATGTGGGAGCGTGGATTGAAATCTCAGTTAAATGTGGGTACTTTGTGAATAAGTCCTGGTCGCTCCTTATGTGGGAGCGTGGATTGAAATCGTCAACTATCACACACTCGCGTCAATCCGTCACGTCGCTCCTTATGTGGGAGCGTGGATTGAAATATTAGTTGAATAACCCCTTGACCTGATGTGCGATAGTCGCTCCTTATGTGGGAGCGTGGATTGAAATAGCAGCAGTCTAATCATATAGATTTAGAGTATCCGTCGCTCCTTATGTGGGAGCGTGGATTGAAATTCAGTTTCCGCAGCCTTTGCATTTTCGGCTTTATGTCGCTCCTTATGTGGGAGCGTGGATTGAAATCACTGCCTAAGACGGAGCGAGCCGCAGCGAAATGTCGCTCCTTATGTGGGAGCGTGGATTGAAATATAAACTCAACCTGTTTGACTCACACAGCTTTGGTCGCTCCTTATGTGGGAGCGTGGATTGAAATCAGCACCCGATCAAAATCCAGTCCACCCAGGAGTGTCGCTCCTTATGTGGGAGCGTGGATTGAAATGGAAGTAGAGAGCCTTACGAGCCACAAGACACACTGTCGCTCCTTATGTGGGAGCGTGGATTGAAATGGCACGGGACAAACTGGATGATTTATTGCTGGGTCGCTCCTTATGTGGGAGCGTGGATTGAAATAGGCTTGCCTAATTGTAATAATTTGTCGTAAATAGTCGCTCCTTATGTGGGAGCGTGGATTGAAATAAATTGCTATTAATAATGCAAATATTGCAGCAAGGTCGCTCCTTACGTAGGGGCGTGGATTGAAATCTATCCGTGAAGACCTTTTCCCACGGCCCCCAATGTCGCTCCTTACGTAGGGGCGTGGATTGAAATAGGAGATCCGGATCAGCGCGCAGCTGCTTCGTATCTGTCGCTCCTTACGTAGGGGCGTGGATTGAAATACAATATTGGAATGCAAAACCTGTTTTCACATCCCGTCGCTCCTTACGTAGGGGCGTGGATTGAAATTTGTTTGCAATTTAATTAATGAATACTTATGTATGTCGCTCCTTACGTAGGGGCGTGGATTGAAATTCTCATAACCAGAGATGGTACCATTAGAAACTCCGTCGCTCCTTACGTAGGGGCGTGGATTGAAATTAAAATACAAAAACATTACCGAACCAACAATTGGTCGCTCCTTACGTAGGGGCGTGGATTGAAATCTGGCGTCCCTGGTGGAATACCTGAAAGGCCTGGTCGCTCCTTACGTAGGGGCGTGGATTGAAATGTGGACCGGGAAGGGAGGGCGTGGGCTGCTAAAGTCGCTCCTTACGTAGGGGAGTGGATTGAAATTCCTTATCGATCCGAACGGATATCATGGCATATATGTCGCTTCTTACGTAGGGGCGTGGATTGAAATATCCGAGAGTTATCACAGCGGGCCGTTTTGCATGGTCGCTCCTTACGTAGGGGCGTGGATTGAAATATCCTGACAGGCATCAAGGATAAGAAGTTGCAAGTCGCTCCTTACGTAGGGGCGTGGATTGAAATTTCGCCTGGATGAGTGGGACACCTTTCTGTGCGAGTCGCTCCTTACGAGGGGCGTGGATTGAAATTTCTTCCCCACGTTGGCTTTGCCAATGTGATTGGTCGCTCCTTATGTAGGAGCGTGGATTGAAATAGTGCGATTTCCGTATTTACATCGTCCAGGCGAGTCGCTCCTTATGTAGGAGCGTGGATTGAAATGCTTTACCATTACGAGGGACATTACGGACCTCTGTCGCTCCTTATGTAGGAGCGTGGATTGAAATTGAAGGATCTCAAAGAAGTATGGGAAAATATACTGGTCGCTCCTTACGGAGGAGCGTGGATTGAAATCCACGCGTTTGGGAATTTGCTTTCTCAGCCCTCGTCGCTCCTTACGTAGGAGCGTGGATTGAAATACCAGCAATAGAACGGTGTTGGCGATACTGATTGTCGCTCCTTATGTAGGAGCGTGGATTGAAATTGAACAGGGCGACCATTAGCCCGATAGCCATCAATAGTCGCTCCTTATGTAGGAGCGTGGATTGAAATCCTTCAATGTCAAAAAAGTTCTGTAGGAAGCCAATGTCGCTCCTTATGTAGGAGCGTGGATTGAAATAATTCAATAGACGAAGGGCTTTAACCTTGGAGGCCGTCGCTCCTTATATAGGAGTGTGGATTGAAATATTACTCGGGCCTGTGATACGTACCGATCAGTGGTCGCTCCTTACGGAGGAGCGTGGATTGAAATCTCCAAAGGTGCCTCACGTTCGGCCCAAAATAGAGCCGCTCCTTACATAGGAACGTACATCTAAATTGTTAGAGAGAAAGCCAACAGCAAAAAAGCACCAAATTCCGCCTAAGCCGTATTTGGTGCTTTTTCTATCTGAGGTTATTCTTTGCGGCATACTTCGAACAATATATCCTTTATTAATATAGTGCCCAGTTTGCAGTAAAGGTTACTTTGCGAACACAATCCTGTACATCCCTTAGAAAAAAACGAAGGAAGCCATATGTCTAAACGCCGCCATTGCAATCTAAATACTCAAGCTAAAAACACGGAAACGGGAAAGTCTAGATTTTCTACTTAATCGGAAAGTAAATATCAATTTCAGAGCTTTCTATGTTTTCTCCTGCAAATCGTTCAGTATAACATTCAAAGTCATCACGGTTATCAAGCTCATAGCCGCTTTTAGGAAACCAGACGCCCCAAATGTAATGATAGGTCTGCATTAAGTCTTTTACGATTCCTTTATGAATAAACCTTGCATATTTTCCGCCGCGTATTGTTTTTCTTTCCATACCTCTAAGAATAGGCTGCTCTTTTGGAAATTCAATTCCTACAAACGCTGTGGTTTCGCTTTGAGGATTAAATACATCTGCAGCACAAGTTTCTCCGGCTTCAAAAATACCGTATCTTGTACCCGCAAAGGTATCAGGAATCTGCTGGTTAAAAAGCTGCCACATAGCGATGCTTTCATTTCTGCTAATGGTTGTTATGAAACGAATACCCATAGTGTAGGTTTCTGGAACTGTAACAATCTGCGGGCTTAAATCAGCATATGGGTGTACTATATTATCGGAAATTTGCGCGGGTGGCCTGTTTCCTATCAAGACGTCTATCCCATTTTTTCGATACTCTGTTGGGGTCATACCATACCGGTCTTTAAAAGCTCTTGTAAAGCTTTCTGCTGTTTCAAAATAAAGGGAAACTCCGATATCTAATATCTTTTTTTCACTGTGCACCAAATCCCATGCGGCTTGTGTTAAACGCCGGGTTCTTATGTAACTCCCTATCGTTTCCCCCATGATGGCCTGAAAATACCGATGGAAATGATAATAAGAGTAGGAAACCGCTTTAGCAACATCACACGCGGCGATAGGCTCGTACAGACTATTTTCAATAAATACGATTGCTTCTCCTATTGCTCTGTTGTTGATCAATGAGGTTTCCTCCTCTCTAGAAATATCAGCTTATTTTATAAAAGTCAGGTCTGGCTTTTTCTTGCGGCAACAATACTTCAACTTCTTGCATTTCTAACGCTCCCACAGAAAAGGTCTGCCATTCATTAACTTGTGGAGAGCCAAATGTCATTTCTATAGTTTTATCGTTTACATCAAATATCATAGAGCGTAATGTGCCAAAAAATTCTTTATAATAGTGACAACAAAGACCGTCCGGATAGGAAGTGGACAAAAGAGTTTTCATATCTTTTTTTGAGAGCTGTTTCTTTCCTGTAAACACCTCAACAATTTTATTGTTTCGTACTACCGAATTTTCAATTATCATTTTTTGATAGGGCTTAATATCTTCCAATACCGCGTGATTTGTAACACTTAGAAAAGCTTCCTCGCTATATTCATCTAATAACTTATAGGATTTGTGTCCGTCCATACATTGAAGCAACGCTATTTTGTTACTGCTGTCAGCTAACATCAAGTTCATGTTATAACCGATAGGTGCGCTCATTGTCCATTCTATTGCTTCTTGAACGGTTTTGCAGTTTTCCAGTATACTCCGAACCACAACCCAGAAACTAAAACCTGTGGCTCCAGCTTTTTGCCCTCCTTCAAAATTGCCTACAGGTACACCGTTGCTTGCTTTACAAACGGCAAGGCCGTGTTCATTCATACCGTCACATCTGCCGAACAGATTCAATGTAGAACCAATATAACGATATTTACCTTTGATATTAGTAAAAGCGAAGCACATTTCTTCCATTTCATTGTTAAAATCATAATTTCTGGCCATTAATGTATGCCCGCTTTTTGACTTGCTTGGTAATACTGCCATCAGGCTGCATCCACGTTCTAAATAGGTCATGGTATAAAAAAGAGCCTGCTCTGATGATACCCCAATCGTATCTGCAAAGCCCTTTATTTCTTCGTTGATACCTTGGCAATACCTATCCAGCAAATCCGTAATTTTTGTAAACTTGTCATTTGGATAAGCATTAGGCGGCAATAGAACCTGTTTTAGCAAACTCGGAGTTGAGAGAACCCATTGTCCTATTTCTGTTCCAACTTCATAGCTTGTACCAATAAAATTTTTAAAATACACTTTTGTTTTCTCCATGCACAGCACCGTTCCTTTCATAAATATTATGAACCCACTCGAAAGCTTGAACTTGATATTTTTTGCTATTTCTATAGGTCTTCACAAGTAGCGTCAAGATGAAACTAACAGTTACACCATTTTAGGATATGGGGGCTGTTGGAGGTTTGACTGAAGTTGGTCAGAAACTGTAAAAAAGTGTTCGATTGTTCTCCAGACAATGCCGGATTTTTCCTTATTGTGCTGTTATAATGAAGGAAACGTATGTTCTTTAGGCGTGTTATTGTTCATCTGTTTGTTTGCGCGGAGATATTGGCGGGAGTAGAACTCCAAGCACAAGAATAAAGTCAAACATGCAGGCATAAAGAAATCCATTGACCTGGATGGGCCTTTAATTTTGTAGTGCGAATGTATAGTGCACATGAAATCCCCGGGTCCTTCGCACCGGATTTATTACATTATTTGTTATAAAGATCAAGATGTGCTTATGTAATTGTTAATTATTTTGATATTCAAGCGGTTGTTAACCATAATAAAAGTATTTATATCCTTTATTTGGTTGGGAATCGCTGTCGCTCCTTATGTGGGAGCGTGGATTGAAATCATTCGAAAATTTTTTTGAAGCGGAGTGTCTTTGTCGCTCCTTATGTGGGAGCGTGGATTGAAATATCACGTTTGCGACCGTTAGCTGCGTGTGCTGATCGTCGCTCCTTATACAGGAGCGTGGATTGAAATATTTTCCCGGCATCCATAGCAAACCTCCTGAATAGTCGCTCCTTATACAGGAGCGTGGATTGAAATTTACTGTGAATAAACGGTATGTCAACCCTATGGAGTCGCTCCTTATACAGGAGCGTGGATTGAAATATATTCAGATTGTTCCTTCGCAAATTTCTCCCGCTGTCGCTCCTTATACAGGAGCGTGGATTGAAATATCGTCAGCAGCATCCACAATCGTAGATGGTCTTGTCGCTCCTTATACAGGAGCGTGGATTGAAATTCCACGTTGCCCCATCCGTGATACGGAGACTTACCGGTCGCTCCTTATACAGGAGCGTGGATTGAAATTAACGCCGGGTGCAGCAACACGCTGCGGGTACATGTCGCTCCTTATACAGGAGCGTGGATTGAAATGCCGTTTATGCTGATATACGTGTCGATTGCTTACGTCGCTCCTTATACAGGAGCGTGGATTGAAATACATTCTTCCCGGGATGCAGCAGCGTGCCGGTGTGGTCGCTCCTTATACAGGAGCGTGGATTGAAATTACATCTCTTTCTTGGTCAGGCCCGAAAACAATGTCGCTCCTTATACAGGAGCGTGGATTGAAATCAGAGGATATAATCGATCTGCACTAGACGGTCGTGTCGCTCCTTATACAGGAGCGTGGATTGAAATCCTCCTACGTATGCTGGGGGGCTAATCTGTACAGTCGCTCCTTATACAGGAGCGTGGATTGAAATCCCTGGAGGATGTGAACAAGTTTTTGGACATTCGCGTCGCTCCTTATACAGGAGCGTGGATTGAAATGCGATTACATAATACTGCCGTACTTAGAGGAGATGGTCGCTCCTTATACAGGAGCGTGGATTGAAATTTATCCCTCCCGTGTATGCTCGCCGGTATTTAAGCGTCGCTCCTTATACAGGAGCGTGGATTGAAATACAGTATGCAGTGATAGAAAGTAGCCCAACCGCCGTCGCTCCTTATACAGGAGCGTGGATTGAAATTGATAAAAGTCACATTCAAAGCCAGCTGCCTTCAGGTCGCTCCTTATACAGGAGCGTGGATTGAAATCATGACAAGGATGGACTTGCCGCGTCCGGATCGCGCGTCGCTCCTTATACAGGAGCGTGGATTGAAATAGTGATATTACCATACTCATCGCGGGCACGTAAAGTCGCTCCTTATACAGGAGCGTGGATTGAAATGCTCGATTAACGCCATCTGCGCCGTAATCCGTAGCGTTGCTCCTTATACAGGAGCGTGGATTGAAATAAAACTCGGGTTTAGTGCAGACCAGATGTTTGATGTCGCTTCTTATGTAGGAGCGTGGATTGAAATAATACAAACAACATCATTGAGAAAAGGTTAATTCCGTCGCTCCTTATGCAGGAGCGTGGATTGAAATAAGCTGATCGTCAGTAGCCTCCTGCACAGCACTGAGTCGCTCCTTATGTGGGGGCGTGGATCGAAATCCCTTAACTAGAGACGTTATGCGCACAGAGATCAGTGTCGCTCCTTATGTGGGAGCGTGGATTGAAATCGCTGGCGATTTTAGCGGCCTCCAGATCAATCTTGTCGCTCCTTATGTAGAGCGTGGATTAAATGGCAAGGACCGGGAAGGAAAAGCCGTCGCGGAAGGTCGCTCCTTATGTAGGAGCGTGGATTGAAATCCTGTGTCGTCCTTTGCTAGTGCGGAAGATTGGACGTCGCTCCTTATGTAGGAGCGTGGATTGAAATATTGCAACGATCTCTACGATGCTCGGTCCGTAGTCGCTCCTTATGCAGGAGCGTGGATTGAAATAAGGACAAACTGTTTGAACGCGATTTGCGAGATGTCGCTCTTTATGTAGGAGCGTGGATTGAAATGGATATCTTTAGAGAAGCAGCGAGGTCTCGATTATGTCGCTCCTTATGTAGGAGCGTGGATTGAAATTTTAATGACTCACGACTAAATGAAATGTGGGCTTGTCGCTCCTTATGTAGGAGCGTGGATTGAAATAAACTAACAAGTATCTAAAACACCTAACATCATGGTAAAATATTGTGACTTGTCTTGTTACAGTCCATCCTAAATTCAGCAGGTGACCGTGTTGAGATTACGAGAGTTCATGAGCCCTTCGGGGACCTCGGCCTACCGGCAGGCGAAGTGGATCAAACGTTTTTTGCAGACTTATTGGCTTGTAATTGCCCTGCATTTTCTGGCCCAGCTTGCGGCTTATACTTTTCTCCCGTATGAGAGGGGGGCGCATGAATTTTATTATGGGGTTCTGCTGTACCCGACTTTGCTGATGGGGGCGGTTGTGGGCATAGCCCAGTGGATTGACCGCCGTGCCTCCAAGTATTCGTTCATCTCTCTTTTTATGGCCGGTACCATTATTGCGATGATCATCATCCACCTGAATATGGATATCCGCATTATTGGAGCGCTTATGCTGCTGCCCATCTTCGCTTCGGCGATTTTTTACCGGCTGGATTTAACTTTTTTTACGTTTGCGCTGCAGGCTGTCGCTTTTTTTGTAATGTACCGGTGGGATTATTGGTTTAAGTATTTTTTTAGCTCGTTTGATCTGATTGCGATCCCGATTTTTCTGGTCGTGGGCACCTTGGTGGCCAGCATTATGATTATTAACGGGCGTGAGCTGGTCAGTGATCTGGAGGCATCGCTGATGGCGAAGCAGGACCTGCTGATTGAGAATGCGGTCATGCGCAAGCTGTCGACGACCGATGCGTTGACGGATCTGTACAATCATATTTCCTTCCATGAGTTCTACGACAAGGCGCTGGAGTATGGGGATCAAGGCGCACCGTTTCATCTGGCCCTGATTGATATCGATAATTTCAAGCTGATCAACGATAAATACGGCCACCGTGCCGGGGATATCATTTTGGCCAGGGTAGCCAAGGTCATTCGGGACCTCATATCATCGGCGGATATTGCCGCCCGTTATGGCGGGGAGGAGTTTGCCATTCTCTTTTTTGAGAAGACCTTTGAAGAGGCTGAAGCGATAGCGGACAAGATTCGCCTGCGGCTCTCCGGAACCCCGCATGAAGAAATGGACGGCGCGGCGGTAACCGTAAGTATCGGGCTTAAAAGCTACTCGCAAGGAACCACCAAAGAACAGCTGTTTGAGGAAGTGGACGCACTGCTCTATGCCGCCAAACACGAGGGAAAAAACAAAGTCCGGACTCCTTATTCATCCACGGTATTTACATAGCGCAAAATCCCGGCGAATGTTCTCGGGCAGCGCAGCTTTTAGATTTTACATAATCTGTTATTCGGAGTTTCCTTCCATACCTGCCTTCTTACGTGCCCGGAAACGGCGCACCTTCATCAGATTGCCGCACATTTTATCATCGCAATAACGTTTCGAACGGTTCCGGGTATCATCATAATAGACCCAGAGGCAATCCGGGTTCTCGCAGATGCGAAAGCGGGAGGTGTCCTTCTCCACAAGCGCAGCGGCAAAAGAAGACGCAATCTCCGCCATCACCTGCTCCCAATCCGGGCGCTGCGGTTGAAAGGAGATTTTTACCTTACCCTCCACACTCTGGACAACCTGCCGAATGACCGGCCCCATCAGCATATAACCGTTCAACCGCTCCAGCAGATCCCCGTCCGGGGGACAGTCCTGCACCAGCTTCTGTACCGCTTCCCGCAGTAAGCTCCTTAGCTGCTGCAATTGCTCCAGCTCTTTAGGCTCTGGCGGCAGCTCTGCCCGCAATGAATGCTGTTCCAGCCAGACGGCCAGCCACTCCTGATCTTGCAGCTTGTCCTTGTCTTTGCTGCGGTCGCCTGTCCGCCAATCCCGCCAGTAGCTGTTAATGAAATCATCCCACAACACAGGGTTTTCCTCCTTACGCTACATCACTTTCCACTGATTGTAACAGTTAAAATATAATTTTGCTAGTTACTTGATGCGTGGCAGAGAATATGCTACATTTCTATTGTAACTATTATTCGAGTCGTTAAATCGTTACACGGGTTGCGAAGCTGCTGAAACAGTACATGCAGTACAAAATTTAAGCGTATGTTTTGGAGCGGGTTTTGGTTCGAAGTGAATGGGGAAGAGAGCATATCGCTTATAAAACTCTTAGGAGGGTGAACATGCAGAATAAGATTAGTGATGTTTTGCTGCAAAATTGGGATTATGTCATGGATATCGAGGACTGGGCACCGCCGCTGAGCGCTGCATTGGAAGGGGTGACTAGTGAACAGGCCGTCTGGAAACCGCAAGGCGAAGCGGGCAACTCGATCTGGGAGACGGTCAACCACCTGACCTATTACAAGGAGCGTCTGCTTATCAAGCTCAAAGGCTTGCCGAAACTGCCTGAAGCAGAGAGCAATGATGCTACTTTTACCGTTACGGAGAGCGGGGAAGAGGCATGGGGGCACGCGGTAGCCAAGCTGAAACAAGTCCATGCTTCTCTGCGGGAAGTGATTGAGGCGCTGGAGGAAGGCGCATATGATTGGGGCGGTTCCGGACATGCTCCGGGAGAAGAAGTGATGAGCCTGATTCTGCATGATTCCTATCATACCGGACAGATCGTGCTGGTCCGCAAGCTGCAGGGCTCCTGGCCAACGAACCGCAGCTTCAATTAACAGACTACAGCCAGCTCCGCAGCACAGCATAAAGCCGCAGTTCCGTTTCTCCTTACAGGGAGGCCCGGAGCTGCGGCTATTTGTTTCAAACGGGAAAGAGTCAGGGTAATGGATTCTACACCCAAGAGATTCGAAAGGAGAGATAGATGATGGAACCGAACTACAAAGACAGAAGTGTTGAAGTGGAACGCACTGAGGTGCAGAAGAAATCGGATTCCAGCGTTGTCGCATCCACCTTTATCAAATACGCCGCTTACCTGATCATTTTTTTCGGACTGCTGTTCTTTCTGGTCAAGTATGTCTTCCCGTTGTTCTAGACGATATCAGGCAACACGCCGACATGCCAAAACCCATCCCGTAGATCACTGTGGGGTGGGTTTTGTGGTACGGATTCATATACCTATACTTCCCGCTGGATAGAGTCACGGGCTTCGGCGGAATTGCGGTAAAAAAACCAGCATTCGTTCAGCAGCTTGATCTGGCGCCGGTCCTTTTTGTAATAAGCCTTCATGAGCTGATGGCAGAGCCACTGCGGCAAGAGTACCCCTCCTCTGCATGCTAACATAGGATAGCATATGGGGTAACCCGCCCAATGGTGCAGCGGCAAGCCGGAATTTCCGTTCCTAGTGCACGCCTTCTTCTTCCTCTTCGTACCACTGCTCCAGCTGGGCTTGTAGCGCACGGATCTCCGTCAACAATGAAATGAGGGGATAATTGCTCTCCTGAATGGAGGAAAAAGCACTCTCCAGCCGGTTAATATAGGCCAATCCGGATTCCAGTGAATGCTCCTCGCGCAGCAGCTCCAGAGAGTCACACTCGGCAATGGCGAGCGGCAGATCCGGAACATTGTCCGCTGTCAGCTTGTCGATCTCTTTATTGAGGCGCAGATTGAGTGCGCTGAGCTGATAAGCATATTCCTCCGGCATCTCCACAAATTGCAATTCCTGATGCTGCTGCAAAATTACATATCGCATCTTTGGCATAAGTCATTCTCCCTCCGAACTTGTCTTCCTTCTTGACAGTGTAGCCTATGCACAAGTTACAATTCAAGTAGAGAGCGTAAATTCCTGTGGAGAGGACTTGTGAGAGAAACGATGACTAGAATGAGCAATGAAGAGCTGCAGCAGTGGATCGAGCAGGTATCGCAGGACAGCTTTGGTGTCCCGTTCCGCCACAAGGCGAGCTTTAACAGCCGGCTGAGCACCACGGGAGGCAGATATTTTATCAAAAGCCATAACATTGAGATCAATCCTATGCAGCTGGAAATGTTCGGGCGTGAAGAGACAGAGCGGATCATCAAGCATGAGCTGTGCCATTACCACCTGCATCTCTCGAAGCGGGGATATATGCACCGGGACGCCGATTTCAAAAAACTGCTCGCCATGGTTGGCGGAAGCCGCTTTTGCCAGACCCTGCCGGGAGCGAAGGCGCGGAAGCCGCTGCCTTACCGGTACAAGCTCGTCTGCACCGCATGTGCCACGGAATACCCGCGCAAGCGTAAGGCTGATCCGAAGCGCTACCGCTGCGGCAACTGTGCAGGCAAGCTTAAGCTGGTCGCACTGGAAGAATCCCGAGGAAAAGCTAAATAGCCGCTATTTTAGAGCTCGGTGTCGGTCTTGATGACCAATCCGAGCAGACCGGCGAAGGAAGCCGCCTGTTCTGCGGAGATGATACAGCCTGCGAGATCTTCGATATCGACATGCAGACCGGTGAAGCTGCAATCGCTGAGGTCGATTTCTTTTAGCCTGCAGCCCGCAAAGGTGGCCTGATCGATATCGCATTCCGAGAATCCGATGTGAGTCAGCTCCGCCTGATAATAATCGCTGCTGACCAGCCGGCAGTTCGTAAAAACCGTCCCTTTGAATTTTCCAAAGCGGAAACTGGCGAAATCCCCGATACAATCCACTATCCGTACATTTTGAAATCGGCCTCTGCTGAAGTCTGTGCCAATCAATTTACAATTCCGAAATTCTGTCCGGTGCACAAAAGCGTCACTGAAATTCACATTCGACAGATCACAATTTTCAAAGATCACATCCGTCAGCTCAATGGCATGAAGTGTGGACTCGGTAACCGTCACATTCCGGAAAATCACTTTGTCGAACGATACCCTGTCCGCTTCCTGATATTCAATCAGGCTGTCGCTGATCAGGCAGTGGCTGATTTCTTCCTTCGATTGGAGTGTATGGATCTGCTGTGGCAGCAAAGCATTTTCTTCAGTGATTTTGGGCGGATCGATTTTGTTGCTCATATTGGCCTCCATGTCATTGTAATTTGCCCGTTTTATTTGAGCTGGCCCATGCCGAGATTGACCCGGTAATTGCCGAACTCCAGCAGCTGGTCCAGGAAAGTGGCGAGCTCATCATGATCTTTGGCGTATACACGCATCCAGTAACAGCCCTCACCGCTGACCCGGTGCAGCTCGGCCACACTTCCATGCTCCAGGGCAAATTTTTGAAAAAGCGGATGCGCTTTGTTGGAGCTGAGGAACACGGTAATCAAAGCGTGAATGTTCTGCCCGAGCTTTTGCGGATTCCAGCGTACCGTATAGCCCTCGATAATCTCCAGCTCCCGCATTCTGCGGATTCGCGCGCCTACAGCCTGCCCTGTCATGTGTATTTTCTCCCCAATTTCCTTATGGCTCAACCGGGAATCTTCTATTATATAGTGTAGGATTCTGTAGTCTATATCATCTATTGCGTAGTTTTCCATTTTATCGCGAAATCCTTTCCGGGTGAAAGCAAAAATGATGAATCTCTTTCGCCGCACAATGTATTTTGAACGAAGCAGCTCTTATACTTAGATTGTAGCAGAAGACAGGATAGATGAAAGAGGTGTTTATATTGAAAATTCAGCTCATCCGCAACGCGGCCCTATGGCTGGAATACGGCGGTATAACTTTTCTGGTAGATCCCATGCTCAGCGAACAAGAGGCGAATCCGCCCATTCCGAATTCTCCCAATGCACGAAGAAATCCGCTGGTGCCCTTGCCGGGGCCTGTTCAGCAATGGCTCGCACCTGACGCTGTACTCGTTACGCATTTGCATCAGGATCATTGGGATGAAGCGGCAGTGTCTCTTTTGCCCCATGAACTTCCCGTGTTATGCCAGGACGGAGACGAAGGGACTTTATCGGCACAGGGCTTTGGGCATGTATCTGTGGTTGAGGACCATGCGGCGAAGAACTTCCGGGGGGTGACTTTGAAGCGGACCGGCGGCCGGCATGGCACAGGAGAAATCGGGGAGCTTATGGGCAAGGTGTCAGGTTTTGTGTTCCGAGCCGAAGGCGAGCCGGTCTTGTATGTGGCCGGTGACACGATTTGGTGCGATGAAGTGAAAGTAGCCCTGGATGAACACAAGCCGGAGGTCATCATCGTTAATGCCGGGGGAGCACAATTCCTGACCGGAGGCCATATTACCATGAATGAGCAGGACATTATAGAGCTGTGCCGCTATGCGCCGGAAGCATCAGTGATTGCTGTGCACATGGAAGCCATCAACCATTGCCTGGTTACCCGTGAACAGCTTGCCGCCCGGCTGGAGCAGGAGGGATTGCTGGGGCGTGTCAAGATTCCGGCGGACGGGGAATGGTGTTGAACAGGGCATTGGCCAGGGGAGACTGAAAACGATCTCAAAAATATTGAGTTATGCTTGACTAGACCACAAAATCATGATAAATTATTTCTTGTTCATGTTAATGTTCCCTGATAGCTCAGTTGGTAGAGCACTCGACTGTTAATCGAGTTGTCACAGGTTCGAGTCCTGTTCGGGGAGCCATTTTCTTGGAGAGATACCCAAGTGGCTATAAGGGGACCCTCTGCTAAGGGGTTAGACTGCGTAAGCGGTGCGAGGGTTCGAATCCCTCTCTCTCCGTTGTGAAGTACTTCCCTGTTAGGGATGAGAACCCTGGGTGGTTCGTTGGAGCATAAGCCTCGTTAGGATTGCATCGCAATCTCGCATAAATGATTTCATACAAAAAGAGCTTCCGGCGGAGGTTCTTTTTTTTGTTGTCCGGGAAACTGAACTATACGTAAAATGTGGATTACTTGAACGCTTCAGATGATAAACTGTAGGCGGTGCGGAGGCGAATTAGACCATTCTGCTAAGTGAAGCGGACTGAGATGGCGATATTTTGCGAAAAAGGTTAGAGAGGAAATCAGGCGTGGGGAGTTGCAGGATGATAATGGTGACAAGAAGAAGTTGAGCATGCGCTAGTTGGAAAAAGTGAACTTATTTCTCTCCAAAATCCAACAATTATTAGGTTTAAGTGGAAAAAGGAAACTTAATTGAGCAATATTACTCTGTCAGAGGCGGAATGAGCTAAATTAGTTAACCTTTTTCCACTTAACAGCGGAGCAGAGGGTGCCATGAGCCAATTAGTTAACCTTTTTCCACCTAACAGCGGGGCAGAGGGGGCACAAGCAATTTAGTGATCCTTTTTCCACCTGGAATTCGCAGAATTCATGGAGAGCTTTCCAGGCACCAGCTGACATCTAAAACGGCGCATCGTCCAGTGAAGGTTGCCGCAGCCCGTTTGTTCTGCTTTCTAAGCTAAAAAGCTCCTCTCCGCCCTCCGCAAGTTTCCCTATAATCGAACAAAAAAATCTGCTGATGCAACCCATTACCCCTTTAATAAATTGAAGGATTGATGCTGTAAAGAGACAAATGTTATATTATTTGCGGAAAAATAAAGTATTGTATTAGAAAAGGAAACAAATTCAAAAAAATGACGTGCTTCAAAAACCTCCGTTTTTCTCCGTTTCTCTCGGTTATTATTCATTCTCGCTGAATTACCTCACTTGCAAATTACCGTCAAGGTCATATAACCTTACATAAAATTCTGAAATTTGTATTACATTGCATTTTTGTTAGTGACTAGGATAGGGCTATGTGTTAATATAGGTGACATCAAAGAGCTGGGAAATGAAAAGCATGTAAAGAATGCGAAGCTGTAACGAATGTGAAGGTGCAAAGAATGCAAAGGTGCAGAGAATGCAAGGCAGAGAAAGGGGATTTAAAATGACTATGGGGAAAAGAGGATGGCGATGGAGTATTTCATTCAGCAATTAATTAACGGGATTTCCGTAGGCAGTATCTACGCTCTGATCGCCCTTGGTTACACTATGGTTTACGGTATTATCAAGCTGATCAATTTTGCACATGGGGATGTATTTATGGTGGGGTCGTTTATTGGACTGTATAGTGCCAAATATCTGACAGATGCAGGTTTTCCTCCGGTTGTCGTTCTGATTCTGTCGCTTGTCATCTCCATGACGATCAGTGCGCTGCTGGGCATAACGATTGAACGGTTGGCTTACAAGCCGCTGCGCAAATCCACACGGATTGCTGCACTGATTACAGCCATAGGTGTATCCTTTCTGCTTGAATATACCGGAGTGCTCATTCTCGGGCCGCAGGCTCAAGGCTTCCCGGACATTATGGACAAGAAACAGTTCACCCTCTTCGGATCATCTATCCAAGTGGAATCGAATCAGGTAATGATTCTTCTAACAACGATAATTCTTATGATTATTCTACAGTATATTGTCCGTTTCACCAAAACCGGCAAAGCCATGCGTGCGGTATCGTTTGATGTGGAGGCGGCGCGCTTGATGGGGATCAACGTAGATCGCACCATTTCGGCAACCTTTGCTATCGGTTCAGCGCTTGCTGCCGCAGCCGGGGTGATTTTCGGGATGACCTACAATTCTGTTGATCCTCTAATGGGTGTTATGCCTGGGCTTAAGGCTTTTGTTGCTGCTGTACTTGGTGGCATCGGAAGTATTCCGGGTGCGCTTGTAGGCGGGCTGCTGCTGGGGACGGTAGAGACGGAAATTTCCTCGCTCGGGTTTTCCTCCTGGCGTGACGGTGTAGCTTTTGCTGTATTGATTCTGATCCTTATCTTCAAACCATCCGGGCTGTTTGGCAAAAATGTCCGGGAGAAAGTGTAGGAGGGGATTGGCGTGAAGAAGCTGAATACAAATTTCTGGGTAGGCATTATTGTTGCCCTGGCCTTTTACGGAATCGTTCAAGTTCTTTTAACAACGGGAATCTTTAGTGATGTAACGAGATCTATGCTGCTGCTGATTGGTGTGAACATCATGCTGGCGGTATCGCTTAATCTGATTACCGGGATTACCGGACAGTTTTCCATCGGTCATGCAGGCTTTATGTCGGTAGGAGCGTATACCTCGGCTATCCTGACGCTGGATTATAACGTTCCCTTCATTCCGGCCATCCTTGCCGGAGGTGTGCTGGCGGCTGTGTTTGGCGTATTGATCGGCATGCCGACACTCCGCCTGAACGGTGACTATCTGGCTATTGCTACCCTTGGCTTCGGTGAAATTATCCGCATCATCATGCTCAACACGGAATATGTCGGCGGAGCTTCAGGACTGAGCGGGATTCCGGCCAAAACCACATGGACCATGCTGTTCCTGTTCACCCTGATTACAGTGGTAGTGATCAACAACTTCATCGGATCTACACACGGCCGCGCTTGTATCGCCATCCGTGAGAATGAGATTGCCGCAGAGGCAATGGGGATCAACACCACCCGTTACAAAATCATCGCTTTTACCATCGGTGCCTTGTTTGCCGGTATGGCCGGCGGGTTGTCAGCCCATACGTTCTATGTTATTACTCCGGGCAGCTTCAACTTCCTGAAGTCGTTCGAAATCATCGTAATGGTTGTACTCGGTGGACTTGGCAGCACAGCCGGTTCCATCGTCGGAGCGGTTTTCGTTACTCTGCTCTATACTTACTTACGCGAATTTCCGGAATGGCGGATGATTATCTATTCAATCGTTCTGATCCTGATGATGATCTTCCGTCCAAGCGGCCTGCTTGGCAAAACCAAATTTTCTCTGGGCAAGCTCGGCAAAAAGGAGGCCAAGGCAAATGACGCAATCAGCGAAAGCAGTGCTTCTTGAGGTTAAAGAGGCCAGCCGTTCTTTTGGCGGACTTAAAGCCCTTAGCGAAGTTTCCCTTTATATCGGCAAAGGCGAGCTTATCGGTCTGATCGGACCCAACGGTGCAGGCAAAACAACACTGTTTAACCTGCTGACCGGGGTTTATCCGCCCTCTACAGGCAGCATCATCCTTAACAATGAATCGATCGGCGGCATGAAGCCCTACAAGATTAACCATAAAGGGGCGGCGCGCACTTTTCAGAACATCCGGCTGTTTACATCCATGACCGTGCTGGAAAATGTGAAAATCGCCTTCCACCAGCATGCCAGGCATTCCCTGTTCACCTCGATGCTCCGGCTGCCGAAGCATTTCAAGGGAGAGGATGAAATCACGCAGAAGGCTATGGATATTCTGAAAATATTTAATCTCGCCGGTCAATGCGGTGAGGTTGCCAGCAATCTCAGCTACGGGAACCAGCGGCGTCTTGAAATTGCGCGGGCTCTGGCCGCAGGGCCGAAGCTGCTGCTCCTGGATGAACCGGCAGCGGGTATGAACCCGAATGAAACCCGTGATCTGATGAATCTGATTGCCTGGATCCGCAAGGAATTCGATCTTACGATTCTCCTGATTGAACACGATATGTCTCTTGTTATGGGTGTGTGCGACCGGATCTATGTGCTGGACCGCGGCATGCTGATTGCGAATGGCACACCCTCGGAGATCCGGAGCAATCCGAAGGTCATCGAAGCGTATTTGGGACAGGAGGCGTAAGGGGGATGCTCAAAGTACAAGGAATCAACGTTTATTATGGAGCGATCCACGCTCTGAAAGACCTTAGCATTGAAGTGAAGCAAGGGGAGATTGTGACCTTAATCGGTGCCAACGGCGCCGGCAAGTCGACACTGCTCAAAACACTATCCGGCCTGCTGAAGCCAAAGACAGGCAGCATTGAGTTTCTCGATAAATCCATTACGAACCAGAGTGTCCAGTCGATTGTGAAGCAGGGATTGATTCATTGCCCGGAAGGGCGGCGCGTATTTGCCAATATGTCGGTAGAAGAAAATCTTGAGCTTGGCGCTTATTTGCAGAATCCGTCCAGTCTGGCGGCTGATTTTGAGAGGGTCTACAAGACTTTCCCGAGACTTCTGGAACGCAAGAAACAGCAGGCCGGAACGCTGTCCGGCGGCGAGCAACAAATGCTTGCTATGGGCCGTGCGCTTATGGGGCACCCCAAGCTGCTGCTGCTGGATGAACCGTCCATGGGGCTTGCTCCGCTTCTCGTGCAGGATATTTTTAAAATCGTCAAAGAAGTGAACGCTGCCGGCACAACCGTGCTGCTAGTAGAGCAGAATGCGCATCAGGCCCTCAAAATCGCCCACCGCGCTTATGTGCTGGAAACCGGCAGAGTCGTGCTGGAAGGCGACGCCAAGGAACTGGCGGATTCCGAAGAGATTAAAATGGCTTACCTCGGGCACTAGGTCCGGGCTGACCTGACATGCGGCATCATGGAAACAACATATAAAAAATTCAATTATTCGGGAGGCTGAGAGAAACAATGAAGAAAATTGGGGCCATTATTTTGTCGGCAGTACTGACAGCAGTATTAGCTTCGGGCTGCGGCAACAACAACACAGAGAACAGCGGCAACTCTGCAAGCGGCGGGAACACTACCGGGGACACAATCAAAATCGGTGCTGACCTTGAGCTCACAGGCGGCCAGGCTTCTTTCGGCGACTCCGCATCAAAGGGCGCGAAGCTGGCTGTCCAGCAGATTAACGACGCAGGCGGTATTCTTGGCAAGAAGCTCGAACTGGTTGTAGCCGATAATGCCTCGAAATCTGAGGAAGCTACACAGGTAGCGCAAAAATTGATCACAACGGATAAGGTCGTTACCATTATTGGCGCTTCCACATCAACCAACACCCTGGGCATCGTTCCAGTAGCAACCGAAAAAGAAATCCCGCTCGTCTCAGTAGGTGCCACCAACCCTAAGGTTACTGTTGACGAACGCACGAGCAAAGTGAACGACTGGGTATTCCGCGCTGCCTTCATTGATCCATTCCAGGGCCAGGTCATGGCTAACTTTGCCGTTGATTCCCTGAAAGCCAAAACGGCGGTCATCTACACAGATACGTCGAGTGACTATTCGAAGGGATTGCAGAAGTTTTTCGAAGAAACTTTCAAATCCAAAGGCGGAGAAGTGCTGAGCCAAGAGTCCTACCAGCAGAAGGATTCCGACTTCAAAGCCGTACTGACCCGTATCAAAGCCGCCAACCCGGATGTGATTTACCTCCCAGGCTACTATGAAGAAGTAGGTAAAATCCTGAAACAGGCACGTGAAATGGGCATCACTGCCCCCTTCCTGGGCGGAGACGGCTGGGATTCGCCGCAGCTGGCTGAAATCGCCGGTGCAGATGCCCTGAACGACACGTACATGTCCAATCACTACTCGCCCGAAGATACAGCTACTGAAGTTACCAGCTTCGTAGATGCCTACAAAGCAGCTAACGGCGGGGCAGTACCTGACGGTATGGCCGCACTGGGTTATGATGCACTCAAGCTGGTTGCCGATGCAATCACTCGTGCCGGAGCCGCAGACCCTGCTAAGATCAAAGACGCTTTGGCAGCAACCAAAGACCTGCAGCTGGCTACCGGTAAAATTACGCTGAACGAGACACATGACCCGGTAAAAGCGGCTGTTGTGCTGAAGTTCGTTGACGGCAAGCAGACGTTCGAAACGAAGGTTAATCCTTAAGCTGACTTTGCGTGAGATTAAATAAATTTAACTGCTGAAAAGAAAGGCTCATTAAAGGGTCTTTCTTTTCGCATTCTAATACACTGCAGGCTTATACCCTCATCACATCAAGGAGGCGATGAAATGCCAGGCAGAGTGGACCGGAAATGACAGGGGACTGTATTTGCAAACGGATGCAGCTCCCTGCAATTTTATTAAAAAAACTTCTTGTCAAAAATCATTGTGTTTGATATACTCATTTTTGTTGTGACAAACACGTAAGTTATCAATCATGGCTCGTTGGTCAAGGGGTTAAGACACCTCCCTTTCACGGAGGTAACATGGGTTCGAATCCCATACGAGTCACCATTTCTTCTGCGAGTTCGGGATGAAAATCCATAGGGTTCGTTGAAGCATAGGCTGCGTTAGGAATACTTCGCAATCTCGTAACGGAGTGGAGAGTATCCCATACGAGTCACCATTTCTTCTGCGAGTTTGGGATGAGAATCCATAGGGTTCGTTGAAGCATTATTATGCGGTAGTGGTGGAATGGCAGACACGCTATCTTGAGGGGGTAGTGGGTGTATACCCGTGGAGGTTCGAGTCCTCTCTACCGCATACAGTTAATTAGCAAAAAGAACCTTGATCATCCAAGGTTCTTTTTGCTTTTTTTGTTTAAGCATAAAGGTCAGAATCATAAGTTCGGAGAGTGCAGGTCTGCTATTTGTATAATGAAGAAAAGATATAACAGTATTACGATCGTTATATTGCAGAGGCGGATATCAAAGTAATCGCTGCCGAAGGCTTCAACTCTATTAGACTTCCGATTAATGCACGGTTTCTATTAGATGATGAGGATGAGCCCCTTCGGGGAAAGAAGTTCATTTGGCATATGTCGACCGGATGATCAGCTGGTGCAGAGACCACAGATAATCATGGCTGGGAGAGCGATATCGACTGATAGAGCCACCCAAGGCTCTGCCCGGGTAATGCCGAATTGCTTCGCGATGGGTGAAGCCGCAGGTACGGCTGCAGCAATCCTGGCTGGGAAAGGTTCGTGCCAAACACGCAGTATCGATGTAACTACCCTGCAGAGCAGGCTTGTCCGTCAGGGCGCATGGTTAGGAGATGATATTAATGAGCGGTACCGGGAGGAAGGATAAACAATCAGTAGAAATAAACTGCACAGGGGGTATTTTCTTTTGATGACGGATGAAATGGGCCTGTAACCCTGGAAACGGATATTTTGGTGGCGGGGGAGGCGTTTATGCAATGAGTCAAAATAATGCACGTCAGCGGGTTGTAAAACTATACCGTACTTCACTAACCCCCTTGCTACAATAAGACCCATAGAAGAATTCTGTGCTGAGATTCAATTATAGACAGGGGGTATTTTCTTTTGATGACGGATAAAATGGGCCTGATAACATTGGAAACGGATATTTTGGTGGCCGGGGGAGGCGTTTCCGGGGTGTCGGCGGCGCTCGCGGCAGTCCGGAATGGAGCTAGGGTTGTGCTATGCCAGGATCGTCCTGTACTTGGGGGCAACGCTTCTTCAGAAATTCGGATGCACATTGTAGGTGCGGCCAACTCCAAACGAGGAAAAGCTCTGGAAACGGAGGCGCGGGAAGGCGGCATTCTGGAAGAGATCCTGCTGGAAAATGCCGTTCGAAATCCCCAGCGAAGCGCCTCCATGTTTGACTTGATCCTATACGAGAAGTGCAGAGCTGAGCCGAATTTGACGCTGCTGCTGAATACCACGGTCATTGACGTGGAAGTGGATAAGGGACGGATCGTTTCCGCTCTGGCGGTTCGAGAGAGCACGGAGCATCGGTTTCGCATTTCTGCAAAAGTGTACATGGATTGCACCGGGGACGGGCGGCTTGGTAAGGAAGCGGGCGCGCTATATAAGATCGGGCGCGAGGCAGCAAGCGAGTATGGTGAGACGCTCGCGAATGAGGACGCGGATTTGTATCGGCAAGGGTCGTCGCTCTTGTTCACCACCCGGGATATGGGCCGGCCCATGACCTTTACACCGCCCTCTTGGACGCGCAAATTCTCGGAGGAAGACCTGAAATTCCGTAACCATTCCACGTGGGAATATGGCTACTGGTGGGTGGAGTTCGGCGGGATGATGGACACGATAGCTGATAATGAGGCCATTCGAGATGAACTTCTGGCGATTATGCTGGGTGTCTGGGATCATATCAAGAATAGCGGCAATCATCCTGAGTCGGAGAATTGGGCTTTGGACTGGTTCGGATTTGTTCCGGGAAAAAGAGAGTCGCGCCGCTTTATCGGAAAATACCTGCTGACCCAGACGGATATTGAGCAAGCGACACACTTCGATGACGTGATTGCCTACGGAGGGTGGCCAATGGATACGCATCCGCCTCAGGGTATTGATGCCACCGAGCTGAACCCAGCCCATCAGCCGTTTAGCCGGTATGTGTACGGCATTCCGCTCAAGGCGCTGATCAGCGCTAATGTGGAAAACTTAATGTTCGCAGGACGTAACATATCGGCAACACATATCGCCTTCTCCAGCACGCGGGTAATGGGAACCTGCGCCGCCATGGGACAAGGCGCAGGAACGGCAGCCGCGTTGGCCGTTCAATCCGGATTAACGCTGGATGACGCCCTCCATGATATAGAGTTCATCCAGCAGGTTCAGCACAAGCTGTTGAAACAGGACGCCTATTTACCAGGCATCACGCCGGCTAGAGATAATTTGGCATCAAGCGCGATTGTCCGCGCCTCTTCGGAACAGCAGGAAGGCAAGGCCGCCTACATCACCGATGGTTATACCCGGGCGATGCATGGAGTGGGCGGCGCCAGACCAGAGCTGGCCGTACCCGGAACGCACCGCTGGATGTCCCAGACGGGCGACCCTGCGCCATGGATTGAGCTAGAGTGGATAACGCCGGTGTCCATTGGCAAGATCGAGATCGTATTTGATACGGGAATGCACCGCAGACTGACTCTGACCCATTCGGACGAAGTATTGAAAATGATGGAGTGGGGTCCCCAGCCGGAGACGGTTAAGGATTTTCGGGTGACGGCGTTTTTCGCCAATCCAGAGATTCCAGCCCATCAAGTAGTATCAATTCAGGATAACTACCAGCGGCAAATCGCTTGCCAGGTGAACCTGGAGCATATCGTGAAGCTGCGCGTGGATATCGCCAACACCAACGGACTGGACCATGCCCGCATATTTGAGATCCGCTGTTACGAATAAACGCTATAAGAATAAGTTAGATCTGCCATACGGCGAAACCAGAAATGCAGGGAGTACTCTCCCTGCATTTCTGGTTAGAGACGACCTCAGAGTCTGGGATGAAGAATCTGATTCACTTGCAGCAAACGTTCCTTCAGCTTTTTGTACTCTACCTCTTGCACAGTCACTTGGTCTGACATGGATATGGACGCTGCAACAGCCGCAGATTGTCCGAGGACCATAAAGACAGATTCCATTCGGATCGAACCGAATGCAATATGGGAGGAAGAAAGACATACTGGAACTAACAGGTTTGTGCACTCCTCACCTTTTGGAATGATAGAATGGTATGAAATCGGATACGGCGAGGCTGCATCAACCTCCACGTTTCCTTCATTCACACACCGCCCATCCACAACGATCCCCCACGCTGACATTTCCTTCCGGACATGTTGTGGCACTCGCTCATCATTGGACAGGAAATAGAGCATGCCTAGATTGTAATTCAGATTAAACTGGAATTCCGCACTCTTCCAACCTCTTTTTAAAAATCAGCTCGTCAACGTGAGGTTCAAAGGTCCACTCGGCCGTATCCTTGCCGTAGCAACTTATTTCAACACCCTATTTAAGAAGCACACCAGTGTGACCCCAAGGCAGTACCGGATCACACGGTAATTTTCCTATACAAATTTATGGCTCAATTGCTCTGAGTCAAAATATTGCACATCAAGGAGTCGGAAGGTTATACCGTAATTCCAAAAGCCTCTTGCTACAATAAGCTCATAGACGAACGGCAGGCCGATAGGCAAGCTTCGGCTGCCGGGAAAGAGAGGATCATATGGATAGATATACGTTGAAAAGCAAGGAAATCCCGCTCAATTCTTCTTTTGATGTCATCGTAGTCGGAGGAGGCCCGGCGGGCTGTACTGCGGCGGCTGCGGCGGCCCGGGAAGGCGCGAGCACGCTATTGATTGAAGCGACCGGAAGTCTTGGCGGAATGGGAACCTCGGGTTTGGTTCCGGCCTGGTGCCCGTTCTCCGATAAGCAAAAGATGATCTACCGTGGTCTTGCCGCCAAGGTATTCGATACCCTGAAGGGGCAAATGCCGCATGTGCATGCAGATGCGCTGGACTGGGTTCCGATCGAGCCGGAGAAGCTGAAACGGGTCTATGACGATCTGGTGACAGAAGCCGGCGCCAGTGTGTTGTTTCTGACAACGCTTGCCGATGTGGAAAGAGATGAGGACGGCAATGTGACAGCAATCGTGGTGCTGAACAAGGGTGGACTGCAGGCGTTTCGCGCGAAGGTCTATGTCGACTGCACTGGAGATGGTGATGTTGCCGCATGGGCGGGGGCGGAGTACCAGAAAGGGGACGCGGTAACCGGAGAACTGCAGCCGGCTACACATTGCTTCATTCTTGGCAACGTGGATGATTACGCCTATTTGAACGGGCAAAATCTGCACGCAGAGAATCCCCTGAGCCCGATTCATGAGGCCTACCAGTCAGGAGCCTATCCTGGCATTCCGGACACGCACCTGTGCAATAACCTGGTTGCACCTCGCTCTGTGGGCTTCAATGCCGGCCATCTGTGGGGCGTCGATAACACGGATACGTTTACTGTTTCGAATGCGATGATCGAGGGCCGCAGGATGGCGGCAGCATACCGCGATATGCTAGCGGCTGTTCAGCCTTCCGCGTTCGGAAACGCCTTCGTGATGAGCACAGGCACGCTGATAGGCACCCGCGAATCGCGGCGGATCATCGGCGACTATATACTGACAGCGGAGGATTATATCGGACGAAAAAGCTTCGAGGACGAGATTTGCCGCAACAGCTATTTCCTGGATATTCACGGTAATCAGGAGGAACAGCAGAACGGTACAGGCTCCAGTCTTTCGATCACGTTGTATGGCCCGGGTGAATCGCATGGCATTCCGTACCGCTGCCTTACGCCGCGGGGGTTGCGCAATGTATTGGTAGCCGGACGCAGTATTTCATGCGACCGCCGGGTGCTGGGAAGTGTTCGGGTAATGCCAGTATGTCTGGCGATGGGGGAAGCGGCCGGACTGGCGGCGGCGCTGGCCTCAGGCCAGGCGGAGAATGATGTTCACGCCGTAGACGTTGCCTTGTTACGCAAACGGCTGAAGGAAGAAGGAGCCTACTTGCCGGATATCGAAGCGGAAGCCGTGGAGGTGGAAACGAGTGAGCAGTGAACCACTCATTGTAGAGAAGACGGTTCCGAAGAGAACGTACTGGACGCGCAAAAAGAGGGAGCAGTGGGCTGGATGGATTTTTATCGCGCCTGAGGTTTTCGGCTTGATTCTCCTCTCCGTGTTCCCATTGCTGTTCAGCCTCTTCCTGAGCTTTACCGAATGGAATCTGGTGGGCGGGCTGTCGGCAATCCATTTCATCGGGCTGGACAACTTCGTTAATCTATTTAAGGATAATCACTTTATCCTGGCACTGAAGAACAATGTGTTGTTTACAGTCGGCACGGTGCCGCTGACCATGCTGCTCGGCATCGTCCTGTCGGCGCTGATCCATAAGAAGCTGTACGGCAAGGCGTTTTTTAAAGTGGCGTTCTTTATCCCTTATATCTGTTCGACGGTAGCGATTGCAGCTGTGTGGCAGGCGTTGTATCATCCCTCCAAAGGCCCGCTGAACCAGATGCTGATGGAAATGGGGATCTCCAGCCCGCCTCATTGGCTGGTTGACACGAGCTACTCGCTGATTGCAATTATGATTATTTATATCTGGCAGGTTCTAGGATACCAGATGATTATTTTCCTGGCGGGAATGACGAATATCCCGGAAGAGCTGTATGAAGCGGCGACGATCGACGGGGCTACGGGCATCCAGCAGTTCCGGCGCATTACCGTGCCGCTGCTAGGTCCGACTACCTTTTTCCTGGCGATTACGAGCACGATTTCATCCTTCAAAGTGTTTGACATGATCAAGTTCCTGACGAATGGCGGCCCAAACTATTCAAGCACGGTTATTGTGTATCAGATCTATGAGGAAGGGTTCGAGCGCTTTAAGATGGGGTACGCCTCGGCCATGTCGTGGGTGCTCTTCCTGATTATCATGCTCGTAACGTCGATTACCTGGATTACGCAAAGCCGGAAAGTCCACTATTAGTCCCATGTGAAAGGAACCCATGCGATGTCACTCAAAAGAATAAAGACAAGCAACCTGATCCTGACCATTCTCTTCGCCTTACTGTCCGTCTTTTTCCTGCTGCCCCTGATCTGGATGCTGTCCGCCGCTGCAAAAACGGAACGGGATGTCTGGACGTTTCCAATCCAATGGATTCCAAAGGAGTGGAATCTGGTCAGCAATTTTAAAGAGGTGTGGATGGGCGACGTTTCTTTCGGCTTGTTCTATATGAACTCGATCAAGCTCGCGGTGATCTCTACGCTGGCCACAGTGATCATCTCGTCGATGGCTGGTTATGCCCTATCCAAGCTGGAATTCAAGGGCCGGGGAATCGTGTTCAGCCTGATGTTGGCGTTCATGATGATTCCGGAGCAGGCAACACTCGTCCCGCGCTATATTATGATCAAAGATTTCGGGCTGTACGACTCACACGCCGCACTGATTCTTATGGGGATGTTCTCGAGTTATTTTGCCTTCCTGCTGAAGCAGTTTATGGCAGGGATCCATAATGATCTGCTGGAAGCGGCAGAACTGGACGGCGCCGGATTCTTTCGCATTTACCGGAGCGTGATGCTTCCGCTATGCCAGCCGATTCTGGTGACGGTAGGGATTATCAAGTTCATCTGGACCTGGAACGATTACCAGGGTCCGCTGATCATGCTGAACTCGACGAAGCTGTATACGATTCCGCTTGGCATGCAGTTCTTTCAGGAGGAGTTCGGCACGCGCATTTCGGTTATGATGATGGCTTCCGTTGCAGCAATTATTCCGTTGCTCGTGCTGTTCCTGGCGTTGCAGAAGCAAGTCATTGAGGGGATCGCTATCGGCGGAGTCAAGGGGTAAGCCGGCTTTGTCGGCACTTCCAAAGGACCAGCTAAGGTCAAAATTGTCTACGCGCATACCGCAATTCTGTACACGGTAGGCGCGTAGATGAGATAGTATAATGAGTCTGCAGCAACCATTATAAGGGGGAATTGATTTTGAAGAAAACATCATTATTGCTGATCTGTATGTTAATGATGCTCACTGTTACCGCTTGCGGAAGCAATAGCGGCAACAACAATGCATCTGCGACGAACGCGCCGACAAATGCTGAGCAGAAAGAGCAGTCCGCAGGCAAGGAGAAGATCAAATTCTACACATTTAAGGCGAACAAGCCGGATGAGCCAATCTATCAGGCCGTTCAAGCGTACAATGAGTCGCAGGAGAAGGTGGAAGTGGAATATGTCTCACTTGTGCAGAACAGCGATAGCACGGATTTCATGAAGAAGCTGGACATTCTGATCAGTGGCGGCGAAGTGGTCGATGTGTTCGCAACCGGCAATGAAGAAGAACTGCTTGAACGTGCTTCGCGCGGAGTTGTGGAACCGCTTAACTCATTCTTCGATAAGGAAGGCATAAAGCCTGAAGATGAATATAATAAAGTTATCAAACTGGACGACAAAATCTACGGACTTATGCCCAGTTCGACCCAATGGCTCACCGTATTCAACCGCGATCATTTGGAAAAGGCAGGCTTGAAGCTCCCTGAGATGGGCTGGACATGGGATGACTTCCGTAATTATGCCAAGAAGCTGACGATGGACGGACACTACGGAACCTACTTCCACACTTGGGGAGAATACGCTAACATCATCGCTTATACCGAACGTCCGAATCCGCAACTGGATGCCAATCTGAACCCGATCTTCGATGATCCTTCCTTTAAGTATTTCTTCGAACTCCGCCGGGCAATGGAGAAGGAGGACAAGAGTGTTGAACCGTATGCGGACGTGCTCGCTTCCAACTACCATGTACTGCAGCAGTTCTTTGCCGGAAACGCAAGCATGCTGGTTGTGCCAAGCTATGTAGTAAGAGCAGGCTTGAACCTGGAAAAATTTCCTCATGAATTCCAGATGGTGTACGCACCGGTACCGCGTTCGGTCGATTCGACAGAAGTTGGCATGACCAATATTTCAGGCGGTGGCATGGCGATCGGCGCCAAATCAGAGCATAAGCAAGCAGCGTACGACTTTGTAAGATGGATGACGAAAGAGTCTTCAAAGTATACGCACGAAATCCCTGCTTACAAAGGTGTCGACGGTACTGCACTGATCAATGAATTTTTTAAAGAAAATAAGAACCTGATCGATACTGAATCCTTGTCCGAAACATTGTTCGACTCACGCAACAAAGTTCCGAATACCTTCAGCGTGCCTTATGGCTCTGAATTGAAAACGATCGTCGAAAATAGCTTAGCCAGCTATATGCTTGATAACCGAAGTTTTGATGAAGTGAAGACCGAGATGACAGACGAAGTGAAAAAAGTCGTCGAAGCTAACAAATAGAAGATAATGTAAGGGCAATAGCGGCGGTAGGAGTTTATAATAAAAGTAAAATGGACACTCTGGACAAGGATGATTTCATCATGGAATGGTTAAGACTATTTTCTTTCCATCGTAAACTGCAGTTATCGTTCCTGATCCTTATACTTTTTCCTTTTATTGCTGTAACCATCTGGTCGTATTCTTCTGTGAAACAAAATGTAAGCGATAAGCTTGCCCGCTCGAACGAAGAGACACTTACGGTTATTGCGAATCAAATCGGGAAGACGATTGACACCATTTCTTTCGCTTCAGTTTATTTCTCACAACTGAATAATCCGGATATTCTGGAAAGCTTTCGGCATCTGAAGGATGCCGAAAGCTTTGCTGATTTTGAGACTTATGTCCATTATTCCCGGCTGAATTCCATGGCCGATATTTTGTCGATGCAGTCAATGGATGCCGACTTGAAGATGATGATCGTCAACAAGCAGAATCGAATTATTATAGGAGATAGTTACGCTGCCATATTCTCGGGGCTTTCGGAACGTTTTGTACGGGAAAGCCGCAAACTTGATGATAAGGAAACAACTTCACTGCAGTGGTTTCCTTCCGGTGAGGAAGGCGCCGCTCCTGACTATTATTACGCTTCCCGTTTTATCATCGACCCGAGCAACCATGAGAAGCTGGCGACGCTGTTCATCGGGATCCCGAAGTCGTATTTTCACAACTTGCTGGATACCGGGAACCCCGACATCATCTTCTCACTCGCCGACCGCTCAGGGGAGATTATCGCCGTTAAGGGCCGGAGCGAAACCTCCGCTTCAGGCGGCATGCTGGTTAGTAAAGTTTCTATTCCAAAGACCGGCTGGTTGCTTTCCGAGGAGATGCCCCGAAAACTTATCGACAGCCAAATTAACCGGGAATTCTTTGTGACGCTTTCAGTGGTGGGTTTATTTTTTTTGGCGTTTCTGATCCTTTCCATGCTCTGGGCGGGGCACATCAACAAGCCGATCAGCCTGCTGCGTTCCAGCGTCAAGCAGTATGTCGGCGGGAAGCGGGATGTCCGAATTCCGGTGAAGGGCAAAGACGAGGTCGCCGTTCTGTCTGCCGCGTTCAACCAGATGCTGGACGATATTAACGGGCTCCTACATCAGGTGGAGAGTGAGCAGGAGGAGAAGCGGCTTCTGGAGCTTCAGGCGTTGGCCGCACAGATCCGGCCGCATTTTCTGCTCAATACACTGAATTCGATCAAGGTTAGCTTGTTGCTGGTCGGAGATGAGCCGCATGGCACCATGATTGATGCGCTGATGAGGCTGCTTCGCGCATATGTCCATGTTGACGAGCCGCTTAAGCTGGCCGAAGAATGCAAGGTGCTAGGAAGCTATGTTCAGGTCATGCAAATCCGCAATCGCTTGAATATTGAGTTTAATTATGAGTTGGGTGAGGGGACAGAGTTGATTGAGCTGCCAAGGCTACTGCTGCAGCCGATCGTGGAAAATGCGATCTATCACGGATTTTCCTCCAGACCGGAGAATCCAGTCATTGAGCTGCGTACAGCCCTTCATTATCAGAAGCTTGAGATTACCATCAGCGACAATGGCAAGGGCATGCCAGAAGAAGCGATTGTGCGGCTGAACCGGCGGCTTCTTGGGGCAGAGGACGAGACTCCCCGGCAGCAGGATAAAGGCGTGGGATTGATTAACACGGCGCGGAGGCTGCAGGTGCTATTCGGATACCAGGCCCGTCTAACAGCGGCTTCCCGCGAGGGCGGCGGCATGAGTTTCACCCTATACATTCCGATGGTAAGCGGCAAGGAGGCGATTATTAATGATGACTGTAATGCTAATCGATGACGATGTTCCGATGCTGGAGTATGTGGCGCATTTGCTGGGTTCGCTTGATCTGGAACTGAAGCTTGTCGCTTCGGCTTCCAGCAGTGATCAAGCTCTGGTGGACTTCCACGAGATGCTGCCGGATCTCGTGGTCATCGATATCGGACTGCCAGGAATGAACGGGCTTGAGCTGGCAGAGGCATTTCGGATCACCAAACCGGAGGTCCGGCTTATCTTTCTGACTTGTTATGAGGATTTCCAATATTCCAAGCGGGCGTTCCAACTCGAAGCCGACGATTATCTAATCAAGGACGAACTATCACCCGATCAGCTTAAGGTCAGTCTGGGCAAGGCGGTAGACCGCTTCCGTACCCGGGAGGAACTGCTGGAGCGTTTTTCGTTCCGGCAGGCGATTGAACGTAATAAAGAGGTACTGCGGCAGAGCTTCCTGAAGCAATTGATCTCTCCGGGCAGTGATGCAGCCCATACTCTCTTATTGGGCGAACGTTTGGACATCTCATGGAAACTGCCCTATTTCCGTCAAGGCTTCATCCATATCGATGCCGCTTCCCTGACAGAGCGCTACAGCTACAGGGACATACCGCTGATTCATTTTGCTGTGAACAACATTGCTATGGAGTTATCTGCGGGGGCGGCGGCGATTACGCCGATCATGACCGAGGATATAGGGATCTATCTAATTTGGAATGTGTCCGAACCGGATGCTTCGTACCAGCCCATGATTGATTTCATGGAATCGGTCCGGGAAAAAGCAAAGCAATATTTGAAGATTAAGGTACTGGGGTTCTATTTGGCACAGACCGTATTGATGCAGCATATCGATACCGTATATAAAACGCTGAGCGATTGCCGGGACGACAGCTTCTACGGGAAAATTACAGCAGTTACCGCTGTGGAGCCCCGCGCTGTTTTTCAGCAAACGCCGGAACGGAGATGGGATCAGGAACGTACACGACTGTCACTGGCGCTCGAGGAGGGGAATGCCGCCTGGATCGATATGGCGGTAAATTCGTGGATTCAGTATGTCACCTCCGAGCGGCTTCTGCCCCGGCTGGTGAAGGAAATGTGCGGCGACCTTGTCCGTCAGATGGTGTTTGAATCGGGCGGAGTTGCCGAGAGCAGCTTTTTTATCTGGCTCAGCCAGGCCGTGCATATCGATGAAGCAGTTCGTTTGACCAAGCGGGAACTGCGTAATCTATGGCGACAGCATACGCTGGCTCCGACTTCTGCTCAGGGTAAGGATATCCGCCTGTTAGCGATCGATCAGTTTCTCGACGAGCATGTCGACCGGATGATCACCTCCTTGGAGATGGCGGAGCATCTGCATTTAAATGCCAGCTATTTCTCCAGATACTTCAAAAAGCTGGCGGGCGTTAATTTCACCGATTACGTCAACCAGTACAAAATTAATTTGGCGATTACAATGCTGAGCCGGCAGCACGAAACGGTGGAGAATGTGGCGTATACCCTCGGGTTCTCCGACCGGGCGTATTTTTCCAAAGTATTCAAGAAATACAGCGGCAAGAGCCCCAGTGAATACAAAAATCAGGTTTCCACTTGCTTCGAAACAGAGGAATAAAGTCGATATAAATTAGCAAACAGTGTTAAAGGAGGAAAACCATGAGTGAAATGTCGGTGAGCTTCAGCGCGAGCTGGTGAGGGAAGGCGCCTGGCTAGGCGAAGAGCTAGCCTCGGATTATAAGCTGCTAAGGAGTGATGTCAAGTGAAGAGAAGCAGCAAATTCGTTTTGCCCCTGCTTATTCTCGTCAGCCTACTTCTGACGAGTCTGGTGTCAGGTGCAGCAAGCCCAGTCGCCGGGGCAGCGGGCACCACATATTACGTGGATTCCGCCCTGGGTAATGACAACGCGGCGGGTAATAGCGAAACGTCGGCATGGAAGACGTTGACCAAGGTGAACACGGTAACCTTTAACCCCGGCGATCGCATTTTGCTTAAGGCTGGGGGAGTGTGGAGCAATCAGTATTTAGATCTTAAGGGCTCGGGTACCGAAGGAAGCCCGATTGTTGTAGATGGAAGCGGTTCCAAACCGTTGATCCATTTCGGGAATACTAGTGTAAACGGGGAGGGGTTTGGTGTTCGGCTGCGAAATGTATCTTATTGGGAAATCAATAACCTGGAGATTACGAGCGGCGAGCAGCTAACAGACATGAGAAGGCAAGGCGTCCTTGTAGTGGGTGAAGGAAGCGGTGCCGGTAACTTCAGGCATATCTACATCAAGAACCTCAACATCCATGATATTTTCGGCACGGACCGCCGGACGGGAGGCATCAATTTCCATTGGCCGGCGTCGTCTGAAGCGTCATCATGATGTTCTCGCAGCCGGCGATGGCTTACACGTATAGGTGAAATCGAAGGAGGACGAATTCTGGTGAACAGCGTTACCGTCAAAGAACAGACGTATTTACAGTTTCAGCGGGACTTATGCGTATCTCGCATGGACGAACGGTACGGTGAAAAAATCAAGAGATGGAATGCGGCCTCAGCTCATTGGTTCCGTGGTAACCGTATTAGAACACATGAACAAGTATACCGCATACAGTTAATTAGCAAAAAGAACTTTGATCATCCAAGGTTCTTTTTGCTTTTTTTGTTTAAGCATAGAGATCAGAATCATAAGTTCGGAGAGTGCAGGTCTGCTATGCTATAATGAAGAAAAGAAATAATAAGAGTTAATTATATACTTATTTACGTTATTTTGCGATAAAAATAACGTTTTTGCGTAAAAATAATTTGGGCGGAAGGCGGTTTGCTATGCACTCTATCTACGAACGAATTGAATATCTGATTAAACGGCAAGGACTTACCAAAAAAGCTTTCTCTGAGCAGCTGAAAATTAGCACCGGCAACATGGGGGACTGGAAGCGGGGCAAGTCGACACCCGGCACGCATAAGCTGATTGAGATCGCCGCTTTTTTTGATGTCAGCCTTGATTGGCTGATTCTGGGCAAACAGAATGCAAACACACTGAAAGAAAGTGGAGAGGATTATTTTTTTGGCCAAATACGGCAACCGAATTGCCAAACGGACGAATTGCTGCCGAAGGAGAAGGAATTTATCAAGGAATATATTGAATTTACTAATTACCGTAAGCATAAGGCGAACGGGGAAGGTTCTTTATGAGTATATTAATATTTATCCTGCCTGGGGTCCAGCCCATTGAAAATTCTTAAGCGGGCATCTTTACTTTTTGCTGCAATGGATTTATAATATTGAATGTTGGCCTCAAACAAAGCTTTAAATTTGTACACACTGCGCGGTAGTGGTGGAATGGCAGACACGCTATCTTGAGGGGGTAGTGGGTGTATACCCGTGGAGGTTCGAGTCCTCTCTACCGCATAACATTCAACAAGAAAAAAACCTTGATTAATCAAGGTTTTTTTTGTTGAATTCTGTAAAACCGTCTTTGATAGATGTAAAAACAAGGTGAAGGTATTGTGCCAGAGCGTTATGACCAGCTTCCTCTGGTACTTTCTGTCTGTGAAACGAATTGTACACCTCTGCGGGTCCCTTAAGCCGCTCCTGAATCAGAGTACTTCATCTGATGAGGAGCGGCTTTTTGTATACAAAGATTGCTGCCGCGTGATGTCCAAAGCTTAGGATGGGGGCAAACCCAAAAGCTCTGAAACCTGGCGCCGGTAGCGTTCCGCTTTGCGGGTGCCATGGATCAGGTTGGATAGGCGATAAGGCGGGATGTTGTAGATCTCACAGAATTTTTTCTGATCCAGATGCAGCTCTGTCAGCCGTTGCTTGATTGCCCAGCCGTAGGGAGTGATGGGACGTTTACTGTTCAAAAGGGGCTCACCTCTTATCGACTATCCAGCCGTATGATATAATGGGATAAGGCATAATAATAGTTAATTATATACTTTTTTACGTCATTTTACAATAAAAATTACGTAAATAAGTGCTTTTTTAAATACATTGGAGGGCGGTTAGCCGATGCAGTCCATCTATGAACGAATTGAATACCTGATTAAGCAAAAGGGAATCACTAAGAAAAAGTTTTGCGAACAGTTAAATATCAGCACAGGGAACATGGGGGATTGGAAACGGGGTAAGTCAACACCAGGGACGCATAAGCTGATTGAGATCGGGGCGTTTTTTCAAGTGAGTCTGGATTGGCTGATCTTAGGCAAAAAGACACCTGAAATGGTGCGTGAAGGATCGGAGGATTATTTTTTTGGCCAATTACGGCAATTGAATTGCCAAAGCGATGAGCTGAAGCCGGAAGAGCAGAATTTCATTAAGGAATACTTCGAATTTACCCAATACCGCAAGCAAAAAGAAACGGAAGAAAATTCTTAATACAACATCACCGCGCGGTAGTGGTGGAATGGCAGACACGCTATCTTGAGGGGGTAGTGGATGTATATCCGTGGAGGTTCGAGTCCTCTCTACCGCATAACATGTAATTAGCAAAAAGCCCTCATTCTTACAATTACTCCGATAAAAAATGACAGCAACTAGCGCGTATGCCGGACAACATCTGCCTTACCGCTGATGCTTTAGCCCTGCAGCGTTCGCCGAAAGACAGCTATTATTGGCACAAAAAAGGTATTGGAAACGGGTGGCTGGAGGTTTAATTTAATTAAGCATGCGAAGAATTTCCTTCGCATGCTTTTTTACGTTGAAGTCACACTGCCTTGCGCGGTTTTTTTTGACTTAAGGGCTGCCCAAAAGGGCAGAATCCGCGTGCCCTTTTGGACGATGGCAGGAGATCTCCCGAGCTATAGGATAGGTACATAGAGAAAACATTTAGCTAAGAGGAGACGATACTGAAATGGCAAAAATATTATACAGACTGGGGTTTTGGTCGGCGAAAAACCGGCTAAAAGTCCTTCTGGGCAGCATTACGCTTTTAGTGGCGGCGGCGATTGTAGCGTTATCGATGGGAGTTCATTTTGGTGAGGAGACTTCCATCCCCGGACTTGCCTCGCAAAAAACACTCGAGGTTATGGAAAAGGAATTTCCAAACCCGCAAAGTGGACTCGGTAAAACCCAACTGGTGCTGAAGGCTCCGGACAATGAAAGGTTATCCTCTGAGACTGCAAAGCAGCTCGTTACCGCCAAACTCAAGGAAGTGGCAGCAGATCCGGAGGTGACATCAGTAGTAAGTCCATATGACAATCATTCATTGAATGCGGACAGCACCATCGGTTACGCAACAATTACCTATGCGGTACCAGGCGATGAAGTAACGGATGAATCCAAAGATTCAGTTAATGAGATTGCAGAGAGCCTTCGTGATGCCGGCTGGCAGGCTGAATTGATTGGAGACGGCTATGTAAAAATGGCGACCAGCAGTCCGACCGAAGCGCTCGGCGTGCTTCTGGCCCTGGTAATCCTTGCTGTTGCACTAGGTTCCATCCTTACCGGTGTCCTTCCGATTGTGACGGCAGGTTTAGGGCTCGGATTTGGTATTATGCTGATTATCATCGGAACCAGTTTCCTGGACGTTCCTTCGTTTGCTTTATCACTGGCAGGTATGCTTGGATTGGCTGTAGGTATTGACTATGCTTTGTTCATTATCGCCAGATACCGCCAGCAGCTTGCAGAAGGTTATGAGCGGCGGGAAGCGATTGCCATCGCGAACGGCACGGCTGGGAGTGCGGTTGTGTTTGCCGGAGTAACGGTTATTATCGCTCTGGTCGGTTTTTCCTTCGTTGGAGTACCGTTCCTTACGGCTATGGGTATGGCTGGTGCACTTACTGTATTTACCGCAATACTTATGACGATATTCGTTGTACCGGCAATTTTGGACCTGCTGGGGGGCAAGGTTAAAGCGCCTGCCAAGCGGGCAGGAAGCAAGCAGAAGCCGGCGGGCCGCAGCAATCTGTGGGGGAGATTCGTTACCGGTCATCCTTTAGTGGCTGTCCTGCTGGGAGTAGCGCTGCTTGCAACCATTGCTCTGCCATTCTTCCACATGGAGACAGGTCTTGGAAATGATGGCCATAAATCGCCGGATAAAACCGAACGCCGGGCCTATGATCTCCTTTCCGAAGCCTATGGCGAAGGGTATCATGGACCGTTAGTGCTTTTGGCTGAAACGGATGGCGGGAAAGAGGCTGCAGCCAATCTCAATAAAGTGATTGAGGAAGTAAAAACTTATCCCAACGTCGCGATGGTAAACCCGGCGGTCACCGCGCCTTCCGGAAAAGTATCGCTGATTACGGTTATGCCGGCAACAGGCCCCAATGATTCAGCAACCATTGACCTTGTCCATTTAATTCGTGATAAGGCACCCGAAATAGAGCAGCAGGATCATATTAAGATTGGTGTGACCGGCAGCACGGCTGTCAATATCGATATCACGCAGAAGTTGAATCAGGCCTTACCTGAATTCTGCCTAATCATTGTCGGCTTGGCCTTTGTACTGCTTATGCTGGTATTCCGTTCAATTCTGGTTCCGATCAAGGCCGTACTTGGATTTATTCTTTCACTTGGCGCAACTTTGGGATTTGTTACTTACGTCGTTCAGGACGGCCACTTCCAAAAATTATTCGGATTCTATGCCGAAGCACCGGTGTTTAATTTCTTGCCAATCATTGTAGTCGGCGTCCTGTTCGGTTTGGCTATGGACTATGAAGTGTTTCTGGTCAGCCGGATGCGCGAGGAATTCAAGAAGAGCGGAGATGCCAAAAAATCCGTTCTTGCCGGTATCCGCCACAGCGGCGGAGTCGTGACCGCAGCAGGGCTCATCATGGTTGCCGTCTTTACCGGGTTCATTCTGGCAGAGGAGCCTATGGTTAAGGTCATGGGGCTGGCGCTTGCCTTCGGTGTTCTCTTTGATGCTTTTATCGTCCGGATGCTCATTGTTCCCGGGGTGATGACCTTGCTTGGGAAGTCGGCCTGGTATTTTCCAAAATGGCTGGACCGCCTGCTTCCGAATCTCGACGTGGAAGGTGAGGGAGTGATGGAGGAAGTGGAGAAAAAACAGCGGGAATTTACGAAGGAATCTAACATCAGATTATTGGCTAAGCCATTAGAATAAGTTGGTTTAAGAAGCGTGGTGAGGAATCAGCAATCAAATTCAATGACAGAGAGGTGTCGCTTCATGACCCGGCTTTCAGTGGTCGCACCTGTGTATAACGAAGAGGGGAATATTTATGATCTTTATTTAAGCATCACTGATGCGTTGAAAGGGAAAATAGAGAGCTATGAAATCCTGTTAGTGAATGATGGAAGCAAAGATCGGAGTGCAGTGCTGCTCAATGAGATCGCTCAGATGGATAAGTCTGTAAAGGTCATCCACTTCGAGAAGAATTACGGACAAACGGCTGCGGTCTGGGCCGGAATAAAGAACTCAACAGGTGAATTAATCGCCCTTATGGATGCCGATCTGCAGACAGATCCCAGGGATATTTTTAGATTAATGCCCTTTATCGGGCGGATAGATTTTGTGAACGGGAAACGGATAGACCGTAAAGATACCCTGCTTAAGAAAATATCTTCACGTATCGGGAATGGAATCCGCAATTGGATCACCGGAGATTCGATTTATGATACAGGCTGTCCCATGAAGCTCTTCACACGGGAGGTAGCCGACAGCCTTTATTTATATAACGGGATGCACAGGTTTTTGCCGACATTAGCAAAGATGAACGGCTTTTCGGTCATCGAAGTCTCGGTAACCCATCAGGAAAGGAAACATGGGGTATCCAAATACAGGGTGTTGAACCGCGCATATGCAGGATTCATGGATGCCCTTGTGATCGGCTGGCTCAAAAAAAGAGTAATCCTGTACCGGATTAAGGGATGATGCTATGTGTACAGGTGCAAGTCCGGGGGTGTAAAAGGTATACTTGAGAACATAGGTCATCATGTTACAGCTTAGGGGGAGAATATTGAACGAAAAAAACGGCATGCAAAATATTAGTGATTTATTCGCTTCAAGGCTGCCGACACTAATTTGGGTATCCATTGTATATGTTGGAACTATAGTATTGCAATTTCTTAGGGAACATTTGATTTTAGAGAGTGCTGTATTTACAGGCTTATTTACAATTCATGTATTATTGCATTGGAATTCCTACAGAGTCACCTACAAAAAATTCTGGATTTACTTCTCAGTTCAAGCAGCTTTAATCTATTTGTGTGCCATTTTAATGCGTGACGGGTATCAGGCGGTTTTAATCGGGCTGCTGCCTATACTGATAGCTCAGACCCTTAGTTATTCATTCCGTGTGAAGAGAGTAGTGTTCGTTTCACTGATCAGTATTATTGTTTTTTTTGATTCTGCTCTGACTGTGGGGGATAGGGATGAACTGATCGTATTTCTTCCTATATTTCTTCTGATGCTTATTGTTGTGCTGGCTTATGCAATATTATTCTTCAAGCAGGTTCAAGAGCGGCTCAGAATTCAGAGTTTTCTGGAGGATTTAAGAGAAGCCCATGAAAAGGTAGAGGAATTAACCCTTGCCAATGAACGCCAGCGGATGGCGCGGGATTTGCATGATACACTGGCACAAGGTGTCGCCGGACTGATTATGCGGCTGGAGGCTGCAGATGCCCATATGTCACAAAATCATCCGGAGAGGGCACAGGAAATTATCAGGCAGTCTATGCAGCAGGCACGCCGGACATTGGCTGAAGCCCGGAGAGCGATTGACAATTTGCGGTTAAAGTCAGCTCCAGAGATGGATTTCAAAGAGGCCATTGCTGATGAAATTGAACATTTTAGAGAGGCTACGGGTATCGTCGTATCCACAGATTATCGTTTGAACAAACGATTATCCAGGCTGCAGATGGAACACAGCTTGCATATTGTTAAAGAATGTCTGACGAATATTGCCCGCCATGCAAAGGCGGATAAAGTATGGGTATTTGTTTCTACGCAAAACGATAAACTAATCATTGAAATTCAGGATAATGGTATCGGATTTAAAACGGATGATATCGGCAAGGATGCCGGACACTATGGACTGCTGGGAATTAAAGAGCGGGTACGGCTAATTGGAGGAGAAATTTACGTGAACAGTAACTCAGAAGGAACCCGTGTTAAGCTGGAGACACCCTTCATTAGAAGGAGAACATAAATGATTGTATATAAGATTCTGATTGTAGATGATCATTTGGTTGTCCGGGAAGGCCTAAAGCTGATTCTGGAGACAAACGAGCAGTTTCAAGTGGTTGGTGAAGCTGAAAACGGTGCAGAGGCGCTGCCAATGATTAAGGAACTGCATCCTGATGTGATCCTGATGGACTTGAATATGCCAGTTATGGGCGGACTGGAAACCATGCAAGAGTTAAAAAAACAAGGGTCTTCGATTCCGGTAATCATCCTTACAACCTATAACGAAGATGATCTAATGATAAGCGGACTGGCCATGGGAGCGAAGGGTTATTTATTAAAAGATACCAGCCGTGAGAATCTGTTCAGAAATATTGAGTCGGCAGTACGTGGAGAAACCTTGCTGTCGGCAGACATTATGGAACGCGTAATTACAGCCCGGGCGCAGCAGAAAGATTCAATCTCTCCTCAAAATGAAGCCGCTCGTTTGACCGATAAGGAAACAATTATTCTGCAGGCTGTTGCCCGGGGTTTCAAAAGCAAAGTTATTGCCATTGATATGGGAATCTCCGAACGTACAGTAAAAGCACATTTAACGGCTATTTATAATAAACTTGGAGTGGATTCACGTTCTCAAGCGGTAGCTGTTGCACTTGAGCGGGGGATTTTGGAAATGTAAACGGTCTAGTGGATGACAAGCTGGCTGGCTACTATGTGCTGCATCCGAATAATATTGGCAGATGCAGTCATAGATACTTGTAAGATGAAAAAGACTCTTCACACATGGCATTGGGCTGTGCATGAAGAGTCTTTTTTGGCTAACCGTGTAATTATTGCTCAAGCAGCTTGGCGATATCCGCCTCGATCTGGTCTGGTGTGGTCTGCGGGGCGAACCGTTTCAGCACACGGCCCTCCTGGTCTACCAGGAACTTGGTGAAGTTCCATTTGATGCTTTTGGAGCCCAGCACGCCCGGTGCTTCCTTGGAGAGGTATTTGAAGAGCGGATGCGCCCCGTCACCCTTCACATCAATCTTCTCGTACATCGGGAAGGTTACTCCATAATTAATTTCGCAGAACTCTGCGATGTCTTCACTCTCGCCCGGCTCCTGGCCTGCAAACTGGTTGCTTGGAAAGCCGAGCACTTCAAAACCGCGGTCCTTGAATTTATCGTACACTTCCTGGAGACCCTTGTACTGGGGAGTAAAGCCGCATTTGCTGGCTGTATTGACGACGAGCAGCACTTTGCCTTTGTACTTGGATAGGGATTCTTCCTGACCGCGCAGCGTGTTGGCTTCATAATCATAAATACTCATCAATGATACCTCCCGAACATTAATTTATCACAATTTAATTTTACACTATTTATCGTAAGAAGCAAGCCGTAAGGTTATAACAACATTGCATCTCCGTTTCAAACCATGTCTAATGTTTAAGTAAAAAGTATGTGCAGTTAAAATTTGGCTTGAAAAAGGAGAGAATGGACGATGACAGCATTAACAATGAAACCTTTGTACACAGCTTCTGCTACGGTCCGCGGCGGACGCGAAGGGTCGGTGGAATCCTCGGACGGTGCTCTGAAGCATGATCTCAAAATGCCAAAAGAGCTGGGAGGCCCGGGAGGTACGGGAACGAACCCGGAGCAGCTGTTCGCAGCAGGTTATGGCGCTTGTTATGAAAGCGCTCTGGCGAATATCGCCCGTAAAGAGGGCGTGAAGCTTCAGGATGTGGTTGTGACCTCCAACGTGCTGATCGGCAAGGATGAAAGTGACGGAGGCTTCAAGCTGGCGGTAAAACTGGATGTAAGCCTGCCCGGCATTGAACGCGCAAAAGCAGAGGACCTTGCCCGCAAAGCTCATGAGTTCTGTCCCTACTCCAAGGCAACCCGCGGCAATATTGAGGTTGAACTGAACGTATTGTAAACCGTATTTTTTGGAAAAAATGTCTAAATAGAGTCGGGAATTTCAGGCCGGGCCATAAATCGCAGGCGGGAGCGTCCGCTTTGGTTGACATCACCCCCAAAATTCTTTAATATGTCTAAGTATCTGTTAATGTCGCGCGTGCAATTAACTACCAAAAATTTAAATAATGGGTGATGAAGATGTCTTACAGACCGAATATTACGAATGTGACCAAAGCCAGCAGCAACGATAAGGAAGGATTATACGAGTTCATTATCAAGCTTGCTGACGGAACGGAGTGCCGCGCGTTCTACAATCGGTTTCCGGAATGGAAAATGACGAACATCAGCCGCCTGCTTAAGACGCCATGTCCGGTGTGCCGCAAAGACTTCATCTGTAAATGCATGGAAGCTTTCACAGCTGATTTCGAAGGGCAGATGCTTGGGAACGAATGGATCGACAAGGCAATCGCAGAGTAAATTGAACGGACGGTTTTGAAGGCGTGGGAGCTTATCCCGCGCTTTTGTTTTTTTTCGGGGAGGATTCTGGATATACTGTGACTATCTGAAGGGGGAGGGCAATGTGAAAGTACAAGAGGAAGCTCTAACAAACAAATCTGTCGTACTGATTGACGGGGTCTGCCATCTGTGCCAGGGGCTGGTGCGGTTCATTATCCCCCGTGATCCCCAAGGCCGGATTCTGTTTGCCCCTTTACAGAGTGAGATTTCCCGTAAGCTGACGAATGACAGCGGTCTTGTGCCCGGGCAGCTCAGCACGGTTGTCCTGCTGGAGAACGGCGTCTGCTATACGGAATCGGCTGCAGTGCTGCGGATCGCCCGCAAACTGCGTTTTCCGTGGCCTGCTGCTTATTTGCTTATCATTATCCCCCGTCCGCTGCGGGACGCCCTGTACAGGTTGGTTGCGAGGAACCGTTACCGCTGGTTCGGCCGGGATGAACAATGTATGGTTCCGACGCCGGAGATCCGGAAGCGGTTTCTGTAGAAGACATTACAAAGCGCAGCGGGTGCTCCGATAGAGCCCTGCTGCGTTTTTGGTAACAGAGAATGTCAAAATTGCCTAGTTGGTCAGCGGTTTCACGCTAAGGCTGTAGGTTTGTACCAGCTTCCACTTGCCATCTGCCGATTTCTTGACGGTTGTGACGGTTTCACCCCGGTTATCGGTGAACTGTGGACCCTTAAGCTTTTTGGTGGTCATAACGGCATAAATCGCGGCTTCATTATCATTGTAATAAATAACTTTGGATGACTCCAGTTTGGATTCCAAATCATAGGAGTTAAAAAGCTGCTTGTAAGTCTGCCCGCTCAGCTTGTAGGCTGGAGAGGACTCGTCTATGGTAGACAGTACGCCAGTCAGATCTTCTTTGTTGGTGTAATCCGTATTCGCCTGCAGCACGGCCTTGATCTGCTCTTCATCGGCTGCCGGAACGGTGATTTTGGCTTCAAGCGCTCCTGCCGGGAGGGAATACTGGACAGCCTGGATTTGCACATTGCTGATCAGCCAGCTGGAGCCGGAATCATTTTTGGTAAGCGAATAAATGTATTCTGCAGTACTGTTCGGTATGAAGGCCCCGCCGGTTCTTTCCGTTGTTTCCACAACGTCCACAGTTGCTTCCTTCTCCTTGATATCGATAATGTCCATTCTGGAAATTGTTGTGGTGACGTCGTAAGCTGCCATCTGCTCCTTAAATGCCGTTGCGGCTGCGGCCAGCGGTGACTTCGGATCGATCAGACTTATAAATCCCTCGTAATCTTCTTTGTTGGAATAGCTGACGTATTGGTCAAAAAGCTTGGAAATCCCCTTGTCGTCCGCGCTGTTCAGACTGCTTTTGATTTCTACGGAATTGGCTTTGGCGTTCCAGACTACACTTTTGCCTGTTGCTTCGCCCACGAAACGGAGCGGGACATAAGTAACGTTGTTGACCATTTTTGGAGCGGTTGCGAGCTGCTTTACGGTTCCGTTCACGGTCGCTTTTTTGCTGCCGAGCTGCAGAGTGATTGTCAGGCCTTCCTTAGAGGCTGTGATGGTGCCTGTCTTGGAATTCCACACCAGGGTAAGGCCCAGCTTCTCAAAAATCGGACGCATGGGAACGAGAATGGAACCTTGATCCTTGACTGGCGCGCTGCTGCTCAGGTTCAGTTTCTGCTGATCAACGGTTACGGTGATAGGCTGCTCTGCCGCTGCTGCCGATACGCTGATAACACCGGATATGGCTACAGCGGCAAGAAAACCGGGTACAAATTTCATGTGTCGAAAATCTCCTTTGTTATATGTTGGGGGGCGGCAAATGATGGACGTATAAATTATACAGGACAATAATGGTTCGGGGAATATCCTGTGCTGGATATAAGAGCTGACGGAATTTTGGGAAAGTAAAAAAAGGTATTGCTGTGATCTCATATATATGCTACTATAGCTGTAAATTATAGGAATAGTAACGGAAGTACCGTTCAATGACCGTATCCCACGGTTATTGGCGGTGCTTTTTTTGTTGTCTTTTTGCAGAAAGGAGAGTGTGACATGGCAGCGAGAATCGTTCTCGCAGTACGCGAAAGCCAATACATTGAGCCCTTGCTCCACTATATACACCATAGTGAATATGGAGGGATGCTGCGGGTCAGCGCGTTCAGCATGCTGGATGCCTTTATGGAATTTATGCAGGGGGAGGAAGTCCCGGACGCGGTTGTAGGAGATCCTTCTTTTATTGAGGCGTGGCTGGTGGAAGGGAGGAATTCAGTGCCGTGGGCAGTTCTTAGTGATGATGGGGACATCCGCGGCAATCCCTCCGGGAGTCTGGCGGGCGGACAAATGATTATCAAGTATCAGGCGCTGCCTTCCCTGCTGGAGTCCATACTTCAGCTATGTGATCTGAAGCGAAGCCGGATGGCGTCCGTGCCCAAGGAGGAGACGCTGCTGCTGGGTGTGGTCTCAGCCAGCGGCAGCAGCGGCAAAACCACGCTTGCGCTCAATATGGCGAAGCAGCTTGGGGGGCTGGGGTTGTCCGTTTTTTATCTGAATCTGGAAAGTGTGGACAGCAGCGGATTGTTCCTGCGCTTGCCGGACGGCAGCGCCCCCGGTCTGGAGCGACTGCTGTATGAACTGAAGGCAAGCGCAGGAGAGGGGGGCCTAGCGCAATCAGGAAAGATGGAGCTTGAACAGTATGTGATCCGGCATGAAAGTCTGCGAAGCGAGGCCTTCAGACCGGTAGACAATCTTAAGGAAAAGCTGGAGATGACGCTGACGGATACACTGGATGTGCTGGAAGAGCTGTCCGGGGCGGGGCGCTATGATGTTGTCATTGTAGATACCGGGGGCATTGAGGAGCAGCAGACCCAGGCCGTTCTGCATAGATGCGGCCTCCTGCTCTGGGTGCTGACGGGGGATAAGAACAGCATGCACAAGACCGGGCGATGGCTGGAGCATTGCAGTAAACCCCACTCAGGCAGACTGCAGGAGGTACAGGGCAAAAGCAGGTTTGTGCTGAATTTTGCAGCCGATGCCAATAGCGGAGGGGTTCTTCCTGAGGGGGTGGAAATGGATGCTGTGCTTCCTTATATCTCTTCCTGGGCCGTACAGCACCACGGGGAGCTGTGCCTGAATTCCCCGCAATTCATCTTCGGGATACAGCAGCTCTGCTCGGGAATCATTGAGCCCGCGCTGCCGCGTGTCTTTACAGGGAATGGTATATGAATGAAGAGATGTTCCGGCTGCTCCGCAGTGACATCCGTTCCGGACTGGACCTGACCTCCGCTGTCGGCAACCGTGAGCTTACCGCTTATATAGAGCAGACGGTTCTTGCGCGGGACAGCCTGCGGCATCTGACCGCTCAAGAGAAGCATACCCTGGTCAAGAAGCTGTTCGATTCATTCCGGGGGCTGGATGTGCTGCAGCCGCTGGTGGATAATCCGGCGATCACCGAGATTATGATCAACAGCCATGATGAGATTTTTGTCGAGGAGAACGGGCTGATCCGCCGCCTCCCGCTGGCCTTTGAGTCCAGCAGCCGGTTGGAGGATATTATCCAGTCGGTGGTCTCCGGTGTTAACCGGGTGGTCAACGATTCCTCGCCGATTGTGGATGCACGGCTGAAGGACGGGTCCCGGGTCAATATCGTTCTGCCGCCGGTAGCACTGAAGGGGCCGGCGATGACTATCCGCAAGTTTCCCGAAACGCCGATGACGATGAACGAGCTGATCCGCCGGGAAACTGTAAGTATGGAGGCTGCCGAGCTTCTGCAGATGTTAGTGGCGGCGAAATACAATATTTTTATCAGCGGCGGCACCGGCTCAGGCAAGACAACCTTTCTAAATGCATTGTCGCAGTTCATCCCACCGCAGGAGCGTGTGATTACGATAGAGGATTCAGCCGAGCTGCAGATCGTCACCGTACCGAATCTCGTTTCGCTGGAGACGAGAAATGCGAATACGGAAGGCCGGGGAGAGATCAGTATCCGTGATCTGATCCGTTCCTCGCTGCGGATGCGGCCGAACCGCATTGTGGTGGGCGAGGTTCGGGGAGCGGAATGCCTCGATATGCTTCAGGCGATGAATACAGGTCATGACGGCTCGCTGAGTACAGGGCACTCAAACAGTGCCCGGGATATGGTCAGCCGTCTGGAAACGATGGTACTTAGTGCTGCCGATCTGCCAGTGGCGGTTGTCCGGCAGCAGATCGGGTCTGCGATTGATATCTTCGTGCATCTGTCGCGGCTGCGTGACCGTTCCCGCCGGGTGACGGAAATCTGTGAGGTTGCCGGGGTCAAGGAGGGGGAGGTGGTGCTGAATCCGCTCTATGAATTCCGTGAAACGGGGGGGACGGACGGACATGTTCAGGGCGGTCTGATCCCCAGCGGGAACCCGATGCTGCATACCGGCAAGCTCAGGATGGCCGGAATCCACTGGAAGGGGGAAGTGCTCTGATCTCGTTAAAACAGAAGGGGCAGCATCTCCGAAATAGCGGTGCACACAGGTTGGGTATGAACAGCAGACCGCTCCCGGGGAGCGTTGCGCCGAAGGGGAATCCCGGTGCGGCGGCGCAACTGCCGGATTATACCGTGTACGTATTGGCTTCCTGGCACAAAATCACAGCAATGCTGGTTGGCGGAACGCTGCTCTGGGCGATTGGCTACCTATTTTACCACAATGGGCTGCTGTCCCTGCTGCTGGCTCCGGGCGGGGCTTATGCGCCGCGAATACTGCGGGATTATCTGCACCGGCGGCGGCGTGCCGCACTTAATCTGCAATTTAAGCAGATGCTGTTTTCGCTATCTTCTTCATTGTCCGCCGGCCGCTCTGTGGAGAATGCTTTTCGCGAAGCGGTGCAGGATCTGCTGATGCTTGACCCGGAGGGTGACAGCGATATGATCTCTGAGCTGAACATTATCTGTGCACGCATGGAGTATGGACAGCCGGTTGAAGAAGCGTTGAATGATTTCAGCAAACGGGCAGGCATGGAAGATGTCGAACGGTTCGCCGATGTCTTCTCCGTCTGTAAACGGACCGGGGGCGACCTGGTAGAAATCGTGCGGCGCACTTCAACCATTATCGGGGAGAAACTGGATATGCAGCAGGAGATTGCTGTCAGCATTGCCCAGAAGAAATTTGAGGCCAAGGCTTTGCTGGTTTCACCGCTCATCATGGTGACATTCATGAGTCTGACAGCGGGGGATTATATGCAGCCGATGTATACAGGTGCAGGTATTGCGATCTCTACACTGGCTCTTGGACTGCTTTTTCTATGCTGCCTGTGGACTTCCAAAATCATGAATATTCCACTGTAAAGGAGGTGAAATGAATGAACTGGCTATGCGGCGCCGCCGCGCTGGTGCTGGCACTTGGCTGGGTGCTGCTCCGTCTGAAATGCGGAAGCCGTTACGCTGTACTGCGCACGCTTCCTATGGAGGGGCTGCGGCTAAGAGGGCTGGGTGAGCCATTTCTCTGGATGATTGAGAGATGGAAGCCCGGAAGATATTTTCCCTCGGTCATGTTCAGGATTCAGCGCTCACTGCAGCGTACCTACGGAACGCGTTATAGCGCAGAGCGGACATTGCTCTTTATGGGGGAAATGGTCAGCTACAGCTGGCTGTTCCTGACAGCCGGAAGTGTGCTGACGGTGTTAAGCGGGGAGACAGCCGGAACCGTGCTGGGAACATTTCTGGCGGTAATGCTTCCCGCTGCCCTGGTTAGCGATCTCCATAAGAAGGTACGGCTGCGGGAGCAGAATATCAGCTTTGAGCTGCCGGAGCTGCTGAACAGCATTGTGCTTCTCGTAGGTGCAGGAGAAACAGTGCAGCGGGCGATCATCCGCTGTGTGGACAGCCGCAAGGGGGACACATCGCACCCGCTCTATAAGGAACTGCACCAAATGACAGCTGAGTGGGACAGCGGCTATTCGTTCCAGCAGGCTTTTGAGAATTTCAGCAAACGCTGTGCGGTGCAGGAGGTCTCGCTGTTCACCACCACGGTGCTGCTTAATTACCGCAGAGGCGGAGCTGATTTTGTCCTGGCGCTGCGCGATCTCTCACGGATGCTCTGGGAGAAACGGAAGGCGATCAGCCGGACGCGCGGGGAACAGGCATCCTCGAAGCTGGTTTTTCCGATGGTAGTCATCTTTTTAATTGTCATTGTGCTGGTAGGGACGCCGGCGTTCATGATGCTCAAAATGTAGAAGGAGGAAGCTGATGATGAGTTCAATGATGGCGGGAGCTGTACAAAGCTTTTGGAAGGACGAGGAAGGACTCGGTACGCTGGAGATGATTATGATCATTGCTGTGCTGATTGCGGTCGTCCTTCTTTTCAAAGACAAGATTCAAGAGGTAGTTGAAGCTCTGATTGAGACGGCTGGTGAAAAGAGCCAGAAAGTATTCGATTGAGCACGCCTCGGAAAGACGAGGGCAGTTTTACTATAGAAGCCTCTCTATTGCTGCCGATTATAATGTGCATCACGATGCTGCTGCTGTTCTTCTGCTTGTACAGCTATCAGAAGTCAATGCTGCTGCAGATCGCTTCAGCCACTACGGAGCGTGCGGCTTACAACTGGGATAACACTCACAAAGAAACGAAGGGTGCCTATCCCATTGGCGAATACGACCCGCTATATTGGCGCATTGGCGATGATGCTCTGCTCTCCTCTTTATTCGGCATCGGCTCGCCTGATGGTAGAGCAGCCATTACGCTTCCTGCCGCAGGGGATGGAGGCACATTGCCTGTGGTCAAGCTGGAGCATGCCTCGGGTATGGTCCCGGCAAATATGCCGGGTGAGATGAGATATGCCTATAGCCCAGCAGGCCGGCAAATCAGCGCAGAGCTGAAGCGGATGCTGAATTTGCCTGTGCTGGATGGGATTCTCTCCGATAAGGCCATGCCGGTAGTGCAGGCCCGGTCTGTGGTTGCTGAACCGGTTGAATTTATCCGTACCGTTGATCTTATGCGTTATTACGGCGCCAAATTCAAAGGCGGTCCAGACAGTGGGATGGATAAGAAAAACGCGGAGATCATGTTGAAGAAGCTGCACTGAGCAAGAGGGGTAGGCCGGAGCGGAAATGATATTTTGGGAGCAGCGGATAAGGCCAGAAAGGAGGACCCGCTTGAAGTCTGAGACTAAGCATGTTTTTGCGGGAGCCAAAAGGTACAGGATTGACAGATATACCCGATCTGATGGTTCAGTTTCTATCTTTTTAATTATGGTGCTGGCATTTGTTTTCCTGTTTACCGCTGTGCTCATTGATTATGCGCGCATTGCCGCTGTAAATGTACAGGAAGAGCGTCTGGCCAGGGCGGCTGTCCGTTCAGTCATGTCAGCTTATGATCTTGAACTGAAGGACAAATACGGACTTTTTGCTTATGGCGGCAATGACGGCGACCAGCTGCTGGCCAGTGTACTGAATGATAATTTGTATGAGAGCGGACGCGGCGATGCCTTTAACCTGCTGCCTTCGGATCTGGATTCTTCTTCTTTAAGCTGGAGCCGGCCGCTTGGAAACTATGATATTTTCCGCCGCCAGATTGTAGAAGAGATGAAATACAAGGCGCCGGTTGATTTTGCCCTGGAGCTGGCCGGCAAGTTCAAGCCGCTGTCTGCGGCAATGGGTGAAGCTTCACGGACGACCAAGGTGCTAGGCAAGCTGCAGCCTTTGTATGACGAGCGGGAGGAAGCGCTGGATCAAATGCTGAAGTCGCGGAAACAGGCGGCAGAGAGCGGAAAAGCACTGCAGGCGCTGATCATGAATCCGCCAGGTGACACTATCGTATTCACTGCGATAGGCAGCATTACCGCTGCTGCGGATATCCCGGCCATGTATGGCGACTATGTAGGAAAATATCATGCCGATATGCAGCGCAGGGCTGAGGGCAGAACTGCGTGGTACGAGAGTCTTTTAAAGTCTTATTTACAAGAATCCGCTGAATTGCTTGAGCAGGTTTCAGGCAGTCAGGCCGCTTATCAGGAAGAGCAGCAACGCTATATGGAAGAGGCAGCGGCTGCGCTGGAACGGGTCAAATCTCTGAATGTTCAAATGAAAAGCCTGCTGGAGCAGTCCCGGAACAGCGGGCCGGAAGATGCACAGGACCCGGCGCGGAGCTGGGATATTCCAGGCGGTACAGCTGAGCTGAGCGCAGATCCGATCCATAAGCTGCGCGAGCAGGAGGATTCGCTTATCCTCGCGGCAAGTGACATTAGTACGCTGGAGAATAGCTTATCGGAACAGCAGGCAGCTTCGCAGGCCGTAGTACAGCAGGTCGCACTCTTGCCCGGAAGCCTGAGTCCGGCAACGGGGTTGAATGCCGACGTCTCCGCCATGATGGCCAGTGTCCTGGGTGCATCGCAGACAATTGACAGCTATATGCGCAATTATGGAAATGACGGCGTGCTCATTGCTGCTGACAGAACACGTATAGAGACGCACCGCACTTTCGACAGCCAGCGCAAGCAGACGGAGCAGGAGGCCAAGGGCAAGCTGGGCGATGCCATGAAGCTGCTGGACCAAATCCGCGGGCTTGGCGCTGGCGCCGGGGAGGCTATGGAACGTTATCAGACGCTGCGTAATTATTACAATGGCAATATAGCGTTTAACAAGGGTTTGGACCAGGAGCCAGAGACGGGTGCGGCAGATCAGAACCTCTATTCTGCCGGAAGCTCCTCCATGGTCAAAGTGGACGGACTCTATGCTGCAATGGGCAATGTGCTAGAGGGAGCCAGAGACAGGCTTTTTCAGACTGAATACTCGGCGCTGTATTTTCCTCCCTTTGATATCTCGCAGCTGTCCGGGTTAGCTTCAGGCTCCATAAATGACGCAGCAGAGAAGCTGGCTGATCAGCTTGATCCTACGGCTCAGGAATTGGAGTATGTTTTGTATGGCTTCTACAATCCAGCCGGGAATATAGCGGCAGCTTATGGGGAGATTTTTGCAGTGCGCCTGGCTATACGTACCATGGAGGGTTTTACAGAGCGCGCAAACCTGGGCAATCCGCTGCTGGTATTGGCTTCGGCACTTCTATACGGAGTCGAGCAGGCCGTGCAGGATATGCTGCTGTTATGCAAAAATGGTGAAATTCCGCTCTCTAAATACATATCCGCCAAGCTGAGTTACCGGGATTACCTGCGCTTGTTTCTGGTGCTGCATGGAGGCGGGGACGTCCAATTATCGCGGATGCTGGCTTTAATCCGGCTGAATACCGGAAGTAATCCGGATGAGATTTTCACATACGCAGCAGCAGATATCAAAATGGCTATGCCCTTATGGTTTTTGCCGGGAGTAGTGAAGCTGCTGGATTACGGCGGCGGTCTTTCGGGTGATGTGCAGGGCAAATTATACTACCGGACTGTACAGGCGGATTTTTCTTATTAGCTGGGAGGTGGAACAAGGTGAAGCAAAGATTCCGGAAGCGGAGAAGAGCGGCGTGTGAAGGCAGCATGGTTGTGGAAGCTGCTATGGTCCTCCCTATGTTTTTGCTTTTTGTCCTGTTCCTGATCTTCATCGTGCAAATGTCCTTATACTCGACGGCTCTGCAGAGTACAGCTTCGGATACGGTGAAGGTCATCTCGGCCCATATGTATCCTGCTGCACTGGCTGTGCAGAAACGGGAAGCTGGTAAAGAAGGAAACGCTGCCGGAGGCTCAGACGGAGGGACAGAAGCTTCTGGAGCTTCTGGAGCTGCCGGATCTTCGGATAAATGGAGCATCCCCCGGCTCTCGCTTGAGGAGTGGAGTGACAGCTATGTGGCAGACCTTCCGGAACCGGTCGCTGGTTGGGTCCGTTCAGCCGTGAAGCGGGGAGAAGACCCCTTGCAGAAATTGCAGGCAGAGGCATCTGAAGGAGCGCTGGATCTGGCGCTCAAGCCTGTAATGAAGCCCTATCTTTCAACAGACTGGCTGGAATATGACCGCATTCATGTTTCGAATGTGATTGTCCCGGACCTTAAGACAGGGTCGCGGCCATACTTTGGACTTGTGGTGAGCTATGAACTGCCGATGAAGGTGCCTTTTCTGAATCAGCGAATCGTGCTGGAGGCCAGTGCGGTGGAGCGTCTATGGATCGGAAATACGGATGCTGAGGATGGAGAGGACAGTTCAGGGGGCGGGGAAGAGCAGAACTCCATTGTTATTCTGGAGAAGCCAAGCCCCGGAGTGGCCAATCATCAGGGCAGGATTCGGGTCAAGATTCCGCCCAATGCTTCAGCCAGCTTGTCCATCTTCTATAAAAGCGGCCAGAGCACCGCCAAATACCTGGGGTGGAAGCAGGCGGATGAGAATGGATATCTCGATTGGGAATGGAAAATCGGGGTGAATACTACGCCGGGCACATGGCGTTTTGTTATCCAGCTGCAGGATGGCACCTCGCTGGAGGCAGCTTTTACAGTGGTGAAAAAAATTCAGGCGGAAGAAGGGGAAAAGTAATGGCGGTATGGGCATTTTGGAGCTGTCTGCCATTCTTGGCAGCGGCGTTCCTTACAGATATCCGCTTCATGAGGATACCGAACTGGATCACGCTCCCGCTGCTGATGGCCGGGCTGATTGTACAGGGGATGATGAACGGCCGCCAAGGATTTCTGGTGTCCATATGCGGTGCAGGCACAGGCTTTCTCCTCCTGCTGATCATGCATCTTCTGGGTGCGGTTGGCGCAGGAGATGTGAAGCTTTTTACGGGAATCGGTGCTTGGACGGGGATACTGTTCACCTTGCAGGTTACTGTCTATTCTGTATTGTTCGGGGCAGTGATCGGATGGATCATTGTTCTTTCCAGACGGGAAACGGGAAGGCGCATCCGGGGAATTATCAGCAGGAGTGCCGGATTTTTAATGCTCCGGGAACCCCGGCTATTGAAGAGGCGAAGCGATGATCTGTTGAAATTCCCTTTTATGCTGGCGGTTGTTCCAGGGTTCATCTGTGCCTATTTGTACTTATAGTGGAGAGGTGAGGCGTATTGTTTGGATTAAGCCGTGATTTTGTACAGCGGGACGGCATCTCGATGCTGCTCAGCAGGCCCGGGGGACTGAAGCCGGATGAGCTCAATATGGTGCAGGCCCGTATGCTGATGAATATCGGGATTCCCCATCATCTTCGGCTGCAGCTCAAAGAGATCAATTTGCAGGTAACCCTTGATTATGCGCTTTCCCGCCGGAAAATGCTCAGCCATCTTCTGAAGGGGGACAAGCTGGGCATGCCCGATTTCTTCGGACTGCTGCTGCAGATTGCGGTAGGGATGGAGGAGGGACGGTTATATATGCTGAGTGCCGAGCAGTATGTGCTGCATGAGGATTATATTTTTATCGATGGACCCCTGCGCAGCGGCAAGGTGTATCTTACTTATCTTCCTTTGCAGGCTGAATTTTCGGTGAATGCCGGAGAAGGGCTGAAGTCACTGATTATGGCCCTTATGGCGTCTGTAAAAGAATTGTCCGGTGATGGAGTGCAAAGACTGCTGCAATATTGCGGGGAAGAGGAGTTCACTCCGGCCGGATTGAAGGAACTGCTAGCCGAACTGCTGACGGACGGTGAGGGGGCAAACAGGTTCACAGATACTGCACGGGCTGTGCCAAGCTCTATTTGGCCGGATACAAATGGGCCAGCAGAGAGAGGCATTCGGGAAATGACTGGCACAGCGCCAAACATTGCATCTGCTGTTCCTGAACAGAACCGGACGGGGGAGGGATTCGGGAATGCAGGATCAGAGATTCAAAAGTCTGCTCCATGGATGAGTGGTTATCCGCGACTCAAGCTAAAAGAGCCGCCGCCACTGCAGCAGCCGGATGATGGGGATATGGAGAGCAATACGGCTCCCGCCTCCTCTGCCTACAGAACTTATACGGTGCTGGGCGGGGTTTTGGCTGATGCGGTATTGTGGAAGTTTCTTTATCTGAACAATCCTAAGCCGCTTTGGATGGCCGTTTGCGCAGTGGCGACGCTGGCATTGGGTGTATTTTGCTGGCTGGTCTGGAGCGGAAGACTGATTTTAGGTGGTGAGAGACAGGAAGAAGGGACTGAAGACGGTATGGAGGTTATGCGCCGGAGAAATCACAAGGAGCTGGAATGGGATTTTGGCCGGCCTCCCGCAGTGTCCTCTGTATCGGCTGCTGTTCCCGGCATTAAAGTGTCTTCACAGCAATTAGAGATTCCTGCCTATGCTAATGCTCAAGCTGCGCTTACGAAGGGGGCGCTGCAGGAAAGAAGCCAACTCAAAATTCAATCGCCAATGCCAGTAGAAGCTACAGCTCTGCTGCAGCAGGATCTGCCTTCTGAGAATGAGAGAGTCCAGAGAGGAGGCCCTACAGTACCCTATCTTGAAAGAGTCCATGAGAATGAGGGCGGGCTTCCGGAAAAAATCGAACTGAACCGCCCCAGCTTTCTTATTGGCCGATCTCCAGACGTAGCGCAATATGTGGAGAAGTCCGAAGGAGTTTCGAGAGTGCATGCGGAGATCCTCAAAAGCGGGGGAGGATATATCCTGAAGGATCTGGACTCCAGAAACGGCACGTTGTTTCAAGGGAAGGCGATGATCCCTTACAAGGAATATCCGCTGACCGAAGGGGCCGTGTTCACGATAGTAAAAGGCTGCTACACTTTCCGGTCAGCTTGAGAGGCTATTCTCCTTTCAGATGCTCCAGCGCCGGCTGCAAGGTTGGATAAGTAAAAGTAAATCCGTGTTCCAAGGCCTTGGAAGGGAGCACCCGCTGGCCTTTCAGGAGGATTTCCGACAGCTCGCCTACGGCTGTCTTGAGCAGAAAGGCAGGAATGGGGAACCAGTGTGGGCGATGATAGACCCTGCCGATCATTTTGCCGAACGCCTCATTGGTCACGGGGTGCGGAGCAGTGGCGTTAACAGGGCCTTCAATGCCGGGAGTTTGAACGCAGAAATCGATTAGCCGGACGATATCGGTGAGACTGATCCAGGACAGCCACTGCTTCCCGCTGCCGATTTTACCGCCAAAGCCAAGCATGTAGGGCAGCTTCATCTTGGGAAAAGCACCGCTCTCGTTGCCCAGCACCACGCCAGTGCGCAGCTTGACTACCCGCACACCCTTGTAGGCTTCGTCTGCAGCCCCTTCCCAGGCTTCCACAACCCCGGACGGGAAGTCCATCACTTGGGCTGGAGAGGTTTCGTCATAAGTATCCTCCAATGAAGTGCCATAGATAGCAATTGCGGAGGATTGAATCACCACGGGAGGCTTGTTTTGCAGCGCGTTCAGCAGCCTGGCTGCCGCTGAAACGGTTTCAAGCCGGGACTGCATAATGGACTTCTTGCCGCTTGGACTCCAGCGCTGGCTTAATGAGGAACCGGCAAGGTTGACCAGGGCATCCGCGCCATAGGCAAGCTCCGGATGTGAAGCCAGACTGTCCCAAGTAAGGAAGCTTAGGGCCGGATGGGCAGCGGTCCGGGCTTCAGGCTGTTTGCGGCCGACAACAATGATTTGATGTCCACCCTGCAGCCAGTATTCGGTAAGCTCACGTCCGATGAAGCCGCTGCCTCCACAGATTAGGTATTTCATAAGGATCGCTCCTCCGGTTATTTAATCAGGTGCTGATAAAGAGAGTAGTCGATACCGTTTTTCTCCAGAAAGCTGATCAGAAAACGGTTGTCGCGCCGTGGTGTAGCCACGATATATCCTCTGATGCAGTGCTCGCGGGTAACCTCCGGCGCATGGCTTTCTACAGCGATCTTGCCAATCTCGGCAGCAATGGAATGCTTGGCGATATCACGGAAAGGGCTTGGCACAGGCTGAACGAGCTGATCCAGAAAAGCCTTCATCTCATCGCTCCACAGTGGACGGCTGCGTTCGACCCAATAATTCTGCCAGTCCAGCTTGGATTTGCCATCGGCTTTGGGCAGCACTTTTAGGAATTTGCGGAACATGAAATAGCCGCCGATGCACATGCAGCCCAGCAGCACAAAAGTCCAAAATGCGATGGAGTTCATAAACCAGTTGCTCGGTGTTGCGGACAGCAAGCCTAAGCTTGATTTTGAAAACATGAATACACCGCCTTTGACAATGATGATTGTCACAAACTTAATGCTCATCTAAAGTATAGCGCATTTCCAAAGTTTTGCGAAGCGGAAGCAGGCGCTAAGAGCTTGCCTAGATTTATTTTCCCGATCACGGTAGAATAAGGGTTAATTCGTGAAGGAAAGAGGGAAAAAGGTATGCTTAAAATAGGTTCACATGTGTCCTGTGCGGACAAGGGTCTCCTGAGTGCGGCCAATGAAGCAAATGAGTACGGATCGACCTCGTTTATGATATATACGGGTGCGCCGCAGAATACGCGCCGCAAGCCTATTGAATCGATGTATCCCGCCGAAGGCAAGCAGGCGATGAAGGATAATGGTGTGGAGGAAATTGTCGTCCATGCTCCTTACATCATCAACTTGGGTTCTTACAAGGACAGCACGTATCAACTGGCTGTTGACTTCCTCCAGGAGGAAATCCGCCGTACGCATGCGCTTGAGGTGAAGCATATCGTACTGCACCCGGGAGCATACACTGACAAAGATGCTGAATATGGAGTGCAGCGGATTGCAGACGGTCTGAACGAGGTGCTTGGCGGTACGAACGAGACGGAAGTGCACATTGCTTTGGAGACGATGGCCGGTAAAGGAACGGAAGTTGGCCGCAGCTTCGAGGAAATTGCCTCCATTATCGACAAAGTCGTTCATAACGAGCGGCTGTCCATTTGTCTCGATACCTGCCACATCCATGATGCCGGTTATGATATTGTCGGCGATCTGGATGGTGTGCTGCAGCAGTTTGACCAGATCATTGGTCTGAGCCGGCTGGGCGTAATCCATATCAATGACAGCAAAAATCCGCGCGGGGCGGGCAAGGACCGCCATACGCCGATTGGCTCGGGCTACATTGGCTTTGAGACTATCAACAAGGTAGTCCATCACGAAGCCCTTGCAGGTCTGCCGTTCATTCTGGAGACGCCTTGGATCGGAAAAGATGCGAAGAAGCTGCGCCCGATGTATGAGGTGGAAATTGCCCTGCTGCGCGGCACCGTGGCTGAGCGGTTCGGGGCGGAGTTTCTGAATGAGGTGGAAGAGCTGCATGCTTTTTTTGCCAAGCAGGAGTTTGATCCCCGCCAGTACGTGCTGAATGTATGGGAACTGCTAAAGAACGATGCCAAGGCCAAAAAAGCTGATCCGCGTGAACCGCTGGAACGTCTATATGATACGGTTGCTGCCGCACAGCTGTTTCCTCAGCTCAGTGAAGAAGCGGTCAATCAAAGGCTGATCGCTTGGCTGGCAGGCAAGCAGCTGCTCGTGAACGCTTAAAGCCAAATTATAGATTGCGCATGCAGATGAGAGGATGGAACGAGAATTATGGAATTGCATGTAAAAAGAGAGCATTCGTTAAGCGGACAATACCCGAACCGGGCGCGGATGCTGATCTCCTGTCCGGACGGACCGGGGATTGTGGCTGCTGTATCGCAATTTCTATACCAGCATGGCGCGAACATTGTCCAGTCGGATCAATACACCATGGACCCGGATGGCGGAATGTTTTTTATGAGAGTGGAGTTTGACCTGCCCAAGCTGGCCGAGCGGATTGACGAAGTGCGTTCAGTCTTTAGCGGGGTTGCGGAACGGTTCAAGATGAACTGGCAAATATTCAATGTAAGCCAAAAGAAACGGCTGGCTATCTTTGTCTCCAAAGAAGATCATTGTCTGGTTGAACTGCTCTGGCAGTGGCAGGCCGGGGATCTGGATGCCGATATCGCTCTGGTTGTCAGCAACCATACAGATATGCAGGCCTATGTGGAGTCCTTTGGCATCCCGTTCTACCATATTCCGGTAACGGCGGATACCAAAGCAGAAGCGGAGCAGCACCAGCTTAAGGTCATCGGAGATGACATTGACGTTATTATTCTGGCGCGCTACATGCAGATTATCTCGCCCTCGTTCATAGAGCATTACCGCCATCGGATCATCAACATCCATCATTCATTCCTTCCGGCGTTCGTAGGCGGCAAGCCCTATGCCCAGGCCTATCAGCGCGGGGTGAAGATTATCGGTGCAACGGCCCACTATGTCACTGAAGAGCTGGACGGCGGTCCGATTATCGAGCAGGATGTGCAGCGGGTAAGTCACAGTGATGATGTAAATGAGCTGAAACGCATCGGACGCACGATCGAGCGGGTTGTATTGGCCCGGGCAGTCAAATGGCATATCGAAGACAGAATTCTTGTCCATCACAACAAAACAGTGGTTTTTAATTAATTGAATCATCTCCGGTGAACCTGCGCAGCCTTTTCTCTGCATGGACAGTGTGTGCCGTTCACCGGAATCCTTCTTCTGCCGGGAGCCTGCTCCCGCGGTTATCCTCAAGCTCCGTACCTCACAATGATAATCTAATACTTTTCTCAACTACTATTAGGTAAAAAAGCATTTTACCAGCATTTTGGCGCTCTCTGCCAAGGTGTGTTTTGTCGTGCTCATAAATGCATTTATAAGGGGGTAAAGGCTTGGCTTCTCAGCGGGGACATCTCTTAAGACGCAATTATTTATTTGCTTTTCTCATTCTGGTTATCGGCTTCGGCGGCCTGCTCGGCTACGATCTGTATTTCAAGCCATACGTGCTGTCGCAGACTGTGGTCAAGATCAAAGTGGCCGAGGGTAGCTTTTTGCCCAAAAATTATGAACTTAAACCAAGTGATCTTTACCTGGACTCCGTCCAGACCAAGGATATTCCTTCAGGGGTGATCACAGATGTCAGTCAGGTGGAGCATAAGATTACAAATGTAATATTAACGAACGGTAGTATTCTGACGGCATCGCTGGTGGATGTCAGTGACCTGGAGCCACAGCAGGACGAGGGGATTTTTCCTATTCCCAAGGAAGCCATCTATGCAATTAACGGTTCGCTGCGCAGTAGAGACAAAGTGGATATTTATCTGGTTGAAGGTGATTCAGCAAATCAAACGCGGAGTGGTGGCGGGTATAGCTCTGCAACAGCAGGCAGAACAACCTCTGGCACTGCCGGAACAACAGCGGGGGCAGGAACAGCCCCAGAAACAGCAGCAACTGCAGGAGAAACAAAAACTGTTGGAGCCGCAGGGGCAGCAAAAACCGTAGGAGCTGCGAATACTGCAACCCCGCAGCCTTCCGCGCCTGCACGCAAAGTATTCCTAACTGGAGTCACAGTTAATTATGTAAGAACGGAAGACAACAACGATGTTCAGGACTCGGAGAACGGCAACACGAACAACCGCTTTACTTCAACCGGCAAGGTGGCAGCACCTGAGCTTAAGCTGAAAAAAAGCGACGGCGAGCTGCTGGGACAATATTTGGAGCAGGGGAAGAAGCTGTGGATTGTACGTGTAGAGTAAAAGTGAAAGGAGGCCAATGTAATGAAAATATTCAGTTTTGGGATGGATCAGCTGACGGTTAATGAGATCAAGCTTGCCGGGTTCACGGTAGTTACGCAAAATGTCCTGCCTGAACCTTCCCAGACTCAGGGGCAGATGTTGATGGTTACCAGTGAACAGGTCCCGGTGACAGCTTTGAGCGAGCTGCGGCAGGGCTATCCGAACTCCTCCATATTATATGTTTACCGGCAAAAGGGGGTAAGGAGCTATCAGGCTATCCATATGTTCTGCGAAAGTCTGGGGATTTTCTTCATCCCGCCGCGTTCTACTTCTTCAGCGATTGTGGAGAAGCTGCGTTACATTCTGGAGGAGGAACGTGAGGAGCGGGGCAATCTTGTCGGTTTTTTCGGCTCCGGCCCGGGTATTGGCTGTACCAGTGTAGCCAAGCTGTTCGCCCGGCGGATTGCCGCTGCGGGACAACGTGTGATTCTGCTCGGCCTTGATCTGTACGATCCCGGATTCGACCGCAAAACTGCGATCAGCCTCGACAGGCTGCGGCCCCGGATGACCGGCAAAATGCTGCAGCCCGCAGACTTTGAAGGTTTGGTAAAGCAGGAGGGTTACGCTTATCTTCCTGGGAATTTTGACTTCTTAAGCGTTCAGGACTACCAGGAAGAGGAAATTGAATATCTGCTCGCCCAGGCTGCTGAGAATGCCGATGTGGTGGTTGCTGATTTCGGATCGGTTCCCGAGAGTGCAGCATGGTATGTGGGGATGCAGAAATCCGCCTTGCGTTTGATTGTCACACACCCGAGACACGAATACCGGCTTCAGCCGCTGATGGAGCTTGCCGGGCATATGGATCTGTATCCGCAGGATTTCCAGTGGATCATCAACCGCAGCAATGTGGAGGAAATGACCTCGCCCAAGAATCTGGCGCTCCGCTTTGGCAGTGAGATTTTACTTGAACTGCCCTATTATCAACCGTTTCAGGATAGTCTTCCGCTGGGCAAAAGAGAGCTTCAGCATGTAGATGACAAGGTACATGCGCTGCTGGTATCCCTGGGCCTGGCACCGGAAGCCCGAAAGAAGGGGATTTTTCAATGATTGAATACCGGCAAGAGGTTTTACGCGCGAAATGGAATCAAGCCCAGATTCAACGTGAAGAACAAGGGATGGGGCAGATCCATAAGGCGATATGGCTGCCGAATCCTCAGGACAACCGCAGGCTGTTCTCCCTGAAACAAAGCGTGCTTCGCACCAGCAGGCCAGGCAAAGATGATTTTTACGGCTTCCTGCAAAAAATGAAAAGCGACATGAACGCCGAGCTGGAGCGGGAGGATGACGGGTACTTTGAACTTAATGCGAAGGCGCTGATCGGCGACCCGCAGGCAGTCAGCTTTTTCATGAATGAGATTGAGAAATATCTGCGCAAAACACCGTTTACCGGTAAGGTACCGGAAGCATACGGGACAGCAGCAGAAGCGCTGTTTCACGAATGGAAGGGATTTGGCCCCGCGTACCGCTGGTTTACCGACCGGGCCTACAGCGAATCTACCGGGCTGCAGATGATCGGACGGCAGATTTTTTACAATCACCGGGGCAAGTTTGTGGTGTATCCCTATGAGATGCCCTCACTGGACCGGGTGGAGCAGCTCAAACGCTCTTTGCTGAAAAGCGACCCTGATAAGAAACTCAACAAGGACAATCCTTCTGTAGAGTTCAAAATGGATGATCCGCTCTGGCCCGGCCGCTTCATCCGGCTTGCGATTTGGGTGTCTCCCAGAGTGTGGGAAGGCTTCACCACGATTTCACTGCGGCGGCAGGTGGTCGAGTTTCTGGATCTGGAGGATCAAGCCGGTACGGGATGTATTCCTGCGGAAGCCATTGAGCTGATCCGCGCCCTGTCGGGTACGTTCCGCAACACCATTATTGCCGGAGCGGTCGGATCAGGCAAAACTACCTTTGCCAACACTGTTGTAGGTGAGCAGCTGCTTGGATCTTCTTCGTGTATGGGAGTAGTGATGATTGAAAAGCATCCGGAGTCGATTTTGCCGTACCAGATCAAAGGCCATCGGATTATTCCGATTCAGGCAGCCAACGAGGAATTAATGGAGGTCGGGGTGGAGTCGCTGCGGCATGATCCGAACATTCTCTATATGACTGAAATGCGCTATAACGAATGGGAATTTTATCTGTGGAGCGGCGAAAAAGGCTATGACGGCATTACAGGCACCTTTCATACGGTGGATTCGGAGGATATTCCTTATCAGGGAGCTTTTGCGGTATCCACGCGGATCGGCGGCAGTCTGAAAGGCCATCTGATCTCTGCGCTTAAATCCTGTGAGCTGGTATTTATTCTGGAGAGCGTAGCGGACGGAAAAAAACGGCTGGCCCGGATCTCCGAGGTGTATTATGACGAAGCTGCAAATTCCGTATTTGCCAATGATCTGATGCGCTGGGAAGAAGAACAATCCGCCTGGAGCTATAATGACAAGCTGACAGCTGGCCTTATGCGCAAGATGAAGAAGAAAAATCCGCGCGCTTCACGGGTGCTTTTGCAGGAGCTGGGACATTTAGCTGCGCAGAAACCGATGGATGAGCCGCTGAAGGAGAGCCTCAAATCAAAGATTGTTTTGAACGAATGAAGGGGGACAACTCATGGAGCTGTTATTTTATGTGCTTCAGATTGCCTTTCATTTATTGATTGCCGGTGGCTTGTGGCTGCTGGTGAAGCCATTCATTGAGAGGCATCTGCGCCAGCTTGGGCAAAAGATCGACCAGCGGATGAGCCTGCGGATCAGTCTTTTTGGTCAAAAAGTCAGCAATAAGCAAAGGAGGTGGCTGTACCGGCATTTGGACGATCTGCTCTATTTTGCCCAACGAAAATATGAGCCGGGAATTAGTGTTATGCGTTTTTCCATCCGGACTCTGTTGGTGTTCATCACGGTTTTTCTCTCAGGACTGCTTACTCTAAGAGAGCTGCCGGGGCATTTGAGCTTCAGCAATCCTTTCTTGGAAGGTATCAACTTCGATAACCAGCTTCCCGTTCAGGGATCTTGGCGGTTTCCGCTGTTTGTGGCAGTCATCGCAGCCAGTATTCCTTATCTTCGGACGAGATATCTCTTCGCGCAGCGCAAGGTGCATGGAAGTTATGATCTGCTGGATGTAATCAAAATTGCGACCAAATTCACACACCTGTCGGTGGACTCCATTTTATCTAAGACGGCTGACTTCCTGACAGAAGAAAGTGTGCTGAAGACTCCGCTCAGACTGCTTGGAGCCGCATTTGCCAACTACAGCAATGAACGGGAGCTGACCCTTGAGGCAGAGCGGTTTGCAGGAGCTATCGGAACCACCTTTGCTGTGGAATTTGTCTCGGATTTGCTGTATTTCGAGAAAGAAGGCACCCGTTACCTGAAGAACACGCTGATGATGCTAAGCCGGTCCATGGAGCAGCAGCGGGAGACGATTCTTACAGTGAAGGCAGGGAGCCGGGATGCGATCAGTCTGGGGCTGTACGGCAATCTGGTGGTGCTGGTATCATCCGTCGGAACCTTTATTTATATGCTGAAGCCGGATGTCTATTTCAAACTGCAGTTTCAGACTACTGTCGGCCTAACCTTTTTGATGATTATTATATCCGGGCTGTTCATTTCTTTCATGATCAGTACCATACTCGCCAGGCCAAAGCTGGACTACCACTAAGGTGATGAATTATGGATAGATTTTTACTTTTGATTGCGATACTGGGACTTGTATATCTCGCATTGCTGGTTTTTGTGAGCAGCAGCACCAGGCAGGAGCGTTATTTTCTCCGGTTGGGTGCCAGATGGAAGACACTGGGGGAGCGCATGCACAATGAGCGGCTGCAGCAGCTTCTTTATAACAGCGGCCTCACCATTTCCGCAGGCAAAATCACACTGTTCCGCTATTCGGCGGCACTGATATATGTGCTTGTTCAAGCGGCAGGGGACTTCCTGCGGTCCGCGCCTTTTTCCATCTACGATCTGCTCGTCGCCGTTCTGATTTTGTTGATTACCAGTCCGCTGAGATATCTTCCGCTGGGGTGGCTGCTGGCTTGGATGCATCAGAAGTCACTTATTCAAAAAGACGGGGAGCTGATCTCCTTTATCCGCCTCTATGAAAATAACCGGCTGCGCAAACGGGGATATGTGCAGTTTGGGGCCTTTTGCGCCGGAACGGCAGGGCATTTCAACTACATCCGTCAGGATTTGTATGAGCTGTCAGAGCGGGCAGTGGATGAGGGGACGGAACGGGCCATTGAATGGTTTTGCGGTAAATTTCCGGACAACCATGCGTTCATCAACGACATTCGTTCGATTCTGCTGGCTACGGAGGGGATGGACGACGATACGGAAGCGGCCAATTATCTGCGGGAGCAGGGGAAGATTATCACCAAGATCTCCAGCGATCAATATTTGAAAAAATGGTCCTTCATCGGCGATGTCTCCACCATCATCAACGTCATCCCCTCCATCGCCACTTTTCTGATGATCGTATCGATGGCGATGCAGTACATTTTGCTGATCAAAGGGAATTTTAATGGGGTGGGGCTGTTTCAGTGAGTTTTTTGTTATATTCAAGAATCCAATAAAAACATAAAATAAAAAGGGAGATATTAACAATGAAAAAAGACGCTATTTCTACTGGATTGTTCATCGCTATCGGGTTTCTGTGTGTTGCCATCGTAATTGCCATTTTGATTCCGGTTGTGCGGGATGTTATTAACGCTGCGGACGACAACAGACCGACAATACCTGGAGTAACTATGGTTCAACCGGCAGAGTTAGCTCCATCCGCCACAGTCGCCAATACTGAGTTACATACTGCGGTCTAAGACGATGAAAAAAGACTCGATCTCAGTTGCCATGTTTCTGGCGATCGGTTTTGTGATTGCGGGAATGTTCATCGCGGCGGCAACGAATATCATCGGCAGCAGCCAGGACGACATCATCACACACACCAAACAAGTCGAGCAGTATTAAAAGGGGGCGTGCGCATTGAAGGCTACCGTCCTCCGGGCATTATTCATGTGGCTTGTCCTGTTTATAATCCTGCAGCCCATCTTCACTTATATTGATTACCTGCTAGATTTGCAGGTCAAGGCTAACACATCCTACATCACTCAAAAAGCGGCAACGGAGGGTATGGTCACGGCTTCAATGAGGAATGAGGTCATCTCTAACCTAAAAGCTGTCGGATTTCCTGAAGGTTCTATTCAAATCACAAGCAGCACAGAAACCTTGCAGGAACGCAAGCAACGCATGGATGTGTATATTTCTGCACCTAGAATGAATCTGTTTCCTTACAATTTTTCCGGTGTGTCACAGCCCTCGCGTTATTACGGGCATGGGTCAATCATGAGTGAGTATCTCGACTGATTAAGGGATGAACCTAATCTATGGACTATATTATTAAGCTTGCATTTGTTCTGCTCATCTTCATCTATTCCTGGTTTTTTCAGATTCAGAATCAGGAATGGGACATGCTGCGCAGCATGCTCAAGGATGCCAATAACATTGCTGTTCATGACGCATCACAGGAGTTGAATGAGTCCGCACGGGCACAAGGCCGTCTGATTATCAAACCCGCTGAAGCTTTTGCCGCCTTCCGGCAATCTCTTCAGGCAAATCTGGGACTGGACGACGGCCTGTCCCCCCTGGCGGGGAGCCGGCTGCAAACTCAAGTAAAAATCGTGAAGTTCGACATTGTTGATCAGTCTAGCGGAGTCACCTTTCCTTTTCTCTATGAGGACAGCAATTATGGCATTACCAAATACATACAAGGTCCTTCCGTGATTGCCGTCATTGAGACGGCTCACCCGGTATTAATCTCCCGTGCGAAAGTCCAGGAGGCCATAATTGTGCCTGCCGTGCAGGAGTACAAAATGAATAAGTGATTTAATGAAGCGTGCGGATTTTTTGGCTCTGGCCGCTTTTGATCCAGCGTGCCATTATCGGTTGGATTGGCAATTGCGCTCCGGCATATCCGATGAGCATTAATTGAAATGGTTAACCTGATCCGAGGCGAGCCTTAGCAGCCGCATCCAAATTCATTCTTAAAGGAGAGAATCTAAATGAAAAAGACAATTCTGAAAGTAACTCTGGCAATAACAATGATGTTCGGCTCCATATTGATTCAAGGAGCAGTAATTAATACAGCATCTGCAGCAGCCAGCCAGTCACAACCAGTAATGACAGACAATCTAATCAAGTATGGTTTGAAGAAGGACGTGGAGCTGCCGGTTACCGTAACTGCTGGTGGTCTTAGTTACACGCTGGAGAAGATCATGATATATGATGCCAAGTCGAAGGATGCTCTGGCGCTGGCCAAGAAGTACGGTTATGACCTGAACAACGCTAAGTATTTTGTTTGGACAAAGATTACCGTGGAGAATAAGAGTGGGAACGTTGTTCAACAGAATGCTAAGGATCTACGAGATAAATGGCGTCTACGTTTTGGGGATTTGCCGGAGGAGGAAGCTTCTGCTGCTATGCCGGAAGTAAGCTATTACAAACCAAATAGCAAAGAAGCGCTTTGGGATTGGAGTTTAAAGCCAGGGGAGAAGCTTACTACCTATCAAGGACTACGTTACACTGGAAAACTCAAATATTTTGAGCTAAGTGTAGATAATAAAAGAGAATCTAGCTTCGCAAATATTGTGAAATGGAAAGAGTAGCATACTGATGGGAAAAAATAAACTATGGATAATTGCTCTTATTGTCTCTTGCTTGGTATTTATGCCGACCATAAACTATTCTGCACAAGCAGAAGGTGCCAAGCAAGGCAGCGTCAGCGTGCCGGTGACAAGTGGCTTAACGGGATCGGCCAATAGTGCGAAGACCTTTTATCTTGATTTGCCTAGCGGAGTCTCCAGTTCCGCGATAAAGACGGGCACTCTCAAATACTCTGGAAGTAATAGTGTCGTAGGGGCGATCAGCATTGAGAACGGGAAAATAAAACTTACGCTGAAGGGGACGGCAAAGGATGAAACGTTCCCTGTAGAAGGCAAAGATCAAAGTTTCAATCGTCCATTTGTAACCAACCCAGGAAATTCAATCTGGCGGTATGCGGATGGACGCCGCTGGCAAATTAATAACTATGATGAATACAGAGACGTCAATACATTCTATAATGCAGCTGCAACTGATTACAGTACACCCTCAACTAATCCGCCAACTAAAAATGTATCTACTAAATCTATTACCATTGTACCGCCCAATTCGGCAACATGGTTTCGGAAGGACCAAACAGTGGTTCCCTTTAGTTCTGTCAATGAATCAAGTATCAAGATGCAACTAGGAACGCTTTTAGATGGGGCTAAAGGGGCTGGTGGTCTCAAAAATGGGAAAATCGTCATTACATATCAAGTTCCCACAGCAAACGTAAGGCCTGAACAAGTTTCTGATAATTTTGAAAAAGGACAGTGGGTTGAAGGACGTCTATATTTTGTCAAACAACCTTACTACTACGAAGCCCAAGCCAAACTCACCTCCTACAGTTACGCCGGTACAGTCACCTTCGACTACTCCCCACCCGACCAAGCTACACTAAACGGAACGGCCACTTTGGAGAAGCCAAGCCCGAACCCGATCAAGCTGGAAGGCAGTAAGGTGGATGTGAAGATTAACGTCAAAGGGGAGCTATTAGGTTACACGGATTCCTCTAACATCGAAGAATGGGTGTTTTACGCCAAGGAAAAGAACGGTACCGCCAAGGCCGACATGAAGAAAGAGTACAGCAAGCAACTTACTGCATCAAAAAGCTTTGACTTCGCAATCCCGGCCAGTCGGGTCGTCAATGATAATTTCAAGCAAGACTATACCCTGACAGTCGTAATCCGGTTCAAGAAGCCTGTGGTTACCAAGACCGGAACTATAACATCACTGGAGCAGAGCATGGAAGTCTCTGCCGGGGTGTACAAGAAGGATAACCCGGTCAGCTATCCATCTGTACCGAGTACACCGCCCAAGCCGGAAGGCAAACCGCCTATTGCCCGAATCACTGCACCTAAGTACATCAAAGCCGGTTCTGACATGATGGTATACGGGGGCAATTCCTCCGATCCGGACGGATACATTACTGACTATGCTTGGGGAACTCCTGGAGCAGAAGGCGGGATTGAAAATACGGCCAGAGGTTATGTCTGGTATACCCGGGATAAGGTCGGAGAGACTTTTCCCATTACCCTGACCGTCGTTGATAATGACGGCATGACCGGAAGCACCAGCACGGAAGTGACGGTCATCGAGCCGAGGCCATCGGCAGATCTCGAAATTAGCGGCTCGCTCAAGCAGAACCGGAAAACCACATTGACCAACAGCAGCTCAAGTCCGACCCGGTTTCCGATCATTAAGTCCAGGACGCAGGTCACGATTAGTGCAGTCAGCGGTGGCACGAATGCGGACATTAAGTACAGTGGCAGCTTGGCCGAGCTGGAGAGTAAAGATGTACTTTTTAGGATACCAGGGAAGTATAGGGCGACGATTCACGTGGAGAATACGGCCGGGTATGCTTCAGACAAGGAGATTACCTTCGATATCGCTCCCGATGAATCCCCAGTTGCCTACTTTGCAATGCCCATAGGGGCCTATAGGGACCCGACTAATGGAAATAAAGCAGTCATTTCCATTGATGATATGTCTTTTTCTTCAGACAAAGATAATATTACGAGACGGATTTGGGAATACCGCTACGATTCTAATAACAACGGAAGTTTTACAGATGAAGGCTGGGTACAGTTCAGTAGCGAAAACAAAACTCGCCTAAATTTGGAACTGTATCAGGTCGGGAAGTATGAAGTACGTGTTACCGTTATTGAAGAGTTCGGCCAGCCGACGATTGAGGATTTTGTCACCGATGCCGATAGGCTGCGGACGAGCTCTGAGGCTACCCAGAATGTTATCGAACGAATAGTAGAAGTGAATAACCGCCCGCCTGAAGTAGATTGGGATTTTTAAGTGGAGAAAGGAAAGACATATGAAACGTTTATTGAAGGAAAGCATCATACTATTCCTTTGTTTTGCTTTACTGCTCCCTTTCTTGCCACGACCAGCATTAGAGGTGGTAGGGTTAGGAACAGTCGTGCAGGCCGCAGAGGACGACATCATTTATTACCGGGATATCAACTTTGAAGCCGGACAAGGGAGTCACGGAAACCAGGATAATGCGATCACTTTAGACTTTCCAGCCCTCAAGGTTATCAATCTTAAATACAATAAAATCACTAAAAGATTGACCTATGATGTTGCGCCTGGGGCCAACCTGCGGGTCCATTTGAATAGTAGTTATGGTACAGAACGAATTATGACCAAGATGTGCTCTTCTATTTATACCAAAAAGGGGTATGAATACGAAAAAATGGATCAGTATGGGGAAGACCAGTCCTGGTTTTGTCGTGAAAACCCATACTCTTACTACGATGATCGTTATTGGCCAGCGGATTTCGGAAACTTGTATAGTTTTGTCCCTTATGAGGAGCGGTATAAACCTTATGTTGATTTTGATTTATCTAACATAAGAGAGAAAATGAAAGTAACAGCACCGAACGTATACTTTCAAGGTTCTAACGACCTTCAAGAACAAGACATACGTCCAGGATTAGCTGGCGATCCGGAATTGTTCAGAATTAGAATAGTTGTTCATACAGATTTTCTTGCGGGGGACCCTTACGGTGTCGGCTATACACCGGCCTACTGGACTCCATATATGACAAGGACGGCTGAACTCATACCGAATCATCCACCCTCTTTATCCGTGGGTACACCTAATGGAATAACGTTAGTCAATGCTCCCAATTTGAGCGGAGTTAATATTGAGGGATATGTCAGTGATCCGGATAACGAAGATGTAACGGTAACCGCTGAAATCCCTAATGTTTTCTACAAGAAGACCGTTGTACCTCAAGCCAAATTTTCAAAAAATTTCAGTATACCGATAGACGCAATTCAAGACTCTTTGCCGCCAGGGGCGTACACGATGAATATCACGGCATCCGACCCCTCTGGAATGACAGCCAAGGCATCGCTCACGATTAATGTCAAACAGCAAATGAGGAACAAGTCCTTTGTGCTCGTCAATACACCTGTAGAAACGAAAACAAAATTCTTTGACTCGGAGGGCGATGCTAAACATGGAGAGCGCTACAGATTCGATCATGATCCATACTTTTTTGATAATTCCATGGGCATCATCGGAGACTCCGGGTTGTGGCGCAGTTCTGTCTACCCTTCCTTCCCTTATAGTGGAGTATATGTGGCTACTTTTCAGGGCCGGGACAACCCCAAAAACGATGACCGGTTCGACGTTTACCGGAAATGGAGCCGGGACAATTTGTCATCCATGACTTTCCATGTGCACCGCAAACCGATTGCCTTGTTCAGCGCCAAGCTGATGGGCGGATGGTTACAGATTACCGACAGCTCGTACGATTTAGATCATATTACTGCATCCAATAAAGGGCTGATGGATTGGCAATGGCAATATAAGAAGACAGAAGGGCAAGTCTGGACGGACGGGTTTCCTCCGGCACAGCTACCGGGCAATGACCAGTATGATATTCGCTTAAGAGTGAGAGACGTAGATGGTGAAAATGGGGCTGGTGTGTGGAGCGATTGGTCGCAGCAAACCGTAGGAGCGGCCTATAACTTACCCCCAGTTGCACTGTTTACGGTGGAGCCGAGCATCGTGTCTTACCGGAAGGCAACGACGATTATAGACAAATCCTTTGATCCGGATAATGACCCGCTGGATGTTTATAATTGGACCGTAATTAAGGATGGCTGGCAGCAGGTATGGAGTCATTGGGGCGGTGCTACTACACCGCCGAACATCGCCGCATACGGAGTCGGGACCTATCAGCTCACCCTAAAGGTTCATGATAACCGCGGGCTTTGGTCGGAGCCATACAGCCAAACCGTACAGGTGATTAATCATCCTCCGGCAGCTGCTTTTAGCATGCCAACGGAAGTGTACCGGGATACGGTCATTACCATGGAGAATATGACACCAGATCCAGACGAAGACGGCGATGTATTAAGCTACGCTTGGAACGCAAGAATCAATAACAGTTCATATTATTATTCTGGAGGCAACCGAAATCAGGTCATGACCATCCGGGACCTGATCGCACGCAGCGGCATTACACAGCAGCAAGCCATATCAGATGGCTGGGAAATGCGCCTGACCGCTTCAGACGGAACACTTTCCTCTAATGCAACCAGAAATTTTACTGTTTTGAACCATGTTCCGACAGCAGCCATTAACGGGCCTGCAACGGTGTATCAGTTCGACACAAAACAGTACACATCGTCTGATAATGATGGAGATCCATCCGATATGGCCAGTCTTCAATATTTTTGGAAGGTGACGGACAGTGACGGGGCCACCAAATTATACAAGACTCCTAGCATCGAGGTCAGTTTCCCGAATTCAGGTATTTACACCCTGGAGCATTGGGCCGTAGACCAGATCGGGGCCAAGTCGAACATCGACACGCTAAAGGTCAATGTACTGAAGAACCTGGCACCATCGATGACGATAACATCCCCTGCTGGCACATCGGAGAACCCCTCCGTGCTGGATGCAGAGAAGCAAGGAGATCCGTTGGTCGAGTGGACATACTCCGATCCGGAGAATGACCCGCAGGAAAAGTACCGGCTGGAGTTTTTTACAAAGGAAGGTATCTTGGAAAAAAGCGTGGAGAACGCAGATAACACCGGCTTGATCCGCCAGTATCAGGTCCCTAATCCAACGTTTAATCGCTTCGAATATTTCACTGTATTGGGCCGGGCGTATTCTAAGGGTTCCTGGTCAGAGATTTCGAATGAAAAAATGTTCATCATCGACAACCCTCCGAAGCCTGGATTTAGTTTATTGACGGATACAGGAAAGGATGCCACAAAGGTACCGATCTATCGGACGGATGTTCTTAGCATCAAAAGCACGGCTACAGATCTGGACGAGCCGAAAGGAGATTCTATCAGCTATAAATATACTCTTAAGCCCGAAAACGGAACGGAAGGACTCGCCGGCACCCAGGGCGATTTCACGAAGAAATTTGCTTCCAATGGAATTTTTACGTATCGTCAGGTCGTTACGGATTCGCTGGGACTCTTCCGTGAGATTACACATAGCCTCACGGTTGTAAACCGTCTCCCGAAAGTGAATATCACGTATCCGACTAGCGGTAACCAGGCCAAGCCCACCATCGTCAGCACGCTTACGCCGATCGTCAAATGGGATTATCAGGATGAGGATGGAGACCAACAGCAGCGGTATAAAGTAAGAATCATCAATTTAACAACTGGCGCAATAAAGGTGCAATCAGGTGAACAGGTTTCAAGTGCTAAGCAGTGGCAGGTGCCCGCTGGAGCGCTTGCAGAGTATGAGAAGTATGCGGTAGAGGTTGAGGCTTTCGACGGCTTTGACTGGAGCGCGATTTCTCCGCGGAAATATTTTATGGTCAATCTGTTGACGGTAAAGGGCGGAGTCAAGCACACCGAGGAATGGAACGCTAACCGCCAAGCCTATAATCTGAAGCAAAGCGGAGATCCGGAAAGTCCGCGCGCTTATAACGTGTACTGGGCAGGAGAAGCCTTCGTGCTGCAGGCAAAGACAACCGGTCTTCCGGATACGGTTCAGGTAACGATGACGGGAGGGTATACAACGCAGCTCACCCCGGCTGATAGTGACAAGCTCATTTGGGATGGACAACTCACTGATCCTTCCTTTGAGAAATTACCAAATGGGCCGGTTACGTTCACCTTCACGGCAACGAATGAATATCAGACAAAGGTAGATACGGTGACAGTAGTCATTTCTGAGGATTGGACGGAGTATTTCCGCAGTCATAGAATAAAGTGAAATGTGAGGGGAACGTACAGCGGGTGGAGGGGCTTTAGACGACTCCCTCTACCCGCTCTTCCTGCAGCCGCATCATTCGTGACGCAACAGAGGCAGGAGCTGCAGATCCCGAATTATGTAGACCAGAAGTATGGGCTGTCTTTCCGTGCACTCTGCGCATGTAATAGGAGAGCTTGCCGCTGAAGATTTTATGCGCGCGCAGCGAAGAGGCGAAATCTTCGGGTGTTACGAAGCAGGAGGGCTTGGCAACGGGATGAACCGCAGATTTTTCGAATACAGAAGCGACAAAATGGGAGCAGAAATAGGCATCTTCCCGGTTGATTTCCACATTGAGCAGAACACCGATTAAGCCTAGCAGATGGTATTTGTAGCGGTCCTGCTGCTCCATCATGCCTTTCACGTGGTTGTACATCTTCTCATATTCTGTTTTGCTCACACTGAGCTGATAGATTGCGCAGTCCGCACTGTTGTAAAAAGGGTGCACAAAATCCTCGCGGATCAGCCCTGCGGCAAAGGGGTTATATGCTTTTTTCCGTCCAAAGCTGTACACCTCACTCAGCTCCCTGTCAAAAGCAATCGAAGCGTGATTAAGTTCAGCTCTGGTAAACCATTTAATAATTCCGCTAAAAGCAGTGCCCGTTCCGGTAAGCACAACATAGATATTTCGGTTTGCATTCATCTTTGAGATCCCTTTCTGCTGGAAATAGTGTTGTCCGGTTAATCGCTTGCTTAAGTAATTCCATCTTACTGTATATTCCAGCGTTGTAAAACAAACTTTAGTCTTATTCAGTTACTGGACCAAAGGCTAAGTCGGAAACTGGTCCTATGCACGTTGCAGGGATTATCAATGGGTTATGGATGAGTCAGGTACAGTTCAAAGTACAGCGCTTTCATTATTTCTATCATACTCTACATTTGCTGAAGCGGCTTTTTATTTTCATAGGAAGAAAATAAATGAATAGATTAGGCTGAACCCGCAAAAAATAAGCTGTTCAAACATAGGGTCTGTAAAAACAATTGGAATTGCTTCCACATTAGTGTTACAATAATAGTCAAAATGACATTCTTGATTACGAGGAGGATTATTTTCATGACTGAACAGGCAAAAGAACAAGCAATCCATAAAGAAGAAAACTCCACTGTGGATAACCTGGCCATCACGACGATCCGCACGCTTGCCATTGACGCGATTGAAAAAGCAAATTCCGGTCATCCGGGAATGCCGATGGGTTCAGCTCCAATGGGGTATCAGCTGTTTGCGAAGACTATGAATCATAATCCGGAGCACCCGACTTGGGTTAACCGTGACCGTTTTGTGCTGTCCGCAGGACACGGTTCCATGCTGCTGTACAGCCTGCTGCACCTTAGCGGCTATGATCTGCCAATGGAGGAGCTGAAGCAATTCCGCCAATGGGGAAGCCTGACACCGGGACATCCGGAGTTCGGTCATACTGCAGGTGTTGATGCAACTACAGGTCCGCTTGGACAAGGTATCGGTATGGCCGTAGGGATGGCGATGGCTGAAGCCCAGCTTGGCGCTACTTACAATAAAGGCGATCATAATGTAATTGACCACTATACGTACGCAATCTGCGGCGACGGCGATTTGATGGAAGGGATTTCCTCCGAGTCTGCTTCGCTTGCCGGTCATTTGAAGCTGGGCAAACTGATTGTGCTCTACGATTCCAATGATATTTCGCTGGACGGCAAGCTGAACCTGGCGTTCTCCGAAAATGTAGCCAAACGTTTTGAAGCTTACGGCTGGCAAGTTCTGCGTGTGGAAGACGGCAACGACCTTCCGGCAATCAGCCAGGCGATTAGCGAGGCGCAGGCCGAGAGCGGCAAACCAACCTTGATCGAAGTGAAGACCGTCATCGGCTACGGCAGCCCGAACAAGCAAGGTAAAGGCGGCCACGGCGGTACTCACGGTTCCCCGCTGGGAGCAGAAGAAGCGAAGCTGACGAAGGATTTCTACAAATGGGTATACGAAGAGAATTTCTATGTGCCGGATGAAGTCCGTGTACGTTTTGCTGAAGTGAAGGAAAAAGGTATTGCAGCCAACAAAGCATGGGATGAGAAATTCGCTGCTTACAAAAAAGCATACCCTGAGCTTGCGGCTCAACTGGAAAGAGCGCTGAACGGCGAGCTTCCTGAAGGCTGGGATGCTAACCTTCCGTTCTACAAAGCTGAAGACAAAGCGGTTTCCACACGTGTTGCTTCCGGTAATGCTCTGAACGGGCTAACGGCTGGTGTTCCGCAGCTGGTGGGCGGTTCCGCCGACCTCGAAAGCTCGACAATGACCCATCTGAACGGTCTTGACCAATTCACTCCGGATTCCTACGGTGGCCGCAATATCTATTTCGGCGTCCGCGAGTTCGGTATGGCTGCGGCGATGAACGGGATTGCCCTGCACAGCGGCCTTAAGGTATTTGGCGGCACCTTCTTCGTATTCACCGACTACCTCCGTCCGGCGGTTCGTCTGGCTTCGATTATGAAACTGCCGGTAACTTACGTGCTGACGCATGACAGTATCGCTGTCGGTGAAGACGGTCCTACCCATGAACCGATTGAGCAGCTTGCATCCCTGCGCATCATTCCGGGTCTGACGGTTATCCGTCCGGCTGACGGCAATGAAACTTCTGCAGCCTGGGCATATGCGATGGAAAATACATCAAATCCGGTAGCGCTGGTGCTTACCCGCCAAAACCTGCCGATCCTGCAAGGCACCGTGGACGGAGTACGCGACAACATCAAACGCGGCGGTTATGTGATTTCCGATTCCAAGAACGGAACACCACAGGCACAGATTATCGCAACAGGCTCTGAGGTTCAATTGGCCGTAAAAGCACAGGCCGCTCTTGCCGAAGAAGGCATCGATGTCCGTGTCATCAGCTTGCCGAGCTGGGATCTGTTCGAGAAGCAGGATAAAGCTTACCGTGATTCCGTTATCCTCCCTGAGGTCAAAGCCCGTCTGGCTATCGAAATGGCGCAGACCTTCGGCTGGGAACGTTACACTGGTGATCAGGGCGATATTCTTGGCATTACAACCTTCGGTGCTTCTGCACCTGGCGATACGGTAATCAAAGAATACGGCTTTACCGTAGAAAATGTAGTCAGCCGCGTCAAAGCCCTGCTATAATAGACGGATTAAGGACAAAGGGGAGAATGAGCAGATGAGTCAGTTCACCAACGCGACAATTCAAAAAGCAGCTAATATTTATTACGATGGAAAAGTTACCAGCCGCACGGTTACTTTGCAGGATAGCACTAAGGTGACGCTTGGCATCATGCTGCCTGGAGTATATGAGTTTGGTACGGAAGGTCCCGAGACGATGGAAATTCTGTCCGGCGAGCTGAAAGTACTGCTTCCCGGTACAGATGTCTGGAAAGAAATCAAAGGCACAGATACCTTTCACGTTCCCGGCAACTCCAAGTTTGCGCTGGAAGTATTTGCATTAACTGATTATTGCTGTTCTTACCCGGTTTTGTAATTGAATCTTTAGGATGATATGATGTCCCGGCGGCTTTGGCTGCTGGGACACTTTTTTTGATCACATAGATGAATCTACCAATTATTAATATTGACGGCTTAAGTTACGTTCTCATATACTTCCACTAGCTACTAGAGAGATTAACACGTCTCAGGCAGATTGAATGGGGGATGGGAATGTGGTAAGGTTACGCTTTTGCAAGGAAATACATAAGGTTACGATTGTTTTTTTCAGTTTTATATTACTAGGTTCATTATTCATCATTACAGGATCAGTACAGGCAGCGGCAAACATTGTGAACCCCAATCAGGTATATTCCTATACTGTGATGCAAAGGGATATTGAAAGATTAGTGAAGGAATATCCTGATCTGGTATCTACAGAATCGCTGGGACAAACTGCTTATGGACGGCAGCTGTGGGCGGTGAAGCTAGGCCGGGGAGAATCCGTGCTGTTTCTTAACGGGTCGCATCATGCCAGAGAATGGATGACAAGTGCGTTGCTGATGAAAATGATCGATACATATGCCCAAGCCTATTACAGCAATGGAAAAATTGCGGATTATAACGTACGAAGCTTATTGGACGAAGTCAGCATCTGGGTCGTTCCGATGGTAAACCCGGATGGTGTTACTTTATCCCAGCAGGGTACAGCGGGGCTGCCGGTGAATCTGGCCCAAACGCTGCGCCGGTATAACGGAAACAGCACTAATTTTAACCGCTGGAAAGCAAATATGCAGGGAATTGACCTTAACCGCCAATATCCGGCGAGATGGACTACGATTCAGGATGCGGTCAAGTATCCCTGGTATCAGAACTACAAAGGACAGAAGCCGGGGCAAGCTCCTGAAGTGCAGATGATGATGGATTTTACACATAAAGTTGATCCGGAAGTTACAATTTCCTACCATAGCTCCGGGGAAATCATATTTTGGCACTTCAATACTTTGAACAGCAATCTGGCCCGTGATAAAACCATGGCCCGGGCCCTTGGCAACCTGACGGGATACTCTCTGGTGATTCCACAGAAGAATCCTTCAGGCGGCGGTTATAAAGACTGGTTCATTCAGGAGTATGGCCGTCCCGGGTTTACGATTGAAATTGCTAATTATGCCGGTGAGAGCAGTGTTCCATTAAGGCAGTTTAGCGGAATCTGGTCTGAGAATAAGGAAGTTGGGCTTTATTCTGCGCTGCAGTCCTATTCGTTATGGCTGGGGAAACAGAAGATCCAATATCTGCAGCAAACCATGAGCCTGCTGGCAGGAACGGAACTCTATACTAAAATCGGGGCTGCAGCCGGCGGGACCACTCTACAGCCGCAAAATCTTCAGGTTATTGCACGGAAGGGCGACTGGTATCAGGTACAAGCAGATAAAGGGCCGGGATGGATTCATCCCTCACCGGGAAAACTGGCAATCATCGAGGAGACTATGGCAACTGCTGAATTGAAAGTGAGCGCACCCGCTTATAAATATCCGGATGCCTTCTCTCCTAAGGTAACCGTTCTTACTCCGCAAACCGTCCAGGTATCGGGAAGATGGGGAACCTGGCTGTTAGCTTCGACCTCAGGCGGGCAGTGGTGGATTGACGGGCGAAAGGCAGAACTCAAATGGCCGGTAAAAGAGGAAGCTGCACAAAATACAACAACAGATGCCGATACAACGCATGCCGATACAACCGATGCTGATACAGCGGGAGCTGATACAACGGGTGCTGATACATCGGCCGATGTTGAGCAGCCCGGGCAAACACCGCCAGCTGCTGCAACTACTCCATAAACCGCAAACAATTTCATAATGGATGTATCTCTAGAGTCCTGCTATTAGCGGGCTCTTTTTGTTTTAATGTATACAATATATGCTGAGCGCTGCATTGCATCCTTCCATTTCTTGCTGAAAGGGGACCCGCTATCTTTGGAGGAACATGAAGCCGCGTTTAATTGTTATGCATGTATGTGTACTTGCCAGTCAAACCGAAATTTGTTATTCTGTAATAAGAACATATGTTTGTGATTGTGGAAAATATTATTTCTTTCAATTGTTTTGGTCCTAATATTTCAGATGTGCGTAGGAGTGAGATCATGCTGTATTCGGATAACTACATAACGTTTAACTATGAAGAGGCCGGAGAGGGCAAGCCGATGCTGATCCTTCACGGTAACGGCCCGGATCACCGGATGATGATGAGCTGTATGGAACCTCTATTCTCCAGTCAAGACCAATATAGGCGGATCTACGTTGATTTGCCTGGGATGGGAATGTCACCTGCCGCAGAATGGATCCGTTCTTCGGATGATATGCTGCGTGCGGTCAAGATGATGATTGAAGCGTTAATACCCAATGAACGTTTTCTTCTTGTGGGCCAATCTTACGGCGGCTATTTGGCAAGAGGACTGCTGGGAGAATATGCGGAGCTAATCGATGGCTTGTTTCTGCTCTGTCCCTGTGTAATTGCTGAATCCTCCAAAAGGGAGCTTCCGCCGCACCAGGTGATGGTCCAGGATGCTGAATTGCTGAAAGAGCTGAGTGCAGCGGACAGGGAGGAATTCATCTCCATTGCAGTTGTGCAGGATAGAACTGTATGGGAGCGGTTCAGCCGTGAGATACTATGCGGCCTCCAACTGGCGGATGAAGCCTTCATGGAGCGGATAAAAGCGGACGGTGGCTATCCCTTCAGCTTTGAGGCAGATGCTATTGCTCCCTTTGAGAAGCCAAGTCTGATCATAACAGGAAGGCAAGATTCAATGACAGGATATAAGGATGTCTGGAAGCTATTGGATTTCTTGCCGCACGCGACGTTTGCAGTTCTGGACCGTGCCGGTCATAATCTGCATCTGGAGCAAGAGGAGCTGTTTAAGGCTATGGCAAAAGAATGGCTCTCAAGAGTAAGCAATGAGACCTGAACATCAGCTAAGTCGGAACATCAGTCTGAATGCTGCGCCGTTCGTTCATATTGAATAAGCGTTATGCCGCTTTCCTCGATTTGAACTTCAGCGGTCTGCACAAAGCCCAGCTTCTTATAGAAGTAGTGGTTCCTGACCGCCCAGGATGGGGTGTCCAGTGTCCATTTATGCGCGTTAGGGAAAGTGCTGAATAAGAAATGAAAGACATCCTGGCCAAAGCCCCGGTTCTGATGCAGCGGGTCAATAAAGATTCGGCCCAGATGATATTCCTGTCCATCCGGTGAAGGGAAAACTATCATTCCGCCGATGATGTGCCCATCAGCAATCAGCTTGTAGTACAGGCCTTTTTCCATCATTTCACTCTGCCACGAACTGGAGCTGTATCCTGGAGGCCCGTCTTCTTCTTTGTTCTGGAACCGGCGCGCATCTTCATCGAAGGTTCTTTTTTGGATTTCCGCCAACAGGTCAGCATCCTGGGGTTCGGCTATAAGAATGGACAGCATGTAATGGTCCTCCTTGGTGTTTTAGGTAAATTTCCATTTGTTGTTCTGGTGAAGGTAAATGGCCGAAGCATCCGGTTGGGCAGATCAACCGCTGCGGCTTCTGCAGCAGAAGACGCAGCCTACACTGCGGCTGCGTCCGATTTCACTTTGCTTGGGTTTTAACTTAGACGGGGGTTCGGGAGCCTACTCCTTGGCTGCGTCCCCGCCGATCTTCTGGCCAATCCATTCCTCATAGGATTTGACCACTGCAGACAGATCCTCATCCCCATAGCCGTGGTTGTACCCGGCCTGGAACATGCTTTTGGCCACACCAAGCATGGGGGAAGGCACGCCTGCGGAGTCGCTGAGCGAGGAGGCCAGCTTGAGGTCCTTCAGCATCAGCGCAAGGGAGAACTGGTTGCTGAAATCATTGTCTATGATCTTCTGGCCTTTCAGTTCGGCTTGTTTGCTGCCAGCCGACCCGTTCTTCACCAGCTCCAGGAACTTGTCTGCGGGCACGCCCGACTTCACGGCGATGGAGAAGCCTTCGGCGAGCGCGACATTATGAATGCCGACCATGGCGTTGTGGGCCAGCTTAGCGACAGCGCCGCTGCCGTTGCCGCCCATATGAAGGAGCAGCCTGCCCATGGAGTCGAAGATATCACGGTGCTGATCTATGACCCCGGCGCTGCCGCCAACCATGAACACCAGCGTGCCTTCGATGGCCGCAGGTTTGCTGCCGGTTACCGGCGCATCCAGGAAACTGCCGCCCCGCTCCTCCACGGCTGCGGCAATTTCCTTGGCCAAGCCGGGGGAAATCGTGCTGGAATCCACAACCGTTGTCCCCGGCTTAAGGACAGCCAGGATGCCGCCGGTGCCGTAGAACACTTCACGGATGGAATCATCGTTGCTGATCATGGTAATAATAACATCCTTGCCTTCGGCGGCATGTTGCGGTGTTGCAGCCACCCGGGCACCCTCTGCTCTCAGAGGTTCACTTCTGCTTGCTGTCCGGTTGTACACGGTAACCTCAAATCCGCTGCGCAGCAGGTTGGAAGCCATAGGTGCCCCCATCGTTCCGAGTCCGATAAAGCCGATCTGTTTCATTCCGTTTCCACCTTCGCTCTTTGAAATTGCGTGCTTTTATATATTCTATCACGGCACCCTGGCTTGTTCCACAAAACGGTCCATTGTGCGGTGCAGCAAGCGTTTCCACGAAACTTCCGAAAACATGGTTCAAAAGCCCGGGATGTGCCTAATGACCTTGCCAGTCAAGGCAAATTAAAGTATCCTAATTATAAAGTTGTAACAAACGGTGTCAAATCCAAAGAGATAAACAGGAGGTAACCATTACCGATGTCCAAGAAGATTAATTTTGACTACACCAAAGCTCTCTCCTTCTTCAGCCAGCATGAGATTGACTACTTTGCCGCTCCGGTGAAGCTGGCCCACGAGCAGCTTCATAACAAGAGCGGAGCAGGCTCCGACTACCTGGGCTGGATCGATCTGCCTAAGGCTTATGACAAGGAAGAGTTCGCCCGGATCCAGCAGGCGGCCAAGAAGATTCAGAGCGATTCCGATGTGCTTATCGTTATCGGTATCGGCGGCTCTTATCTGGGTGCGCGTGCAGCAATTGAGGCGCTCTCGCATTCCTTCTACAACAACCTTTCCAAGGACAAACGCAAAACACCGGAAGTTTATTTTGCAGGGAACAACATCAGCTCTACATATATCACACACCTGCTTGACCTTGTAGAAGGCAAAGACTTCTCCGTGAACGTCATTTCCAAATCCGGTACAACTACTGAACCGGCTATCGCTTTCCGTATCTTCCGCGCAGCGCTGGAGAAGAAATATGGCAAAGAAGAGGCACGCAAGCGTATCTACGCTACCACCGACAAGGAAAAAGGCGCACTCAAGAAGCTTGCCAATGAAGAAGGCTATGAGTCGTTCATTATCCCTGACGATGTAGGCGGACGCTACTCGGTGTTGACACCGGTAGGACTTCTGCCGATCGCTGTAGCGGGAATCAACATTGAAGAAATGATGCAAGGGGCCGCAGCCGCAGCGGATGAGTTCAACAACCCGGATGTGGCTACCAACCAGAGCTATCAATATGCAGCTGTCCGCAATGCCTTGTACCGCAAGGGCAAAACAACAGAAATCCTCGTTAACTACGAGCCTTCCCTGCACTTTGTATCCGAATGGTGGAAGCAATTGTACGGCGAAAGCGAAGGCAAGGATTTCAAGGGCATCTATCCATCCTCCGTTGACTTCTCTACGGATCTGCACTCCATGGGCCAATTCATTCAAGAGGGGAACCGCAACATTTTTGAAACGGTGATCCAGGTTGAAAAGGTCCAGCATGAAATTTCGATCGAGAATGATCCGGATGATCTGGACGGCCTGAACTTCCTGACCGGCAAAACCATGGATTTTGTCAACAAAAAAGCGTTCCAGGGCACAATGCTGGCCCACACAGACGGACAAGTTCCGAACCTGATTGTGACCATCCCGGATCAGACGCCTTATACCTTCGGGTACCTGGTGTACTTCTTTGAAAAAGCCTGCGGTATCAGCGGATACCTGCTGGGCGTCAACCCATTCGACCAACCGGGTGTAGAAGCATACAAGAAGAACATGTTCGCCCTGCTCGGCAAACCGGGCTACGAGAAACAAAAGGCAGAGCTCGAAGCCAGACTTACCGAATAACATTGCCGGACACCGCAGATCATTCATACTAGTATAGCCACCAGGGAGCAGACCAGAGGTAATCCATACCATGGCCTGCTCCTAATATATATCATGATATTATTTGGATGTAAGGAATGGAATAATGATGCTGGAACAATACCGGACGGTGCGCTCTCCCGGTTCCCGGGAAGTCGTAATCCGTAAGTCACGCTTCATCGGCCACGTAATGCCGGTGGAGACCGAAGAAGAAGCGGTGCAATTTATCGAGAACATCAAGAAGCAGCATTGGAATGCCACACATAACTGCTCTGCATATATGATTGGCGAGCGGGACGAGATCCAGAGACAGTCGGATGACGGGGAGCCGAGTGGAACGGCCGGTAAACCGATTTTGGAGGTAATTCGCAGCCAAAACGTTAAAAATGTCGCAATTGTTGTTACCCGTTATTTCGGAGGCATTATGCTGGGCGCAGGCGGATTAATCCGGGCCTATACGGACGGCGCTGTCCTGGCACTCGAAGCTGGAGAAGTAATCACCCGTGTGCTGAGGCGTGAGGTATTTGTGGAAATTGACTATACCTGGCTGGGCAAGGTTGAGAATGAGCTTAGAGGAAGAGGCATACAGACTGGTGAAACTTTGTTTACGGATAAAGTTACGCTGCTGTGTCTGCCGCGCAATGATGAGGGAGACGCATTTATGGCATGGATAACGGATCTTACCCAGGGGCAAGCGCTGGTTACAGAAGGGCGGCGGCTTTACTACAGCGAAGGGGAATAAGATATGGCAAGAAGAGCAGTCGAGCAGGAGTTGTCGAGGGAAAGAATTTTGGAAGCGGCCAGGCATTTGTTCATTACCAAAGGATACCGGGCCATATCGATGCGCAGCATTGGCCAGCATCTGGGGTACAGCCATGGGTCGCTCTATTATCATTTCAAAGAGAAGGCGGAGCTATTCTACGCCATTGTTGTCGAGGATTTCAATCATGTCGCCACATTGCTGAATCAGGTTATGCATACGCCGCCTGAACCGGGAATGACGCGGGTGGAACAGCTGATTCTGGAATTTATCCGGTTTGGACTGGATCATCCTTATCAGTACGAGATTATGTTCATGATCCGCGACGAAGAGCTTCTGGCTTATTGCCGTGCGGAACAGGGCCGATGTTTTGAGTTATTCGCAAGCATTGTGCGTTCGCACATGAAAGAAGAGGGTTATGTATCCGAGGACTGGCAGAGCATACCGCTCACCTTGTTCTTGTCCGCACACGGTTTTATTTCTTATTATATTCAGGATAAAGTATCGTTCGAGGATGTCAGACAGGCAGCTGTTATGCATGTCAAGGTATTAAGCCGCAGTTTATAGACGCTGTGTTTTTTTTAACATTTCTCGGTTTAGCGCGTTGCATTGGTATAACTTTGAATGGTGAAAGTGTGAAGAGATTTATCCTTGTTATAAAAGACGGCCCCGCAAGAAGTGGCCGTCTTTTTGCTGCAGCAAGGGCTATGTTATAGAAGCGGCACGTGAGTACGTAAGTTTAGCCTTCTATAATCTTCAGATAACATTGCCGGCGTCTCGGCCCGTCAAATTCGCAGAAGTAAATGCCCTGCCAGCGGCCCAGCAGCAGTGCGCCCTCATGGATGATGATGCTCTGGGAGGGGCCGACAGTGATGGATTTCAGGTGAGAAGCCGTATTGCCTTCCGCGTGGCGGTATTTGGGATGCTCCCAAGGATAAACCTCGTCAAGCCGCATCAGCACATCATGTTTGACGTCCGGGTCAGCATTTTCATTAATAGCTATTCCCGCAGTGGTGTGCGGGCAGTATACAATGATGATGCCATTCTGAACACCGCTTTTTTTGACATAGGAAATGACTTCTCTGGTGATGTCCCGCAGCTCATCCCGTTTGCTGGTACTGATCTCCATGGTGTGCAGCATAATGTTATCCCCTCTCTTTACAATAAATATACTATAGTTTACCCCAAATCGAACGAAAGTAATTGACGAGCGCAAGCGGCATTTGGTAAAGTAGTGATAACTTTAAACCAAGTATATTAATAGGAATAATTATGGCTGTAAAGGCGAGTATACCGACCGGTAAGCCGGAGGTGGGGGGATTTGTTCTTGAATACGCTGCTTAGACACAAGGGCTGGACCTGGGGATTCCGCACGACTATTCTGCTGTATTTTGTGGTATTGATTGTTCTGCCGATCCTGGGGGTCTACTACAACTCGTTTTCGCTTGGCTTCAGTAATTTTGCCGAAAGTATCAGTGATCCGATAGCCTGGAAGTCTGTATTGCTGACGCTAAAATTAGCGGTTATGGCTACGGTCATTAATGTGCTGCTTGGGACGATGATTGCCTGGGTGCTGATCCGCTATCAATTTCCCGGGAAGGCGCTGCTGAACAGTCTTGTTGATTTGCCCTTTGCGCTGCCGACGGCAGTTGGGGGGCTGATGATTCTGCTGCTGCTGGGTCCAGGCAGTCTGATTGGCGGCATGGCGGAAGCCCTGGGATTTGAAATTGTATTTCACCAGCCGGCGATTGTGATTGCCATGGTTTTTGTCACCTTTCCCTTTGTGATCCGCGCGGTGCAGCCGCTGCTGGAGGAGCTGGACGCTTCGGAGGAAGAAGCAGCTTATACGATGGGAGCCACGCGCAGCCGCGTGTTCCGGCAGGTCATTCTGCCTTCCATGGCTCCTGGAATGATCGGCGGCGGCATGCTGGCCTTCTCCCGGGCGCTTGCCGAATTCGGAGCTGTTGTACTCGTAGCGGGCAATATTCCGGGACGTACGCTGGTATCCTCCGTGTTCATTTTCGGTGAAGTGGAAAGTGACAATCCGGTCGGAGCTGCGGCGGTATCCGTCATTCTCTTAACCTTGTCCTTCCTTATTCTCTGGCTTATTAACCTTCTGCAGATGAGGGGGAGAAGAGCATGAGAAAGCTGTGGATCGGACTTACTTATCTTGTATTTTTCCTGCTGATTGCTGCACCTCTCGGAAAAATGACGATCGGCGCCTTCAGCGAAGGCTTCGACGGCTTCTGGAATGCACTGACCCGGCCGGAGGCGCTGCACGCACTGATGATGACAGGGTTCGTCGTTGTGGTGGTAACACTGCTCAATACGCTGTTCGGCATTATGATGGCTTTGTATCTGGTAAGGGCAAGCTGGCTGGGCAGCCGGGTCAAGGGGCTTCTGAACAGTATCGTCGATCTGCCCTATGCGGTGTCGCCGGTAATCGGTGGCCTGATGATTGTGCTGCTGCTTGGTCCGGAAAGTGCGCTGGGTGCAGTGTTTGAACAAATTGGGCTGAAAATTGTATATGCTTTTCCGGGAATGGTAATTGCCACACTCTTCGTGACCTTCCCTTTGATGGTGCGCGAGATCATGCCGGTGCTTCAGGAGATCGGCTCGCAACAGGAGGAGGCCGCTTCAACGCTCGGTGCGTATGGCTGGACCACCTTTTGGAAGGTAACCTGGCCCTCCATCCGCTGGGCTGTCATTTACGGTGTGATTCTGACGGTTGCGCGCTCGCTGGGTGAATTCGGTGCGGTGCTGGTCGTTTCGGGCAATATCATGAACAAGACCCAGACCGCGACCACGCTGGTCTATCAGGATGTCGAGAACTTCAATGTAACGGCTGCGGGCGGTATAGCGCTGGTGCTGGCCGCATTCTCCGCGGGTCTGCTGCTGCTTATGGAATGGAGCAAAAGAAGAAAGGAAGTGCATTAATATGCATGTGGAGGTCCGGGGACTCAATAAGCATTTCGGAGATTTTCACGCGGTGAAGGACGTCAATTTCGGCATTACCAAAGGCCATCTGATTGGGCTGCTCGGTCCAAGCGGCGGGGGCAAAACCTCAATTCTGCGCATGCTGGCGGGACTGGAGACGCCGGACAGCGGCGAGATTGTTTTTCATGGCAGGACGGTCAATAATCTTCCTCCCCAGGAGCGCGAGATCGGCTTTGTGTTCCAGAACTATGCGCTGTTCAAGCATATGACGGTGTATGAGAATATTGCGTTTGGCCTGAAGGTGAAAAAAGCAAACAAACACACCATCCAGAACCGCGTGGCCGAGCTGGTGGAGCTTACGGGTCTCAAGGGTTTTGAAAAACGTTACCCGCATCAGCTCTCAGGCGGTCAGCGCCAGCGTGTTGCCTTTGCCCGGGCGCTTGCGCCTGAGCCGCAGCTGCTGCTGCTGGATGAACCGTTCGCAGCCATTGACGCCAAGATCCGCCAGGAGCTGCGTTCGTGGCTGCGTGAGCTGATTGAGCGTGTCGGCATCACCTCCATTTTCGTAACCCACGACCAGGATGAAGCGATTGAGGTAGCGGATGAGATCATGATTATTAATCAGGGCCGGCTGGAGCAGAAGGGCACGCCTTGGGACATCTATAAAGAGCCGAAGACGCCGTTTGTGGCGACCTTTATCGGGGAGTCTACCCTGATCGAGAGCGCCGCAGAGCTGAAGGGCTTCCACAACACCGGAGGTAAGCCGACTAAGGCGCTAATCCGTCCGGAATATATCGAAGTAGGCCACCTGAATGAATTCAAAATGGCTTCGGCTACGGAGCAAGGCATCGTGAAGCATTTGCATTTCCGCGGCAGCGAATGGCTGGTTGAGGTGGAAGTGAACGGCCATAAGCTGGTCACCTATCGCTCGCTGGAAAAAGAAACCCTGACCCCGGGCCAGGAAATCGCGGTGCTTGTCCACCGTGCTTATCTTTTCAACGACGAGCGGAGCTGGATTCAAGAGAACGGGTTGAAGGAAGACCCAATGCCTGTGTTTATCTAACTAAAGGATGTGTCGCCGGGATGAGGCTTTTCAAAAGGAGCAGACAACTGCACGGATGGCTAGCTGCCCTAATGCTGGCAGTACTCGCGCTGGCGGTGGCCGGGTGCGGAAATGGAAAAGAAAGCACTGCGGCTGAAAAGCCACAGCAAGGTGATCTTACGCTGGTGGTAGGAGCCTATAGTGTGGCGAAGGATGCCATGGGCGAAATTCTGCCCCTGTTCGCGGCAGCGTGGAAGGCCAAAACGGGGCAGACGCTCACGTTCCAGCAGTCTTATGAGGCATCGGGAACCCAGGCCCGGGCCATTGCCGGCGGATTTGAAGCCGATGTGACGCTGCTGGCGATGGAAGGCGATGTCGACAAGCTGGTGAAGGCGGGATTGGTTGAAGCGGATTGGAAGGACCGGGGGGTGAACGGTATGGTGACCCGCTCGGTGGTGGCGCTCGGTACCCGCGAGGGCAACCCCAAGGGCATCCATGATTTTGCCGACCTGGCGAAGCCGGGAGTGAAGGTGCTGTATCCGAACCCTAAGACTTCCGGGGGAGCCCAATGGGACATCAATGCCATCTATGGGGCAGGCCTGAAGCTGTCTGAGGAGCAGGAGGGAGCTAAAGATCCGGCTGCCGCCAAAGCTTTTTTGGAGAGCGTACACGCCAACGTAGAATCTCTGGATAAAAGCGGGCGGGCGTCCATGGCGGCTTTTGAATACGGGGTGGGCGATGTGATTGTCACCTATGAAAATGAGCTGCTGGCCCGGATCGCACAAGGCGTCAAGTATGAAGTGATTATCCCCAGGAACACGATTCTGATCGAAAATCCGGCAGCGGTCGTGAATAAGTACGCTGAGGAACATGGCACCAGCGAAGCTGCGCAAGCCTTAGTGGATTATTTGACTACGCCGGAGGCACAGCAGGTTTTTGCCAAATATGGTTTCCGGCCGGTTGACGAGCAGGTGTATGCCGAGAATGAAGGCCGATATCCGGTGCCTGCGGGTCTGTTCGATATTTCGTATCTGGGCGGCTGGGATAAGGTCCGCACAACACTGTACTCGAAGCGGGGCATCTGGTATCAGGTGCTGGCCGGAATCTAAGGCACGGAGTGATAAGGTAACTTGAGTATGGATAAGGGATTGGATGGCCAAAAAAAGAGTTGTCCCATCGGCAGGCGGGCCTGCGGAAGGGGATGGCTCTTTTTTCGGTTTTTAGGCCCGTCCTGGCGTGTGCAGAAGTGAGAAAACAGAGCTGCTTTCGAAGAAGATGCTGCACAGCATGAAGGATTTGGGGAGTATAGAGTGGATTGAACTGGAATGTTGTACAGTATGCAGGTAATGTCGGGATTTAAGGTGGAAACCGAATTGTTGCACAGATTGCAGGATTTAGGGTGAGATCAGGCTGGAATGAGCTGGAATGTTGTACGGCGTGCAAGATTTGGAGTAAATGTGGGGTAGGATGAGCTGAAATGTTGTATAGCGTGCAGGATTGGATTACCTCAGGGTGTTACTCAAGGTGCATAGCTTACGGTGAGGTATAAGAAAGACGAGCTCCTCCTTCTTCCTGCAGGATGCAATTGGACACGAAGCTGTTCTATAATGGTAAAGTGTTTTTGGAACAACCGTGACGATATTAGAGGGAGGTCTGGCTTGTGGACACATTGGTATTTTTGGGAACTGGGGATGCCATGGGCGTACCCCGGGTATATTGCAGCTGCGAGACCTGCATGGAGGCAAGAAGCAGCGGCGACAACGCCCGGCTGCGTTCCTCCGTGCTCATCGATAATGGCAGTGATTTCTGGGTCATTGACTGTGGGCCGGATTGGCGGCGGCAGATGGAGCTGCAGGGGCGGCGAGGCATGCACAGGCTGCTGGTGACACACCCCCACTTCGACCATATCGGCGGACTGCCGGAATGGGCCGACAGCTGCCGCTGGATGGGGTACAGAGGGGAGCTATACGCTCCGGCGGAGGTGATCCCTGTAATTCAGCGGCAGTATCCGTGGCTTGGCGGGCAGATCGACATGATTCCTTGCGATGACGGTCTTGAGCTGGATGGCTGGCAGATCCGCACCTGGCGGGTTAACCATGGCAAGAATGGCTATTCCTACGCCTACAGGCTGGAAAAGGACGGCTACACTTGGGTCTATTGCCCGGATTCCATTTCACTGGGACCTGAGGAGACGAAGCATATGCATGGAGCAGATCTGCTGGTGCTGGGGACAAGCTTTTATTATGAATCCGCCGAGCTGTCCACCCGTTCAGTGTACGATATGACCGAAGCGGCAGAGCTGCTGGACATCGTACAGCCGGTCCGTGCGGTGTATACGCATATGTCGCATGATGTGGATATGAGAAAAGACTACATTCTGCCGGGCAATGTGACGCTCGCGGTCACGGGACTGAAGCTGCGGCTGGGTCACGCCGAAGGCTGAGGCTTATAGAAGAAGTTCCAGGCCCCTGCGGAAAGCAGCCGGACAGCCGGATTAGAACTCCTATTTCGGACAATGCTTGCGTAGAAGCAGATGAGCAGGTGCTAGTTGGAAAAAGGGAACTTATTTCTTCAAAAAATCAATAATTGAGAGACTTAAGTGGAAAAAGGGAACCTAATTGGGCAATATTACCCTGTCAGGCGCGAAATGAGCTGAATTAGTGATCCTTTTTCCACTTCGCCTGGGGAGTACAGGGTGTTCGAGCGAATTAGTGATCCTTTTTCCAATTAACCAATCGGGACTTCCGCAGGTTTCATAGAGGGTCCCCCGGACAACGGTAAACTGAAATTGAAAACGGCTACGCCGTCCTTCACCGGACAACGTAGCCGTTTTTTTCTGTCGTGTCCGTTAATTCATCGTCATGCCGCCGGTCACGTTAATCGCCTGGCCCGTCATATAGGAGGACAGCGGGCTGGCGAGGAACAGCACTACATTGGCTACATCCTCCGGCTCGGCCGTCCGGCCCAGCGGCACCTGCGAGCGGTCTTCAGCGAGAATATCCTCCGGCTGCATGCCGCGCAGGGCTGCACCCTCTACACGCTCGCGCCGCTTCATGTCCGTTTCGACGATGCCGGGACAGACGGCGTTCACCAGGATTTGCGCCTGGGCCAGCTCCAGCGCCATCACCTTGGTGAAGCCAAGCACGGCATGCTTGGACGCGACATAGTTGCCCATGCAGCGGTAGCCATTTTTGCCTGCCTGGGAGGCAATGTTGATGATGCGGCCGCCTCGGCCCTGGCGCAGCATTTGTCTTGCTCCCGCCTGGGAGACCAGATATACGCCCTTGGCGTTGATATCCATGACCTTATCCCAGTCTTCCTCCCGGATATCCACGGCGTAATCCATCGTGGAGGTCCCGCTGTTGTTCACCAGAAAGTCGACTCCGCCAAAAGCCTCCACAGCAGCGTCAATCAGCCGCGCAGCGTCCGCGCTTATGGTGACATCCATCTGAATCTGCACCAGCCGGTCATGGATACGTTCAAGGCCGGGGCGGCAGGCGATATCTCCGATAGCTACATTTGCTCCGGCCTTAAGGAATAAATCTGTGATTCCCTTGCCGATTCCGGTAAGCCCTCCGGTTACAACCAGGGTTTTGCCGGCAAAGTCAATATTCAGCATCGTATGAAGGATCCTTTCAGGCTAGCTGCGGAAGGGATCATCGCTGATGCCGGCTTCCAGCACAAGTCTGGCGTATTCCTTGGCGCTGAACAGGGAGTGGTCTTTATAATTGCCGCATTCCAGCGCAGACACAGCCGGCACATGCTCGGTTTCCAGTACCTTATGCAGGACCTTGGTCAGTGCAGCAGCGACATCGGCTGGCTCATGCTCATCCCAGATAATCAGATAAAAGCCGGTTCTGCACCCCATTGGAGAAATATCGATGATCCCTTCCAGCTCGTCACGCAGATAGGTAGCCAGCAGATGCTCCAGCGTATGGACTGCTGCCGTGGGCAGAGCGTCGGCATTCGGCTGGAGCAGGCGGAGATCATATTTTTGCACCGTGCTGCCCTTCTCATTTTTCTCTGTACCTGCAACCCGCACATAAGGGGCTTTTACCTTCGTATGATCCAATTGGAAACTTTCAACTTTTGCCATGTTCCTCTTCCTTTCGGCCTTTTCATATCAAACTATCACAATGAATAAGAGAAGTAAATAGTTAATCCGAGTATACTAATCTGCTTAATTAAAATGTGTTGACACGTGTATTAATGCATTGTAAGATATGAATCAAATTAAATCGCATCAATTTACTAGGAATAATAGGGGGAGAAACATCCGTATGAAGAAAAAATGGATTCATTCAACGTTGCTGGTCGTCGCCGTCGCTTTATTTACTGCCGGATGCGGCAATGACAAGGAAGCTTCCGGTGCTGGCAGCGATTCCTCCGCACAAGAGAAGAAGACACTGAAGATCAGCTTTAATCCCGGACCTTACAGCGATCAGTTCAAGAACGGTGTTGCGCCTTATCTGGAGAAGAAGGGCTATACCATTACCTATAAAGAGTTCACAGACGGCATTCAGCCCAATGTGGCGGTAGCGAACGGCGAAATTGATGCCAACGTGTTCCAGCACTCCTTATACCTGCAGTCCATTAATGAACGGGAAAAAATAGATCTGGTGGGTGTGGTGCAGGTGCCGACTCCGCCAATGGGACTGTATTCCAAAAAACATAACAGCCTGGATGAAGTGAAGGACGGCGATCAGGTCAATCTGCCGAATGAGCCGGTGAATATGCTCCGCGCCCTGAATGTGCTGAAGGATGTGGGCTGGATTACTCTGAAAGACAACATTGATCCTTTGCAGACTTCGCTTGCTGACGTTACCTCGAATCCGCACAACCTGAAGTTTATTGCGACTGAGCCGGCACAGGGACCGCGGGCGCTGGAGGATGTGGATTACGCCGCGATTCAGGGGAACTTCGCTGTATCGAATAACATCAAGCTGACCACGGCACTGCAGCTGGAGAAAATGACCGATCCGTTCACGAATATCGTGGCGGTGGACAGCAAGAACAAGGATGCTCAATTTGTTAAAGACATCATTGAAGGGTATCATTCGGATGAATTCCAGAAATACATCAAATCGAACCCGGATTATGAGGGCTATAAGCTGCCGGCTTATTTTAAATAATAATCCCTTTCCGATCTGTCATTCCTCTGTAAGCGGGGGAGTGGCAGATCATTGTCTATTCCAAAGAATGTGCAAAGAGGTGCAATGAGCATGGATTTTATACCCTCCAGAATCGTCACAGAGCTTCCAGGTAATTATTTCAACGCTATGAAAGCCAAAATCGCCTTATACCGCAGCAGAGGAATCGACGTTATTGATCTGGCCAGCGGCAATCCCGATCAGCCGACACCGGAGCATATTGTTGCCGCCTTGAAGGAGGCGGTAGACAAGCCGGAGAATCAGGGCTACCCGCCCTTTTATGGCAAAAGTGCTACGCTTGAGGCCATCGCTGCTTTTTATCAGCGTGAATATGGGGTGGGCCTTGACCCGGAGACGGAAGTCGCAGTGTTCAGCGGTTCAGGAATAGGGGTGGTCGGCATTCCGCAGAGCCTGCTGAATCCGGGAGATCTGCTGCTGACGGTCGATCCCGCCTATCCGGCCTATCACGCGGCTGCCGCCTTAGCCGGAGCCCGTGTTCATACGATCCCCGCCTATGAAGCTGAAGGCTTCCTTCCTGATTACGGGACAGTTCCGGAGGAATTAGCCCGTCAGGTCAAGCTGCTGATGCTGAACTATCCCAATAATCCGACGGGGGCGGTGGCTACGGCGGAGTTCTTTGAACGGACGCTCGCTTTTGCGGCCCGCTATGGATTTCCGGTGCTGAACGATTTTGCTTACGGAGCCTTTGGCTTCGACGGCCATAAGCCGGTCAGTCTGCTGCAGCAGCCGGGCGGCAAGGAATACGGTATCGAAACCTATACCGCCTCCAAAACGTTCAACATGGCCGGCTGGCGCTTCGGCTTTGCCGTGGGCAACGCCTCGATTATCGCGGCACTGAAGCATTATCATACCCAGGCGTACAGCACAGTGTTCGGTGCAGTGCAGGATGCGGCGGCGGCCGCGCTGCTGGGTCCCCAGGAGGGGGTTGCAGAGCTTGGCAGACTGTATGAGCGGCGGCGTGACGTGCTGGTTGCCGGACTGCGGGAGCTGGGATGGGAGATTAAGGCTCCGCAGGGCACTTTTTTTGCCTGGTTCAGAGTCCCGGAAGGCTATACAGCGGCGTCTTTTGCAGCATGTCTGCTGGATGAGGCGCAGGTTGCCGTCGCTGAAGGCGGCGGTTTTGGAGTGCAGGGCCGCGAATATGTGCGGGTCAGCCTCGTGAACAGCGAGGACAAGCTGAACGAAGCCGTTGACCGGATCGCGGCAGCAGGCATTTTCAAACGGATCAAGTTATCGGCCGGTCAGGAGGCGGTGCGCTATGATTGAGATTAAAAATGTATACAAAACCTTTGAACGCAAAGGCCAGTCCATTGAAGCCCTGCGCGGAGTAAGCCTGAGTATTGCCAGAGGGGATATTTACGGCGTTATCGGCTACAGCGGTGCCGGCAAAAGCACGCTGATCCGTCTGGTCAACGCGCTGGAAAGGCCCACTGCCGGGGAGGTGCTGGTGGAAGGCCAGGATCTTGCGGGCTATAATCCGGCAGAGCTGCGGCAGGCCAAAAAGAACATCGGGATGATCTTTCAGCATTTCAATCTGCTGGAATCCAAAACCGTGTTCGACAATATCGCCATTCCGCTGGTGCTGCTGAAGCGGAGCAAACAGGAAATCCGCGAGCGGGTGACCGAACTGCTTAAATTCACGGGACTCGGGGATAAAGCGAACAGCTACCCCAAGGAATTATCGGGCGGGCAAAAGCAGCGGGTCGGCATTGCCCGGGCGCTGGCGAGCAATCCCTCGATTCTGCTCTGCGATGAAGCAACTTCGGCGCTTGATCCGCAGACCACCAAGTCGATTCTGGAGCTGCTCCAAAAAATTAACGAAGAGTACAACATTACGATCATGATCATCACCCATGAAATGGCTGTTATTCAGCAGATCTGCAACAAGGTGGCTGTCATGGAGCGCGGGGAAATCATCGAACAGGGCAATGTGCTGGATGTGTTCGGGAGTCCGCATCATCCGACGACGCAGAGCTTTGTGCAGACGGTCATACATAACAGTGTGCCGCAGAGCGTGCTGCATACCCTGAAGGCGGAAAACGGGCGGCGGCTGTTCAAGCTGAAATTTGTCGGCGGGGCGGCCTCGGAGCCGATCATCAACAGCCTCATCCGCAGGTATGAGGTGGATGTAAATATTCTGTTCGCCAATATGACGGAGATCCAGAATACAACGCTGGGCAATATGATTCTGCAGATGCACGGCGACCATGCAGTGATTGACCGGGCAGCGGATTTTATCACCAGCCAGGGCGTTGAGATTACGGAGGTGGAAGCTTAAATGTTCGATTCAGTGATTACTTCGGAGCAGCTGTTTCAAGCGCTGAGGGAAACCGTGGTGATGGTGGGGGTGTCGTTGTTTTTCGGGGCGCTGCTGGGGATACCGGTTGGCATCATTCTGGTGATTACGCGTCCGGGCGGTGTGCTGGAGAACCGGTTTGTGTTTGCGGTCCTTAATCCGGTCATTAACATCATCCGCTCGCTGCCGTTTATTATTCTGCTTGTGGCCATTATTCCTTTTACAAGACTTCTGGTGCATACATCGATCGGTACCAGCGCGGCAATTGTGCCGCTGGTTGTATATGTTGCTCCTTATATAGCGCGGCTGGTGGAGAACTCTTTGCTTGAGGTCAGCCCTGGAATCATGGAAGCTGCTGAAGCGATGGGCGCGACAACCTTTCAGGTCATTTGGCATTTTCTGCTCCCCGAGGCTTTTGGTTCATTGATTCTGACGATGACGACCGCGACGATCGGACTGATCGGGGCTACCGCAATGGCAGGCACAGTGGGCGGCGGGGGGATTGGCGATTTGGCGATCTCCTATGGCTATCAGCGTTTTGATACCTTTGTGATGATTGTGACTGTGGCGATTCTGATTATTTTTGTCCAGGGCATTCAGTCCGCAGGGAACCGGCTGGCCCGCAAAGCCCGCCGTGATTAAGTGCGGAGCACGGAAGGGGATATGCCAGTGGAACCGCAAATTATTGTACGCGCCGCGCCGCAGGAGTTCATTTGCAGGCCGGGCAGCTGGGGCAGCCTGGAACAGCATCTGCAGAGAAGAGGAATCCGCCGTGTGCTGGTGGTGCGCGGGAACAGGTCTTGGACGGCGGCTGCACCGTATTGGCCGGAGCTAAAAGAGACAGAGGTGCACTATCATGTGTACAGCGGAGAGTGCAGCTACCGCGAGCGTGATGCCATTGCCGGCTATGCGTCAGAGCATCAGCTTGAGGCGGTTATCGCCGTAGGCGGCGGGAAGATTACCGATCTGGTAAAATCGGCAGCGGCCACGCTGAATCTGCCGGCCATAATTCTTCCGACCCTGGCTGCGACCTGTGCAGCCTGGTCCTCGCTCAGTGTGATGTACGATGAGCGGGGGGCGTTCATCCGCTTTGAGGTTTTTCCGCGCAGCAATGCACTGGTGCTGCTGGACCCGGTGGTCATCGCCGCTTCGCCGCCAGAGCTGCTGGCCGCAGGAATCGGCGATACCCTGGCGAAGTGGTATGAGGCGGATGTCATCATCAGACATCTGGAGGCACCGCCGGTTGAAGTGGAGCTGGCCTGGGATGCGGCGCGGAAATGCCGCGAAAACCTGCTGCGCTACAGCAGCGCGGCGCTTGCTGCTGTGCGGTCAGGAGAGCTGAATGAAGCCCTGACCCGGACAGCCGAAACGATTATTATGGTCGCCGGGCTTGTAGGCGGATTCGGTGAGGATTATGGCCGTACCGCAGGGGCCCATTCGGTGCACGATGCACTGACAGCCATCCCGGAGACCCACGGTCTGCTGCATGGCAGCAAGGTAGCTTACGGTGTACTGGTGCAGCTGGCGCTGGAGGGGAACTGGCCGGAGATTGACGGGCTGCTGCCGTTCTATGAGGAACTGGGCCTGCCGTCCAGTCTTAGAGCCATGGGGCTGGGTCACCTGACGCGGGAAGAGCTGCTGAAGCTGGGCGAAAGGGCGGCTGTACCCGAAGCCTCCATCCATATGATGCCCGGTGTAATTACCGCCGAAGCGGTGGCGGATGCAGTGGCGGAGCTGGAGGAATACATAACGGCTGGCCAGAATCAGACAAAAGGAGAAGGCATCTTATGAGTATAGCGGTTATCGGAGCCATGGAAGAAGAGGTAGCCCCGCTGCTGCCGAAGCTGCGGGATGTGCGCAGCCTGAAGGCTGGCGGCGGTAAGCTGTATGCCGGAGTGCTGGACGGACAGGAGGTAGTACTGCTTCAATCAGGCATCGGCAAGGTCAACGCGGCAGTGACCACCACGCTGCTGCTGGAGCGGTTCCACTGTGAGCTGATTATCAACACCGGAGCGGCGGGCGGTCTGGCTGCTGATCTGAAGGTTGGCGATGTGGTCATCGCTGAGGAACTGGTCTACAGTGATGTGGATGCTACGGCCTTCAGTTATGCCTTCGGGCAGGTGCCGCAGATGCCGCAGCGTTATCCGGTAGCGGCCGGGCTGCTTGCACAGGCGCGGAAGCTCGTCCGGCGCGGCGTAAGGCAGGAGCAGATTGTCACCGGGCTGATTACGACAGCTGATTCTTTTATCAGCGATCCGGAGCGGGCGGTGTCCATTGTCAGCCGGTTCCCGGAGGCGAAAGCGACCGATATGGAAGGTGCGGCGATTGCCCAGACGGCCTATCAGTTTGGTGTTCCTTTTCTGGCGGTCCGCGCCATATCGGATATTGCCGGCTCCGATGCCGCCGGATTGTTCAAATCCCATCTGGAGCTGGCTGCGGCAAACTCGGCTGAGGTGGTGCTGGAGATTCTCTCCCAGTATAAGCCGCCTGAAAGCTTTGAAATCTAAAGAGAACCGTCTTTCATTCACTTGGGAGACGGTTTTTTATTGTATACTCCGCAAATCCAGTCCGCATACTCCAATCCGTCTAAACCTGCTCCAGTCGAATGAAGGGGGTCAAGAAGGCCCTTGCCTTAAAGTTTTGAAATTCTGCGTATTAATCCGCATTTCCAAGATAGGTAACTACCATTACAATGGGAATATTCTTGTTAAAAAATAAAATTCACACTTAATTGTGCAGGAGGTTGAATACTGTCATGAAGTCAGATCCATTTATCCCGGTCTTGTTTGATTTTCCCGAGTTCTTTGAGACCGAACGCCTGCTGGTGCGCGCCCCGCAGTGGGGTGACGGTCGGGCAGTAAATGAGGCGATTCGCGAGAGTCTGGAGGAGCTGAAGCCGTGGATGCCTTTTGCCCAAAGTATGCCGGCATTAGAGGAATCCGAAATATACGTCAGAGATTCCAGGCTGAAATTTCTGAACCGGACTGTGCTGAATATGCTTATTTTTCATAAGACAGAGGGGACCTTTCTCGGGTGTACCGGCCTGCATCATATCGACTGGGAGACCCGCTGTTTTGAAGCCGGATACTGGCTGCGGACCACCTGCACAGGCAAGGGATACATCACGGAGGCAGTGAACGGAATCACCCGCTTTGCCATACAGGAGCTTGCGGCGAACCGGATTGAAATCCGCTGCAGCGGACTTAATACCAGAAGTGCTGCCGTCGCCGAGCGTGCGGGTTTTTTACTGGATGGCACTCTGCGGCTTAACACCCTCGGCCTGGATGGAGAGATGCATGACTCCAAGGTATACGCCAAGGTACGGGGAGCCGAATTTTAGAGATGTTGGAGCATTAATGCCGAAGCGTATGGAGTTAAATCCTTCAGACAGAGAGAGAAGGCAGGACAATGAATCACAACGTTCTACCAAAGAATAAGCAGAATTTTAAAAGTGTTGAAGCCCTGGCCCGCTTAGAAAGATCAATGATCATTCCCTTATTGCCGGAATTGTTGGAATGGCTGCAGGAAATGAATTGGCCTATAGCTGCAGAAATTGTAGACCTTTTGTCAAAGTATAAGTCCGAAACTATCCCGCATATTAAAACGGTTTTTTCTCAAAGCGACTCCATTTGGATATACAACATCCTTGCATATTTGATTAATAAATGGGATACAGATCTCGTCTCAATATTGTCTTCAAGCCTAGGGGAACTGGCGCACACGATAGACATTTATGAAGATACTGATTTGCTGTCTATTGAAATTTTATGGAAGGTCATGTTCTCGGAGTTGGAAAATGAACGGCTACATATCCTCAACACAGACATTGGACAAATCGTTAATTATTGCGAAAGAAATAACAAATTGTTAATGCAAAAAGACCAGTACCAAAATTCACTCCGCCGTTATGAAGAAATTGAGGCAACGATAAGGAGTATATCTGCTTTTACTTGATTGGCCCCTATCCGGTTGCGTTATGGGGATGAAATGGAGGATGATTATTATCGATAAACGGCTAACCTTTAATGAAGATGTGGAGAATTACGACAAGTGGAGACCAACCTATTGTGAAGAATTATTCAAAGATATCATAGCGTACTCTCATCTTGAACAAGGCCGAAAAGCAATTGAAATTGGTATTGGAACAGGCCAGGCCACCAGACCCTTTTTGGAAACAGAATGTGAATTAACGGCCATAGAATTAGGGAAAGACCTCACAGAATACTCAAAATTAAAATTCCGGGAATATAAAAATTTTACGATATACAATACTGCATTTGAAGAGTTTGCATGTCCGGACAGCAGTATAGATCTCATTTATTCAGCTACCGCATTTCATTGGATTCCGGAAAAAACAGGGTATCTTAAAGCCTCCAATTTATTAAAAACCGGTGGAACCCTGGCGTTATTTTGGAACCGGCCGTTTGTATCACGGGAAAATGACGAATTACATCAGATTATTCAAGGCATATATCAAAAATATAGACCTTCTAATACCAAGCTCATAGAAAATGACACTGAGAGATACAATAATATATCGAAAACTATTCAAAATTATGGATTTAGAGATGTTGTGTTTAAGCTGTATCATTTAACGAGACAATTTTCTTCGGCTGACTATATCGCATTGTTGAACACTTATTCTGACCATAGAAGCTTGCCTGCTCCTGCGAAAGAGCATTTTGAAGATGAGATTAAAGAATCGATTAAAAAATTTGGCGATGTCCTAAATGTTTATGATACCATCGACTTGTATTTAGCAAAAAAATAAGTTGGACTTGCTGTAATACCAGGGCAAGATAGTTAAACAAGCGGATCGGAGAAACAGACATAAGGAGGCCAACATGCAGCCGATAACCCCCGAAGACATCCAAATCCGGATCGATCAGCTCGCCGGTCAGGATCTATACGTACACCTTGAGCTAACGACAGGCGCCTACGCCAGTCACTTGGACAGTACCCGGCACCCGGCGTCGGCATTCATTTCCAATGCGGCGGTCCGTTATACACAAGGCTCCATCTCCGGCACGGGACCCTACCGTGTGGGCTTAAAGACAATACAGGGCTGGATTTATGCCGAAGGCCTTACACATGTTGATGAGACGGAAAAAGAACGGCTAATCTTGGCTGGGCATGACAGTCAAGGCAAGCTGATCGTTGCCTTGCAGCTGAGCCGGGAAACGTTCTGATGAAAGCGGAGGAATACACACCATGAAGAATCAACAAACGGAACACCAGCGGATCTTAGTTGTGTTCCCCCATCCCGACGATGAAGCTTTCGCGGCATCAGGGACGCTGGCGATGTACATAGACAGCGGCGCTCAAGTCACTTATGCCTGTCTGACCCTGGGGGAGATGGGGCGCAACATGGGTATCCCGCCATTCGCGAGCCGGGTTACTTTGCCGGCAATCCGCAAAGAGGAACTGGCAGCGTCTTGCCTTGCAATCGGCATCCGGGACTTAAGGATGCTCGGCTTCCACGATAAAATGATCGAGTTCGAAGACCAGCAGCGGCTGGACAATGAGATTATGGCGCTGCTCCAGGAGCTGCGTCCGTCGCTGGTGATCACCTTCTATCCGGGGTACAGTGTGCATCCCGACCACGATGCCACCGGAGCCGCTGTCATACGTACGATTGGCCGGCTTCCCGCAGCAGAGCGGCCGCTTGTACACTGCGTCGCGTTCGCAAGCAACCATGAGCGGGCGATCGGAAAGGCGGATGTGATCGTAGACGTGACCGCCTTCCTTGAGCAGAAAATGGCGTCGATACGCGCGCACCGTTCGCAATTCCAAGCGGCGGAGCTGGTCGGGAATCAGGAGCTGACGGATGAGGAAATCCGGGCCCGGTTCGGAACGGAACCGTTTTGGACCTACAGGTTCGATTAATCCCGGGATATGGAACATGAAGCTAGCATATAATTATATTTGGAAAAAAAGGGTGCCTTACCGCCGGGATCAGTTGACTGGCGTAAGGCACCCTTTGTGCTGCTGGAGAGCAAGCTTATACTTCTCTATTGGGCAGTTTGAAGGATGAATTTATCGATGGCGTACTTCACGCCGTCTTCATTGTTGCTGAGGGTGACGAAGTCAGCAATGTCCTTCAGCGCCGGGATGGCGTTAGCCATGGCTACGCCAAGACCGGCGGCTTCCAGCATTTCGTGGTCGTTCCAGGAGTCGCCGACTGCGATGGTTTCGGACAGCTCGCAGCCGAAGTGGGCTGCCAGGAACTCCAACGCCAGTCCCTTGGTGCCTTCCTTGTGCATGATCTCCAGGAAATGCGGCTTGGATTTCGTAATATGCACGGAATCACCCAGCAGCTCACGCAGAATAGGCGACAGCTCGTCCAGGAAATCGGGATCGTCGATGATCAGCATTTTTGGTGTTTTTTGCGGGACAAGCTTCTCCCAATCCGGCTCGATATAATATTTAGTTCCATTAAGGGTGGCATAATCGACCAGCTTCTGGTTCTCATCACGGGCATACAGCTTGTCATCAATATAGGTCTGCAAGTGCAGGTTATGCTCCACGCAGTAGTTGAACAGCTTGCGTACGGCATCCTGCGGCACATAACGCTCGTAGAGCACTTTTTCATCCATCAGGTTCTTTACGAGTGCCCCCTGGTAAGTGATGATCGGCACATTCAGTCCGGTCTGGCGGGCGATGGCCTGGGCGGAAGCATAGGCGCGTCCGGTAGCCAGAGTAACCACAACGCCTGCGGCAACGGCCTGTTCCAGCGCTGTTTGTGTGGCAGGGGTAACTTCCTTGTCATCGTTAATCAAGGTGTCGTCAATATCGATGGCAATCAATTTGTACATGTAGGTTCTCTCCTATTGGGTGAGCTTAGCTTCCTGAATAGCTTCGTACCAATGCATCGGAAGCCTAAGCTTAAATTTGGGGAGCCTGTGCGGAAGGCATGGCTCTTGTCTCTGAACAAGCTGGTAGTGCGCTGTGGATTCCAAATGGGCAGCTTCCGAAGGGCCAGTGCTTGGATTTCACAATTAAAAAACTGATGTTGTACTAGGCCCAAAAAATCATGGATCAGATGAAAGCAGAAGGCTTGGTTCTTCGTCCTTTTGTGCTGCAGGGGCAGGCCCGGGGCTGAGTTCGGCCATGAGCATGGCCGCAAGAATGCAGAGACAGCCCAGCAGCGCCGATACGCCGAGCGTTTCTCCGCCGAACACCAGACCTGTCAGGGCGGCGAATACCGGCTCTGTGGCAAAAATAACCGCCACCCGGGAAGGCGTGGTGTATTTTTGGCAGGCCGTCTGAATCCAGAAGGCAAAGGCGCTGGTCGGGCCGATGGAAACAAGCAGGGCCCACAGCACATCCGGCTTCAGGATCAGGGTCCCGCTGTGCGCAAGCGGGGCCGGCCCATCCACAAGCAGGGAGGCGCCGGCGCTGAGCAGCCCGACACAAGCAAGCTGCAGCGCAGCCAGCGGCAGCGCCGGGTATCGCGGAGCATATACGCCGGTATAGGCGACCTGCAGGGCAAAGGCGACAGCACATATCAGCACCAGTGCGTCTCCCTTGTTCAGGGACAGCGCGGAGCCGGTAAAGGTGAGCAGGTAGAGGCCTGCCACCGCGAGTCCCGCGCTGAACCAGGTATACCGTGAGATGGCCGTCTTAAGCAGGGCCAGCGAGAGGAAAGGGACGAGCACGACCGACAGTCCCGTGATAAAACCGGTGTTGGAAGTGGTGGTATAGAGCAGTCCCATCGTCTGGAAGCCATAGCCCAGAAACAGAAAGAGGCCCAGCAGCAAGGCGTGCCCTGCCATACGCCAGCTCAGCATTTTCCATTCCCTGCGGTAAAAAACGGCGGTAATCGGCGCCAGCAGCAAAGCTGCGCCGATAAAGCGGATGCTGTTAAAAGCGAGCGGCGGCAGCACCTTGACCGCACTTTGCACAATGAGAAACGTACATCCCCACATCATCGCCACCAGCAGCAGACTGAGGCCGGCTATTCGGGAGCGTTTCACAGAGGTCATCCTTTCTTGACACGACAAATATTTTGTAAAATCAAGTTCTCCAAATTGTAGCTTAAAACAGGGGGGAGGACAAGACGAAACTGTGCCCGGAACAGATCGGACAAGGGCTTCAGCAGCGGAAAAACAGCCAAAGACTGGACAAAAAAGCCAGCACTTGGTATACTTCGAGAACCGTACACTTGTTCTTATTTTTGTACTTCAAAGTCCCTACACCTTAGAAAGGAGCGGGTACACCATGATGGGCAAATCCCATTTAATCATCAGCACCGGGGTTACCCTATCCGTCATGAGCCTGCTCGGCCATGAAATTACGATTCCGGCGGTTGCTGTGGCAGGGCTCAGCGCCCTCTTGCCTGATATCGATGAGCCGAATTCGCTGCTGGTGCGCAAAGCCGTGCCGGAATCCCTGCTGCGGATTTTGCAGGTATCGCTAATCGGGGCGGCCATTTATCTGTATTTTGCCGGAATCGCCGCGCCTCCCTGGAATATCGCGCTGGCGCTGCTTATCGGGAGCGTATCCTTCCTGCCGGGCCGCAGGCTCCGGCATCTCGTGATGCTGCTGCTGGCACTGGCGCTGTTCGCGTTCGCGGATGCCTACGATCCGTGGAACTACATAGCCGCCTGCGTGCTTGTCGTATCCTCGGTTGTTCCGCACCGCGGACTGACGCATACGCTGTACGCGGTGGCCGGCTGGGGAGCCTTGCTCTATTTCGCTTCGCTCGGCATGAATGACGGCGGCAGCCTGTGGATTGCCGGCGGCATGTCTTATGCGCTGCATCTGCTGGCGGATTCCCTGACCCAGCGCGGCATTACTCCGCTGCCTCCGCTGCCCTTCAAGCTTCGCCTGAAGCTGATGAGCACCGGCACGAAGAAGGGCAGTGCGGTGGAGAAATTCTGCATCGTGCTCACACTGGTGCTGGTTATGTATGTATTTGTGCTCACCCCCAATCTGTAAAAAGCTGCTGCCCCATCTTGAAGACTCCCTGCCGCATAAAGCGACGGGAGTCTTTTTGCTGCCGGAGAGTTTGACAAGCCTTTGAATTGCCTGAGTGCACTCAGGAAGTGGAATCAAGGGTATTTATACCTTTGATTTCGTCCGGATGCGCTCAGGAAGTGGAATCAAGGGTATTTATACCTTTGATTTCGTCCGGATGCGGCTGGGCAGTGAAATCAAGGGTATTTATACCTCTGATTTCGTCCAGATGCGGCTGGGTAGTGGAATCAAGGGTATTTATACCTCTGATTTCGTCCAGATGCGGCTGGGCAGTGGAATCAAGGGTATTTATACCTCTGATATAGTTCAAGTGCGCCTGGGCAGTGGAATCAAGGGTATTTATACCTTCGATTCGCACTGCTATACCACCACAAAAGGGCGGGCCCGTATATAATGGCTACGGTCCCGCCCTTGTCTTTTTTCATATTCAGCTTTGCTGTTTGTTCTATTCCTCCAGGAAAATCAGCCCGATGAAGTCCTCCGGCTCAATCCGGCCGAAATAATGCTTCAGGTCCAGTCCGGCCAGGGCTTCTCTGACCTCAGCGTTTTCGTAGCGTTTGCCGCGCAGCGCATTCTCCACATCCGCTACATCGCCTACACCGAAGAAATCGCCGTAGATTTTGATATCCCTGATGTAGGAATCTTCAATATCCATGCGGATGTCGACGAGTCCTGCCGGGAATTTGCGGGTGTGCTTTACATTGCTTTTGGGCGACAGGCCGTAGTTCCAGTCCCAGTTCTGGTAGTGCTCCCTGGAGATTTCATTGATCCGCACCCAATCGTCCATAGTCAGCTTATACTGCGGAACCTCGGAAGGCTCCATGCCAAAGATGGAACGCAGCAGGCCCGCACGGAATTCCTCAATTGTCATCTCTTTTCCAAGCAGGTCTTTGATATTGGCGACGCGGCTGCGCACGGATTTGGTGCTCTTGGATTTGAATTTCTCCGGGTTCACATTCAGCGATGCCTGCACATCGTCCAGATTGAGGTCAAACATCAGGGTGCCGTGGCTGAACATGCGTCCGCGCGTGGAGAATTGGGCGTTGCCGGAAATTTTTTGCTCACCGACCTGAAGGTCATTGCGTCCGCTGAGTTCGGCGTTCACCCCCATGGATTGCAGGTAGTCGATGACCGGCTGGGTGAATTTCAGAAAATTATGAAAAGACTGCCCGTCGTCCTTGGTAATGAAGCTGAAGTTGAGGTTGCCCAGATCATGATAGACCGCCCCGCCGCCGGATAACCGCCGCACGACCTGGATATTATGGTCCTTCACGTATTCCTGGTTAATCTCTTCAATGGTATTCTGATGTTTGCCTATGATAATGGACGGGCTGTTGATATAAAAAAGCAGATAACTGTCGTCCATCGGCAGATTTTTCAGGGCAAATTCCTCAATCGCAAGATTGATCGAAGCGTCTGTAATTCCGGTGTTATCGATAAAAAGCATGGTGAATTCCTCCGCTTATGCATGATTTACTGCTCTATATAGATTGAACTTGAAAAATGAACAAAAGGGAAAGCCCCGACCATTCCACGCATTCACGACCAAATCCCCAATCGAAGATCACTAGTTCAAGCTATATAGTTATTTTAAACCAAAAGTACAGTTTGCACAAAAAGAACAAGCAGCGCCCGGGCAGAATTCCGCCTCCCGCCAAACGGCAATATCCTGCTGCGGCCGGGGAGTGAAATCATTGACGTACCTCCTGCAATGGGGCAATAATGGGGTCAATGAGTCACACAGAGGTATAATCGACAGGTTAAGAGGAGTGTAGGCATGCTTGAAAAATACGGCCACGGCGGCGACCTGCTGACAGCGGCGGAATTGTATGGGAACGGAAGCGGCGGCGCTTTTGTGGATTTCAGCGCGAATATCAATCCTCTCGGTCCGCCGCCCGGCGTGCTGGACCTGCTGCGGGATGCCGTCTCAGCCGTGACGGCTTATCCTGACCCCGGTCACCGCAGGCTGAAATCCCTGCTGGCGGAGAGTCTGGGCGTAGACCGCGAATGGATTACGGTCGGCAACGGAGCAGCGGAATCGATGGCCCTGCTGCTGCTGGCTGCGGCTCCGCGCAGGGTAGGGATCGTCGAGCCCTGCTTCTCCGAATACCGACAGCTCGCCGGGCAGTTCGGTGCGGAAGTCCTCCCGGTCCGGGGGACGAAGGAGCAGGGCTACCGGGCCGGTGTGCAGAGCATCGCCGGCCTGCTGGAGCAGGTGGACCTGCTGTTCCTCGGACAGCCGAACAACCCGAATGGCGTCCAGTATGCGCTGGACGACCTCCGGCTGCTGGCGCAGCAGGCGGAGCGTTGCGGGACGGTGCTGGCGGTGGATGAAGCGTTCATCGACTTCATCCCGGAAGAGCGGCGGCAATCGCTGCTGCCGGAGCTTAAGAGTTACCGTCATACGGTGCTGATCCGCTCGATGACGAAGTTCTATGCCATTCCGGGGCTGCGGCTGGGCTTCACTATCGCCGCCCCGGAGCTTGCCGCAGCCATGAGCGGCAAGCAGGTGACCTGGAGCGTGAACGGCCTGGCCCTGCTGGCCGGGGAAGCCTGCCTGCGCAGCGGGCGCGGTTACGAAGAGCGCACGCGCGGGCTGATTGCCGCAGAGCGCGAAGCGCTGCGGGAGGGCCTGCTGCGGCTCGGCTGCGAGGTGCCGCTGGGCGAAGCGAACTTCCTGCTGCTGGGCTTGCCCGCGCCCTGGAGCGCGGCGGCCCTGCAGGAGAAGCTGGGCCGCCGCGGCCTTCTCGTGCGCAGCTGCGCGATGTACCCGGGCCTTGCGCCGGGACATATCCGCGTCGCGGTCAAAAGCCGCGAAGACAATGCCCGCCTGCTGCGGCAGCTGGAGGAGATTATCGCGGCGGGAGACTGACGCTGAAATAAAGCCAAAGCGTGCAGGCCGATGGCAGAAGCCGCAGTAAAACGCATGACGTGGAGGCGGGGGTACTGAGTAGCTGGGAGCTCGGAGTAGAAGCGATGGCACTAAGTAGAGGTTGTCGTGTGGAGTAGAGGCGGCAGTAGTAAGTAGAGGTTGTTGTACGGAGTAGAAGCGGAAGTAGTAAGTAGAGGATGTCGTGCGGAGTAGAAGCAGCAGTAGTCAGTAGAGGATGTCGTGCGGAGTAGAAGCAGCAGTAGTCAGTAGAGGATGTCGTGCGGAGTAGAAGCGGCAGTAGTCAGTAGAGGATGTCGCGCGGAGTAGAAGCGGAAGTAGTAAGTAGAGGATGTCGTGGGGAGTAGAAGCAGCAGTAGTAAGTAGAGGTTGTTGTACGGAGTAGAAGCGGCAGTAGTCAGTAGAGGATGTCGTGCGGAGTAGAAGTGGAAGTAGTAAGTAGAGGATGTCGTGCAGAGTAGAAGCAGCAGTAGTCAGTAGAGGATGTCGTGCGGAGTAGAAGCGGCAGTAGTCAGTAGAGGTTGTTGTACGGAGTGGAAGCAGCAGTAGTAAGTAGAGGTTGTTGTACGGAGTAGAAGCAGCAGTCAGTAGAGGATGTCGTGCGGAGTAGAAGCGGAAGTAGTAAGTAGAGGATGTCGTGGGGAGTAGAAGCAGCAGTAGTAAGTAGAGGTTGTTGTACGGAGTAGAAGCGGCAGTAGTCAGTAGAGGATGTCGTGCGGAGTAGAAGTGGCAGTAGTAAGTAGAGGTTGTCGTGCGGAGTAGATGTGTTAAATAAAGTAGTCGTACTAATACTCTGGCAGCATCAGCGTTCCAAATGCTATTGCACAAGTTGAGGTTCTTCAATATTTTGGACTAATCTGCCCTTGAGAAAAATTTAAGTGGAATTAGTAAACTTATTTTGTTGAATTACAGCTCGGAATGGGGATTAGTGGGATTTTGTACACTTAATTTAAGGTGAATCCCCAAATATGTGCGGATGTGGCCTAATTAAGTATACTTTTTCCAACTAACGTTTGCAGGAACGGCATTTGGCGCCGAATTAGGTGGAGAAATTCCACTTAGGATAGCTGTGTGGTCATGGATAGCTGTAGATTATGAGTGTGAAGGGAGAGGAAATACAATGACTGATGCGCGAAATCCTTTTAATCTCAAGGATGGGGAGACAATGTATGCTTCTGCTGTCTGGCCTGGGCTGATGCTGGAGTGGAAGCCGGGGCATCTGCTGCTGGAATTCCCGGCTGAAGCAGAGGGGCTTTCGAGCGCGGTATACGGCGGGGGCATGGGCCGTCTGAAACGGGCCGTCAACCAGTTCGTCAGCCGCGATTATGAGTGCAGCAATCCGGTGCGCGATATGGAGGATAAATTGCGCGAATGGGGGTACCCGCTGGAAGGTTGCGCCGGGCTGATGACGGCGGTGCCGCTGGAGCATGCTGCGGTTGCGGAGGAGGATACCGGCTCGGCGGGGATTTTCTGCTGCGTGACCGCAGCCTCCGGCAATGCCGCGCGCGCCGGAGTGGCGCGCAACGTGCTGGCGGCTTACCGCCCCGGCACGATCAACATCATGCTGGGCATTGACGGCCGCCTGACTCCGTCCGCGATGGTCAATGCCGTCATGACGGCAGCCGAAGCAAAGGCTGCCGCGCTGGCCGATCTCGGGGTCACAGACCCTGAGAATGGCCTGATTGCAACCGGCACCACTACGGATGCAGTTGTACTCGCAGTGAGCGGGAGCGGGCGCTACGGCGCGGAGCATGTCTACGCCGGAACGGCCACCGACCTGGGCGGAGCCATCGGCCGGCTGGTGTACGCCGCTGTAACGGCGAGCCTCGGTTCAGTAGCGGAAGCCCAAACGGAGAAGGTAAGCGAGAGGCCCAGGGGGGTGGTAAGCGAGAGGCCCAGCAGGGTGGTAGGCGAGAGGCCCAGTGGGGTGGTAAGCGTTAAGCCAAGCGGGAAGACAAGCGGTTGGAGCTCTGCGCCGGAGCCGGTGGATTCACAGTCAGGTCCCGGCGCTGGCTGTTCCCCCGCAGCGGAGCCGGCAAGGAAGGGCAGCCAATGAGCGGTTTGAATTGTAAGCCGCTGCCCGGTGAAGGCCGGTGAAGATTGCTGTTATATTACTTGCAGCCTATGTGCTGGACCGGATAATAGGCGATCCGCGCAGTATTCCCCATCCGGTGGTGCTCATGGGAAAAGCGGTTACCGCCATTGAGCGGCTGATCCGCCGCTTTTGCTCGCAGCCGCGGGCGCTGAAACTTGCGGGAGTGCTGCTCCCGCTGCTGGTAGCAGGCGGAGCCTGGGGACTGACCGCAGTGATCCTCTTGCTGCTGTCCCGCATCGCGCCTTGGCTGGCCTGGGCGGCAGAGGTCTGGCTGATCTCTACAACGATTGCCTCCAAGGGGCTTAAGGATGCCGGGATGGCTGTATATGCCGAGCTGCGCAAGGGGGATATCCCGGCAGCCCGCACAGCGCTCGGCATGATCGTCGGCCGTGACACCACCAAGCTGGAGAGCCCGGATATCGTCCGGGGCACGGTAGAGACAGTGGCGGAGAATATCGTGGACGCGATTATATCGCCGCTTTTTTTCGCGCTGCTGGGCGGAGCGCCGCTGGCCATGGCTTACCGTGCGGTGAATACGCTGGATTCCATGGTCGGCTACAAAAATGACAAATACCGCAATCTCGGCTGGGCCTCCGCCCGGCTCGATGATGTCGCCAATTACATACCGGCCCGGATGACGGCGCCGCTGTTAGTCCTATGCGCCTGGCTGCTGCGTCTGGACTGGCGCAGCAGCTGGCGTATTGTGCGGCGCGATGCCCGCCTCCACCCCAGCCCCAACAGCGGGTTTCCCGAATCGGCTGTAGCCGGAGCACTCGGCATCCGGTTGGGCGGCGAGAATGTATACCACGGCGTGGTCTCGTTCCGCGCCTACATGGGCGATCCCCTGCGGACGATGGAGCCGGAGGATATTATTGTGACTTCACGGATAATGATGCTGTCTTCCGCCATATTTGTCTGCTTGTGTGCAGCCGCTGCCATGCTGTGGCACGGGATGGGGGGCTGACCTGAAGATGGCGAAAACCCAAGCCGGACTGGATTATGAGCCTGAACGGGAACCCGTCGATGAATTGGATACTGCGGATGAATCCAGTTCTGAACATGTGCGGGGTTCCAGTTCTGGCCATAAGCGTGAACTGAATTCTGGCCATGAGCATGACCCGAGCCCTGAGTGTAGGCAAACGGGATTGGGGTGCAATGATCAACCGGAATCAGAGGCTGATTCCGGTCTTGTGCTTGAACTGGTGCTGATCCGCCACGGACATACCCTGTGGAATAAGGAGCGCCGCTATTTGGGCAGCACCGATCTTGCGCTGCTGCCGGAGTCCAGGGCGGAATTGGCTGCGCTCCGGCAGCAGCCGGAGCTTGCCGGGAGCTTCTGGCGGGTATACTGCAGCGATATGCGCAGATGCCGCGAGACCCTGGAACTCATCGCGCCTGCACTTCTGCAAAATGCCATCTATGATTCACGGCTCCGGGAAATGAGCTTTGGCGCGTGGGAAGGTCATACCTATGAACAGCTTCAGTATCTTCCGCAATATCGGAGCTGGATTGATGATCCGGCGGCAAGCACTCCGCCAGGCGGTGAGGCCTGGAGTGAGTTTACTGGGCGCGTGGAGCATTTTGTGTCCGGGCTGCTGCAGGCAGCGGCAGCGGTGCCCGGCTTGAAGAACAGCAGCCATGCGGGGCCTTTGCGGGTGCTGGTTGTGACGCATGGCGGCATCATCCGCCAGCTGCTGGCACGGACCATGGAGGGGCGCAGCTTCCATGACACAGCAGCCCCGCCGCCGGGTACTGCTGCCACAGTAAAGCTGCAGCTTCAGGGAGGGCAAGGGCAATGATCCTCCGGCTATCCGGCTGCTTACAATCTTACAATCAATGAAGCCGAATAGCATCCAATCGAAGCAGCGCAACCACGGGAATTCAGGCGGCATCAAGAAGAAGCCATGATTCAGAAAAAGGCTAATCCACAAGCCGTGTCCACAAATGGGATGACGCAGGAATGCAAAGATTGATGCTGAGGGAGGCCTTAATCGCTGCAGCTGCCAGCAGATGCAGCCGCGCGGAAATAAGTGTAGAACCACAGCGGGAAAAAAATCCCGGGGCTGTGGTTCTTTTTTTACGAAGAAGACTGTGCCATGATAGCTATGGGGGCGATTGAAGCATGTTCAAGGATTTCAGGCTCATTGCCGGCCGGCCGGTATATATACAAGTGAAGGATTACATGAAGCATCTTATGATCAAGGGCGCCCTCCAGGGAGGCCAGAAGCTTCCCTCAACCCGCGAGCTCAGCACTTTGCTGGGCGTCAGCCGCAATTCGGTCATTTCCGCCTACGAGGCACTTGCGGACGACGGATTCACGTATGCGGTGCAGGGCCAGGGAAGCTATGTGGCACAAGGTGCAGCGGCCCAGGCCGGGAACACAGGAGAAGCCGCGTGGACGCTGGACTGGACAGCACGGTTAAGCAGTCAGGCCAAGCTTGCCGAAGAGCTGGATATCATGAAGCGGGGGATACGCGCGGCGAAGGGGACGATTTCTTTTACCAGCATTGCGCCTGATGAAAGCCTGTTCGATCTGGATAATGTGAAACGGGCGTTTCTGGAACGCATGGCGGTGGAAGGCAATGTGCTGCTGAACTATGGTTATGCCAAGGGGTATAAGCCTTTAATAGACTATTTGAAGCAATATATGGAGCACAAAGGCGTGGATATGCGGGGCAAGGACCTGTTGATTACGAACGGGTTTACGGAAGGGTTTGATGTGGTGTTGTCGGCGCTCGGCCGTAAAGCCGGGGCAGTGGTGTGTGAGAATCCTACACATCATACGGCGATTAAGAATATGAAGCTGCACGGCTTTGAGATTGCGGGCGTGCCCATGGAGCGTGACGGCATCCATCTGGGAGAGCTGAAGCGGGCGCTGGAGGCGCGGGAATATGATTGCGCGTATTTTGTCCCCTCTTATCACAATCCAACGGGCATCGTCATGTCTCCCGAAAAAAGGCAGCGGCTCATGAAGCTGATGGCCGAATACAAGGTGCCGGTGATCGAGGACGGCTTCAACGAGGAGCTGCGGTATTCGGGTTCCCACGTGGCTCCTCTGATTGCCGCGGCGGGCGGCGGAAACGGTGTGATCTATCTGGGCAGCTTCTCGAAGGTGCTGTTTCCCGGATTGCGGGTCGGCTGGGTGATTGCGGATCAGGAGCTGATCTACTACCTGGAAAGTGTTAAAAGAGCGCGCAGCATCCATACCTCGACGCTGGATCAATCGATTCTGTACCAATATCTGCTCGGCGGCAATCTGGAGAAATACCTGAAGCGGGCCAGAGCGGAATATAAGCGCAAATACGAGCTGACCCTGGCCTGCTGCCAGGAGCATATTCCGTATGCGTCACTCACGGGGGATGGGGGCCTGCATCTTTTTGCGACATTTGCCGAAGGCTTCAGTACAAGAAAGCTGCTGGACGCATGCCGGGAGCAGGGAGTTATTTTTACGGCGGGAGATATGTTTTATACGAATGGGCAAGGACAAAACACGCTGCGGCTGGGCTTTTCCAGGGTGGCGGATGGGGATATCCTCAAGGGCATTGAGATTATTGGCAGGACCGCACGGCAACTACTGGGATGAAAAGGGGTTAGGAGAATGAAAAAAGTAGGCGTGATCATGGGCGGGGTATCCTCGGAATATGAGGTGTCGCTGAATACGGGCAGGGAAATGCTGAAGCATCTGGACCGCAGCAAATATGAGGGCGTTCCGGTGGTCATTCATTCGCGGGAAGAGCTGGTTGATGCGGTAAAAGGCCTGGACTTCGCGCTGCTCGCCCTCCACGGAGCCTACGGCGAGGACGGAACGGTGCAGGGAACGCTGGAAACGCTGGGTATTCCCTATTCCGGAAGCGGCGTGCTCGCAAGCAGCCTGTGCATGGATAAGCATCTGTCCAAGACCATCATCCGCAGCAAAGGTGTGCACACCCCTGACTGGCTCTGCCTCGACCGGATGGAGGATTTATCGCCTGAAGCGGTGGAGGCTCTTGGTTACCCGGTAATGGTTAAGCCGAACTCAGGCGGCTCCAGCATCGGCATGACAAAGGTGAACAGCAGTGCGGAGCTGCGAAGTGCGGTGGAGAAGGCCTTTGCCGCGGATTGTTCGGTGCTGATTGAGGAATATACCGAGGGCCGGGAAATTACCTGCCCCATTCTCGGAGGAACGCTGCTGCCGGTTATCGGCATCCGTTCGCTTGGGGCGGATTGGTTCGATTACAGCGCCAAATATGAGCTGGGCGGTGCAGAAGAGCGGGTGATTCAGCTGCCTGCAGAGCTTGAGGAACGGGTGCATGCGGCGGCCTTGGCCTGCTATCAGGCGCTGAAATGTACGGTATACGCCCGGGTGGATATGCTGGTGAAGGACGGCATTCCATATGTGCTTGAGGTAAATACACTGCCGGGCATGACCGAAACCAGTCTGCTGCCAAGAAGTGCGCTTGCTGCCGGATATACCTTCAGCGGGCTGCTGGATGAGATCATCTCCGGTTCGCTTGCAGAGCGGCGGGGGATGGAGGCTGCGGTGGACAAACAAGGCCTATTAGGAATCCGAAACATGCAGGAAGAGCTGACAACGAGGCAGGGAGTGATCAATTATGTATAAAATGAAGCCGTTCCTGCCGCGGGAAAAGAGCAGTCTGCTGAGTGAGCGGATTGCTCCGCGTGTGCGGGAGATTGCGCCTTCGGGCATCCGGGCTTTTTTTGATCTCAGTGCGGGTAACAACGAGATTATATCACTTGGGGTAGGTGAGCCCGATTTCACTACGCCTGAGCATATCCGTGCCGCCTGCATCCGTGCCCTGGAACAGGGAGAGACGATGTATACCCCGAATGCCGGCCTGCCGGAGCTGCGGGAGGAAATTGCCCGCTATCAGCAGGAGAGCTTTGGACTGGCGTATGACCCGCGGGACGAGGTGGTGGTAACGGTAGGCAGCAGTGAAGCCCTGGATCTGGCGCTGCGTGCCTTTACCGCTCCGGGGGATGAGGTTATCATTCCTTCTCCGAGCTATATTGCTTATTCGCCCATCGCCTATTTGAACGGAGGAACACTGGTGGAGGTCGAGGCTGCTGCGGAGCAGGGCTTCAAGCTTACTGCCGAGGCATTGCAAAAAGCCATAACCCCGCGTTCCAAGCTGCTGATGGTGAACTTTCCGAATAATCCGACGGGAGCGGTCATGTCTTACGAGGACTGGATGCCCATTGCGGAAATTGTAAAGGCCCATAATCTGATCGTCCTGTCGGATGAAATCTATGCCGAGCTGACCTATGACAGCAGACATGTCAGCATCGCCTCGCTTCCCGGCATGAAGGAGCGGACGATTGTGATCAGCGGCTTCTCCAAAGCCTTCGCCATGACCGGCTGGCGGGTCGGCTATGCCTGCGGGAACCGCGAGCTGCTGGCCGCGATGCTCAAAATCCATCAATATACCGCAATGTGCGCACCGGTCCTGGGCCAGATTGCCGCGGTGGAATCGCTGCGCCATGGATTGCCCGACAAAGACTATATGAAGGAATGCTTCCGGCAGCGCCGTTCGCTGTTCGTTGAGGGGCTCAGATCCATCGGGCTGCATTGCCATGAGCCGCAGGGGGCATTTTATGCCTTTCCTTCCATCAGGCATACCGGGATGAAGTCGGAGGATTTTGCGCTGCGGCTGCTGCGGGAAGCAGGAGTTGCAGTTGTGCCGGGCCATGTGTTCGGAACGGGCGGAGAAGGACATCTCCGCTGCTCCTATGCGGCTTCCCCCGCAAAGCTGACCGAAGCGCTGGAGCGGCTGGAAGGCTTCATGAAGGTAAAAATGTAATTGTAAGATCAATCGCTATCCCCTATAATCCTTAAGGAAGAAATAGGGAGTTGTGACGGAATAGCTGGCGCAGCCGCAGCAGAGTGCCCTCTTCTTCAGGGAAGAGGGCACTCTGCTGCGTTAGTTGTATGAATTGGGTTGGAGCTTCAATTTCAATCCAAAAAACACACAGGAGGCTATATGATGATCTCAGCAATTGTAGAAGTAACGGGGCCGATTGCTCCGCCGGATGAACAAGCGGCACTGCGGGCGGTACTCCGTCTGAACAGTCTGACCAAGCCCCCGGGAAGCCTCGGGCAGCTGGAAGCGCTGGCCGTCCGCCTGGCGGGCATTTCGAAGACGGAGCAGCCCAGCTATGGGACACGCACTGTTGTTGTAATGGCTGCCGACCATGGGGTGTGCTCTGAGGGAGTCAGCGCTTTTCCGCAGGAGGTTACGGTGCAGATGGCCTATAATTTCCTCAGCGGAGGGGCGGCAGTCAATGTGCTGGCCCGCCAGGCCGGGGCAAGCGTGCAGTTCGTCGATATCGGTATCCAAGCAGAGCTTGAACACCCGGAACTGATCAACCGCAAAGTACGGCCGGGAACGGACAACATGGCCGCAGGACCGGCTATGAGCCGGGAAGAGGCTCTTGAGGCAGTACTTGTGGGTGTAAAAGTTGCCCAGGAAGCGATAAAAAGCGGAACAGAGATTTTGATCACTGGTGAAATGGGCATCGGCAACACCACAGCCAGCGCTGCCATTCTGTGCGCACTGGGAGGTCTCCCGCCGGAGGCGGCGGTTGGACGCGGAACAGGGATCAACGATGAACGGCTGCTGCACAAAATTGAAGTTGTGGAGCGCGCGCTGCGGGTGAACGCCCCGAATCCGGCAGACCCGGTCGATGTGCTCTCCAAAGTAGGCGGACTTGAGATTGCCGGATTGGCCGGGCTTATTCTTGGGGCCGCTGCCGCCCGCGTTCCCGTCATTCTTGACGGGTTCATCTCCGGCGCAGCCGCATTGGTCGCCAAAGCCATTGCCCCCGAGTCCACAGCGTATATGATCGCTTCCCATGTATCGAACGAGCAGGGCCACAAGCTGATGCTGGAGTGTCTGGGACTGGAAGCGCTGCTTGATCTGGGGCTGCGGCTGGGTGAGGGAACGGGAGGCGTGCTCTCTCTTCACCTGATTGAAGCGGCCAGCCGCATCATGACCGAGATGGCTACCTTCGAAAGCGCGGGAGTTTCGGGGGCTGAGGGGAAATGAGCATTCTTGTAACCGGTGGGGCGCGCAGCGGGAAAAGCGGTTTTGCCGAGCAGCTGGTGTTCTCCCTGGCGGATCAGGCCGTATATGTGGCTACCGGACAAGCCTTTGATGAAGAAATGAAGGCCCGGATTGCCCTGCACCGCAAGCTTCGTGAAGAGAGCGGCGGCGCATGGGAGATGCTGGAGGAGCCGCTTGAGCTGCCTGAACTCCTGGACCGCCTTTCCGGCGGCAAGGCGGTGCTTGTGGATTGCCTGACGCTGTGGCTCTCCAATGTCCTGCTGGCCGTGGAGGATCAGGAAGACAGACAGGAACGGGTGGTGCGGGAACTTTCCCGGCTGGAGCGGAGTGTAGCTTCCTTTCGCGGCACGCTGGTGCTGGTGACGAACGAGGTGGGTGACGGCATTGTGCCGGAATACCCGCTTGGCCGGCTGTACCGGGATTTGGCCGGACGGATGAATGCGCTGCTGGCCCGGCAGTGCGGGCAGGTTTTTCTGGTTACTGCCGGGATTCCGGTTGAGCTGAAGAGCCGGGAGTACCGGTTATGAGCGTGCGGGGGGATGCTGCGGCTGCTTTTCAGTTTCTTTCACGCTTCCCGGTTAAGGGGGGCGGGGATTTCTCCCGCGAGCTGCTGCAGCGCAGCGTGGTGTATTACCCTGCGGTTGGCGCAGCCATCGGGTTAAGTGCGGCATTAGGCGCAGGCGTTGCGGCCTGGCTGCTGCCTGCCTGGCCTGCCGCCATCATCACCCTGATCCTGTGGGTGTGGCTGACGGGCGGCTTGCATCTGGACGGCTGGATGGACTGCGCGGATGGGCTGCTCAGCTACCGCACGCGGGAGCGGATGCTGGAGATTATGAAGGACAGCCGCATTGGGGCCATGGGGGTGCTGGCCTGCATGCTGCTCCTGCTGCTGAAGGCCTCGCTGCTGGCGGCATTCCTCGAAGGCGGCTCCTGGACGGAGCTGCCGCTGCTTCTGCTGCCGCCGGTCTGGAGCCGCTGGTACATGGTGCGGGTCATGGTCCGCTACCCGCTTGCCCGCGGCGATGACGGCCTGGCCGCCAGCTTCAAGGGCGTGCCTGCCCGGCAGGAGCGGCGCACCCTGCTGCTGGCGGCGCTGCTCTCGCTGGCCGCAGCCGCCGCACCGCTGGCGCTGGGCGCGGGCGAAGTCTGGCCGCAGCTGCTGGCAGCGGCCATCCTGGCCCCGGCGCTGGCGCTGGCCTGCGGCACGCTCGCTGCGCGGCGGGTCCGCAGCCGGCTCGGCGGGCTCACCGGCGACGTGTACGGCGCGCTGAACGAGCTGCTGGAGGCGCTGCTGCTGCTCCTGCTGGTGCTGCTGCAGCATAACCTGTAGCGCGCGCCAACCCACAGGATAAGCTATACCGGTGACCGCTTATCCACATATACAACTGCTTCGCCTGTACGCCGGCAGCAGGAATATAACAAGGAGGCTTGGCATGGAAGATCAAGCAGCAGCAACACAAAGGAAGCCGCAGCCTGCGGCCGTGCTGATGATCCAGGGCACGGCCTCGGATGTCGGGAAGAGTCTGGTGACCGCGGCCATCGGGCGGATTATGACCCGGGACGGATACCGCACGGCACCGTTTAAGTCGCAGAACATGGCGCTGAATTCCTATGTTACTGAGGACGGCAGGGAAATTGGCCGTGCCCAGGGTATGCAGGCCGAAGCGTTCGGCATTACCGCCACCACGGACATGAATCCGATTCTGCTGAAGCCCTCAGGCGAGATGAGTGCCCAGATTGTGGTGCACGGCGTGCCGCATACAGCGCTGAGTGCGCGCGAATACCGGGAGAAGTTTCTGCCCGAAGCTAAAAGCACGGTGATGGATGCGCTTGGACGGCTGCGGGCGGCCTATGATATCGTGCTGATGGAAGGCGCAGGCAGTCCGGCGGAAATCAACCTGAAGGCCAGGGACATCGTCAATATGAACCTCGCAGGCTGGGCGGATGCTCCGGTACTACTGGTTGCCGACATCGACAGAGGGGGTGTGTTTGCCTTTCTGGTCGGCACGCTGGAGCTGTTGGAGCCGCATGAACGGGCCCGTGTCAAAGGCTTCATCATCAATAAGTTCCGCGGCGACCTGTCGCTGCTGCAGCCCGGACTCGATTGGCTGGAGCAGCGGACAGGCATCCCGGTGCTCGGGGTGCTGCCTTTTCTTCCGCGCCTGCGGATTGAAGCCGAGGATTCCGTGGTTCTGGAAGGAACCTCGGGCCGTCTGCATGCGGAACGGGGGAAAGAGCTGGATGTCGCCGTTATCCGCTACCCGAGAATCTCTAACTTCACCGATTTTGATCCGCTGGAGGACGAACCGGATACGGCTGTGCGTTATGTAAGCACCGCTGTAGAGCTGGGGACACCGGATGTCATCATCCTGCCGGGCACGAAGAACACAGCCGCCGATCTGGATTATCTGCGGGAGCAGGGCTTCCCGGAAGCTATCGCAGCCGCGCTGAACCAGGGAACCCGGCAGCTTGCAGGAATTTGCGGAGGATACCAGATGCTGGGCTTGAAGCTTCTTGATCCGCATGCTGTAGAAAGTGCAGAACCCGGCGAAAGGGAGGGACTTGGGTTTTTGCCGCTGTCGACCTCTTTTCTGCGGCAGAAGACCACCGTCCGTGCCACCGGCCTGCTGGCTCAGGATCATCCGCTGCCACTCTACGGCGGGGAAGCGGCTTCCGCTACGGCAGCAGAGCTGCCCGTGGAAGGATACGAAATCCATATGGGCACAACCACAAACCATGACCCTGCATCGGTCAGAAGCCTTTTCCAGCTGAAAGGACCGGATGGAAGTATGCAGCAAGAAGGCTGGGGAACGCCGGAAGGACGGGTCTGGGGAACCTATCTGCATGGATTGTTTCATAATGATGCCTTGCGCAGAGCCTGGCTTGACGGCCTGAGGCAATCTAAAGGACTTGCACCGCTGGGGCAGACTTTCTCGGCAGCGGCGCTGCGCGAGCAGGAGTTCGACCGGCTGGCGGATACCGTGCGCGCGAGCCTTGACATGGCTGCCATCTATGAGATCATGGGTGTATCTCAGCAAGGGAGGTAACCATGGTCATTGCGATTCTGCTCTTTATTGTTGCCGGCCTGGCCGAAATTGGCGGCGGCTACCTGGTCTGGCTGTGGCTGCGGGAAGCACGGCCGCTCTGGTATGGAATGGTTGGAGCGCTGATCCTCGTGGCGTACGGCATCATTCCCACCCTGCAGAAGTTTCCTTCCTTCGGCAGGGTCTATGCCGCCTATGGCGGCGTGTTCATCGTGCTGGCCGTGCTGTGGGGCTGGCTGGTCGATAAAAAAACACCCGATCTCTATGACTGGCTGGGTGCCGGCATATGTGTAATCGGCGTGTCTGTCATTTTGTGGGCGCCAAGACATTGAGCGGCGGGCAGGCTGCGCCCGGCATCATTCTATTGCAGTTTCTGCAGCAGATGCGGCATAAATCGGCTAAAAACTCAATCTGTTAAAGCAAGCAGCCAATGACCAAAAACGCAAAGCAGCGATTCTCCAGTAACGGGAGAGTCGCTGCTTTGCTCAATTTTTGTGGTTTTAAGAATGAAGAAAGCTATCACAGTCAAAGAAATCTACTTTTGGGACAGCCCCTTCTACATTTCTCCCATTGCCTCCGCTGCGCCCGCTGGTCATTAGGGATGAAGCTCTGTCCAGGAATAGCCTCCGTCCGCTGTGCTCCAGAGATATTCTTATGTTCAAAAGATTACATAAATGTGCAAACGATTGCCATTACGGGTTTTCCGTCAAAACTAATAATATCCATTTAATCAAAATTTAACATAAAATAGGTTTACTATTGGTACATTATATGGTATATTTATCCTGAATTTCATACCAAAAAAAAGGAGATGTCGTAAAATGTTCAAGAAGATGAATAAGAGTTTATCGATTTTGGTTTTGGCAGCTGTTTTTGTGCTAACGTTTGCGCAATCTGTCTTTGCCAGTGACCAGCCTGTTCAACTGACTTCAGCCAATCTATATCTTTACAAGTTTGGATACGTTGGATTCAGCGGCAATATCGAAGTAAGCAACCTGGGCAACCCAAAAACTGTAACTATTCACTATACTCCTGGAGACGGTCAGTGGTATGATACGAACGCCTCTTATCAAGGCCCAACGGACTCCACGCATGAAAAATGGAGTTTTATAGTTTCCACCGATAACATTAGCAATAATAATCCGCAGCTCACAAATGCCCAAACGATTCAATTTGCAATTAAGTATGAAGTCAATGGACAAACTTATTGGGACAATAACAACGGACAAAACTATTCCGTCAGCCGTTTTAATGAAAGTTCAACCATTCTTGGTAAACCGAACGTTTTTCGCGCTTACGATGATTTATATGAGAACACATTCTCGGGTAGTGTATATGTCAAAAATTTAGTCTCCAGCAAAGAGGTTAAAATCAAATATACAACCGATAACTGGAATACAACCAGGGAAGGGTTCGCCAGCTACTCCATACCGGCGAACTCCGATGGCAGCGTAGAAATCTGGGGTTTCAGCTTTAATAATATTGACCCAAGTGTTACGCAAATTCAGTACGCTATCTCCTACACCGCAAATGGACAAACGTATTGGGATAATAATTACGGGAACAACTACACAGTAAATCGCCGTTAATACAGAAATATATCCGTGAACTTAATGCTCTTCCCCTTGTTTAAAACGGACTTTTTGGGCTGTCCCAAAAGCCATGAAATGGCTGCTTGGGACAGCCCCTTATTTTGGAATAGGATCAAAGTGAGCCCTTGGGTGGACGCTCCGCGAACGGACCGTTGTTCCAATCGCTGTTGTCCCCAGATTTTATTTATTCTCCTTAGCGGTGAAAATCCGGGGACAAAGGCGACCGCTCCCGCTTTTCCACAATCGTTCCGTCCTCTCCGCAATATACCATGGACCAACTTTGCTAGCCAATGGATCTGGAAGAAGATATTCCAGAAAGAACCTCCCTTTCATGTGGCTGGCCGGACGGCAACGCCCCAACTTTCGCACGCTGAATCGCTTCCGTTCCCAGCGAATGAGGAATGTCCTTGAAACGGTATTTACAGCCGTGCTTCAGTTTGCCCAAGAACAAACCACTGAAAAAAGCGGTTCGGATGTTGCGTAAGGATTTGCTGCAAATCGGGACCGAAAACCAATTTATTTTAGCCTACAGTTTACATCAAAGACCGACCGACACCCGCTGTTTAGAGCCGCATATGGAAAAAGTGCAGCAGATCCTCGGACAATTGCCAAAGACAGTCATTGCGGATGCAGGCTACGGCAGTGAAGAAAACTACGCCTATCTGGAAAAGAAAGAGATTCAGGCGGTGGTAAAGTACGGCAGCTACCATAAGGAAAAGAGTAAAGCCTGGAAAGCAAACGTTGGTAAAATCGAGTACTGGACATACAACACAGCCGAGGATCACTGGACGTGCCCAGCCGGAAAGTGTATTTGGACAACTGAAGAACAACCGGGGGTTCCGGCGATTTCTGCTTCGCGGCATGGAGAAAGTGATGCTAGAAGTCGGTTGGCTTTCGCTCGCCCATAATCTATTGAAGCAAGCTGTAATGGACCAAAAACAGAAAGCAGCGATTCTCCAATAACGGGAGGATCGCTGCTTTTTTAACATTTGAAGCTTTTGAGAAATTTGAGAATCTGACTCGTCAGTAGAATATCTACTTTTGGGACAGCCCCTTTATGCTTGCTGTTGCGGCGGACTCGCGGGTACGCCGGACTATATTTTGAACTGCTGTACGGCTTGCTGAAGTTTCACGGCCTGTTGGTACAAATGCTCTACGGTTTGCGCATGAACCTCCAGCTCCTGGCGCTGGCGTTCGGAGTTGGCGGCGAGGGTATCGGCATTTTGCCGGGACTTGGAAGTGATCTGGGCCGTTTCCTCTACAGAAGCGCTGACCTCCTCGGTGCCTGCCGAAATCTGCTGTGTGGCGGCGGATACGGACTGAATGCTGTGGTTAATGCTCTGAATCAGAATCAGCAGATGGCTAAAAGCATTTCCGGCTTCGGCCACTTTGCCCACCCCGGAAGCCACCTCGGCGTTCACGTGATTCATTTCTTCCACCGACCGGTTCATATCCTCCTGCAGGCTGAGCAGGAACTCACGGATTTGCTCATTGGATTCCTTGGATTGCTCGGACAGCTTGCGGACCTCCCCGGCAACCACCGCAAAGCCGCGGCCATGCTCGCCCGCCCGCGCGGCTTCTATCGAAGCATTCAGCGAGAGCATTTGAATTTGCTTGGTGATTTCCGTAATGCCCTGGACAACCTCACCGATCTGCAGCGAACGCTCGTTCATAATGCGGAACTGCTCCAGTGATTTCACAGAAGCCTCTGCCACCTGGCGCATCTGCTCGACGGCGCTTTGGGCTATGTCGTTTCCGCCTGTTGCCTCTTCAGAAGCCTCGATAATCTGTTCGGTAACCTCACCGGCCGCTGAAGCAATATGCTGGATGCCGGTATTAATCTCATCCATGGCCCGGGAATTATCCTGCGCACTGCCCGCAATGGCAGCACTGCCTTTGCCGATCTCAGCAACGGACAGGGAGGATTGTTCAGCCATTCCGTTCAGAATGTCGGTGCGGCCCTTCAGATCATTGGAGTCTGCGACCACGATACTGGAGGTATCCAGCACCTGTCCGATCATCTCCTTCAGCTGCTGGCTCATGGTCCGGAAGCTCTCGGCGAGCTGGCCTACCTCGTCACTGCCTTTAATCTCCAGCTGCTGGGTGAAATCGCCGCCTGCCAGCTTGTTGCTGTAGGCCGCAAGCTGTGTGATCGGGTGGGTAATTCTGCGGGTCATAAGCAGCGCAGAGCCCACACCGACGATCAGTACGGCCAAAGTGATTCCGGCGCTGGTCCACAGGATACTGCTCATTTTATCTTTGACAAAAGCGACATCCGAACTTGCCCCGATGACCATCGTAGTGCCGGGAACACCGACATACGCGGTCTTATGTATACCATGACTGTCACTATAGATTTCACTGAGTCCGGCCTTTCCTTTGGCGGCCTGTTCCATGGCTGGCTGGACCTCGATGCTCTCATCCGGCTTCAGCCCGGCTCCGTGATCTGCGGTCAGCACGGTGGCTTTGCCTTCCTTCAAATCGATGAGAAAGATGGTTTCCAGATCATGCTGTTTTCGTTTATCCTGGAAATAAAATTCGAGCGTTGTCCTCGATTGCTCGTTTTTGTTCAGAGTCTGCTGGGCATGTGTCGCATTCATATTTTTATAAATGTCCTGGGCGGCGGATGTCAGAAGCTTGTTGATCTGCGGCATGACATAGCTGTTGATGGTATTGATGGATATGAAATAAAAGCTGGTACTTAGTAGAACAGACGAGAGCAGCAGAACGACGAACAGCAAACGTGTAAATTTACGGCTGATTGATTTCTTGACTTGAAACATTTCATTCTCTCCTTATCCTTCAATTGCATCCTTCTAACCCGATGTCAATGTTTTGTGGGCCGGTAAGCAGCGATATATTCCGTAGGTATTGGTCATATATTAAGCTATCATTTCCGGGAATGTGATTGATAACTATTCTATAGAATTAACCTCCGGTTGAATAGTGAAAATTTGCTTAATCCTGAAGAATTTTCAGAAAATATATGAATAATTGACGAATCCTTTGTTTATTTAGCGAAAAAAGATGAATCTTACGTCTTTTCATGAAAATTTAAAATTTCATAGCATGTTAGCTTTGATTGTGGTAGAGTAATCTTTTGTTCATATAGAACAGTTATACGTTCTTTGTAGGACGGTTTAATTGTTTCTGCTTGTCCAAAGCGGAACGCCGCGGTTCGTAACCATCCCGCGTAACCAAAACTAGGAGGAGTTACTGATTCATGTTTAATTTGTTGTGGGGAATTTTGTTCGTAGTTGTCAACTTTGGCTTCTATCTGCTCTGCTACCGGCTTTTCGGCAAAAAAGGCCTGTATGCTTGGGTCGGCGTGGCAACGGTCATCGCCAACATTCAGGTCGCCAAAACCATTGCCATGCCGTTCGATATTGTAATGACGCTGGGCAACACCATGTATGTCACGCTCTATATGACCAGTGACCTGCTGAATGAGAAATACGGGCGTGCCGAGGCGCGGCATGCGGTATGGTTTGGCTTTTTCACACTGCTGATGACCACCGCGATTATGCAGATGGTACTTCTGTTCGAGCCGCAGGAAACGGATATCGCCCAGTCTTCGCTGGAGACCATTTTTGGTCTGATGCCGCGGCTGGCGCTGGGCAGCCTTACCGCCTATTTTATCAGCCAGTTCCTTGATGTCCGGCTTTATGCCTGGATTCGCAAATATTACAGCAGCTCGCGCCAGCTCTGGGTCCGCTCTAACGGCAGCACGATGGTCAGTTCTTTTGTCGATACGCTGGTCTTCTGCACGATTGCCTTCGCCGGAACCTATGACCTCAGGGTGTGGACTGAGATTTTGCTGACTACTTATGTTGTAAAGTTTCTGCTCACCGGGGCCGGAACGCCGATTTTGTACATTGCCCGTTCCTTCAAGTTTGCGGAGGATGAACAGCCTGTTCATACCTCTCCTGATACACGCAGCGTTTCCTGAGGTCTTGCTCAAGAAGCACCGGTTTAATTAGTCAAAATAAAAAGCAGCAGCCAGTTCTTTACGGAGCCGGTCTGCTGCTTTTTTGATTAAAAGCCGGCGAATCAGCCGGTCCAGATACCCTTATTCCTACTAGTGCTTTCTCATCAGCTTTTTTTGCAAATGCTAGTTGGAAAAAGGGAACTTATTTCTCCCTGAAAATCAACTATTATGAGATTTAAGTGGAAAAAGGAAACTTAATTGGGCAGTATTACGCTGTTAGAGGCGGAATGAGCTATATTAGTTGGCCTTTTTCCACTTCCCCCTGCTGAAAATAGGTTACACAAGCAAATTAGTGCCCCTATTTCCACTTGGTATTGCCGAAGGATTCGTATAAGGTTCTACGCCTGTCCGTAGGCAGCACACACGGGAAATACGCACAGTCTGCGGGAAAATGCTGGTACTGGAAGCCGCTAACTATAAATGCAGCACCGTCAGCGCTTTGGACATGGTTGTCAGCGTCTGCGGGCCTTCCGGCGTAATCCAGACATCGTCTTCGATCCGCACACCGCCCAGACCGGCCACATAAATGCCCGGCTCCACGGTGAATACGTTGCCGGTTTCAATGAAATCCCCGTTCATGCCATGCAGCGAGGGATACTCATGCGTGTCCATGCCGAGGCCGTGACCGACCCGGTGTATAAAATACTCGCCGTAACCGGACGCTTCAATCACCTCACGTGCTGCACGGTCCACCGAGCCGAAGGTCGCGCCGGCGCGGGAAGCGGCGATGCCCGCTTCATTGGCTGCGAGCACTGTGTTGTAGATTTCAACCAGCTTGGGATGCGCTTCTTCCACAGCGAAGGTGCGGGTGATGTCCGAAGCGTAGCCTGCGGCGTATACACCCAGGTCGAACATCAGAAAGTCTCCCGGCTGAATAATACGGCTGCCCGGCACACCGTGCGGCAAGGCGGTATTCGGGCCGGAGAGAACCATGGTGTCGAAGGAGGGGCCGGATGCGCCCACCTTTTTCATCAGATACTCCAGCTCGGCAACCAGCTCGATTTCACTAACCCCCGCTTTGACATGGGTGAGGCCTTGGCGGAGCACCTCCTCCACCAGCTCGGCGGCATGCTTCATCCGGCTGACCTCATCCGGCGTTTTTTTCGCGCGCATGGACCGCAGCAGATGGCCGATATCGCGGAAGGCATCCGCAGGAACCGCTTCGGCCAGCTGCTCATAACGGTTAACGGTGAAGTGCTCCTTCTCAATGCCCACAGTTCCCGGCTTAGAGCCTGCAAAACATGACTTCAACAGCTCATACGGATTGTCCGTATCGCTGTGCGTCAGAATCTTAGTCACCGAGGAGGCGGCATGGGCCGCTTCGGCATCAAGCGCGGGAACGATCAGCACCGGCTCCCCGCCGCGGATCAGCAGCAGTCCCAGAAAACGCTCATGCGGATTGCTGGCAAATCCGGTCAAATAATAGACATGCTTCGGATCGGTAACGAGCAGCGCGTCCAGGCCCCCGCCGGCCATTCCCTGCTCCAATGTGGATAGAGCCTCATTCATTTCAGTTGTTCCCCTTTCGGATTCACGTTACAAAGCAACGCTCTCATTATAGATCATAACCCGGTAGGGTGCACGCGCAGGAAAATGAGGTGGTCCCTGGTTTATGACCAGGGGGTGCGGGGTAATAGGTGCCACAACCGTTTTACGGCTAGGCAGTGGCATAGAGCAGAATACGCAATTTTAATGCCGGGCGGGCTGTTTGCTTTTTAACTATCTATCCGCCCGCGTCTAGCCGTAACTGTATTCCATACAACTAAAGTGAATGTTTTTATGTCCAAACCTGAGTTTATTGCACTTCGTACAATTAAAAAGCCTCCAATGGGCTGAAATCAGGCCAAACGCTATTTTAGTTGTACGAAATACACTTAGCGCTGTCATGAGGCGGTTTTGCCTTCTTTTAACTGCACATAATACACATAATACATTTAACATACCTGCGTGAAAAGTTTGGTTTCCCGGGCTCCATCCGCACCCGGAATTTTATCCTGTAGGAGGTTATATTATGTTTCGTAAAAAAAGCCTTACCCGCATTTGGCTGCTAGGCGGCTCATGCATTATAGGGGCCGGACTGCTGAGCGCCTGCATGAATTCTGCCTCACCGGAGGTTAACGAAACCGGAATGGGCGCCAGGGGCAACCGCCCTGCGATGACACCTTCTCCATCCGCCAATTCCGAGTCGGTGCCATCAGCAGCCGAACCGACAGAAGGCGGAGGGGGGAACCCGGAGAATTCGCAGCCGGCCTTATCTTCTTCGGCCTTTCCGTACACGGCCCAAACACTGGCCAGCGGTTTGAATGTTCCATGGGAGATGGCCTTCGCGCCGGATGGGCGGATTTTTTTCACCGAACGGCCCGGCACCTTGCGTTTATTTGAAGAAGGTGAGCTGAGGAAGAATCCGCTGCTGGAGCTCCCGGCGCCTTTTATCAGCGAAGGCGAAGGCGGGCTGTTGGGTTTTGCGCTGGATCCGGCTTTTGAAGACAACGGTTTCGCTTATGCCTACCATTCATACCGCAGTGCCAGCGGCGGCGTGGAGAACCGGGTGCTGCGGTTAAGCATCAGCGGGAGCAAGGCGGAGATCGACAAGGTTCTGCTGGACGGCATTCCCGGTGATGCCAACCACAACGGCGGACGGATCAAATTCGGGCCTGACGGTTATCTGTACATCACTACCGGCGAAAAGTATGAGCCGGAGCTGGCGCAGGATCAGGAGAGCCTGGGCGGCAAAATCCTGCGCATTTCCAAAGACGGCTCCATCCCGGCGGATAATCCGTTCCTTGACTCTCCCGTCTACAGCCGGGGGCACCGCAATCCGCAGGGGCTGGCCTGGCAGCCGCAGAGCGGAGTTCTCTACAGCTCGGAACACGGCCAATCCAGCCATGACGAGATCAACATTATTGAGGCCGGGAGCAATTATGGATGGCCGCTGATCGAAGGCGATGAGGCCGGAACCGGGAGGGGGGAGCAGATGAAGCTTCCGCTGCTGCATAGCGGGGAGGAGACCTGGGCGCCGTCAGGAATGGCTTTTATTACCCAGGGGCCATGGAGCGGGGAGCTGCTTGTGGCGAATCTGGCCGGACAACAGCTGCTTCATGTTTCACCGGGTACGGGAGATAAGAAACCTTCGGCGGAAGCTTTGTTTCAGGGAAAATGGGGGCGTATCCGCAACGTGGCCGAAGGGCCGGACGGCACGCTCTACGTGATGACCAATAACCGGGATGGCAGAGGCAGCCCTGGCACAGCGGACGATCAGCTGATCGCTTTGAAGCCCAATTGGAAGTGAGCAGCTCAGCTGCTCTCTTTTTTTTGCTGAAATGATAGAAATCTCAATAGTCCTTCTCTTTTATGTACATTCAGGTCTTAAGTCCTGGTTTCATGCTTGATAAAATGGCGAAATGTGACAAAATATCTTTCTTTACGCTAAATTAACAGATTCTCCGGTCTATTGTTAAGGAATTGATTGACATTAAATAGGTCCTTAGATAGGATGCCATTATGTCTATCTGAATTTGACAATTCTGCTGGGGGAGGAGTCAAGGATAGATTCTGGATTGTAGGATTGGATGGAATGACTATCTTTGGTGTAAAGGAGACAATTATGTATTCAAAAAGGTTGAGAAGTGCAGTATCCATGGTATTGGTTTTCATTTTATCTTTTATGGGTGTGCTGGGGGTATCGGCTGCATCGCTGAAAGCGACGGTAGTAACCTCGGAGAAAATGCTGAACGGGACACAGAAGATCTCTGTCAACAGCGTGCTGGATGTAACCTACGGAGACTACAACAAGCTTAACGAAGTGAAGTTCTCTCTTAGTAAAGACGGCAATGTATTGGCAACCCAAATCAAGCAAAAAGATCAGGGAGAACGCCTATCTGCAGCAGATTCCGTATATTCGCTCAAGTACCCTGATATTTCATTTGAGGGACTCACCGCCGGAGAGGAGGTTGTGCTTCAGGCAGAATATCAAGGGGAGTCGGGGTTAATAGTTACTGACCCGCAGAGCATTAAGGTTCCTGCTTCATCTGAAATCCAAATTGTCGTGGAACGGATGACTAAGGATTCCGATACATACATAAATTCATCAACCGGAGAAGTCCGCAGCGATGATAAGAATGTCAGGCTGACGATTTTAAGCAAAGGCGTGCCGCTCGCCAACGAAGCGATTTCGGTTGGAACTTACTCCTCCTACAACAATCTGACTACAGATGAGGCTGGCCAGGTACAGATCATAGGAAACCCGAGAGTTTCGCTGACAAGTCCGGTGCTCTTTGTGTCTGTGCGTCAAGGAAAACCAGACTATGAGGCTATGCCTCTATATGTCAATAACCTCATGAAAGAAGGCACATACACAGCGGCTATCCGTTACCTTGACGGGAATGGAAAACTAATTCAGCAGCAATCGGACAATATTTCCCTGCCGAGTGGGGTAAGCCAATCCTTTGGCACTTCAGGGCTGGATGTGCTGGTGCTCAAAACAGGTGAAATTTCGGACTCTTATCCGGCGCTGATCAGATCAGTAGAAAACGAAGTATACATGTTCCAGACAAGCCAGACCGCATTGTATTCAGCTGCAGACGGGGCGCATCTGGAGATTGTCCAGGACAGCAGCGAATACAGCCGCTTGGGCTTTGAGTATTCATGGGAAGGGGCGCCTGTTGAGATGGAGTCCTTCTCCATTGTTCCCAACAACCAGTACAAACAAGTCAATTTAACCAGTCCGTTCAAGAACATAACCTCTAATTCATTATATGTGAAGAAAAATGTGGAATATGATATTACGGCAGTTGCAGGTATCCCCGGAACAAACAGCAAGGTTGTACTGAGAAACCAGGTCAAACCTGCCGAAGACCAGTTCACCGTGCAATATGCAGCCAACGCTGCGGACTTCAGCGCCCTGAAGGTTCAGGTGCCGGAGCGCGGACAAGGGCTGGGGGATCTATTCATTTCCTATTTGAATAATAAATTCAATTACAATGAGCTCAGCCTGAAGGTTCAGGCTGCTGATTCAACCCTGTACGTACGGAAAGGTGAAGAAATTCACCGTTTAACTACTACAGTTTCCGGCGCAGCCAAGAACAGCAGCTACAATGATGAAATCGTGCTGAATTCCTTTTTCACCCCGGCGGATAATGAGTATGTATTCAAGGGAGGAAGCAAATACACGTCTCAAGTCATTCTGAAGGTCCTTAGTTCCGACTACTATGATCAAGATGAAGTCCGCAATCAAATTGTACTGGGTGAGAACCTGCAGTTGCGGGTGGACATGAAAGACGAATACAATAACGCGATAGATTTGACAAGTGACTACACCATTCAAATTCTGGATGCCTCTGGAGCAATCGTTGAAGACAACGGACTCAGCTGGACATCTGAAGAAGAAGACGGCAAGCTGATGCGTATCAGCCAGCGGCAATGGAAGCCTGCGAAGTCCGGCGATTACACCATTCAATTTCTGCCGCATCACTACGTAAGCGGGACCGGGTACGTTAAGGGGGCAGTGATTGCCGAAACCGCCCTCAAGGTTCTGCCGAAGCAGGAGCTTGAAGTCGAAATCCGTGATAAGTCCGGAAATTTGGTGGACCTGGTGAATAAGCCTTATATGAACATAGACCAGGCTGAGAAGGTAACCGTTACTGTACGCGAGCATATTACAGGCGGACTTGGAAAAGTTCTTCCAGGTGTAAAGGTGACCCGGTACGGTGAAGACATCGGAGTAACAGATGAGCAGGGGCAACTGGTTCTGCCGGCAAGACTGGGAACGTATCTCGGCGAATTCTTTTTCAAGAAAACGGATTATTTATCCAGAACGGAATCTGTTGCCGTTATCGATCCGAAGAATCAAGCTGTAGTCCGGGTCCGGGGATTGGACAAGGCTGAAGGTGCTTATGACGGTGGAGTTCCGCTGGACTATGCTTACGTTCAAGCTGTTATCAAAAAGAGTGATGACAGCTATACCCAGCAGTCGAAGTTCATCGGCACCGGGGGCGAGCAGACATTTCTGGTTGTAGAATCGCCATCGACGGTCGGAGTAGATTTCATGCGCTATAACCGCAGCTATCTGGGGGTGGAATCTAAATACGGTTACTACATGTATGGTTCCATTCATACCGAGCCGGGTAAGGATTATTCCCTGGTGCTTGATGCAAGAGAACCGCTGCAGGCAGTCAGCAAAGTCAACCTGACTAAATATATGGAGGAATTATCGGTTATCCGCAAGGATTTGCCCGGCGTTGATTATGTGCCTTATGTAATCGACAGCAATACCAGTGAAGATAATTATTTTTATGCCACAGAAGGAACTTATAGCGTTCTTGCCCATACCAAGGGAGACATCTTTATTTACCGCGATGATGTTGCTGTAAATGCAGGAGATAATATATGGGATTATAATGACAGTGCCGCCGGATTAGCGACGCTGCTTGCTCCCGACTCAGGAAGCATTTACGGTGTAGAGTACATCACACCAGCCCGGTCGCAAATGAGAGGCTACTCCTACGATGCCAGACAGATCCAGTTGACTCCGGGGGAAGTCATCGTCAAGGTGGACCAATTGGTCGGCAGCCTTGAATATCAGTTCAATATTCATTTTGCTGCGGGAGCACTGAAAGCAGGAACGATATCGGAGCTTGTGCCGGGAGCTATTGCCGGATTGGATATTTTTGGACTGCAGAACGGCAAGCTGGTTCGCACCTCCGGCAATGAACAGCTGCAATTCGGATTAGTCGATACCGCAGGAAACCATATTGGCCAACTTAGTAAACCCCGGATTCTGGTTACAGACTATGGATCCTCCCGGGGATATAAACTTCTGTACCCTGAAGCGGCATCTTATGAGATCCAGGATGAGGCCGGAATGAAACTGTATGAAGGAACTTCTACCGGCTATCCAATTAACGTAAATAGAATTTTCCCAAATGGAACCTATGTGCTTAAAGCTTCGGTAACGATTGAAGGAAAAACCTATAGTTTGGACAAGAAATTTGTTTTGGATACAGCTGCGGGAACCGTTATCGATCCTGGTGTGCCTGTTCCGGGCGGAAACGGCGGCAGCGGGGGGACAGATCCGGGGAACGGCAGTAATCCCGATAATGGAAGCGGTAATGGCAGTGGTAACGGAAACGGAAATGGAAATGGTAATAGCAGTGGTAATGGTAACGGCGGTGTAACGGCACCTGTAACCACAACGCCGGTAAATGTGAACGTAAATGAACAGAATACGAAGCTTCAGGACTTGGTGAATAATACCAACGGGACACAGGCAGAACGGGCAGCAGCGGCGCAGAAAGCGCTGGGCAGCATTGCCGAATCCCTGAAGTCCGGGGCCACCGCCCAAGAAGCGGAACAGAACAGCAAAAGCATGTCTCAAGCCCTGGACAGTGCGGCCCAATTGCTGGCGAGCATTCAAGATCCTGCAGAGAAGCAAAAGATTGTCGGTTCAATCCATACCTTAATGGACAGCGCACCGTATATATTGAACAAGCTGGATACTGCTGACAAGGCGCTTGCTTTTGCACAGACTCTCATACAGAATGCGGCAGCAGTTCTGAATAACACACAGGGTGTTGCGGCAGCAGAGATTGAGCAATTGAAACAAAGCATAGTGTCATCGAGCCAGGCGGCCCTGAACAAAGCCGGCGAAGTTACAATCTCTAAGGAGCATGTGACTCTGGAGGGGAATACTGTCTCTTCACAATTGACTGAAGAACTCGTCAGCAAGCAGATTGAAGCCTCTAAGAAGGCTTTGGCTGCGGTATCAGAGCAGCTTACTGCTAAGCTGGGAGCAGGTCTGGCCAGTGAACTTAAGGTTTCCCTGACCGTTGAGGTCCCGGCGATGGGCGATGGTGTGAACAAGCTGAACACCTCGCTGCCTTCGGAGATTCTTAAGGTTCTTCAAGACAACAAAGTTGACGGTCTCAAGCTTCAGATGGGGACAACCGGATTCACCATTGAGCCGGATACATTCGGCACGGTGGAAGCGGGGCAGAAAATAACCCTGGCGGCTGAGGTAGTGGAGAATGCTGTGATCGGCAAGCCGGGTCAGGCAGAGCCATTGGCTACCCTGCCGGTGATGGAATTCCGCGCAACGGTAGGAGATAAGGCGGTTAAGCATTTCGAGAAGCCGGTTAACGTGACCTTCGATGTCTCCGCAATTAATACATCCAAATACCCGGCAGAGAACCTTGAGCGTCTCACAGTGTATGTGCTTAATGAGACCAGTCTGACCTGGGAAGCTGTTGGCGGTAAATATGATCCGGTTACACAAACAGTAAGTGCGCTTAGAGGGCATTTCAGCCGTTATACCGTAATGATCGGATCAGCGTCATTTAAGGATGTAGCAGACAATCATTGGGCGAAAAAAGAGATCAATTACCTGTTAACCAAGGGTATTCTGGAACAGACGGCGGAGTTTAATCCTTCGGGCAAGGTGACCCGTGCACAGTTCGCCAACTGGATTTCCAGAGCCTATGGTTTGGACGGCAGCGGGCTGACCCTGCCATTCAGCGACGTTGCAGCCGGAAGCGCCGGCTATAATGGAGTTGCCGCTGCTTATGAAGCCGGAATTATTACAGGCAAATCTTCTACGGTTTTTGACCCAGAGGCTACAATCAGCCGTCAGGAGATTGCTACGATGCTGGCACGCGCCCTTACGCTCTATAACGGGGCGAAGACAGTTGCCGATCCCGGAGCAGTGAACGCCGCTTATACTGATGGCGGTAAAATTGCCAAGTGGGCAGCAGCAGGCGTTGCTCTGGCTAATCGCACCGATCTTTTCAAAGGTTTTGAAGACGGGACTTTCCGTCCGGCACAAACGGCAACCAAAGCGGAAGCCGCCGCACTGATTTACAGACTTTATCAACTGAAATAAAGTGAACGGTCTGTATTAAACCCTTAAAGGCTGGCCTGTACGCAGATTCTGAGTCTGTGCAGGGCCAGTCTTTTTGTGTCCGGTGAGACCGGCTTTTCTTCATCCCCTGATATGATGTAACATAATCTTAGATATGTGCTTTTTAAAAGGCCGGGCCAGGTGAAGCTGACGGGTTCAGTATGAAGAGAGGGGAATGCTCATGGTAGGGAAGACAGTACTGGTGACCGGAGGCAACGCCGGGATGGGGCTGGCGACAACCATTGAAATGGCCCGCCGGGGAGCAGCGGTAATTATGGCCTGCCGCAGCCGTACGCGGGGAGAGGAAGCGCTGGCGGAAGCCAAGCGGCAGAGCGGGTCGGACAACATCAGGCTGATGTTGTGCGATCTGGCTTCATTCGATAGCGTGCGCGCTTTTGCAGAGGAATTTGCGGCCGGTTATCCGGTGCTTGATGTCCTGATCAATAATGCGGGTGTCGTTGCGCTCAAAAGACAGCTCACTGCAGACGGGTACGAGCTGGATTTCGGCGTGAACCATCTGGGTCACTTCCTGCTGACGAAGCTGCTGCTGGAGCGGCTGGTTGCCGCTGAACAGGGGCGGATTGTAGTGGTTGCCTCCGGTGCCTATAAGATCGGCAAGCTCCATCTGGAGGATCATACTCTCTCCCGCGGCTATAATCCGGCGAAGGCCTACGCCCGTTCCAAGCTGGCCAACATTCTGTTCACCCGGGAGCTGGCTGCACAGCTGCGGGGGACACAAGTTACGGTGAACGCGGTGCATCCGGGCGCAGTTGGCACAAGCATCGGGGTGAACCGTGAGACAGGGTTTGGCCGCTCGTTCTTGAAGCTGCTGTCCCCTTTCTTTCTGACGCCGGAGCAGGGAGCGGACACAGCCATTTGGCTGGCTGCAGCACCGGAGCTGCGGGGTGTGACCGGAGAATATTATTACCGGCGGAAAATTCAGGAGCTGTCCCCCAGAGCACGTGATGCTGCGGCAGCAGCACAATTATGGCAGTGGAGCCTGGAACACACCGGGCTGCTGCAATAACTGCATGACGGGGAAGGGCAGAGCAAGCTTGTACAGCTGCTGTGGAAAACAGTTGGAAATTCGTATAATTGCAGGAGGAATGGATAAATGACAGCGCAGAATTACAGCATTGAAGATGCGGCAGCCGGGGATTTGGCGGCGATCGTGGATATTTATAACTCGACGGTTGCAGGCAGGATGGTGACCGCCGATCTTGAGCCGGTGAGCGTTGCCGACAGGGAAAAGTGGTTTCAGGAGCATAACAGTCATCACAGGCCGCTCTGGGTGCTGAAAAAGGACGGAGAAATCGCCGCCTGGTTCAGCTTCCAGTCCTTTTACGGCCGTCCGGCCTATAACGGCACAGCGGAAATCAGTGTCTATGTAAATGAAAAATTCCGCGGCACAGGGGCAGGAAGCCTGCTGCTGGCCAAAGCTCTGGAAGAATGCCCCCGCCTTGGTCTGCAGAATCTGGTTGGCTTTGTGTTTGGCCACAATGAGCCAAGCCTGTCGCTGCTGCGGAAATTTGGTTTTGAAGAGTGGGGCCTGCTGCCGGGTGTTGCCGAAATGGACGGCGTTATGCGTGATCTGGTGATTATCGGCCGCAAGCTGTAATCCATGGGAAGGCGCTTCCGGCGTCAGCGGCGCTTCCCGGCGCTTAAAGCGGGCGGATGGATTCAGTCTGGCACTCTTCGGCGGTAATCCATGAATCCGACCACTGCTGCAGGTCACGGATCACAGATTCCAGTGCGCGTCCCTTATCCGTCAGAGAATATTGGATGCGGACGGGGGTCTCCGGGAATACCTCACGGAGAACGATCCCTTCCTGCTCAAGTTCCTTGAGCCGTTCGGAGAGCAGTCTGCCGCTGACCGGCAGGGCGGCTTCGATGACACTGAACCGCTGCGGTCCCTGGAGAAGCTGGTAGATGATTAAGCCCGTCCAACGTCTGCCGATGATATCCATGCTTTTTTGTAACCGTGGACACAAATCTGTAGATTTCATAAGGCTCACCTCTTAATTAACATTATAAACAAAAAGACCTGCAGCTAAAACAAATTTGAAAGTATATCAAATGGGACTGACCGCCCCGAAAGGATGATAAATAATGGCTAAGAAGAAAAAAACAGCCCCTGCACCGCGCCCCGCAGCTTCGGATGCTCCGGCAACCCTGAAGGATCTGCTGAGTAGCGATGTGCTGGATAAGCTGAAGGCGCAATCGGACGCGCTGAAGGCTGAGGAACACGAGAAAAAAGAAGCCGCCAGAAAGGCAGTGGAGGACCAGCGGAAGGCGGAGCAGAAACGTTTGGAGAACGATTTTGCCCATTTGCTGGAGAACAGCAGCCAGGATTGGCACAAATTTAAATAACCGCATTTCCAATAAAAGGGTTGACATGAAGCGGAACTGGCGTTTATTATTGGTTTTATCAAATTGAAGGGAGGCCGATGAGTCATGATTGGAAATATACAGCTTACAACCGCATATGGAAGATCTGATCTCATCGGCCCCGTCCGGGCAACATGATGTGCATCGGCCTGGCCTGCTGAGTGGTGCGGTCCGGGTCTGTGTGGCATGTGTTCTTAACCTTAACCAGGTGATATGTACGGAATCTCTGCGAAGAGCCGTGGATCAGAAGGATGATCTGCGGTTCTTTTTTGCGTACCCGTTTTATGCTTACAATACATTTATAGCTTACACTTTGAAGGGAATTGAACTACTATTATGAATTTTAATGAACAACAACAAGCGGGCGGTTATGACTCCCGTTATAAACATGAGCTTGCCCTGCCGGGCGGCGATCTGAAGGTGTACGCCAGCGAGCAGCTGTTTGCCACGCTGGATTACAAGGTACTGGAGATGGCGAACAACAATCTGCAAATTCCAAATATCGAATATATGAGCTACACCCCGGATGTGCATGTAGGCGTCGGAACCTGCATCGGCACAACGGCGGTATGGGATGCTGCTGACGGCTATGTGTCCCCGTCCATTGTGGGCAGCGATATCGGCTGCGGCATGCGCGTGCATCTGACTACACTGCACAAGGACGATCTGCGCGAAGTGAAGCTGCGCCGGAAGCTGGTGCGCGCCATCGAGAAATATTTGCCGATGGAGCAGCAGCAGCGGGGGACTTACAGTGATATCCGCCTGGAGAACATCGTCCGCAAGGGGCTGCACGGATTGCCGAACAAGTATGTGCCGGACAGCTACACCCCGAAGAAGTCGAGTGCCTTGTCGCATGTCGAGATCAGCAAGCTCGGTTTTGACGAAGAGATTCTCAATGAGCTGCCGGACATGGCCTGGCACCGGGGGCACCGCCAGCTTGGAACACTGGGCGGCGGCAACCACTTTGTGGAGATTCAGGCGATTGAAATTGCGGAGGAGCAGCGTGAATTGGCTGAAGCCTGGGGACTGCGGGACGGGCAGATTGCCGTAATGATCCACTCCGGCTCCCGGGCCTGGGGAGGCATGGTCAACCAGTTCTGCATCCCGGCCTTCGCCAAGGTGATGGGCCAGCTGGGCCTGGGCAGCGCCGATCCGCGCCTGATCTATGCTCCGCTTGCGCATCCGCAGGCCCGGCGCTACGTCAACCTGATGTACTCGGCGCTGAATTATGCGGTGGTGAACCGCCACCTGATCGCCTACGCGGTCCGCGAAGGCTTCCGCGATGTGTTTGGACCGAAATGCGAGCTGCGGACCCTCTACGACTTGATGCACAACTATGCCTGGCAAGAGCAGACGGCTGCCGGGACCAAGTTCGTGCACCGCAAAGGGGCAACCCGGGCGCTCCCGGCCGGACACCCGGATAATCCCCGGCCATATGCTGCTACCGGACATCCGGCGCTGATCCCCGGCTCCATGGGTACGGCCTCCTACATCATGGTCGGCCAGCCCGGAGGGGAAGAGAATTATTATTCCATCTGCCATGGAGCCGGCCGTATCCGCTCACGTTCGGCGACGAAGCGGCTGGTGTCGGTCAATGATTTTTCCAAGTCGCTGAGGGTTGGCCGGGAGGATGAGATTGTCGTCAATCAGCATTCTCTCGAATCTATCATTGACGAATCGCCTCAAGCCTATAAGAATGTAGATGAGATCATAGAAAGCGTTACGGGCGCCGGACTGGCTGCTGTCGTGGCCAAATGCAAGCCGCTCGCAGCGATAAAGGGGACCAAGTAACAATGGAGAAAGAGAACAAGTCACATACTGTAATTTACAAATACGACGAAAACGCCACGGGCATGATCAAGGGCTACGATGCCTATGCACGCCTGGTGGATGGAATTCTGGAGGCCTTGCACACCCGGTATGGCGTCCGCTACGAGCTGTATGCCAGTGACGATCCAAACAGTGAATACTGGAAGCTGCTGGAGAATGATGTACAGAGCGGACATCCCGGTGTGGAGCATGTGGCGCGGATTTTTGACCGTCTGGAGGACCGGACGTTTGTGTATGACGATGACAAGGAGCAGCCGGAATACAGCATCCATCTGTCGATCCGCAACAACGTGCTGGCTTATCCGGAGATGGGTGTGGCTCTGGCCCGGGTTCCTGTATTTCAGGAGAATGGCATCAATTTTCAGGACTATGTGTTTGCCGCCTCCGACGGGCAGCTGCAGGGGTTTCTGGGCAATGTGCGCAAGCGGCAGCGGGAACAGAATATCAATAAGGTGACGGTGTTCACCGACAGGCGCAATGGTATTTTCCGTGAGGATGAGCCGATAACACGTTCGGTTGGACGCGAGGCTGTCGTGCTGGAGGCGGGGATCAAAAAAGAGATTTACCGCTCACTCGACCAATTCTTCGATTCGGACCGCAGCTTTTATGTTACCTATGACATTCCCTACAAAAGAGGGATTCTGCTCTACGGTCACCCCGGCAACGGCAAGACCACACTGGTCAAATCCATCGCCGGGAGTGTGCCTGGTCCGGTGGTCTATTGGCAGATTACCGAATACACGAGCAGTGAATCGGTGAATGAGGTGTTCGAGGCCGCCGCCCGGCTGGCGCCGATGGTGCTGGTGATCGAGGACATCGATTCCATGCCGCAGGAGGTCAGATCCTTTTTCCTGAATACGCTGGACGGGGCCACCTCCAAGGAAGGGATTTTCCTAATCGGAACGACCAACTATCCGGAGAAAATAGACCCCGGCCTCATGAACCGCGCAGGACGCTTCGACCGGGCTTACGAGATCAAAATGCCGGACGAGGAGCTGCGGCTGGAGTATCTGAAGCTGCGCGGCTTCACGGCTTTTGCCGGGGAAGAGGGCGTTGCCGCCGCCGCGCGTCTGACGGCGGATTTCTCCCTGACCCAGCTCGGCGAACTCTACGTCAGCGCCGCGCTCGAATGGCATGAGAACGGCCGGGCCGATGTCGAGGCGCTTGTCCGCGGAATGCGCGGCGAGCTCGACAAAGGCCGCAAGCGGGAATGGTTGAAGGACGCTTCTTCGACCATTGGATTTTACTGAACGGATAAGACGACTCAATAGAGTATGTATGAGGGAGCCGTGAGGCTCCCTTTTTCCGGGAAAGCACCAGAGTAATCATCGAAGAGCCACTATTCCTGATCCATACAAATACAGACGCAAACGCAAACGCAAACCAAATTTTTGGCGGATTCATACGTGGATGGGTTAAGGGGGGAGGGGATGAAGCCAAATTCGCTGGATGAGCTGTACCAGATTTATGTTCAGGACATATACGCCTACTTGCGCTCCCTCTGCCATGATCATTACCTTGCGGAAGATCTGATGCAGGAAACCTTTTACCGTGCCTATCTGTATCTGGAGAATTGCCGTGAGGACAAGATTAAGCCCTGGCTGTTCCGTGTTGCGTACAATGCGTTTGTGGATCATACGCGGAAGGCGAAGAGGAGAATCACAGCCGCGTATACTTGCTTCTCCCCCCTGCAAATCGTACAATTATCTGAAAATTAGTATTCGCACAGCTGCGGTAGATGTTTGCGATTATGCAGATTAGGAGTTGAAGCAAATGAAGGTAGGAGTGGTATCGGATACGCATCTCTCAAGCAGGGCCAAGGGGCTGCCCTCCGTGCTTATGGAAGAATTCAGCAAGGTGGATATGATCCTGCATCTGGGCGATTGGGTATCGCTGGAAATCTATGATCTGCTGGCAGAGCTTGCCCCAGTAGAAGGGATTGCCGGCAACAACGACGGGGCCGAGATTATCCGGCGGTTTGGGGAACGCAAGATCGTTACGCTGGAAGGCGTGCGGATCGGAATGATTCATGGACATGCGCCTTACTCCCGCAAGGGAACCGACGGGAACGCGCTGCTCGCTTTTGAAGGCGAGAAGGTGGACTGCATCCTGTTTGGCCATTCCCACCAGCCGCTGCTTCGGCAGGAGGGGGATATTCTGCTGTTCAATCCCGGCTCACCTACGGATAAGCGGCGGGAGAAGCAGTATTCGTTCGGCCTCATGGATATTGAAGAGGGCAAAATCAGCGCGCGCCATATTTTCTACGATTCCAGGGGATAGGGCGGTCCTGAAGTTAAGTCCAAATGATGCGTGATTCTCTCCATGGTCTGAAGCCGGGCAATTCACTAAAATAGAATAAAGGATGAACCTCATGTGTTAGTAATCCTTGATATTCTATGGCGGAAGCAGCCGGAAAGTTGGAACCGGGACATGAACTATCATTTGGAACAAGCGGGGGTACAGGATCTGGAGCTGGCCGCTCCGCTATTTAATGATTACCGCGTCTTTTATGGGCAGCAGCCGGATTTGGCAGGAGCCCATCAATTCCTGGAAGCGAGAATGGACAATAAGGAATCGGCCCTGTTCATAGCGGTGACAGGGGAAGGAGCTTACAGGCAGGCAGGAGGCTTTGCGCAGCTGTATCCGTCCTTTTCATCCGTAACCATGCAGCGGGTATGGATTCTGAATGATCTGTTTGTCGCAGCGGAGCAGCGCGGGAAGGGATTAGGGTCATTGTTGCTAACGGGAGTGCGGGAATTTGCCCGCGATACAGGCGCCAAGGGTCTGGAACTAACCACGATGACCAATAATACCGGAGCGCAGCGTCTATATGAGGCGCATGGCTACAGCCGGGAGGATGAATTTTTTTCTTATCATTTGTTTTTTTGAAAAGAAAGTTAGGAGCGTTAATGTGGATAACAGCAATGGAAAGCTAGCCATATTTTTTGATCTGGATGATACGCTGTACGACCATCTGATTCCTTTCCGGGAAGCGGTGCGCGAGGTGCTGAAGCCGGATGAGAGCCATTTGAATTATGCGGATCTGTTCTACAAGGTAAGGCATCACAGTGATCTGCTCTGGCCGAAGTATTTGCGCGGGGAGCTTGAGCTTGAAGAAACGCGGGTACGGCGGCTGGAGCTGGCTTTTGCGGAATATGGTCTGGAGCTGAGCCGGGAGCAGGCGGCCAAGGTGCAGGCAGCATACATCGGCCGCCAGTACAGCATTGAGATGATCGAAGGGGCCGCTGAACAGCTTCAGCGTTTTATTTCCCTGGGACATAAGGTCGGGATCATTACGAATGGCCCCCAGGACCATCAGATGAGCAAGCTGCGCGGACTGGGCGTCGACAGGCTGATCCCTGAAGAGATGATTTTTATCTCGGATGCGGTGGGACTGGCCAAGCCGGACCCGGCAATCTTTGCCCATGTGAACCGGGTGACCGGGACAACGGCTGGACAGTCGCTCTACGTAGGGGATACATGGGATAATGATGTGGTCGGAGCGCTTGAGGCAGGCTGGAAGGTGTGCTGGTACAACCCACGGGGCAGACAGCCGGGAACAGCGCATAAGCCGAGCTATATCTTCGCCAGCTACCGTGAATTCAGTGAGCTTCCTTTAATTTAAAAGATATGGGGTGTACTCTCCAGACTTTTTATTAACGCAGAGCAGCGATTCTCCAATAACAGGGGAATCGCTGCTCTTTTGACGTTTTAAGTTTTTGAGAAGATAGAGGGTTTAATTGGCGAACGTATATGTCGGGTCGGTCAGCTGCAGTCTTTTTTTCAAATCGGAGGTTGCGTAGATCTTGTTGTCGTCCGTGATAAAAAAGGCGTCCACCTTCTCCGGCAGCGATTCCAGATATTTCATGCCATCCTCCAGACCCATAAGGAACACTCCGGTAGACAGGGCATCCGCATCAGTTGCGTTGGGGCTCATAATGGTGATGCTTTTCAGCCCGTTCTGGGATGGAAAACCTGTGCGCGGGTCAAGAATGTGGTGATAACGCACACCGTCCTGCATGAAGAAACGTTCGTATACACCGGAGGCGTCTATAACCTCATCCGAAATTTTGATGGTTCCCAGTTGGCTGCCGCGGCTTTGATCCGGGTCCTGCAAGCCGATGTTCCAGGGCGAGCCGTTAGGCTTGTTCCCAAGCGCAATAATGCTGCTGCCCCCAAGGTTGATCATTGCGCTGTCGAGCCCCTGCTCCTTCAAATAATCGGCAATGCGGTCGGCTGCATACCCTTTGCCGATCCCGCCCATATCCAGCACCATGCCTTCTTTGGCCAGCTTGACGGTCTTCGCAGCCTCATCCACAATAACATCTTTATAATTGGTCAAGGCCTTGGCCTTGTCGATCTCCGCCTGAGGAGGAACCGATTCTCCGCCGCTGCCGATATTCCACAGATCCACGAGCGGGCCGATTGTCGGGTCGAACAGCCCGTCCATTTCCTCGGCGTATTTCAGCGACTGCTTAACAATATCCAGCGTTTCATCGGAGACTGCAACGGCCTCCTTGCCGGCAGCCTTATTTACCGCATACAACTCTCCGTCTTCCTTGGTGCGGCTGAACTCTTTATCCATGCGCTCCAGCATCTGCTGGATGTCATCCATATTTTTCTGCTCGGCCTTGTCGCCGAAAACCTTGATATTCACAACGGTATCATAAATATAAAACGTCTGCTCCAGGGACTTCGTTCCGCCATCCGTGGATACCTTAGCGCCGCCGGCGGTCTCTTCCGGACTGCTGTTCTTGTCCTTGCTGCTGCCGCAGGCTGTGACAGACAGAGCGATGATAATGACGAAAACGACGAGGAGAAGTGTCGATTTTTTGTTCTTGAGCATGTTCCACCATCCATAAAGTTAGTTTCTTGATCACATCCTTACTATAATACCCCAGATCAGCAGGCAATGGATACTTATTTCATGACATTTTGGGCATAAGATACAGGTGGGATTCACGCTTCGGGTGAAAGAATTAATTAAAATTGTTGTCATATCGGCGCAGACATGTTAAATTGATTGTTGACCGACTGACCAAAAATAAAATTTAGTCAATTATTGACTGTTTAGGAAGGAAAGGAGCTTGAGCCATGTCTATCGACCGCAAAGCATTAATTCTGCAGGCGGCGACCAAATCCTTTGTACAGTTTGGCTATAAAGCCACGACTATGGATCAAGTGTCCAAGATCGCAAATGTAGGCAAAGGCACGATTTATACTTTTTTCAAAACCAAGGAAGAATTATTCGAAGAAATTCTGGACAAGGCCTCCCAGGAGCTGACCTCGGTCATGAACCGTTTGGCGGCGGAGGACAACACTTTTATCCAGAAGCTGTTCAATCTGCTCGACTCCATTCTGGAATTCCGCTCCGATCATGAGCTGTTCGTCAAGCTGGCGCAGGAAGTGCGCGATATCGGGACTGTCCAGGCGCTTGAAGGAGTGAAGCGGATGGAGGAATATGCGCTGGATTTCCTGCGGTATCAGATTGAGCAGGCGATGGAGCGCGGGGAAGTGAAGCCCTGTGATGCCAGCGTGGCAGCGTTTATGATTTTCCGGCTATACCTGGCTTTGACTACTGAATGGAACAAGGAACATGAGCCCCTGGACAAAAACCGGATCAAGGAGCATATGATTCTGTTTATTTCAAATGGCATACTTATCTAGAAGCCAAGCCATACAGCCTGCAAGGGCTATTTTTTTCCAATAGTTATGATTGATTATGAAAATTTTCACGAATTTACAAACAAGAGATAGAAGGTGCCGGCAATGAAAGTTATTACTGTGTTTCTGAAGGATATGAAAATACTTTTGACCAAGCCTATGCTTGTGCTCACTTTACTGGGTGTAGCGGCGTTGCCGATGCTGTACAGCAGCTTTTTGGTGGATGCCTCCTGGGACCCGTACGGCAATACGGGCAAGCTCCCTGTTGCTGTTGTTAACCTGGATAAGGGAGCTGTCTATGAGGGCAAATCCATGGAAGTGGGAAAGGACTTCGTGGATGAGCTGAAGGATAACGACGATTTCAAGTGGAATTTCGTTAACGCGGCTGAAGCCGAGGACGGCATGGCCCATAACCGTTATTATATGACCATTACGATTCCCGCCAACTTTTCGGAAAATGCGACAACACTGACTGCGGAGCATCCGGTTCAGGCAGAGATTGTGTTCGAGCCGAACAGCGACTATAACTTTGTCGCCGGGCAAATCGGCAACAGTGCGATGAGCAAGCTGAAGGCCAAGCTGTCCACCCAGATAACAGCAGCCTATACTCGCAGTATGTTCGAGCAGGTGGACACGATCTCGCAAGGCCTTGGAGATGCAGGCGAAGGTGCAACTAAGCTTAAGGATGGAGCAGGCAAACTCCAGGGCGGGTTGGCCACGCTGAAGACCAACCTGAACAAGCTGGCCAGCGGCACAACCGAGCTGCAAAGCGGACTGAAGCTGCTGTATAACGGCGCGGGCAGTCTGAAGCAAGGCACAGGTACACTCACGCAGGGAACGACAGGCTTGGCCGGCGGATTAAGCCAGCTGGTCAAGGCTGAGCAACAGCTCCAGGCTGGTGCTGTGCAGTCGCAGAAAGGCGCTGCACAGCTGAACGAAGGGTTGCTGGCCTCGAAGACGGGCAGCAGCCAGCTGAAAGAGGGACTGACCGCGTCTGAAGCGGCCAGCAGCCAGCTTGCCGCCGGTGCGGATCAGGTGGCCAAGGGGCTGGAGCAGATGATGGCGGCAACGCCCGGCCTGCAGGAGAATGAGCAGTTCCAGCAGCTGCTGGCTGCAAGCCGGCAGGTTGCCGCAGGCAGCCAGCAGCTGCACACCGGACAGGAGCAGCTGCTGGCCGGCAGTACCAAGCTGGACTCGGGACAGCAGCAATTGGCTGCAGGCGCCAAGCAGCTAAGCGATGGCGGCTCCCAGCTGGCCACAGGGCTGCAGACCTTTGGCCAGAAGCTGAATCAGGCCAGCGCAGGCGGCAGCAAGCTGGCTGCCGGGGCTGCGGCGCTGAACAAGGGCGCCGTCCAGCTGGGGCAAGGGCTGACCAAGCTTGCGGGAGGCGTAGACGGCCTCTCTGAAGGAGCGGTCAAACTGAAGGATGGAGCGGGAGAACTGAATGACGGCGCCGGCAAGCTGGCCAGCGGCAGCGGTGAACTGGCGGAGAAGCTGACCGACGCCGCAGCGGATACCTCCAGCGTGAAATCCGGGGATGATACGGTGAGCATGTTCGCCGAGCCGGTGAAGCTCACAGAGAAGACGGATCATAAGCTGGATCACTATGGACTGGGAATCGCGCCGTATTTCTTGTCGCTTGCCCTGTTCGTGGGAGCGCTGGTGTTCAGTACTGTATTCTCACTGCGCGATTCGAATGTGCCGGGCGCTTCGCCGATGGGCCGATTTCTGAGCCGGACGCTCACCTTCGTGATGGTCAGCATTCTCCAGTCGCTTCTTGCCGATATTGTCCTGTTATACGGCCTGAAGCTGGAGGTACAGAGCGTACCACTCTTCTTCCTGTTCACGCTGATCGTCAGCTTCAGCTTCACGATGATTGTTCAGGCACTGGTTACGTGGCTGGATAATCCGGGACGCTTCCTGGCGATTGTACTGATGATCTTCCAGCTCACTTCAAGCGCCGGCACCTTCCCGCTGGAGATGCTGCCAGGCTGGATGCAGAAGGTTAATCCTTGGCTGCCCATGACGCACAGCATCGTCGGCTACAAGGCAATCATCGGCAGCGGAGACTACGCATTGATGAGAGAGCAAATCGTCTACTTGCTGATTTACGCTGTGATCTTCCTGGCGCTCACCTTCTTGTACTTTGCACGCCAGAACAAGCGCACTGCAGCGCCTTCTAAGGAGCTTGCGGTCTAAGGCAGCCCTTGGGTGAAAGGAAATATGAAGGATCAGCTTCGCTAGGCGGCGGCTGAGCGAAAGATAAGGCATAAACGCAAGAGTCCCCCCATAAGGCGGACCTGAACGACCTATTACGGAAACTTCCGCCCCTCAGAGGGAGGCCACTGAAAATTAGCTTTACAGTGGCCTCCCTCTGAGGGGAACGGGAGTTTTTTTGTTCTTTATTACTCCTGTTGGTCGGAAATAATGATTTTCTTCTATTGCATGTATGGTGTAGAGACTGGGAGTTGGGGAAAGTAAGGTGGCGCAAGAAAGGAAGGAAGCAAGAGTACAGTAACAAGAAAGAAGGGGGAAGGACGCAAGGAGGGAAGGGACTGTCCGCGAGAGTTGCAGGGAGGCGAAGTGGAATTAGTTCACTTCAATCGGCAAAAAAGCATTAAGCAGAGGAAATAGTGGGAAAAAGTAAAGTTAATTTAAGCGAATTTCCCTGTATTGCCGGGAATCGGCCGGATTAGTTGTCCTTTTTCCAACTAACACCTCTGGAAAAGGGGCATGAAGGAGATTTAAGTTTACTTTTTCCACTTGGGCCTGCTGCCGGATACCCTAAAAACTTATAATGCAAAACGGCTATGCAATCCAATGAAGGACGGCATAGCCGTTAGGTCCAGGGTAACCCGGTCCATGCATGGATTCCCGGCAAGCTGGCTCCTATTTAACTAATTTCGGCATAGTATTCCTGCATAACTAATTCCTGCATAACTAATTCCTGCATAGCTGGTTCCTGCATAGCTAATTCCTGCATAACTGGTTCCTGCATAACTAGCTCATGTTTAACTGATTCATCAAGCTGGCTCGTGCCTAGTCCAGCATATACTCACGGTACTTGTTCTTGCGGGGGTTCAGTACGAAGAGAATGCCGCTGAGGTAGCCTGAAACGGCATTAAAGTTGCGCTTCAATGTCGATTTGCCGGTTAGATAAGTCAGCGTCCACAGCAGGGCGGCGTAATTTTTCACCGGGGCTTTGCGCAGATTCAGCAGATAATAATGGTTGACGGCCGTGGCCCGCGCGACCCGGCCCGCCTTGTCGCGGGAGCTTGGAGACTCGTGGTGGGTAATCTTCATATCCGGATTGATCACTAGCTTGCCGTATTTGCTGGCCAGATGGCACATATAAATATCGTCAGCCACTGCATAGCTGGTCATCCAGGGATAAGGCTTCATGTCCTTCAGCGCCGAAGCACGGAAGGACATATTGCAGCCGTGGAAAAAATCCGTTTCAAAGGTATCCTCAGTCTCTCCCCAGAGCAGCAGAGAGCCTGCAAGTGTGCTGGCAGACAGCCGGCCTGGCGAAGCTGACATTTGGCAGGTCAGCATACCGAGCAGCTTGCCGGATCTGCTGCTGGACATGCCTTTGGCTATGCCCCCGACCCCGACGATTGACTTGTCCGCCGCGTAGGTATCCAGCATCCGGCGGATATACAGCGGATCATCCAGTTCGGCATCGTCGTCGAAGCTGAGCAGAATGTCTCCATCGATCAGTCCGAGTGCCTCATACCGGGAGAGCCAGACACCGGGCTTGGTTTTGCGGTAATAACGCAGCTCCGCTTGAGGCATCCGGTTCAGCACTTTGCGGAAGTACTCCAGCACCTGCTCCTCAATATTGCCATCGTCCACAATCAGCAGCTCAATCGAGACATCTTCAAGATCGGTCTGCCTGCCGATAGACTCAATGCACAGCGTAAGATCCTTGATCCGGTTGCGCGTGGGAATTACGATAGACACATCATGCATGCCGCTGACTCCTTCCGGGACGCGCCTGGCGTCCGCTTTACCATAATATAATGCACCGAAACTTCTTGTTGCTCTAAGTGTACCCCCCTTCAGGTAGGGCGTATATACCACTTTCGTTTACTTTTTTTTATAGCGTTTACGATTATAATGATTAGGAAAATAGTTGCAGATTTTTTTAAGTAGTACGAACTATTTGGACCAAGCTTAATCTATGCTTCCGGGGCCAGTTTTGCGAAGCGGATCTAGGAAGCTTAAGCTATCAAAACTTAAGTGTATGCTTCCGAAGTCAGTTTTTCGCAGCAGATGCAGGAAGTAGATGCTATCAAAACTTAAGTGTATGCTTCCGAAGTCAGTTTTGCGAAATGGATTCAGGAAGCTTAAGCTATCAAAACTTTAAGGAGGAGACGTTATGCATGTCGGGATTTTTATGCATACCAATTACTTTGAAGATTTCTTCGTAAAAGGCCTGGGTCTCAGTGAAGAGGAATATGTAAGTTCGTATCATAACGATTTTTCTTTCGACTATGCGCGTCTTTTACATACCAAAGGCATCCGCACCACTATCTACAATTTCACCCGGGTCGGCGATGAGGTCCGCACTTACCGGCATGGCATTGTGGATTGCACCATTAAATTCATTCCTGTGGGCAGACTTTATAAATCGTATTGCCTGATTCCGCTCTCCCACCGGACACCCATCGGCAAATTTATCTCCCAATATATATCCACCATTCAAAAGGATCTGGCCGGAATTTTGCGCGGGGACGGGGTCAGCCTGATTTATGCCCAGGAATATGCCTCCGGACGTTTTGAACGGCTGGCTTCGACGGCCAAGGAGCTGAACATTCCAATCATTGCCGCCTATCACGGGGGCAGCATACATAAATGGATAATGCCTATTAAGAAGCATACGCTGCACAAGGCTTCCTTTTTGACAACGCTTAACGAGGATGAACAGAAAAGCATGGTCAGCCACTTCCCGCATCTCGCGGAACGGATACGGCTGCTGCCCAATTTTGTGAATTCAGCGATTTTTTACAAGCGGGACAAGGAGCAGGCGCTGGCGGAGCTTGGGCTAGACCCGGAGAACAGATATTTGATTACGGTGGGCCGTTTATTCGAATACCAAAAGGGGCATTCCCTGCTGGTTCAAGCTGCGGAGCAGCTCAGGCATATTCCGGACCTGAAGATACTGATCGCCGGCGGCGGGCCGGATGAGCAGAGCCTAAGGGCGCTGATTAAGGAAAAAAATCTGGAGGACCGCATAATTCTCCTCGGCACGATCCGCAACAAGGATGTTCTGGCCAGCTACTACAGTGTTTCCGAGCTGTTCGTGCTGCCTTCCCGGTATGAAGGGCTGCCGCTGGTCATCCTGGAAGCCGGGGCCTGCGGGCTGCCGACGGTTGCTTTTAATGTAATGGGGGTGCGCGGGCTGGTTCAGCATGGGGTAAGCGGCCTGCTCGCCGAAGGGCTGGAGCCGTCCGCACTGGCGGCCTCACTGGATACATTGCTCGGAAACCCGGAGCTGTGTGCGGAGATGGGGGAAGCTGCCCTGCAGATCGTCCGCTCTGACTACTCAGAGGAGATTATCGGGGCACGGCTGTATAATCTGCTGCAGGAAAGCCTGGGACTCGATCCTTCGGCAGCCCAAATTGGCGGCGACAGCTTCGCACCGGAGCTGGGCACACCCGTGTAAGCAGCTTGTGTGTATGGAGCAATTTCATGTATACAATCGAATGATCATGAGCATCATATGTCACGCTCAATGATGGAGCTGTGAAAACCGCGGCGGAAGAAATATACTTGTAATTTTCAGTTTTTAACTATACAATTGTAAGTGATATATATTTATGTAAGTGAGATATGTTAAGTTACTAAGATTCAGGAGGAATCCCCATGAGAATAGATGTATGGTCCGATAATGCCTGTCCATTCTGCTATATCGGCAAAAGACGGCTGGAGCACGCGCTGAGCCAGTTCGAAGGACAAGAGAAGGTAGAAGTGGTCTTCCGCAGCTTCCAGCTCGATCCCGGCGCACCGGTGCAGGCAACCCAGGATGTATATGATATGCTGGCTGCCAAATACGGAATGACCCGTGAGAAAGCGATAGCCACGAATGCACAACTGGCAGAGCAAGCCAAAGGCGTGGGTCTGGAGTTCAACTTCGATACCGTGCAGAATACGAACACTTTTGACAGCCACCGTTTGAGCCATTTTGCTGCCGCCAAAGGCAAAGGCGCCGAGATGTCGGAGCGGCTGCTGTGTGCTTATTTTACCGATGGGCATAATCTGGCAGACCGTGAGGAGCTGGTTTCTCTGGCTGCCGAGGTTGGGCTGGATGCCGCAGAAGCTGCAGCGATGCTGGAAACAGACGCCTACGCGGATGCAGTGGACACCGATATTGCGGAAGCACAGCGGCTGAATATCACGGGCGTACCGTTCTTCGTATTCAATAATAAATATGCCGTATCAGGCGCTCAGCCGGGTCCGGTCTTCTCTGAGGTGCTGGATACCGTCTGGGCTGAAGAGAAGAATATACCTGAGCTTCAGGTGATCGGACAACCTAAGTCCAAGGCCCCGGATGCCGAAGGCTGCGACGACGGCTCCTGCAGCATCTGACAGGCAGATGCCCGGCCTGGGGCAGCCTGCCCGGACCCTTGGCTGATTGGCACAGCCTGAATGCAGCGCACCAAAGCCCCCTGCCGTTAGTGAATGCTAACGGCAGGGGGCTTTTTCTAATGCTGCTGGATGTTATTCGGAACCTGGAGCAGCAGGCTTATCTGAACGAAGTCACAAAGCTTGAGAACAACGTCCGCACATCATATTGGTACTGGTTGATCGGCTCCACAGGGCGGTTCACACCCATCAGCGTGTACACGGCAATTCTGGCTGCCCGGACGGAATATTCCTCGGTGAACACGACGTCATCCGGGATTTCGCAGAATTGGCTGATAAAAGCCAGGTTGGTGGAGCCTTCGGGAACCACCTTCGGCCGGTCGCTGTTCAGTCTCGGCATGAACTGGGCGGTAATGTATGGCATCATGCAAGGGATACAGTTGGCGGTAGCCATGATCTCTTTCTTATGCGCTTCGAAATGAAGGTGGCCGATCAGCTCCTGCATGATTTCTTCCCCGGTACAGTCGCACATTCTTTTCTTCACGAAGTCGCCGACCTTGTCCGGGTACAGCCCATAACCCCAGAATACCTTGACATGCTCCGGCTGATTGCGGAAATGCGGCTGGAAGGCCAGCACCACAGACATGAACCAACTGGAATCCTTGAAGGTGACGAGCGCGCCTGTGCCGGCCCGGTTGCGTGTGAATTTTTCCATAAGATCAAAGAATACCGAGTCCTGGAAGGTGACGGTGAAGGATTCCCACTTCGAGCCGTCCACATGATCGTCAAAGGAGGAAGGGTTGCCGAGGCCCGGTTTTTTGGCGGCGATATTCTCCCACAGCTTCCAGGAGCTTCCCTTACCGTTCAGGCGCGGAGCGGTTGTCATCGAACCGAGGCTGGAGCCTTCGGTCATGGAGCCGTTCGTAACGATCACGCGGTCCCCTTCAGCAATCTCAATGACATCGGGAACGCCCTGCCGCAGCACATGCATCTTCGTAACTGTAATGCCGTCGCCGTCTTTGAAATCCAGATCGGTGACGGTGCATTTCAGAGTGAAGTCTACGCCGAAAGGCTCCAGATATTTGTGCAGCGGCAGAATAATCGAATCATATTGGTTATAGGGGGTACGGGTAACCCCCTCAAGCGTTTGAATACGCGGAAATTCATGCATGAAGCGGAGCATATATCTTTTGAATTCAACCGCACTGTGCCAAGGCTGGAAGGCAAAGGTCGTTGCCCACATATACCAGAAATTCGTCTGGAAAAAGTGCGGAGCGAACCAGTCGTTGATCCGTGCTTTGCCCATTTTATCCTCAGGAGTAATAATCAGCTTGCCCATGGCCAGACGGTCGGCCATATCGAAGCCCATCGACAGCACGTCTTCGACTTCACCGTTCTTGTTGATCAGGCGGGCATTGGCATGTGTGGGATTGGCGTCATCGAAGGCGGTAATTTCCTCCCGCACCGATTGCCCCGGATGGTCGATTGAAGGAATGGTGCTCAGCAGCTCCCACAGGTTCTCGTAGGCCTCATCGTTCAGCATCCGGCCGCCCCGGATGACATAACCTTGTTCACTGTTGCCCGCGCCGTCATTGCTGCCGCCGAGGATCTTCATCTCTTCAATAATGTGAATGTTCTGTCCGGGAAAGTCACAGTCTCTGACGAGATAGGCTGCACCTGCAAGAGATGCAATACCGCCGCCGACAAAATAAACCTGGCTGTTACCGTACTCTTTTTTCACTCGTGTCGCCTCCATAGGGTTGCTGTTTGATGTTGCTGTCCCTAATGTAAACCAAGGCTTGCGTACAGGGTATGGCCAATAGTCTGCGAGTGTATGAATTTTGGTCACTTGGAGCAAAGTGTAAGGTTTTCCGACAACGGCTGAAGGCCGGAGAAGCCAAAAAGCCGCCGAACCCGAAACGGTTACGACAGCTTTTTCTCGTATTGATGCAGCGCTTTGGCAAAATTCCCTTCAATCAGCACACTGAGCTTGCCGATAATCACCTTCGGATCATCTTTCATGCCGCCGCGCATCCAGTGGATCACAAGGCCCGTAAAAGCCAGCGTATAAAAATTGGCGATAAACCGCTTATCCTCGGCGTCAACCTCCATCCCGCCCGCGAGCTCTTGAATCACACCCATGATCAGATCGTTCGTCACTTCATACAGATACGCATCCAGATGCGTCCTGCCCAGGGAGTCCAGCGTATTGTTGCAAAAGGCCTTGTTGGCTTCGATGTAGCAAAAAATCCGGTAAAACCCGCCCGTCCACGTATTGTAGCTGCGATATTGGGCGATGCTCTCCAACGCTTCCGTCTGGTAAATCCAGCCGAGCAGCTCAAAAATATCCTGGAAATGATAATAGAACGTCTGACGGTTGAGCCCGCAATCGTCCACCAGATGCTTGACTGAAATTTTGTTCAGCGGTACGTGCTCCATCAGGGTCTTCAGGGAATGGGCGAGGGCTTTTTTGGTCAAAAGGGAATTGGACACGGGTTATCCACCTCATTATATGATGCTGGTGACATTGAATTGATACCGCGTAATTGGTCCTAGAGCTTGCGCCGGTGTCTGATCAGCCACAAGATGCCTTCTGCGAGCAGCCCGGCTGCAAATCCGCCCAGTGCAAACATTACAAACATGAGAAAGCCTGCAAGATCCTCCCAGCCGGACATTTCCCGGTACGTATAGGCCATCATAAGCCCCAGTCCGGCCAGAATGCCGGCTGTAGTGATCAGCCAGACCAGCCGTGCGCCCAGCCAGCCAAAGCCGTTTACAACTATAGATGCACCAAGCGCAAGAGCGGCATACCTGGCAAGAAGGAGGGGGCTGAAATCTTTGTGCAGCAAAACAAAACGGTCCAGCAACAGCAGCAGCCAGAGAACAAGCGCATACACAGGAATCCAGAGGGACCAGCGTTTGCTTTTGGCGGTTGGCAGGAAGCCCATGAACTCTTCACCCCGTTATCGTTAGTAGATGTCCTCCAATTCCTCCGCGCTCTGCACAAGAAACTCCAGAAGATGGGGAATATCCTCCATTTGCTCTTCGGTAATTTGCCTGTTGAACTTCAGTTCAATGCAGTTGTTGCAGGTGCCGTCTTCCTGGCCGTACCGGTAAGTGAGGGATTGAACGGGCTGGACATCCGGCCCCCAGATCGAACTGAGAATCCGCTGGGCTGCTGCACACTGGACGTTCACATTCCGGATTTCCATATAAAAGCGCAATACAAGGCCGCAGCCGGGATCGCTGCCGGGAGTTTCCAGAATTTCGTCGCTAAGCTCCTTCACCGAGGACAGCAGAACCACCTGGGACGTCACATTTTGGCTGCCGGCCAGTCTGAAGGACAAGCTGAACTCGCGGGACATCAGCGCCAGATTCAGCAGATCGGCACGGTCCGTCACGATAAGAATTCCATCCAGGTTATCGTAATCGTAAATCTGGTTTTCAAAGGCAATTTTGATGTTGTCAAATACAGTGGGATGGAACAAGAACCGCACCTTCTTACGTTTCTCTATATTGTATCATGACGCAAATTATAGTGAAAATGTTGCCGGTCATGTTTCCCCTGCCTGAATTATTGAGCTCAGTTCGAAGGTGCCGGAGCAGAGTATTTCAGGAATGTCTTGGGGATGGCGCTCTCAAAGGTAAGCAGTTCCCCGGAGGACGGATGTACGAAGGAGAGCAGGCGGGCATGCAGTCCGAGCCGCCCGACAGCTTTTGTCTCCGCACCATACTTCTTGTCCCCGACAATGGGATGTCCGATATCGGACATGTGCACGCGGATCTGATTCTTGCGTCCGGTTTCCAGGTGCACCTCCAGCAAAGAGAAGTGGCGGTTGCCCTGAATGAGCTTATAGTGGGTCACGGCATGAAGGCCGTCCCCTTCATGGGGACTGGAATACATTTTGAGCGTCGAGGTTTCCTTCAGCCAGGAGCTGATGGTTCCCTCCGGTTTTTTGACCACGCCTTCCACCAATGCCACATAGGAGCGTTCCTTTACCGTTTCTTTCCATGTATTCTGCAGCGTCTGCTGCAGCTGTTCGCTTTTGGCAAACATCATCACGCCGGAAGTATCGCGGTCCAGTCTGTGCACCACAAAGACACGGTTATGGGGATTGCTCTGGCGGACATGCTCCATCAGCTGGCGGTAGGCAGTCAGCTCATTGTCTTCACCGGTGGCGATGGAGAGCAGTCCGGCTTCCTTTTGAATCACAATCAGATCATCGTCCTCATAAACAATGGTCAGTCCGGTCATTTCCTTCGCCTGGACCGGTTTTTCAAGATCAATGGTTACGGTCTGGCCGGGATGCAGCTGGAAATTATGCTTGGTTACGGCTTTGCCGTTTACCGACACCTGCCCGCGGGAGAGCATGGATTTGATGGAATTGCGTCCGCGGCTTGTAATAGTCTTCAGCAAAAAAGCCAGCAGCTCGGCAGGCTCCGCTACCGTATATGATTTAACCGGCGATGCTGCTTTGGCTGCTGCTCCCGGCTTGCCGCTCGCTTTGCCATTTGGGACTCTTGTGCCGGGCTTGAGCTGGGCTTTGGCCTTCACTCCCGGCCTTACGCCGCGTTTGGAACCCTCTTTTGGATGTCGTCTTGTATTCATGGAAGCATTCTCCGTCCTCTAATAATGTACTCCTCAATATACCATGAGCGGTAAAGAAATACTACGAAAGAGCCCGGAAGGGGGAGGAGGTGGCTGGTCAGCTATAACAAGATAAGCCGCCAGACGATGAACAGCAAGGATACACCCGCGCAGCCCCATCCCAGTGCAGAGGCGTATTTCCTTTCGCGAACCCATCCGCTGGACTTATAGATCGCCCGGTCCACTGTGAGCAGCATCAGTGCGGAAAATATGGTGATCGCAGCAGTATAGGTAACTAGGTGCATCATGAGCTTCTCCCCGTTTCCATCCATTTGCGCGGCTAAACCGCTTATAGATTCTTATGTCTCTTTAAGTCCGACTCTCCGCAGATGCAGAGCCAGATTAATATTCACAGTGACACTGTCATAGAGCTTCTCCCAATCGTCCTTGTCATGAATATGCTCCTTCCAGTAGGCAGGGTGATGCGCGCGGATAATCTCGCCCATTCCAAAAATATCGGCATGGTCCTTTTGGGTCTGCCGGATCAGATTGTGGATCAAGGTCTGAACATTCTTATTGAATTCCTGCTCAATCTCATGCAGACTCGCCGGGGAATCGGCGGGCTTCGCGCTGTGAAAGTGCTCGTCCAAATCCCCTTCGAGGTAAATGTCATAGGTTAGAACGGGTTTGCCGTCCCGGATGGAGCTGCGGGTCTTTGTGTATCGTTTATTAGTTTTGGTCATGACCACGCCGAGCTCCCTTGTTTCGAAAAAAGCGGAGTACCCGCCCGGGTCCATTCCCTGAACCGCCATGAACGCGCCGATTTCAAGCGGCTTGGTGGTATTGACCATTTTGCCCTGGCTGAAGTAAGCCAATCCGTTAATCAGTACATTGTCTTTGTTGCGCAGCGCCACATAAGGCAGATAAGCGCTTTGTCCCCACTTGGAATCCGCGGACCAGTAGGTGCCGATATAATCGGGAGGAAACTTGCCCGAGGTTACTGCTTTCTCCATCATGGAGAGGATGTATAGTGTAGGCACGCGCTGCAGCGGAGGATTGACATCCATGAACTGCGAGGCCCGGCCTTCGGATACCAGCAGCCAGGTTCTGCGCCGGACTTCGGGATTGCGCCGGAGATAATCATTGAGATCATCCATCCTTCCACGGGCGATGTCTTCGCTGATGACAATTACCCGCAAATGCACGAGATAGCGCGGGTCGGCAATCTGCTGCTGCAGATTATTCATGGCATCATCAAGCGAATGCCCCGTCACCGTAACCACCCACACCGGGCTTGTCTTCCCGTCCTCGCTGCTGCCGCTTCCCGGACCCAGCGGCACACGTCCCGGCACGGCGATCTGCGCTGTGACGCTGATCATTTCCTCCGGCACCGGAGTATCCAAAAGATGGGTGACCTCTTCTTCCTGATCTGCTTTTTCCGGAGGGACGGTATCAATGGATAATCCCAGCACCAGTGCCCGGTCCTCGATTTCGACTTGATCCCAGCATCCGGTAAGAAAAAGGCTGATGACGGCAGCCGCCAGCAATCCGGAGCTTATTTTCAGCAGCAGTCTGTTCATGGGAGCACCTTCTTCCGGAAACGGCGGACCCCATATACGGCCCATAACAGAGCGGGGTAGCCGACCATCAGGATCATGGACATTTTCCCCAGCAGGAGGGTCCATGTATAGGTCTCAAAGACATTCTTCGGGAGCATGGCAATGGCAAAAACCAAAGGGAGCAGTACACTGGAGGTCATCCGCTGATCCCTGAATGCAAGCAAATTCTGCAGCAGATAGGCGGCTATATAATAGGTAGTGTAGATGGTGGTGTAGACAGAGATTACCCATATAACAATGAACAAGGCGTCCATCCGTTCCAAAAAACCGTCTCCAACGACCGCCGAGCGGGCGGTTTCCAGAGTGGGATAAATCAGCAGCTTGGTTTCCTCCACACCGAACATGCCTACGGAGGCGATAACAATCAGCAGATATACAGCTCCGGCTGCGAAAATACCGATTGCTCCTGCTCGTACAGCCTGCTTAGGCAGCTGCATAAAAGGAACCAGCAGCGTGATGATAAAAGAGCTTTGGAACAGATAGCTCGCTTCAAGGGCGCCTTTCCAAAAGGAGGCTGAGGGAGCGGTCAGGACAGGCTGAAGATTCAGCAGGTCGACATCTCTCATAGAAATAAGGATAGTTATGATCACCGGGCCAATAATCAGCGGCAGGTAGAAGAAATGAATGTAGGAAAACTTGATTATATTCCTTCGGGCCGACAGCTGGCAGATCAGCAGCATCAAAACAACGGTCGCTTCAATCGGTGTTTTATTGAACAGCACACTTGTAGCGACATCTCCGAACTGACGGGCGGTAAGGCCGGTAAGCATGATGAAAATGAGCCAAATGATCAAAGTGAAGAACATGGCCAGCGGCCGGCCGATAAGCCGGCGGCTGAACACAAACAGAGATTCTCTGGGGAAGCGCCGGCACAGCGCGGCCAGCAGCCAGAAGCTGAAGAAGGAGATCAGAACGCCGGTAAAAGCAACCAAAGGTGCGCTGCTGCCTCCGGCATCGGCCATATAGCGGGGAAAGCTGAGAATCCCTATCCCAATAATGGTGCTACTGATTACGGCTGCCGCCCGCAGCGTTGTGATCTGCCGGGAATGGTTCACTGGTCTCTCCTCCCTGCTGAAGAATCTGTTCGGTATAATTCCCGGGAGTGGAGGCAGGAAGCCTGGTATTATCCCGGGTGTGCAGAAAACTGGGGCGGCTGCGCATCCACCACAAAGGTACTCTCACGAGCGAGTCCTTCCAATCGCGCCATTTGCCGGGGATGTACGGAGACATATAGGGCACAGCAAAGGATTCGAGGAACAACAGATGGTTGATAATCAGGATGGTGCCGATCATCACGCCATAGAGTCCGAACATCCCGGCCAGAAGGATTAGCGGAAACCTCAGCATACGCAGTGCAATCGCCGCATTATAAGCAGGTGTGGCAAAAGAGCCGATAGTCGTCAGCGCGACAATCACCACAGTGATTGGACTGGCCAGTCCCGCTGCCACCGCTGCCTGGCCGATAACGAGCACACCGACAATGGATAAGGCCCCGCCGATCATCTGCGGCAGGCGGATGGTGGCCTCGCGCAGCACCTCCATAGAGACCTCCATAATCAGCACTTCCAGCACAGCCGGGAAAGGCACGCCGGCGCGTCCCCCGGAGATGGCTACGGCGAAATCGGTAGGCATCAGCTCCGGGTTAAACGAAATGACCGACACATACAAAGCCGGGAAAAACAGGGAGAAGGCCAAGGCGATCAGACGGATTATGCGAATGAGACTGCCCATAATAAAACGCTCGGTATAGTCATCCACCGTCTGGAAGAACTGGTTGAACAGGGCGGGAACGATCAGGGCAAAAGGTGAGCCGTCCACCAGGATAGCAACCCGCCCTTCAAGCAAACCGGCTACCGTTTTGTCCGGCCGCTCTGTGCTCTGAACCTGCGGGAAAGGAGACAACGGCTGGTCTTCGATGAATTGTTCGATGTATCCCGCATCAATGATGCCGTCGGTTTGAATCATTGAAATTCTGCGCATCACCTCGGCTACCAGCTTCGGGTCGGCCAGACTGTCCAGATAACACAAGGCTACCCGTGATTGGGTCCGTGACCCGATTGGACTGATCTCAATCCGGAAATCCGTACTCTGCAGCCGATAGCGCAGAAGGGAGAGATTGTTCTCCAGCTTCTCTACATAGCCTTCCCTCGGTCCCCGGATTACCTGTTCCGTCTGCGGCTGCTCTACACCACGGGTGTCGACCTGCCGCATGTCCAGCACAAGGGCTTCGGCTGAACCCTCTATCAGCAGAATCAGCTGGCCTTTGACGATTCCGGAAGGCAGGGCGGACAAATCTTCTTCAGTGGTTCCCTGTGTGACTTGAAGCGCTGTATTCCAGATATAATGGGACAGCCCGGCGGGATTGTCAGGAAGTCCTGGATGGTCATCGGATCGGGCCATGAGCGGTTTCAGGATATGCTCCTGAATCTGCTCCTGATTGACAAGAGAGGAGAAAAAAACAAGCGCTGCCCGGTACCGGCCGAACAGCAGGAAATCACGTACGACCAGATCACTGCTCTGGCCGAGCCGGTTAAGCAGCCTTTCCAGATTGGCTGACAGGCTGAGACTCAGCTTTTCCTTGCCCGGTTCCGGTGGAGCGGGGGACGGCTGTTTTTGTTTTTGGATAGATGAAACATATTTCTCTTTCCAAGCTTGCATGTCACGCCTCCTTGGGGCTGGAAGTTTGGAAGATCACTATCAAGTGTTGCTTAGAAAGGGATTTTTTATGCCCTGATTTACACTTCCGGCGGTTGCTCAATACCCCGTTGCCCGGTAAACTAAAGATAGAAAGTCTTAAGGAGTTATGATAGAGATGAAGATGCAAGCACCTACCATGGAACAGGCGCAGGCTGAACTGCAAAAATATTATGGCTATCCCGACTTCCGGGAGGGCCAGAAAAAAATTGTCATGAATCTGCTGGAGGGCCGGGATACGCTCGGGATCATGCCGACGGGCGGCGGGAAATCGATATGTTATCAGGTTCCGGCATTGCTGCTGCCGGGACTTACGCTGGTCATTTCCCCGCTGATTTCACTGATGAAGGATCAGGTGGACGCGCTGACCACGGCCGGAATTCCGGCTGCATATATCAACAGCACGCTGAGCGGCAAAGAAGTGAATGAACGCATCCGTGCGGCGCGCCGGGGAGAGCTGAAGCTGCTCTATGTGGCGCCCGAGCGGCTGGAGCTGGACTGGTTCCGCCTGGAGATGGCAGGCTTGTCCATCTCCTGTGTCGCGGTGGATGAAGCCCACTGTGTCTCCCAGTGGGGGCATGATTTCCGGACGAGCTATCTGGCGGTTTCCCCTTTTGTGGACGAGCTGCCGGAACGGCCGATTCTTGCCGCCTTTACCGCCACAGCTACACCAGAGGTTATGGAGGATATGGTCCGGCTGCTGCGGCTTCGCCAGCCGGGCGTATTCATGACCGGACTGGGCCGGGATAATCTGGCCATGTCGGTGCTGCGCGGGGAGAATAAACGCGAGTTCGTGCTGGATTATACGGCGCGGCACTCCCATCAGCCGGGCATTGTCTATGCCGCCACCCGCAAAGAGGTGGATGATCTGTATCAGCGGCTGCAGGCTTCCGGCATCGCAGCCGGACGTTATCATGCAGGGATGAGCGACCAGGAGCGTGCGGAGAGCCAGGAAGGTTTTCTCTATGACGATATCCGTGTCATGGTTGCCACCAACGCTTTCGGGATGGGGATCGACAAGTCGAATGTCCGTTACGTCATCCATTACAATATGCCCAAAAATATGGAAGCCTACGTACAGGAAGCGGGCCGTGCCGGGCGGGACGGAGAGCCCAGCCAGTGTATCCTGCTCTTCAGCGCGCAGGATATTATGACGCAGAAGTTCCTGATCGAGCAGAATCCGCAGGACGCGGACCGCAAGGCCAATGAATACCGCAAGCTTCAGCAGATGATCGATTACTGCTATACGACCCGCTGTCTGCGCAGCGCCCAGCTGGATTATTTTGGCGAGGAGCACGGGGACCAGCCATGCGGGATCTGCAGCTCGTGTACAGATGAACGCGAGCTGGTGGATATGACAGTGGATGCCCAGAAGATATTCTCCTGCATCCACCGTATGCGTGAACGCTTTGGCGTCGCGCTGGTATCCTCTGTCCTCAAAGGCTCGCGCAACCAGAAGGTGCTGCAGTACGGCTTCGAGAATCTGCCTACCCACGGGGCGATGTCCAGCCGCACCGAGAAGGAGATTACCGAGAGCATCAATGTGCTGATCTCGGAAGGGTATCTGGCCTTATCGGAAGGCCAGTATCCTGTGGTGCGGCTTCAGCCGCTGGCCGCCGAAGTGCTGCGCGGCCAGCGGCAGGTCCTGCAGCGGGTGGCCCGGGTGCGCAGCACCGGAGGCAGCTCCGGCGGGCGGGACCGCAGCCGCGTGCGCGATCTGTCGCCATCGGCGGTGAATGAGACGGTGTTCGAGCAGCTGCGCCTGATCCGCCGCGAGCTGGCGGGGCGCGAGCATGTGCCGTCCTACATTATTTTCAATGATGCGACCCTGCGCGAGATGAGCGTGGTTTGCCCGCAGACTGAAGCGGAAATGCTGAGAGTCAAAGGGGTCGGTGAAGTGAAATACCGTAAATACGGCAAGCCGTTCCTGGAATTTTTTCAAAATGAAATGTAAAGAGGGTTATCAGGCATGAAAATCATCCTGGCTACATTAAATGCCAAATACATTCATACCTCGCTGGCCATCCGCCTCCTGAAGGCATACAGCGAGCATGAGTTTCAGGATATCCATTTGGCGGAATATACCATCAAAGATCCCGTGATGAATATCGTGTCCGACCTCTTCCAGAAGAAACCGGATGTGATCGGGTTTTCCTGTTATATCTGGAACATTGAAGAGACCGTCAAGGTGATCGGGATTCTCAAGCAAGTGATGCCTGAGGTTACGGTTGTGCTGGGCGGGCCGGAAGTATCGTATGAGCCGCTTTACTGGATGCAGCGGGAGGCCGGGATTGATTTTGTCGTGAACGGTGACGGGGAAGAGACCTTCCACCATTTGCTTCAGGAGCTGCGGGATGATCGCAAGTTTCATTTTGTCTATGGAGCTGCGTACCGCAAGGGGGAAGAGCTGATCGTCAATCCGCCGCGTCCCAAAAGCGATCTGAACACCCTGCCGTCCCCGCACCGCTTCCCGGATGATCTGCCGGATCTCGGCAAGCGGATTGTCTATTTTGAGACCAGCCGGGGTTGTCCGTTCAACTGCCAGTTCTGCCTGTCCAGCATTGAGGTGGGTGTGCGGTACTATGATATTGAACGGGTGAAGGCGGATTTGCTCTATCTGATTGAGAATGGTGCCAAAGTCATCAAATTTCTTGACCGCACCTTCAATATCAACCGCAATTACGCGATGGAAATGTTCCAGTTCCTGATCGACAACCATCAGGGCTGTGTGTTCCAGTTCGAGATTACAGCGGATATTATGCGTCCTGAGGTGCTGGATTTCCTTGCCGAGCACGCGCCTCCGGGCATCTTCCGCTTCGAAATAGGCGTGCAGTCCACCAATGACGAGACGAATGAGCTGGTCAAACGCCGCCAGAACTTCACCAAGCTGTCCCGCACCGTTATGAAAATCAAAGCCAGCGGCAACATCGACCAGCATCTCGATTTGATTGCCGGGCTGCCGCAGGAGGATTACGCGACCTTCCGCAAGACCTTCAACGATGTATTTGCCATGGAGCCGGAAGAGCTTCAGCTCGGATTCCTCAAAATGCTGCGCGGCACCGGGCTCCGTGCCCAGGCGGCCAAATACAACTATACGTATATGGAGCACGCCCCATATGAGATTCTGAGCAGCCATGTGATGCCGTTCTCCGACATTATCCGCCTCAAGCGGCTGGAGGATGTGCTGGAGAAGTATTGGAACAGCCACAGGCTGGACCACTCGGTTAAATACCTGATCCGCCATGTGTTCCAATCGCCGTTCGATTTCTTCCAGGAGTTCGGCGATTACTGGGAGGCGCGGGGCTGGCAGAAGATCGGGCATCAGCTCGAAGATCTGTTCACCCGGCTGCATGCTTTTCTGACGGACCGCAGAACGCCTTCCATGCCCGTCATTACGGGGCTGATGAAGCTGGATTATTTCCTGGGGCACAAATATAAGCCGCGCAAAATCTGGTGGGATATTACGCTGGACAAGCCGGAGTGGTCTCATTATATGAAGGAGATCGCCGAGCATCCGGAGCGGCTCTCTGCCAAGCTGGCCGATGCGGGATTCAGCGAGCGGGAGCTGCAAAAGTTCACCGTGCTCGAAGTGCTGCCGTTCCGTCTGGAAGCCGTGCTGGACTCGATCAGCGGACTGCGCTTTGACCCGGCAGCCGTGGCTGTTGCCGAAGCGGCGGACAATGCTGACAGGATACCGGACAGCTTAAGCCCGGCAGGCGGCGGGGAGGCGGGGACGGCAGCGGCTAAGAGGGGAGCGGCGAATCCGGCAGCGTCAGCCGCAGCGCCGCTTGCGGCGGCGGACAAGCGTTCCACCGCTCTGGCGGAAGCTCTGCCAGATGCCGGTGGAAGCACCCTGCTGATCGTCATGTACCAGCAGGATGAGAGCCAGCGGGCGCAATATTACGCGCTGCCTTTGTAGGCAGGCGCGCCCTTGATTGGGCTGGGAGGGGGAGACAGAATGAACAGTGCTGTGCAGATTTCTTTGCGTTTATATGAAGAAAAGTACAAGGAAGACCTGCTTGCCTTTGAGCTGCCGCCGGAGCAGGCGGAGTTCACCGGGTTGCCGGAAGAGACTTTGTCTGAAGCTGTAGCAAATCCCGGCAAAACTGCGGTTGTCATTGTCCAGGAGGAACAGGCGGTAGGCTTTTTTGTCCTTCACCGTGGAGAAGGTATTGCGGACTTTTACCCCAATACAACCGGGGCCATACTGCTGCGCGCGTTCCTGATTAACTATGCCAGCCAAGGCCAGGGCATAGCCAAAGCCGCACTGGTGGTGCTGCCGGACTTCATCAGCACTCATTTTCCTTGGGTCCGCGAAATTGTACTTGCTGTCAACGAGCGGAATATCGCTGCCGCAAGCCTCTACTCCAGAGCAGGCTTTCTTGATAAAGGGCTCCGCCGCAGCGGGGGCAAGGGGCCGCAGAAGGTGCTTCAATACGGGTTGGACAAGCCATTGGCGGAGATGCATTCTTCCTCGGGGATTATGTAATAAAATGGGTTATGCTATAATACAATAAAAGAAGGAGCTGTGTCACCAGCACAGCCCTGTTGTACAACCACTGCTGAAGAGCAGCCGGTCGTCCCGTTTTATTTGGTTGGAGTAGACCGTTACCTTACAGGTACGGTCTATTTCTTTTTAATGTAGCCAAGCAGTGCCAATATGAACATACCGAACATGAACATTAGGGTAATAGCATCTTTAACATCCATTACCTTCACCTCCTCTAGGGAGTGCAGCTGCTGCTCATGAACATTGTTGTACAAGAGAATCATATCACATTTGGTATGTTAAAAAATGGAGCATTAGTAGATTTATAGCGGAAAAATGCAAAGACAGGCTTTCCGGAATGAATGGAAAGCCTGTCTTTTATACGTTTATGCCGGATAGCTAAGGAGCAAGCGGCTGAAGCAGCAGGGATTCTGCCGGAAGATGCCGGACGAGCCAGTCCAGCACATCCGCAGTCACCTCATCCCGGTTGACCTCGTTGAGCATTTCATGCCTGCCTTCCGGATACAGCCTGTATTCCACATCTGAAATTCCTTGCTCCCGGTAGATCTCTGCCAGGCGCAGCACGCCTTGACCGTTCATGCCGACCGGGTCTTTGGCTCCGGCGAACAGATATACCGGCTTATCCCTGCACAGGGTAACCAGCGTTTCCCTGGAATGGATATCCCGCAGCAGCCGGAAGAAATCGCGGAAGAACCGGGTGGTGCAAATCGCTCCGCAGAACGGATCAGCTATGAAGCGGTCCACCTCCTGCGTATCACTGCTCAGCCAGTCAAAAGCGGTCCTCACCGGTGTGAAAGACCGGTTATACGGACCAAAAACAATACCGTTCAGCAGAACACTGCGGTGGCGCTTCCCCTGCAGCCTGAATTGCAGCCCCGCCAGTGATTCTCCGAGCCGGAGCATCGTGCGCGGCCCGTTGGTGCCGCTGAGAATGAATCCGGCATAGATGTCACGGCCTTCCTCGCACATCAGCTTCTGTGCCAGAAAGGAGCCCATGCTGTGGGCCAGCAGGAAGATCGGCAGGCCCTCATGCCGGGAGCGGGCGATTCCGGCGAGCTGGAGCAGATTGCGCCGCATCCAGTAGAATCCATTCTCGCCGGTATCGCCGAGCAGCTCAACCCGGCCTGCAGTCTGCCCGTGGCCGCGGTGGTCATTGGCATATACCGCATAGCCTGCTCCTGTGAGCGCCGCTGCAAACCGGGCATACCGGGCAGCCGTTTCACACATGCCGTGGGCAATCTGGACAATCCCTCTGACCGGCGCCTCCGGTTCCGGCAGCCATTCATACACATGGATGTCGACCCCCAGCGGATCGGTCATCTTAAAAGTGTTTTCCCTCATCCCGGTCCTCCTAAAAGTTTTGTGAGCCATACTTCTTGGAGATTGAGCAATAATGTAACAGCAAAGCGGACACACCCTAAATTCTACCTGCAATACCGCTTTGGTGGCATGGACCTAAGTTTGAGCCTTACCCGTTAATATATGCCGGCACAGGCATGGTTTATGGCAGATACGAACGCAGCACCGTGGAGTGGCCTTCGATTCCGTAAGCCCCAAGAGTGGACGGAAGGAGGTAGCATTCTCCGGCCGAATAGGGCTGGGAGCCGCCTTCCCAGGTCAGATGTCCGCTGCCTTCGCAGACCACGAGAATAGTGAAGCTGTCCGGTGTGGTGGAGAGGCTCCATTCCCCGTTTACGATGCCTTTCTCTACAATAAAGTAGGGGGAAGCGGCAATCTGCAGCCACTCTCCGGCTACAGCGCCGTCTGTCTTCATGGAGGTTGCGCCTGCGCCTTCATAAGCGGTTACGTTAAGCGAATCCTCGATATGAAGCTCACGCGGTTTGCCATCCAGGCCCGGACGGTCATAGTCGTAAATCCGGTATGTAGTGTCCGAGTTCTGCTGAATTTCCGCTACAACCACTCCGGCACAGAGCGCGTGAACAGTTCCGGCAGGGATGTAGAAGGCGTCACCGGCCGAGACAGTGATTTCCCGCATGGTATCCATGACCGTACCGCTCTCCAGCGCCTCACGCAGACTTTCGCGGGTTACGCCGTCTTTAAGGCCGTAGATAATTTTGGCGCCCGGTTTGGCGTCCAGCACATACCACATTTCTGTTTTGCCCAGTTCTCCCTTTGGCAATTCTTCATAATCATCCGTAGGATGCACCTGTACAGACAGATTGTCATTGCAGTCCAGCAGCTTGATCAGCAGCGGGAACCGGCCGCCGTCCTTCGGGCTGCCCTTGCTGCCGAACCATTCATGGCCGAACTGCAGGCGGATCTGATCCAATCCTTGTCCGGCAAGCTCGCCGTTGAGCACCGAAGACGTGCCATTGGGATGATCGGCAATCATCCATCCTTCACCGATGTGGCCTTCCGGCAGCTCCAGGCCGAATTTCTCCAGGGCCCGGCCTCCCCACACGCGTTCTTTGAACTCCGGTTGAAATTTTAAAGGATAAGGCTTAGTCATCACTGCATCTTCCTTCCGATTGTAGAATAATGTGCTTACTTACTGTTTTGCGCAGATTCGAGTAACTGCGGCTTTTCGTCATCCGGCCCGTCAAAAAAGAAAATAGCGGCTGCCGTTCACCGGTATTAATGTGCTCGATCCTGGTTACGGCCACCTACAGATCCGCTTCTTTTTTCTTCTCGACCGCCAGCGTGTAAGGGGCCGAGGCCCGCTGCAGCTGGCGGTAGACGATGGCCTGCGCCTGGCGGGAAGGGAGGCCTGCCGCCCAGGCTTCCACGGCGGCGGCTTCCCGGTCCCCGCCTTCGTGGCCGGGATAGAGGACGGCCGTGATAATGCCGCCCGGCCGCAGCAGCGCGAGCGCGGCCTCCAGCGCGGCCAGCGTGCTGGAGGGCTCGGTGATGATGGTCTTGTCGGCATCGCCCGAGGGCAGATAGCCGAGATTGAACATCACCGCCGAGACCGTTCCGCGCCAGTCCGGCGGAACGGCTTCCGCCATTGCTGCGTGGCTCTGCAGCAGCAGCGTTACGGGAGACAGCGCCGCCCGCGCTTCCTCCCGGGCCAGCCGCAGGCGCTCTTCGGCCAGAGCCAGCGCCGCAGGCTGGATGTCGAAGCCGTACACCCCGCCGCGCGGCCCGGCCGCTTTGGCGAGGAACAGCGTGTCGGCACCGGTGCCCACGGTGGCGTCAATCGCCCGGCCGCCCGGCTGAAGGCGGCCCTCCGTTAATTTATGAGCAAAGCTAAGGACCGACATAAAGCCCATTAGCTCTTCCTCCAGTATTTACCCTGCCAGGTATCCCGGGCAATCAGTTCATCATCAATGGCGTTCAGCACTTCCCATTTCTTAAGGCTCCACAGCGGACCGATCAGCAGATCGCGCGGGGCATCGCCGGTCAGGCGGTGCACGATCATTTCCGGAGGAAGAAGCTCAAGTGAATCGGCGATCAGCTTCACATACTCATCCTGTTCCAGAAAACGCAGGAGGCCGGCTTCATATTGCTTCACCATCGGCGTTTTGCGCATCAGGTGCAGCAGATGGATTTTGATGCCCTGCACGTCCATGTTCGCCACCGCTGACACAGTTTCCAGCATCATTTCATGCGTTTCCTGCGGCAGGCCGTGAATAATATGCGTGCAGACGCGGATGCCGTGACGGCGGAGCTTCTGGACAGCGTCAATGTAGCACTGCGTATCATGTGCCCGGTTAATCAGCTCAGAGGTGGAATCATGAATGGTTTGCAGCCCCATTTCGACCCAGAGGTAGGTCCGCTGGTTCAGCTCAGCCAGGTATTCGACCACATCATCAGGGAGGCAGTCGGGGCGCGTAGCGATGGACAGGCCGACTACGCCCGGCTGCTGCAGAATGACTTCATAATATTCCCTGAGTTCCGCGACTGGAGCATACGTGTTCGTATAAGCCTGAAAGTAACCGATATATTTGGCATTCGGCCATTTCAGATGCTGTCTGTCCCGGACATTATTGAACTGGGTCACCAGATCATCGCGGCGGCTGCCGGCGAAATCCCCGGAGCCTCTGGCGCTGCAAAAGGTACAGCCTCCTTTGGCGATGGAACCGTCGCGGTTGGGACAGGTAAAGCCGGCATCGAGCATGACTTTGAACACTTTGGTGTCCATATGCTCACGCATTTCATAATTCCAGGTATGGAAACGTTTATCCCCCCACAGCAGTGGAGAGGAGGTCTGTAGAAGGTTGGACATGCGGTACTCCTTTCTCTAAAATATAAGGATTTATCTGTCCCGCGCCATCAAGCATCCTTATATTTCTCGCTGAAACGGACCGTCCCTTGCAAGGACGGTCAAGCCGTTCCTACTTAACCTTTCCATTGTATCAAAAATCAGCGGTCAACGTAACATGAAGGCCGCTGGAATTGAGGCGGAAAATAGGCAGGAATAATAGCGTTTTCATCTTGATAATGCTTACACACTATGTTATATTTAAAATGTAAAAAAGCCGCTGCAGCCCACATAATTTCTATATCATGAATTCATAATTTCGTGTCGCAAGGTTCATAATAATATCAAGAGGTGATCACGATGAATTCTCACACGGCTTATGCCGAAGGAAAAGGCTCCATTGATGTGCAGCTGACCCCCGACGAAGCGCTGGCGCTTACGGGCGTTGAATTTAACGGCAATCACAAGATCAAGACTGAAGCACAGCGCAAGATCCGCAGTGCCTTCGAGAAGACATTTGATTTTAAGTCTTCTGCCAAGTAGACTAAGAATTGCATGAAACCATGGACCCCAATTCCAAATACAGCAAAAGGGAGTTCTTCGTCCGGCCGTACCCGGCCAGGCGGAGAATTCCTTTTTTTTCGGTGAAATCCCTTTACTTTTGCGGACAAGTTCGGCACAATATTGCAAGTGACAGTGTACGTATTAGAGAAAGCGGAGGAATACCTTATGCGTTTACGCGGAAGAAAAGGAATACGTGAAAGTCTGGAAGAGCAGACCGATCTGGTCATCCTTGATCCACGCAGCCTGAAGGGGCAGTGGTCTGAACTGTTCGGCAACGATCATCCCATCCATGTGGAGTTTGGCATGGGCAAGGGGCAGTTCATCAGCCGGATGAGCTTCAAATATCCCGATATTAACTTTATCGGCGTTGATATGTACGATGAACTGATCCGCCGTGCGGCAGAGAAGGCCCGGGCGGTCTGGGAGCCGGCAGGACAGGAGACGCCGCCTAACCTTAGAGTGGCGCTCGCCAATATTAACTATGCTGAGGAAGTGTTTGCGCCGGGGGAGCTGGAGCGCATTTACCTGAACTTCAGCGACCCATGGCCCAAGAGCAAACATGCGCGCCGCCGCCTCACCCATCCGCGGTTTCTCGACAAATACCGCGGCCTGCTCAGCCCGCTTGGCGAAATTCACCTGAAGACAGATTCGCGCAGCCTGTTTGAGTTCTCACTGAATGCCTTTGCTGACTATGGGCTGCAAATGAAGAATATTTCCCTCGATCTGCATCCGGACGGAGTGATGAACGAGGAGCATGTGATGACTGAATATGAGACCAAATTTTTTGGCCGCGGAGTTAATATTCACCGCTGCGAGGCCATTGTGGGTGCGGAAGCACTGGCGCGCTACCAGGCCACCCGCCTGGATAAGTACCGACTGTAATTGATGGAATGGATGCTAAAAGCTTCCTGAAGAGGGAGTTATCCTTTTCGGATGAAATTTATCGGGACGCGGGATGATGGTCAGTGAAGTACACTTTTCACTGGGCTTGCCGCCAATCCGGGTTCCTAGTCGGTGAACAAGCGGCTAGTTGGAAAAAGGGAACTTATTCTTCCCGAAAATCAACAATCGAGAGATTTAAGTGGAAAAAGGAAACTTAATTGGGCTGTATTACTCCACCATGGGCGAAATGGGCTGAATTAGTGTACCTTTTTCCACTTAATCTGCGGAGGACATGGTACTGGGGCAAATTAGTTATCCTTTTTCCAACTATCGCTTGCCGGTAAGCGGGGAAGCTGGACGAATGGGAAAGGAACGTTCCGCATAACCTCAAGAGGCATCAAGCTCCTGAGCTTAAAATCAAAAACGGCTGCCTGTCCAATGAAGGAGGGTGCAGCCGTTTTGTTCTTCATAATACTATATATTTGCTTAGGATTCGCTGTTCTTGCCGGCGTTATTCCAGCATATCAATAATGCTCTGGGCGCTCTGCAAGGGATGGAAGCGGGCGATTTCATCCAGATGGCTTTGCCGTTTGGCCTGCACCTCATCATAGCTGTAGAGCAGCCGTTCCATCCACCTGTCGACCACCTTCAGTGAAGTTACCGGTTCGCCCAGTCCTGCCGCCGTGAAATAACGGCAGTTCTCTTCTTCCTGGCCGGGCAGCGGGTCATAGAACAGCATGGGGATCCCCTTGGCCAGGCCTTCGCTGCAGGTCATTCCTCCCGGCTTCGTGACCAGCAGATCGGAGATCTCCATCAGCTTGTCGATTTCACGCGTGAAGCCGACCAGGGAGATGTTGGGATGGCTGTAGAGCGGATTTCCCTGCATCTCACGCAGCAGCTTCTCATTTTTGCCCAGGCAAAAAATAATCTGGAGCTTATCACGCCATCCAGCCAAAGCTGTATTGATGACTTCGTCGTTCATCATGCCCCAGCCGCCGCCCATAACCAGCACGGTCGGCATATCCTGCAGGCCGAATTGCTCCAGAATATCCGCTTTGCCCGGATGCTCCCAGAAGCTCGGGTGGACCGGCATGCCGGTGACCTGGATTTTGGCTGCAGCGACGCTGCGGTAGCGCAGCTTGGTTTTGACCTCAGGAGTGGAGACCAGATACCGGTCCACTTCCGGGCTGATCCAGGTGGCATGTGCATCGTAGTCAGTGATGACCGTGACCAGCGGGACCTTGAAGGCCGGGTCCAGCCGTTTGAGGCGGGAAACCACGGCACTGGGAATGAAGTGGGTGCAGACGATAATATCCGGTTTCAGCTGCTTCATAATATTTTGCGTATGTGTATAAAAAATGCGGTGCAGGGCAAGTGTGGTAAGACGGTTGAATGATTTCTGGTGACGGTACACATACCCCATCAGCCTGGGCTGGGAGGTCACCGTCTTCCGGTATGCCGATACAATCAGAGGCGCCAGTCTGGGATTCAGAAAGCTCCCAAGCTCCAGCACCTTGGTTTGCAGATTAGGCGACAATTTGCGCAGGCTGCTCGACAAAGCGTAAGCTGCTTGCGTGTGCCCTGCGCCGAAACCTTCCGACAGCAATAGTACTCTTTTTTTGCGCAATGTATAATCCACCTGTTTTCGTGAATGATATTCGCCGTTCCATCAGAGGCGCTAGAACCACAGGGCAATGGTGCCTGCAGCGACGCCGGAGCCTATAACCGCACCTGCCGCAACATCTGACGGATAATGCAGTCCAAGATAGATCCGCGAAAATCCGACAATGCAGGCCAGCGGCAGCAGTATGGCGGTCAGGACAGGAAAGGCCACCATATAAGGAACGGTAGAAGCGAAGATAGCTGTAGTATGGCCTGAAGGAAATGAGTGGTCCTTGAGCGGATTATGGAACGTATTCGTGCCTGGCAGCGCCAGATACGGCCGCACCCGCGGGTAGAGCTTCTTGGCGATGGCAACAGGCAGATGACTGATCGCCAGGGCAATAAGGGCCTGCAGCCCTACAGTTCTCAAAGGCTGGGGAGACAGCGCCCAGATCAGCAGATTGATGCCGATGGCACTTGTGGCCCCGCCCAGATGGGTCAGATAGAAAAGCCAGAAGTTCAGGAATGGGTTATGCAATCGTCCGTTGATCCACTTGAACAGGCGCCGCTCCAAGAGATGCAATTTCATGAATAAATGTCTCATATCTTGTCCCTCCGATAGTCCGGCTGAAGATAATTGGCGCAGCTGCAGCAATCCGGTCTATGCCATAAAGCTGTCTTTATCATACTTTTTTAAGGTAGTCCATTTCAAGAAAAAGCTCGGGTAAGCTCGGAAAATGCCAGTTTTGACTTCACAGCCACTTACACCTTACAATGATTCAAGCAGGCTGAACGCGTTTAAAAGGTAACAGAGAAATAGGGAGCCGCAGCAGCGGCAGCCGGACCATATCTTTTGACGTGATAAATATACAGGCAAGCCTGCTTTAGCCAAAGGGAAATCTAGCGGTCTTACTGTAAGGAATGCAACATAAGGGTCAGAAAGAACGTCAGCAATGCCAGAGAGAGAAAAAAACAAAAGAACATCAAGATTCGAAAAGGGGGCATCAAAGGTCATGGCAGACGCATTGTTTGTTACGCTCCAAGTGATCTTGGCGGCAATTGCAGTCTATCAGTTTACGTTTTCGTTATTCGGACTGCACAAGAAAAAGAACAAGGCACAGTTTGCTCCGCAAAAATCATTTGCTGTACTGGTCGCCGCACACAACGAGGAAGAAGTTGTCGGGGCGCTGATGGAAAATTTGAAACAGCTTAATTATCCCCGGGAACTGTACGATGTATTTGTCATCTGCGACAATTGTACGGATGGAACGGCAAGAATTGTAAGAGAGCACGGCATGAATGCCTGTGTCCGCACCAATACCAATCTGCGCGGCAAGGGATATGCGATTGAATGGATGCTTAAGGAGCTGTGGGCCATGCCGCGGCAGTACGACGCAGTCGTAATGTTCGATGCCGACAATCTTGCCCATACAGAGTTCCTGACAGAGATGAACAATGATCTCTGCTCCGGCGCAAAGGTTATTCAAGGCTACATCGATACTAAAAATCCGGAGGATTCCTGGATTACGGCCGCTTATGGCGTATCTTACTGGTACATCAACCGGCTCTGGCAGCTGTCGCGCCATAATCTGAATATGGCGAACTTCCTTGGCGGAACGGGGATGTGTTTCGAAACCAATCTGCTGAAGGAAATGGGATGGGGAGCGACAAGCCTGGTAGAGGATCTGGAGTTTACGATGCGGAGCGCATCCAAGGGCGTCTATCCCAAATTCAATTATGACGCGAAGGTATTCGACGAGAAGCCGCTGACCTTCAAGGCTTCCTCCAGACAGCGTCTGCGCTGGATGCAGGGTCACTTCACAGTAGCGCGGAGATATTTCTTTCCTCTGCTGTGGCAGAGCATAAAAGAACGCAGCCTCACGAAGTTTGACCTGGCACTGTACGGTGCCAATGTCTACATCGTGCTGCTGACCTTCCTGATGACGGCTGTAATGTGGGTCGACAACTCCATGTTCGGAGGTCCGCATATCGCCAATATTTATGGCCAGCTGCCTTTGTGGCTCAGCTATTTTGCAGTCGGCGCGAATATCCTGACCTTCCTGCTCGCAATGGCGCTGGAGAAGGTCAAATTCAAGAAAGTCTACCTGTATTTGCTGGTCTTCCCGGTTTATCTGATTTCCTGGTATCCCATTACGTTCTATGCGTTCTTTACGCAGAACAACAAGCAGTGGAGCCATACAAAGCATACGCGTGTCGTACGGCTTGAGGAAGTTCAGAGCAAGCAGGTTTCCTGATTAGAGTCATTTTACAAGAAATGCACTTGCAGTTCTTGACACAGCTTGTAGAGTGATGTATATTATTCAAGTATGCAAAACATAGGGATTGCAAGCAGAAGCACCGGCTTCTCACCTGACTGGCCTCCGCCAGCTGGTTTTGATCTCAATGCTTTATGGATGTTATAATTCATGAACGTTGATCAAACGGGGTGTCGGGAGTTACCGGCACCCCTTTTTTATGGAGAACCGCAGAATTGATTTCCCAAGAAGATCCGGAGGTGGAGTATTATCAGTAAGGAACATATGATCAATGATGAAATTCGGGCCAAAGAAGTTCGGTTGGTTGGAGCGGAAGGCGAGCAAATCGGTATCAAACCGATCCGCGAAGCGTTGCAGATGGCGATTGATCTTAATCTGGATTTAGTCAACGTAGCACCGCAGGCGAAGCCGCCGGTATGCCGCATCATGGATTACGGCAAGTTCCGTTATGAAACACAGAAGAAAGAGAAGGAAGCACGCAAGAACCAGAAGATCGTGGATATCAAGGAAGTCTGGTTCCGTGCCAACATCGAGGAACATGATTATCAGACCAAGTTCCGCAACGTCATCAAGTTTCTGGGCGAAGGCGACAAAGTGAAATGCTCTGTCCGCTTCCGCGGACGTGAGATTACCCACGCCAGCATCGGCCAGAAGATTTTGGAACGTGTGAAGAGCGAAGTGGAAGATATCTCTGTTGTGGAGCGCCAGCCCAAGCTGGAAGGACGCAGCATGATTATGATCCTGGCTCCCAAAGCCCAATAAATTTGGAGTCACTTGCACAGCAATTTGGCGCCGCATAATATTCAAGGAGGAAACACCATGCCTAAAATGAAAACCCACAGCAGTCTGAAAGGCCGTTTCAAGATTACCGGATCCGGCAAAGTACTGCGTTACAAAGCTCACAAGAATCATTTGCTTTCCCACAAATCGAAACGTGCAAAACGCGTTCTGAACGGCAATCCGGTTATGGCCCCTGGGGATGTAAGACGCTTGAAACAAGGACTCGCTAACTTGAAATAGTTTTATCACACATTTTTGGGAGGTTTATTAATATGGCAAGAGTTAAAGGCGGATTTGTAGTTCGTCGTAGACATAAAAAAGTACTGAAGCTGGCAAGAGGTTATTTTGGTTCCAAGCACCGCATTTTCAAAACTGCCAATGAGCAGGTAATGAAATCGATGCTGTACGCATACCGTGACCGTCGTCAGACTAAGCGTAACTTCCGCAGACTGTGGATCGTCCGTATCAACGCTGCAGCCCGTTTGAACGGTCTTTCCTACAGCAAGCTGGTATTCGGCCTGAAACTGGCTGGCGTAGAAGTGAACCGCAAGATGCTGGCTGACCTGGCAGTAAACGACCTTAACGCATTCAACTCCCTGGCTGTTGTAGCCAAAGAGAAGATCAACGCGTAAGCATTAGAAGTAACCGAAAAGCACCGCCTGCGGGATATCCCGTGCGACGGTGCTTTTTTTTGGGCGTTTGAAAGTGCTTTGGATAATTACTTTACTCCCAGTATTTCGTTGTACTCAGTTGAGATGCCAGCAATTTGCTGCTTGTTCTTCTGATCTTGCGCAGCTCGGAACGCTGGTCTGCTGAGGCGCTGATGAGCTTCTCTTCATCGGTCTCGGCAACGACCGCGGGTACCGGAGCCGGGGTGCCGTCTTCATGGACGGCTACGAAGGTGAGGAAGGAGGTGGCGGCAACTGCGCGTTCGCCGGTATACAGGTTTTCCGAGATGATTTTGACAAAGACTTCAATGCTGGTTCTGCCTGTCCAGGAGACGAAGGATTCGAAACACACAGAATCAGTGGGCCTAATGGGCAGGAGAAAGTCAACAGAGTCCGCTGAGGCGGTTACGACATTCGTGCGGCAGTGGCGCATTGCAGAGATGGAGGCCACTTCGTCAATCGTACTCATCAGCTTGCCGCCGAACAGCGTCTTATGATTATTGACATCATTCGGGAATACACGGCTTGTCTTGAACACGCGGGATTCCCGGCAGTATTTGAAGTCCGGTGCAGCTTGGGGTTGGTTTTGATCATCCATTATACAGTACTCCCTTTTCTACAATATGTAGTCATCCATGATAATAGAAAACTCATAACTGTGCAATAATATATATAATGAACCGAAATAAATCAAGCTTATCTGAGCCTTTCTGACATAGTTTGATCATTTTATTGACATACAATGTAATAGTAAGCGATTTCTTGTGGGAAAATGCAAATTATTATTGACCTGAGGTCATTAATGGACTGGATTTTAGGTTTTTTACCAGTTATAATTTGACTTAATGGTATGTCCAAGCAGAACACAGAAGACATCCAATTTTTTAAGGGGGATCACACTCGATGAAGAAGTTTTACCAACTTTCTCTTGTTATGTTGCTGGCATTCACTGTCGTTCTGGCAGGCTGCGGAAACAACAACAACAACTCCGGCAACGCAGGAGGCAAAAACGCCGGAACAGCAACCAATGCGCCAGCTGAAGCAACAGCAGCGCCAACGGAAGCTCCCAAAACCGACGTTAAAGTAGGTATGGTTACCGACGTAGGCGGCGTAAATGACAAATCGTTTAACCAATCTGCTTGGGAAGCTCTGCAGGCTCTTCAAAAGGAAACCGGCATTGATATCAAGTATCTGCAAAGTAAATCCAATGCAGACTACGAGCCGAACCTGAACCAGTTCGTTAAAGGCGGCTATAACCTGACTTGGGGTATCGGTTTTGACCTTGGCGATGCTATTAAGAAGGTTGCTACTGAGAATCCGAATGCCAACCTTGCAATCATCGACAGCGTGGTAGATGCTCCTAACGTTGAATCCGTAACTTTCTCCGAGAATGAAGGTTCCTTCCTGGTTGGTGTGGTTGCAGGCCTGACTACAAAAACCAACAAAGTAGGCTTCATCGGCGGTATGGAAAGCCCGGTTATCAAACGTTTTGAAGTTGGTTTCAAAGCTGGCGTAGAAGCTGTTAACCCTAAGGCAACAGTGAAAATCACATACGCTGGTGCGTATGACAAGCCAGACATTGGTAAGTCTCTGGCTGCGACCCTGTACAATGATGGCAATGACATCATCTTCCCTGCTGCAGGCGCAACTGGCAACGGTGTATTCAACGAAGCTAAATCCCGCAACAAAGCAGGCGGCGCTAAAGTTTGGGTAATCGGTGTAGACAAAGACCAATCCCTGGAGTTTGGCGATGATGTAACACTGACTTCCATGATCAAACGTGTAGACGAAGCGGTTAAGAAAGTTTCCCAGCAGGTTATTGACGGAACCTTCAAAGGCGGCACTACAACTGTACTGGGTCTGAAAGACAACGGTGTAGGCCTTCCTGAAACTTCCAAGGCTAACGTATCCGCTGATATTCTTGCCAAGGTTGACGAATACACCAAACAAATCATCGATGGAACAATCAAAGTTCCTTCCGAGTAATACTAACTTGACGTTTCTTGCATTACAATAATGAACAAGGGACAAGGCCGGTTATTGAGCTGGCCTTGTTCCTTGTTAGAGACAGTCATCCGGCAATAGGTTCAACACAGTGGTACCGTCCTTCAGGGGGCGGTACAGCCGTGTCTATAAGGCAATAATATTCTGTGATGAGGGTGATTCCATGAGTGCTGCGGCTCCTGTTGTAGAGTTGAAGCAAATCACAAAACGCTTTCCCGGTATCGTTGCGAACGACTCAATCAGTCTTACGCTCGAAAAAGGAGAAATTCATGCACTGCTTGGTGAGAACGGAGCAGGCAAATCCACTTTGATGAATATCGTCTTCGGACTGTATCAGCCCGATGAGGGCAGCATCGAAATCGGCGGGAAACCGGTTATTATCGATAACCCCAATAAAGCGATTGAGCTTGGCATTGGAATGGTTCACCAGCATTTCAAGCTTGTAGAGCCTTTTACGGTAACCGAGAACATTGTTCTGGGCATGGAACCGAAAAAAGGTCTTAAAATCGACTATAAATCCGCTGCGGAGCAGGTTCGCAAGCTATCGGAGCAGTATGGCCTCCAAGTCAATCCAAATGCCAAAATTCATGACATTTCGGTCGGCATGCAGCAAAGGGTAGAGATTATGAAGACCCTGTACCGCGGTGCGGATATACTAATATTCGACGAGCCTACCGCTGTGCTTACGCCACAGGAAATCACGGAACTGATGGCGATTATGAAGCGGCTCGTTGCAGAGGGCAAGTCCATCATTCTGATTACACATAAGCTGAAAGAAATCATGGAGATTTCCGACAGGGTTACCATCATCCGCCGGGGCAAGGTCATTGATACTGTAAAGACAGCCGGCACCAATCCCAACGAACTGGCCGAAAAAATGGTCGGACGCGGGGTAACCTTCAAGGTGGAGAAGCAGAATCCCCATATTGGCTCAAGCGTGCTTAAGTTGACAAATGTCAGCAGCAAGAGCAAAGAAGGGGTGGCAGTTTTAAATGGCCTCAGTTTTGAAGTGAAGGCTGGCGAGATCCTCGGAATAGCAGGAGTTGACGGCAACGGACAAAGCGAGCTGATTCAGGCGATTACGGGGCTTCGCAAGATTGATTCAGGTTCCATTACTGTATCAGGCAAAGAGATTGCTAACCTGAGTCCGCGGAAAGTCTCTGAAATGAATGTTTCCCATATTCCGGAAGACCGTCACAAACATGGCCTCGTACTGGACTTTACAGTCAGCGAGAATATGGTGCTGGAGACGTATTATAAGAGTCCATACAACCAGAATGGATTCTTGAACAAAGAAGTCATTGATCAGCATGCTGAGGATTTGGTCAAGCAGTTTGACGTCCGAACGCCTTCCATTGAGAACAAAGCGCGCTCCTTGTCAGGAGGTAACCAACAGAAAGCGATTATTGCGCGGGAAATAGACAAAAATCCGACACTGCTGATTGCGGCCCAGCCGACGCGCGGTCTTGATGTCGGTGCAATCGAATTTGTGCAGAAGCAGCTGATTGCCCAGCGGGACCAGGGCAAAGCGGTGCTGCTAATTTCTTTTGAACTCGATGAAATCATGAATGTATCTGACAGAATCGCCGTCATTTACGAAGGCCAGATTGTCGGTGAAGTATTCCCGCAGGATACCAACGATCAGGAACTGGGTCTGATGATGGCGGGAAGCTTGAAACGGGGAGGCCATGCGGATGTCTAGACTCAGAAAAATATTTGCGACCGACAGCTACATCGTTCCGCTAGTTGCAATTGTAATGGGCTTTCTGGTGGGGGCTATCGTTATGCTGGTGGGCGGATACGATCCTATCGCTGCATACTCTGCGCTGTTCAAACGCGTATTTGGCACCCCGTATGATTTTGGTGAGGCTATCCGTGAGATGACCCCACTGATGTTCACAGGACTTGCAGTAGCCTTTGCATTCCGTTCAGGAATGTTTAATATTGGCGCTGACGGTCAAGTGCTCATTGGCATGACAGCCGCTTCTGTGGTTGGCATCAAGTTTGCCGGGACTCTGCCAAGCTTCGTGCTTGTACCGCTGGCTGTTATTATTGCCGGGGTCTGTGGCGGCCTCTGGGCGGGGATTGCCGGGTACCTGAAGGCGAAACGCGGAATTAATGAAGTTATTACTACCATCATGCTCAACTGGGTTGCGCTGTTCCTGTCTAACTATATTGTCAGATCCTTTCTGCTGCTTCAAGGGCAGAACCGTTCTGAGGATATCCCGGCTTCGCTCTCGATGACATTTCTGAATTCCGTGTTTGATAATGCCCGGCTCCACTGGGGAACAGTGATCGCGCTTGCTGCAGCAGTGTTCTTCTATGTGTACCTATGGAAGACCAAACAGGGATATGAAATGCGTGCTGTCGGCCTGAACCCGCATGCTGCAGAATACGCAGGAATGAATGTTGGCCGCAATGTGATGAAGGCCATGTTCATCAGCGGTGTGTTTGCCGGTCTTGCCGGGGCAGGGGAAGTGCTTGGCGTGTTCCACTATCAATCTGTGTTTGCGGCCTCTCCCGGTTATGGCTTTGACGGCATTGCCGTTGCTTTGCTGGGCTTGACACATCCGCTTGGAGTAATTTTGGCTGCGATTCTCTATGGTACGCTGACCTATGGATCAGCGGGCATGAGCTTTGGGGCGGATGTTCCTCCTGAGCTGATCCGAATCGTTATTGGTTCCATTATTTTCTTCATTGCGGCACAAGGAATTGTGCGCTGGGTGCTCAAACCGTTCTACTTCAAGCGCAAGAAAGAGAAGGTGTTATAGATGGAGATATTAGGCCAATTGCTCAATACAACGCTAGTTTTTTCCACAGCGCTGATATTTGCCGCCCTCGGTGGCATCTTCTCTGAACGTTCCGGTGTCGTGAATATTGGACTTGAAGGCTTAATGATGTTTGGTGCCTTTGCCGCAGCCGTAGGCGGATATTACGCTCAGGATGCCGGTATGGGAGACTGGGCTCCATGGATCGGCGTGTTGTGTGCAATGGTTGTAGGCGTGCTTGGCGCGCTTATTCATGCGGTGGCGTCGATTACATTCAAGGCAGATCAGACGATCAGCGGTACGGTCATCAACTTTCTGGCTGCGGGCAGCACCCTTTATGTAGTCAAGCTGATCTTTGAAGGAGCCGGCGAAACGCCGCTGCTGGATGGGTTCAATAAAGTGGCTATTCCTGGACTCTCCAAGATTCCGGTCATCGGTGAGGGAATATTCAACTCCTATCCCACGACATATCTTGCGATTATATTGGTTATTGTGATTTATTTTGTGCTCTTCAAAACTCCGTTTGGCCTTCGTCTGCGTTCTGTAGGGGAGCATCCAAGTGCTGCAGATACACTCGGTGTCAACGTAAACCGGATGAGATATATCGGAGTAATGCTGAGCGGACTGCTGGCGGGTATTGGCGGAGCGACCATTACGCTTACGACCACGGGCACCTTTGCCCATAACACGGTTTCCGGTCAGGGGTTTATCGCTATTGCAGCGATGATCTTTGGGAAATGGAATCCGCTTGGCGCTTTTGGGGCTGCTGTATTTTTCGGCCTGTCCCAGGCGATCCGCAACTATGTCCAGTTGTTCGAATGGTCCAAAGACATCCCGCAGGAGTTTATCTTCATGATTCCTTATGTACTAACCATTATCGTTCTGGTGAGTGCGGTTGGACGTTCTTCGGCTCCAAAGGCATTGGGCGAACCTTACGACCCGAGCAAACGATAGACGTTATTATTCCCTGCCTTACACAAGCGTGTATAACGCATTTCCGGACTTTTCCGGGAATGCGTTTTTTTTGTTGAAGCTGCAAGAGAGGCTGACGGGGACAGGTGTACAGGCGAAGCGTTATGCGCGCGAATAGACTGTTGTGAAGATGAAACTTTAGCGCAGATTGCAGCGGGTTTTATTGAGTATTCATTTTTTAGGAGGGATAATATGGCACAGCCGGTGACGAAGAAACAGGTGATGAAGCTGGTAGGCAAAAATATTGTCGCAGTGAAAAAGGATGGCACAAAAGTGTCCGGCAAGCTGCTCCGCGTGTCGGGCAACCGTCTGGTTTTACAACGGGTCAGCGGTAAAAAAGTGCAAACCAAAGCGCTGATTCCGCTGGTGCTGTTTGATTTGCTGGCCGTCGGTACGGCACCTTACGCATACGGAGGTTATGGTTACCCCGGCGTTCCTTACGGCGGTTACGGCCCCGGTCCGGTTCCTGGACCATATGGCGGCTACGGGCCTGGATATGGCGTTCCGCCGATTGGTTTCTTTTAAGCTCTGAATCTGTTGGCTAACAGTTTTTCGAATTCATAGCAGAAGTTTTGCGGCTGATAACGGGCTACGCTGTAGCCCAATTTTTGATAAAAGGAAATGCCTGGCGCATTGCCCGCATCCACGGATATCTTGGCCCTTAGACAACCGCGTGATAGTGCAAAGCGCTCGGCTCTGTCCATAAGCATATTCCCCCAGCGTTTGCGTCTTGCGGCAGGGGCTATGGCCAGCATGTCAATATAGAGCAAATCTCCATGCAGCATAAAGTGTACAAATCCCAGCGGATCGCTCTCATAATCCGGACAAGCCACAAGGGTGACCCCTTGCCCCAGACGCCGGGGCAGATCTTTTCGGATCTGGTTGATAACGGTCTGTGGAAGATGTGATAATGGAACCAGTTGCTTTTCAATCAAGTCAAGAATCACGGCATCATCCTGCTTGGGTCTGCGGTAGCGAATCATAAAGCGCCCCCTTCACGCATTGTCGTATATCATATGCTCTAAGGGGTGTGGGCGTTCCGGCAAGGAAAGAACAACATTTTGTGACGATTGCCCAAAAGAAGGGTATTGACTAACCGTGTGAGGAATCATATAATGTGTCTAAACATTTACGAACATATAATCATCGGCAATGATGAGGACGAAGTTTTAAGGGCTCTTTTGCTCAGAGAGTGAGAGGAATTGCTGCAACCTCCACCAGAATCCCTTATATACGAGCTCACCTCGGAGCTGTTTTCCTGAAAGGTCCACCGGCAAGAGTGGTGGAATTATTAGGGGGAATCGTTTGGTCCGCGTTAGGGACTTCAGGTTACAAAGATTTGGGCCCTGCCTACATCGATGGATTTTTGTATCCTGATAAGGCGTTGCATCGTGAGATGCAATGCAAACATGGGTGGTACCACGGAAGATCAACCTTTCGTCCCTCACGCGCTGTCTTCTGCGCGTGGGAGGCGGAAGGTTTTTTTGTTGCCAGGAACCTTAACAGTTGAATTCATAGACGGTCTGTCATTCCCATAATGCATGTTAACTATTGAAGGGAGGAATACTGATGAGCGCGCCAACACCGGAGATGCGGTCTATAGAGCAGTTACGTGAGAAATGGAAGAATCCCGAGGTGATTACGGGTTCCGAAGTCCTGCTGCGCAGTCTTGTAATGGAAGGGGTTGATACCGTCTTTGGGTATCCGGGCGGTGCAGTGTTGTATATCTATGATGCGCTTCACGGCTTCACGGATTTCAAGCATATCCTTACACGGCATGAGCAGGGCGCGATTCACGCGGCTGACGGCTATGCCAGAGCAAGCGGCAAAGCGGGTGTGTGTATTGCTACCTCCGGTCCGGGAGCAACCAATCTGGTAACGGGGATCGCGACCGCTTATATGGACTCGGTGCCACTTGTGGTAATCACGGGCAATGTTTTCTCCAGCCTGATTGGAACCGACGCTTTCCAGGAAGCGGATATTACAGGCATTACGATGCCGATTACGAAGCACAGCTATCTGGTACGCGATGTTGAAGAACTTCCACGCGTCATTCATGAAGCTTTCCATATCGCCAACACCGGCCGCAAAGGTCCGGTACTGATCGACATTACGAAGGATGTATCGGCTGCCAAGACACTGTATAGTCCGGTGCAGCAGCAAGGCGTTAACCTCCGCGGCTATAACCCGCGTACAGTTCCGAACAAGCTCCAGCTGGATAAGCTGGTCCGGGCTATTTCGGAGGCGGAACGTCCAATCATTATTGCAGGCGGCGGGGTGATCTACTCCGGAGCACATGAAGCAATGTATGAATTCGTGAAGCGGACGGAAATCCCGATCACAACTACATTGCTGGGCCTGGGCTGTTATCCGAGTGCGGATGAGCTGTGGATGGGAATGCCCGGCATGCACGGAACGTATACAGCGAACAATGCCATTCAGCAATGCGATTTGCTGATCAACATCGGTGCCCGCTTCGATGACCGTGTGACCGGCAACCTGGACGGTTTTGCGCCAAAAGCAAAAATCGTTCACATCGACATCGATCCGGCGGAAATCGGCAAAAACGTATCGCCTGACATTCCGATTGTCGGAGATGTGAAGACCGTGTTGGAGATGCTGATTCCTGAGGTGAGCCGTGCAGCGGGCGCTGATGCCTGGAGAACGCAGATTGCCCAGTGGAAGCTGGATTATCCGCTCCGCTACAACGATTCTGAGACAGAGCTCAAACCGCAGTGGGTAATTCAGATGATTAATGACACCACCAAAGGTGAAGCTATCATTACTACCGATGTTGGACAACACCAGATGTGGGCTGCCCAATATTACAAGTTCAATCATCCCCGTTCATGGATTACTTCCGGGGGGCTTGGCACGATGGGCTTCGGATTCCCGTCGGCGATCGGAGCGCAGATGGCGCATCCGGAACGGCTGGTAGTTTCCATTAATGGTGACGGCGGCATGCAGATGTGTTCGCAGGAGCTTGCGATCTGTGCGATCCATAATATCCCGGTCAAAATCGTGGTTATTAACAACGAGGTTCTGGGGATGGTCCGGCAGTGGCAGACCCTCATTTATGATAAGCGTTACAGCTATACCGACCTTGCAGGCAGCCCGGATTTCGTCAAGCTGGCTGAAGCATACGGGGTAAAAGGACTTCGGGCAACGAACAAGGAAGAAGCAGGCGCTGCGTGGAAGGAAGCCCTGGAAACGCCGGGACCCGTTCTGGTAGAATTCGTTGTTCCCAAGGACGAGAATGTCTACCCGATGGTAACTCAAGGGTCGACCATCGATCAAATGCTGATGGGGGATGAATGACAGTGATGAGACATACGATTGCTGTGCTTGTGAATGACCAGCCGGGTGTGCTGCAGCGGGTGTCAGGCCTGTTCGGGCGCCGGGGCTTCAATATTGAGAGCATCACCGTCGGGCAGTCCGAAGAGGCCGGCCTGTCCCGGATGGTCATTGTTACACTTGGCGACCAGCACACGCTGGAGCAGATCGAGAAGCAGCTCTACAAGCTGATCGATGTGATCAAGGTAGTGGATCTTGGCTCCAAGCCGATGGTTGCCCGTGAGCTGGCGCTCATCAAGGTCAAAGCGGAACCGGCGGAACGTCCGGAAATTATGGGTGTTGTTGAAACCTTCCGCGCTTCCGTGGTGGATATCGGCACAACCAGCCTGCTTGTGCAGGTGGTTGGGGATACCCAGAAGATTGATGCCATGATCGAACTGCTTAAGCCATATGGCATCAAAGAGCTGTCCCGTACCGGCGTTACAGCAATGATCCGGGGAAATGCCTGATCATTATAGTTTAAAATATAAGACTTTATATGCTTCGCACCATAAAGTATCCTTCTATTTCTCGCTGAAACGGAAGCCGCCTCTTTTAGAGGCCGGCTAGGTTGTTTCCACTTGCGGCTTTAACGAATTGCTGCTGGTTTGCATTAATTTGATAAGATGATGGAAGGGCAATTCCCGCGAAAGAGCGGGGGCTTGAAGAGCAGCCGGTCCATTCTTCAACCCTGAAGGCTCTCTTGAAGCACCCGCTCTTTACGATGGGTCCCAAATTAAAGGAGGATATTGACAATGGCAGTGACAACGTACTATGAACAGGATGCAGAACTTAGTGTACTAAAAGGGAAGACAATTGCAGTAATCGGGTACGGCAGCCAAGGGCATGCCCAGGCACAGAACCTGCGTGACAGCGGTCTTCAGGTTGTCATCGGCCTGCGCGAAGGCAAATCGTTCGAAACCGCCAAGAATGACGGCTTTGAAGTGCTGCCGGTAGCTGAAGCAGTATCCCGTGCGGATGTAGTGCAAATTCTGATGCCGGACGAAACTCAGGCATCCGTCTATAAAAATGAAATCGAGCCGAACCTCAAAAACGGCGCAGCGCTGATGTTCTCCCACGGCTTCAACGTTCATTTCGGCCAAATCGTGGCACCTAAGGATGCGGATGTGCTGCTGGTAGCACCGAAATCCCCGGGCCACATGGTTCGCCGCACTTATGTTGAAGGCTTCGGCGTTCCCGGCCTGATCGCGATTGAACAAAATGCAACCGGCAATGCCCAAGCGATTGGCCTTGCTTATGCCAAAGGCATCGGCTGTACACGTGCAGGGGTTATCGAAACCTCATTCCGTGAAGAAACCGAAACCGATCTGTTCGGTGAACAGGCCGTTCTGTGCGGCGGCGTATCCGCGCTGATCAAAGCCGGCTTCGAGACACTTACTGAAGCAGGTTATGCTCCTGAAATGGCATATTTCGAATGTCTGCATGAAATGAAGCTGATTGTTGACCTTGTGTATGAAGGCGGACTTGCCACCATGCGCGATTCCATCAGCAACACTGCTGAGTACGGTGACTATGTAACAGGCCCGCGCATCATTACTGACGAAACCAAAAAGGCAATGAAAGCAGTGCTCAGCGATATCCAGCAAGGTAAATTCGCCCGCGACTTTATCCTTGAGAATCAATCCGGCCGTGCATTCCTGACGGCTACCCGCCGCAACGAAGCCGCTCATCCGGTTGAAGTTGTAGGCAGCCAGCTGCGTGAAATGATGCACTGGATTAAGAAATAGTCTCATATACTTACAATAATGAACGTACTATAGTGTGATTCTCAAATGCGGCCGTATTTTGCGGGCCGCATTTGAGGGTTGTAGCACAAACTTGTTGGGGAGGTGCTCAGCTTTGCGGAAAATATATGTATTCGACACGACGCTGCGTGACGGAGAGCAGTCGCCGGGGGTGAACCTCAATACAAGGGAAAAGGTAGAGATTGCCTACCAGCTTGAGAAGCTGGGGATCGACCGGATGGAGGCGGGATTTCCCGCAGCTTCGCCAGGAGATCTGGCTGCAGTGAATGCTGTGGCGAGAGCAGTGAAGAATGTAACGCTGATCGGCCTCTCCCGCTCCAGAGAAAGCGACATTGATGCAGTTCGTGAAGCGCTTCAAGGGGCACAGGACCCGTGTATTCATCTGTTCCTGGCGACTTCACCGATTCACCGGCAGCATAAGCTGCGTATGGAAAAGGCCCAGGTGCTGGAAACTGCACAGGCCGCCATCCGTTATGCCAAAAAATACTTCTCCAAGCTGGAGTTCTCACTTGAGGATGCTGGCCGCACCGAACGCGACTTCATGGCTGAAATGGTGGCAATGGCGATCCGGGAGGGGGCAAATGTAGTCAATATTCCGGATACTGTAGGCTATTTGAACCCATCGGAATATGGTGCGATCTTCAAATTTCTTAAGGACACCGTGCCGGATATTGAGAAGGTTCAGCTTAGCGCCCACTGTCATAATGATCTGGGTATGGCTACAGCGAACACGCTCGCTGCCATCCAGAATGGTGCCGACCAGATCGAAGGCACCATCAACGGGATCGGCGAACGTGCGGGGAATACCGCTATTGAAGAAGTGGCTTTGGCGCTGGAGACACGCAGCGAGTTTTTTGATGCCAAAACGTCCCTGGTGCTGTCCGAAATCTCCCGTACCAGCCGTCTGGTCAGCAGGCTGACAGGCATGGTCGTCCCTGGCAACAAGGCGATTGTCGGGGCCAACGCGTTTGCCCACGAGTCGGGAATTCACCAGGACGGCATGCTGAAGGAGAAGACCACCTACGAAATCATGACTCCAGAAACCATCGGGCTCAAAGAGAGCAAGCTGGTGCTTGGCAAGCATTCCGGGCGCCATGCGTTCCGCGACAAGCTCAGGGATCTGGGTTATGACCTTTTGGAGGAGGAACTGAACGCAGCGTTTGCCAAGTTCAAGGACTTGGCCGATAAGAAAAAGGAAGTATCGGATGAGGACATTCTGGCGCTGCTGGAAGAAAAACTGCTCGATACACCAGAGGTGTTCAGCCTGCAGACGATTTATGTTACTTACGGCAATGAGGCCACCCCATCAGCGACGATAACGATTAAAGGGCCGGAGCCGCAGCCGATTGTTGCGGTTGCTGAAGGCAATGGCTCGGTTGATGCCATTTACAACGCCATTGACCAGGCGACCCGTGAGGAAGTTACGCTGGGCGATTATTCCATCAAGGCCGTGAGTAGAGGCAAAGACGCCCAGGGTGAGGTTCACGTAGTGTTGTCTCAGGGCGAGGTTGCTGCGCAGGGCCGCGGGCTCAGTACCGATATTCTGGAGGCAAGCGCCAGAGCCTATCTGAACGCGCTGAACAAGCTGCTGGAGAAACGGAAAACCTATACAAAGCGTGATCACGCGAATCTGTAAAACCGCCGGGGCTGATACAAAAACAGCCTTTAGCGCAGCTTTATACTTTTGAATAATTATGCATATTGAGCTGTTCAGACCGTAGAGGAATCTAGGGTTTGAACAGCTTTTTTGTGATGTCCAGCCGGGCGGCAAAATGATATTAGCGATTAATCAGTGACTTTAATTACTGGAAATATTGTCGATTTTGCGAATATCCCTGTTTTTTTGTCTTTTATAAGACATATAGGGCCAATGGTATAGATCTGTTCAGAAATTGTTCATCACGGGAGATTACAATTCAATGAGCACAGGATACGCAAATAATTATAAAATGTGAAATGGAGGTTTACTGTAACGATGCTCAAAAAAAGAATAGCAGCCATACTCAGCGTTCTTATAATAATTGTACAAGGCGCTTACGGGCTGGGCTTCAATACTCAAGCTCATGCTGCGGAAATTACGGATAATATCATCACCAGCGTGACAATGGCCGTGTATGATAACGGGGTTCCCGTAACTGATGTGGTTTACAAGCAGGGCGCTGAAGTGAAGCTTACTTATGATTGGGAGCTGCCGGATAATACTTATCAGGAAGGGGATACTTACAGTTTCGAGCTGCCGGACCATTTTGTGCTGGCCAGCGACATCATGGGGACTCCGCTGCAGGCGGATGGCCTTACTTTGGGACATTTTGATGTGCTGAAGGGTAATCCCAATAAAGTTATCATGACTTTTGGCCAGGATGTTGATAAATATTTTGGCGTGCATGGCTCTTTCTCGATTAATACGAAATTTGATAAAGCCAGCTTTACTGAAACGACTGAGCAGCACATCGTCTTTCCGGTTAACGGAGGCAACCAGACTGTAACGCTTGAGTTTGTTCCGGATAATGCTTCAATTATTGAAAAAAGCGGCAGGCCTGTTGGCACCAACAAGGATGGTCTGAACGCGAAGCAAATCACTTGGACGGTCGACGTGAACAAGGTGCTGTCGAGTGTCTATGACGCCTCTGTCACAGATGTTATCCCGGCTGGCCTTGCTTTAACGGACCCGCTGGATGTAAAAGTGTATGAGCTTAACGTGAAGCTGGACGGATCGGCGGTGCAGGGGGCGGAAATCCCTTCTTCCCAGTATGCGGTGACAGATCCCTCCGGAAATTTGAACGTAGCCTTCAAGCAATCTCCCATAACGGGCGCATACCGTATTCAATTTACTACAGACATTACAGATCTTACAAAAAAGAGCTTCACCAATGAAGCTTCTTTAAAGGGTACCGCACTGCCGGCATCGAAGTCATCGGCAACGGTTAATGTGAGCTATGGAACACCATTGAAGAAAACCTCCAGTGCATATGATCCTAATACCCAGACGACTACCTGGGAGATCGATTACAATTACAATGAACTACCGGTTGCCCAGGCGAATGCTGTGCTGAAGGATTATTTTGACAACACACAGGAGCTGGTGGCAGATTCTCTGCAGGTCTTCCCGGTTAGCTTTTTGACGAATGCCGGAGGAACAGTGGGCGACACACCTGTGAGCAATTATACGCTGATATCTCCATCAACTGCGCCTAGCGGGAAAAACGGCTTTGAACTGAAGTTCAACAGTGACATCAACAGTGCTTACAAAATCAAATACAAAACCAAGGCCACCGGCCGTGTTGAGAAGGATACAACAGTAACAAATACCGTTTACTCCGGGGACACTTATGAAACCGGCACACGCAGCATCCGTCAGGTGATTATTGCCAAAACGCTGCCAAGCAGCGGTATCGATTATGCCAACAAAAAGGTAAAATGGTCCGTGACCATCAATGCCGACAGCTATCAAATGGATAATGTAATCGTCAAGGATGCTTTCCCAAACAAAGGGCTGAAAATCATCCCCGGCAGCATCGTTGTCAAGAAAGGCGATACCGTGATTACCACGGGCTTCTCGATTCAGAATGAAATACCGGATACCGGTTTTGAGGTGAAGTTTAATTCGCAGATTACCGGACCGTACACCATTACTTATGAAACTTATTTTGATAATCAATGGCTCGCCAGTGACTGGTTGACCACGGATGCCAAGTTTGTGAACCGGGCGACAGTGGAATGGACCAAACCGGGCTCCGCGGATGTGAACACCAAAACCGTTACCGCATCCTTTGATCCTAAACCGGCGGAAAAAGCCAACGGCTACAAAAACGGCTCCTATAATGCGTCCAGCAAGGAAATTATCTGGTCCGTAGGGGTCAATTATAACCGCAACCCGCTTAACAGCGCCGAGGTTACCGATACTATAGAAGGCAAGCAGGAATATGTTCCGGGATCCGTAGAAATCTACAATATGATCGTGGCCAAAAATGGCGACTACAGCCAGGGAACGGCCAAGCTGACACTTAACACGGATTATACAGTCTCTTACAACGAGACCACGAAGCTGTTAAAAGTGAAGTTCACGAAGAAGATTGAATCTGGATACATCATCAATTTCAAAACAAGTCTAAAGGGAAAATTGGTCGACAGTCCTGCAATTACGAATACTGCGAATCTGTACAATGAAGGCAAGGAGGAATCGAAGGATCTTACGGCTTCGCTGACGATTCCCAAGGCTAATGAATTTGTGCAGAAGAGCGGCAGCCAGAGCAATACTAAGATCAAATGGACCGTCAGCATCAACTACAGCCAGTCGTATATCGAAGATGCGGTAGTCACGGATGATCCGAGCGATAATCAAATCCTGCTGGCGGATTCTTTTAAGCTCTATGCGACTACGGTAAATCCTGCTGGAGATGTAGCGAAAACAGGAACTCCATTGGTTGATGGAAAAGATTATGAACTGACAATCACTACCGACCTTGATTCGGGAAAACAGCAGTTTGTGCTGAAATTCAAAGCACCTATTGAAAAAGCTTATATTCTGGAGTACGAATCGCTGATTGTAGCGAACAATAACGATAAGGTAACCAACAAAGTCGGACTGACCGGCAAGAATTCCACAACCATTACGAAGACCAGCACCAAAGATATTACAGTTGCGCTGTCTTCGGCGGATGGAGTGGGCACAGGCACCAGAAAAGCACTGAAAATCATCAAGGCCGACGGTGCTGATCAATCGAAGCTGAGCGGGGCAACCTTTGCGCTGTACCGCAAATCAGGCTCAAGCGAAGTGCTCTTTAATACCCTTACAACAGATGCGAATGGAGAGGCAGTATTTAAAAACCTGTGGCCGGGTAAGTATCTGCTGCAGGAAATCAGCGCACCTTCCGGATATGTTCTGGATTCGGGTAAAAAAGCTGTTACTTTCGATTCGACAACAGCCATAGTGGAAGAATTCAAAGTTTATAATCAAAAAGCAGCAACACCAACACCATCGGCAACGCCGACAGCGTCGCCGACGGCATCTCCGGTAGTGTCGCCAACGCCGACACCGACGGTGAAGCCGACCGAGACACCGACGCCAACAGCAACGCCAACACCAACGCCGACGCCAACAGCAACGCCGACGCCAACAGTAACGCCAACACCAACACCAACAGCAACACCGACACCAACGCCAACAGTAACACCAACGCCAACAGTAACACCGACAGCAACAGCAACAGCAACGCCGACTACGCCGCCAGTGATCGACTATTCGACTCCGACTCCAGTGACTTCATCGGTGCCGGGAACAGTAGTCACCCCTGGACCATCGGCAACACCAGCAGCAACGCCGTCTGCCTCACCGGTACAGACGCCGGCTGTTCCGCAACCCACAGCCGTCACCACCGATGAGGAAGTACCTATCGATGGGGAGATTCCATTGGGAGGGGTTCCGAGCATCGGTGAACAGCCTGCACATGGTACCGTGAAGATTACACCGGATGGCAAATGGACATATACCCCTGATCCCGGCTATACCGGTAAAGACAAATTTACAATTGTCGTTACCGATAAAGACGGCAATGAGGAAGAAGAAATCATTGAAGTAGGTGTCGATGAAGTGCCGAAGGGGACTGTAACCGATACACCGGACACTGGGGAAAACGGGCTGCCCGGCAAACTTCCGCAGACCGGAGAAAACAGTCCATTGCCGCTTTACTTGACAGGCGGCGGCTTAATGATTCTGGGAGCCGTTATGTCCAGAAGGTTCAAGAACCACAAAAAATCGAAGTAACCAAGTATTAAAATTCATGCCAAAGACACCCGAGGGCGTATGTATCCCCGGGTGTCTTTGGCTGTGTACATACTAAATAAATGACCAGGCCTCACTTTTCTGTACTGCAGGCAGCCTCTACAGGCTTTTGAAATGCTGCTGCTTCCATTCCTCATACCAGGTCTTAATGTTATCAGGCATATCTACACCTAGCTCACGCTTCAGAAGGTCTGCCAGGTATTGATACTGCTCCTCGATTGCCGAACGTTCCCCAATGCTGTCATATACCTTCATAAGCCCCAAGTGGCCTTGCTCAAAATAAGGCTGAAGCTGAACCACCCGCTGATACACCGTTACCGCTTCGGGAATCCTTCCCCCGGCAGTGAAAAATTCAGCCATTCCCATCGCATGATGCAGCCAAATCGTCCGAAGACGCTGCCGCTCACTCTCAGCCCATAAATAATCGTAGTCGTTCAGATAGTCACCCGAGTAGAAATAGAACAGGCGCTGATGCTTTTCGCAGTTTTCAGCGTTTATTGGCCCCAGAGTAAGAATGCCCTTTTCCCATTCATAGCTGTCGATCAGCATGGAGCCAGTCTCCATGGTATAACCTTCCCCGCCGCTGGCGCTGCCGATTTGCAGCCCGATATCAGCCTGCTTCAAACTTTGGCGGATCTGATAAATGGTGGTGTAGAGGTGAGTTGAAGCCCGCTTCAGATTGAAATCCGGCCACAGCAGCTCGATAAGGCTGTCCTTGCTGACAAAGCGGTTGCGGTTATGGAACAGGTAAGCAAATAATTCCTGTGCTTTGGAGGTGCGCCAGCGAATGGCAGGGAGCGGCTGGCCGGCACGCTCAAAGCGCAAAGACTGAAAACTGCGGATCATGATCTCATGTTCAGGCTTTTTTACAGATCCTTCTTCCTTGCCGAATCGTTCTTCCAGCCGCTGGATGGTCTTAAGCAGGCGGTCTCGCCGGACAGGCTTCAGCACATAATCCAGGGCATACAGCTCAAAGGCCTCTACGGCATAGCTGTTATAAGCGGTCACAAACACAATGCTGGTGCCCGGACACAGGCTTTGCATGGCTTCCGCAACCTGCACACCATTCATTTCAGGCATATCTATATCCAGGAAAATAACGTCAGGCTGAAGCTGGGAAGCTGCGCTGACTGCTTCGACCGGGTTCGTGTAAGAGCCCATGATATTTACCGTTGTTAATTCTTCCAGCATCAGCTTTAATTTCATAAGGGCAAGCCGCTCATCATCCACCAGCAAAGCTTGTATCATTCCGATCTCACCACTTCTTTTTGGATTATCATGCTGCAGACAAACCGCTTGGAGGAAGGCTGGACATCCGGGTACAATAAGACTGTTGGAATCGCGAAACGGATATACGGTTTGTTAGTTATGTATTTTCGACAGGAAGACAGTTTTTCCTTCAAATGGGGGAGTTTCGGCCGCCCCAAAAAAATAGTTGAAATCTTTGCAGGGGAAAAGAGAAGTCCTGCGTCTAATATTATGTAGCTGAAGGAGGGGAGAATACTGGAAGAGGCAGAATGGATTTCAGCCGTGCTGGGCGGGCAGCATCAGGCCTTCGGGCATTTGGTGGAACGTTATCAAGGCATGGTATATCGGGTATGCATCAAGATTACAGGTGAGGCTGAATCGGCCAAGGATATGGCCCAGGAGGTCTTCATCAAAGCCTATAAGGCGCTCCCTTCCTTCAGAGGGCAATCTTCATTCTCCACATGGCTGTACCGGATTGCTTACCGGACCTGTCTGGACTGGAAACGGGCCAATGACAGGGAATGGCGGCACCGCAGTACGGCGGATTATACAGAGAATGACTGGGTGACATCGCAGACGCCAGAGCATGTGCTGCTCCGCAAGGAAGCTTCGGAGGAGCTGGGCGAGAATCTGAATCATCTCACGGAACCGTACCGGTCGGTCGTGCAGATGTATTATTTTCAACGACACTCTTATCAGGAGATTGCCGAGCAGAAAGGCATTTCAGTCAAAACGGTAGAGTCGCAACTGTACAGGGCCAGACAGATGATGCGTAAAAACGGGGAGGAATGGCGATGAATTGTGCAACAGTAAAAGAATGGATGCCGCATTATATCGATGGCTTGCTGTCTCCCGAAGCGGAGCTGAGAATCCGTCTGCACATCGAGTCTTGTCCCGATTGCGCCCGGTGGCTGGAGGAAGCGAAGGAAATGTCTTCCTTGTGGAATGACATGGAGAGCGGACAAGAGCCATTGGAACATCTGGATATTCCGGATATCACTGCCGATGTAATGTCTCAAATTGAACAGTTGGAGACAGGACGCCGGGAACGGGCGGTCAGAACAACTATGGCAAGACGCCGCACAGCCTCCAGAACCTCATGGCTGCACTATGGAGTCGCGGTCGGCCTGACTTTCCTGCTGCTGCAGCTGGGTGTGTTCAAAGATATGGCTTACGGCATTACTGAGATTAACGGGCATATGTCCACATCGGTCAGCGCTTGGCTTAACCCTGACGGTGTAAATAAATAAATCGATCAATTCAGCAACTTCAAGGAGGATATTATATGATTAAAAAAAGACGTTGGCTCACCTTTCTTCTGGCGATTGTACCGGGGCTCGGACATCTGTATTTAGGCTTCAAAAAATTAGGGCTTGAGTATATGATAGGAGCATCCTTATGTATTATCTTTATCCCCTCGATGCCAATGGTCTTCCCGTTCGCTCTGGCTGCGCTGTGGTTCTATCAGTTATTTGATGCCCTTCAAAAAGCAGCCTGGATGAAAATATCCGCCGAAGAGCATGAACGCATGATGTTCCATCAGGACGCCTACGGGATGCCCTGGGGTATGGGGATGCCTGCCAGTCCGGCTTATCCGAACGATGATGTGAATCCGGTCTGGATCGGTTTCGGCTGTGTAGGTGCGGGTATTCTGCTGCTGATCGTCACCACCTTCCCGGGGCTTTGGGATTTGCTTACCGAAATGAATATCGGATCCGTCCTGTTGTCGCTGGGCCTGATCGGCTACGGGCTGAGAATGCTGAAGAAAAATCCAAAAGTATAGAGAAGTGGGGAAATAACAATGGCGAGATGGAAGATCGGCAGTTTTACCGCAGCCTTGGGCTGCATCATTTTTGGGGTTATCATCGCACTAGCCCAATTTGATGTGATTACTTACCAGGCGCTGGGGTATCTCTGGCCTGCACTGCTTATATTGCTCGGGCTGGAGACATTGCTGCGGATATTCATCAAATCCGATGCCAAAACCCGTATAAGCGGCTGGGCTGTTGTTCTCATTGTGATATTGGTTGCTGCCAGCGGGGCCCAAAAAGTGCTGTCTGACGGCTCGCTCAGCGGAATCTTTGGCAATACCCAGCTCGTGCCGGTGAATGGAACGGCCGAGGTGCAGCCAGGGATTAAAAATGTGAAGATCGAGCTGCCACACGGCAAGATTAAGCTTAATGGAGTGGAAGGCAGCAAGCTTGATTATGAAGGAAAGCTGGAATTACCAGGAGACTCGGAACAAGAGGCCTCCAGCGCATTGGCGCAGAAATGGACCGTTATTGCCGAAGGAGACACCTTGACGATGAAGCTGGAGGGAAATTCGGGCTGGCTGTCCAATATTCATATCGGGTTCAATTTCAAAGACCCCTATTTAAATGTCAGCCTTCCCAGCAATCTTGCAGTAGAAGTCGAAACCAGTGACGGATCGATTGAAGCCGGCAATCTGCAGTCCGGCATTGAAGCGGATACGAGCAACGGCAGACTGGACATTCATGATGTAGCCGGAGGTGTGGATGCGCATACGAGCAATGGAACAATAACCGCGCAGAATGTGAAGGGTGAAGTGAAGCTGGTCAGCTCCAACGGTGCGATGAGTCTGGGCAATATCGATGGTTCGCTGTATGCCAAGAGCAGCAACGGCAAGATTACGATTAACTCGGGGATCACCGGCGAATGGAAATGCTCCTCCAGCAACGGCAAGATCATAGCTGGCGTGCCGGCTGCTACGGATGCGACGATCACCGCTGATACCAGCAACGGCTCGCTGAAGGGCAATGTCAGCTGGGACGGAAGCGACGGTCATGGAACCGCCGTACTTGGCAGCGGAACCCACAAAGTTTCTTTGTCGACCAGCAATGGGTCAGTAACGGTAGATACGGCAGAATAGCGGTTGATACAAGATCCCTTTCTGATAGAAAAAGCTGTTGTACCTGGCATAAGACCGCCTTGTACAACAGCTTTTTTGATAGCTCTGATCCTACCAGGCGTACGCCTGCGGAGCTGCACCGCCCGGACCAGGGAAAATCTCATCCAGACGCTTCAGTACAGACTCATCCAGAAGGACCTCCAGGCTGCGCAGGGCGCTTTCGAACTGCTCCAGCGTGCGTGGGCCGATGATCGGAGCGGTGACCGCAGGATTCGCCAGCAGCCAGGCGAGGGCGATATTATCCTGCGGTTCGCCGAGCTCAAGGCTCAGTTCGGCAAAAGCCTCAAGCTGGCTCTTGTACTGTTCTACCCGCTCCGCATTCCCGCCGCTGCGGCTGCCCTCTATTTTCTTGAGTGCATTGCGGCCAAGCAAGCCCCCGTCGAGCGGACTCCAGGGAATGACCCCCAAGCCGAGGCTCCGGGATGCTGGCAGTACCTCCAGCTCCGGTAGACGGCAGGTGAGGCTGTATTTATGCTGTTCGGACACAAGCCCCAGGAATCCGCGGGCCTTGGCTTCCTGCTGGGCTACAGCGATATCCCAGCCGGCGAAGTTGCTGGAGCCGACATAGCCGATTTTCCCCTGGCTCACAGCGAGCTCGAAGGCGCTCCACAGCTCGTCCCAGGAGACGCTGCGGTCTACATGGTGCATTTGGTACAGCTCGATGTGATCCGTCTGCAGACGCTGCAGCGAGCCTTCCAGATGCCGCCGGATAATATAGGAGGAGAGACCGTGTTCATCATTGGGACCGTCAAGCTTGTCGCTCATGGCCCCGTAGACCTTGGTGGCGAGCACAACTTTTTCCCGCCGTCCGCCGCCCTGCTTGAACCAGCGGCCGATAATCGTTTCCGTAAGTCCGGAGTTTTCTCCCCAGCCGTACACATTCGCGGTATCAAAAAAGTTGATTCCGGCATCAAGCGCAGCGTCCATAATGCGGAAGGCTTCCTTTTCGTCTGTAATCGGACCGAAATTCATCGTCCCCAGACAAAGACGGCTGACCTTCATACCGGATTTGCCAAGCTTTGCGTATTGCACTCCACAACATCTCCTCTTCATGTAATGGCCAAGCCGCTTTTCAATAAGTACAAATTAATTGTAATCTTCTTAAGGAACAAGAGCAAATTCAGTTATAGGCGTAACCTATCACTTTCATAGAATCTATATCTTTGTCCTTTGGCCGTGGTTATGATACAACAATATACAGAAGAACTATGTCTGCGAGCAGCAGATAATCAGAGGAGTGACGGTAATGAGCGAGGTCAAAAAAATCGCCGTAATCGCCGGGGACGGTATCGGACCTGAAGTTGTGGCTGAAGCGTTGAAAGTATTGAAAAAAACGGAGGAACTGTTCGGTTATGCTTTTGAAACCGAGCAGGCGCTGTTTGGCGGTATTGCCATTGATGAACGGGGAACGCCGCTTCCGGAGGATACGCTGGAAATCTGCCGCAGCGCCGATGCTGTGCTGCTGGGTGCGGTCGGCGGGCCGAAATGGGACAACAACCCCAAGGAGCTGCGTCCGGAAACCGGGCTGCTGGGCATTCGCAAAGCGCTGGGACTGTTCTCGAACCTTCGCCCGGCTGTTGTTTTTGACTGTCTGAAGGATGCGTCGACGCTGAAGCCGGAAGTGCTGGAAGGCACAGATCTCATGGTGGTGCGCGAGCTGACAGGCGGTATTTATTTCGGTGACAAGCTGCGCCGTCAAGGCGAATTCGGTGAAGAAGCCGTTGATACATGTGTGTATAATGTAACGGAAGTAGAGCGTATTGTGCGCCAAGCCTTTGAAATTGCCGGCAAACGCCGCAATAAGCTTGCGAGTGTCGACAAAGCGAATGTTCTTGAGACCTCCCGTCTCTGGCGTGAAGTTGTGAACAGAATTGCTCCGGAATATCCGCAGGTAGAGCTGGAGCATGTGCTTGTAGACAACTGCGCTATGCAGCTGCTCCGCCGTCCGTCGAGCTTCGATGTTATTGTGACGGAGAATATGTTCGGAGATATCCTGAGTGATGAAGCTGCAATGCTGACGGGATCGATCGGCATGCTGGCTTCGGCATCGCTCGGCGAAGGCAGCTACGGCCTCTATGAGCCGGTCCACGGCTCTGCGCCTGATATTGCCGGACAGGGACTGGCTAATCCAATCGCCACCATTCTGTCGCTCGCCCTGATGTTCCGTTTGACCTTCGGTTATGAGGCGGCAGCGGCTGCTATAGAGGCTGCCGTGGCTGAGGTGCTGGATGCAGGACACCGCACGAGCGATATCGCCGTAGATAAGAGCAAGGCCCTCAGCACCGCACAGATGGGCGATCTCATTGTGGCGGCTATCCGCAAAGCCTAAGCTGGAACACAGCGTTTCTCCTTTTGACGCAGAAAAACAAAAAACTTCACAGAAAGTTGCTTATTTATAATAATTATAAAAAAGTAATGACTGTAATATTGACTTTGATTTTGTACGATGATACCATTTGGTCTATAGCAAGCAAGATACAACCAACTCATCAATCAAGAAAAGCATATTGCACTGGAAGGATCTTCTGACAATTGTTTTTCTTACATAATCAAAGGAGGATTTAAGCAATGGCAGAACGTTTGGTAGGTAAACCAGCCCCAGATTTCACAATGGAAACCGTTACGGGCGACGGTAAGGATTTCGGTAAGGTAAGCTTGTCCGACTATCGCGGCAAATGGCTTGTATTCTTCTTTTATCCGCTTGACTTCACATTTGTATGTCCGACGGAAATCACAGCGCTAAGCGAGGCTGCTGCTGAATTCACAGCGCTTGATACCGAAATTCTCGGTGTGAGCATCGATTCGGTTCACAGCCACAAAGCATGGATTACCACACCTAAGGATTCGAACGGCCTTGGCCCGATCAACTTCCCGCTTGCTTCGGATATCACGAAGAAGGTTGCCAGTGATTATGGCGTCCTGATCGAAGAAGAAGGTGTGGCACTGCGCGGTCTGTTCATTATTGATCCTGACGGTGAGCTGAAATACCAGGTAGTCAACCACAACGATGTAGGCCGCAGCGTAGAAGAAACACTTCGCGTTCTGCAAGCCCTGCAATCAGGCGGACTGTGCGCGATGAACTGGAAACCGGGCGACAAAAATCTGTAAGTCCGGGCTGGCATAAACAGCGATCTTTGATATACTAAGAAGACCTCCTTGCGGGAGAAATTCCCGGCGAGGGGGTTTTTTGCACCAAACAGTCCATATATAGATTGAACTTGAAAATATACAAACAGGGAAAAGGGCGGAAGAGAAGTTTGGAACTGTAGGAGCGAATGCGTCCGCCTTTGTCTGCGGATTTCTACCGCGAACTGTGGTACAATCTAGGAAATCTGCAGACAACAGCGGCCGGAAGTCCAAACATTCTCTGTAGTTACGACTAATCCCGAAATAGAAAAATCACAAGTTCAATCTATATTGTTAACGGGAATTCGTCTGAAATGGGCTTAAAGGTTAATTTATAGCTTCAAGCAGTGGAATTTCCGCTTCCATTTTGTAATACAATATACGAAATCAATGTAAAATGCCAAGGAGGGTGAACAAAAATGAGCTTTTGCTGTGGAGCGAGTATGGTTGGAACGAAGGGAACCCTAAAGCATTATCGCACGCAAGTCCATAATGTTCCCCTGCTTTTTTGCCCGGTCTGCCATCGGGTGGAGGTACATTATAAAGTCGAAAACGAATATGAGATTCTGGCGGAATATGCCCATGGCGACGGTGTGACCGATGTTGATTTCCAGGACTATGTAATGGAGGATGAAGAAGCGATCTTCGAGAACGTCATCAACGTAGAGAGTGAAGATCCGCTGAGTATCGTCCGCAGCCAGATTGACATGGCCCTTGATCTATTGGCAGTTGCCAAGCAGATTGAAGATACCAAGTGGGAACGCGAGCTGAAGAAACGTCTCGCTGTAATGAGCCAGCGGAGGCACCGCCTGCAGCAAAAAGCCTAAAAACATCGAAATCACAGCCTGTCTATGTATCAGCCTTATATAGTGACTCTAGAGTCTCCGCCTGTGGCGGAGGCTCTTTTTGCAGCCAGAAAGCTGCAGTACGCAAGGGGAACCGGTTTCCTTATGCGAATTAGTGTGTCTTTAGAATCATTTTAAGAATATTTTTGTAATTCGACAGTTTCTCTGATTGCGTTGTCTGCTTCTCTTGGATATGATTGGAATATAGTTGAAACGGTTGGATAATATAATACGATTTCCGAATGTTCTGGCGGCTTCGTCATATACTTAAATACATAGTAAATTGATGTCGCTTAAGCTCTTCGTCAAATGCAGTAAAAGGGGGAACTTCGTATCGTGATAAGCCAATATCAGGAAAGCTTGCTTTTGCCGGCAAGAACGTTTCAATCTGGACCGATGAATACTACATATGAGGATGTACTAGAGCACATTGACAGCGGAATTTTACTTTTTGATGAAGAGGGTGTGCTGACGTTTGTGAATAAGCAGATGTACGGCATTCTTGGATTGAACAGGCATTCTCTTTTGGGCTGCACTTTGATTCACTTGCTATCGAATATCCAAATGAACCGTTTCAAGAAGAGACAGGTGCTGCACGGATATCGTGAAATGATGAAGAAAGGTAAGCCAAGCTATGAATTTGTAGATGAATACGGCCGGTATTGGAAAGTGTCTCTGCACTGCGGCGAGCACATGAAAGGCAGCTATCTGTTCACGTTCAAGGAAATCTCCGATTACAAGCTGATTGAACAAACGGCTTACCAGAACGACAGTCTCGCCATGCTTGGCAAATTATCAGCATCCATTGCTCATGAGATCCGAAATCCGCTGACTGCGATTCGCGGGTTCATTCAATTGCTGCATCCCCATCTTCATCAGCTGGGCAAAGAGGAGTATGCCAAGATCATATTAGCGGAGATCGATCGTGCGAACGATATTATTCATGAATTTCTGACCTCCTCCAAACCTTCAGTGCCGCAGGTGGCAATGATTCCAGTATCGGCGCTGCTAAAGGAAGTAGTGCTGCTGACAGAAAGCGAAGCCTTGATGAAAGGCTGTGAGATCAATTTTTATCCGCTTCAGGAGGAAATGATCATCTCAGGCGACATCAAACAGATGAAGCAGGTCGTGCTTAATATGATAAGAAACGCAATGGAAGCGATTACCGATAAGATTGATGATTCTATGGGCAGGATCGAGCTGGGTGCGTCCAGAGAAGGCGCCGAGGTTCGCATCTTTATTTCCGACAATGGAAAGGGGATGGATATCTGCACCCTTGACAGGTTGTTTAGCCCTTTTTTCACCACGAAGGAAAATGGGACGGGACTCGGACTGTCCGTCAGCGACCGGATTATTAAGAACCACGGGGGATGCATTTCGGTCAGCAGCCGGGTCAACGAGGGGACAAGATTTGTCATTTCACTGCCGCTGATCCAATAGTTGCTATAATATAGTTTATGGGAGGCTGATCCCTGTACAGCACGGCTGTGCGGGAGATCAGCCTATCTGTGTTCTTACGAAGCAATCGTCATCCGAATCACGGGACAGGAGTGATTTTTATCGATATTAAATGGAGCAGCGGCATACAGGCAAAAACACTGCAGGGGGATGCACTTTGTCTGATGATAGCTGAGAATGATATGGAAAGCAGTGAGGCTGGCGAGTGGACGGAGCAAATTAGCCGAGTCTCACAAGCCGGACTGTTTGGTGCCAAGCTGAATCAGATTTATGTCCTTCCGCTGGAAGGGCAGCCGGGGCTTCCTGTCCTCATTCTGGCAGGCTGCGGGAATGGGCTGGAGGGAACGGATGAACTCCGTCTTATTGCGGCTCAGGCGGCCCGTGCGGCTCACAGGCTAAACGCTGTCAGACTCATCATCCAGGTTCCGGACAATCTGAGCAAGCTGACTGCGGTAAGGCCCCATGAGGCCGGGCAAGCACTGACGGAAGGGCTCATTCTGGGGGCTTACCGCCGGACGCACTACAAGCGGGAACAGCCGGTATATGCAGGCCTTGAGTCTGCTGTATTCCATCTAGACCGGCAGGCAGAGGCTGCAGAATCTCTGGAATGGTCTCAAGGGATCAGGCAGGGCCAGGCTTTTGGAGAAGCGACCAACCTGGCACGCAATCTTACCAACCTTCCTGGCAATCTGCTGACGCCATCAGCGCTTGCCATGGCGGCGATTGAAGTTGCCGAGCGGCATGGATTCCCTGCCGAAGTTCTGGATGAACAGGAAATCGCACAAAAGGGCATGGGCGGGCTGCTGGCAGTCGGCAAAGGGAGTGTTCATCCTCCACGAATGATTGTTATCCGTTATCAGGGCACCAGCCAGTGGGAGAATGTTACTGCAATCGTAGGCAAGGGCATTACCTTTGATAGCGGCGGCATTTCGCTCAAGCGGGCGCCGGGCATGGAAGATATGATCAGCGATATGGGCGGTGCGGCGGCGGTGCTTGGCGTTATGGAGGCGCTGGGGACACTGCGTCCGCGGATTAACATAGTAATGCTTATTCCTTCTGCAGAAAATATGCCTGCAGCCAATGCCTTCAAACCGGGGGACATCGTGACTACCCTGAGTGGCCGGACCATCGAAATCCTGAATACCGATGCTGAAGGCCGGGTTGTGCTGGCAGATGCGCTCACCTATTCCCTGGAGTGGGGTGCAGAACGGATTATCGATGTAGCGACGCTGACAGGGGCTGTGCTCTCGGTTCTCGGTGATATCGCAACGGGGGCTGTAACCAATAATGAGGTGATGATGGAGGCGCTTCAGACAGCCTCTATCCGCGCCGGAGAAAAAATTTGGCGGCTGCCGGTGTTTCCCGAGTTTCGTGAGATGCTAAGCAGCGAGGTGGCAGATATCCGCAATGCAGCCGGAAGATACGGCGGAGCCAGCACAGCGGGTTTGTTCATCGGTGAGTTTGCGGAGGGGCGGCCCTGGGTTCATCTGGACATTGCCGGAACGGCATTTCTGTCCAAGGAACGCGGAGTGAATCCCAAGGGGGCAACCGGTGTAATGGTGCGCACGCTGCTGCAATATTTGCTGCACTTGAATGCTGACGATGAGGCCAGAGCTGCGGATACACCCCAAAGCTGAAGACCACTTCAAAAGGAGAACAGCAAAACGGTACCTTCCTTAGGAAAAGGAGGTACCGTTTGTGCTTCATATAATGACGTATAAGCACGGCCCACACCGTTCATCGGCTGCGGCTAGCTGTTTCTTTTGGCTCTGATTTGGGAAGTAATGGACTGAATGCCGTTCATGACCTTGTTACGCGCATCCTTGTTTCTGAGTAGATAGGCTGCTCCAAGCGCTGCCGTAGTAAATAAAGTCTTTTTGGTATTCATGTGTTTTCCCTCCTTGGGTTGGTCTGGTTGCAGTTGCATATAACTAACATACCCCCATCCCAGGGATCTTAAACGAATGGCTCTATGATGTTTGAGTTTCAGGCCTTGGCTGAATGCTTGGGATCTACCGGTCCTCCGCTGCAGGAGAAGGGGGAAGTTGCGGAGGCGGTAGCGCAGGTCTTGGCTTTGTCACACCCGGCGCAAGCCCCTTCTTTTCCCTTCTGCACGTGACGGTAAATCATCCAGCCGGAGTAGCCAAATACAAGCGCTATAATCAATATATTTATTATCATTGCAGTTCCCCCGCTTTCGCTCAAGTAACTTTTGGTTATATCATATCCTACGACAAGCCCAACAAGCTTCCACCCTGAAAAATGACCAATGAAACCAAATACGCCAGCACCAGCGAATATCCCATGGAGAAAAAGGTCCATTTCCACGAAGCAGTCTCTTTTCTGATAACCCCTACAGTAGCCAGGCAAGGAATATAGAGCAGGATAAAGGCCATGAAGCTGACTGAGCTGAGCGGTGTGAAGACCTGCGAGATTTGGCCTTCGAGTCCGGCTGCATCCGGCGCATGATAGATAATATTCATGGTGGATACAACAACCTCTTTGGCCAGAAAACCGGGAACCAGCGTAGAGCCAGCCTGCCAGGTCCCAAAACCAAGCGGATGCAGCAGGGGCGCAATCAACCCGCCGAATTTAGCGAGGAAGCTGTTGTCCATTTCCACATTTAATCCTGAAGGGCCAGCGTAAGACATCAGCCAGATAATCACAGAACCGGCAAGAATGATCGTTCCCGCCTTGCGCAGAAACCCTTTGCCTTTTTCCCAGGTGCTGCGGCCAAGCGTCTTCAGCTGGGGCATCCGGTAGGGCGGAAGCTCAATGATAAAGATGGAGGATTCGTTCTTGAACAGATGTTTCGAGAACAATTTGCACAAAATGAGTGCAAACGCAACGCCGAGCACATACATGGCCAGCACTGCTGTAGCCTGCTGAGCCGGGAAAAATACAGCTGCAAACAGCAGATACACCGGAAGCCGTGCGGAGCAGGACATGAGCGGCATCAGGAGTGTAGTCAGCATGCGGTCTTTAGGCTGCTCAATGCTGCGTGCGGCCATAATTGCCGGCACATTGCAGCCGAAGCCGATGATAAAAGGAATGAAGGCTTTGCCGTTGAGCCCCATGCGCTCCATTGTGCTGTCCATCAGCAGGCAGACACGCGCCATATAACCGGAGTCCTCAAGGAAGGAGATCATCAGGAACAGGATGAAGATCTGCGGAACGAAGACGATAACCCCGCCAACCCCGCCAATAATTCCGTCCACGATAAGCGCGTGTGTGAAGTCCGATGCCCCTACTGTTTGCAGCAGTGAACTCGCTCCAGTGCTGATGGGGCCTGATATCAAGCCGTCTACAAGATCCGATAAAGGCCCGCCGACCCAGTCAAAGGTTGTCTTAAACATTGCGTACATAAAGAAAATGAACAGCGGCAGCCCAAGAAAACGGTGCGTCAGAATGGAATCAAGTCTTTCAGTCAGATTATGCGGCTTAAGAAGTGTGGTATCCATCACGGCTGCACAGAGGGAGCGGATGTAATCCATACGGACAGACCGGATCCATTGAGGCAGCGTCAGCGCCTGCTTGCTGCTCTGCAATGCGTTCTGGCATCCGTCGCAGATAACCAAGAGGCGGGAGATATCCATACGTTTCTTCAGCAGTTCCAGAACAACCGGATTCTGCTCCATCAACTGTAAGGCAACCCAGCGCAGGTTGGGCAGTCCGGGAATGGACTTCAATTCCGTTACGATGGAAGCGATGGCTTCCTCGGTCAGTTCGCCATAATCCAGTCTGAAGGTTACCTGCGGGATCGTTGAAGCTTTCTCCAGGATACTGAGTACTTGTCCGCTGCCTTTGCCGGTTCTGGCAATCAGCGGGAGCACAGTAATGCCAAGACGTGACTGCAGTACCTCATGATTAACTGCAATGCCGCGCGCCTTGGCCACGTCGATCATGTTCAACCCCAGGACAGTGGGTTTGCCATACTCAAGCAATTGAAGGGTGAGCAGCAAATTGCGTTCCAGCTGGGAGGCATCAACGATATTAATGAGGGCTTCCGGGGATTCCTCAATCAGATATTGCGTGGCGACACCCTCATCACGGGAGAGGGGATGCAGCGAATATATACCAGGGAGATCGATCAGCTTGCCTGCGCCGTTCTTCAGGCTGCCGATTTTTTTCTCAACCGTTACGCCTGCCCAGTTGCCCACATATTCATAGGAAGAAGTCAGTGTATTAAAAAGCGAGGTTTTCCCAGTATTAGGATTACCTAAGAGAGCAATTGAACTCATGAGACATTCACCTCAATCATGGAAGCTTCCTTCCGGCGGATAGCGAACAGTTGCCCATTGCATTCCAGGGTGATGGGACCGAGAAAAGGGCCTTTCCCTTTCAGACGGATTATTACGCCTTCAGACACACCAAGATCAGCTAAGCGGCGCCGCAAGATGGGGTTCATTCCTTCTATTCTTTGAATGGAGCCTGTTGAGCCCGGCTGTAAGCGCAGTAAGGAGCAGGATGTGGAAGCCATTTAAATCCCTCCGAGAGAGATTGATAATCAATCTCAATTGTTTTCTTGTACTTTAGCATTTTTTATGCATTTTTTCTGTGATATTTGTCATTGTCCATTATGCGAGGGAAGGTGTATGAAGGGAAACTGAAATTTTCTTTACAATTGATTCTTTGCTACAGTATGATTGAACGATAATGACTGCATAGGAAGTCCGTCCCGGCGGCAAAATGAGGGTTACAACTGAAAGGAGAACACAAGGTGAAGAGTAATAAAAGCAAGATTGTCGATTGCACGATCCGCGATGGAGGTCTGGTTAATAACTGGGATTTCAGTGTTGAATTCGTTCAGAATCTATATGCCGGCCTGAATGAGGCTGGTGTTGATTATATGGAGATCGGGTATAAAAATTCACCTAAACTGCTCAAAGGAGCAGAGGGTGCCGGGCCTTGGCGTTTTTTGAATGATGATTTTCTGAGAAAAGTGATTCCGCAGAAGGGTCACACCAAGCTGTCTGCGCTGGTGGATATCGGGCGGGTCGATGAGAATGATATTTTGCCCCGCAGTGAAAGTATGCTCGATCTGATCCGCGTTGCCTGCTACAGCAAAGATGTGGACAAGGCCCTGCAGCTGGTGCAGACGTTCCATGATCTAGGTTATGAAACCACCATTAATATTATGGCCTTGTCGAATGTCATGGAGAATGAATTGCTGGAAGCCTTTGAACAAATCCGCGAGAGCGTTGTAGACGTTGTATATATTGTGGATTCATATGGCAGCCTGGACCATAACGACATTCATTATCTGGTGGACAAGTTCCAAACCCACCTGCCGAATAAGCGGTTAGGGGTACATACCCATAACAATTTGCAGCTGGCCTTCTCCAACACCCTTCTGGCTTCCGAAAAAGGTGTAGAGCTGCTTGATGCTTCCTGCTACGGGATGGGACGTGCCGCCGGAAACTGCCCGACTGAGCTGCTGGTTACCCATTTGAAGAATACCAGGTACACGCTCCGGCCGGTACTCGACATCCTCGAACGGCTGATGATCCCTTTGCGTGAAAAGGAAGAATGGGGCTACATCATTCCGTATATGATTACAGGCACACTGGATGAGCATCCCCGCTCCGCAATGGCGCTGCGTTCATCGGAGGACAAGGACAAAGCGGTTGAATTCTATGACAAGCTCACCACACCTGAAGTGAATTTTGGAGATAAATAAAGGCTTCATGAGAAGCACTGAACTCTGGAACAGGGGGAAGTGCTTTTTATTTTTCCCCGGGGCTTTCTTTTAATAAAGGTTGAATGTAACTTTACTGTGCCATCCAGCCGATATTTATACATAGGACATAAATATATCCATCCACTTATAATAGATATCAAATTCAGACGCGAGGGACCTATGAGACAAGAAGAGAAAAAGACCATACATGCGGCAATTACAGGGGCCGTGCTGTTCCTTCTGATACAAATTTTTCGTACGCCGCTGGGGAATATAGAGGATAAGGATTTGTTGTCGGCGCTCTATCTGATCATTGGCTTTTGTAATGTCGCCTTTGGATTTGCTATTTTTGCCCAAGGATGGCTGTTCTTCGCTAACCGGTTATCGCAGGCAAGGCTGTATACCTCTGCGCTTTTTTTGGGTGTATGCATATTTGACTTTTTACACACGCTCAGTTTCGTAGGCATTCCGGCAATATCTTCCTATATTAATGCTGAACAATCCTTGTGGCTGCTCACCTTCTCGCGCTTGGCCAGTGCATTGGGGATTTTGTTCATCTTCGGCAGGGGGGACAAGCCGGTAGCAGCGGCAGGCAAAAACAAAGTCTTCCGGACCTCCTCTGTGCTGGTTCTGGGCGCTCTGGCTCTGTTCGTTTTTGGGGATATGGCAGCTGCCCGGATGTCAGGTTATTCGCAGGTTGACGGACTGCAGCATGTCATGAATCTGGCCGTGCTTTTTATCTATCTGTTAGCCGTGGGCATTATCGTCTACCCTGGCAAAACGGAGAAGTCGGCTTCCCTCCTCATTATTATCCGCTCATTGATTTTTTTCGCGCTGGGGCAGGTATTCCTTATGAATCTTCTAAGCGTAGGAGAGATGGATTATCTGTTTGGAATGCTCAGCAGCGGTGCAGCCTATTATCTTCTGCTGAAGGGCGTATACCGGCTTACCATTGAAGAGCCTTTTCAGGAAAATGAGGAGGCAGAGGCCCGGATTAATTATTTGGCTTACCACGATGATCTGACCGGTCTGCCGAATCGGCGCCGCCTGATGCAGCGCGTGGAAGAAATGCTGCTTCAGAGTGAACGGGACAAGAGCCGCGGATTCACTGCACTGGTTATCATGAATATCAATCATTTCAAAAATATAAATGACTCGCTCGGACATTACGCCGGCGATCTTCTGCTTCAACTGGTCGCCAAGCGTATTGGGAATGAAGCGAAAGCGAATGAAGAGCTCTACAGTATGGGAGCGGATGAGTTTGCTTTTCTTATGACGGACCGGACAGGTGTAGAGAATTGCCTGATTCGTGCGGGGGAGCTTCTGCGGCTATTCGACACGCCGGTGCAGCTTGAATCCGGGGAGTATCATATTTCACTCAGTCTGGGCATGAGCATTTACCCTGGAGACGGAGACACGGCAGAGCAGCTGATTCAGAATGCGGATACCGCTGTTCATAATGCCAAAGACCAGGGAGTGGAGATCCGCCGGTACATACCCGCAATGCAGATGAAAGCGAAGGAACGGCTGAAACTGGAAAATGATCTGCGCCGCGCGCTTGAACGTGACGAGTTCTATCTGGTCTATCAGCCGCAGGTACAGCTCGAAACCGAAGAAATCGTGGGTATGGAAGCACTGCTGCGCTGGAATCATCCGAAGCGCGGACTGGTCTCCCCAGTAGACTTCATTCCGATTGCCGAAGAGAGCGGCCTAATTGTTCCAATTGGGGAATGGGTACTCAAGACAGCCTGCCTTCAGAATAAAATGTGGCAGAACGCCGGTTACCGGCCCATTTGCGTCTCCATCAACCTGTCTATGCGCCAATTTCTCCAGCCGAATCTGGCGGGGAAAATTGATGTCATTCTGCAGGATATCGGGCTTGACCCTTGTTATGTTGATCTGGAGATTACGGAAAGCATGACCCTGGATAAAGAGACGGCCTTCGATCAGCTTAACCGCTTGAAGAGATTGGGGGTCTTTATCAGTATTGATGATTTCGGCACAGGCTACAGCTCTTTGCATTACCTGAAGAATATGCCGATTGACCGGCTGAAGATCGACCGTTCCTTTGTGTCGGAAGTGCTGGAGGACAGCAACAACGCAGCTATTGTATCAACGATTACCTCCATGGCCCACCACTTGAAGCTGAAGGTAACGGCGGAGGGTGTGGAGAACCAGGAGCAGCTGCAATTCCTGCGCCAGCAGCAATGCCATGAGGGGCAAGGGTATTTGTTCAGCAAACCCATTAAGGCGGCCGAATTCGAAACCTTTTTTCTGAAGCCCTCGCTGGGAATGCCATCTTAAAGGAAACAGAATGCGCCCACAGGGTTGCATTTTTTTCGTAGGAATGCTACAATACTTTTTGTCTTCACTTTCTGTTGCGGGTGTAGTTCAATGGTAGAACTTCAGCCTTCCAAGCTGATAGCGTGGGTTCGATTCCCATCACCCGCTCCATACTTAACTTCGAAATCCTTGTTGCACAAGGGTTTTTTATTTGCGTATTTTTCGCCAAACCGTTGACTGCTTTTTATTCATGGGGCTTATGCCATCTCCATCGTTCAAATGAGGCGGCGGGCCGAAAAGACGGATCGGAACCCTCACGATCGATCCGTCTGAATATTCAGTTACTTTTCAATTTGCCGAATTGACTTCAGGAGCTGGCTAAGCAATGCAGCCGCTTCTTGTTTGAGCATGATATCTTTCGGTCTATAGTCTACCGAACCTGTTGAAGACGTCTGTACATCGGGACCGAACAATCGCTTACCGACGACAAATTGCAGGCCTTCAGCTGCCCAAGAAGAGTACGGGCCTTTCAAGTCGGATTGCACTGGAGCGGCGCTCAGGACAATTTTGACCAATCGCCAGACAAGGGTTGCTGCTTCTTCACGAGTGACCGGTTGGTCAGGATTGAACATTCCGTTTGTAAGTCCATTAGCAATGCCAATTTCGTATGCTGTCTGGATATATGCCTCGTATTCATTTCCTTTGGTGTCTGCAAACGAAGAGGGTTTCTGAGAAAGCGGATAAGTGGATAAACGAACGAGCATAGCTATGAATTGGCCGCGGGTGATCGGCTTGTCCGGCTCAAAACTGCCGGAACCTCCTTGGATGGCTCCTGATTGAGCGAGCTCATAAATGTACTCAGCATAAGGATGGTCATCGGGTACGTCTTGGAATTTGGGCATCTCGGGGGCCTTCATCGACCAACTGCCAGGCTTGTTGTAAGCAAAGTAAAGGATGTTTCCATCGGCGCCCGGTTTAAATCCTGCGGCAACTCCCTCTTCGTCATAGAAAAGCAAGTCTTCCGCTTGCCGCAAAGTATGATTACCCGAAGGGGCTTTGACGATCAATGCTCCGTCCACGGCCGAAATATCATAACTCCATCCCGGACTGCGCAAATCGCGGTATGTTCCCTCGAAGCGAAGCAACTGCTGCTTGGTCGGTTCCGGTTGCACGAAAGCCGGGCCTGTTCCCTTTTTCGGGAAGTAACGATTCATGAATTGCTCGAAGAAAGGCAGGCGCAAATTGCCTTTGTCGCTGTTAAAAGCGAGAAAAACCCCTGTCTTCTCATCAGGCAGCAGCCATATGTTCGAATGGAAGCCAGGCAAATCGCCGCCCTTCTCTACGACATTGTATCCGTTGTAATATTTGGTATAGTTCGATTCCAAGCCGTAGCCGGCTCCTGGAATTTTAGGGTGAATCGTAACGCTGTTATGTTCCATCGCCCGTATAGAAGCCTCGGTCAGGATACGAGGTTTGCTAGCAGGGTCATCGTTCAGCATGGCCATAAGAAACTTGGCCATATCGGCTCCAGTGGAAAACATACCGCCGGCCGGCCTGTTAACCGGTACATTGACAGGTTGCGGGGCCTGCTTAAGGGAGCTGTCGTAGGGAGTAGCGATCGCTTTCTTGACTTTATCGGTGAAGATGAAATCACTGTTGTTCATGCCGAGAGGCGCAAACAAGTTCTTCATCATATACTCTTCAAACGGAAGACCGGATACCTTTTCAATAATATACCCTTGCAAATCATAGCCGTAGTTATTGTAGTTGAACGCTTCCCCAGGCTTTGTGATGACGGTCGGTACGGTTTCCTTGATAAAGTCTCTTAGCGAATATGTTTTTTGGGGATCTTCTGCGGTACCTGCGTCGAACCCGCCCGTGTGAGTCATTAGATGCTTCAAAGTGAGCGGCCCCCCGGTTTTATTCGGGATTTGAACATCCGGTAAATAGGCTTGAACGTCCTTGTCCAGGTCCAGTTTTCCTTTTTCAGCCAATTGCATAACCCCTACAGCAGTAAACAATTTGGATACGGATGCCACGCGGAAGACGGTATGATCGGAGTCGAACGGTTTTTTGGAGCCGACATCCGCATAGCCATACCCTTTATTCAGCAAGACCTGCCCGTTTTTCACGACGACGAGAACTGCGCCTGCAAGTTGGTCTTTTACTTCTTTTTGCTGAAAAAATGTATTCGCGAATGCTTCGATTTCAGCCTTGCCGAGGTTGACAGGGGAAGCGTTCTTTTCTGGATCTGCCGCTGCAGCAACGGATGGAACCAGCAGAACAGCAGCAAGAATGAACGGGATCATTTTTTTCATTGTAACTCTCCTTTTCATGAATAATGGATTACAGTCGTATGCCCGACCCGAAGCTTAACCGCTTGCCTCCTTTCCTTGATAGACCAAGTATAGAAACGAAAACATAAGGAGAACTTAAGCCAATTATTAATAATATCTTAAGATCGCCTCTCCTATGGATTAGTTATTAAACTTATATATACATAAATCTAAAAAAAGCTAGGGTCTCCGCATTATGCGGAAACCCTGGCTTTTAATGTATAGGGCGTGCCCAGAAAGCACGTATCTTCTAGCCGGTGAAAGTCCGGTCACGGGAGGGGCCAAGCCCCCGTGTAGCTGGGATGCCTGCGTACGGCGAAATCTGTGCGTAGAAGCGCATCGACAAAAGTCCGGTCAGAGACAGGGCGAGCAACCTGCTAGGCCGTAACATGAAGTGAATCCTGCCGCGTCGTCACAAAGGCCCCGCAAGGGGGGAGAGAGGAAGTCGAGCCTCGCCTATACGGGTGAAGACCACGGAAGCTGCAGAGAACTTGGAACGGCAGTGAAGAATCCTCCGGCGTATGGGGATCGGCATGGAAGGAAAGAAGACGCAGTGAACTGGGGAGACCCTCCCCCACACGGGAGGAATTTTTTTTTTAGAAACCCGTAAAGAGACGCTCTATAAGTCCAAAAGATGAAATGAACCGTCTGTGGGAAGGGAGTCCGAGGGGCTCATAATACCGAAGAACCTAAGGACAACATAACCTTAGGGAGGGAAGGAGCCCTGCTTTGTTTATGCTTTTGGAGGAGGTACGAGTGAGTGAATGCCAAAGGGCTAACGACACCAAAGGAAAAAGTTCAAGAACTCCAAGAAAAGCTAGGTCATGCGGCCAAGGAGAACAAGAAGCGTAAATTTCATGCGCTGTATGACAAGGTCTACCGCCCGGATGTGCTGTGTGAAGCCTGGAAACGGGTGAAAGCGAATAAGGGAGCAGCAGGAGTAGATGCCGTGACGCTCGCAGACATCGAGGAACGAGGAGAAACGAACTTCCTTAAGACCTGTGAGCGAGAATTGAAAGAAGGCAGCTACCATCCGCAGCCTGTGCGGCGGCACTATATCCCAAAGAAAGACGGGAAGCCAAGGCCGCTGGGCATACCCACCGTGCGCGACCGAGTCATACAGATGGCAACCAAACTCGTGATTGAGCCCATCTTCGAAGCAGACTTCGAAGAAGTATCCTTCGGATTTCGCCCGAAGCGAAGTGCGAAAGGAGCGCTGGAACGAATCCGGAAAGCCTGCAACCGCAAAGGAAATTGGGTAGTCGACGTCGATATCCAAGGTTACTTCGACAACATTAATCAAGAGAAGCTCATGAAACTGGTACAGATGCGTATCAATGACAGGAGAATCTTGAAGTTAATACGGAAATGGCTTCAGGCGGGAGTTATGGAAGAAGGAAACGTGAGGCGTTCCGATTTAGGGACACCACAAGGTGGCGTCATCTCACCGCTGTTGGCGAATATCTACTTGAACTACTTTGACCGGCTATGGGAGAAACACGGAAGTGGATTGGGGGAACTGACCAGGTATGCAGACGATTTCGTCGTAGTCTGTAAAACGAAAAAGGACGCCGAACATGCCTATGAGCTCATAAGCAGAATCATGGAACGTCTGGAGTTAACTCTACATCCGACCAAAACCCGCATTGTAGGCCTGTGGACAGGAGACGAAGGATTCGACTTTTTAGGAATGCACCATCGAAAAACGAAAGCAGAAACTTCCCAAGGGAAGGTATATTACACCACACAGCAATGGCTAACGAAAAAGGCAGAGGAGCGCATCCGAGGCGTGGTCAAAGAAAGATTAGCCCCTCCGAGCATGCGCTCAAGAACGTTGGCGGAACAGGTGGAATGGCTCAATCCAAAGATTCAAGGATGGAGAAATTATTACTACACGAACTACAGCCAAAAGAGATTAGCGAAACTGGATTGGTATATTTTGCAAAGATTAACCCGGTGGTACGCGAAGAAGAGACAACGCGGGAGATGGATGAGGTCCAGGTCAGAAGTTAAATATTTGACCATCCAATATGGACTAAAAACGCTATTGTAATCTGCATGCCCATGAATGACGAACATCGGAAAGCCGTATGAGGGAAAACCTCACGTACGGTTTGATGAGGAGGGGCTGGGTTGCACCAGCCCTTTACTCTAGGACAGGAGGTCTTAGACAGTCTTCAGGAACTCGACAATGGTCAGTAGGCCTTTATCGAAGTTCTCCAGGTTGAAATGCTCATCCGGTGCATGCAGGTTCTCGTCATCCAGGCCAAAGCCCATCAGCACCACCGGTGCTTGAAGAATGCGGGAGAAGCTTTCCATGATCGGAATGGACCCGCCGTCTTTGGTGAAAAGGGCGCGGGTGCCGTATACTTTGCCATAGGCGTCAGCCGCTGTCTGCAAAATGGGGTTCGAAGGGTCAATGTTGAAGGCGCGGGCTTTTTCCATCTGTTTTACCTGGACTTTTGCTCCTGCCTGGATGTTGGCCTTGAGATGAGCCTCAACAACATCCAGAATATGCTGAGGGTCCTGGTCGCCGACAAGGCGGCAGGTGATTTTGGCATGGGCTTCTTTAGGGATGACGGTCTTGCTGCCTTCACCCTGGAACCCGCCGTAGACACCGTTCAATTCAAGGGTTGGCCGGGCGCCGACCCGTTCCACAAAACTGTATCCCTCTTCGCCGTACAGCTGCTCCAAACCAAGGCCTGTCCGGATCTTCTCTTCATCCACACCCTGCTTCGCAAATTCTTCACGCAGCAGCGGGGAGAGCTCGGGAACACCATCGTAGAAGCCTTCAACGGCAACGCGCCCCTTGTCGTCATGAAGCGAGCTTAGCAAAGAAACCAGCGCATGCAGTGCATTCGGCACACCGCCGCCGTACGAACCGGAGTGGAGATCAGTCAATGCGGTATTGACGCTGACTTCAAGCGAGCAGAGACCGCGAAGGCCGGTGCAGATGGCCGGGCGTCCGCGTTCCAGCAGGGAAGTATCCGAGACCAGCACAGCGTCTGCTGCGAGCTTGTCTTTGCTGGCTTCCAGGAAAGACGGCAGATGGACGCTTCCAATTTCCTCTTCGCCTTCGATGCACAGCTTGATATTGACCGGCAGAGTGCCTTCCTGCTTGAGAATGGCCTCAATGGCTTTGATGTGCATGAACACCTGGCCTTTGTCGTCGGTAGCTCCGCGGGCGTACAGCTTGCCGTCACGGATTTCCGGTTCAAACGGCGGAGTCGTCCACAGGTTAAGCGGATCAACCGGCTGCACATCATAGTGGCCGTAGACCAGGATGGTCGGCTTGCCGGGGGCATGAAGGTAGTCGGCGTAAATGACCGGATGGCCTGCGGTAGGGTATAGTTCAATGTTCTCCAGCCCGGCACGCTTCAGGGTATCCAGCAGCCAGTGTGCTGCAGATAATACATCTTCCTTGTGGCTAGAGAGCGCCGAAATGCTGGGGATGGACAGCCATTGCTTCAGTTCGGCCAGTTGAGCTTCGCGCTCAGTCTGAAAGTAGGTTTCGTAAGACATAGTGAATATGTACCTCCTTGGGTTTCACTGCGAAAAACCGGCTGAATCAGCCGGCATGGCATTACGGCTTGCGCCGCAGTCTTTTTTTGGCAGTGTATTGCCTCCATTATACTGGAGAACCCAGGATGGATCAAAACGGAATCGGCAAAAGTCTGACAAAGGATAGTTTCAGGAGATCCGCTGTCAGCCCCTTTCAGGTTGTTGATTACCTACAGTAACCATGATAAGCTTAGCTGGCTTAAGCGGCAAAGGGCACTGCTGGTATGGCAGGTGCTGTAATTCAGTATAAGAGGCAGATTCTCCGCATCAAGCGGAAGCGACAGGAGCGAAAATGAAGTGTCAGTGAATTCAAATAGTAGCCATGACCCCGGAATGCATATGCAAAATAATCAGGAACAGCCATTATATATATACACCTACGCTTGTACTGGGGACGAAGAATCCCTATGCGGAATGGAGCTGCGCTGTCTGTTTGGCCGGGAAATTCCGGCGGCGATCTTTGGGAGCCGGACCCAAGTGGAGGTCAGCCGCAGTCCGTTTATCAAGGAGCGGATTGACGTCATGTACTCCGGGGACCGTCTGGAGGATATCTATAAGCAGACTGAGCAGGTAGAGGTGGAAGGGCAGACGTTCAAGGTGATTTTTGTGAAGACGAACGATTTGTCCCCGGAAGAAAAAATAGAGTATGATGAACGCAGAGCAATCGAGCGGGAAATCGGACTGCGCATCGAGGGAGAGGCGGATGTGAACCATCCGGAGCGGGTATACGGCATTGTAACCCTGGGCGGCCGCTGGTACTTCGGAGTGTATCATAAGAACAAGGCAACCTGGTTCCGGCAGATGAACAAACCGCGCAGCTACTCGATTGCGCTGAGCACGCGTGTTGCGCGGGCGGCGGTCAATATGGCGGTTCCGCATCCTGAAGGTGTGAGGGCGATAGATCCCTGCTGCGGCATAGGCACAGTAATGGTGGAGGCGCTGTCCATGGGCATTGACATTGTAGGCCGGGACATTAATCCGCAAATTGCCGCCGGTGCACGCACGAATATCGCCCATTTCGGATTTAACAGTGTGGTTACCCTGGGCGATATTGCGGACATTCAGGAGCATTATGACGTTGCTATCGTGGACATGCCCTATAATTTATATTCGCGGATTACGCCCGAGGAGCAGCTGGCGATTCTGGTTCATACCCGCCGTATTGCTGACCGTGCTGTCATTGTCGCGATTGAAGCGGTGGATGAGATGATTGCTGAAGCAGGCTTCGCCATTATCGACCGCTGCGTAGCAAAGAAAGGCGCATTCTCCCGTCATTTGATGCTGTGTGAGTAAACAGGACTTTGTATGTCTATACTGAGGAAAGACGGTGCAGCTATGGAACAGAAGTGGTTAACCTGGGCCAAGGAAATTCAGGCGATTGCCCAGACGGGGCTTGCCTATGCCAAGGATGTATATGATATCGAACGTTATCAGGCGCTGCGGGAGCTGAGCGTGGATATTCTGGCGGGCTATACCTTTGAGAGCAAGGAGAAGATCAGGCTTGCTTTTGCGGGCGAGGAGGGCTACAGTACTCCCAAGGTAGATGTGCGCGGTGTGATTTTCCATGAAGAGAAGATTCTGCTGGTTCGTGAAAAGCTGGATGGCCACTGGGCGCTCCCCGGAGGCTGGGCCGATATCGGACTGTCTCCAAGGGAAGTGGCGGTGAAGGAGATCGCTGAGGAATCAGGCTTTCAAGCCGAGGCTTTGCGTCTGCTGGCTGTGCTGGACAAGAAGTTCCATCACCATCCGCCGGAGCCGTACCATGTGTACAAAATGTTCATCTTATGCCGGATAACCGGCGGCGCTGCGGCGGAGGGCGTGGAGACGAACGGGGTGGCTTTTTTTGCCGAGGATGAACTGCCGGAGCTGTCGGAAGAACGGAACACACGGGAGCAGTTGCGGATCATGTTCGAATATTTGCGGAATCCTGAAAAACCGGTCATTTTGGACTAGGAATTTACATATGCTGTAGGAATAAGATAATTTATAAGTTTTAAATGAGACAAAAACTGGTTAATAATAAATATGTAAGCCTTTACAATATGGAGCCGCTGAGCCTTTATATCTAAAAAAATCGCCGAAAATTTAACTTTTTGGGCCAGGCGGTCTACATTTTTTCCTCTGCTCTGTCGATAGTTATTTTAGGAGGGGATCGCATGGAACAAGAAGAGCTAAGACTTCCGCTTAAGCAGGAGGGCATGACACGTCCTGCAGAAGGCAACATTGCCACTGGACTGGTATGGGGCGTCCTCATCAGTATTCCTTTATGGATCTCGGTTATTGGCTGGGTTATGGGTTTCTGGCACTAGAATTAACCGCAGAGCTACAACTTCCACCACTACTTGCAACTATACAATGAAGGCTGCCTCTTCGTGATGAAGAAGCAGCCTTTTTGAATTCGCATCTCTGATTATTTGCAGTATATCAGCTCAAAGTTTTCACAAACCACCCGCATGCCCGGATCAAAGGTCATGATTTGCCTTCCAATATTCAGCGATTATTTCTGTCATTGTTATCATCTGTCCTTTCAGGGCTTATTGGTCTGTTTCACGCATCCAGCAGGCATACAGCTCATCCAGCTTCTCCTGAGCGGCGTCCCGGAGAAGCTGCAGCTCGGCGAGTCTGTCCGCATCGCTGGAGATCTGCGGGTCAAGCATTTCCGCATCAATGGAGCCAAGCTGTTCCTCGGCGGTGGCAATCCTCTCCTCCCAATAGCCTGAGGGACGGGGCTTGCCTTCAGATGGGCTGCTGGCGGACTTCGGGGCATTGTCTGGTTGCAGCAGCCTCTTGCCGCTATCCGAAGAGAGTCCGGCGGCGGCAGCCTTCTCCGCTTGTTTTTCTTTGTAATACTCATAGTTGCCGGAGAAAACGGTAAATCTTCCTTCGGCTATCGACCAGAGCTTCCCGAAGCAGCGGTTGATGAAATATCGGTCATGGGATACCGCGAGCACAGTGCCAGGGTATTCCTCCAGCGCTTCCTCCAGCGCCTCGCGTGAATCGATATCCAGATGGTTGGTCGGTTCATCGAGAATCAGCAGATTCGGGCGGCGGTGCATCAGCACTGCGAACCGCAGCCGGGTCCACTCTCCTCCGGAGAGGTTCGCAATATTCTTGAACACATCGCTTCCGTAAAAGAGAAACCGTGCCAGCTGTCCCCGGGCTTCGCCTTCCTCCAGACCTGCTTCCTCGCGGAAGTACCGCAGCACCGAGAGCTTCCCGTCCTCCGGAACAGCTTCCTGAGCCAGGTAGCCGACAACGGCTCTGGAGGCGAGGATACAGCTTCCCTCATCCGGCAGCTCCTGGCCCAGGATAATCCGCAGCAGCGTACTTTTGCCCGCGCCGTTGCCGCCGATCAATGCGGTGGTTTCCCCATACCGCAGAACTTCATTGGCTCCGGAGAAGAGGGTGCGGTCCCCGTAGCTTTTGCCAATCCGATCAAGAATGACGACCTGATTGCCGGTACGATCCTCCTGCTGCAGCTGCAAATCCATGGCTTTGCGCTCCAGGACCGGACGCTTGACCTTCACCATCCGGTCGAGCGCCTTCTGCATTGAAGCCGCCCGGCGGTGGAAGGAAGGGTTCGGCGGATTGGAGCGGTTGCCCCATTCGATCAGCCGTTTAATGCTCTCCTGCATCTGTTTAATCTTCTTCTGCTGCTCCTGATAATCAGCAAACTGCCGCAGCAGCCGGGCTTCCTTCTCGATCTGATAACCGCTGTAGTTCGTGTGGAACGTGAAGGCTTCGCCGTCTTCAATCTCAATCACTTTCTTCACTACGGCATCGAGGAAGTAGCGGTCATGGGAGATCGCCACCACTGTCCCTTCGTAATCCTGCAGGAACTGCTCCAGCCATTCGATGGCTTCCATATCGAGATGGTTCGTCGGCTCATCCAGCAGCAGGATATCGGGACGGCGCAGCAGCAGCTCGGCCAGGCCGACCTTGGTTTTCTCCCCGCCGGAGAGGGAAGAGAAGCGGCGGTCAAACTGCCCGGTCCCGATGCCCAGTCCTGCGGCTACCCGCTGAATGGATGCTTCAATCTCGTAGCCCCCAGCCGCTTCGAATTTTTCCTGAAGGGTGCCGTATTCTTTGAGCAGCCGCTCAAAGGTCAACCCGCTGCTTCCGGCATCCGGCTGAGACATTGCCAGCTCCAGCTCCCGCAGGCGGGCCTGCCACTCCAGCGGTTCGGCGAAGCTGCGCTGCAAAACTGCATAAACAGTCTCCCCGTCATTGACTTCCTGGATTTGCGCCAGCAATCCAACGATGCTGCCTTTACGGATGGAGATTTGACCCTGGTCGGGACGTTCCTCCCCGCTCAGCAGATGGAAAAGCGTCGTTTTGCCGCAGCCGTTGCGGCCGATCAGGCCGATTTTTTCACCTTGGCGGATATCGAAGGTAATGTCGCTCAGCACGAGCTGGGCGCCGTGGTATTTTTGAACATTTTGGCATGAGATGATCATAGGGATTCTCCTTTTATAAGAATGCCCTGTCGCCGCTTACGTTCAATTCTGGAAACAAAAAGACCGCAGGGAAATTTCCCCGCGGCCCTTATGGTTTCTCCGGTCTTAAAGCGTCCGTTGAAGCGCAGGCAGGAAAGGCATTTCACAATGTTGTAGTGTTATTGAGTTCATGTAAATGGACAGACTTCTCCCGTTGTCGGCAATTACATGAACGATGCCAGCCATAATATTAATCAGCCGGCTGCTAACACTATTGGTCCGATTGTGATCCATTCCTCCTACACCTCCTTCATCCAAATTTAAAATCAGTTTAACCAATAACGGCTGAATATGCAAGAGAAAAAGTGCAGCGCCTGTGCATATCTGATGCCATGTGCAAGTAGTATGAGTATATGGCGGAGGTTCTTTTGCCAAATCCAATCCAGGAAGGGGGCCGGGCAATGGCGATGTTCAACGGGTTGCTGGGTAATGCCACGCAGGTTGCGCTGCCGGATGTTCAGCGGGAATACGCACAGATTCTTGCCCCGCAGGAAAAAATCGAGCGGGCCTATAAGCTGGTCCGGGATATGTTCATTTTTACGGATAAACGGCTGATTCTTGTTGATAAGCAAGGCGTGACCGGCAAAAAAACGGAGTACCATTCCATCCCTTACAAAAGCATTACGCATTATTCGGTGGAAACCGCCGGGCACTTTGACCTGGATGCGGAGCTGTGCCTGTATGTCTCGGGAGGCGCGCTGCCGCTGAAGAAAACCTTCAACAAATCCGTGAATATCTATGAGGTGCAGGCTGTGCTGTCCCAGTATATTTTAAAATAAGTCGTGGGGTGCACAAACATCATAATGGCGATTCAGGCGGTACAAGCAGGTTATGCCTTTCCTTATAGGCGGCTGCTTGTATTTTTGCATGGCGCTGAGCGGAATGGGGAATGCAACCGTGGAAGGAGGCACATTAGCAAGCAGCGCCGCAGCCAGTCAGCCAGCCATAGTCACCATAGCCGCTATTCTATACAGTTCATCGGTGTAAGACTATCCTGCGCAATGCGGTTCTGCAGAACTTTGTGCATGGCTCACAAAAAACAGAGGGCAAACATGCGGTTTCGTCTCTCCCGATTGACAAAGGTTTTTGCGGTGCTGTTAAATGACACTAACTTGAGCGACAGGAATGGGAGATGGGCAGCATGACGACAGGTCCTGTAATCGGTACTAAAACGATGGTGGTCAGCCCCCATTATCTGGCTTCCGCCGCCGGAGCGCGGATTCTGCAAAAGGGCGGCAACGCCTTTGATGCGGCGGTAGCAGTCAGCGCCGCGCTCGCTGTGGTCTATCCGCATATGACGGGACTGGGCGGCGATGCCTTTTGGCTTACCTACAGCGCCGGCGAAGGGCGCGTCCGGGCCTACAACGGCAGCGGGCGTTCCGGCTATGGCGTCTGCAGGGACTGCTACGCCGGCGAGGAGGCGATTCCGAGACGGGGGGTGCGCAGTGCCATTACGGTCCCCGGAATGGCGGACAGCTGGTCGGCCGTCCAGCGCGGGTATGGACGCCTGACCCTGGGGGAGGTGCTGGAGCCGGCGATCGGCTATGCCGCCGGCGGGTTTCCGCTGTCGCCGGACCAGTACGGCAACAGCGTGCTCGCCGGAGCGGCGCTATCGCCGGAAGCGGCGGCGATCTATCTTCCCGGCGGTGCGGTTCCGGCCGCAGGGAGCAGGTTTGTGCAGCGGCAGCTGGCCGCATCGCTGCGGCTCCTGGCCGAGGGCGGCCGGGATGCGTTTTATAAAGGGCAGATTGCCGGGGATATCAGCCGGTATATGCGGGCTTCCGGCGGGTATCTCACCCGGGAGGATTTTGCGGATCACCAGGGGAACTGGGACGAGCCGGTATCCACGGACTACCACGGTTACGCGGTTTATCAGGTTCCGCCGAACTCCCAGGGCTTCACCGCACTGCTGGCGCTGAATATTCTGGAACACTACAATTTTGGCGGCATCGCGCATGGCTCCTATGAATATTATCATCTGCTGGTGGAGGCGCTGAAGCTAAGCTTCCGCGACCGCGACCGGGTGCTCACTGATCCGGCCTTCAGCCGGATTCCGCTGGAGCCGCTCCTGGATAAACAATATGCTTCGCTGCTGGCTGCATCGATTTCACCTGTGAAGGCAGCTGCGCTTAGCAGTGAGCCGGTGGGCCGGGATACCGCTTATGCGGCGGTTGTGGATGAAGAAGGCAACGGGGTCTCTTTTATTCAAAGCCTGTATTTTGAATTTGGTTCAGGCGTTGTGGCCGGAAATACTGGGATTCTGCTGCAGAACCGGGGTTCTTTCTTCTCGCTCGACCCTGGCCATATCAATACGCTGGAGCCGCACAAGCGGACGTTCCATACGCTGATGCCGGCGATGGCCTGCCTTGACGGCAAGCCGGCCTATCTCTGGGGCACGCAGGGCGGCGAGGGCCAGCCGCAGACCCAGAGCCTGCTGCTGACCCGGATGCTGCATTACGGAATGGACCCGCAGGCGGCGGTAGACGCACCGCGTTTTGTCTGGGGCAGAACCTGGGGCGAGCCGACCCAAGAGCTGAAGGTGGAGCGCCGGGTCGCACCTGAGGTGCTGAGCAAGCTATCCGAAGCAGGACATCTGGTGCGCTCTGTGGGGGACTACGATGGAATTGTGGGCCATGCCCACGCCATTTCCATCGATGCCAACGGCTACCGCAGCGGAGGCACGGACCCGCGCTGTGATGGTGCAGCTATTGGCTGGTAGCTGGGGCTGAAGTTGAGTTGGAGCTGGAGTGGAGTTGAAGCTGCTTCTGCGGAGGCTGCTTCCCGCCTGTAACTGTATTTTCTACAACTAAAAGCTCGGGTATCAGCGTGAAAATAGATTTAATTGCAGTCTGCACAGTTAAATAACACTCATCGTGCCCAAACAAGGTCAACCGCCATTTTTAACTGTACGAAATACATTTATTTCAATAAATGGACTTTTAACCACCAGTTTAATTGCAGTAAATACACTTAACTTGTAATGAACACATAGGTTCTTTCCAATTTGGTTTGTATGACCAAGAAAAGAAGAGTAAGAGACATGGGATGGCTGAAGGCATTCCGGTTCGTCCGGGAGGGGAGGGGCAGAGATGGCTGTTCATAATTTATACGGCGCATTTATTGAACCGGAGCTTGAGGTAACGGGTTCGGGAAGCGGAAAGCTGGCTGGATTTAGCTTTGCAGTAAAAGATGTATTCGCAGTTGCCGGGCACTGCTCTTCTGCCGGCAACCCGGATTGGCTTCGCAGCCATCCCCCGTCTGCTGCACATTCGGCAGTGGTCAGCATGCTGCTGCAGTCCGGAGCTACCCTGCGGGGAGCCACACATACCGATGAGCTGATGTACAGCCTCGGCGGGGAGAATTACCACTACGGCACGCCGGTCAATCCGCTGGCTAAGGACCGCATTCCCGGCGGCTCCTCCAGCGGTTCAGCGGTGGCGGTAGCCGCCGGCAATGTGGATTTTGCGCTGGGCACGGATACCGGTGGTTCGGTCCGTGTGCCTTCTGCGTACTGCGGCGTGTACGGCTTCCGCCCGACGCATGGTGCGGTGGAGATGGAAGGTGTGATTCCGCTCGCGCCGGGCTTCGACACCGTGGGCTGGATCACAGCCTGCCCGGAGCTGCTGCTGCAGGCAGGCGAGGTGCTGCTCGGGGCGGCAGCTCCCGGCAGCAGGGGAGGCGCGATGGGCAAGCTGCACATCGCGCCGGAGGCTTGGGCGCTGGCTGATGCGGATAGCGCAGCCAGCTTGCGGAACGGCCTGCAGCTGCTGCAGGCCGGTGCGGGCTGGTCCGGCGCGACGGAGATCGCGCCGGAGGGGCTGAAGACATGGATGAATGTCTTCAGGGAACTGCAGGGCGCCGAGATATGGGCGACCCATGGGGCATGGATAGAGCGTGCGCAGCCGCTCTTTGGCCCGGACATCGCCGCCCGCTTCGCGTGGGCGGCGGGCCTGGCCGGGCAGGACCACAGCCGCGCGCTGCGGATGCGCGGTGAGATTGCCGCCCGGCTGCGGCAGTTGCTTGGGGAGGACAGCTGCATCGTCCTCCCGACCGTGCCAGGCCCCGCACCACTGCGCGGCGGGGATCTGGCACAGCTGGAGCAGAACCGCAGCGGCGCTATGATGCTCAGCTGCATCGCCGGCTTAGCCGGTCTGCCGCAGGTGACGCTGCCGGTGATTGGCCCCGCCGGCTTGCCGCTTGGCTTGTCGGTGATCGGCGGGCATGGCCAGGATCTGCGCCTGCTCTCCTGGGTCCGGGAGATTTGGCAACAGAGCTAGAGTTGCACAAGAGAGCTAGAGTTGCACAAGAGAGCTAGAGTTGCACAAGAGCTAGAGTTGCACAAGAGAGCTAGAGTTGCACAAGAGAGCTAGTGCTGCACAAGAGAGCTAGTGTTGCACAACAAAGCTAGTGTGGCACAACAAACTCAGTGTTGTGCACCCCCCCCGGTGTCTTCGCGACTGTGCGGAGCAGTGGGGGGATTAGGTGTAGCTAACAGGAGTAAATGTTGGGATGATTAGTAAGGAGTAAGAGCAGGTAGATGGAGTAAGAAGTAAGAGTAAGTAGCAGGTAGTAATGAGCAAGTAGTAAGGAGTAAGAGCAAGTAGTAAGGAGTAAAAGCAAGTAGTAAGAGTAAAAGTAAGTAATGAAGGTGAGTAGTAAGAAGTAGAGCAGGTAGAAGTAAGAACAATTAGTAAGAAGTAGGAGTAAGGGGGAGGGTAAGGGTAAGAGTAGGAGGAAGAGTAAGCAGTGAGGCAAAAATCCGAATAATGCTCAGGCACGCAAAAGTACTTCTGAAATCGCCTACTCCAGCCAGCGAATGATTAAGTGGAAAAAGGGAGCTTATTTCTCCCAGAAATAAATAATCGTGCGATTTAGGTGGAAAAAGTAAACTTAATTGGGCGATATCTCCCTATTGGGAGTGAAATGAGCTGAATTAGTGGTACTTTTTCCACTTAGTGTCGGTAAGAGCAGGTTCACAAGCAAATTAGTTATACTTATTCCACTTATCCAGTTAACGAGGCCGCGAGAAGATGCCTATGTTACTTACACATTTTTTTGACGCTGCCCTACGACAAAATAAGAAGTTATAGTACTTCCGATATTTCTTGCAGCCGGGCTGCAAGATGAAATGAGTGGGGAAAGCACCTCTGACATCTCTGCCTGTGTCTGCCTTCTCCAGCTCCCCCAACTCATCCCGATACCCTCACAACTAAGCAGCATTACTTGCCGCAGTCCATCCCGCCGCCACCATCCCACCGCCGCCACCCCGCCGCTGCCATTCCGCGCCACCATCCCCCAGCTATCATCCCGCGTCGCCATCCCGCCCCTGCCATCCCGCCGCTATCATCCCGCCGCCACCATCCCACCGCCGCCACCCCGCCGCTGTCATTCCGCGCCACCATCCCGCCACCACCATCTTACCGCTGCCATCCCGCCACCACCATCCCACGGCCGCCATCCCGCCGCCGCCATCCCGCTCCATCCCACCACCACCATCCCACGCCGCCATTCCACCGCTGCCAATCCGCGCTACCATCCCGCCACCACCATCCCACGCCGCCATTCCACCGCTGCCAATCCGCGCCACCATCCCGCCACCGCCATCCCATCGCCCCATTCCGCGCCACCATCTCATAGCCGCCCATCCCGCCACCGCCTATGTCCCTGTGCAAGCTAAACTCACCTTCAAATAGAAAAATCAGCCGGAATCATTAAGTTTTTGCAAAATAATGTTATGTTTACTAACACAATAAATTAGTTTTCAATACTTTTTTCTTTTCAACTTCAGTAACTTTATTTATAATGTTACATAAAGTGACACAAACGATGATTGCAACATCAATCTATAAAGGAGGGGTAGCGATGAATCTTACGGTTGAAGAAGCGTTGTCCGTTTACCCTTTGTCTGAAGCGAAGCTGATTGCCGGTTCGAAGGGGAAACACCGGGTGATCAAATCTGTCAATGTAATGGACGCTCCCGATATCTCTGACTGGATCAAAGAGGGGGAGATGCTCCTTACAACAGCTTATTTGATCAAGGACAGTCTGGAGGATGCTTCGGCTCTGCTCCAGACCTTGAACCGGCGCGGTTCGGCGGGGCTTGGCATCAAGCTGGGGCGTTTTTGGGACGCTGTGCCGGAGAAGCTGATTGCCGAAGCGGAAAAGATGAATTTTCCGCTGATTGAGCTGCCGTTCCAGTTCACCTTCTCGGACCAGATGAACGGACTGTTCCGTGCGGAGCTTACGCGCAGCACCAGTGTGCTGCAGAGCATAATGGAGAAGCAGCGGAAGCTGATGCGGTTCGCCTTGCGCTCGGGACGCAGCCGCCCGTTGTTCGAATCGGTATCTGAAGTGATCGAAACTCCGCTCGCTGTAGTCAGCGCCCGGGGGGATGTAGTGTTCAACAATTCGGACAACGCTGTACCGCAGCTGCTGGAAGGCTGGCCCTGGCAAAGCCGGAATCAGCGCTTCCGGATCGGTGACAAGATCGGGTTCAGGCTTCCATTGCTGCAAGGCGGTAAGTGCTCCGGCTATCTTTTATACTGCTCCATTGATCCATTGCTGCTGCCGGTAGAAGAAAGCTTGTTCATCCAGGGAGCCGAGCTGATCTCCTATCATCTTCATTCGGGTTATGAGGATTATTTCGAGCATGCCGGGCATAGGGAGTTCAGCGGACTCCTGCGGCTCTGCCTGAACGGCGGAATGCCCTGCGCTGAAATGGCGCAGGCTGCTTCCAAGCTGGAAGTGGGGCTGCTGCAGGCACCGTTTCAGCTGATGCTTACCGATACGGTCGCCTCCGGGGATGCACGCCAGACCGAACTGCACCGTTTGAAAGAAGAATATCTGGAACATCCGCTGCTGCGCGATCTGAACGGCATCCATGTAATGATGAATGAAGGCCTGGTATCACTGTATCCGGCAGAGCCGTACAGTCCTGAGCAGTTCCGGGAACTGGTCAATGCCTGTTTTGGCAATTTAAAATTCGATAAAGGTTATTATCCCCGGGCCGCGCTCAGCAGCGCTAAGGTCAAACCGGAAGGGTTGAAGGAGGCTTTTGCCGAGATTAAGGAGTGTATGGGAATGTTCCAGCATTGGGGAGCACACGGAAATGTTGTACACTACCGGCAGCTTGAGCTGAATCTGCTGCTTGGCCGGATCCCGGCAGAAACGATGGAGAAATACTGCAGCAGCAGCCTGCGGGGCCTGCAAAGCCGGGAACCGGATTATGTCAGGGAGATGCTGCATACGCTGGAGGTCTATCTGGAGAATGACGGACATGTAAATGAGACGGCCAAAAAGCTGTTTATTCACCGCAATACCGCCACTTACCGGATCGAGAAGCTGAGCGAGCTGCTGGATGTGGATTTCAAAAAAATCAATGACCTGATGCGCCTGAAGCTGGTGTTTATTTTCCGGAAAATGCTGGAGCGAGAATGAGGGGGATGCATGTCTATTTAAGCAGGGTGCTGTAATTCCCCGGCGATGTGCCCAACGTCAATTAACCGGCGCCCGGAGGTGGGGAATCTGTATGCCGGTGGGGTGCGGCCCCGGGTTCCTGCAGCAGCAATTTCTGGCATGAAAATCGCTGGCCTTTAATCTTGTGTCATGAAATATCACGTATTTTATGTATTCTAGTGCGCTCTGCACAAAATAAACAGCAGTTCTTATCAGATGGCACAAACGTATGTTATATAAATTTACGCGAATGCTGCGGCTCAGTATAGTAGAGATACATTAATGGCAGCAGCTATGATGGGAGATTTACTGGAGGAGGAGAATTATGAAAAAAAGGGGTCAGGCACTATCATTCAGCTTCGCAATAATGTTCCTGTTGGCGGTGGTTTTGGCAGGTTGCGGCAGCAACAATAATTCCGGCACAAATGCTGGCGGTACGGAGGCTCCGGCGGCATCGAACGCAGGCACAGCGACAGAGGCAGCGGCAACAGAGCCGGCAGCAGAGAAGCCGAGGGTTGCTTTTGTCTACATTGGACCTCCGGGTGACGGTGGATATACGTATCAGCATGATCAGGGCCGCCTGTATATGGAAAAGGAGCTGGGCATTAAGGCGGACACTGTGGAAAATGTTCCGGAAAGCGCCGATGCCGAACGCATCATCACCGAGCTTGCCCAGAATCATGACATTGTATTTACAACGAGCTTCGGATATATGGACTACACCCTTAACGTAGCCAATAAATTTCCAAAGGTGAAATTCCTGCATGCTTCCGGCTACAAAACAGCTGCCAACATGGGAACGTACTTCGGCAAAAACTATCAGGGCAGCTACCTGGCCGGTATCGCAGCCGGCAAAATGACCAAAAAGAATCACCTGGGTTACGTGGGAGCCTTCCCGATCAGCGAGGTGATTTATAATCTTAACGCCTTCACATTGGGCGCGCAAAGCGTAAATCCCGAAGTGAAGGTGGATGTAGTCTGGACGAATACCTGGTATGACCCGGCAACGGAGCGCCAGGCGGCAATCAGCCTTTTGGATAAAGGTGCAGATGTGCTGCTCGCCTATCAGGATTCACCTGCCACCCTGCAGGCTGCGGCTGAACGCGGTGCTTTTGCTGGTGGAAACGACTCTGACATGGGCAAATACGGACCGGATCATTATCTGACCAACCCTGTATGGAACTGGGGCCCTTATTATGTGAAGGCTGTGCAATCTGTTATGGACGGAACCTGGAAGAGCGAGCAGTATTCCGGGGATATGGCGGATGGTATGATCGATATTGCGCCATTCGGCAGCAAGGTTCCGGATGATGTGAAAAAGCTCGTGGAGGACGCCAAAGCCAAAATTATCAGCGGAGAGCTGGATATATTCACAGGCCCTATATCTGACAACCAGGGCAAGGTTCAGGTCCAGGAAGGCCAAAAGCTGACGCTTGATGAGGTTCTGTCCATGAACTGGCTGGCCAAAGGCATTGAAGGCACCATCCCGAAATAATGCTGAAACCAAATGAATTACGCAAGGCCTTATGGGTGGGGCGGGTGCCGTACAGACGGAACCTTCCCCACCCGTACTACAACTATAAGGAAAGGAGCGTCCCACTATGCAGGACCCTTCGGTTGAGATGCGCGGGATCGTGAAGAAATTCGGTTCTGTAACGGCAAGCAATCAAGTCGATTTTTCGGCAAATGCGGGTGAGATTCACGCGCTGCTTGGTGAGAACGGAGCAGGTAAAAGCACAGTCATGAGTATGCTCTCAGGGGTGTACAGAGCGGATGAGGGTGAAATTCTCCTTCACGGCCAGCCGGCCAGAATCCGTTCCCCCAAAGATGCTGCACTTCTTGGCGTCGGCATGGTTTTTCAAAACTTCAGACTGGTGCAAAGCCTCACGGCAGCGGAAAATATCGTGCTTGGCGAAAAGTCGTCTTTCTGGCGGGGGAGCAAATGGATCAAAAACAAACATAGGGAAATTGAAGCTCTGGCAGAGCAATTCGGGCTGATGTTCCCGGTGGACCGTCCGGTCTGGCAGCTGTCCGTCGGCGAGCAGCAGCGTGTGGAGATCGTTAAGACACTCTACCGGGGGGCGGAGATCATCATTTTGGATGAACCGACCTCAGTATTAACTCCCGGCGAGGCGGAACAGCTGTTTGCGACCCTGCAGGTCATGAAGCAGGCCGGCAAGACGGTGATCATGACTACGCATAAAATGAAGGAGGTTATGGCCTCCTCTGACCGCATTTCTGTTATGCGCAAAGGTAAAATGATAGCTACGCTGGCTACTTCCGGGACCGATGAGCTGGAGCTGGCGCGGCTGATGGTAGGGCGTGAGGTTGAAATCATCCGCCGGGAACGTGAAGCTGCGCCCGGTAAGCCGCTCCTGGTTGTCAGCAATCTGGAAGTTACTGCAGACCATGGCCGCAAGGCGCTGGACGGGATGTCGCTTCAAGTATGCGAAGGGGAGATTGTGGGGGTTGCCGGAGTGGCCGGCAATGGACAAAAGGAATTGGCAGAGGTATTGACAGGGCTTAGAACCTGGAAGAACGGCGATATCATATTTGATGGCGGACCGGTAAAATCGGCTTCGGTACGGGGCGCCATTGATTCGGGAATCTCCCATGTGCCGGAGAACCGGATGAAGAGCGGCCTCGCCGGACGCCTGGGCTCCGTGGATAACCTGCTGTTCAAGTCTTACCGCAGCAGCGGCCACTCCAAATTCGGATTCCTGAAGGCGGCCAAAAACCGCTCCTGGTCACAGGAGCTTGTCGAACGCTTCAATGTTAAGACGCCTGCGCTGGATACACCAGTACAGCAGTTATCCGGCGGCAATCAGCAGAAGCTGCTGTTCGCCCGCGAGGTCAGCCACCAGCCAAAGCTGATGGTAGCCGTCCATCCTACGCAAGGGCTGGATGTAGGTGCTACTGCAGGTGTGCATGAGCTGCTGATGGAGCTGCGCAGCAGGGGCAGCGGAGTATTGCTGATATCGGAGGATCTGGATGAACTGCTCCAGCTCTCTGACCGGATTCTGGTGATCTATAACGGTTCGATTATAGGAGAGAGCGATCATGAGCATGCGGACCGGGAGCATATCGGCCTGCTCATGGCCGGAATCCGGAGCAAGGAGGCAAGTGCCATATGAGTTCCAAAAATGCAAGTGATGCCGTGCTGCTGAATTCCGTTCCGGCCAAATCCGCCAAACGGCTTCCGATGCGTCTGGAGTATGATGCAAGCCGCACCCGCTCTCCCTGGTGGTCGCCGATTCTGTCCATCATCCTGGCGCTTTTGCTCTGTGCGGTATTCATTGCCGCCAACGGCATGAGTCCGGTTGCCGTATACGACAAAATGTTCCGCGGGGCCTTCGGCACCTCTTACGGCATCACGGAAACGATGGTCAAAGCGATACCGCTGCTGCTCTGCGGACTTGGCATCGCTGTTGCGTACCGGATTTCTGTATGGAATATCGGTGCGGAAGGCCAGCTTACCGTTGGGGCAATGGCTGCTACGGCGGTGACCATTTATTTTCCCGGCCTGTCTTCCTTCTGGTCCATTGCCCTGATGCTGGTGTTCGGAACAGCCGCCGGAGCGCTCTGGGGGCTCATGACGGCAATTCCGCGGACCCATTTCGGCGTCAATGAGCTGATTACCTCGCTGATGCTGAATTATGTGGCCCTGCTCGCGCTGGATTATGTAGTGTTTGGTCCCTGGAAGGACCCTAAAGGCTTCAACTTTCCGGGCTCACCTATGTTCACCGCTGCCCAGTCGCTGCCGGTCCTGGGGGCTACACGACTGCATATCGGGCTGATTTTTGGCCTGGTAGCAGTAGCCATCTATTATCTGATGATCCGCTTTACCCGCTGGGGCTATGAGCTGCGGCTGATTGGCGCCAACCCCACCGCTGCACGTTATGCGGGGATTCACATCAAAAAGCACATTATGATCGTCATGCTGATCAGCGGCGGTCTGGCCGGCATCGCGGGAATGGCTGAGGTTTCCGGGGTCACCCACAAGCTGATGCAGGGAATCTCACCGGGTTACGGCTATACGGCGATCATTGTCGCCTGGCTTGCCAAGCTGAATCCGCTTGGTCTGATCGTTACCTCGGTCCTGTTCGGCGGCCTCATTGTCGGCGGCTACAGTGTGCAGACCATCGGGCTGCCTTCGTCCATTTCGGAAATGCTGCAGGGCGCAATCCTGTTTTTCCTGATTGCCGGCGATATGATCCACCGTTTCCGCATCCGCCGGAATGCATAGCAGCATCCTCTTAGAGAAGGGAGCTTAACCATGGATTTCACAACACAGTTATTAATAGCCGCCATATCCGCCGGGACACCGCTGCTCCTCGCTACACTCGGCGGCATCCTGAATGAGCGGGCGGGCATCATCCAGCTGGGTGCCGAAGGGCTGATGCTGATGGGGGCGGTCACAACCTGCATCGTCTACATCCGCAGCGGGAACCTGCTGCTTGCCCTGCTTGCGGCCATTGCCGTAACCGCCGTATTGGGTCTGGTCCATGCCTTCCTGTGTGTTACCCTGCGCGCGAACCAGACCATGTCCGGCCTGGCGATGACGCTGTTTGGCAGTGGCCTCAGCGCTTACTTAGGCAAGTCCATCAGCGGCATTCCGCTGCCGGGAACTTCGCCCAAGCTGGATCTGGGCTGGGTGAAGGGGATTCCGGTGGTTGGAGATATTTTTGGCCGGATGGATGGCCTGACCTGGTTCAGCCTGCTGCTGGTGCTGGTTCTGCATCTCCTGATCCACCGCACGTCCTGGGGTCTGCATTTGCGGGCAGTCGGAGACAGTCCGGCGACAGCGGATGTTATGGGCATTCGTGTGCAGCTGATCCGTTACAGTTACATCACTGCCGGGACCGCTCTAATTGGTCTGGCAGGTGCCGATATGGTGCTCGCCTACGCGCCGACATGGAATGAAGGGCTGACAGCAGGCCGGGGCTGGATTGCGGTGGGCCTCGTCATCTTCGCGCGATGGAATCCGCTGCGTGCATTATTCTGTGCCTATTTCTTCGGGGCGCTCGATTCACTGGGCTTCCGCATCCAACTGCTCGGCAGTATTATTCCGCCATATTTCCTTAAAATGATACCGTACGTGGTAACCATCCTGGTGCTCATGTACCTCGGTTACCGCAACCGCAACAAGCCATCCGGCACACCGGAATCCCTGGGCACGCCGTACATTCGTGAGCAGCGGTTCTGAATGCCGGAAATAACCGGAGGAAGAGGGGAGCCCATGACGACACCGCCTTTATTGTGGACACTGGAAGAGATTAACCGTATGAGCAAGGAGGAATTTGTAGCGAACCTCGGCGGAATCTTTGAACATTCGCCATGGGTGGCGGAAGGTGCCTATAAGCATACTCCGTTTCAATCCGCTGCCCAGCTGCACGGCATGATGCTGGATACTGCGCGAAATGCGGAGCATAGCCGGGTAGAAGCGCTTCTGCGTGCACACCCGGATCTGGCGACCCGGCTCCAGGTGAGCCCGTTATCGGCGTCAGAGCAGCAGGGGGCGGGACTGGACCGTCTGAGCCCGGAAGAATTTGCAAGGCTTACGGAATTGAACAGGGTGTATACGGAGAAATTCCGCTTTCCTTTTATCCTGGCCGTGCGCGGCAAGGATAAGGATGACATCATTCAGTCCATTGAAGCGCGTGTGAACCGTTCGCAAGAGGAAGAGTGGGAGCAGGCGCTTGCCGAGATCGGCAAAATTACCGCCTTCCGGCTGAACGATCTGATCCGGGAGAAGGAAGCATGAGCGGGCGCTTGACGACTCATGTGCTGGACCTGTCGCGGGGACTGCCGGCCGCAGGCATGAAGCTGCAGCTTTGGAATCTTGCGGAAGGTACAGGGAAGCTGCTGCGGGAAGCGGAGACGAATGATGACGGCAGGCTGGATGCTCCGTTGCTGGAAGGAGCGGAGCTGGTTCCCGGCTGCTATGAGCTGCTGTTCATGGCAGGGGATTATTTTCGCGGCAGCAGACTGGAGGAACGGCTCGGCGATGAAGAGGTTTTTTTCCTCGAGCAGATCCCGATCCGGTTCAATATCACCAATGCTTCAGAGCATTATCATGTTCCGCTGCTTGTTGCGCCCGGAGGATACAGTACATACCGGGGAAGCTGAGAAGAGCAGGAGTAAATGACCGGAGGTGGCCGATTCATGGAGGAAGCATACGAGCTTATTATCAGAAATGGGGATGTTGTGCTGCCCGGAGAAGTGCGCAAGCTGGATGTGGGGGTACAGGACGGCAAAATTGCCGCACTGGGCCAGGGGCTTCAGGCAGCAGCAGCTACAACTGTTATTGATGCAGAAGGGCAGTATGTGCTGCCGGGGATGATTGATATGCATGTCCATTTTAATGAGCCGGCGTTCGGTCACTGGGAAGGCTTCCGCAGCGGTTCGGCTGCACTGGCGGCAGGAGGCTGCACCTGTTATGCGGATATGCCGCTGAACGGCAATCCGCCTACGGTGAACAGGGCTGCGCTGCAGTTGAAGGCAGAAGCTGCCTCCGGGAACTCAGCGGTGGATTATATGCTGTGGGGCGGTCTTGTTCCGGGGAATCTGGCAGAGCTTGAAGGGCTGGCGGCGGCTGGAGTGACCGGGTTTAAGGCTTTTATCTCCAATCCCGGCGGCGAAGGGGAAGGGCGTTTCCGTGAGGTGGATGACGGGACGCTGTTTCTGGGGATGCAAAAAATCGCCGCTCTCGGCGGCATTCTCGCCCTGCATGCGGAAAGCGAGGACATTACAGCCATGCTGTCAGCGGGGGCTGTCCGCAGCGGCAGGACCGGAGCGCGGGATTTCGCGGCTTCCCGGCCGGCGATGGCGGAGCTTGAGGCAGTATCCCGGGCGCTGCTCTACAGTGAGCGTACCGGCTGCCGGCTGCATTTTGTACACATCAGCACCGCCGCTGCGGTTGAAATGATCCATGCCGCCAAGCGGCGCGGGCTGGATGTGACCGCAGAGACCTGTCCGCATTACCTGGTGCTGAATGAAGACAGCATGGAACAGCTCGGACCGGTAGCCAAATGTGCGCCGCCGCTCCGCAGCACGCAAGAGCAGCAAGAGCTGTGGAAGGTGCTGGCGGAGGGCCGGATTGATCTGATAGCCTCCGACCATTCGCCTTGTCCGCCGGAGCTTAAGTTTGATCCGGGTTTAACCTTCTTTGAAGCCTGGGGCGGCATTTCCGGGGCGCAGAGCAGTCTGGAGCTGATGTTCCACGAAGGCGTGCATATGCGCGGTTTGCCGGTCACCCAAGTCTCGGCGTTGCTGTCGGGGCAGCCTGCGCGGCGTTTTGGACTGGATCACCGCAAAGGCTCCATCGCTCCGGGGCTGGACGCCGATCTGGTCCTGCTGAACCCCAAAGCCGGTTATACGCTGGCTGCTGGGGATCTGCTCTACCGGCACAAGCACAGCCCATATATCGGAATGACTTTATCCTGCAAGGTCACAACGACGGTCTGCCGGGGGAATGTGGTATACACCGCTGAACAAGGAGTGGTGTCGGCGGATAAAGGAGAGTGGCTGCAGATTTATAACGCGCAGCAGGCTCCATGATGAAGCCGGTCATTCAAGTACCGGCTGCGGCCATGCTGGAGCTGCTTCAGGAGCTGACGGCATTCAGCGCCCCGGGGCCGGGGGTTACCCGGCTGCTGTACACGCCGGAGTGGAGCGGGGCGCAGCATTTTTTGCAGGAAAAAATGGCTGGGCTCGGACTTGAGGTTCATACGGATTCCGTTGGCAACGTCTTTGGACGGTTGAACGGATCAGAGCCTTCCAGCAGTGTCATCCTGACCGGATCGCATATCGACACCGTTGTGAACGGCGGCAAATATGACGGGGCTTACGGAGTGGCAGCCGCTGTCACTGCGCTGCATTATTTGGCGGAGACGTTTGGACCGCCGCTGCGGACGCTGGAGGTGGTTGCGTTCTGCGAGGAGGAGGGAAGCCGCTTCCCGCTGGCCTTCTGGGGCTCAGGCAACGTAACGGGCCTGTATAACGGATGGGTGGCCGATTCCATTGCCGATCCGGAAGGTGTTACACTCATGGAGGCAATGAATGCCTGTGGACTTGGCACCGGGGGCAGCCGGATTGACAGTGAAGAGTCTTCCGGTAGAGGCGCGGATTCCGCCCGGAGAGAAGACATCGGGATGTACGTCGAGCTGCATATCGAGCAGGGCATCCTTCTGGAGCAATCGGCAGAGCAGATTGGGGTTGTCCAGGCGATTGCCGGCCAGCGGCGCTTCACCGTGAAGGTGACGGGAACAGCCAATCATGCCGGGACAACGCCGATGGGGCTGCGCCGGGATGCGCTTGCCGGCACAGCGGAGATGCTGTGTGCGCTGGAGCGGTCCGCTGCGAAAGCGGGAGCTCCGCTTGTAGCAACCGCCGGCAGGCTGGAGGTCATTCCGGGCACGCCGAATGTGATTCCGGGCGAAGTGCAGTTCACGCTGGACATCCGCCACAGCGAGGCGGCACGGCTGGAGAGCTTCTGCGCTGCGCTCGCGGCAGCATTCGGAGAAATCGCGGCGCGGCGCGGGCTCGCGCTTGAGCTTGTGCCCACGCTGGCTACCTCTCCGGCACCGATGAACCAGGCGCTCTGCGGGGCGCTTGAACAGATCTGCCTGGAGCAGGGGAGAAGCTTCCGCCGCATGGTAAGCGGGGCGGGGCATGATGCCCAGCTGTTTGCCCCGAAGTGCCCGGCGGCCATGATTTTTGTACCCAGCCGGGCGGGAATCAGCCATTCGCCGGAGGAATATTCTTCGCCGGAAGAGCTGGCGGCCGGGCTTAATGTGCTGACGGCGCTATTATATAAGCTTGCCTACGAGGCAAGCTGAACCTATAGAGGGAGAGATGACCATGAAGCGGTACGAAGATTTGTCGCCGGCCCTGCGGTGCATAATGACTCCAGGGCCGGTGGAGGTCGATCCGCGTGTGCTGCGGGCGATGTCTTTTCCGGTACTCGGCCAGTTTGATCCCGAATTTACGGATATTATGAATGAGACGATGGGGATGCTGCGTGAGTTGTTTGCAACGGGGAATCAATGGGCTTTTCCCGTGGACGGCACCTCCCGCTCGGGTATTGAGGCCGTTATGGTCAGCCTGATCGCGCCCGGCGACCGGGTGCTGATTCCGATTTTTGGCCGGTTCGGCCATCTGCTGCATGAGATCGCCGAACGCTGCGGGGCCGAGGTGTTCACTATTGAGACGGCATGGGGCAGTGTATTCGCCCCGGAGGAAGTCATTGCTGCGATACGGAGCTTTAACCCTGATGTGGTGGCGATGGTTCATGGCGAAACCTCCACAGGCCGGGTGCAGCCGCTGGCAGAAATCGGGCGGGCGTGCCGCGGGCACGATGCGCTGCTGATCGTCGATGCTGTGGCAACCATCGGCGGTGTGCCGGTGGAGACGGATGCCTGGATGCTGGATGCCGTCATCGGCGGCACGCAGAAATGCCTGTCCGTTCCGTCAGGCATGGCCCCGGTCACCTACAACGAACGTGCCGAAGCCAAGCTGATGAAGCGCAAGCAGGTAGAGCGCGGACTGCGCACTGGCGGCGCTGCGCGCAGCGAACTGCCTGTGGTGGGCAGCAATTATTTTGATCTGGGCATGCTGCAGGATTACTGGAGTGAACAGCGGCTGAATCACCATACAGAGATGACGTCCATGCTCTACGCGCTGCGGGAAGGCCTGCGGCTTGTGCTGGAGGAAGGGCTGGAGAAACGATATGCCCGGCATGTCCTGCACGAACGGGCGCTGACCGCCGGACTTGCGGCAATGGGGCTGAAGCTGTATGGTGACCCTGAGAGCAAGCTGACGGTCGTGACCTGTGTGCTTATTCCGGAAGGCGTGGACGGCGAATCGGTCAGGGCCATGCTGCTTGAGCGCTTCGGCATTGAAATCGCCAGCTCGTTTGGCCCGCTCAAGGGTCTGATCTGGCGGATCGGCACGATGGGCTTCAGCTGCCGGGAGAACAATGTGCTTCGTCTGCTGGGAGCGCTGGAGGCCGTGCTGCTGCGGCACGGTTATGCTGTTCCGTGCGGGCTTGGCGTACAGGCGGCGCTTGATGTATATGAGGCTTAAGCCGGGGTGAAACATCCCGGTATATAGAGTGAACTTGAAAAACGAACCAAAGGGAAAAGGGATGGAGGGGAAGTTTGGAACTGTAGGAGCGAATGCGTCCGCCTAAAAGCTTTCCGTAGGAAAGCTCGCTATCTTCAGCATAGGCAGTCTGCGGATTTCCACCGCGAACAGCGGTATAAATTGAAGAAATCTGCAGACAACAGCGGCCGGAAGTCCAAACATTCTCCGTAGTCCCGACGAAGTCTCTAATGTTAATATCTTAAGTTCACTCTATATAGTATGCCTGCACAACCCGCCGCGGGCTGTCCCGGGGGCGGCAGTAAATAGATGTTGAATTCAGAAACGGCTGCTGGTCCCGGAAGGGGAACAGTGAGGCCGTTTTTGCTGAATATATAGAGAGGATGTATATTGGATAGTGAATCTAAAGGAGTGAGAGACATGTCATTTACAAGAAAACCGCTCGCGGACTGTGTGCCGGAGCTTGTAGCCACTGCCCGTGGCGATTTGCCGGCCACTCTGGTCATTACCGGGGGCAAGCTGGTCAATGTCTGTTCTGGTGAAATTCTGGAGGGGATGTCCGTTGCGGTACAAGGCGGACGCATCGCCTATGTTGGCAAAGATGTCTCGCACATGATCGGCGAAGGCACCCGGGTCATCGAAGCAGCCGGGAGATACATCGCTCCGGGAATGCTGGACGGACACTGCCATATTGAGAGCACGCAGCTCACCGTAACCGAATTTGCCCGTGCGGTGCTTCCGCTTGGGACAACGGGCGGATTCTTCGACGCGCATGAGATTGCCAACGTGTTCGGACTGAAGGGCATCCGGCTGATGCTGGAGGAGATGCGCGGAACACCGCTGGCTGCTTATATGCAGGTTGCCTCCTGTGTGCCTTCTGCAGGTCCGGAATTTGAAACAACCGGCGCTTCCATTGGGCCGGAGGAGGTAGCGGAGGCATACACCTGGGGCGAGGATGTGATCGCGCTGGGCGAAGTGATGAACTTCCCCGGTGTGGTCTACGGAGACAGTAAAATGCTCGGGGAAATTCAGGCAACCCTGCGTGCCGGCCGGGTGGTGGATGGGCATTTCACCTGGCCGGCGGATGACTGGAGACTGCCTGTGTACGCCGCCGCTGGCGTGACCGGCGATCATGAGTGTGTCACAGCCGAGGATGTGATCGAGCGCGTCCGCCTGGGCATGTATGCCCAAATGCGCCGCGGCTCCGCCTGGCATGATGTGGCGAAGACGATCACCGCGCACACGGAGCATGGGCTGGACCCGCGCCGGATGCTGCTCGTGACCGATGACCGCAGTTCGGAATCGCTGCGCGATGAGGGACACATGGATTTTGTGGTGCGCCATGCCATCTCGCAAGGGGTGAAGCCGGTTACCGCTTTTCAGATGGCGACGATCAACACGGCCGAGCGCTTTGGCGTTGCCCGTGATATCGGCTCGATTACTCCCGGCTCCTGTGCCGATATCATTTTACTGGATGGAAATCTGGCGGATGTGCATGTGGTGATGACTATTGCGGCAGGTGTTGTAGTTGCTGAAAATGGCATCATGACCGCTTCGCTTGCACCATATGCCTATCCCGGCGAGGTGCTGGCTTCGGTGCATTTGCCGCAGCTGCCTGTGGCGGAGGATTTTGTGATCCGTGCGCCGATTGAATCAGGCAGCGTCTTAACCCGGGTCATCCGGGTCATCGAGAACCATGTGGAGACGGAGGAGCTGATCCTGGACCTGCCGGTCTCAGAAGGCAGACTGCAGGTCGGGAATGGCCTATGTAAAATAGCTGTCTTGGAGCGGCACAAAGGGACCGGCAACAAGTCGGTTGGTGTTGCAGCGGGAATCGGCTTCCATGAGCCTGCGGCCATCGCCATGACCGTTGCCCATGACAGCCACAATGTGCTGGTGATTGGCAATGATGACGGGCTGATGGCACAAGCGGCGGGGGCGGTTGCTGAAGCTCAGGGCGGTGTGGCTGTAATTACAGGAACCGGAACCACGCTTTTTCCGCTGGCTATTGCCGGACTGATGTCTGTAGAGCCCTTCGAAATGGCAGCAGCTAAGTCTGCGGCGGTCAGCAAAGCGCTGTATGATTCGGGCTGCACGCTGAATTATGCCTTTATGACCTTGTCCCTGCTTGCGCTGGCTGTAATCCCGACATTGCGCATTTCCGATAAAGGCCTGGTCCGCATCTCACCGGAAGAGGGGATTAAACTCGTATCCTTGTTTGTCTAATCTTGAATAGCCGGTCCTAGGCGATGGGGTGTCTGCAGTCATTATTTTACTGGGACACCCCATTTTTGTGTAGGGCGTGCCCAGAAAGCACGTATCTTCTAGCCGGTGAAAGTCCGGTCACGGGAGGGGCCAAGCCCCCGTGTAGCTGGGATGCCTGCGTACGGCGAAATCTGTGCGTAGAAGCGCATCGACAAAAGTCCGGTCAGAGACAGGGCGAGCAACCTGCTAGGCCGTAACATGAAGTGAATCCTGCCGCGTCGTCACAAAGGCCCCGCAAGGGGGGAGAGAGGAAGTCGAGCCTCGCCTATACGGGTGAAGACCACGGAAGCTGCAGAGAACTTGGAACGGCAGTGAAGAATCCTCCGGCGTATGGGGATCGGCATGGAAGGAAAGAAGACGCAGTGAACTGGGGAGACCCTCCCCCACACGGGAGGAATTTTTTTTTTAGAAACCCGTAAAGAGACGCTCTATAAGTCCAAAAGATGAAATGAACCGTCTGTGGGAAGGGAGTCCGAGGGGCTCATAATACCGAAGAACCTAAGGACAACATAACCTTAGGGAGGGAAGGAGCCCTGCTTTGTTTATGCTTTTGGAGGAGGTACGAGTGAGTGAATGCCAAAGGGCTAACGACACCAAAGGAAAAAGTTCAAGAACTCCAAGAAAAGCTAGGTCATGCGGCCAAGGAGAACAAGAAGCGTAAATTTCATGCGCTGTATGACAAGGTCTACCGCCCGGATGTGCTGTGTGAAGCCTGGAAACGGGTGAAAGCGAATAAGGGAGCAGCAGGAGTAGATGCCGTGACGCTCGCAGACATCGAGGAACGAGGAGAAACGAACTTCCTTAAGACCTGTGAGCGAGAATTGAAAGAAGGCAGCTACCATCCGCAGCCTGTGCGGCGGCACTATATCCCAAAGAAAGACGGGAAGCCAAGGCCGCTGGGCATACCCACCGTGCGCGACCGAGTCATACAGATGGCAACCAAACTCGTGATTGAGCCCATCTTCGAAGCAGACTTCGAAGAAGTATCCTTCGGATTTCGCCCGAAGCGAAGTGCGAAAGGAGCGCTGGAACGAATCCGGAAAGCCTGCAACCGCAAAGGAAATTGGGTAGTCGACGTCGATATCCAAGGTTACTTCGACAACATTAATCAAGAGAAGCTCATGAAACTGGTACAGATGCGTATCAATGACAGGAGAATCTTGAAGTTAATACGGAAATGGCTTCAGGCGGGAGTTATGGAAGAAGGAAACGTGAGGCGTTCCGATTTAGGGACACCACAAGGTGGCGTCATCTCACCGCTGTTGGCGAATATCTACTTGAACTACTTTGACCGGCTATGGGAGAAACACGGAAGTGGATTGGGGGAACTGACCAGGTATGCAGACGATTTCGTCGTAGTCTGTAAAACGAAAAAGGACGCCGAACATGCCTATGAGCTCATAAGCAGAATCATGGAACGTCTGGAGTTAACTCTACATCCGACCAAAACCCGCATTGTAGGCCTGTGGACAGGAGACGAAGGATTCGACTTTTTAGGAATGCACCATCGAAAAACGAAAGCAGAAACTTCCCAAGGGAAGGTATATTACACCACACAGCAATGGCTAACGAAAAAGGCAGAGGAGCGCATCCGAGGCGTGGTCAAAGAAAGATTAGCCCCTCCGAGCATGCGCTCAAGAACGTTGGCGGAACAGGTGGAATGGCTCAATCCAAAGATTCAAGGATGGAGAAATTATTACTACACGAACTACAGCCAAAAGAGATTAGCGAAACTGGATTGGTATATTTTGCAAAGATTAACCCGGTGGTACGCGAAGAAGAGACAACGCGGGAGATGGATGAGGTCCAGGTCAGAAGTTAAATATTTGACCATCCAATATGGACTAAAAACGCTATTGTAATCTGCATGCCCATGAATGACGAACATCGGAAAGCCGTATGAGGGAAAACCTCACGTACGGTTTGATGAGGAGGGGCTGGGTTGCACCAGCCCTTTACTCTAGAATAATAGCTTAACAGGGTCTGTTTGCTTGGATTTTTCAGACCCTTTTGGCGGTCAAATGTAAACAATTTGTAGACGAAGCCTATAAATTAACCAATTCATCACAATAAGAAACATATTTTTATAAATTTTTTATAAAAACATTAACAATCTGCAGGAAATAGACGATAATATTTTTAAATTAATTAAAATTATTGCATATTGTGAAGATAACAAGGTACGGAAAGACCAAATATGTGGAACGGGGTGTATGAAATGATGAGATTAGATACGCAGGACATCGTGAATATCACCAGAAAGCAAATTGCTGCGATTTTTAAAATAGAGCCGGTTGAACTGAGATTCGTCAATGATTTTCAAGGGGAGCAGTATCTGCTCACGAATGATAAGCTGCATCTCAGCAACCAGCACTACTGGGCCAAAGTCATGGATTGTGTTTTTGACAGCCATACCCGGCCGGTTCTGATGTGCGAGGTGCTGTACTTCCTGAGAAGCGAATTTTTGGAAAGTGATATCAAGCTCCGCTTCTCTTATGATTTTGCAGAAGGTGCCAATGGTGCGGCGACGGCTTGGGCCGAGGTCAGCTTCAATGACTCGCCGGAACTGCAGCCGGAGGAGATTGCCGAATTAATCGATTTTGCATTGTCCCTGCAGGATAAGCAATGGTTCGAGGAATTAACCGCCAAATACAAGCAATTGACCGTATGAGAATACCGATCATTCATCGCTTCCTTTCGGAATCAGGTTGACAAGCCGCTTCTCCCGCATGACTATATGCGGACGGGCGGCTTGTTTTTTTGAATTATAGGGGGGATTTATATGCTCGGCGCCTGAGTGAAATGAGAGGTAGAAATACCTTTGATTCGGCCAGAAGTGAGCAATTGAGTGAAATGAGAGGTAAAGTCCCTTTGATTTGGCCAGAAGTGGGGAATTGAGTGAAATGAGAGGTAGAAATACCTTTGATTCGGCCAGAAGTGGGCAATTGAGTGAAATGAGAGGTAGAAATACCTTTGATTTGGCCAGAAGTGGGCAATTGAGTGAAATGAGAGGTAAAAGTACCTTTGATTTGGCCAGAAGTGGGCAATTGAGTGAAATAAGAGGTATAAATACCTTTGATTTAGCCAGAAGTGGGCGATTGAGTGAAATGAGAGGTAGAAATACCTTTGATTTAGTCAGAAGTGGGCAATTGAGTGAAATGAGAGGTAAAAGTACCTTTGATTTGGCCAGAAGTGAGCATCGAGCAGGGTCCCTTCTTAGTGGTGTCGTAATCCAGGGAATACCTTTGCCTGACCAGGCTCCAAATCCTGGTGCACAACTTACTTTACGTCATCTGAAAAGGTGGAATCGGCCGGATTAGTGCTCCTTTTTCTAGCTGACGCTTGCTGAGAGAGGGGATGGGGGAGATTGAAGTTTGCTTTTTTCACTTGGCCGTAGCCTGGTGCAGCAAGAATGAAATTACAGGGGGAAGCATAGGCTTACCAGACGGCGTGAATTGCAAAATCCCCCGGTAACTCTAACGGCTGTGCGGCCTCGCAGCTGTTTTGCTCTGATTAACCACATACACGGAATCCCTCTAGATCCAGCCTAGGGCATTCCGTTCTACCAGCTCTGCCAAAAAGCTGAGCCACTCCTCATTGTCATTGAGGCACGGTGCAGCAAACAAGTTTTCCGGCTGCCCGCCGCCTGCGGCGAAATGCTCCCGGCCTTCGATGGCCAGCTCATGCAGGGTTTCCAGGCAGTCGGTCGTAAGGCCCGGGGAGAATATCATAGGTCTGCGGATCCCGCGTCCGGCGAGCTCCTTCAAGACTTCAGAAGTAGAGGGACCGATCCATTCCTCCCGTCCGAAGCGGGATTGGAAGGCGGCCTGCCAGCATCCCGTCTCCCAGCCCATAGCCTCAGCAAGCAGGCGCGCCGTCTCCAGACACTGCAGCGGGTAAGGATCTCCGGTATCTGCATATCTGCGGGGAATGCCATGGAAGCTCAGCACATAATAGTCCGGCGGCGTGCTTAAGCGGCTGATCTGCTGCATAAGATGCTCTTTCATTGCCCAGATATATCCCGGTTCATTGTAGTAGGCTTCCATGAAACGTAGTGCGGGTACAAACCGTTTGGTGACCGGCCCGCTGGCGCTGCGCCGTCCGAGAGCGGCGAAGCTCGCCGCATCATAAACCGAAGCGGTTGTTGTAGAAGAGTATTGCGGAAAAAGCGGAACAACGACCACCCGTGTGGCGCCAGCCGCTTCCAGCTTGCCCATTGCCTGTTCCATGCTTGGCGCACTATAGGCGAGTCCTAATTCAACTAGATAACGGTTGCCGAGCAGCCGCTGAAGCCCGGCACGCTGGTCCAGTGAATGAAGCAGCAGCGGCGATCCATCCTTTTGCCAGATCTGGCTGTACAGCAGTGCGGAGCGGCGCGGCCTGATGCGCAGAATAATTCCCCTGAGCAGGGGCTGCCAGAAGAATGGCGGATAATCGATAATCCTGCGGTCTGACAAAAACCGGCGCAAATAGGGCCGGACAGCCTTGGCAGTGGGGGCTTCCGGTGTTCCAATCTGAGCGAGAATCACACCGATAGGAGCGGGGGGCAGCATAACATAAGACTCCTTTCCATCAACTTGACATCACTCCAAAATATCACATCCATTATTGAGAATACAATATAAGGAATCACATGATTATCATAAGGCGGAGTAAATGGAAGGAATTGAGAGGGGAAATAAGTATGTCTTTTAGGGTAATTGTAAAATAGTGATGTTTCTTATAGGGTATGTGATTTAGTATACAGAGAAGCAAAGGAGTATTTTGATACATTCAAGCCAGAAATTTGCCGCTGGCAGACTTGAATCCTTTCTTTTGTGAATTAATTCACCTTTTTATGTGAAATGTTTCACCTTTAATGAGGCATATAAAATGGATGGCATCTTTGGATGCACGGATGGGTCGCGCAGGATCGGGAGAGGGGGGATGACCTCTAATGTCTTATGAAGGAGGCTTCATAAGAACAGAAGAGAGCCGAAGAGAGATGACTATGAAGAAGCTTGGATGTGAAAGGCCACTACTACTGGGGATATGATAAGGAGAATACTCATTGAAAAAGCTAATTTCTTTGACTGTCAGCGCAGCTTTGCTGCTCGCGCCACTCGCGTATACGATTAATGCACCTGCCTTGAATCTAAAGGTGGATGCGGTTTCAGCGGCTTCGGAGGAGGCACCTGCGGCTACAGCCAAACCGGCTGAACCAAAACCGGCAGCGAAACCGACGGCAAAACCAACAGCAAAACCAACAGTGAAACCCAAACCAACCGTGAAACCAACACCGAAGCCAACAGCGAAACCAACCCCGAAAACTACGGCTAAACCGGCAGCAACGGCCAAAGCGACCGCCAAACCTGCAGCGACCGCAAAACCAACGGCAACCGCCAATCCTTCAGCAACCGCCAAGCCTGTTGCAACAGCTAAACCTGGCTCAACAGTGAAACCAACGGCAACGGCTGCACCAGCTGTTACCGCTGAGCCAACTGCAACGGCTGCACCAGCTGTTACCGTTGAGCCAGCTGCAACCATTGCACCGGCAGCGGCTGCAAAACCCGTAACGGTTAAGCAGAATGTGTATCAGGACGGAGTGTATACAGCTTACGGCAATGCTTACTCCAAAGGTACCGAAGGCGCTAAGGTAACCATTAAAGACGGTAAAATCACTGACATTGAGCTGCTGAGAACCAGCCCGAAGCTTATCGACAGAAATGCCCGCGAGAATTACAGCGGCGTGTGGGTGGCCTACAAGCTGATGAAGGACAGACTGCTTGGCCAGACCAGAGACAGCGCAGCAGCAGTGGATGCGGTTTCCGGCGCAACACGCTCCAGCAATGGCTGGAAGCTGTCGGTCGACAGAGCATTTGAAAGAGCACTTAAGGTCAAGCCGGCGGATGCTGTTTATTTTGCAGGCGACCATATGGGTGTAGATCCGGAAGGCAAATATGCTGTATTCGCCAGCTATGATGCTAATAAGCTTACTGCGGTGAAGCTGTATCCGCTGAACGCAGCCGGAGATTTCGTGGACGAAAAAACCTACACAGCAGAACAAACTGCAGCAATTGCCGCAATTACACCTGTACTGCTGGCAAACGGTTCTTCCGCCCAGCCAGTTGCCGGCTTCGAAGCGGAGTCCAAGGCTGCCATCAAAGCTTTCTGGGATGCAGAACAAAACGCAAGCATCAACAACACCTCGGCGTATATTGACGGGTTCTATTCTTCCTACGGCACTGCAAGAAACGTGGGCGTAGAAAGAGCAGATGTGGTGATCCGCAATGGCAGGCTGGTTGATGTGAAGCTGTACAGATTGGGCACCAACCTGATCGACAGAGGCGCAACCGCTTATGCTGAAGTAGTGAAGGCTAACGCTCCAATGACAGCCAAACTGCTTGCTAACGGTTCTTATATCGCTAATTATAATGAGAAGGTAGACGGAATCTCCGGCGCTACCGAAAGCAGCCACGGCTGGAATCAGGCTGTAGAAAGAGCTTTTGGGAAGGCTCTGAAGGCTCCGGCTGCCGGCCGGTACTTTGACGGCAAATTTGCCGGCGTGGACAATGCATCCAGGATTTTCATTCTTGTTGATGTAGCAGCAGATCAGGTAACTAGCATCAAATTGAGCTTGTTCGGAACAGACGGCAAACTGATTGCAGACGATAAGCTGACTGCTGAACAGAAAACTCTGGTTGAACAATTGACTGCCGGACTTCTTGACAAAGGCGTACAAATCGCTGACGTTACGGGACAGGAAGCGTTGACCGCAGCGGCGAGAGCCGCACTGACAGACGCTTTGACCAATGCTTCCAAGGAGCAGGGTGCTTATAAAGACGGCACCTTCACTGCCTATGGCGACGCTTATGACAAAGGAACGAACAAAGCTGATGTTACTCTGCGCAACGGCAAAATCGTAAATGTTGCTCTAAGCCGTGTAGGCATGAATATGGTTGACCTGGGCAAAAATGCTTATGCTGAAGTGCAAAAAGCGCTTCCTCAGCTCACAGCCAACTTCTTTGCCGCCGGCACCAGAGAAGGTGTGCAGCAAGTGGATGCGGTATCCGGGGCAACGAGCAGCAGCAATGCATTGAAAGCTGCGGTGGACAGAGCTTACGGCAAAGCTGAAGTTGTTGAGGCCGGCAAAGCCGCTTACTTTAACGGAACTTTTATTGGTGTAAGCACCGACAAAACTGTAAATGTAATGGTTACTGTAAAATATAACGTTCCAGTGACCATGGTCGTGTATTATCTGGATGCAGCAGGCAAAGTAAAAGCTTACGATCAGCTGACTGAAGCTGAAAAGGCTGTAAAGGCAGAAATCGAAAATACTTCGTCGGGCAATGGCCTGCATAAGTATGGGTACCGTGCAGCGGCATTTGGCAGCAATGATGCTGAGAAGGAAGTCTCCGCCAAAGCGGTTGAAGCCATCAAAGCTGCACTGGAAGCAGCAGGAAAATAATTTTTTTAGGACATCATTAAGGGTTGTTCCGGGTCATGCACATGGCCTGGAGCAACCCTTTTTTCAAGCAACAAGATTTTCGGAGCTGGCGGAATTGGGTAAAAACGGCTTGTGATAGGACAAGGGCATAATTAGAAATAGGAATCGTATAGTAATTAAAGGGATTTTGGAGATGAATGTCTAAAGTTTAATATACACAAACAGGCTTAGGTCCTGTTAGTAATAGGAGGCTCCAAAAATGACACTAATTAAACAGCTATCTCCACAGGATGAATTTGTCGGCTTTTATCTGCTGCGAGAGCTGGCAATCAAACAAACAAACGGTACTCCTCCAAAGGATTATTTTGATATTGTTCTGGGTGATTCCAGTGGCCAGATCTCGGCCAAGTACTGGGATGCAAGCACAACGGATAAAGAAACCTTTTTCCCGATGGCGCTGGTGAAGATCCGCGGGATTGCGCATACGTACCGTGAGAAGCTCCAGGTGAAAATAACCAAGATCAGACTCGCCAATGATGGTGACAACGTCTCTCTTACTGATTTTATCAGGTCCGCCCCGATCCGGCCGGTTGATCTGATTCATACGATTAAAGGCGTTATGGCGAGCATCACTGACCCGGAGATCGCAACGATCGTATCTTTTTGTGTGGGTAAGGTGGAAAAGAAATTAATGCATTATCCGGCGGCCAAAACCCATCATCATGCTTATTTTGCCGGACTTGCCTATCATATGGTGCGGATGCTGGAAATCGGCGAGTTTCTCTGCAAGCAGCGTCCGTTCCTGAACCCCGACCTGATGAAGGCGGGAATTATTCTGCATGATATCGCCAAGCCGGAAGAGATGATTTCCCAGTTTGGGATCGTGTCTGATTACAGTGTGCAGGGCAAGCTGATCGGCCATATCTCCATGGCTTCGAACTGGATTACCGAGGCGGCGATCCGCTCTGGCATTGATTTGGAGTCGGAAAAAGTGCTCGGCCTGCAGCATCTGGTATTATCCCATCATAACCTGGGTGAATGGGGCAGCCCGGTGCAGCCGCAGACGGCGGAGGCCGTGGCCCTGCATCATATCGATGCGCTGGATGCGAAGCTGCAAATGGTAGAGGATGCGCTGGATACGACACCTGAGACGGAGGAATGGACGCCGTTCATCCGGGGGCTGGAGAATAAGGCTGTGTACCGGATGAAGATTTAATTTTCGCGTATGGATGTTCAGAAGAATGTAAGTCTTCGGCAACGATTTTAGCCGTCCATATTTATGTCAAAGACCACCTGCTTAAGCAGGTGGTCTTTTAAAAGCTTCACGCTGTAAATTATCCTTCTTTTTCTCGCTGAAACGGGTACCTGAAAGCGATACTCTGTATCGCTGCTTCGGAAGTAGGCTCCTAATAAGGACGGCATAGCCGTTTCTACTTGAAAGATAAGAGCTTATATGTTTTGGGGGAATTGACTTCCCCCTTATTTAACTGTAATACAGTGTGAAAAAATGTGGATATCTTGGAAGCCTCACAGGAATATACGCGATGCAGGAGGATAGGGCTCCATTCGCGGACTGATGCGGACCGATGCGGACCGAGGAGCCCTTATTTTGCCAAAAATCTTACTTTTTCAGTAGTTACGGACTCAGTCCGTTAGTCTTGCGGAATAGCCGAATTTTCTATCCATAACGGCTTTCCTGTCCGTAACGGCTGCGGATCGATCGCAAAGGAATAGGGCGATCCGTCTTTACCGGCTTCCTCGCAGGTGCTAGTTGGAAAAAGGGAACTTATTTTTCCGAAAGTTAAGAAATCCTGAGAGTGAAGTGGAAAAAGTAAAACTAATTGGGCCACATTTCTGGTCCAATGGCGAAATGGGTTGAATTAGTGTCCCTTTTTCCACTTCATCTGCCCGAGGATAGGGTACTTCGGCAAATTAGTGTCCCTTATTCCACTTAAAGAGTTACCGTAGGATTCATGGGGAGTCGTTCTCCAGGTAACGCTAGAACCAAGACGGCTGCGCTGTCCCGTGGAGGACCGCACAGCCGTTTTGGTTCTGAATGCCAAGCTATGCTGTGAGAAGCAACGCTCTGGATTTATATGTCAAAGGTTTAATATATGTTAAAGGATTGACATATGTTAAACCTTTGACATATAATCGGATTAAAGATGATTTGAAAGTGCTTCCAAATCATCTTTATACAAACTACCGATGGGGGAATGTACACATGAAAGGATTTAAAAAGGTATCTTTAACAGCGCTTACTTTGATATTATCCGCCTCTTTGTCTGCCTGTGGAAGCAGCGACAGCAAATCCACCACCTCTTCAGATAAATCCGGCACGGATAAAAGTGTCAAGATCACTTTGCTTAATTCCAAAGGTGAAATTCAAACCCAATTAGAGGATGCGGCCAAGAGCTTCCATGAGGCATATCCTGACATCACACTGGAAGTTCAGCAGGTGCCGAGCGGCACATCGCCTTTTGAAAGAGCTTCCACGCTGTATGCCTCCGGAAATCAGCCTACCATGATTATGCTGGATACCGGGGATGTAGCCAAATTCAAGGACCACATTCTTGATCTGAGCGATGCGAAGTGGAATGGCGACGCTATTGACAGCGCGCTTGATCTGACTACGTTTGACGGCAAAAACTATGCTTTCCCGCTGGCGGTTGAAGGGTATGGCCTGATCTACAACAAAGCAGTCCTGGATAAAGCTGTAGGAGGGAACTTTGATCCTGCTTCAATTAATACCACTTCTTCACTAGAGGAGCTTTTCAAGAAAATAGAAGCCAGCGGAAAGAAAGCACTCACCATTTCTCCGATGGACTGGTCGCTTGGCGCTCATTATCTTTCTCTGGCTTACGGAGGGCAGAGTAAGGATAGCAAGGAGGTTGCCGGCTTTATCAGCTCTCTTAGAGCAGGAACTGTGGATTTGTCCTCCAACAAGGTATTTAACGGGCTGATGGACACCTTCGATGTGATGATGAAGTACAACATGGATCAGGCCTCTCCGCTTTCTCCAACTTATGAGAAGGGACCTGAGGTGCTGGGCAAGGGTGAAGTAGGCATCTGGTTTATGGGCAACTGGGCATGGCCGCAGATCAGCGGCTTTGATACAGCCGACAAGCAATATGGCTTCCTCCCTGTGCCTGTCAGCAATAATCCCGATGACTACGGCAACACCCAAATTTCTGCTGCTGTAAGCAAACGTATTGTTGTAGACAAGGAGAAGACGACACCGGAGCAGCAGGCTGCGGCCAAAAAATTCTTTGACTGGATCGTATATGAACAAGCCGGACAAGATTTCCTGGTGAATAAAGCCAATATCGTCCCTGCCTTCAAGAACATTACTATGGAGACACCAGATCCGTTAGGCAAGTCGATTCAAACCTATTTGGCTGCTGGCAAGGTGGAGCCGTCTCTGAGCGATCTGCCGGCCGACCACTGGACCAAGGTGGGGGCATCCATGCAGAAATATTTGTCCAAGGCCGGTGACCGGGCCACTTTGGCCAAAGAAATTCAGGACTATTGGAAAACAGTAAAGTAAGGTGATTCTGCCGGCGGGGCTGTTTCCTGCCCTGCCGGTTTTCAACACGAAGGAGAGTGAACATGCGATGACTGGAGAAAAAGGCTTTTGGAACCGGCTGCGGCTGCGGCTTCTGTTTACTGGGCCTACCTTGTTTGCCTTTTTGACCGTAATGATTATTCCTTTTGTATATGGCATTTACTTAACGTTTACGAGCTGGGACGGCATTTCTGTTGGACATACTTTGGTCGGCTTCCGGAATTACGGATCGGTTTTTGCGGACTCGGAATTTTGGAGCTCCTTTGGGCTTACCCTCAAATACGTGCTGTTTACCGTAGTGCTCACCAATGTATTGGCCTTTATGCTGGCTTACGCGCTTACCAAAAGAGTCAGGGGCCAGAATGTTTTCCGGGCGGGATTTTTCATGCCAAACCTGGTGGGCGGCATCGTGCTGGGTTTCATCTGGCAATTTATTTTTAACAATGTACTGGTCTACCTGGGGCAAAAAGCCTCCATCGGCATCTTCAGCGCATCCTGGCTGGCTGAACCGGGCAAGGCCTTCTGGACGCTTGTGATTGTTACCGTCTGGCAGTATGCCGGATATATGATGGTGATCTATGTGGCAGGTTTAACCGGTGTGCCTGCCGATATACAGGAAGCCGCCAGCATCGACGGAGCGAACAGCTGGCAAAAGCTGACCCGTATGACTATTCCCATGATGGTGCCTTCGTTTATCGTATGTCTTTTTCTGTCATTGCAGCGCGGCTTTATGGTCTATGATTTGAACTTGACTCTGACTAAGGGCGGCCCATTCGGCTCCACACAGCTTGTCTCCATGCACGTGTACCAAAAAGCCTTCTTGTCGCGGGATTACGGTGTCGGCCAGGCTGAAGCGTTCGTCCTGTTCCTGCTCGTGGCCGTAATCACATTGCTGCAGGTATATTTCAGCAAAAAGATGGAGGTGGAAGCCTGATGCGCGTCCAAAGACAGCTTGGCTCAGCGGCAAAATTCGTTGTGTTGGCTATACTGCTGGTTCTATTTCTCGTTCCCTTTCTACTGCTGATGCTGAACTCCCTGAAAGAAAACGCGATGATTACTTCTAACCCGCTGGCCCTGCCTACCAGCTTTAAATTCGCCAATTACAGCTATGCCTTTAAGCAGATGAACTATGTAGACGCGTTCACCAATACTATTATCATCACGGCCCTCAGCGTCATTCTGATCGGGATTTGCGGCGCCATGACCGCCCACTATTTTGTCCGCAATCCCAGCAGGCTGAACCAGAATACATTTCTGTTTATGGTAGCGTCCATGATTATTCCGTTCCAGGCGATAATGATTCCTTTGGTGAAAATTTACGGCTCTCTCGACATGCTGAACAGCAAGACTTCCCTGATCTTTATGTACCTGGGTTTCGGCAGCTCACTGGCCGTGTTTATCTATCACGGTTTTATTAAGAGCATCCCTAAGGAATTGGAAGAGGCCGCGATGATTGACGGTTGCTCCAGAATAAGAATGTTCTTTCAAATTGTATTTCCGGTCCTGGTACCGACGACGGTGACCATCGGAATTCTAAATGTATTATGGATCTGGAACGACTTCCTGCTGCCATCGCTGGTCCTGGTAGAGGCTGGACAACGCACTTTGCCTCTGTCCACTTATTCCTTTTACGGCACCTACACGGTCGATTACGGTCCGCTGATGGCGAGCCTGATGTTGACCATTCTGCCGGTAGTGATTGTGTATTTGTTCGCTCAAAAATACATTATCCAAGGTGTTATGCAGGGTTCGGTGAAGTAGCTTTCTGCGAAATTGATTTGATGCACCAATATCATTCTGGCGGCACAGAGTGGGGGCCAGTGCACTGGGGACACGCCACAAGCCGCGATTTGATTCATTGAGAGCATCGGCCCGTCTGAGAGAGCGGAGCTGTGCGAGAGATAAACGATTCATATATTGGATAGCAGTAGGAGGGAGAACATGGTGTTCAAGTTAGATGAGAGAATCAAGCTGCCGGCCGATAGAGAGTACGATGTGCTGTCAGCGGGAGAGATGCTGGTTGATTTTATATCGGAGGAAGATCAGAATACTGCAGGGCAGGGGACTTATCATCCTTTTTTCGGAGGGGCTCCTTCCAATATCGCAATGAATATCAGCCGCCTGGGTATCCGTCCTATAGTGGCTTCGGCAGTCGGTAATGACCGGCTGGGTTTTTTTTTGGTTGAATCATTGAAAAAGGCAGGAATTGATACCAAGTGTGTGCAGATTGTAGAGGATTCTACCAGTCTGGTGCTTATCACGAAAAGCACGTCCACCCCTGTCCCGATCTTTTACCGGGCTGCGGATTACCAATTGGCGTATACGCCGGAACTGGAGCAGGCTGTGCTGAAGGCCGGGTTCGTGCATTTCTCCTGCTGGCCGATCTCAATGGAGCCGTCGCGGCAGACCATTAACCGGGTGATTGAGGCGGCGAAGCGGCGCGGTATTCCGGTATGCTTTGACCCGAACTACCATCCCCAGGTCTGGCGGAAGGGCGAGGATGGCACAGCCTATGTCAAGAAGATCATCAGCCAGGCGGACATCGTGAAGCCTTCAGAAGACGATGCGGAGCGGCTGTTCGGCCGCGATACCCCCGAGAACCAGGTGCAAAAATACATCGCGCTCGGCGCAGGTCTTGTCATTATGACGCTCGGCAAAGACGGCGCTATTGTCTCGAATGGACAGGAGACGGCCCGGTTTGAGACGCTGGCGCATGAGGTGGTCGACACGACCGGAGCGGGTGACGCTTTCTGGTCGGGGTTCTATACGGCGCTTGTCAGAGGTGCAACGGTCCGTGAGGCGCTCCGCTCAGGTTTTGCCGTAAGCGCATTTAAGCTGAAATATACCGGTGCAGTGGTTCCGCTGCCGGATCTAAATATAATACAAGCCGAATACGGATGTTAGGGGAGAGAAGACGATGGTTAAAAATCAAGTGCAACTGATTACGTACCCGGACTCGCTTGGCGGGGATTTGAAGTCGCTTCATCATGCGCTGGATGTGTATTTTCCGGATGTGTTCAAGGGCGGGGTGCATATTCTGCCTCCATTCCCTTCGTCGGGGGACCGCGGTTTTGCACCGCTGACCTATCTGGAGATTGAGCCTGCCTTTGGGGATTGGGCCGACATCCGGGCAATCGGGGAGCGGCATGATGTGCTGGTGGACCTGATGGTCAATCATATCTCCCGCCAGTCCCCTTACTTTCAGGACGTCCTGCAGCACGGGCGGCAGTCCCGCTACGCAGATCTGTTCCTTACGCTGGATAAAATCTGGGCGGACGGACAACCGGTACAGGCGGATATCGACAAAATGTTCCTGCGCCGCAGTAAGCCCTACTCCACTTTCACCATTCAGGACACAGGGGAAGAGCTTCAGGTGTGGACGACCTTCGGCAAAAACGATCCGTCCGAGCAGATTGATCTGGATATCCGCTCGGAGAAGGTCAAGCAGCTGTTCATCCAATTCTTCACCTGCTTTAAGGAGAACAATATCAAGATCGTCCGGCTGGATGCGGTAGGCTATGTGATCAAAAAGCTGGGCACCAGCTGCTTTTTCGTTGAGCCGGAGATTTATGGCTTTCTGGACTGGATCAAGGAGCTGGCCGATTCCCTTGATATCGAACTGCTGCCCGAGGTGCATTCGCACTATTCGATTCAATACAAGCTGGCGGAGCACGGCTGCTGGATTTACGATTTTATCCTGCCTTACCGGATTCTTGATACGCTGCTGAACAAGGACAGCCGTGGGCTTAGAGAGTACTTGCGCACCCGTCCAGCCAAACAGTTCACAATGCTTGACTGTCATGACGGCGTGCCGGTCAAGCCTGACCTGGACGATCTGATCGACACGAAGGATGCCCAGAAGATCGTTGACATCTGTGTCGAAAGAGGGGCCAACCTGAGCCTTATCTTATCCGATGAGCACAAGGCGCCTGATGGGTTCGACGTCCATCAAATCCGCTGCTCCTATTACTCGGTGCTGAACTGCGATGACGATGCATATTTGGCGGCGCGGGCGATTCAGTTTTTTGCTCCGGGCATTCCGCAGGTGTATTATGTCGGGCTGCTGGCTGGTGAAAATGATCTGGAGCGGGTGCGGGAAACCGGCGAGGGACGCGAAATCAACCGCCGCAACTATACGCTCCCGGAAATCGGGCAATCGCTGGAAAAGGAAGTTGTACAGCGTCTGCTTAAGCTGATCCGGTTCAGAAATGAATACGAGGCGTTTAACGGCGACTTTACAGTGGAGGAAGCTGCAGCGGATGAAATCAGATTGTCCTGGAAGAAGGGCGAATTCCGCTGCACGCTGTACATTAACCTTGATACGATGCGCTCTGAGATTGAATATACGGACGGGGAGGGCGTGCTGGCGCAGCTTGAGGTGTAGGCTGTTGCCTTCAGGAGGCACGGGATGGTGTTAGCGGTTTGTTGGTCAGCCAATCTTTTCCTTACTAGGCCCGATAAATTATAATAGATAGACGAGCTTTAGGAAGGAGCAATGCAATGGCAACGATCAACGATGTGGCCGAACAAGCCGGTGTGTCCGTGACCACCGTTTCAAGAGTGTTAAACAACCGGGGGTATATCAGCGAGAAGACCAGGCAGAAGGTATACCAAGTCATGGACGAGCTGAACTATCAGCCCAATGAGCTGGCCCGTTCGCTGCTGCGCAAGCACTCGAATGTACTCGGGCTGATTATCCCGAGCGTGGCGCATCCGTTCTTCGGCGAACTGGCGAACGCAATCGAATCTGTTGCTTATCAGCACGGCTTCAAGCTCTTGCTGTGCAATTCACAGCTCGACTCCGCCAAGGAGCGGGAATACGTTGATATGATGCGGCGCAACCGGGTGGACGGGATGATTCTGGGCAGCCATACGCTGGAGATCGGCGATTATACCCATTTGAATTATCCGCTGGTTACCATCGACCGCAGGATAGGCGATATTCCGTTTGTCGCTTCGGACAATGAAAATGGCGGAGCTCTAGCGGCCCGTCTGCTGATCGCTAAGGGCTGCCGCAAGATCGGCCATCTGTCCGGCAATATGAAGCTGGATATGCTGTCCAATCTCCGTACGACCGGTTTTGAGCGTGAGGCAAGACAGGGAGGCGTCAAATTTGTCACCTACCAGACCGAGTTGGATGTCTTCGATGAGCAGATTTACAATGAAATTATCCGGAAAATGTTCACTGAACACCCCGACATCGACGGCGTGTTCGCGACAAGCGATCTGATGGCGCTGTTCGTGATGAAGTGGTGCCGCACGTTCGGGAAGGAGGTCCCCCGCGACGTGCGGATCATCGGCTATGACGATATCGACGCCGCCTCATGGTACATGCCCGGGTTAAGCACGATCAAACAGCCGATTAAGGATATGGCCCGGCGGGCCGTTGAACTGCTGCTGGAGCAGATGGATGACAAGACGGTAGAGCGGGAGACCGTTCTGCCGGTGGAGCTAGTCGAACGGGAAAGCACCTGACTGCGGCAGAAACGCCCCTAAGCCGCGCACAATCATTGGACAAGACAAAAAGCCGCCTGCTGTCCGAAGCAGGCGGCTTTTTGTGCGGGAAAACAGTTTGCAGAACCCCAGATCCGCCGGAATGGATCGGGGGTTCTGCATGTTCAGAAAAAATTGCCCAAGGCAGAGCTGCTGCCGGAGGTGCTTTTTGCCGGGCGGGAGGAAGGCGGTGGAGTGCTTTTCTTGGCTGCTGCTTTTTTGGCTGGTTTCTTGGGCGGGGACTTAAAAGGCGTATAGCCGCCCGCATACATCGTTCCGGCCTTATAGCCCTGGCTGCCGGCCAGCAAGAGGGGATCGGTATGCTGCTCACGTTCCATCAGCTTCAGCAGTATCGCCGCCGCAGCTCTGGCGTCATCCAGCGCATCGTGATGCTTCAGGCTGATCCCGAAATGCTGTGACACTACGTTCAGTTTGTGGGAGGGCAGCTCCTGCAGCATTTTTTTGCCGAGCAGGTAGGTACACATGTACTGAAACTCAGGATAGCTGTAGGCGGTCCGGTCCAGGCAATAGCGCAGCACACTCATATCAAAGGCAGCATTATGCGCGATGACCACCTCTCCCTGCAGCAGTGGTTCCAGTGTGGGCCATAGCTCATCAAACGTCGGTTTCCCCTCAACCATGGAGGGGGTGATGCCATGAATGGCAATATTCATGCCGTCGAACCGCTGCTGCGGATCAATCAGCCACACATGCTCGGCGCTCACTACACCCTCTCTCACTTGAACAAGCCCCAAAGCGCAGGCGCTTGAACGGCTGGAGTTGGCCGTTTCAAAGTCTATCGCAGTAAAATTCATAGGTAAAGCCCCTTATTCATCATATAGAATTCATATTAAAGGAGCGGAGAGGCAAATACAAACTATTGAATTTACAATGCATAGTGCAACATCTCAAAAGTTCCTCCCTGGTTCTCCAACGGCGCTGGAGTCCATAACGATCGTGGTTCCCTTTATCCGGTCCGTCTGGAGGATTGAGATGTTCCGCTTCGTTCCAATTTGGTTTCATCTTAGCGCCAGGATCGTTTTGGTCACTCCGTCAGGGGAGGAACTTCTGGGATGTTCTACTAGTGAATATAATATGATTTATATTATTGTTAAAAATATTTAAATATACTATGTATTAGAAGTCGGGCTTCAAGCGCCGTATCCATACTGTGAGTCATGGAAGAAGGCAATGAATTTGGCATATTAATACAGGAGGACTTTATGATTCCAAATAAACAAATATCTAAATCAATATCTAAACCAACATCTAAATCAATATCAAAAAACACTGTATGTATGTTTCTGACTTATTTTTTTTCATCTTTAGGGGCTTATATTTTTGATATAGGAATAATAGTAGAATTGTATAAAATCTCAGGTTCCACCATAGCAGTTGGTGGTTTTTTTATTGTGCAATTTATTCCTTCCCTTATTTTAACACCTATAGCAGGTGCGCTAATAGATCGTCTAAATCAGAAATATATTTTATTATTTGTGAATATTTTAAGAGGTGCTGCAGTCGCTCTTCTGCTAGTGCATCTCTCCATCGAAACAATATATATTGTTGCAGTTATACTTGGTATTTGTGATGAAACAAGCTCATCTACCATTAGCTCAATAATACCTCAGACTACACCTTCAGAGGATATTTCAAAAATTAATTCAGTTCTGTCAACTACGGATTCGGTAAATATGATATTTGGACCAGCAATAGCGGGTCTATTGATAACGTTGGCTGGCATTAATGGAAGTATTTCAGCCGTGATCTTTACCTTTATTCTCGCTGGGTTAATGATTTTATTTATTGAGTATAAGTATGAGAAAGCAGTAAATGAAAAATCAAAACATTTTATTACGGAGATTAAAGAAGGTTTGGAAATTGTAACAAAAAGCAAGCTTGTTAAAAAAATTATTTTAATTTGGGGATTTTTATTAATTGGTGTCGGGGCGACGGGATCACTTATTGTTATTATGTTAAGTGATTATATGCACTTACCTACAGAAAGTTATGGTTGGATTATGACTGCGGAAGGAATTGGCTTAGTAATTGGGTCTGTTGTAATAATTCGTAAGAAAAAGCCGTATCACCATTATGATCTTATAGTGGCTGGAATGATTTTATTAGGAGTATCATTAATGATAACATCATTCGCTGATAACCTTTTTGTTGTGTTAGGCGCATATTTATTTGTTGGCCTTGGAGCTGCATCTGCGCCGAATGGAATTCGTACGACGTTACAGACAGAACTCCCAGTAGAAATATTAGGACGGGTCTTTACTACAACAAGATTTATTATTAATACATTACGTACTCTTTCTATTGCTATAGCTAGCATTTTGTCTAAGTTTATGAGTTTAAGAATGATCTTTTTTATTGCAGCTTGTTTTATTCTCTATGGTGCTTTCTCATCAAGAGGTTTAAAACGTCTTGAAAGAGTCTGAAGGGCATGAGGAAGGGAGAATGCTCCCAGATCAAGGCAATAGCCCTTCACCAGGGTATCCCCGTTCATAATATCCGTCTCATAAGCCCGCTGGAAGCCTAGCCGCTCATATAGCTTAACTGCGGAGGCCATCATATCGGAGGTGTGAAGGTTCAAGGTGGCGGCTCCCAGCCCGATGGATCTTCTGGCGGCTTCACGGATCAACAGTACTGCGATGCCGCGGCCCCGGACACTTGGAGAAACCGCCAGCAGGCGGATAATTGGGGAGCGAATGCCCAGCTCGGGTCGCCCGTACGCTTCTTCGGAGGACAGGAAGAGCAGCACGCTGCCGACAATCCGGTTATCTATTTCAGCGACGATCCGCGCATAGGGGGCAGTTCCGTGCACGGAATCAAGTATGGAACGGCGGTACTCCGCCCAGAACGGTTCAGGCAGCTCAGCGGCATACTGGCCGTACGCCTCCAGCAGCACTTTGGCGATAGCATCCCGGTCTGAATCAGCTGCGTTGCGGATAAGGATCTCTTTGGAGTTGGACATCTTGCGCCTCCTGTGAATCAAAATGAATGAGGCCTATTATAGACGACAAATCCGATGAATATAAGAGGAATTTAATAATTCCGATAAATGGATAGAAAAGTTCTATCTATGTTTGTGACTTTTTTAATGGTTTTCTTGAATGATAACAAAGAAATTCAGTTGACAAAAAAAGGGGCTGTGACTAAGATATAAACAAAATCTATAGGGAACTTTGCCTCTAATTCATTGTTAATCGATCGGAATTATAAAATTTATTGAATAGGGATTAGGGGGGGCTACTATTGAACATTGAAAATATCGAAGCGTTCGTCTATATCAACCACTACGGGAGCTTCAATAAGGCAGCGGATGTTCTGTATATTTCCCAGCCTACAGTTACTGCCCGCATACACTCGCTTGAACGTGAGCTGGATTGCAGAGTCTTCGACCGGGTGGGCAAGCAGATTAATCTCACGGATAAAGGCAGGCAGTTCCTTCCCTACGCCCAGCAAATTCTTCAGGTCTATCAATCGGGCAAACATCAGGTTCAATCTAAAGGGCTGGTCCCGGATGAGCTGCGAATCGGCAGCACGATATCCGTCTCCAACTATCTGATGCCGCAGCTTCTGGTTCATCTGAAGGGCGCGTATCCGAATCTGAATATTAAACTGACCACGGCCCCCACGGAGGTGTTGATTGACAAGCTGAAAGCGAAGGATATCGATCTGGCCTTCATCCGCAAGGTGGTCAATCCGGCGATCCAGGCTTATCCGTTCTGTGAGGACCCGATTTCTCTATATGTGTATGAAGGGCATCCTCTGGCCCAGGCTAGACGTGCTTCAATCCAGGATATCCGCAGGGAGACGCTCGTGTTTTTTGAATGCGGCTCTTTGGATTGGCTGCGGCTGCACCGCGTATTCGAGAGTATGGAGCAGCCGCCGGATATTGTATATCAGGTGGATAATCTGGAGACGGCCAAAAAGCTGGTGCTGCGAAAGGCGGGCATTGCTTTTCTCCCGGCTTTGAGTGTGCAGGAGGAGGTTGCGGCCGGAACCCTGACCCGGGTAGAGATTGCCGAGACGGAAGGGATCTCGCTCCGGACCAGCCTGATCTCCCTTAATGGAGAGTATGCCGGCTTTATCCAAACGCTGCTGGAGCTGGGAACGGGCAATCAGCTAAATCGACTTATTGTATAGATCAATTAAAAAACTCTATTAGCGCATGGCTGCATGCAGTGATAAAGTTGATTGCAGATAATCACCACTAATTCTATAGGGATTATAAAATTTAAAACGGACGGAGGTGGCAGAATGGGAGAGGTTTACCGGCTGGCAGAGCTGAAGGATGCGGAGCGGCTGCTGGATATAACCTATCGTGCGTATGAGACGATTCGTGAACTCGGGCTGCACTGGCCTGCGGCCACAGCCGATCTGGCGCTGATTAAGGACAATATAGCCAAGAACGAGTGTTATGTGCTGGAGATTGATGGCAGCGTGGAAGCCACAATTACGTTGTCAAGAGGTGAAGAGATCAAGGCGCTCACTGAGCTGCCTTTTGTCAAATGGTTTGCGGTAAATCCGGATGCCCGGGGAAAAAGGTACGGCGGCAAGCTGCTGGACTGGGTTGAGGAGAATGTGATTCTCGGCAAGCTGGGTGCTTCTGCAGTTACTTTGGCTACGGCGGAGAAACATCCCTGGCTGGTTCCGATGTATGAACGGCGGGGATACGAGCGGATTCTGGAGCTGGACCCGCAAAATGGCGACGGGATTATGTATTTAATGCGAAAAAAGCTTATCGGTCAACCAACTACTATTCAAAGGGGCTAAAACGATGAAGAAGACGATCCTGCTGGTATATGGACTATTGCTGACACTGGTGATTGCGGGCTGCGGCACGAATAATAATGCAAACAGCAGCCAGGGCAGCAATACCGCTGAAGCAGCAGCGAAAACATCCACAGAGGCTCCTGCCGCAACTGACGCGGGCCAAGTAACCAAAATTGTCGTCGGCACGGGCACCGGTTTTCCACAGGTATGCTTCATTGATGAGAACGGCAAGCTTACAGGCTTCGATGTGGAGCTGCTCAAGGATATCGACAGCCGGCTGCCGCAGTATGAATTTGAACTGCAGACGATGGATTTCAGCAATCTGCTGCTGAGCCTGGATACGAAGAAGATTGACCTGGTCGCTCACGTCATGGAGAAGAATCCGGAGAGAGAGCAGAAATATCTTTTTAATACAGAGCCTTATGCACACTGGAGAAACCGGATTGTGGTTGCCAAAGATAACAACTCGATTAAGACCCTCGATGATCTGAAGGGTAAAAAAGCCCTCGTCGGTGCAACCAGTGCCCAGGCGCAAATCCTGGAGAACTACAACAAGGAGCATGACAATGCAATCAAAATCGTCTATCAGAACGGAGCCGCCAACGATACGGTAAGCCAAATCAGCTCCGGACGGGTGGATGCCACGCTCGCGGCGGATTTTGTACTGCCGGTCATTGATCCGCAAGCCAAGCTGAAGGCATCAGGGCCAGAGCTGTCCTCTGCAGACATTCTCTACGTACTGCGCAAGGATGATGCCGATTCCAAGACGCTGGCTGATGCCATCGACGGAGCAATCAAGGAACTGAAGGCCGATGGAACACTGGCAAAACTGAGCACCGAATGGCTGGGAGCAGACGTTACTGCAGATGAAGTGAAATGATTGGCTTTTCAAAAACTATGGGGAGGGGAGAGTGAACGTATGGGGGCACCGTTTGATATCAGCTATGTTTTTACCTTTTTGCCAAAATTGCTGACTACGCTGGGTACAACGCTTTTGATTGTCGGCTTCTCTCTGCTGGCAGGTATTGTGGTAGGCTTCCTGGTGGCCCTCCCCCGTCTGTATAAGGTGCCGGTTCTAAAAACTTTTGCCGAGATTTATATCTCATTTTTCCGGGGAACCCCGATTCTGATTCAGCTGTTCTTGTTCTATTATGGTCTGCCAGAAATATTGAAGCTGGTTCACGTGGATGTGACGCGGACGCCTGTGCTGTTCTTTGTGATTCTGACTTATGGGCTGCACACGGGAGCTTTCATGTCTGAAATGATCCGGGCTTCTGTAACGGCCGTTGACCGGGGGCAGGTGGAGGCTGCTTATGCGGCGGGAATGACGTCTTTTCAAGCTTTTTCACGGATTGTGCTGCCTCAGGCGCTGGGGATCGCGGTTCCTGTGTTCTCCAACCTGGTGATTGCCCTGCTGAAGGATACCTCGCTCGCTTTTACCCTCGGGGTGATGGAGATGACGGGAAAAGCGCAGACGCTGGGGAGCATCAGCCAGCATTTCATTGAGACTTATATTGCGCTTGCCCTGATTTATCTGGTGATCAGCTTTACGCTTGAGAAGCTGCTTCTGGTGGCAGAACGCCGTCTCTTGCGGCATGAAGTACCAGGCAGTCCTGAGAGAAAAACATTTAGTCTGCAAAAGCACGGGTCTTACCGGAGGATGATTGCCCAGATGGGCTCGGGTAAAGGAGGCGGCGGATGATGAAGCTGGACCCTTCATTTATATGGACAGCATTTGTGCAAATTCTCAGTGCAATCCCAACAACATTGTATATTACGCTTGTCTCGGTAAGTGCCGGTTTGATCATTGGCATCGCCGTTGCACTTATCCGGATTTACAAGGTGCCGCTCCTGCATCCGCTTGCGACCGGGTATGTCACCTTTATCCGCGGGACGCCGATGCTTACCCATCTGCTGCTGATCTATTTCGGGCTGCCGATGATCATTGACGGGCTGGCGGCGCATTTCGGCTGGGGCTTCCGGTCGGTATCCATTCCGATGATCGGCTTTGCCTACATTGCATTCTCGATTACGGCAGGCGCTTATATGTCTGAGGTAGTCCGCTCGGGTCTGCTGGCGGTGGACCGCGGGCAAATGGAGGCTGCCCATGCTGTAGGCATGACTACGTCCCAGGCGCTGCGGCGGATAGTCTTCCCCCAGGCATTGGCGGCGAGCCTGCCGAATCTCTCCAATTCCGTGATTGGCATGCTGCATGGATCAACCCTTGCTTTTACGGTTTCGGTTGTGGACATCAATGCCCAGGCGCAGATTGTCGCCTCCACGAACTGGAAGTTTTTTGAGGCCTATCTGGCGGCGGCGCTGATCTTCTGGGGGCTTACGTTCCTGATTGAACGGGCCACCGCCCTGATCGAAAAGCGGATCAATCTGTACAATCGAGGTGGAGTCATATGATTGAGCTGAAGCAGATTTCGAAGTCCTTCGGACGCCATCAGGTGCTGAACCATATTGATCTGACGGTTGCCAAAGGCGAGGTTGTGGTCATTCTCGGCCCCAGCGGCTCGGGCAAAACCACGCTGCTCCGCTGCGTGAACTACCTGGAGAAGCCCAGCGGAGGAGAAATCGCCATCGGTGATTTCAAGCTGGACTGCAGGCATGCCCGCAAGAAGGATATTCACCAGCTGCGGCAAAGGACGGCGATGGTCTTCCAGCAGTACAATCTGTTCCGGCACAAAACAGCGCTGGAGAATGTGATGGAGGGACTGCTGATCGTGAAAAAGCTTCCGAAGGAGGAAGCGAGGAAGAAAAGCATCGCGCTGCTGGAGAAGGTGGGCCTCGGCGCAAAGCTTGACGCCTATCCGAGCCAGCTGTCCGGGGGCCAGCAGCAGCGGGTCGGGATTGCCCGGGCGCTTGCGCTGGAGCCGGAAGTGATTCTGTTCGATGAGCCTACTTCGGCTCTCGACCCGGAGCTGGTAGGTGAGGTGCTCGCCGTCATCCGCAAAATTGCCAAGGAAGGCATCACGATGATTGTGGTGACGCATGAGATGGGTTTTGCCCGCGATGTGGCCAATCACGTGGTGTTTATGGACGGCGGGGTCATTGTGGAAGAGGGGACACCAACGGAGGTGTTCAACCATCCGCGTGAAGAAAGAACCAAGCAGTTCCTGAAGCGGATTACGCCGGAGCTGAACTATTCGATCTAGGAGGCAAGCCCATGGCTATTGTAATCAGCGTATTGGATCAGAGTCCAATCTATCCCGGTGAAACACCGGAAGAAGCCTTTCAGCATACGGTCAAGCTGGCTCAGCTGTCCGAACGGCTGGGCTTCCGCCGTTTCTGGGTATCAGAGCATCATGATTCCGAGCAGGTGGCGGGCTCATCCCCGGAGGTGCTGGTCTCGCATCTGCTTGCCAAGACAGAGCGTATCCGGGTAGGCTCCGGCGGCATCATGCTCCAGCATTACAGCCCTTATAAGGTAGCGGAAAATTTCAATGTGCTGGCTTCGCTGGCGCCGGGACGGGTAGATCTTGGAGTCGGCCGGGCACCGGGAGGACTGCCCCGGAGCACTCAGGCACTGCAGCAGGGCGGAGCCGAAGCGCCTTCCCTGACGGATAAAATTACAGAGCTTGAGCAATATGTGCATAACCGGCTGGCGGCAGATCATCCCCTGGCCGGACTAAAAGCGGGACCGATTCCGGGCACTCCGCCGGAGCTATATGTGCTTGGCGCGAGCGTAGCCAGCGCGGAAATTGCCGCCAGCCTTGGACTGCCTTACGTCTTCTCGCTGTTCATCAGCGGTGACCAGGCGGTGGCGCTGGAAGCGATCCGGGCCTACCGGAGCGGCTTTGACACCTCGCAAGGGAGAGAGCCGCAGGCCATAATCGCCCTTGCCGTGCTGGCTGCCGAGACGGAGGCGGAGGCCAAGGAGCTGGCCGGAGCGCATAAGCTGATCCGGATTCATCTGGCCAGCGGCAAGACGCTGACGGTAGCCACCCGCGAGCAGGCGGAGGAGTTCACCCGGCAGAGCAAGGAAGCGTACACGCTCGAAGAGCGGGAGCCGGAGATCACGAAGGGAACCAAGGAAGCGGTCCGTGAGCAGCTGCTGGCGCTGGCCGGGGCCTCCGGTGTCACGGAGTTCATCGTGACGACGAATATACAGTCCTTTGACAAGCGGCTCCGCTCCTTTGAGCTGCTGCATGAGGCATTCGCTGAAGTGCCTGCGGAGGCATAGTATTTGGCTGAAGGGAGGGATTATGATGAGTATTCGCAACGCGGAGCATGGAGCACAGGCGTTAAATGAAAAGGTGATCGGCATCCGCCGCCATCTTCACCAGCACCCGGAGCTTTCGAATGAGGAATTCGAAACGACCCGATATATTATCTCTCTGCTGGAGCAGGCCGGAATAACCATTATTGACTATGGCCTGACGACCGGTGTCATCGCGGAGATCGGCGGATTGCAGGATGGTCCGGTGGTCGCCCTGCGCGCCGATATTGATGCGCTGCCGATTCAGGAGGAAACCGGGCTGCCCTATGCTTCGCTTCATCCCGGCAAAAGCCATGCCTGCGGGCATGACTTTCATACGGCAGCGCTGATGGGTGCCGCCTATCAACTGAAACAGCAGGAGCCTGATTTGAAAGGAAAGGTCCGGCTTCTGTTCCAGCCCGCTGAGGAGAAGGCGAAAGGCGCTCAGCAGATTATAGCCAGTGGAGCGCTGGAGGGCGTCCGTGCCGTCATCGGCATGCATAATAAGCCGGACCTGCCGGTAGGCACTCTTGGCATAACCGGCGGGCCTTTGATGGCGGCGGCAGACGGCTTTGTGGTGGAGGTGCGGGGAGCCGGATCACACGCGGCCGTGCCGGAGGCAGGGACGGACCCCATTGTGGCCGCTTCGCATATCGTTACGGCGCTGCAGAGCATCGTCAGCCGCAACGTCAGCGCGCTGCAAAGTGCGGTAGTCAGCGTTACGAAGCTGCATAGCGGGAATTCCTGGAACATTATCCCTGAGACGGCGGTGCTGGAGGGCACGATCCGCACGTTTGAAGAAGCCGTGCGGAGCAAAGTGCTGGAGCGCTTCGGGCAGGTAGCGGCCGGTGTAGCCGCTGCCTTGGGAGCCGAAGCGGCAGTGCGCTGGCTCGGCGGACCGCCGCCGGTGAATAATGACGCCGGACTGGCCCGGCTGGGCGAAGAAACCGCCGCCACGCTGGGTTTCGATTACTTGAAGCCATCACCATCGCCGGCGGGAGAGGATTTTGCTTTTTATCAGCGCGTGGTTCCCGGGTTGTTCGTCTTTGTGGGCACTGCGGGAAGCCGGGAGTGGCATCATCCCGCATTCAATCTGGATGAGGCGGCACTGCCGGTGGGAGCTGCATTTTTTGCCGGCCTGGCTGTCCGGGTGCTGGAGCATCTCTCTGCGGGAGAGGGTGCAGCATCATAGCGAAGCCCCCGGGTTATGACGTTATTATTGTCGGTGCCGGCTCGATGGGCATGAGTGCCGGATATTATCTTGCCAGGCAGGGCGTAAAAACGCTGCTGGTTGATGCCTTCGATCCCCCGCATACCGAGGGGAGCCATCACGGGGAGACCCGGCTGATCCGGCATGCCTACAGCGGTGATCCGGCCTATATCGACTTGGCATTGCGGGCGCATGTGCTGTGGAAGGAATTGGAACAGGAGAGCGGAACGGAGCTGCTGGTCCCTTCCGGCGTGCTGAACCTGGCCGACCAGAGCGTGTATTCCTTCGCGGACCGGCTTGCAGAGGCGGAGAAGCGGCAGGTGCGGGTAGAGCGGCTTGATGCAGATGAAATCCGCCGCCGCTGGCCGGTCCTGAATCTGCCTGAACATTTCGGGGCGATGTATGAGCCGGATGCCGGATACCTGTACAGCGAGAAATGTATCGCCGTGTACCGGAAGCTGGCACTCGCCCACGGAGCGCAGTTACTGACAAATACACGCGTGCTGAATGTGACTACACGCGAAGGCAGTGTCACCGTGCATACGCAGAGTGGTGATTATCACGGAGCGGCGGCTATTCTCAGTGCCGGAGCCTGGTTTGGATCCTTGCCGCCGTTTGCCGCCTTGCCGATCCAAGCGATCCGCAAGGTGGTCGGCTGGTTTCAGAGCACACCGGACTTTGATGCCGGGAGCTTTCCGGGCTTTACGCTGGGTACCGGGGAGGGCGGCTATTACGGCTTTCCCAGCATTGGCGGGGCAGGGCTGAAGATCGGCCGCCATGATACCGGCCGGGTATGGAGGCCGGGAGAACCTCTCGCTCCCTTTGGCAGCGAGGAGAGCGATGAAGGAGATCTCCGCCGCGTGCTGGAGGCTTATTTGCCCGGCGCGGCCGGAAGGCTGCTCAAAGGGTCAGTCTGCAAATATGAGCATACCCCGGATGAGGATTTCATTATCGACCGCCATCCGGCTTATCGCCATATTCTGCTCGCCGGAGGGTTCTCGGGGCATGGCTTTAAATTTTCCAGCGTGGTCGGCGAAATATTGGCGGATCTGGCGGCAGGGAGAGCTTCGAAACAGAATATCGGGCCATTTTCCTTGTCCCGCTTTGACTTATTACCGGACCAGCCGCAGTCCGGACTTACTTTGGAGGGGATCTAATGAGCAGCGTGCAAATCCGGGATTATCTCAATACGTATGACCAGCTGGTACAGTCACTGGAAGGGCTGAGTGAGGAACAGCTACGATGGAAAGCTGCACCGTCCAACTGGAGCGTTACCGAGGTGCTCGCGCATCTGGCCGATCACAGCATTGTGGTTTCCTTCCGCATCCGTGACATTCTGGCCGGGACTGAGGCACAGCTGCCGGTATTTAACCAGGACGCTTGGGTTAGCGGCCAGCATGCCAATGGCGGCCATGCCGCAGACAGCCTGGAGCTGTTCCGCAGCCTCCTTTACTACAACAGTCTGCTGTTCAACCGGCTGGGTGACGGGGAATGGGAGAAAAGCGGAATTAATTTCAAGGGGGAAGCCGTCAGTATTGCGGACATCGTCCGCAGCTTCACAGGGCATGTGCAGACGCACCTGGCCCAGATCGAGCGGATTAAGCAGGACGCTGTAAGCAGGGCGCTGCCGCGGTTCCATTAACGTAATTCAGGAAGTAATGCTCCATAAAACTCGGCGTATGCTTTCGAAGCCAGTTTTGTCGAAGTAATTCAAGAAGTATACGTTCACAAAACTTTTAGGAGGAATGAACATGACCAAGCCCAAACAACTGAAGCTGGGTGCGCTGCTGCACGGAGTCGGGGGCAGCACATCCATGTGGCGCCATCCTGACGCCAAGCCGGATGCCAGTGTAAACTTTGAGCTCTACAAGCAGTGGGTACAGAAGGCTGAGGAAGGCAAGCTGGACCTGATCTTCATAGCAGACGGTTTATATATCAATGAGAAATCCATTCCGCATTTCCTGAACCGTTTTGAGCCGCTGACCATTCTTAGCGCACTGGCGGGAGTCAGCAGCAAAATTGGTCTGGTCGGCACGTTGTCTACCTCCTATAGCGAGCCTTTCACCGTGGCGCGGCAATTCGGATCACTGGATGTGATCAGCGGCGGCCGGGCAGGCTGGAATGTGGTAACTTCGCCGCTGGAAGGCTCTGCGCTGAATTATGGCCGGAAGGAGCACCCCGACCATGGCAAACGCTACCGGATTGCTGCGGAATATTTGCAGGTGGCGCGCGGCTTGTGGGACTCCTGGGAGGATGATGCATTTGTCCGCAATAAGGAGACAGGCGTCTTTTTTGACCCGGAAAAAATGCATACACTGGACCATGAAGGTGAATTCTTCTCCGTCAAAGGCCCGCTGAACATCGCCCGCTCGAAGCAGGGCGGGCCGGTTATTTTCCAGGCGGGTTCTTCAGAGGTCGGAAAGAATTATGCCTCCAGAGAGGCGGATGCTGTCTTCACAGGGCATGACACGCTGGAGGAAGCACAGGAATTCTACCGGGATGTGAAGGCGCGGGTAGCTTCTTTTGGGCGAAATCCCGATGAAGTGCTGATCTTTCCCGGCATTGGTCCCATCCTTGGCGATACGCCTGAGGAAGCAGAGCGCAAATATCAGGAGGTTGCCGGACTGGTAACGATTGAGAACGCGCTGAATTATCTGGGCAGATTTTTTGAGCATCATGATTTCTCACAATATCCGCTGGATGAGCCTTTTCCGGAGCTGGGAGACTTGGGCCGGAACAGCTTTCAGAGTGGCACGGATAAAATCAAGAAAAATGCCAGGGAAAAAGGCCTGACCCTGCGTGAGGTCGCCCTGCAGGCGGCTACTCCGCGCAGCAGCTTCATCGGTACACCGGAGCAGGTGGCGGATCAGATTCAGGCCTGGTTTGAAGCCGGAGCGGCAGATGGATTTATGCTGGCAGCGGCTGTGCCAAACGGCCTGGAGGAATTTGTGGACCGTGTGGTTCCGATCCTGCAGGAACGGGGATTGTTCCGCACGGAATACGAAAGTGATACCCTGCGGGGCAATCTCGGTCTTCCGGTTCCGGCCAACCGTTATGCGAAGGCTCCAGTGCCTTCGCAGCAGGTGTGACGGCAGTATGGGAGATGGTATCGCCCGGAAACCGGATATAGCCGGAATGATGAACTTTACCGGCCTGCTGGAGCCGGAAATAATCGCCATCCGCCGTGATCTTCACCGCCATCCTGAGCTGCTGTACGATGTTGCCCGCACCTCCGCCAAAGTCGCAGAATTACTGGAGACTTGGGGAATTGCCGTGCGGCGGAATGTCGGCAGGCATTTCGGGATGGGAGTTGTCGGGACTCTTCAGGGAACGGGGGGTGACGGGCCGGCTATTCTGCTGCGGGCCGATATGGATGCTCTGCCGATTACCGAACGGAATGAGGTGCCGTATAAGTCTCTGAATGCTGGAGTCATGCATGCTTGCGGTCACGATGCTCATACCGCAATGCTGCTGGGAGCGGCAAAAACGCTGGCCGAATACCGGCATCAGCTGTCCGGCAAGGTAATCTTCATCTTCCAGCCTGCCGAAGAAGGGGCAGTCCAAAGTCCCGTGGATGGAAGGCTGCTCTCGGGCGGGCGTGATATGATTGAGGATGGAATTCTGGAGGGAGTGGATTATTGCTACGCACTCCATGTTATGCCGGAGCTTCCAGCAGGCACGGTTGGCGTTCATCCGCATTATGCAATGGCTGCCTCCAGCCATTTCAGTCTGGAGTTTCAGGGGACAGCCGGACATCACAGCGCTCCGCACCGGTCAGTGGATGCCATCCAGATGGCCGCCCGGTTCATCACTGAGGTTAATGCTCTGATGGCGAACCAGATCGATCCCTCCGAAGCGGCAGTTCTGGCGTTTGGCACACTGAACGCCGGGACTGCCATTAATGTTATTGCTGCGCGCAGTATGCTGACGGGGACGTTCAGAGCATTCTCCAAACCAACCGTTGCCGGAATCACTGAAGGATTGAAACGCCATGCGGCAGCGATAGCTGATTCTTCAGGCGGGAACTGGAAGCTTGAGCTGCGTGAAGGGATTGCCGTACTTAATGATAAAGAGGCCGTTCAAAGGGTCCTTAGGGCAGCACGTGAGGTGCTGGGGGAAGAGCAGGCGGTTATGCTGAATCAACCCAGTCTGGCAGGTGAGGATTTTGGCTGGTACCTGGACCGTGTCCCTGGGGCTTTTGCTTTTATTGGCTGCGGTAATGAGGAGCTGGGAATCACACATGCCCTCCACCAGCCGAATTTCAATATTGACGAAGACATGCTGGTGCATGGTGCGCGTCTTTTGGTAAGGCTGGCTCTGCATGAACTATAGTGCGGCGGATGCCAACTTCTGCAAACCAAACAAAGGATACTCTTCCCGTAATCAGGAAGAGTATCCTTTGTGGTTGCACGCAGATTTTAGAGCTGGCCGTCTTACTTGCTGTCTCCGGCCTTCCGGCTGCGGAGGCGTTCCAGCTCGGCTTCAACGGCGCTGTTCAGCGGGGATTCAGGGATGCCTGCCGAGTAATGTGCAGAGCTTTCGACAGCGGCCTCCCATTCGTTGATTTTGTCTTCCATACGTTCGAAGCCGCGTGAGGCCGCACCGGCATTCAAGATCTGTCCGGGGTGTCCGGGATGGGCAGAATAGCTGCTGCTTTCGGAGGCGCGCTTTAACTCAGCCGCTTTGCGGGCGCGGGCTGCCAGCTCGGCTCTTTTTGCCTTAAGCCGCTTATGCTCTTCCCTGGCATTCAGAAGACTGCTGTCCAGGACTGCGAGCGTTTCACGGGTTTCTTCCAGCCCTGCGGTGCACTCCTGAACACTTTCGGTGTAGCGCAGCTTAGCCATGACCGCTGCTCTGGCCGCAGGTTCATTCCCTTCGTTCATCGCCTGCACGGCTTCCGCTTCGCTTCGTTCAGCCAGCACCTGATTCTCGTAGATACGGCGCTCCAGCACACTCGCCGCCGCCTGGAACTCACGCTGTTTGGTTTCGGCAGTGGAGATTTTTTCCTCCAGGTCCCGCAAATATTGTCCGGTCAGCAGTACCGGGTCTTCTAATTTATTTAGTCCTTCGTGGATTGCTGCTTTAGTCAGGGTTGTGATTCTTTGGAAAATACTCATGTTCATTTCTCCTTTTTCTCTTATATTATGGAATTTGGTATTGTCGGCTTGGGATTAGTAGTACTCATAACCTTCAGGGTAACTGTTGTAGTTCTCTTTAGGCATCAGGATGCTTGCCAGAATGTACAGGAACACCACAGTGCCTAAGCTGAACAGGGCAGCAGCGACAGCCAGCAGCCGGACGAGGGTAGTATCGATGTTCAAATAACGGGCCAAACCTCCGCAAACGCCGCTGATTCTCTTGTCCCTATCGGAACGGTACAATTTTTTCATAATTAATCTCTTCCTCTCATATGGTTTGAACCGGGGTGCGGTTCGTCTTAGCCGTTGTCTATGTGTTTATTGTAAAGCTATTAGCTTTGCTGCAAAACGGCCTGAAGACTGTTCTTTGATCCCGACCTTAGTCGGGGATGGCCTCGGCAGTAAGGCGGGGAAAGCTTGGACAAACGCAGGATAACGCATAGTTGTCCCCGTTTTTTACATAACCTGTAAGCTTGTTTATTCGGATTTAACACTTGCGGCCTATACTGGACAGTACCGGATCATATCCGCATCTGGACAAAAGGAGGACTGGCATGGGAATCCATAAATATTTCCGTTCGCTGAACGAACTGGAACGTATTATCCGCTGCCCCGGCAAATTCAAATTCGAGGAGCACAGCGTGGCCGCCCATTCCTGGAAGGTTGTGCAGTATGCCAAAACACTGGCCGACATTGAGGAACAGAACGGCGCCGTCATTGACTGGAAGAAGCTGTACGAAATTACGAGCAGCCATGATTATGGTGAGATTTTTATCGGTGATATCAAAACCCCGGTCAAGCATTCATCGCTGCAGCTGCGGTCCTTGATCCAGCAGGTTGAAGAGGGGATGATCGATAACTTCATTAAGGAGCACATTCCCGAGGAGTTCAAAAGCATTTTCTACCATCAGCTTCGTGAAGGCAAGGATGAGTCGCTGGAAGGGCTGATTCTGGAGGTAGCCGACAAGATGGACCAGGTGTATGAGGCTTTTGCCGAACTGCAGAGAGGGAACACGGAGAAGGAATTTGTGGTGATGTACCGCAATGCCCTGATCAAAATCAAGAACATTGAGTTGAAGTGTGTTGAGTATTTCCTGACGGAAATTCTGCCGGATATGGTGAATGAAGAAACGATTTCCTCCATTGATATCAGACAAATTACGGAAGAGGCGCTGGCTCTGTAGGAATGCCGGGTACGCTTCTTTTTTTATACCTGGGTAACAACTGTATAGGGTAATCTGCACATGCTATAATGTAGGAAAAATCTGGAGTGGGGTGCAGGCGGTCCTTTAATTTATAAACGGCAAGCTGTATATGCGACCCGTTTATGAGTTGTACGCTGAAGCTATACATAGCCGGGAACATAAAGGAGATTCTTGAATTGAAAATGTTAACAGTAATTATGACTATTTATCTGGCGATTACCCAGATTAAACCGCTTACGGAGGAGGAGGTTCAAACCTATCTCCAGCACAACCGGATTCAGGCTGTGGATTATAAGCTTATCAATGATACTACCGCAATCATTCTGGAAATCGATGGTCCGCGCGCCTCGGCGCATAAGATTTGCAAGCAGAGTGACCATTCCATTGTTGAGGAATCCGAAATTTCTTCATGGGAAGAGGATGAAGATGGCATTTCCGTAAAAAGTGATAATGTTTATCTTTATGTGGTTATTCATGAGAAGGCCGTGAGGCATGATATTGAATTTTTTAATATCAATTATTTCGATGGAGGAAATATGCAGAAGGACCGGTTTGAGCTGAATCATAAACGGGGGGCATTGGTCGAGCGCTCTTCAAAGTATAAGGGGGGCGGAACTGTGAGTCTCTACGGCAGCGACGGATTCATTGGGGAAGCCATATTTTATTAGGGGAATGAATAGTTAGAATCATTTTGAGAACTTTGAGCCTTTTTTCACTTGCTGCTTCCTATTCCATTATTTACTATTTATAGTGGTGCTCCACATAATATAAGGAAGAAGGATTGTACATGAGTCTGAGCAAAAGGCTATCTCAAATACTGTTCCCGGTCATGATTATGTCTGTGATGGCAGGCTGCGGAGGTAACAACCAGAACGGCAAGGCAGAAGGCACACAAGAGCCGCCGGCCAAGGCAAGTGCTCATCAGGCCCATTGGTCCTACGAAGGGGAAACGTCACCGGAGCATTGGGCGGAACTCGACGAACTATTCACAACATGCAGTACCGGCAAGGCCCAGTCCCCCATTAATATTCTCCAGGAGAAAGTGAAGGATGAAGGGAGCCTGTCGCCTGTTGTAGTGGAGTATTCACCGTCTCCGGTAGCCGTGATCAATAACGGCCATACCATTCAGGTGAATTTGAAGAATCAGAAGAACCGGATCACTGTTGAAGGCAAAACATATACCCTGCAGCAGTTCCATTTCCACTTGCCTAGCGAGCATGAGGTGGATGGCAAACATGCGGACATGGAGCTTCATTTTGTACATAAAAATGAAGAAGGCCAGCTTGCGGTACTGAGTGTGCTGATCACTAAAGGTACGGAAAATGCCGGGCTGAACAAGCTCTGGTCTGTGCTTCCGGGCGAAGAAAGTGAAGAGGAAGTTCCGGTGAATGGTGACTTCGATATGAATAAGCTGCTTCCGGCAGATCTTCATTCCTTCCGCTACCAGGGATCGCTCACCACGCCTCCATGCACCGAAGGGGTGCAGTGGATCGTCCTGGAACATCCGGTTCAATGGTCCGGGGAGCAAATCAATCAATTTGCTGCGATTTTCCCGCATGATAACCGTCCTGTACAAGCGCTCGGGTCCCGGGAAGTGGAGTCGGATGAGTAGGCCTGAAGCTTACTGGAGGTTCTCCCGGAATAGATGAACCTTAATCCTAGACGGAATACAAAAGACCTTCAACTCCATCATTCCGTGGAGTTGAAGGTCTTTTACATAGTGTAGAGGTTCTACAGTCGATTAATTAGACAATTGATCCATCAGAGCTTTGATTTCCGGGTCCAGGCAAAGGGCGTTCATGACGATGGTCAATGCCTCTGCCCGGGTTGAGGATTGGGCAGGGGCGAATTTGCCATTGCCTTTTCCGTTAATTAGCCCGATTTGGGCAGCTCTGGCAATTTGGTCCTTGTTCCACGAATTCGCCGTGTCACTGAAGGTGATGCCGGCTTTTACCGGTGCTGCGTTGTTGAAGTTCACGATCCTGGACAAGATCATAATGATCTCTGAGCGGCTTATCTCCCGTTCCGGCTTAAAGGTTCCGTCCGGATAACCGGCAATGATTCCGTTGGAAGCTAATACAGCAATCGCTTCCTGGGCCCAATGGGTATTAACGTCACTTAGTTGGGAGGCGTCCGATTTCTTCGCCAGCCCAAATGCCTTGGCAACGACAGCAGCGAATTCCCCTCTGGTGATGGTTTTGTCCGGTCTGAAAGTGCCATCGGCATAACCGTTGATGACTTTCAGCTTAAGGAAAGCCGATATCGTCCGGGTGCTCCACAGATCAGCAATGTCCTTAAGAGCAGGTCCAGGAACGTTTCCGTTTTTCCCGGCAATCGCGTCCTTTAGGGTGTCTTTTAAAGCTTGAGAATTTACTCCTGCAGCAAATATAGAACCTTGTGGTGCCTCAACAGGTGCAGGTTTGGCTGTCGGAACGGCTGTGGGCGCTGCCGTAGCCACAGCACTTGGCATTGTACTAGGCACCGTGCCCGGATTGGAGCCTGTCCCGGAGCCAGGGGTTGGTGTCGGGTTCGGACTTGGCGTCTGGCTTGGTTCCGGACTTGGATCTGAGCTTGGCAGCGGGCCTGGCGACGGACTCGGTGCTGGGCTTGGACTTGTGCCAGGCTCAGGTTCAGGCTCTGAGGTCTCAGCTTTTTCAATGGTCAAGGCTTGCAGTTGTTCGCCATCGGCCTTTCTGGCTTCGATCAAGATCTGATCCTTGCCGATCGTGATGGCGGAATATACCGGGAAATTGTCATCATACAGGTACTCCAGGTAATCGAACTTGACCGCATCATAAAATTTCCAGCCGGAGGACCCGCCGGACAGATACACAGTCCCTGGGCTGCCATCCTTTATGGGCTGGCCATTTTTCATAGGATAGGTCCAAGCGAGCGCATGATCGTGGCCCACCAGCACCAGGTCTGCGCCAAGCTCCTCAAGGACAGGAGCCAGATATTTGGTGACGAGCTCCGGACCACGTCCATCCTCTGTATGATAAGCAGGCCGGTGGAACATGGCGATGTTCCATTTTTTGGAGCTGGCCTGCAGGTTTCCCCGCAGCCATTCTGCCTGTTTCTGCATGTCCACTTCATCGGCTTCAGAATTGAGCACGATAAAATGAGTATCCTCATAATCATACGAATAGGTCAGCTGCTCCTGTCCGGGCATTCCATTCCCTGGGAGCCCCAAAGCGGTTCTGAATACTTCCTTTCCGCCATTCTTCACATCATGATTTCCCATCGTATAGGCAGAAGGCACGCTCCCGCTGTATAGCTGTGAAGCCTTCATATCCTGCTCCCATTCATTCATGATGCCGCCATCGTCAACAATATCGCCACCGTGCATCACAAACCGGGCATCCGGGTAGCTGGTAAAAGCACTGCTCAGCAAATTTTGATGAATATGATAGGCTTCTTCAGTATTGGTGTGAGAGTCCGTGACAAACAAGAAGGAAAAGGCTTCCGGGTTTGCTGACTCTGTCGTAAACCTGTGCTGCTCACTCCACAATCCCGGAGATCCGACACGGTAAATGTATTCTGTACCCGGTGACAAGCTTTGGAGCATCCCTTTATGAAACAACGTTTCTCCTACACGGTCGGGAGCCAGCAGAAGCTGCGGTTCCGCCGTCTGCTCTTTGATGTTAGGCTGGTCAAAACCGGTGAACTTACTGGCCTCCACGTATTGAATCACACCGCGCTCCACGCGGGGGGCCGTTTTCCAGACGATGCTTTGGGTGGTTTTCATATCCTCTGTAACATAGATTCTTACATATTCAGGCATATCTGAGCCAAGCTGCGGCACTACGGACAAAGAGAATACCTTACTGACTTTATCCCCATTCACTGCCTGAAGATTAAGGTTCGTTAAGGCAAGTGTTGTCAGGGAGGTCCGGATTTCACCCTGCGCATCGGTTAGCCCCCAACCATCCTTCAGAAGCTTCACATCAACAGCTGCGGTTGGAATCCAGCCTGTGGTTTTGCCGTCGGGCAGACGGATTGCGGTATATTCCCCACGGGTCACTCCGTCCGAAAAAAATTGTTCACCTTGGGTGATGGAAGCAAGCTTGGCCGAAGCCGGGTCGGCCTCCGCATAGACATCCGCTGTTACCGGCTTCACCTCAGCGAAATACTGGGGAAAAAGAGGATCGGACGGGATGATGGACACCCCTTCGGCCGGCACTCCTGCATCATCCGTGACACGAAGGGTGCTTTTCGTATGGAGGGAGCTCCCTTTTACAGTGAGCTTGTAAGGAAAACCAATCGTATACTTATGGGGTGCGGCCAGCGCATAGACAGCTTCACCTACGGTCATTCGAAAACTGCCGTCGCTCATTACGATGGATTTGAATGCCTCGCCGCGCTCCATTTTGGCACTGGGTTTTACAGCCACATTTAATAGCGCAATCGTCTCATCAGCCGGCAGGGAATCCTTGCTCAGTCCAGCTAGCTGCAGCCGGTACTGCCCTTTTACAGGGTCGATCTCATTCTGCGCAACGGATGGTGCCGCTACTTGAGGTTCAGCAGTGGTAATTTCCAGCGTCTGGGGATCGTATTGAAGCTGGGCATAGGAATCCTGCAAATCACCAGCATTTTTGACCTGAAGCTTCAATTGGAATGTTTTGTTGCTGATGACTTCTGTGGGGGCGTCCAGGTGGTATTGAATCCCGCCTTGAATAAAAAAGGTGCTGCTGCTCTCGGCGGGATTGCCGGATCTGTCATATACAGCCGACTGGACGGTATGATATCCCCCTGCCAGCGGAGCGGAAGGCTGATAGGAAATGAGGCCGCTGGCCGCTTCATACTCAGGCTGTACTGGATGTCCATCCAGATTCAGCGTAACTGAGCCGGGATCAATGCCTGATTGGGCATCGGCGGCCGCAAGCTGAATCCGGGGGGAGTTCGTATCGATCACAGCTTCATTTGCCGGAGAGAGCACATCCAGTGTTGGGACGGCCATATCTTCATTAGGGTCCTGCTCATAGATCAAGCGTACGTCATCAACCCATACCGTGCCTTTGTTTTTCTTATCAAAAATGGATTGTTCGATCCGCATATATATTTCGAGTGTAATCGGTCCGACTTTGTCTTGAGGGATGTCACCCTCAATGTATTTCCAGCCCGTCCAGTCCACGCCAACGTTCTCGTCCAAATATTCCACCTCAAAGGATTTTCCGTTGCCATCCCTGAACTTGCTGAAGATGAGATGTCCATCGTTGTTACCGTATACCCACATCCCGATTTTTTGGGGTAGGCCGTTAACAGGATACGGAGCTGCAGGGCCTACATAGACATAGGAAGGGTTCTCCTTAACGCCAATGTAGTCATAATCCACACGTACGGAATTATTCCCTGAGCGGACATGCCGGGGATCGGATTCCAGGCTCATGGCGCCTGAGAAATTCCTTTTTTGAATCAGCACATTATCGCTCAGGTTGTTCTCGAAATCCTCGATGATTACGGTATTGGGTAGGGGCGGGTCAGCGGCAATGAGTCCTGCCGGTTGCAGGGTGCTTACGATAACGGTGATGAGTAGGAGGAGCATTGTTGCTCTTGAGGATATAAATTTATACCTTCGGCGGATACGTTCTTTGAACATGGTTTTCTCTCCCTCTGCGTTTACAAGATTAATGTTATGAGAAATTATAAAGCTGATCTGTACCGATAGTATTAATTTAAAGAATTAACTATGTAAACAGTCAGTAGGGAGAGAGGCTCCATATATTCAAAATATATAGAGTGAACTTGAAAAACGAACAAAAGGGAAAAGGGATGGAGGGGAAGTTTGGAACTGGAGGAGCGAATGCGTCCGCCTTTGTCTGCGGATTTCCACCGCGAACAGCGGTACAAATCAAGAAATCTGCAGACAACAGTGGCCGGAAGTCCAAACATTCTCCGGAGTCCCGACGAAGTCCCTAATGTAAAGATCTTAAGTTCACTCTATATAATTAGCTTTTTTTTCGGTATTGGCCGGGGGTGTGGCCCGTGAAATTCTTGAAGGTACGGATGAAGTTGGCGTAATCATTGAAGCCGGAAAGATAGCAGGTGTCAGATACCGAGTTGCCGGCGGTGAGGAGCTGCTTGGCTAAGGTTATTTTTTTCAACAGGACATAACGGTAGAGGGTTCCTCCGGTCTGCTGCTTGAACAGATGGCTGAGATAATACTTATCTACGGATAGTTCCTCAGCGATCCCCTCCAGCGAAAGGGGCAGATGCAGATGGTGATCAATATAGGCCATGGCCGACTGAATCAGTGTGGAGATCAGACTGGGAACCGCCGAAAAGCTGCGGCTGTACAGATCGTTGACCTGCACCAGCAGCTGAATCAGATAAGTGAGCGCCAGAACGTCGCCGCCGTACTGTGGATGCTTCAGGATATCGATGAGACGGAAGGCCAGTCCGGTAAAAGCTTCAAGCTGTGCCTCATCCATCTGCGAAAGGTTATGTTCCCCGGTCTGACGGTTCTGGAAGCAGGCGAGCAGATTTGTGTCAGCGGTGCAAAAAGGGTAAACCAGCGGTGCTTTGAAGTGGATCGTAATCCGTTCATAGGGCTCTGGGGACAGGTTGATGATTTTATGGATTTCCTGATTGTTGAATAGTAGAACATTTCCGGGACTCAGAGGATAGCTGTACTGTTCCACAAAACAGTTCACCTGCCCGCCCAGAAACAGAAAGATTTCATAATGGTCATGAATGTGAAAATCCTTGGTGGGAGAGGTCGGGGAATTGCCGATTCCCGCCAGGATATCACCATGGAACTGCTGATAATATTCGGCATGCTTCATATCGTAGGCCACCTTCGGAATTTATCGCAATAAACGCAACAAATCATTAATTATCGCAAAGACATTGCGATAACATAAAACTAAACTATAAATGAAGTTTAGACAATCCAGAAGAGCGAAGCCATGGAGGAATGGAATATGAACGGTAAGGAACAGCGTAAATATTGGCTGGATACGATGCTGCTGATCGGTGCTCCGGTGCTGGAAGCATTGAAGCGGAGAACACTTGCGGAAACGCTGCCGGTGGAATTCCACAGCGGCCGGAGCGGCTTCGCGCCGCTGGAAGCTTTTGCCCGGCTGGCCTGCGGAATGGCGCCCTGGCTGGAGCTGGAAGGCCTTGAGGGTGAAGAAGAACAGCTTAGAGCTTATTACGCCAAACTGATGCTGGAAGCGCTTGATGCAGCTACGGACCCGGATTCTGCGGATTATATGGATTTTGAGGCGGAGGGGCAGCCGCTGGTTGATGCGGCTTTTCTGGCGCATGCGCTGGTGCGGGCACCAAAGCGCCTGGCCTCGCAGTTGAATGAACGCGTCAGACGCAACGTGATCGCGGCCTTAAAAAAGACCCGCCGGACGGCCCCCAGCGGCAGCAACTGGCTGCTGTTCAGCGCAATGGTGGAGGCGGCGCTGTACATTCTCGGCGATCCGGAATACGACCGGATGCGGGTAGGTTATGCAGTCCATATGTTCATGGACTGGTATAAAGGCGACGGAGTATACGGGGACGGCAAAGATTATCACTGGGATTATTACAACAGCTTTGTTATTCAGCCGATGCTCGTGGATGTGATTACCCTTTTTGAGCAGGATTCGGCGCATTACCCCCAATTGAAGCCTCTGATTATGCAGCGGGCCCGGCGGTATGCCGCCGTGCTGGAGCGGATGATCGCACCGGACGGCACTTATCCGTTCCTTGGACGTTCCATCGTGTACCGCTTCGGGGCGTTTCAGCTGCTCGCGCAGGCGGCGCTTCAGCATTTCCTTGAAGCATCCCTGCAGCCTGCACAGGTACGCTGTGCCCTGACGGCTGTGATCAGGCGGATTATGGAGTTCCCGGGCAATCTGGATGAGAACGGCTGGCTGCGCCCGGGCGTATACGGCTATCAGCCGGAGCTGGCCGAGAGCTATATCAATACAGGCAGCTTGTACTTGTGCGCAGCCGTATTTCTTCCGCTGGGGCTGCTGCCTGAAGATGCATTCTGGAGCGGGGACAATCAGAATTGGACTTCACAGCAAATTGCTGCAGGTAAGAATGTTATGCGCGACCATGCTTTGTAATCTTGCGCTACTGGGAAGGGGAGAACAGATATGAATCAACAGGAACTGCTTGATATCATCCGGGCGGCTGGACCGCTGCAGGTGAGCCATTATTATCCGCAGGGGGATCAGGATGCATTCTGGAAGCGGGCGGCGGAGTCCGGCGAATGGAAGGAGATGATCTCTGAAATCCGGGCTGAGGGTCTGCGGCTGGAAGCTCTGGACATCCCGGAGCTGAAGTATTCCCTGTTCACTGCCTTTGCGCGTACAGGCTCCAGGCTGGAGTATGAACGGGTCTATTTCGAACGGAGAAGAAGGCTGAATACGTATGCTGTGCTTGTTTTGCTGGAGCCGGAGAATCCGGGATATCTGAGGGGGCTGGAGGATATCCTGTGGTCCATCTGCGGGGAGTACACCTGGTGTGTTCCCGCCCATTTGCCTCCGGATTTTGCGGTCACGGAGATCGGACGGTTTATTGATCTGTTTTCGGCTGAGACCGGTTTTACCCTAAGCGAAATATCGTTACTTCTGGGCGGGCGGCTGTCGCCGCTGCTGCGTTCCCGGATCTCGGCTGAAGTGGAACGCAGGATATTCCGGCCTTTTCTGGAAGACGGCCCTTATCACTGGGAGACCGCCACACATAACTGGTCTGCTGTCTGTGCAGGATCGGTCGGGGCGGCGGCTATGCTGGCACTGGATGACCCGGCTCAGCTGAGCCGGATTCTGCACAGGACGGAACGCTGCATGCACTTCTATCTGGAGGGCTTCGGGGAGGATGGAGCGTGTGCGGAGGGGCTTGGCTACTGGAATTACGGATTCGGATATTTCACGTATTACAGCGATCTTCTGCGGGCCAGAAGCGGAGGGAAGCTGGACTGGTTCCAATGTGACAAGGTCCGCAGCATCGCCGCGTTCCAGCAGAAATGCTTCATAGGCGGCAGCCTTGTAGCGAATTTCTCTGATTCGACGCCCCGGGTCCGCGTCCATATGGGCTTGTCCCATTATCTGGCGGCTGAATATTCCGGTGTCGAGCCACCTCCGGCACAGCTTCGTGCTCCATATACAGAGGATCATTGCAGCCGCTGGGCTCCGGCACTGCGCAATCTGATCTGGACCAGGCAGGGCAGGGGTGCGCAGGAGTGGGATGCCGCCAGCTTTTATCTTCCTGATGCGGCCTGGATCGTTGCACGGCACGGTTCTCCGGGGAAGGTCTTTGGCTTCGCCGCCAAGGGCGGCCATAACGATGAACCGCATAATCATAATGATCTGGGCCATTTCATTCTGGCCGGCGGCGGGGAAGTCTACGCCGCGGACCTTGGAAGCGGAGAGTACACGGCGGATTATTTCGGCAAAGGCCGCTACCGGTATGACTGCAATGGTTCGCAGGGTCATTCGGTGCCGGTTATCAGCGGCCGGTACCAGAGTGCAGGACCGGAGTATGCCGCTGCAGTGCTGCATGCCGCCGCCGGGACGGACAGGGACGAGCTAAAGCTGGAGTTGTCTAAGGCATATGATACGGAAGGCCTGAAGTCACTGATCCGTTCTCTGGTATGGCACAAGGAGGAACTCCCCCGTTTGGAGCTGTGTGACGAGTACCTGCATGAGGGGGCGCCGGAGAGCTGGACCGAGCGGTTCGTAACCTGGCGGCAGCCGGAACTCCTCCGGACCGGCATCGTCCTGCTGCCGGGAAGTGAAGGCGGCGGAGTAGAAGTACATTACGATGACAAGCTGGTGGAACCCGAAATTACGCAACGTGAGTACCGTGATCATTACGGCCGGGAGACGGTCTGGCATACGCTGGATTTTCATGTGCTCCGGCCCGGCTCTGAGGGCAGATTGGCATTCACATTTCAATTCCTATCATAGATGAACGGCGGTGCTTGAATGATGAGACAAATGGAAGATACGGCTTGGGTAGAAGAAGCCTGGAGTAAGGCACTGGAGAAAACGGGGATAAACAGCCAAAGCATCGGCGCTGAATTCCCTCACGCGAGCCAGGGCGGCAAATACGTGCTCGAAGCCCCGGATTGGTGGACCGCCGGATTTTGGCCCGGTATGCTGTGGCAGTTCTACGGAGAATGCGGTGACGAGAGCCTGAAGGCGATTGCCGAACACTGTGAGAAACGGCTTGACGAGGTGCTGGACGGCTACGTCAGACTGGATCATGATCTGGGCTTTATGTGGACTCTAACCAGTGTGGCGAATTACAAGCTGACAGGAAATGAAATATCGCGGATTCGGGCCTTAAAAGCGGCCAATTACTTGTCCGCCCGCTTCAACCTGAAAGGCCGCTATATCCGGGCCTGGAATCCTTGGCGGGAAGGGGAGGACAACAGTGGTGTTGCAATTATTGACTGCTGCATGAATACCAGCCTGTTGTTCTGGGCTTCCGCAGAGACAGGCGATCCGCGCTACCGTCATATCGCCGAGGCGCACATGGATACCGTGCTGGAGTATTTCATCCGGGCAGACGGCTCGGTGTACCATATCGTCAACTTCAATCCGGACACGGGGGAGGTGAAGGAGAAGCTTGGCGGGCAGGGTTATGGTCCTGAATCTGCCTGGTCGCGCGGCGCAGCCTGGGCTATTTACGGCCTGACGCTGGCGTACCATCATTCGGGCAAACAGGAGTATCTGCATGCTGCCCAGCGGGTGGCGGATTTCTTTTTGACCCGGCTTCCGGAAGATCATGTTCCCCATTGGGACTTCCGGGCGCCAGGGGAAATTGGTGAAATCCGTGATACCTCTGCCGGCTCCTGCGCAGCGAGCGGCCTGCTGCTGCTGGCCCGCCTGGCAGGCGATCCGGAGTCACATATGTACCGCAGCGGTGCGCTGAAGATCATGGAGTCCCTTTTCCGGAATTACGGAACCTGGGACCAGCCGGACGAGGAAGGGCTGCTGCTTCACGGAACAAGCAACTATCCGGAGAACCGCAACATTGACGTTCCCCTTATCTACGGCGATTTCTTTTATGTCGAGGCGCTGGCCCGGCTTAAGGAAGCCGGCCCGTTCTACTGGGAATAGGAGTTAATAAATTTTTCATATGACTCTCCGTGTTACTTAAGCTATAATGAGGTCTAAAAAAGAAAACGGGGCGTTAGGAATGAATCAGTTTAAAGGTGAAACAAGCCTGCTTTCGGAGAAAAAGGAGCGTTTTTCTTCCAGCGGCTTTATTTTTGCGGCCATTGGCAGCTCAGTGGGCCTGGGGAATATGTGGAAGTTCCCTTATATTACAGGAGAAAATGGAGGGGCGGCTTTTTTCCTGCTCTTCATCGTCTGTCTGGTGCTGATCGGCTTGCCGGTATTGCTGGCTGAGCTGGCCATCGGACGCAGCGGACGCGGAAGCGCGGCGACTTCGTTCATACGGGCCGGAGGGGGGAAAGGCTGGAAGGCAGCCGGAATTCTGCAAGTGGTGGCGCCGTTTCTGATCCTCTCCTTTTATATTATTGTTGCAGGCTGGACGCTGAACTACGCGCTGATCGCCTTCAATGGTCAATTGTTCAGCACAAGTGATTATGCGGGTCAGTTTGGCTCCTTTATCTCAGGGTATATGCCGATAGTCTGGCAGGGCGTTGCCATGCTGATTACGGCGGGTGTAGTCATCCTTGGGGTTTCTGGCGGGATTGAAAAATTTAATAAAGTATTGATTCCCGGCCTGGTCGTTCTTCTCATTGTGTTGATGATTCGCGCCGTAACGCTGCCGGGTTCAGGCGAAGGGGTATCCTTTTTCCTCAAACCGGACTTCTCGGTGCTGACGGCCGAATCCGCGCTGGTCGCCTTGGGACATGCCTTCTTCTCGCTGTCGCTCGGGATGGGGATTCTGCTGACTTATGGTTCTTATGTGGATAAAAGACAGTCGCTGGGCAGCGCAGCACTGGCGATTGGCGCCGGAGATCTGGTGTACGCGTTTATCGCCGGATTGATTATTTTTCCGACGACATTCTCGTTTGGCATTGCCCCCGACCAGGGGCCTTCACTGATATTCATCGCGCTGCCGGCAGCTTTCTCGGCCATGCCCTTTGGTTCGTTCTTCGGCGGCCTGTTCTTCATTCTGCTGGCGATTGCCGCTTTGACCTCAGCCGTATCGCTGCTTGAAGTGCCTGTATCCTTCGCTATGGAGCGCTGGAACTGGAGCCGCCGGCGTGCGGTCTGGATCTTGTCTCTCATCTGTTTCCTGCTCGGTATTCCCTCAGCGATGTCGCTGGGGATGTTCCCGGAGCTTACATTCGGCGGCAAAGCCTTGTTTGACTGGATGGATTTCATCACCTCCAACATTATGCTGCCCCTTGGCGGCCTGCTGATCACCATTTTTGCCGGGTACTTCTGGAAAGGGGCAGCGGAAGCGGCCGGGCTGCAGGCGCGCTGGTTCCGCATCTGGCTGTTCATGCTCCGGTATGTCGCCCCGGTTCTGGTGTTCCTGGTGCTGCTGCATACCTCGGGAATTTTGACCTTTTAATAGCCGTACTCCGGCAGAAAGAAAGAACACAATCAAACCCTGCAACCACACGAGTTGTAGGGTTTTTGTTGTGTTACTCATCTGGAATCAAACCGAGGTCCAGCCCCCGTCTACATACAGGGTTTGGCCCGTCGTGTAGCTGGAAGCGTCCGAGGCAAAATAGATGGCTGCACCATTTATTTCCTCCGGATTGCCGGGCCGGCCGATGGGACACTGCGCATTGTACAACTGGAGAAAACTGTCCTGATACAAGGCGCGTTCAGTCATTTCCGTGCGGAACAGGCTGGGGCCAATGGCATTTACAGTTATGCCGTATGGAGCCAAGGAAGCCCCCATGCCCCGGGTTATACTCAAGACCGCGCCTTTGGAGGCATTATAGGCATGAAGCGGAAATGACTTGCTGCCGGTCATGCCGCAGATGGAGGCCATGTTGATAATCCGGCCATACCTTCTCTCCTTCATGGGCTTAATGACATGCTTGGACATAAGAAAAATACTTTTCAGGTTGGTGTCGATCACCCGGTCCCATTCCCGCTCTTCCAGCTCCTCCACCGAACCGGCGGAGGCGACCCCGGCATTGTTCACCAGAATATCGATTTGGCCCCAATGCTGTAAAATCGCTTGGACCGCAGTCTCAATCTCATCCTCCCGGATTACATCGCATCCCAGTGACAGGGTCTGGCGGCCTGCGGATTCGATCTCCCTGGCCGGTGTTATCAGCTTGTCCGGTCTTAGATCCAGAAGGGCCACATCCGCTCCCTGGGCGGCGAACGCCTTCGCCAATTCTGCGCCAATCCCGCCAGCTGCGCCGGTTACAACGGCCACTTTGCCGCTTAAATCAAACAGATTATTCATGATACCCCTCCTTCATTCTCATACCAGTCCCAGCGTAAATAGGAATACGGCAGGAAATTCACAGGATTGACTTTGGCCAGTACGCTGCCCCGCAGCAGTATGGTGTTGCTGACCGTATAGACGCCGCCCAGCAGCTTGACCACCTCCAGCTCAGCCCAGGGATCGTGAGGCGAGTCCGATAGGGTGACTTCAACCTCCGCCGCCTTCAGTACGCTTATATCCATGGAGGTGTTCTGCCCAATGAGGAGCGGCGGTACATCGAACCCGTTGCCGTCCGCTGATTTGGAATACTTAATATTGAAGACAGGCAGGCCGTCTCCGTAATACTCGTCAAGGATTTGCTGTCCGTCCCCGGCATTCATCTTTCCGCTCAATGCCGCTTTGACCCGGAAAAATTCGATACCCCGGCGCGAAACGCTGCCGCTGATCCGCTGATCCTCCTTACTCAGGCTGATGTTAGCCATCTTCTTGGGAAACCCGTAAATCTCGCGGCCAAGCCCCATGGCGATATCATCATTAATCGGCATGGACAGGCAATAGCTTCCAAGCTGTCCGTTATACTGCGCGAGTACGAATATGGCCGCTTCCCGGTAAGGCTCGCAGAAGCTGGTGCGCGGATAGTCGGCTACAAAGGCCTGGACCAAAGGCCTTGGGCCGGGCTCCAGCGGGGGAGGCAGAATCCGCCGGATAATCCCGGGGGAGGTCTCCCAATAAACTGTAAGTGTCTCGGCATTATAAAATGTCGTTGGGGTTGTGGTTCTCTTCACAATTTCGTTCACATCTTTGATAAAGCTGCCCATCAGCAACTCCTCCTTCTTTATCGTCAGCTTCAATGTAACATAGACTTTTTCGCGATCATATATATGGAAAATATAAAAATAAATGGAATCGTTGTGCAACTCGCACTATAATAAACAGAGGGTGAGAGTGATGAGTATTAGCTTTGAGCAACTAAGCAGACATTTTGACAAGCAAGCAGTCCGTGTTCACCGGAACAGGAGATTAGAGGATGGGATTTACAGTGATGCTGTACTCATTACGAAGAGTCTAACCTCCTTTGCGCCCGAATTTATCTATGTGGGCAAGAGATCCATGCTGCCGGGGAACGCCGCTAATATGGAGAATGCCAGCCTGATGCTGATCAATGACGCGGAGCTTCCTGTACAGGAGGATGTCGAGAGCAGCCCGAATATCATTGAGTTTACAGCGGGAGAAGATGTCTTCGAAATCTACAATCAGACCAGGGAGCTGTTTCTGGAAAAAGCGGAAACGGAGCAGGCCAAGGCAACGCTGCTCAAAGCTTTTGCGGCCGGAAAAGGGATGGATCACATCGTATCGGTGGCGGCGGATATATTGGGTAATCCGGTAATCGTCATTGATTTAAGCTATAAAGTTCTGGCCTATTCGGACAGCGAGATAACCGATCCGGTCTGGAGGGATAATCTGCAGAAGGGCTACTGCTCTTATGATTTTATAGCCGCCGTCCAAAAGATGAAAAGCGTACAAAACGGTGCAAAGTCCGGGGAACCGTATGAAGTGTTCTGCAGCGGCAGTGCTGCCGCGAAAATGGTGGCCAGGATTAAAATCGGGGACAAGCCTGTCGGCAATCTTATTTTGCTGGGGACAGAGCGGCCTGTCCATCCGAGGGACCGTGACCTAGCCGCTTTTGCAGGGGAGATGGTGGCGGCGGAACTGCAGAAGAACAGCTTTTACCGGAATTCCGCGCATGCCGTATATGATGAGCTGATCTATGATCTGCTGGAGAATCACTTGAGCGGCAAGGAACTTGTCCAAGAGAGGCTCCGCAGCGGTAATATCAGGCTGACCGGCAGGCTGTCCGTGCTGGTGCTGGATATTGTGCAGTATGATGCTTCCGGCAAATACAACGGATATTTACGGGACCGGATCAGTACGCTTTTTACCGCGGAACGTCAGATTTTTTATAATGGGCATATTGTAAGTATCAGGGAACGGAAGCTTAAGGCAGCGAGAATGGATTGTGGTCCTGATATACGCGAATTCCTGACCGCGAATCAGATTCGCCTGGGAATCAGCAGTGAATTCAGCGATATTGCGGATTGCCGCAAATATTATCTGCAGGCGGTCAAAGCGCTGGAGATCGGCCTGATCGCCATGCCTGCCGACCCGGTGGTCTTATACTCCGATGTGCAGCTGTATGACATATTGTCTGCCCATACACAAGGGGATTACCGGGAGGTATGCCATCCGGCGCTGCTTACGTTGCGGGAATACGACGGGAAGCACCATGCTGACCTGTACCATACCCTTTTTATCTATCTGAAAAACAACCGGCAGCTGCAAAGAACCGCCACCGAGCTGTTCATCCACCGCAACACCCTGCGGTACCGTCTGCACCAGATCAGTGTGTTGATCCATGTTGATTTAGACAATATTGATAACGTTCTGAAATTATATATGTCCTATAAAATGACCGCCTACCTTGATAGATTGAAGGAAGCAGGAGAATGCACAAGCGGATAGATGATGAAGAAATAAGTTCCCCTGTACAGGCACTTCTAGGCGATGACCCACATACAATAAAAGGACCATGAACCCGTAGTTCAAACTACAGATCGGTTTCATTGTACATGTGCGGGAGGTGTCGCCAACTTGCCAGGAATAATAAGCACGATAGCGCTGCTGATCAAAGAACTGACACTGCTGGTATCCTACGTAAGGAATAATGCTTTTCCCCAACCGCTCTCCGAACAGGATGAAAGCAAATACTTAGGGAGGATGGCGGAGGGAGACGCTAAAGCACGGAATTTACTGATCGAACACAACCTGCGCTTGGTCGCCCACATAGTAAAAAAATTCGACAACACAGGGGAAGATATGGAGGACCTCATCTCCATCGGCACCATCGGCCTGATCAAGGCCATCGAGAGCTACCGGCCGAACAAAGGCACGAAGCTCGCTACTTTTGCTGCCCGTTGTATCGAAAATGAAATTCTGATGCACCTCCGGTCGCTGAAAAAGACGCGCAAGGACGTATCCCTGCATGATCCCATAGGAACCGATAAGGAAGGTAATGAAATTACACTTATAGATATTCTCGGCTCCGAGACCGACGATGTAATCAAGGAAGTCGATCTGAAGATCGAGAAGAGCAAGATCTACCGCAATCTCGATATTTTGGATGACCGGGAGAAGGAGGTCGTAGTCGGCCGCTTTGGCCTGGACACGGGGGGCGAAGAGCGGACGCAGCGGGAGATTGCGAAGGAGCTGGGGATTTCGCGGAGCTACGTTTCACGGATAGAGAAGAGGGCGCTGATGAAGCTGTATCATGAGTTTTATAAGGCGAAGCGGTGAGAATTTAAAGATACGTCAAAACAGTTTCCGTAAAGAATATCGTGTTTAATCAAGCGACTTGTCTGTGGATGAGTTGCTTTTTATTTTGAGGCGACCTCTATTGTGTTTTTTTAAAAACCGTACCTGAGGACAGGCAAGCCCGGTCCCAAGATCAACCGGATTGCTCCTGAACTACTGGATTTTAATCCCGGCGATGGATTTCATGGCAATTCAAAGTCTGCTGTGAGCGGATCGCTTCGGCATAACAGGCAACGAAAATTAAATTTACGACATAGAGGTAAAACAAGAAATATTTATTCACAATCCACTCTTGTCTGTTTCTATTTTTTCATAGACTCATAGTATTTATATCGTAAGGTATAAATACTATGAAAGTGAGTGGTGCTTATGAATAAAAGGGGAAAAATGGTTACTAGGAACAGTGTAAACAAAAAAACTAAAATGGTTTCAGCCTTATTTCCTGGGTCAGCTTTTAGTGCTTTAGCTAGTAGGAATAGCGTAAAAAAAATAACTTCTATAAAAACTTCGAAAAAAATGGTTTCGGCCTTAGTTACTGGTTCAGCCTTTAGAGCTTTAGCTAGTAACAATCAATCCATATTTCCGTTCTCTAGAACTAAAGTTCAATTTGCGAACGAACAATTTGATTTAAATAATGAATATAATCCAAGTTCAAGTACGTTTGTTCCAAAACAAACTGGTATTTATGCTATTGATTCCAGTGTGGTATTTGGCCCAACCGTTACTAACCAACTAACTTCTATTTCTATGAATGTGCTTGTAAACAATGCCGTGGTAGCTACGACTTTAAAGAATTTTGTACCAACTGCTGCTTTCTCTGTAAAAATAAGCGCAATTCTCAAGCTACGTGCTGGAGATAGAGTTGAAATCATATTTAACGCAAATAGGGAAGGACAAATATTCCAATCGGAGTTGGGCAATCAAGTATTCACAGCCTTCCAGGCGGCAAGATTTTAATGTGCAGTTAAGTTTATTTTACGATCTGATTATACGCATATACCGTTCAATTATCCGGCGGAGCAGGATGCCGCCCAGCCGGTCGGCAAGCTCCCCGCACAAGCCACAACCTGCAAAAGGAATTTTGCAGGCTATGGCTTTTTTTGTGCCTTAGTTTTTACTTTTTTAAGTTATTACAAAATTGATTTAAGGGAGTACATTTTTTTATTTTCTCCTGAAGGTAAAATGAAAAATATAAGAGCTCCTTAATACAGTCGGAGGGATGAGAAATATGAAAGCGGTTTTAGACAACTCCCGGGAGTACGTTGCAACAAAAAAGAAAAATCATTTTCTGCACAACCTCAAAAGAGACAGTCTGTTATATTTTCTTTTGCTGCTGCCTATCGGGTATATCCTGATATTCAAGTATGCCCCCATCTATGGTCTGGTTATGGCATTCCAGGATTACAACATTTTTGAAGGCATTAAGGGAAGCGAATGGGTAGGACTGGATGTGTTCCGGTTTATTTTCGAGCAGGACAGCTTCTACCGTGCATTGAAGAATACGCTGGTCCTGAATGTTCTGGACTTGATCGCGGGATTCCCGGCGCCCATTCTGCTGGCAATTCTGCTCAACGAAGTGAGACAGGCAGCATTCAAGAAAGTAACCCAGACCGTGTTGTATCTGCCCCACTTTTTGTCCTGGGTGATCATCGGCGGTATGGTCTATTTGATGTTTTCTAACAGCGGGATGATCAACAATTTCCTGGCGGGCTTCGGACTTGATAAGATTGAGTTTCTGTCACAGAAAACACCTTGGTTGATTACCTATATCTCTGTTGGCGTATGGCAAAATATCGGATGGGGCACTATCATCTATCTGGCGGCCATTACCGGAATCAATAAGGAATTGTATGAGGCCTCCGATATTGACGGCTGCAGCAGGCTTCGCCAAATGTGGCATATTACACTGCCCGGTATCAAGTCGACGATTAATATTTTGCTGATTCTCCAAATTGGCCGAATGGTTTCCATCGGGTTCGACCGCCCGTTCGTGATGGGGAATTCACTGGTTAACGAATACTCCGATGTTATCAGTACCTTTGTGTACAGAGTTGGTATTAGTTCGGGAGATTTCTCCCAGGCAACAGCAGTCGGATTATTCCAATCCGTGGTTGGCCTGGTCCTGCTGCTCTCTGCCAACTTTATCGCCAAAAAATTAGGTGAGGATGGGATATGGTGAGGATGGCGAACAAGAAGGGCAAAAAGAAAAAAATGAATGTGGCGGATATTGTGATTATCGTATTTATTGTAGCATTGTCCTTTACATGTATTGTTCCGTTCCTATATATGATTGCGCTTTCTTTTAGCTCCAATGAAGCGATTATTGCCCAAAAAGTAGGGCTGTGGCCAGTGGAATTCACGGCAGAAACGTACAAAACCATCCTGAGCGATGTGGATATGCTGTATACGCTTGGGTACAGTATTGTACTTACGATTTTTTACACTGGGGTATGTATGTTCCTGACCATTTGTGCAGCGTATCCGTTAACGAAGAAGCGGCTGATGGGAAGAGGCTTTATTTTGACGGCGTTGGTCTTCACCATGTATTTCAGCGGCGGTTTGATTCCCTCCTATATTCTGGTTAAAAACCTGGGAATGATGAATACGGTGTGGAGCCTGGTTTTGCCGGGTGCCATGAGCGTGTTTAATATGATCATCCTGAAGACCTTTTTCACTAACCTTCCGGAGAGCCTGGAGGAATCGGCCGCCATTGACGGATGTTCGGATCTGGGCATTCTCATCAAGATTGTGCTGCCCCTCTCGTTGCCTTCGATCGCCACATTAAGCCTCTTCTATGCGGTGGACAGATGGAACGGATTCCAGGATGCGCTGTTCTACATTACGAAAAAAGAGCTGTATCCTATGCAGATGAAGCTGTACCAGATCATATCGGCCAATCAGCAGCTGGATAGCCAGCAAGGGGGAGAAGGAAGTATCGGCTCCTACATTGTGCCTGAGTCCCTGAAAGCGGCCAGCGTTATGTTTACGACCCTCCCGATTTTGTTGATCTATCCCAAGCTGCAGAAGTATTTCGTAGATGGTGTAATGACCGGAGCGATCAAGGGCTGATGGGCAAACAGATCAAGCTAAAGGGGGTGGGGCATACCCGTTCCGGTGGATGATGGATGTATAGCTACAAGGGATTTGCAGCACGGATGATTTGCAGGATATTCGACTTGAAAGGGAGGCATACAATGAATACAGGTAAAAAGAAGAGAATAGCAATTCTGTGCAGTACAGCGCTTCTGGCCATTGCAGCAGCAGGTTGTGGGAATTCTGGCAAGAATAGCAGCGAGGGGGCATCTCAGACTGCGGCAACTGAATCAGCAGCTACTTCTGGTCCGCCTGTTACCTTGACTGTGGAAGTGTTTGACAGAGGTGTCCAGGGACAGCCGGATTTGAACAACAACATGTGGACCAAATATGTCAATGAAAAATTCGGAAAGCCCAATAACGCTATTGTAGAATATGTCTCTGTACCCCGTTCGCAAGAAATCGACAAGCTGAATGTGTTGATGGCTGCCGGCGAAGCACCGGATATTTCCTTCACCTATGACGGTACTACAGTAACCCGCTATGCCAAAAGCAAGGGCATTTATACACTTGATGAACTGCTGGAGGAGCACGGGCAGCAATTGAAGTCTTATCTGGGCGAAAAAGTGCTTTCCTACGGGAAATACGAGGGCAAACAAGTCTCAATCCCGGGCAAACGGACTCTGCTTGCCTGGAATGGTATGTTTATCCGCAAGGATTGGCTGGATAAGCTGGGAATGCCTGTTCCGACTAATAAGGATGAATTGTACGATACGCTTGTTGCCTTCCGTGACAAGAACCCCGGCAATGTGGATAATGTCATTCCATGGGCAACAGCTGCTGCCGGCATGAACTACACCTTTGGTAATCTTATTCAATCCTTCTGGGGTCCGATGACGGAGGAGGAATTCGTTACCACCACCAACTGGCTGAAGCCCGGCCACAAGGATGCATTCAAATGGCTGAACAAACTGTACAATGAAAAGCTGATCAGCCCCGACTTTGCGCTGGATAAAACAACCAAGCAAGCGGATGCCGATGTGACCAACGGCAAGGTAGGCTTCTACGCTGCCAACTGGGATTATCCGCTGTCGCAAAAAATCCGTGAGCCGCTGAAGCAAAATGTGCCGGAGGCCAACTATGTTCCGGTTGATACCTTCAAAAATGACGAAGGCAAATACCTCAAAGAGGTATATAATGAGAATGGAATATTCTCCTTCATTCCCAAAAGCAGCAAGAACGCGGAGCTGGCGATGAAATATCTGAACTGGATGGCTGAACCGGAAGTGATGTTCTTCCTGCAGTTCGGTGAAGAAGGCGTTAACCACAAGCTGGTAGACGGCATCCCGCACGGGATTGCACAGACCGGCGAAAAAATGCAAACGAGCAATTTGAATATGGATTATACGCCGATTGTAAATGGCGCTGAGCTGGGTGATACCGAAAAGAATGTCAGAACATATGCCGCAGCGCTGGCATCCGGGGACAAGAGTTACGAGAAGCTGGCTACCGATTCCTATAAAATCAATACAACGGACGGCTATTCCAGCTTCAACTATGGCGTACCGAACGAAGCCAATATCAAGTACGGCAAAACCTTGGGTGACATGAACAAGCAAATGATTGACAGATTGATCGTTGCCAAGCCGGCAGAGTTCGACGCCTTATACGACAAGCTGGTGAAAGAATATATGGACGCCGGCGGCCAGGCTGTTCAAGATGAGAATGTGAAGAACTACAGAGCAGTCCAAGCCAAGAATAAGTAACCCATCGTAATATACGGATAAGCCATTGATTGTTCTTCACCGTGGTTTATCCGTATTTCATTGCTATTCCATGATAGTTTTGCTATTATTCGGAGATTCCATATATTCAGGAGGATACCCGTGTATAAGGTCATGATTGTAGATGATGAAGCGTGGGCAATTAAAGGAATCTGCAACGCCTTTGATTGGGATAAGTATGGGTTTGAAATCGTAGGCCAGTTTAAAAGCGCTTACAATGCCTGGGATGCCATAAGGGCGGATAAACCAGATCTGGTATTTACGGATATCCGTATGCCGGACATTTCCGGGCTGGATCTGATGAAGAGGGCCAAATCACACGGGCTGGACACTGAGTTTGTCATCGTAAGCGGATATGCGGAATTTGAATATGCTCAGGAAGCGCTGCGCTACGGCGCACTGGATTATTTCCTGAAGCCATTGGATATTGATATGGCTGATCAGTTCATTATGAAGTTGGCCATGCACTTCTCCCGCAGAAGCGAGGCACGCAATCAAATCCTTCTGGATGCGCTGACCTCGGCAGATGAGGACGAGATAAAACGCTTATTGCCGTATTCCGGTTGTGCGGCTGTATGCTATTACCAGGTGCTTGCTATCTATTTTGAGGGCGAAAACAAGGATTTCAAAAAGCTGCTGTCTTTGGAGGGAAAGCCTGTTTATGCTGTGGAAGTTGAAGCCGGGACCAGAAAAATGTTGGTTGTTCTGATAACGGAGCATAGGGCTTATTTGGAAGGGAATTGGGATGAACGGATTCTGAATAAGACGGGCATCAGCGTTGTGGGCATTAGCAGCATCTCCAGCGAGCTTAAGCATATGAGCAAGCTGATTAAAGAAGCAGACCTGTCCGCCTCCCGGGTTTTTCTGGAGGAAGCTGCAGGCGCCGTTCACTATGAGCCGAAGCTTCATCTGGTGAAACCATGTATCGATAGGCTCTATAGTATCGTTCAGGGGAATCAATTTGACAACATGGATGTGTACATCAAAGGGCTGCAGAAATACTTTAGGGATCATCATCTGGGCATGTGTGAGGTTGTCTACTTGTGGAATCAGGCAGTCGGAATACTTGTAAACGCATATCCTGAGGAATTGAAGGATATGGAACTGGAATTCCTGAATTATTCCGAGATCAAGGAGCGTTTTGAACACTTTGAGTCTCTGTGCAGCTTTCTGTATGAGGTCCTGGCCTCTATCAGGCAGGAGAACAGCCGCTCTTTGCAGGAAGGGGACATCCTGTCCTGCTTCAACAAGATGATAGCCTATATCAACCAGCACTTTGAGCAGAAATTGTATTTGAAGGATTTGTCCGCCCAATTTTTCATCAATCAGGTGTATTGCTGTCAATTTTTCAAAAAAAATCTGGGCAAAACTTTCTCCGAATATGTATCGGATCTCAGGATCAAGAAAGCCCGTGAGCTTCTGAAGCAAACAGACCTGTCCATTGAGAAAATTGCCATTAAGTCCGGGTATGTGGACTATTATTATTTCAATAAAGTTTTCAAGAAGCATTGCGGGATGACGCCCACCAAATTCAGAAAAAGTTAGGATGAACGGAGGGGCGGCCCATGAAGACCAGTAAATTGAAATTGAAACATCAGATATGGCTTATCTTTTTTTTCTCTATCGTTATATTCACAGTCATGGAATTTTATTTTTTTTATAGTTTCTCTAATTTAACCCAGAAGAGAGCCGCCACTTACGGCAACCAGATGATTGAGCAAACACGCCGCAAGATTGATTCTGTGTTTAATGATATCAGGGTCAGCACCAGCATTGCGGTCAATAGCAAACTGATTCAGGAGTTTTCCGTAGTGGATGATGATTACAAAAGGGCGTTTGATAGTGGTCCATATGCACTGGATCTCATGGAATATATGAGGTCCTTCAATTCCTATGTGAGCGGCATTGTAATTAATGACATCCGCGGAAGGCGGCTTTACAGTCTGGAGTCTGCAAGCGGCGATATTTTTTACATCAATCGTTATGAAGCCTTTATTCGCAAGTATAAGGATGATCCTTCGCTTCGGGAGAAGGGGATGTTCACCACGATTTTAAAAGATGACAGAACAGACACGGAACAGTTCTTCTATATCGCTCCGATTGTGGAGACGATTGGGGGAATCCATTTCTCCCAAATTACGGGTTACTGCACAGTAATGGTCAATATGGAAAAGATGCAGGGGCTTGTGAAAAATACGGAATTAACGCAGAGCTCCACCTTGTACATTCTGAATAACCGGGATGAGGTGATTGCATCCACGAATTCCAATGCCCGAGGTACGTTGTTCAGAGATGTTCTGTCTATGGATAAGGACATCTTGCTTAACGGCGTAAAAGCAAACATCGACGGGGAAGATATTCTTGTCCAGGTCAAGGGATTGGAGCAAGCAGACGGGTGGCGGGTTGTTAGTATGATTCCGGTGCATGAACTGACCGCGGATATGGCTCCCATGCGGAAGGTCAGCATTATCGTAGGCATTGGAATTATTCTAACCATGATTATAACAGGCAGTTTTTTTATGAACAATCTGATGCGTCCGGTGATGGGACTTGTTATGGATATGAAGAGGGTGGGGAGGCGGGACATGGGCTTCCGCATTAAAGTCCGGTTTACCAATGAGGTAGGCTTGCTAGCCTGCGACATTAACCGGATGATGGATGAAATGGAGGAAATGGCAAGAGATATGTTCAATACCCAGGCCAGATTATATGAATCCGAGCTGAGCCAGAAGCAGGCGGAATTTTCTGCCCTGCAAAGCCAAATCAATCCCCACTTTCTCTATAATACGCTGAATTGTATCAGCAGCATCGGATTGGAATACGGAAGCAGGGAGATTGCGCAAATTACATTTTGCATGTCTAAAATCTTTCGGTACAGCATCAAAAAGGATGATCTTGTACAGATCTGGGAAGAAGTTGACTGTATTCAGGCTTATATGAAGATTATCTTAATCCGGTACGAGAATAAATTCTCCATGGAGCTTGATGTGGAGGACAGGCTGCTCAAAATGAAAACGCCGAAGATGATACTCCAGCCCATTGTGGAGAATTCCGTCTACCATGGGCTGGAGCGCATGGACCAAGGGGGGCGGCTCCTGGTTACCGGGAGTATCGATGTGCATGGAGATGTGTGCTTCTGTATTACAGATACAGGGAGGGGAATGGAGCCGGAGGAGCTGGCCGCTCTCCAGGCCAAGCTGGGCATGGAGTACCGGGAGCAGGCATCAGAAGGCCAACCGGCAAAAGGCATTGGGCTAACGAATATCCATAACAGGCTCCGGATGCTGTTTGGAGAGGGTTACGGGATCACCATAGAAAGCCGGTTCGGCGAGGGGACAACAGTGACTGTGAAGATTCCAAAGCTGTTAGACGACCGCAAACCATTGGAAGAGTAGCAGGAAATTATGCCGCTCTGCCGGGCAGGCCACTACACCGTAATGGTTACCCGGATATCCTGAGGATAGTTGCCGAACCCTTTGCCGAAAAGGCTGACACCTCCACAGTGGACCGCGGTTTCCGGGCAGGAAATGCGGAAGCGCAGCTCCTGCCCCGCCCGGATATTCAATTGGCCGATGCGGGTGCCGGAGAACTGGACGCCGTCGATAAAGGTGCCGTTGTCGGTGATGGACAAGGTTTTGTGCAATCCGTATTGGGTATCCACCCACCAGGACGGGGTATACTGACCCCGCCTGCTCCCAAAGTCTCCCGGGCAGGTCCAGGTGGCCAGGTCCAGGCCGTTGACGGAGAACGTAATGTCCGACGGCCAATTGTCGTTATACTTAGGGGCTTCTGAGCATATTTCCAGGGATATTGACAGGGACGAAGCGCTCTGGTTCCCCACTAGATAGTTGGGAATCCGGTATTCCACAAAGCCGCTGGCGAACCACAGAAGCTCGGCCTTTGTATGTTCGGGATCATCGAAGTAACGAGGATCGTCCAACATGCCGATCAGCTTCTCCGGCGAAGCTAATCCGCACGTTGGGCGGACTTCGTATGCATAATACTGCCCGACGGGCAAATCCACGGTTAATTGGTTCTGGTCCGGCTGCTCCTCCGCAGCGCTTGACCGCAGCACCAATGTCAGCTGGTCAAGCTTCAGTGTGCAGCGCTTCTGGGTGCCCCGTTTGCCCGCCAAATTCTCTGTGGCCACAATGCCGGCTTCCTCCAGCTTCAGAATATGCTTGGTGATAATAGCTGAGGAGAGCCCAAGGGCTTCCGCCAATTCCCCGATATTATAGGGTTTCTCATTCATTAGCTCGATCATGCGCACCCGGGTATCCGATGAAAAACACTCCAAAATCCGCATATTTGCTGTTGTTACATCCACCTTCATCATTTCACTCTCCTGACTGTTTCGATTATATAACTTAAAAGTTAACAAATCAACTTGAATGTTGACATAATGGAAAACTGTGCTTATTATATTAACTGAAATGTGATGAAGTTAATCTGTACATTATCTAATTGAAAGGGATGTCAAAACCATGACACAAACCGCCCTGCGGACGGAGTATCCACGGCCTCAATTTGTAAGAGCAGAATGGCAGCATCTGAATGGAACCTGGGAGTTTGAATTTGACGATGAGCGGATCGGCGACACCGCGGAATGGAGCAGCGGGAATCACGCCTTTAGCCGCCAGATTCAGGTCCCCTTCACGTATCAGAGTAAATTGAGCGGTATCGAAGATACAGGCTTCCACGATCTGGTGTGGTACAAGCGCAGCTTTACGGTTCCGGAAGAATGGGCAGGCCAGCGGGTCATCCTGCACTTCGGCGCAGTAGATTACCAGGCTACGGTCTGGGTTAACAACAGGCAGGTGGCCTATCATGAAGGCGGCCATACGCCGTTTCAGACGGATATTACGCTGGCTCTGCAACCCGGAGAGAATTCTTTGGTAGTGCGGGCGGAAGACTTCAGCCGAGATGTAACCCTGCCACGGGGGAAGCAGTATTGGAAGGAGGACTCGGCTTCCATCTTCTACACCAGGACAACCGGAATCTGGCAGACAGTCTGGCTGGAGCCTGTGTCGGAGTACTATATCAGGAAGCTGAAATTCAAGCCGGATATTGACCGCAATGAAATCCAGATCCGCACGTTTTTGAATCAGGCCCCTGCAGGCTGCAAGGCGGAAGCCCGCATCGAAATCCGCTTCAAGGATGAATACCGGGCGGTTACAACCTTGTCTATTGACCATGCGGAGGAAACCCGTACCATCGGTCTCCATGATTTTAATGATCATAGCCTGGGCCGCTGGTGGTCTCCGGAGCATCCCAATCTGTATGAAGTCGCCGTTACACTCTTCGTGGACGGTACCCAAGCGGATCAGGCAGAAAGCTACTTCGGCATGCGCAAAATCGCGGTGGAAGCCGGCAAGCTGATGCTGAACAACCGGATTTATTTTATGCGGCTGGTGCTGGATCAGGGGTATTTTCCGGAGGGGATTCTGACGGCGCCCAGCGACGGGGATTTGAAACGGGACATTGAGCTGGCCAAACAAATGGGCTTCAACGGCGCGCGCAAGCACCAGAAGATAGAGGATCCGCGTTACCTCTACTGGGCGGACCGGCTCGGTTATCTGGTATGGGGCGAGATGGCTAATGCTTATGCGTATTCGGAGGAATATGTGCGCAAGGTAACGGCGGAATGGCAGGAGGCGGTAGAGCGGGATTACAATCATCCGTCTCTGGTGGTGTGGGTTCCCCTTAACGAAAGCTGGGGGGTGCCGAACATCTTGATCGATAAGCGGCAGCAGCGGCACGCCATGGCGATGTATTTTCTGACCAAATCTCTGGATGACAGCAGGCTGGTGATCTCCAATGACGGTTGGGAGCAGATGACCACGGATCTGGTTACCATCCATGACTATGAGTGGAGGCGGGAGGACTTAACGGAGCGTTACAGCACCTTGGAGGGGACGCTAATTGGAAAGCCGCACCGCAGGGAGCTGTTTGTTGGGGGAACCGCATATGCGGGCCAGCCGGTTCTGGTGACGGAGTTCGGGGGTATAGCCTATAAAAAAAGCGATTGGGAGGGCTGGGGCTATTCCGGCGCAGACAACGATGAGGATTTCCTGGCTAAGCTGGCCGGCGTGATCGAACCGCTGCTGCAATCGCCTCATGTCCAAGGCATCTGTTACACTCAGCTGACCGATGTGGAACAGGAGATCAACGGCCTGCTGACCTATGACCGGGCCCCCAAGGTTCCGTTAGAACAGATTAAACAAATTGTTGCCGGCCAGTCGAGATAGGGGAATAGATTGCACTACCGGAAAGTTCAGGACACATCCTTTAATGGGGGCTTGTGTCCTTTTTTAATTTCTAAAACGGTTACAAAAACAATTTAAGATAGTACATTTTTTGAATTTTCTTCCGGAGGTAGAATGAGGATAATGGCTGGAAAAATCAATACAACAGGGAGATGAAAAAAATGAAAGCGGTTTTATGCGACCCGTAGACAGCATCTAAGAGAGGCCATAGGCGTCGCCGGAAAACATAATGACTTGATTCCAGGGAGGACTGAAAATGGTCAAGAAAAGATTCAGGTATCTGCTGGTTTGTCTCGCGGTGCTGCTGATGCTGCCGCAATGGAGCGGACCGGCTGTAGCGGCAGAGCCGATGCCGGATACGCCCGGTTCGGCACCACTATGGGAGGGAAAGAATGTGGCGGATTTCTACAATGTGATCATGCAGGTAGGAGCCGATCCTTGGGTTTACAAGCACACGGACGGCTTTTATTACAACGTATTTGTCAACGCCAGCGGCATCATGGTCCGCAGAGCGAAGACCATCACCGGCATTGAAGCGGGCGAGAGAAGCCTAGCATGGACACCGGTTAACGGTACGATGTACAGCTCCAATGTCTGGGCGCCTGAAATGCACTATGTCCAAGATACCGATGGCAAATTCAAATGGTATATTTACTTCGCGGCTGATAACGGAGCCAACGCCAACCACCGCATGTACGTGCTGGAGAACGCCAATGAAAATCCGATGACAGGAACCTGGGCGTTCAAAGGAAAGATTACCGATTCCACCGACCGTTGGGCGATCGACGGTACTGTGCTGACTGTAAACGGGCAGCATTATTTCATATGGTCCGGCTGGGAAGAAACGGACGGAAGCTTCCAGAATCTATATATTGCAAAGATGAGCGATCCGCGGACCATCAGCTCGGAACGGGTATTGATCTCGACGCCTGACCATGATTGGGAAACATCTCCGGGCAAGATCAATGAAGGCCCCCAAGTCACTATAAAGGGAGATACCATCAATCTGGTCTATTCCGCTAACGGAAGCTGGACAGACAGTTACTGCCTCGGGCTGATTACAGCCAAGATTGGCGATGATTTGATGAATCCCGGCTCCTGGGTAAAACAGGACCAGCCGATTTTTTCCAGCGCTAATGGCGTTTACGGCCCGGGTCACCACAGCATCGTTGCGTCTCCTGACGGCGCGGAGGACTGGATCATCTACCACGCTGCCCGCTGGCCGGGATCAGGCTGGACCCGCAAAGTCCACGCGCAGAAATTCACCTGGAACGAAGACAATACGCCGAACCTGGGAGAGCCCGCCGATCCGAACAAACCGGTTGCCAAGCCATCCGGCGAGCCGGTGCGGCAGCGTTATGAAGCGGAAGAAGCGCTGCTGGTGAAAGATCCGAACGGTGAAACTTTTCCGGCTGTCCGGCGGGAAAGCAGCGCTTCAGGCGGGATGAAGATCGCCAACATCAATAATGCCAATGATTATGCCCAGTTTACAGTAAATGTGCCGGAGGCGGGATTCTATATGATGTCCGTGCGCAATGCCAACGGCTCACCCAATGCGGCGGAAGCCTCACATATCCTGTCGGTCAACGGAAGCTCCGGCGCCAATTTGAACATCGTCTATTCCGGTCCGAATCGTTGGGGGGCCTCCACGGCGAAAGTCTATCTGAAGGAAGGCGACAATATCCTCCGCTTCTGGAAGGGGAACAACCTTGCCGAGATCGACAGCATGGATATATTCAAGCTGGATGCATCGGAAATTTTATTCGAATCACCGGGATACACGCTGGGGTTGGGTGAAACCCGCAATTTGCCCCTGTATACGGTAACAGGCACTACTTATACCGCTGTTGGCACAGGAGCATTCTTCAGTTCTTCCAACCCGAAGGTTGCCGTTATTGACGGAGGGACTCAGGTTAAGGCTGTCGGAGCGGGCAGTACCACAATCACCGCAACCTATAACGGTAAAATGACCACGGCCAACGTTACCGTTATTGCTGAGCCTGAATCTGTACAGTCTGTTGTCATGAGCGGATTGGCCGGCATCCTGACCAGCGGGCAGACTAGCCAGCCCCTGCAGGTGACAGCACGCTATAACAACTATGAAGTGCAGAATGTGACAGCTGATGCTCAGTATACCAGCAGCAATCCCGGGGTCGCCCGGATTGATTCTAATTCGGCCACCCGATCGGTATATGCGGTCAAACCGGGCACAACGCTGATTACAGGCGAATACAACGGCAAGAAAGCGGCATTCCACTTGACGGTCATTGCTGCTTCGGATGCGGTTCAGGTTGTTTCAAGGGTGAAGACTCCTTCCGGAGTAGCCCCTAAGCCCCCCGGCGTTGTGGATGTTGTCTACAATAGTAAGTCGAAGAAGGCAAAAATCGTCAGCTGGGAGCTGGCGGGACTTGACTTCAGCTCTCTTGGCACGGTTCAGGTACCTGTCACCCTGAAACTGGGTGGCCGTAATATTTCTTCCGCTATTACCGTAGAAGTGATTCCGGGCTGGGGTCTTGACGACATTGTGAATCAGCTCCGCAACCAGCTGGCCAATTTCTCATATCCTTTGGGCGATGGACTAGGCAATTATAATCAATCCAAGTATGATGCCTTCGTAGCCGAGGTGGATAAAGCGGAGAAAATGGCCGGAAATGCAGAACTGAGTAAAGAACAGTTTGAAAGGGAGCTGGATAAACTTGCCGGGGCGGAAGCAGCCCTGTTAGGTTCGCTTAACAACATACAGGATGGCGTGCTCTATAACGCTTACCGGGATTTCTCCGGCGATACGGCGGGCAAATATCCTTACGGCATTATCACCGAAGGTCTGACCAATGGCGCTTCCGCTACCGTACAAGAAGAGAACGGGAATAAATTCCTGCGGCTGACCACAACTGCTGCTTCGGGCAAAGCAAACCTGTTCTTACCCTATACGGGCGAGGTAAAGGCTGAGGCGGATCAGCGTATCGTCATCGAATATCGCGCCAGATTAAACAGCAGCTTCCAGTACGCCAATGGTGCCATGATTCGAAATGACAGCGGTACGGGCAATTATTCGATGGTGACGGCTTTTGATACGGGAAAAATAATCGTGCAGGATGGCGGTACCAAGAAGGCAGTTCTAAACGTCGCAAACAATATATGGTACAAAGTTAAAATCGTGGCCAACTGGGATGCCAAGACGTACACCGTCTACATAGACGATGTTCCAGTGGCTATTGATTACAAATTCCGGCACACAGGCGGCGATAAGCTCACCGGACAGCTGTTTGGCGTCGACGGCTACGCCAATGCTTCCATCGACTTTGATGATTTCAAAGCTATGGTTATCTTGAAATGAGGTGAGCTAAGGTGATCAGAAGGCGACTTGTCTGCGGATAAGTTGCCTTTTTTCTCTTTTATTAGGTGAAATCATTGATAATTCAAAATGGGCTGAGCTTCAATCAGGGATTAGTGACCTTATTTCCGGGAGATTCGCTTTTTATTTTGAAGAAAATATGTGATTACTGTAAGGGAGAGGCAAATTTAACTGAAGAATGAAGTCCATGAGCAGCTACAAAAATTACCGTTTGAATTGCATCCATGACGCCTCTGATGTTTACTCTTTTTGGAATAATAAAACTTCAAATGACAATGATACGAGGAGCATCCGTTATGAATAAAAAGATATTAAATTTAAATAAGCCTTTAATTACGACCTACCCACATCATGCAAATTTGTTTTCAATACTTGATTTGGATCAGCGGTCGCTTAGCTGGATTTTTCATAACTATTTATTGGTAATTCTTCATCATGATGAAAAAGGAGGGTATGGATTAGACCTTTGTTCCCAATATTATCCTTGGCATAAATTCAAATTAGCAACGTGTCCAATGTTAATTACCAGAGTCTATCAAAAAGAAATGATTCTTAGCAAATGGGATTTTCACGATTTTTTAGTGGAATTAATTAATAACGAAAACTATATATATTTTATTAGAGAGTTTGCTGATGGAAGATCACATGAGGTGTTTATCTCGGGTTTTGACTTGTCCAGGAAAGAATTCCTATGTCATGATTTTTGGAATGGGGTATATGGCGAAAAATGGATTCCCTTTAGTGAAATAACACTCAAAAGAGATTCAGCTTTTCAAAATGAGTGGTCCACAGATTATTTAAATGGCGTATGGGCAATTGAAAAAACAAACCAATATAAAGAACCAAATGAATTTTACTATGAAACAGTACTAAACTTTTCCCAAGAAGATTTATTGGATATTCTAAAAGAATATATTGGGATGAGTAACAACGTTCGGACGATCCTAAGAAAAGATAATAGATATCTTGGCTTAGAAATATATGACATGATGACAGAAATGCTGGAGAAACAGAAAAATAATATGGTTGGGCAACCATTTGCCATTCATCCGTTCCATTTGCTGTATGAACATAAAAAGCTGTTATCATTAGCTGCTGCCTGTACAAACAGTCCCACCGTAAAAAAGGAATCCGACCTGTTAATCAATGAAGCCTTTAAGCTTAGAAACTTGGTTCTTTACTGTAACCATTGTATCGCTGAGAAAGGAATTTATAAAAAATACGAAGCTATAATTGAAAATATAATGAAATTAAAAAACATCGAATTAGCGATGATTCACGCTTTAATCCAACATATAACAATAGAGTGATCAGAAGGCGGGATATCCCAATAATATTTGACAAAAGCTTCTAGTGAAAATATATTATATAGTAAGTAATCGTTTACTTCAATGAATACGGGGAAACATCAGTTGGGGTATCAGAGATGCTTAATGCGAAACGAGACAGGTGTAATTAAGATGACAGAAAAAAAGAATGTCAGTATTAAAGATGTCGCTCTGAGGGCTAATGTTTCTACGGCTACGGTTTCACACGTCATTAACGGGACACGGTTTGTGTCCAATGAGACGAAACAGAAGGTGCACTTTGCAATGAATGAGTTGAACTTCCGAATCAATTCGGTAGCCCGCTCACTACGCAGCCGCAGGTCATATATTATTGCGTTTCTTGCACCGATCCTTGCTTCTGAGACGTCCAACTTTTATTTTATGTCGGTAGCAGCCGGAGTTCAAAGCGTATTGAAACAAAGGGGCTATCATCTTATTTTGAGTGATTCCAGTGATAATGTTGAAGCGGAAAACAAAGAAATCAGTATGTTTGATTCACAAATGATTGACGGACTGATTGTGGCTCCGGCCAGCCGGGATTCTGATTACGAACAGCTATTTGGAGATTATCCTGTGGTTTATATTGATAGGGTGCCTAATCATTGTGAGCGGGATTCCGTTCTCATTGACAACAAAACTGTGACTAAGGAAGCAACACAAAGGATTCTAGACAAAGGCCACCGAAAAATTGCCTTTTTATCCGGTCCCCTTTCGGTAACAACAACGATTGAACGGTATGAGGGTTATTCTGAAACATTGAAGAACGCAGGCCTTGAACTGGATGATTCGTTGATTTGTTTTGAAGAGGTGAGCTTTGAGAACGGATACAATAAGATGGGGGATTTGCTGGAGAAGAAGCCGACAGCTATTTTTGTGACGGATAATGTAATGGCAATGGGAGCCATGACGTATTTGCAGGACCATTCGATTCGTATACCGGACCAGTTGGCCGTTGTTGGATTCGATGATGTTCAGTGGACACGGGTCACTCATCCGCCGTTAACCGTTATTCAACAGCCGTCATTTCAGCTTGGTGTAAAAACTGCGGAAGTGATATTGCAGAGAATTGAGGACGGTACTTCTGGAAAAGAGGAACATCGCTTAAAAGCTAATTTTCTAGTCAGACAATCGCTCTGACTTTTTTTTGAAGCCGAAGTAATCGATTACGTAAACGATTACTTCATTTCGCTATCAGGATATTTTTTTATAAAGTATTTGTAAGCGTTAACATTACGTTGTTTTCTTTGCTGCAATTTAATCTGAGGGGGGGTGATAGATACCGCATATATAGAGTGAACTCGAAAAACGAACAAAAGGGAAAAGGGATGGAGGGGAAGTTTGGAACTGGAGGAGCGAATGCGTCCGCCTTTGTCTGCGGATTTCCACCGCGAACAGCGGTACAAATCAAGAAATCTGCAGACAACAGCGGCCGGAAGTCCAAACATTCCCCGTAGTCCCGACGAAGTCCCTAATGTAAATATCTTAAGTTCACTCTATATAGTCATTTATTACGGTGAATTCAATTACTGGAAGGGAGACGATTTAAAGATCATTGCCAAGTATGAAGGAGAACATTTTGTGAAAAGTGGGAGGGTGTTTTGTGGTGAAAAATATTAAAGGGATACGGGTAATGGTTAGTGTGCTTGCTATTTTATTAATGATGCCTTATGGAATCTATACACCAAAAGCCGAAGCTGCGCCTGCTAAAATTGCTGAATGGAACTTTAATGAGGGAAGCGGAAAAACGACAAAAGAAAACATCAGCAATTCAAATGATTCTATTAATTATGTTTTCAATAATGCAGTTTACAAGCCTTCCAGTGACCCGGTTTGGCGTAATGACGGAATTTCTGATAAGGCCTTGCTGTTTGACGGATACTCGAACTGGGTCACACATCCTCCAATAACCACTCCTTCTCAAAGCATGACGATTGAAGCCTGGGTAGCTCCCAGAGCCTATGAATGGGGGGATAACGGCACTCTTTCAGCTATCGTCAACCAGCATGATAAATCCGGAAAGCAAGGGTTTGTTCTTGGAATGTTCCGGCATGGAACTTGGTCGTTTCAAGTCGGCTCGGGTGGGCAATGGTATGAGGTTTGGTCTTATGAGCCTATTCCCAGAAATGAATGGTCCCATATTATTGCTACAGTAGACGGAGCGGCTGGCACAATGAAACTGTTCCTTAACGGACGCCAAGTGGCTAGGAGCAGTATCCCTTCAAATTCCACAATCACACCTTCAGGGAATCAGCTTTTGATCGGAAAAAACAATCAGAGTACCCAACTTGGTGTATTTCCCTTAAATATGTTCAACGGGCTCATCGATGAAGTGAAAATATACAACGGAGCCTATACAAATAATGAAGCCGAAGATTCTTATCAAAGCTACATGTCGGGACTTGGTGGAAACTTGCCGACGCCAAACCTCAGTTTTGACCGTAGCGTCTATGACGGTGACCGCTACCGCCCCACTTATCATGCTATAGCGCCAGGTCACTGGATGAATGAACCTCATGCACCTCTGTATTATAACGGACAATACCATTTGTTCTATCAGAATAACCAGCATGGACCTTATTGGCATAACATGCAGTGGGGCCACTGGATCAGCGGGGACATGGTGCATTGGAGAGACGTTCAGCCTGCTTTATCGCCGGAATTGTTCCAGGTAGATCCTGATGGTGATTGGACGGGAAGCGCAGTGATTGATGATTCAGGGAATCCTACCCTTCTCTTCACTGCCGGCAATGATTCTAGAGCGTATCTTAACAGCAATCAAAATGTGGGTGTTGCCCGCAGTACGGTTCAGACGGATGGGGATAACGATTTGAAGAAATGGGTAAAAGAGCCTAAACTAGCCGTTGCCCAACAATACGGGAAATTCGGTGAATTCAGGGACCCATATGTGTTCAAAGATGGTTCATCCTGGTATATGCTTGTGGGAACTGGTTATGAGGGCCAGGGCGGATCTGCAGCCGTCTATTCTACAGCTGATCCCAATTTGATGAACTGGACCTATCGCGGCCCACTCTATCAAGCCAATCCGTCAGCTTATCCGGAATTAGGCGGCGTATGGGAATTACCGGTGATGATGCCGCTGGGAAGCGGCAAGCATTTGCTGGCAATCAGTCCGGTCGGAAGCGGCGCAAACGTGGAGGTGTACTATTGGATTGGTACTTGGAATGCTGGTACTGCAAAGTTCACACCTGATGACCCCAAACCTCAATTAATGGATTTTGGAGACTTTCATTTTACAGGACCAAGCGGATTTAAAGATCCTAAGACAGGACGTAATATTATGTTCACCATTGCTCAGGGAGAAAGGAACTCCCAGGAAGAGTCCGACGCCGGATGGGCGCATAATGCAGGGCTTCCTGTAGAACTTTCGCTGCGCCCGGACGGTAAGCTGGGGATCAATCCAATTTCCGAGCTGCAGTCCTTAAGAGGCCAGCAACTTGTAAATATTACAACGGATACGAGTGTTGCGGCTGCCAATACTGCACTTTCCTCCGTGCAAAGCGATACGGTTGAGATTGAAATGGAAGTGAGCCGCGGTTCTGCTGACAGTGTGGGAATCAAAATCCGAAAATCACCTAACAGCGAAGAAGAGACATTAATTTACTACAAAAACAGTACTAAAGAATATGGCGTTGACCGGACGAAAACCATTGCCGGTCAAAATAAAGGCATCCAAAAGGGTACTATAGATATCGGCAGTGAAAATGTCAAACTACACGTGTACTTAGATAAATCTATGGCCGAATCTTATTTGAATGGACTCAAATCCATTACCACACGTACTTATTCTTCCAGGACAGATGCAAAAGGCCTTCAACTGTGGGGAGATGCAAACACCGGCTCAATCGTCGTTAAGTCACTGAAGGTTTGGGAAATGAATTCTGCATATACTCCTGTGGCAGTCAACGGGGTCAGCCTCAGCCCTGCCAGTCTGGAAGTAGCAGTAGGCGGTAAAAAAACGCTTAATGCTGATGTTGCACCAGCAAACGCAACGAATAAAGATGTGATATGGAGCTCCAGCAACACCTCTGTCGCATCGGTGGTTAATGGAGTAGTTACCGGGAAATCCGCAGGCAGTGCAACGATTACAGCCCAAACAAGAGACGGCGCAAAAGCAGCTTCGAGCACTGTTACTATAGTTGCTGCACCGGCTGCAAATATTGCGAATAATGGATTTGAAAGCGGTAACTTAGACGGCTGGATTATAGAAAGCGGAACGGCTTTTTCCAATTCGGGAGTCACAAATGCAGCAACGTTCGGAAATAACCAACCGTATAATCACGCGGGTAATTACCACCTTTTAGGGGAGTTAAGTGGGGGCAATGCGGCAACAGGCGTATTAAAATCTAATGAATTTACACTCGGGGGTAATGGTCAGGTTAGCTTCCTGATCGGCGGCGGTTCCGATATTGATAAATTGTATGTATCCTTTGTTCGTGCTTCAGACGGCAAGGAGCTCTATCGATCCAGCGGACCAGGAAGCTATTGGAACTGGCCGAGTATCAAAGGAGTTACGGAAGGGTATACGAAGAGATCCTGGGATGCTACCCAATATATAGGCACCCCCATGTATATCAAAATTGTCGATGAGCGAACGGATGATTGGGGTCATATCAATGTTGATGATTTTATCGTCCCCATCCAAGGCGGAACGGTTGATGCTGAAGCGCCGGCAGCACCGAAGAATCTGGCAGCGACCGGGATAACCCCGAGTTCCGTTACTCTGGGTTGGACGGCATCTACGGATAATGTGGGAGTAACCTGCTACCTGATTTACCGGGGTGGGGTACAAGTAGCTACGAGTACTACAACCACCTATACAGACAGCGGACTAACAGCAGAAACTGCCTATACCTATACTGTCAAAGCCAAGGATGCGGCGGGAAATATCTCGGCAGCAAGCAACAGTGTCACAGCAACAACTCAAGCTGCACAGGAGATCGGCAGTTTGACAAACCATGATTTCGAGAGCGGAAACCTGAGCGGATGGACGGTTGTAAGCGGCAATGCGTTCAGTGATGCGGATGTTGTGGCGGATACGAACTGGGGCTGGGGAGGGCCCTTTAATCAAAGTGGTGCGTATCATCTTTGGGGATTTAAGGACGGGGGAGATTCTCAGATAGGTGTACTGAAATCTGCGGAATTTACCCTTGGCGGCAGCGGAGCCATTGATTTCCTGGTCGGCGGAGGGAACGATATCAATCATTTATATGTCGCTTTGGTTCGGGCATCGGACGGTACTGAGCTGATGAAAGCGACAGGCAGCAGCAACGAAGCCTACAGCCGGATTACTTGGAACGCCGCTTCTTATGTAGGGACTACTTGCTATATTAAGATTGTGGACAATGCAACTGGCGGTTTTGGGCATATTAATGTGGACGATGTGAACGTGCCGGTTCTAGCAGACTAGCAGTTCATTGGTTAGCTTCTATGCAACAATAAGCTGCTAAGGGAGTGTTGATAAACGGGCAGGGAATCTTTCCCTGTTCGTTTTCTTATTTCACAACCCAAATTAAAAACAAAGGAAGATGAGCTCCATGGGCAAGAAAATTTATTGACAACGCTATCAAAAACGAATAAAATCAGGTGTATAAAAACGATTACGCAAACGATTACCTGGCTTTGCAACAAGGATTTTGGCAAATGTGTTTTATTAAAAAATAATATAATCGGAGCATATGCCGGCCTTTACAATGAGTAGCAGGGAGAGCCTACAAAAATTAGATATAAAAGCTCTTGATCAATACGTAATCGTTTACCTTGGAGATGGAGGAAAAAATGCATGCTCGGGAAAATGAAGAAGAACTATGAATTGTACCTATTGATTTTGATCCCAGTAGCCTATTTTACGATTTTTAAATATTGGCCTATGTATGGGGTGCAAATCGCATTTAAAGACTTTGTAGCTTCCAAAGGGGTCTGGGGCAGTGAGTGGGTAGGGCTGGAGCATTTTCAACGTTTTTTTGAATCATACAATTTCAAGCAAATCGTAGGAAATACCCTTTTACTAAGCTTGCTCAATTTAGCTATAGCTTTTCCCTTTCCCATTATTGTAGCAATTATGCTGAATCAATTGAGACAGCAAAAGATGAAAAAGTTCATTCAAACTACGATTTACGCACCGTATTTCATTTCAACCGTCGTATTGGTCGGCATGCTGTTCATCTTCCTGTCCCCCACCAGCGGCTTGGTGAATCATATTGTAACCGCCTTCGGCGGCGAACCGATTATGTTCATGGGAGAGGAAAAATGGTTCAGGCCTCTGTACATATTCTCATCCGTATGGCAGGAAACCGGATTTGCATCAGTGATCTATCTGGCCGCCCTGGCAGGGATCGACCCCCATTTGCATGAAGCAGCGGTTATGGATGGTGCATCCAAATGGCATCGGATCCGGCATATTGATTTACCGGGTATTGCTCCTACCATTATTGTTTTGTTCATTATGGCTGTTGGTAATTTAATGAACGTTGGGTTTGAAAAGGCGTTCCTTATGCAGACTGATTTGAATGTCGCTACATCCGAGATTATTCCGACTTACGTATACAAAGTGGGGATTCAGCGGGCGGAATACAGTTTTTCGGCAGCAATTGGACTGTTTAACTCAGTGATAAACCTGATCCTACTGGTCATTGTGAATAAAACTACCAAGAAAATAAGCGGCAAGGGCTTGTTTTAGGGGCAAAGAACGTCTGTTAGAAGAAGGGGAGAAACCATGTTAAAGAGAAAAACGAAATCCGATCTGGCCTTTGATATGATCAATTATTTGTTTCTGGGCTGCTTCACCTTAATGATTCTGTATCCCTTGTATTTTATAGTGATCGCTTCTATAAGTGACCCTAACAAGATTTATTCCGGTGATGTATGGTTACTGCCGCAAAATATAACCTTTGACGGATATAAAAGGATTTTCAGCGACGGTTCAATATGGAACGGCTATAAAAATTCCATTCTCTACGCGGTGCTGAATGGATTTGTCAGCACAACTCTCGTCATTATGGCGGCTTATCCGCTTTCGAGGAAAGATTTTTATGGAAGAAATGTTATTATGACCTTTTTTATCATCACGATGTTCTTTAACGGCGGCATTATTCCTACTTATCTGGTTGTAAAAGATCTGCATTTGATGAACTCGATGTGGGCGGTCATTCTCCCAGGTGCAATGGATGCTTTCCTGATTATTATTGCAAAAACCTTTTTCGAGGAGCTGCCTGATGAATTGAGAGAGGCCGCTGCCATTGATGGAGCAAAGAATCTCAGATATTTATGGAGTATTGTCCTTCCATTATCTAAACCGATTATTGCAGTTCTTGTCCTCTTCGCAGTCGTGCGCCAATGGAACGGATTCTTCGATGCACTAATTTATTTGAGTGATGGCGATAAGTTTCCGTTACAACTGGTCCTGCGCAACATTCTGATCCAAAGCCAACCGTCCGGGAATATGCTTATGGACATTGACAACATGCTGGCCAAGCAGCGGGTAACAGAATTGATCAAGTTCGGAGTCATTATCGTTTCCGCAGTTCCGCTGCTAGCCTTATACCCGTTCCTGCAAAGATATTTTGTTAAAGGGGTCATGGTGGGTTCGGTGAAAGGATAAGACCTGACTTGTCAGACCGCCGTTAAGGAGGTGTTGTGGAGCCGGATTGGAATGGGACTGGATCATCCCGAATCAAGAAAGTATAAATGAGCAGATTTAACAGGGAGGTTAAGAAGGATGAACAAAAAAGCTGCAGGTCTTTTGGCAGTGATGATGGCCGTTTCCGTGTTTGCTACGGCATGCAACGGTAACAATGACAGCAACAGCAATGCTAATGCAGGCGCGAAGACAGAGAATAGCGGAAGTCAAGCGGATGACAATGCATCCATTCAGTTTCCACTAAAAGAAAAAACCACCTTAAAGGTGGTTGCCCGGAGAGCTCCGCTGGCGCCAAGCGATTATAACGAAATGACCATGGCTAAAAAACTTGAGGAAATGTCAAATGTTCATATCGATTGGAATACCATTGTCGAGACAGATTACAACGAGAAGAAGAATCTGCTGATAGCAAGTGGCGACTTGCCTGAAATGTTCTTCGGAGCCGGGTTCACAGATACAGAGTTGATGAAATATGGTAAGGACGGCACTATTATACCTCTAAATGATTTGATTGACAAACATATGCCCAACTTGAAAGCGTTATTTGACAAAAGACCGGATATCAAAGCTGAGGTTACTGCCCCGGACGGCAATATTTATTCCCTTCCTGCGGGTGAGGAGCTGGGAACGGGTCAAGAAGAGATTGGTGCCAACCCTGATTTCCTCTATATAAATGAAGATTGGCTGAAAAAGCTAGGGTTATCCATGCCAACCACCCTTCAAGAATATCATGATGTACTGGTTGCCTTTAAAACCAAAGATCCGAATGGCAACGGAAAAGCAGATGAAATTCCGCTATCCTTCGTCAATGCATTCTGGACGGGTGATATCGGTTATCTATTCGGGGCCTTCGGTGTGCCGGACAAAACCTATCAGCCTGCCAACAATGCCTACGCTGAACATTTAAATGTGGACGACGGCAAGGTTTCCTATGCAGCTATTCAAGATGGATATAAAGATGCTGTAAGGGAGATTGCGAAATGGGTCGGGGAGGGGCTTGTAGATCAGGAATCCTTCACTCAAGAATATACGCAATATTATGCGAAAGGGAAGACAGAGCAGGAAACCCTTGGCTCTTTTCTCTGGTGGGATCATACGGACGTAGTAGGACCTGAACGTGACAAACATTATCCGATCGTCCCTCCGTTTAAAGATATGGTTGTCAAATGGAACAATGGTTCCGCACTTTCCAGAGGCGGTTCGGTTATTACGAAAGAAGCAAAAAATCCGGCCTTGGTTGCCGCATGGCTGGATTTGATATACAAACCGGAAACCACCGCGGAAGTCCGTTGGGGCCCAATTGGCGAATGGTTTGAGAAATCTGCAGATGGCAAGCTGGTACAGAAGTCGGATATCAGCAATCCGGGTGAGTTCCGTCAAAAGGTATCACTGGGTGGAGGAGGAGTATTCACTGGTGAAGACTTCGAAAAGATTGCACCTCCGGAAGCACGGGCACAGCAAAGACTGGATGATATCAAAAATATTTTTGTACCGCAAATGCAGAAGGAGAAATACCCGAATATCTTCTTCACAGAAGAAGAGTTGAAGACTATCGATAAGCTGAAACCGGAGATCCAAACCTATACCAACTCCATGCGCGCCAAGTTCATGTTGAAGGGGGTTTCTGACTCCGAGTGGAGCGATTACCTGGCCTCGCTTAAAAATATGGGCTTGGATGATTTGATGAAGGTATACCAAGACGGATACGACCGTTACCTCGCAGCCCTAAAATAAATTGAAATGGTAAGGATGTAGCAAGCCTGGATGAGAGGCCTTCAGTCAGGCTTGCTACATATGTTTTTATATATAAATGATGGACTAGGAGTGGAGAACCATATGGTTGATATTACAGCAATAGGAGAAGTACTGATTGATTTTACTCCTGCAGGCTTGTCTGAAAAGGGAGAGCAGCTGTTTGAATGCAATCCCGGCGGAGCCCCTGCGAATGTGGTTGTTGTGTTGGCCAAACTTGGGAAATCCACGGCATTTATCGGCAAGGTCGGTGAAGACCAGTTTGGAGAATATCTTACTCGGATTTTGCTTGAAAATGGTGTGAATACCAAGGGCTTGGTGAAGGAAAGCCGTGCTAAAACAACGCTGGCTTTTGTCCATCTCAAAGAAGACGGCGACCGTTCATTCAGCTTCTACCGTAACCCTGGTGCCGATATGCTTCTGGGAATGGATGATATAGACCTGGAACAGATCAAGGGGACGAAAATCTTTCATTTCGGCTCCGTATCGATGACCCATGAGCCTTCGGCAAGCGCAACCCTGAAAGCGTGCATTCATGCGAAAGAAAACGGAGCACTGATTTCATTTGACCCCAATCTGAGGCCTGCGCTTTGGCAGGATTTGGAGCAGGCGAAAATCAGGATCAAAGAAGGGCTTGCTCTTGCGGATATTGTCAAAATTTCCGAAGAGGAACTTGAGTTTATTACGGGTCTCACGGATTTGGAAGAGGGTACCCGTCAAATTCAGACCCAGTTCAAGGTGAAAGTGGTCCTGGTGACCAAGGCTGAAAAAGGGTGCTTCGTCCGGTTCGGTCCCGGCTCCAAATGGGCGGATGTTCCCGGTTACAAAGTAGATACCGTGGACACCACCGGAGCGGGAGATGCGTTCCTTGGCGGTTTCCTCTATCAGCTGCTGGAGAGGGGATGCAGTATCGAACAGATCAGAGATCAGGACTGGATTCCCATTGTAAGCTTCGCTAATGCAGTAGGTGCACTGGTGACGACACGAAAAGGAGCCATACCGGCCATTCCAACCTATCGGCAGGCTGCTGCATTAGTTCAGTCGGCCGGCACGGATTACTCCAAAGAATCCTACAGGCCTCAATTCCATTACTCACCACCGGCTATGTGGCTGAATGACCCGAACGGAATGGTCTACTTTGAAGGAGAGTACCATTTGATGTACCAGCACCATCCTGAAAGCACCGTATGGGGTCCTATGCACTGGGGGCATGCGGTGAGCAAGGATTTGGTGAACTGGGAAACACTTCCTGTAGCCTTGAATCCGGATCATAACGGTGCCATTTTCTCTGGAAGCGCAGTGGTGGATTGGAAGGATACCAGCGGATTCTTTGATGGCGGGTCCGGCTTGGTGGCTATATTCACCCATGCGGATATCTACCCGGATTCAGACAGACCGCGGCAGCGCCAAAGCTTGGCATACAGTAAGGACAAGGGCAGAAGCTGGTCGTTTTACGCAGGAAATCCGGTCCTGTCCGATACCGGAATCACCGATTTTCGTGATCCCAAAGTCTTCTGGATGGAGGTAGCCGGCGTCTGGGTAATGGTGCTGGCGTGCGGCGATCATATCCGTTTTTATCGGTCTGCTAACTTGAAGGATTGGGATTTTGCCAGCGAATTCGGGAAGTCGGAGGGTTCACATTACGGTGTGTGGGAATGTCCGGATCTATTTGAGTTATCCGTCGATGGGTCCAATCTGAAAAAATGGGTACTGCTCGTAAGTATCGGAGACAATCCGGATTATCCGGAAGGCTCCAAAACCCAATATTTCATTGGAAGCTTTGATGGCTGGAAATTTGTAAATGAGAATACTCCTGATACGGTGCTGTGGCTGGATGAGGGAAGGGATAATTATGCGGCAGTATCCTGGTCGGATATTCCGGAGGAAGACGGACGGCGCGTAATTATCGGCTGGATGAGTAACTGGAGCTACGCCAGACAGATACCAACCGGTTCCTGGCGGGGCGCTATGACCCTCCCCCGCGTACTGTCCCTGACCAGCCGGAACGGGACTGTAGTTCTATCTCAAATGCCTGTTCAGGAGATAGAGCAGCTGCGGAAAGAGTCGCTCTCCTGGAGTGATGTATCGGTTACACGGGAGGCCCCGTTTATTCACGGGACTAATGATGATCTGCTGGAGATTGAGGTAGACCTTGATATCCGCTCCGGAGACGAAGTTCAAATCAAGTTGAGGTCTTCCGGGCAGAGTGAGACGATTATCGGTTATGACCCTGAGCGCGAGTGGTTGTTTATCGACCGGTCAAACTCTGGTCTGACTGATTTCAATCCGTCATTTGCATGCAAGCATGGTGCCAGATTAGCTCCAGAGAACGGGAGCATTAAACTGCGTATCTGGCTGGACCGCAGTGTGGTTGAAGTGTTCGCGAATGAAGGACTGGTTGCGCTGACTGATCAAATTTTCCCGGATGAACCAATCGATACTGTCTGGATAGGCGCAGAGACAGGAAAGGCTGAGCTTCATTCCCTTCATATCCATACGCTTCATTCCATTCATATGCTCCATGGCAGCATAGGGCAGATATCAAGGAGGGTTCATGTATGAGCGGAATAATCGATAATAACGGGCTAATCATGTATTGGGCTTTTGATGAAGGAACCGGAGCAAACGCTATGGAGAGCATATCCCAAGTCAAGGATGATATTCAGTATGTGTTTAACCAGGCGGAGTTCACCGAACCATGTTCTCCGCAGTGGAGAAGGGGAGTAACGGGAAGCGGGCTTCTGTTCGACGGTTACTCGACTTATATTGCCCATCCGGCGAATCAGGAAGATCCGAATGCTGAGCCAGAGTCGCTATCAGCTCTCAGTATCGGGGTATGGGTTGCTCCGCGCACCTACGAATGGGGACATGAAGGCAAGCTGGCCGCCATCGTGAACCGACACAATAAGGATGCCAAGCAGGGATACCTCCTTGGGATGTTTCGTCACGGCTCCTGGTCCTTCCAAGTCGGACTGGAGGGAGGAGAATGGAAGGAGCTTTGGTCCCCTGAAGGCTATGAATTACCCAAAAATGAGTGGTCATACGTAAATGCCGTGTTCGACGGGAATCAAGGAGAAATCAAGCTGTTTCTGAACGGCAGCGTAATTGCTTCGGCTGCTGTGCCCCGCGGTTCCCGCCTGGCTGAGGCGGTAGACACGGAGCTGCTCATCGGCAGGAATAACCACAGCACCCTGCTGGCGGAAGTGTTCAGTCTTCACATGTTCAGCGGAATCATGGATGAGCTGAAGATTTATAACCGCGCCCTGAGTAATGAGGAAGTGACTGCTTCTTATCAGGAGGTGCTGGAATCCACACATGAAGGCGCCCGGCCGCAAGTCAGCTATGATGAGATCAAGCTGGATCGGACTCCCTTGCTGGCGGACCGGCACAGACCGCAATATCATGTCAGCCCGCCGGCCCATTGGATGAACGAACCCCATGCGCCGATCTATTTTAACGGGCAATATCATTTGTTCTATCAGCATAACCCGCAAGGTCCGTACTTTCATCATATCCATTGGGGACATTGGGTAAGCGAGGACCTGGTGCATTGGCGTGATCTTCCTATAGCCTTGGCACCTGAGAAGGATCAGCTCGCACCGGACGGAATTTGGTCGGGAAGCGCGACCTATGATGCAGACGGCCTGCCCGTCCTGTTCTTTACGGCGGGGAATGACAGTGCTTCACCGAATCAGAGCGTGGCGCTCGCCAGAAGCACATATTCCGAAGACGGGGATTCTGATCTGGTTAGGTGGACCAAACATCCGGAGCCGCTCATTGTACAGCAAAAGGGAATAGGGGCATTCGGAGATTTCCGGGACCCGTTCGTGTGGAAGGATGAGGACGGCTGGTATGCCCTGGTCGGGTCAGGGATCGAAGGCGGAGGCGGAGCAGCGCTGGCGTTTGCGTCAGAGGATATGCTGAATTGGACGTATAAAGGACCATTTTTTGAAGCGGATATTCAGAAGTTCCCCTATCTTGGACCCATTTGGGAGCTCCCTGTATTTCTTCCTCTTGGCAGCGACAAACAAGGTGTGAGCAAACATCTCCTGCTGGTCAGCCCTGTGGGAGCAGGCGCCGATGTTGAGGTTTTCTATTGGATCGGTCAGTTTGACAAGCACGGGCTATCATTTATACCGGATCAAGAGGAACCTCAATTGATAGATGTCGGCGACTTCCATTTTACCGGTCCAAGCGGAATGGTTGATCCGAAGACGGGCAGAAATATCATCTTTACGATTGCCCAAGGGGACCGGACGTCCGAGCTGGAATACCAATCGGGTTGGGCTCATAACGGCGGCTTGCCGCTAAGCGTGTATTTGCGGGAGGATGGACGGCTGGGAATCGAGCCGATTCAGGAACTTCAATCGCTGCGCGGCCCCAAACGGTTATCGTTCCGCGACAAGTCATTGGCTGAAGCTAATGTGCTGCTGAAGGATGTACAAGGCGACATGCTGGAGATTCAACTGGAGATTGAGCCGGAAAGTGCTGCACAATGCGGAATCAAAATCCGGAGATCACCGGATGGGGAAGAAGAAACCCTGCTGTATTATGATGTAAATGAAGCTATGTTCTTGGTGGACCGGACGAAAACAACGCAACATCCGGGAGAAAAATGCAGTGGGATTCAGGGCGGTAAACTGGAGCTGCTAGGAGAAAATCTGAAGCTGCACATCTATTTGGACCGCTCCATGGTCGAAGCCTATGCCAACGGACTAAAAAGCCTGACGACGCGGGTGTATCCGGGCCGTAAGGATGCTTTGGGTCTTGAAATCTGGGGAACCGGGGAACTGTTGGTTAAATCCATGGAGATTTGGGAAATGCAGTCCATTTGGTAGCAGGAGCGCCTAGGCGCTCCTTACTATACCATATGGGTAATGTAACTATCTAAGCCAAGTATAGTACTCCTCGAAATGGAAACGCTCTATTCACGCCTCTCTTACTTCATGACTATGCATCCTTGTATAAAGAGACCAATTTCAAAATTGGGTACGAATGTTTGCATGAATAAAAATGTTGAAGGAGGCTCGTTGATGAAAGAAATCAAAAGAAGCAGAGCATGGATCTCCAAAATGGTTATTGGGGTAATGGTTCTTCAGCTTGCAGCTCCCGGAATATCTGCTGCAGCCGAAGCTGGAGTGGATGCCCGTGAGGCGTTCACCCCCAAGACTGATGCAGCGTTGTCGGTTACGGATACGGTCTATCACATTCCTGAGGCTGACGAGGGGTTGTCAGTTACGGATACCGTCTATCAAATCCAAAATCCAAGCTTCGAGACTGGGGATATGTCAGGCTGGACGGTCGTCAGAGGTCAAGCGTTCGGACCGGACAGTGTATCGGATGAAACCACTTGGTGGGCGGAACAAATCCCGTACAATCAGGAAGGCACTTATCATCTAAACGGCTGGAAGTATGGCGAGGCTGCGACCGGCGTGCTTCGTTCCAGCACCTTCGAGCTGGGCGGCAGCGGCTGGATCAGTTTCAAGCTTGGCGGTGCGAAAAATCCAAACAAAGCATATGTAAATATCGTGGAAGCCCAGACGGGCCAAGTGATTGCCCGGTATGGCAATAGCGCCTTCGCTGACGTTGGTTTCCCGAATCCCGCACAGGGCCTGCGGCTTGCCAATATGGAGCAGTATAAGGCAAATTTATCCGGTTATTTAGGCAAGAAGCTGTATGTAGAAATCGTCGACAATGCAACCAACGATTGGGGAGTGGTATTTGCAGACGCCTTCTTCATGTACCATGAATCCGAGCCGGCGGCTGGAATTACCGCTACGGATATCAAGCCGGATTTCAAACGCTATCAAATTGAGAATCCCGGCTTTGAAACCGGGAACTTAACAGGCTGGACGGTTGTAGAAGGCGAGGCGTTTGGTCCGAACAGCGTGTCGGACGAAACCACCTATTGGGTTGAACAAATCCCGTATAACCAGGAAGGCACTTATCATTTAAACGGGTTGAGGTATAACGAGACTGCGACCGGCAAGCTTCGTTCCAGCACCTTCGAGCTGGGCGGAACAGGCTGGATTACCTTCAGACTGGGCGGAGGCAAGCATACGGATCAAGTGTATGTGAACGTCATCAATGCGGACACAGGTGAACTTATTGCCAGGTACGGCAACACCGAATTTAACGAGTCCGGGTTCCCGTATCCGGCACAGGGCCTGAGACTTGCGAATATGGAGCAATATAAAGCTGATCTCTCCAAGTATATCGGGAAGAAGCTTTATGTGGAGATCGTCGATAATGGGCACGCGGATTGGGGAGTAATCTTTGCGGACGCCTTCCACACCTTCAATGAACTCGTGCCGGAAGAAGGAGTCATGGCAGATAACATTATGCCGACTGAAATCCAGAATCCCAGCTTTGAAACCGGAAATTTAGAGAGCTGGACCGCTCAGGGTAACGCTTTTCAAGTGAACAATGATGCTCAAGCTGGTAAAGAAGGTAACTATTATGTCAAATCCTCTTTGGAAGGACAGGGCTCGATTACCTCCAATACCTTTACGCTTCAGGGAACCGGGACTATTAACTTTACTGTTTTAGGCATCAATAATCCGCAGGACGCCTACGTCGCACTGTATGATGCCAGCACTAATACGTTGCTTGAGAAGACCGGGGATGTCAGTGCGAATGAGAAGGTTTCCTGGAAAATGCAGAAGCACTATAATAAAAGGCTTTATATCAAGGTTATCGATCAATCCAATCAAGCGAGTATTTCCGTTGACGCTTTTCAGGCTCATGGTACGGGTACCATTTTCTACATGAGTCTGGATGAAGGTGCAGGGAAAAAGGCGCTTGAGGAAGTAAGCAATCTTGAACACGATGTGAACTATGTATTTAACAACGCCAGATACATGGACTCCAAGGAACCGAGATGGACTCCGCGCGGAGTAAAAGGCTCTGCCCTGTTGTTCGATGGATATTCAAATGATATCGAGGTCAAGGCAAAGGATACCGTTCCCGTAAGCGACGCGTTGACGCTTGAAGCCTGGGTTGCGCCGCGCAGCTACGAATGGGGAGACGGAAACAAGCTGTCTGCAATTGTGAACCAATCCGATCAGGATAAGGCAGAAGGCTTTGCGCTTGGCATGTACCGGCATGGCACATGGTCGATGCAGGCCGGGATTGGCGGCCAATGGATTCAGGTATGGGTCAAAGATCATCCGCTCGAAAAATACAAGTGGAATTACGTGGCGGCTACGTTCGACAAAAAGGATGGAAGGATTAAGCTGTACCTGAATGGTCAGGAAGTGGCTTCCCAAGCGACCCCTGTCAACGTTCCGATCTCACCTTCTACAGAAAATCTGGTGATCGGTAAAAACAATAGACCTGTAGAGTTTGCGGGATTGTTCTCCTACAATATGTTCAGCGGACTCATCGATGAAGTGAAGCTGCAGAACAAAGCGCTCACGGGCCAGGAGATCCTTGCTGAATATGAGAGCGTACAAACGCTTCACGGCGGCGCGGTTCCGGAAATTCCAAATGGGGATATCGATGAGGACCCCAGTGTGTTCGATGGTGACCAGCACCGTCCGCAGTACCATGCGATGCCTCCGCAAAACTGGATGAATGAAGCGCATGCGCCGATTTATTATAACGGCAAATATCATCTGTTTTATCAGCATAACCCGCAGGGGCCATACTGGCATCAAATCCACTGGGGACATTGGGTAAGCGACGATATGGTGCATTGGGAGAATGTAAGACCTGCACTTGCGCCTGAAGCGGGCACCCTTGACCCGGATGGAGTATGGTCAGGCAGTGCAGCATATGACCGCGATGGCAATCCCGTTCTCTTCTACACAGCCGGTAATGACTCTCTGTCGCCGAACCAAAGAACAGGCCTTGCAACGCCGGCTGATTTGTCGGACCCTAATCTGGAGAAGTGGGTGAAATATCCCGAACCGGTTACAGAGCAGAACGGAAACGGTATTCATAACGAGTTCAGAGACCCGTTTGTATGGTATGACAAAGAGACAGACAAGTGGTATCAGCTGGTAACCTCTGGTCTTAAGGATTTCAGCAGCGGTACAGCGTTGGTATACGTATCCGACGATATGTACAACTGGGAGTATAAGGGGCCATTATACGTCAGTGACAGAAGCCTGTATCCGGAGCTTGGCACGGTATGGGAACTGCCAGTGCTGCTGCCGTTAGGCAAGGATAGCACAGGCAAGCAGAAGTATATTTTCATGATCAACCCGCATGAGAAACCGGAGCAAGTTCCGCCGGCAAACGATGTGCTAAGAGATGTTGAGGTCTTTTACTGGATAGGCACCTGGGATAGAGATAACTTCAAGTTTATACCTGATCAGGACGCCCCCTCCAAAATGGATGTGGGGGATGGTTATTTGACCGCAGAGAGCGGGATGGTTACACCTGACGGAAGAACGGTCGTATACTCCATGGTGCAGAATGTAAGAACGCCGCAGGCTGAATATCAAGCCGGATGGGCGCATAATCTGGCGCTGCCGGTTTCCTTGAGCCTGGATGAGCATGATGAACTGCGCATTGAGCCGATTCAAGAATTGCAGAGTCTGCGGGGTGCCAAACTGGTGGATTTTGCAGACAAAAATCTGCAGGCAGCCAATCAATTGATCCAAAATGTCAAAGGCGACATGCTGGAGATTGTGATGGAGATTGATCCGGGGCAAGCCCAGAAATTCGGTCTTAAAGTGCGGCGCTCCGATAACGGCCAGGAGGAAACGCTGATTTACTATGACAAGACGGCCGGGACCTTCAATGTGGACCGGACCAAGAGCAGCATTGACCCGGATGTGCGTGTGGATGGCATCCAAGGCGGATATGTGGATCTGAAGGGAGAGAATCTGAAGCTCCATATTTTCCTGGACCGCTCGGTTGTCGAAGCCTTTGCCAATGATAAGAAAAAACTGACCACACGTGTCTACGTAGGAAGATACGATTCCTTGGGCTTGCAGGTATGGGCCGACAACGATATTACGGTCAAGTCGATGGAAGTATGGAATATGAATGCCTTGACGGGTGAACCGGCTGCTCCGGTCGATGTGCCTGACAACTGGGACAACTCCGTGTACACCGATATTACGGATCTGCCTAACCATGATTTTGCCACAGGTGACTTAACAGGCTGGATTACGGAAGGGAACGCCTTCCAGAATGTCCATGTGACCGATGCCAAGTTCTTCTGGGACACGATCTACTTCAATCCGTCGCATAAAATTCCGGGCGGCTATCATTTGTGGGGCTTCAACGAGGCAGCTGGCGGTGACAGCTTAACGGGAACGCTGAAATCGCAAAAGTTCGTCTTAGGCGGGAACGGCAAGATCAACTTCCTGGTCAGCGGCGGGCGTGATATCGATAAGCTCTATGTTGCGCTGGTCCGGGCATCGGACGGCAAAGAACTATTTAAAGAGACCGCCACGAATTATGAGGAGTATCAACGGAAGATTTGGGATGCGTCGCAGTATATCGGCCAGGAGCTTTACATCAAGGTGGTTGACCAATCTACAGGCGGCTTCGGACATATTAACGTCGACGATTTCAATGTACCAGTCAAGGTGCAAAATCCGGTGAATCCGAATAACCCGGCCGGTCCGACTGATCCGACTGATCCAACCGATCCAACCGATCCTGTCGGTCCGACTGACCCAAGCGGTCCAAGCGATCCGGCTGGTCCAAGTGACCCAAACGGTCCAAGTGCTCCGACAGATCCAACCGGTACAGTTGTCCCAACTAGTACTCCGGGCAGCCCTGTGATTCCGGCAAGCAAACCGGTGAGCCAGAGCAGCTTGTCATTTGAAATGGCAAAGGGAGAGCGGCAGGTGCTGTTCCCTGTGACCACGGCTGCAAATGACGGCAAGAATGCCCTGAAGATTAAAAATACAAATGTGGAAATCGAAGTCCCTGCAGAAGTATTGAAGGAATTGCAGGCACAGGTTACGGGCGGCGAGCTGGAACATGCGAAGATATCTTTTGAAATGGAAACTTTATCTTCAGAGCAAAGCAAAGAAAGGGTTGCGCAAGCCGGACAAAAGAATCAGGCAGCCATCTCTGCGGCTGGAGAGGTCTACGACTTCAAGTTGTCTATTGTGAAGCCCGATGGAACGAAACTGACGCTTGAGAAGTTCTCCAAACCCGTCACAATCAGACTGACTGCACAGGAGAATGCCCAACAAGATCTGACGGGCATTTATTACATCGCTGATGACGGAAGACTGGAGTATGTGGGTGGAACCTTTGCGGGCAGTAAATGGACAGCGAATGTGAGCCATTTCAGTACGTTTGCCGTCCTTACTTATGACAAGTCGTTTGAAGATGTTAATGCCTCTTATTGGGCCTATGACGTAATTAAAAGAATGGCCGCGCAGCAAATGGTCTCAGGTGTGAGTGAAACGGCATTCGCCCCGAAGCAAAAAGTGAGCAGGGCCGAATTCGCCTCCTTAATCACCCGTGCACTCGGAATATCAGCAACGAAGTCAGCCGTATTCAAGGATGTGGAATCAACGAAGTGGTACGCTGCTTCCATTGCCGCAGCATACGAAGCGGGAATTGTAACCGGAAGAAGCACGGATACCTTTGCCCCGGAGGACACCATCAGACGTGAAGAAATGGCGTCCATGATTTACAAAGCGTATCTGCTCCATACAGGACAGAACGCTGCCGTTAATCGCCAAAGTGATTTTAAGGATGCCGGTACGATCAGCGGCTGGGCTGCAAATGCGGTCGCTGCCGTACAGGAGCTAGGATTAATCAGCGGGCGCGGGAACCACTTGTTCATGCCGCAGGAACAGGTTAACCGTGCAGAAAGTGCACAAGTCATCTCGCTGTTGCTGGATAAATTCAATAAATAATAACTGCTAAAGGAACGGGGAATATTTAATGAAGGAATTTTTCTATCGGCCGGAAAACGCTTGGGTAGGGGACGTAATCCCCTACTATGAAGACGGGGAATTTAAACTTTTTTATCTCCATGGCTGGAGAGACAATTACCGGGAAGGCCTTGATCATGGCTGGCATTTGCTTGGAACGAAGGATTTCGTGAATTACAGGGAAGATGGAGCTTGCAAAATCGAAGGCGGAACCGGCCATATTCTCAAAGTGGACGATGTCTATCATATGTTCTACTGTATTTTTCCTGAAGGGAAGCAGTTCGCCTGCCATGCCGTCAGCAAGGATTTGCGGACATGGGAGCCGATTCCTGAAGACACTTTTGGTCCGGATGGCGAAATTTATGAGCTGGCGGACTGGCGTGATCCCTTTGTATTCTGGAATGAAGAAGAGGGCCAATACTGGATGCTGATCGCAGCGCTGGCCAAAGGACCGACGAACCGGAAAGGCTGCACGGGCTTGCTGTCATCTAAGGATCTCAAGCATTGGGAATACCGGGAGCCGCTGTATGCGCCGAACCTGCACGTGGGGGCGCATGAATGCCCGGACTTGTTCCGGATGGGGGACTGGTGGTACCTGATTTATTCCTCATATACGGGACGTTTCGGCACCTTTTACCGGATGAGCCGTTCCTTGAACGGACCGTGGATTACGCCGCCGGAAGAAGCCTTTGATGGACGTGCATATTATGCCGCCAAGTCAGTATCCGATGGACAGAAGCGTTATTTGTTCGGCTGGAATCCTACGAAGGAAGACGATCTGTTCGGCTGGAACCCTCCCAAAGCTCCAGGCAAAGATTATGATACCTGGGATTGGGGCGGCAATCTGGTTGTGCATGAAATTGTACAGCGCCCGGACGGGACACTAGGCGTGAAAGCTCCGGAAACCGTAGACTCGGCTTTTGCCCGGCAGGTACCTGCTCATTTTTATGGAGTTGCTGGAGAGTGGTCGATTACGGATGAGGTGATCCGGTGCGAATCCCCGTATTCTTTTGCCGGCTGCATTACACAGGAGGAACTGCCCGATCAGTGCAAGATTTCTACAACTGTACGTTTCTCGGGATCGACCCAGGGCTTAGGGTTCATGCTTCGGGCGGGTGAAGGCCTTGATTTTGCCTACTATATCACGCTGGAGCCTGAGCGAAGCCGGATTGCCTTCCGGGGGCCGATTATGCAATCTGAAGAGGGAGGCAAAACCTTCCCTTATGATATGGAGCTGGAACGTCCGCTCAAGCTGCTGCCGGATCAGGAATACGAGCTGAAGGTGTTCATTGACGGCACGATCTGCGAAATTTATGTCGGCGGAGATGTGGCGATGAGTGCCAGAATGTACGATATTCAGCAAGGAAAGCTTGCCTTGTTCGTAAGCCAGGGTGCAGCAGAATTCCATGGGGTGAAGATTGAAGCTTTAGGAGCCGGTCAGGCTCCACGATAAGAGCAGGAAATGAGTGCATCCGGTTAGCCGCATATATGTCAGGTTCATTTCAAGAACAGCCATTTGAATAAGATGGTTGTTCTTTTCTTATTGATGGGGGAGGATTTTAATGAAAGGAAAAATTCTTGGAATAAATGATAATCCTGTTATCAACACTTTAGAGTATGGGCCAGTTCATTATTACGGCTTGTCCGCTTGAAATTGTGATATAATGACGACGTTGCTTGTGAAAAGCAGAACTATAATATGAAAATAGGATGGACCATATGAAGGAGTACATTAATAAGGTAGATACCAAACGCTTGATCATTATGATTGTCGGCAATGTATTCCTGGGCATGGGAATCAGTATTTTTAAGCTGTCCGGCATGGGGAATGATCCCTTCAGCGGCATGGTGATGGCACTTGCAGAGTGCATCGGTATGACATATGCCAATTTTCTGATCTTGCTGAACCTGGTATTGTTTGTAATCGAATTCATAACGGGACGAAGGTTCATTGGAGCCGGAACTTTTGTAAATGCAATTTTGCTTGGCTACATAGCTACTTTCTTTTATAATACCTGGCTAAATCTGTTGGGCGAACCTCAGCTGTTATGGCAGCGGGTGATCATCGTGGCGATTGGCGTGGTGGTATGCAGTTTTGGGGTATCCATGTATCAGACATCGGATGTGGGAGTAGCTCCCTACGACAGCCTGTCCCTGATTATGAGGGATAACTTCCCTAGAATCTCTTATTTTTGGCACCGGATGTTTACGGATGCGCTTTGTGCTTTGATTTGCTTCCTGGCAGGAGGCATCATCGGTTTGGGAACACTGGTGTCCGTATTCGGCCTGGGACCCATCATTCATTTTTTTGATGTGAATTTTACGAAGAAGCTTCTGGCAAAGGGGCCAAAAGCGAATAACGATTCGATTTCAATGACTTAATAAGCATCATGAAAAACGGCCTGTAGGAATGAGATATTAAAATCCCAATCCTACAGGCTATTTGCGTGGAATAATACAGGTGATCGGACTTTATCTATAAATGAGACAGCTATTTCCAGTTGGGAAGGTCCAAGTAAAAATCCTCAGTGTCAAGTAAAGATCCTCTGTTTTCGCAGGTTCTGCCGCCTCGTATGATGTAAATACCTGATCGGATTCGAGTACAGAATGCCTGTGACAGGGAAACTTGAAGGAGGATACAGAGATGGAGCATGGCAGAGAAGCAAATTGGAAAGCGGGGCGTTCGCCATCACAGATAGGGTTGAGGTTAGCTTCTTCCTCTAAATTTGTAGGTTATTTATTCGTAGCGCCTATTCTTATTTTTATGGGGATTTGGTTTTACTATCCTTTATTACGGTCTTTTGTATACAGCTTTCAGGATATCAGCTTTTTAAATCCGGATGCAGCAACATTTATCGGCTTGCAAAATTATACGGAGATGCTGAAGGACGGCGACTTTTGGGGGGCATTAAAAAATTCTGCGATTATAACGGTGATTGCGGTGCCGCTGCAGTCCGTTATTGCCTTGCTTATCGCGGTGGGCCTGAACAAAATTACCCGCTTGAAGACGACGTTCCGCACGTTGTTCTACCTGCCTTACATCACATCCACGGTGGCAGTTACGACCGTATTTATGTATTTATTTATGCAGCAGGATGGGATTGCCACGAAATTTTTTACGCTGTTCGGAATGGAGGACGTATCCTGGTACGCCAGTACGAAATATGCGCTGCCCTTCTTAATATTGATTACCGTTTGGACCTATATAGGTTTCTATGTGGTGGTGTATCTGGGCGGGCTGCAGAACATTCCTTATGATATCTATGAATCGGGAATGGTCGATGGAGCCAATGCCTGGCAGCGTCTCCGGTATATCACGATTCCGATGCTGAAGCCGACCACCTTTCTTGTCTTGACCTCCGGGTTGATATATGCGCTGCAGCTGTTTGACCAGCCCTATGCCCTCGCCCGGAACGGTTCACTGGGCAGTCCCGCCGGAGCAACGAGCACCATTGTTATTTATTTTTACAGCCAGGCGTTCAGTTTCAACCGGGCCGGATATGGCAGCGCGGCGGCATTTATCATCTTCGCACTGATTATCCTCTTAACCATTATTCAAAAACGCTTTGTAAAGGAGGATATTTAAGAGATGAATAATTTGGGAAAGACAAGTATCCGCTATGCCCTGTTGTCGCTATGCTCCATTTTTTTCATCCTCCCTTTTGGTTATGCCATATACACCTCATTGCTGGGCAAAAGTGACATCGGCCATTGGGTGGGGGTGGCCCGGTTGACCTTGGAGAACTATAAAGATGTATTTGTGAACTCCGATATGACGGTCTGGTATGTTAACTCCATTGTGGTTACACTCGGCATCCTGCTTGGGAATCTCGCCATTAACACGATGGCAGCCTATTCTCTATCCAGATTGAACTATCCCGGGCGCGGGCTGATCTTTTTTATCATAATCGGCATGATGATGATTCCCTATCAGGTTACGATTATTCCGATCTACTCCATGATTGTGAAGTTAGGTTGGCTGAACAGCTATCAGGGTTTGATTATTCCATTTATGTTCCAAGGGTTCCTTGTTTTTCTGATGCGGCAATTTATGATGAGTATTCCAAAAGAATTGGAAGAGGCGGCAGAGGTAGACGGTCTAACCAAGATCGGCATCTTCTTCCGGATTATCCTCCCGTTGTCCAAAGGAGCAATCGGTACGCAAATTATCTTCAGCTTTACGGGAACCTGGAATTCGTTCGTCTGGCCGGTCACGCTGGTCAATGACAGCCGATGGTATGTATTGACGGTGGGACTGAATACACTGAAGAACCGTTATTTTGAATGGCCCAATCTTACAATGACCGGGGTTGTGCTGCTCACGCTGCCCATCATCGTTGTGTTTCTGATCTTCCAGCGTCATCTTGTGCAAGGGATTGCAACAACAGGTCTGAAGGGCTGATGATAATACAGACTGCCAAAGAAAGAGAAGGAGGTTATTCTTGTGCTGAGATATGATATGGGCGAAGGAGAACTGCGAAACTGGGTTATTGGCGAAGATTCATTTAATGTCCGGTATTTGGCTAAATATGAGGCGATTATGAGTTTGGGCAACGGATATATGGGGGTTAGAGCCTGTACGGAGGAGTCCTACCCGCAAGAAACCCGCAATTGTTTTGTTGCCGGAACATTCAATAGATCCGGTGCTTCAGAGGTAACAGAGCTGCCTAATATCGCGGATGTTACGGAACTGGGCATTTGGCTTGACGGCGAAGGGTTTCACCTGGAAAAAGGAAATATTGAAGAGTATTCGCGTACCTTGAATCTTCAAACAGCTGAACTGAACCGCCGTGTCATTTGGCGTAATGACAGAGGAAATCGCTTTGAAATGGTCTTCCGCAGATTCGTGTCATTACATAATAAACATTTGCTGGGTATGCGGGCCGAGTTGACACCGTGTACGGCAGCTGCAGAAATCTCTATACGCTCCGGAATTAACGGACAGGTTACAAATTCCGGAGCACAGCATTTTGCAGAAGGAGATAAGCGCATTTATGATAAAAAAATGATTCAGTATGCGGCTGCAACAACAGAGTCCAATATTCATGTGGTAACTCATTGCCATCACCGTTGTCTGGTGGATGACGCGGAGGTTGCGGCAGAGCCGCGTTTATCCATAGAGCGGAGAAAGGTATCGCTAGAGTATACGTTTCAGGTTGAAGCAGGCCAGACCCTGGTGTTTGAGAAAATAGCCAACATTCATACCTCGCTGGATCTTGAGCACAGGCAGCAGGAAGCCGCGAAGCTGTGTGAGGTGTCATTGGATGAATTGCGTCTTGAGGCCACGAAGGGTTACGGGGAGCTTCTGCAGGACAGCGCAAAAGCGTGGCGGGAGAAATGGGCAGCGCTGGATATTAAGATCAAGGGCATGCAGGAGTTCGATCAACTGGCGATCCGCTTTGCGCAATATCATCTTGTAATTATGGCCCCGGCGCATGACAACCGCTTTGGCATTGCTGCAAAAGGCTTGACGGGCGAAGGTTACAAAGGCCATTCCTTCTGGGACACAGAGATTTTTATTCAGCCCTACTTCTTGTTCACCGACCCTGGCATGGCCCGCAATCTGGTTGAATACCGGTATCATACCTTGGACGGAGCACGGCGGAAAGCGAAGGAGAACGGCTACAGAGGAGCAATGTACCCCTGGGAATCTGCCCTGACCGGAGACGAAGTGACACCGGAATGGGGACCCGTTGATGTGGTAACAGGAACACCTACCAGGATATGGACGGGGTTGATTGAACAGCATATTACAAGCGATGTGGCCTATGGGGTGTGGCAGTACTATTTGGCTACGGGAGATCAGCTCTTTATGGATACGAAAGGGTACGAGATCATCATGGAGACAGCCACCTTCTGGGCAAGCCGCCTGACCTGGAATGATGCGCGTAAATGCTTTGAAATCAAGGATGTAATCGGACCGGATGAATACAAGGAGCATGTTGACAATAATGCTTATACAAACTATATGGCCCATTGGAACTTACAGACAGCTATTGCTTGTTATGAGAAACTGCAGCACGCTCCGTCTGGCATGTGGATACAGCTGAGAAACCGGCTGCAGCTGGATAAGGCTTATGAAGAATGGCAACAGAAGGCAGAGAACATCTATCTGCCCCGGCCCCGGGAGACGGATTTGGTTATTCCGCAGGATGATACCTATCTGGGCAAAAAGCTCATTGATTTAACGAAGTACCGCAATCAGCAAGAGGTGGCTCTGATCCTGGAAGATTATAATATGGATCAGGTGAATGACATTCAAGTATCCAAGCAGGCGGATGTAATGGTGCTCTTGTACCTCCTTGAACATTACTTCAGCTATGAGGTAAAGCAGGCGAACTGGAGGTATTATGAGCCGAAGACGCTCCATGATTCTTCACTCAGTATGGCAACTCACAGCATTCTGGCCTCGGATCTGGGAGAACCGGAGCTCGCATACCGGCTCTTCGGGCTGGCGGCAGGCATTGATCTGGGCCGGAACATGAAGTCATCCGATCAAGGCATACACACAGCATCCATCGGCGGAATATGGAAGTGTGTCGTGTTCGGCTTTGGCGGAGTGCGTGCGCCGGGTGGCCAGCTTCGTATCCAGCCGCGGCTTCCGGAGGCCTGGGATTCTCTTTCTTTTCCTTTATATTGGCAGGGTGATCTTTTGAAGATTGATATTACGCATGATGCTGTTCAGGTTGCGAAGCTGACCGATCTGAATGCTTCTCTCCGCCTGTCAATTGACGGACAGAACTATTCACTGGAATCTAAAGAATCTATTACCGTGTCACTCAACACGGGGAAGAGATGAAGCACTCGAATATTGTCGGGTTTTATCATAAAGTGTTAAATAATATCTAAATAGCGCGATAATATATGCTATGATTGATTCCGAAAATGCGGATTCAATCTTTTTTTGAACGGTGGGGAGTGAATGAGATTAATCAGGTTTAAGGACCGCAGCATGAATCAGAAGCTGTTTCTTACCTATGTGTTTTTGATCATTATTCCGCTTATATTAATCGGTTCCATCTCTTACTACTATTCGATTTCTTTTCTGGAAGGAAGGATTGTACATTCATTTAAGGAACTGAACAGGCAGATGACGACAAGTACAGATGCATTTTTGAAGAACATGCTTCGTGTCTCGGAGACCCCCTTCTACGATCAGGAGCTTCTGAATATTTTGTCGAAGGATTATGGGACCTTTGAGTACCCGATCTATGAGAAATCTTCTGATTACAAATATATTAATGATGAATTTTTCCGAAAAATATTTCTGTTCAACAACGACATTGATTCCCTCGTCATTTATGCGGACAACAATGAAGTGGCGTACCGTAAAGGCTACCAGGTTATTTATAACTACGATTATCAGCCGTTTGACGAACCCTGGTTCCGGCAAATTGAGGCGAAACGGGGACAACCGGTCGTGGTGGGTCTTCATCCGGAGAAACAGGTCAGCATGGGCAGTTCCGTGATGTCTGTGGGGCAGGTCATCGTTGATCCGGCGACCAATCAGAAGCTGGGTACGTTTATCGTGAACTTCCGGGATGGCACACTCCGCAAATTATATCAGGGGCTGAACCCCGGTCCCGAAGCGGAACAGATGATTGTAGACGAGAATAATAAAATTCTGTTCAGTACGGTCAGCAGGGCTATAGGGCTGAATTTAGAAGATCAGGTAAGGCAGGATGACCCCGAATATTATATTGTTCATAACACCTCTGCAATCAGCGGCTGGAAATTCTATTCCATTATTCACAAGCAAGCGATGTTCCACGAAGTATACCAGATCCGGAATTTTATCGCGGTCATCGTGGGCATTACCATTATTACAGCCTTTTGCGTCGCGCTCCTTGTATCCAGAGGAATTACGAACCCGATCAAACAATTAAGCCGAATGATGCGGAGGGTCGAAATAGGAGATTTTAATGTCAACATTGATATGAACCGGCAGGATGAAATCGGGCGGCTCGGCTATGCCTTTAATGCGATGACCAAAGAAATTCAGCAGCTGATTGCAAGGATCAAGGAAGAGGAGCATCAGAAGCGGAGTGCGGAACTCAACGCATTGCAAGCCCAGATCAATCCGCATTTCCTCTATAATACCTTGTCAGTAGTGAGGTGGATGTCCCAGGCACAAATGGCGGATAACATCACTGAAACACTGGATTCACTGATTGGGCTGCTGGCCTTCTCTGCCCGGAATACGAAAGAATTCGTATCTATTGAAGAAGAAATGGCCTTCATCCAGAATTATGTAACTCTGTTGGAACTAAGATACTACAACACCTTTGAAGCAACCTATCACGTTGAAGCAGAGGTCCGGCACTATCAGACGCTGAAATTTATCGTGCAGCCGTTTGTTGAAAACGCTATATTCCATGGTTTTGCCGATGAAAAACACACTTACCGGTTAAGTATTGATGTCCGCCGCCATGAGAAGGGAGTCCGGTTTATGATCAAGGATAACGGAATTGGCATGAGTCACGAACAGATCGAACGGCTGATGGATAAGGGCAAAGGGCAGCAGGGAATGAATTCTATCGGCGTACGGAATGTTTCAGAACGGATACAGCTTCATTTTGGCCCTCAATATGGAGTGCAAATCCATACATTATCCGGGGAAGGGACTACGATCTTCATTGATATTCCTGTATTAATCAACACAGAAGAACCTTCAGCCAAGGAGGGTATACGTTGATGAAAATCCTTATTGCGGATGACGAATCTTACATGAGAATGAGTTTGAAGACGTCGCTGAACTGGGAAGCTTATGGTTTTCAAGTGATTGGGGATGCCGCTCACGGCGAGGATGCGCTGGTCAAAATCGCCGAGCTTAAGCCGGACATTGTACTTATGGATATCAAAATGCCGATTATGGACGGCCTCCAGGCATTGGAGAAGCTCCAGGGCTGGAATGATCCGCCAAAGGTCATTATGCTGAGCAGCTACAAGGAATTTGAATATGTGCGGGAGGGCATGCGCCTGGGTGCTGTGGATTATATCCACAAACCCAGCTTAAATGAGGCTGGCATATTTGATGCCTTGCGGCGTGCCCGCGAGACTATAATGCGGGAGCGGAAGCAAACGGATGAAATCGAGAATCTGCGGCAAAATGCTGAACGGGTCAAGCCGAATATGAAAGCGGTTTTTTTCAAGGAGTGGTCGGAAGGAGCCATACGGCATACCTGGGAGATTGAAGATAAAATGAAAGAGTATGATGTCCGGCTTCAGGCGCCCAATCTCGTTTGTTTTGCCTTCCATATTGACCAGTTCTCTAAAGTCAGAAAGAGATACAAACAGGATATGGAGTATTTACTTTATTTTTCAATCCAGAATATCCTGAGTGAGGTCTTGCGCAAGTTCGATGAAGTGGAATTTTTTCAGCACCGCCAGAACGGCTTTGCTATCCTTAAATCGTATTCCAGCCTGCGAAGCGCACAGAGTATTTACAATGAACAATGGAATCTGATTAAAACGGTGCAGAATGCCCTGCATAAATTCATGAATATAAATGTCAGCTTTGGGATCAGTGCACTGCATCTCAGCTTATTGGATGTTCCCCTCGCATTGAAAGAGGCGGAGAAGGTCCTGGAGAGCAATTTCTATGATAAAGAGTCGGGTGTGATTTTTTATCAATTGGAGGGCACCGGTTCCGTACCAGGAAAGAAAGAGGATTTGAACAAGCACGCGTTTGAAAAAAAGGTTCAGCAGATCAAACTGGAAATTGAAAATGAACAGTGGGAACGAATACTTGGATCTATGGGGCAGTTGTTTGAGGAACTCCGGCAGAACCGGCAGCTATCGAAACAGGAGATGCTGAGGATTGCAACGTATCTTCATTATGCGTTCAGCAGAGCCTGTGAAACAGAAACAGGTCTCCCTATAGACGAATTTCCGGCGGTCGAAGAATTTTTCGAAGCGGAAACCCAGCAGCAAATCTACGAATTACTGGTGCAGGAGGCAGAGTATGTCCAGTATAAGAAGAATACGAATGCTGCTTCCCAAAAAATGAATCATAAGATCAGGCTGGTGATTGACTATATTCATGAATACTATGACCGGGATCTGAATTTGGAGGAATTGTCGCATTACGTAGGACTGAATCATTCCTATTTGAGCCGCTTGTTTAAGGAACAAACAGGTATGGTTCTGATCCAGTATATCAATCAATATCGTGTAAACAAGTCACTGGATTTGTTGATCAACAGTACAATGAAGACCTATGAAATTGCGGAGAGGGTCGGTTTTAAAAGCACGGATAACTTTTATATCGCGTTTAAAAGACTGATCGGCTTCCCACCGAATGAGGTCCGCAAGAACCCGGAATTAATCCGCGAATCCGAAACGATGTAAAAATTTTCAGCTGCATGTAAAGATCCTCTGTTTAGCCGATAGGTCCGATTCCTTATGATAAAAGTACGTTCAACATTGTTGGCGAATTGAATCGAAGGGGATTAAATAGATGAAAAAAGCAATGACGCTCATACTGTGCTGCATCATGCTCACAGGTCTGCTGGCCGCTTGTGCTTCTAAAACAACCAATAATTCAGCAGAGCAGAAGACAAACCAATCGCCTGCTGCCACGGAAGCATCCGAGAAGCCTGCTGATCCGGTTGAAGTAACCATGGCTTATTGGGCCAACTCCGCTGAACAGAAGAACTTCGAGTTTATGGTCAAGGGCATAGAAGAAAAATATCCGGAGGTGAAGGTGAAGCTTCAGCAGTATCCGACAAGCGATGAGTTCTGGAAGGCTGTACCGGCAGCTATTGCTGCAGGAGTGGGTCCCGACATTATTGCCATGTCCGATGAAGGGAACTACGAGTACATTGCGAAGGGTGTGCTTGAGCCTTTGGATGAGCTTATTAAGACAGTAGGCTTTGACAAGACCCGGATTACGACCTCTCTATATAAAGGCTGGACAGATAGCGGTAAATTATACGGTATTCCTTATGACTCTTCCACTTCAATGCTCGCTATAAATAAAAAGATGTTCGATCAATCAGGCATTACTAAATATCCGGAGACGATGGATGAAATGCTGGAACTCGCTAAAGCGATGACAAAAGACGGTGTTAAAGGGATTGTAGGCAGTATTGATCCATTCCATATCACACAATATGTTCATGCTTTCGGCGGAGGCTGGAATTTCGGGAAGACCATCAATTCTGCAGAGAACGTGAAAGGCCTTCAGTTCTTCGTGGATATGTACCTGAAGTCCAAGGTAGCCATTGCACCGATAGAAATCGGCGCACCTTGGGACGGCGAGGTATTCTCGAAAGAAAAGGGAGCGATGTCCACAGCGGGACCATGGTATGTCGGTTATTTGAAAGAGGCCAATCCGGAGCTGGAGCTGATCGCTTTGCCAATGCCTAAAGGTACCGTAGATGCACAAAGCGCTTACTCCCATGGACTCTCCATTCTTCAAGGAAGCAAGAATAAAGAAGCGGCTATGAAAGTGATTTCTTACGCATTGCGTGACGAAGCACAAACAGATGCGATTGAAACTGTAGGCTATTCGCCTGCCGTATCGGCACTGCTTCCGAAATATCTGGAGAAATATCCTGAACTGAAGCCTGTATTCGATAATATGGAAAAGGCAGGTATGCCTTTTGCTTATCCGGAACAGACCAAAGCCTTCCATGCGGATCTGCTGAAGGGCGTGGAAGAAATCATCTTTAAAAACGGTAAGCTGCCTGTCAAGGAATTGCTTGATGAATTACAAGAGAAGTATGGACAAAAGTAAGGCAGAAACCGGATGGAGGTAATGCAATGCTCAGAATACCAATCAAAAAGATGACAGCCGTGTTTGTGTTGGTCTCTCTGGTTATCACATCAGCTTCGCTGGGCCAGCCCAAGGTCGCCTATGGAGCTGACGGAACGGATGCCGGTACAGGGTCCGCCGCACTTCAAATCGTCGAAAGTAAAGTACAAGGGGAAGATTCGCTTGATCTGTCCCAGGTTGGCAATGTGGACTGGCTGCATCTGAAAGGTAATGGCCCGGACCAAATGGTCCAGATCAGAAAGGCCGTTTCCAGTTCTGTAACCTTCAGCGTATACGGTAATGATACTACGGGCACTGAGGGGAAACCGGACCGGGGCGGTGATGCGAATTATCTGTCTTATTCCTGGGATGATGGCATGGCCGGATATGAAAGGGCTGTCAAAGATACGGGATTCGGCGTGTTTTTCCCCAAGAACAGAGATTCAGGGAAATACGAGAATGTAGGCTGGACCTTCCGGGTTTCACCGCAGCCGCAGGAGTCGACGGTCGTTTTCGGAATCGGGTTATGGCAGGCTAAGGCTGCTGTGAAGATTTATGCCGATATGAATCTTATCGAAACGAAGGATGTCAGTGCGGGCGGCACTTCGGAAGTATACAAGTATCAGATTAAGGTGCCTGCCCATGTGGAATTGAAAGTGGAAGGCCTGCAGGCAGAAACTCTTTCACGGTATGGAAATATGTCCTTCTCGGGGCTGGCAGTGAGCAGTAAGCAGCTTGCCGACAAGAGTATACTGCAGAATGCCTATAATCAAGTGAAAGACAGGCTTCAGGGCGTATACACGGATGAGTCCTGGCAGGAGTTTGTGAAGGCAAGGGATGCAGCCAAGGGCATTCTGGAGAAGGCGGATGCAGACCAGGCGGAAATTGACAGCACACTGGCCCTGCTGAATACGGCACAAGCTGCGCTGGTAAGAAGAGATACCAATCTTATGATCGATTACACAGGTGCTGCAGAAAATGAATATGAGTTCGGCGGCAGCGGGGATCAGCAGGACAGATATCAGACTTTTACCGTTGCAGACAGCTTTGATATGCAGTACGTGCAAGTAAATGTAAGAAAAATGTCCAATAATGTAAGTGATCTGACGGCGAAATTATACGAGACAGACCATTCAGGCTTACCGGCAGGTGCGCCGCTTGCAGAAACAACGGTAGCCAGGGACCATGTTACAGACGGCGATATGACCACAATTCCGCTCAGCTATACTCTTGCCGGAAATACACGCTATGCCCTGGTCTTATCGCAGAAGAATCTGTTCTCCGGCAAATACCGCTGGATGGTCATGAAGAAGAATGGGGAAACGGCAGGCGAGTATTTCGGCAAAAGCATCTCGGGTGTTTTTAAATCGGAAGCACATCTCGGTACAGGAATACTAAGAATTATTAAAAAATCGGACACGGACAGAACCGCCTTGCAGGCCTTAGTCAATGAGATTACGGATCACAACTATAACAGCAAGCTGTACACTGTACAGTCATGGTCGGCTCTGGAAGCTGCACTCCATCACGCCAAGCTGCGGTTGAATGATTTTGATGCCAAACAAGAGGAGATCAATGCGGCCTACAGCCAACTGCTGACTGCAAGGGATAACCTGAAAATCAATATGGATATGTCTGCCATTGCCGGCCAGGTCGATAAAATCAGCCGGGCGGTTATTAAAGGCTATACCATCAGCTCTCTGAATGCCTTGAATGAAGCGGTAAAAGCCGCCAAGGCGCTGGATGCAAACGCTTCGGAAACCGATAAATTAGCTGCATACTCCGCCGTATTGGAAGCGGTTCATAACCTCAAGGTCTCGGGCAAATACAAGTATGAGACGAATGAGCAGATGACAGCGGCCTTTGGTTTTGAGGGTGACAAGAATGCTTCGCTTGCATTTCTGGATGGTTCGTATCAAATCGGCGGAAGCCGTCCGGAACAGCATGGCCCGGTTGCCCCCAAACAACTGGTTACCTTCGGAGTGACCGATACTAGCAGCATCAAGTGGACCAAAGGGGAAGGGTATCTGCCCGAATTTATCAGTGAATATACGAAAAATAAAGTGGACTACAAGATTGAAACGTTTGCCAACAAACATACGGTAGACAATAAGGATTATGTCATCAACTATTCCAGAATTACGGCTGCGAATCGTTCAAACGAAATCATGCTTTTGCCGGTGGTATCGGGCAATCTGGTTCCATTGAATGCGGCCGCTATCAATACGTATACCGTTGAGCCCGGTGAGAGCATTGTCAGGGAATATGCGATTGAAGCCGATAAATATGAATATTTTGACAAGAACGTCACCCAGTTCACTTCCCTGACCAAAGAGCAGGTGGCTGGTCTGGGATCCTTCGAAGCCAACTACGGTGAGATGAAAGCTTATTGGCTAACGAGACTTTCCAAAGTGGTGGATATCCGTTTGCCGAACCAGGAGCTTGTGAATGCATTCAAGTCAGGTTATATCGATACCATGATTATTAAGGATGACACTTATCTGCATGTGGGTGAAAACGGCTATGCCCGATTATTCTCCCATGATACGCTGGGGATTCTGGTGAACCTGATTCAGAGCGGGGATTTCGCTCATGCGCAGGATTATCTGAAGAGCATTCCTTTGACAGGCGGAATCAATATTGAGACAGGTCAGGTAGACAGCAATCTGTACTGGGATACGAACTGGAAGATTCCATGGGCCTATGCTGTTTACTTAAGCAAGACCGGAGACGCTTCTATCTTTGATGAGCAGATGACTGCCGATGATGGAACGAGCGGTACCGTATTTGAGAAGCGGGTAAAATTCGGTGCCAGAACCATTGAAAGCGACCGCAACGCTGACGGGATTATGAAAAAAACGTATGCGATTGATTCAGAGGGAAACTGGACCATTGACAATTATTCCGCTCTGACCGGTCTGACCGCTTATGAATATCTAACCCGTGAATTATACCGTTTGAAGAATGACGAATATTATTTACATGAGGCGGAATGGGCAAAAGCAAGGTATGATGACTTGTTAGCCAAATTTACAGCCAAACTGCAGCAGACGATAACCGATAAAGGGCTTGATTATATTCCGGCATCGGTCGTTGAAACCAATGATGAGAACCGCATGAGAGATTCCAGAGATGCGAACTGGGCGTCCATGTTCCTGTTCGGCAGATGGCACTGGGACGGATATCTGTACGGAGCGGAGCAGCCGGAAGACAATATTAACCTGAAGCTGCTGGATGATACTTATACTTACGGAATTAACAGACGTATTCAGGAGGATACCACAGATTCTCCGTATAACTTCGGAGGTTATCCGCATGGCTTCTATTCAAGCGCATATAACGCCGGTTATGGAAGCGCTGCGCTGCGCGGGGAAGAATACCGGGATATGGGAATTAAAGCTTACGAATTCATGATTGAAAATTCAATGAGCGGACCGTTCAGCTGGTGGGAAGGCATTAATTATCCCGTCGCGGGCAGCCCTTGGGCCCAAACAAATGATCATCTGAACCTTCAAAATGCACCGGGCGGTGGCGGATCGGCACAGCATATGTGGGGGCAATCCGTTAACTCCAAGGTGCTCATCGACTCCTTGGTTGCCGAGAAAATTTATGATCACAATCAAAAGATTGATATTATCGTGGGCCGCGGTATCCCTAAGGAGTGGGTCATAGATGCGGGGAATAACAATGCAGTGGCAAGTGTGCAGAACTACCCCGCCCTTCAAGGCGGCAGAGTAGGATACAGTGTGGTAAGGAAAGACAATCAGCTAGTTGTTACATTTAACAGCGATCTGAAGCAAGCTAAGATTGAGGCAAGCGAGGTCAGTTTCAGCGTTCAATTGCCAAGTATGGTGAACAACATCACTGCTGTATCCACAGGCGTAATGGATAACGAAAAAGGGATTGTTACCGTTCCGCTTAATACAGCCTCAGTAACAATAACTTTGGGTGATCTGCCTAAGCCGCTGGATGTGAATTTAGACAAGGATAAGCTTGAAATCGGATATGCCGATGGAGATCTCAATACCTCAGTAACGAAGAATGTTATTTTACCGGCTGTAGGCGAGCATGGAAGTGTGATCACCTGGACTTCTAGCAACCCCGGCATCATCTCTGGCATAGGGGAAGTTAAGCGTCCAGCCAGCACAACCGAGGTGACGCTGACAGCAACCCTTAAGAAAGATGGGGCTGAGGCGCAGAAAAGCTTCAAGTTAACGGTTCTAGAGGCCGAAAAGAAGCCTGACGAAGGCACGGGCAACAACGGAAATAACGGAAATAACGGAAATAACGGCAACACGGGAAACAGCGGCAATGCAGGCAATACGGGCAGCACCGGGGGGAATACCGGAACTACTGGGACCATTGGAACCATTGGCAGCCCTGGCAATACCGGCAACAATGGAAATACTGGTAATACGGGTAATGAAGGAACTGCCAATCAGCCTAAGTTCAAGGATATTGATAAGCATTGGGCTAAAGAGAATATCCTGGCAGCGGTGGAACGCAATATTGTGAAAGGTTATGAAGACGGCACCTTCCGTCCGGACGGAGAGGTTACCCGCAGTGAATTTGCGGTAATACTGGGCCGTGCGTTAAAAGCAAATCTTGAGCAAGCCGGGCTTTCCTTCAAAGATGAAGGCAGCATACCGTCATGGGCGAAGCCGTATATTGCAAATGCGGTTCAATCCGGCTGGATTACAGGCTATACTGATCAAACCTTCCGGCCTGATGGAAAGATTACCCGCTTAGAGATGATTGCCATGATCGTCCGGGCGCTGGACTGGAAGCCAGACCCGAAGGCAAAGGCGCCTTTTACAGATGCGGAGCGCATTCCTGCATGGGGGCAACCGTATGCAGCAGCCGCATATGATGCCGGTCTGATTGAAGGCAAGGACAATAACCGGTTGGCTCCCAATGATCAGGCAACGAGAGCCGAAGCCATAACAATGGTTCTTAGACTGATTAAGAAAGTGGAGCAGCAATAGAATACGACCCGTGAGGCTAACGTCCGGAATTCCGGACGTTAGTTTTTTTTGAAAGAACATTTATATGCTTCACGCAATAAATGCGCCTTCTATTTTTCGCTGAAACGATACCGTCCTTGTTATGGACGTCGGATTTCGGCTGCCTTTTTCCAACTGATGCTTGCGAAGAAGCAGGTGGGCAGTGCTAGTTGGAAAAAGGGAACTTATTTCTCCGAAAATTAAGAAATCCTGAGATTTAAGTGGAAAAAGTAAACTTAATTGGGCCACATTTCTTGTTCAATGGCGAAATGAGCCAAATTAGTGTCCCTTTTTCCACTTCATCTACCCGAGGATAAGGTTCTCCGGTAAATTAGTTAACCTTTTTCCACTTAAAGAGTTGCCGTAGGATTCATGGGGAGTCGGGACCCATGGCGCAAAGCCGTTATAAAATAGATGCTCCTCTTCAATTTGCTGAATGGAATTTTGGGAATCGTTCTGCATTTGGGCCTGAATCTCCGCCCGGTAATGTTTAGGGGCGGAGCCCTTTACTTTTTTGAACATTTTGGAGAAAAGTAAAGCATCGTTATAGCCTACGGACCGGGAAATATCAGCGATCGAAAGCTCCGCGTTCCCCATCATTTCACATGCTTTATTGATTCTATAACGAATCAGATAATCCTGAATGCTGATCTGCTTCCGCTGTTTGAATAAGGAGCATAAATAGCTTCGATTGAGTCCGATAAACTGGGCAATGTCCTCAATGGTAATTTTCTGAGGATAGTTCATTTCGATAAAATCCTTTACCTCTTCAACATAAATCTCCGTCCGGGTTCCTTTGAGTTCAGGAGATGCCACCGGACCGAACTCCACGAGCAGCGATAATAATAAATACAGCAACCCCGTAAGCCTGGTTTCCCGGGCTTTATGGAATCCTCTCGATTCGTTCATTAACTGCAAGTACTGGTAAATCATATCATCCCTGTCATAAAGGAAGATTGGGGAAGATTTAGTTAGACCCGCTTGCTTGAGAAGCAGCTCTGCCGATGCCCCGTTAAAACCAACCCAGCAGTAAGACCAGGGATTCGCTGTATCCGCCTGATAATAAGTAACCACATCGGGGAAAATTAAGAACCCCTGCCCCTTCCGCAGCCGGTACCGGCTTCCACCGACTTCAAAAACTCCCTCTCCGCTCAAAACATAATGGAGCAAATAATGATTCCTCACAGCCGGCCCAAAAAAATGACCCGGTATACATTCCTCGATGCCGAATTGAGTAAGATGCAATTCGGCATGCTGTTTACTGCGCGGTAAATATTCAATCACAACAAGTCTCCTTCATGTAAATTATCCAGCATTATAACATATTTAGTGAGTACAGTGCCATGTACTCTAGAACTCAATTTATATATTATTTCTATAGAACTGACTGCTATATTACATGTACTTATCAAGTATTAAACCATGTCAACAGGATGAACCAGAAGGAAGGGGGATTTACATTGGGCATAATCGTACAAGAGCAGGCTGGGCTGTTTCATCTGCAGTCGTCCGGCATGAGCTATATTATTCAGATCGTAGACGGGTACCCTGTACATGTCTATTGGGGGAGCAGACTGAAGCACCGGGAACCCATGTCCGGCCTGCTGATTCACACCCCGAAACAAGCCGGATTAGACCGGCTGCCGCAGGAATACCCGCAATATGGAAGCGGAGACTTCCGGAATCCGGCGTACCAGGTTGAACTGGAGGACGGAACACGAATCACTGAGCTACAGTACGAAGGTTACCGGCTTATGAAGGGGAAACCATCCTTACCCGGGCTTCCAGCCGTGTATACCGAGGATGCAGCCGAAGCAGATACGTTGGAATTGGAATTAACGGATGCCTATTCAGGCCTTACCGTCGTGCTGAGTTACAGCATCTTTGCGGATCGAAACGTCATTATTCGCTCGGCCCGGCTGGGCAATCAGGGGGAGAAGAAATTACGGCTTCGCCGTGCCTTGAGCGCCAGTGTCGATTTTCCGGGCACACGCGGTTTTGAGATCACGTACCTCTCAGGCGCCTGGGCCCGGGAAGGTAATATTACCCGCAAACCGCTTCATCAAGGGGAGGTCCGAATCGATAGTAAAAGGGGCATGAGCAGCCACCAGTTCAATCCTTTTGCGGCATTAGTCACTCCGGAGACGACCGAAAGTCAAGGGGAAGCTTTTGGCTTCAGCCTTGTCTACAGCGGCGGCTTCGAAGCGGCAGCGGAAGTGGATTCGTTCGGTTCAACGCGGCTCAGCATCGGTATTAATTCCTTTGACTTTGCGTGGTTGCTGAATCCGGGGGAGAGCTTCCAGACACCGGAAACCGTGATGGTTTATTCTGGACAAGGACTGGGAGACATGTCACGGACGTATCATCGTTTGTACCGGACCAGGCTTTGCCGGGGGGAATATAGGGACGAGGAGCGTCCGATCCTGGTCAATAACTGGGAAGCTACCTATTTTGACTTCAATGCAGATAAGCTGGCAGCGATAGCAGAAGAGGGAGCCAAACTGGGTATCGAGCTTTTTGTGTTGGATGACGGCTGGTTCGGGAAACGGGATGCTGACAATTCGTCCCTCGGCGATTGGGTTGAAGACCGCAGGAAGCTCCCCGGCGGGCTTGCGGATGTTGCGGAACGGATCAACCGTCTGGGCCTTAAATTCGGGCTCTGGGTTGAGCCGGAGATGATCTCGCCGGACAGCGAGCTGTACCGGAAGCACCCGGACTGGTGCCTTCATGTTCCGGAGCGGAGACGCACCGAAGCCAGATGGCAGCTGGTGCTGGACTATACCCGCCAAGAAGTGCGCGATTTTATCTATGATTCGCTTTCAGCTATTTTTTCCAGTGTGCCTGTCGCTTATGTGAAATGGGATATGAACCGCTGCCTGACGGAAATAGGCTCGGCTGATCTGCCGCCGGAACGCCAACCGGAGACCGCCCATCGTTATGTTCTTGGATTATACGAGCTGTTAGAGCGCATCACCTCCGCATTTCCGCATATTCTGTTCGAAAGCTGCTCCAGCGGAGGGGGCCGGTTTGATCCCGGTATGTTATACTACATGCCGCAAACCTGGACCAGTGATAATACCGATGCCGTGGAACGGCTGAAGATTCAATACGGCACCAGCCTTGTTTATCCCGTAAGCGCAATCGGAGCACATGTATCGGCTGTGCCGAACCATCAAGTCGGAAGGATAACCCCACTTGATTTTCGGGGCGATGTGGCGATGTCCGGAAACTTCGGTTATGAGCTTGATCTGACGAAATTCACTGAAGAGGACAAAGAGACGGCCAAACGCCAGATCATAACCTACAAGGAGATCCGCGGATTAGTACAGAGAGGGGATTTGTACCGTTTGAAGAGCCCATTCGAAGGAAACGAGCCGGCTTGGATGTTCGTTTCCGAAGACAAAGAGGAAGCGCTTGTCTACCATTTTCAAGTGATGGCCGTGCCCAATGCGCCCCAGAGATTTTTGCGTCTGGCCGGACTTCATCCGGAACTCGAATACGAGATCCATTCGGAATACAGCGGAGAACAGTTTATCTGCGGGGGAGACAGACTGATGCAGTTGGGGCTGCCCCTTGTCTATGAACAAAAAGATTATGAAAGCGGATGGTTCAGGGTTCGGGCAATCAAGCCCGTTACTGCTTAAGGTAAGGATCTGTCAACGCCCGAAAGAGGAAAATATCTACAATAAATCGATGCCCCTTTCTGTGGAAAAGGGGCATTTTGTGCGCAGCGGCCAACCAGGCCCGGGAGGATGATCCATGTTTTTGGTCCGAATTATGAATGACATGAAAATGAAAAAGAAACTGGCGGTTACCTTCATTTCAGCAGCTGTATTGCCTTTGTTGTTATCCGGCTTGTTTCTGACCGGGAAGCTTCGGGAGATTGTCATTAATGACGCTTTTACACAGTTATCTAACAATGTCGAACGCGTACGGAAGCGCACGGAAGAGCTGATTAAGGTACCGCTGAATATTTCCTACCGGCTAACCATTGATAACCGGATGAAGAAGGTGGCCGCCCAAAAATACGAAAGTTATACCGAAGTCATCCAGGCATACCGGGAGTATACGGATATCCGCGACTACATCCAACTGTACAAGGAGATATCCAGCATTCGCGTATATGTTGTTAATCCAGGAGCACTTAACAACTGGGAATTTATCCAGCCGGACAATGCCATTATGGCAGAAGGCTGGTATAAGGAAGCCATAGAGCAGAAAGGGCTTGCCGGATGGAATCTGATCAAGGATGAACGTAACGGTTCCGAGCAGCTAAGTCTGGTACGTTCATTTCCAGTGGACTCACTGGGGGAGAAAGGCGTTCTGGCCATCAATGTGGATAAACAGCAACTAAGATCGATTTTGGACCAGGAGCCGTTCACTACGCTGATTGTGGATGACCGGAACCGGGTGGTCGGGTCCAATGAAGGAGAGTTTTTCGGAAAGAATCTATCCGAAATTGATGGAGATGCAAAGATACTTTCCCGTCAGGAAGGAAGCTATGACACGGTCGTCAACGGAAAAGCATCTAAAGTGGTTATGGTCAATCTGAATCCGGAAAACAGCTGGAACGGGCTTCGGATCATTTCTATTTTTTCCGTTTCCGAGATTACCCGGGAAGCCAATCAAGTTATCCGGCTCGGCGCTGTCGTCATAACGGTCAGCCTGATGTTTGCAGTTTTGCTTATCTATGCTTCCGCCTCGCTGTTGTCCGGCAGGCTGCTCCGGTTGAGCAAGCATATGTCCAAAGCGGGAGCGGGCTCTTGGGAAACGTATATCCATATCGACAGTAAAGATGAGATTGGTCTGCTCTCAAAGCAATTTAATGCTCTCATCCGGAGCGTGCATGACCTTGTCCAAGAAGTTCAAGAAACCAATCACCAGAAAAATCTTGTTGAGCAAAGGCAAAGTGAAATGAAGTTCAAAATGCTGGCAAGCCAGATTCATCCGCATTTTCTCTTCAACTCACTTGAATCCATCCGCATGGAGGCCCATATTCGCAGGCAGGACGAAATCGCGGAGGCCGTATGGCTTCTGAGTACGTTATTGCGGAGCAGTCTGGAGGCTGGAAACGGCAATATTCCCCTTCGCGAAGAACTTGAGCGTGTACGCTGTTATCTTGAAATGCAAAAGTTCCGGTATGAAGACCGTTTGGAATATCATCTGACGGTTGATGCGGATTTGGAGGTAATGCCGGTCCCTCCGTTGATCATTCAGCCATTAGTGGAAAACTCAGTTCTTCATGGCCTGGATAACCGTGAAGAAGGAGCTGTCATTACAGTTGAGGTCAAGAAGATGCCGAAGGGAGCCCGGGTGAAAGTATGTGACAATGGTGCAGGTTTCACCGCAGAACGTCTTGCCGAAATTCAGGCAGAGCTTGCCGAATCCGTACATGAACAGGAGAGCAAGCGGATCGGTATGCGAAATGTAAACGACCGCCTCGTCCTGCTGTACGGGGAATCCAGTGCCTTAAGTATCGAAAGCGGGAGCGGGACAGGCACGGCGATCACGTTTTTTATTCCTGGAGGTGCACTGAATGATTAAGGTTGTTATTGTCGACGACGAACCGAAGCTTAGACAGGGACTTCAAACTCTGATACCTTGGGAAAACCTCGGTTTCACAGTTACTGCTGCAGCAGGCAACGGCAGAGATGCTTTGAAGATCGTCGAGGAAGAAGTCCCGGATCTTGTAATCGCTGATATCCGCATGCCTGTAATGGACGGCTTACAATTCATTCAGCGCTTACGATCGGCCGGTCATCAGATGCATTGTATTATTCTCAGCGGATATGCCGACTTCGAGTATGCCAAACAAGCGATTACATATGGAGTAGCGGGCTATCTCGTTAAACCGGTAAACATCGCAGAAATGTCGGCTACTTTAAAGCTGGTGCGCGAGCAGATCGAGGAGGAGCGTCTGCGGAGGGAATGGTACAGAACGGAGGTTACCAACCGGGAGCTGTATCTGCGCCGCCTGCTTGCTCCTCAAGAGAAGACGGAAGATCCGGCCAAGCTGAGAAGCAGGATCAGGGAAATGGATTTGTTGTGGAGCCATTACGAAATCGTTGTTATTTCACCGCGTGTTCCCGAAGCGGACCGTCCGGAACACTTACATCAGCTGTCCGCAGGACTGAAACACGGGATAGAGGGGCGGAATAGGGGGCTCGTAACCGTAATCGCCCCTTATGTCATTCTCCTGCTCAATTCGCCTCTGCACGGAAGGCAGCGGCGCGATCATCTGTACGGTGAGATCCGGAGCATCGCAGGCGATACCCGGTTTATTGCTGCGACCGGGGGAACCGTTAGTGAGCCGGAGCTTATTTACAGCGCTTTTTTGAAAGCACAGGAAGCGGTAAAACAAGTCTTTTTCAGCGCTAAGGACTGTCTTTTGGAGCCGGAACGTACTCTTTTTGCTGCACCGGAGTTTCCCCGTGAGGCCGGTGACAGGGATGAAAAGAGGATGGAGGATTTAATCTTCCGCTTGTATTACAGCCTGGATGCAGGCAACAAAACTATGGTGCTTCCGTTGTTGAATGAGGCTGCCGCCTTTTTTATCCAACAGGGGCAAGAGGAGGACGCTGTCAAACAAGCTTTCTTTTTTCTGTCCAACAGGCTCATTCATAAGCTCACCGCCGCCTCCCGTATCGAGCTGAAAGAAACGGAGACCGTTTCGCGTTTTTTAAACGGGATTTATCAGCAGGATTATCTATCGGATCTTTTGGAAGAGACACACCGTTTTCTGTTGGAATTTGCGGAGGACGCCGGGCCAAAGGGCAAGGAGCAGGAAATTAAGCAAATGACCGGTTTTATTCATAGACATTATGCAGAAGACTTAAAGCTTTCGACGCTGGCTGGTCTCCTGAACTACAGCACCCCCTATTTAGGACAATTGTTCAGGAACAAGACCGGGGAGTACTTTAACACTTATCTGGACAAGGTACGTATCCAAAAAGCCAAAGAGCTGCTGGCCCAAGGAATGAAAGTGTACGAAGCGGCCGAGCTTGTCGGTTACACGAGCGTAAATTACTTCTTCAGCAAATTCAAAAAGTATGAAGGCCGTTCGCCGTCCGATTATAAAAATCCATAATTATTAGATGATTTTTCCCGAAATCCTTGGTATGGGTTCCGCCTCTCCTCTGATTTATGATGATAAGCAGGAGAGGGGAGGAAATATGAAAACGATAACAGCAAGTGCGGAAAACGCATACAAAAAAAGAAAAAAGAGTGCCTGGAAGGAGTTAAAAAATCAGAAGTATCTTTACTACATGTCTATACCGTTCGTTCTTTGGGTCTTTGTCTTCCAGTACCTGCCTTTGTGGGGCTGGACCATGGCCTTCCAGAAATATAAGCCCGGCGTCGGTTTTTTTGAACAGAAATGGGTAGGCTTTGAGCACTTTCGCACCCTGTTCGGGGATGAACACTTCTATCAGGTGCTGCGAAATACGCTGGCTATGAGTTTTATGGGCCTGATCGCCGGTTTCATCGTACCGGTCGTCTTTGCGCTGCTCCTGAATGAGGTTCGCGTACAGGCCTTGAAACGGTTCGTCCAGACCGTATCTTATCTTCCGCACTTTGTATCCTGGGTGGTGGCCGCAGGGATTGTCACCAAAATGCTCTCGACGGACGGCGGGGTCGTGAATGATATACTCCTGGGCCTGAATCTCATCGATCAGCCGATTCAGTTTATGGCTCAAGGCCACTTGTTTTGGGGCGTTGTAACCAGTGCGGATATTTGGAAGGAAACCGGATGGAACGCCATCATTTACCTTGCTGCTATATCCGGGATTGGTCCTGAATTGTATGAAGCTGCACGGGTGGACGGTGCGAGCAGATGGAGACAAATATGGCATATTACGTTGCCGGGTATCCGTCCGACCATGATTGTCCTGTTGATTATGTCCATTGGCCATCTGCTGGGCACGGGCTTTGAGAAACAATTTCTGCTGGGGAATCACCTGGTCATCGATTACTCTGAAGTGCTTGACTTGTATGCGCTTAATTATGGTCTGGCTATGGGACGATACTCCTTCGGAACGGCAATCAACATCTTCAACTCGGTGATAAGCCTGGTGTTGTTGTTTGCGGCTAACGGGATTTTTAAGCGCTTTACCAATGAAAGCATCATGTAAGGAGGAAGGGTGACATGGGGGTTGTTAAAAGCAATGCGCCGGTTGGCCGGGCAAAACAGAGCCTTCAGGCGAAAGCGCCGCAAGATCGAATTCTTGAAATCATCGTTTATTTTTCAATGACTGTCGTAACCGTTCTGACGATCTATCCATTCCTAAACGTGCTGGCTATCTCCCTTAACGATTCAGTGGATACTGTCCGGGGAGGAATCACCGTCTGGCCAAGGCAATTTACGCTGGATAACTATAGTCTGATTTTCACCTATGGAAGCTTGATTACCGGGTTCAAAATTTCCTTTCTGCGGACCGTCATTGGTACCATAGCAGGCTTGGTCAGCGGTTCTATGCTGGCTTACACGCTTGCGCGAAGTGATTTTCAGGCGAGAAGATTTATTTCAATTTTTCTTGCTGTCACGATGTATGTCACCGGAGGTTTGATTCCGGGTTTTATCCTGATGAAGGATCTGCATTTAATTGATACGTTTGCTGTGTACATTTTGCCGGGCCTTGTAAGTGCATTTAATGTCTTCGTAATCCGTTCCTTTATAGACGGTCTGCCTTATGCCTTGCAAGAATCAGCCAAGCTGGATGGCGCCAACGATTTTACAATATACTGGCGCGTTATTCTTCCTCTTTGCAAACCCGCATTAGCCACCGTGGCTCTTTTCCTGGCGGTAGGCCAATGGAACTCCTGGTTCGATACTTACCTTTTTAACGGGTCGAACGAATCTTTGACAACGCTGCAGTATGAATTAATGAAAATCCTGCAAAGCACGACAACAAGCGCAAGCAATTCCCAAGACGCCGCGAATATGGCAGAGCGCATGTCACAAATTTCGCCGGAGTCGGTAAAAATGGCAATTACGATTGTGGTCACCGTTCCGATTCTTATTGTTTATCCTTTTTTGCAAAAATACTTTGTCAAAGGGATGACGCTCGGCGCTGTGAAGAGCTAGAGTGTACCGGCCTATGGTGTGCCCAGGTGAACTGCCTGTCTCATACAAGCTATTATCTATTTCATTAATCTAGGGGGTTTAGTTCATGAAGCCAGAAAAAAAAGGGTTGATTGCTTCTTCCATAGTGGCACTGACTTTAGTGTCGACGCTCGCGGGGTGCAGCGGTAATGACGGCGCTACTGCCGGTGAAGGAAACAACGCGGGAGGTTCTTCGGCCGGGACAGAGTTAAAACCGGTTACGCTTACTTATTTTTCGGAAGATTCCAGCACAAACTGGAATAACATGAAGGATGAAGTCGGAAAGATTATTACGGAAAAAACCGGAGTGACTCTGGATGCTGAGTTTGCCGTCGGTGATCCGGTGCAAAAAATCTCCTTGATTGCAGCGACAGGCAACTATCCGGATTTGATCGCCGCAAAGGCGGATGTCGGCAGGCTTGTCGACGCCGGTGCTATTCTCGATCTGACAGATTTGATTGAGAAGCACGCGCCTAACATCAAAAAAATGCTGGGGGACAAGATTGTCCGGACCAAGTACAGCCTGGAGGATCAGGCGATTTACTCCATTCCAACCTGGTCCGCCGTTGATGAGAAGAAATTCAAAGCCGACGGAGGATTTGAACTTCAGCACCGTGTCGTCAAAGAGGCCGGTTATCCGGAAATACAGACGGTGAAGGATTATGAAAAAGTCATCCAGGATTATATCACCAAGCACCCTACGGACGAAAACGGCAATAAGAATATCGGGCTTTCGCTGAATGGGGACGATTGGCATATGTACCAGGTCACCAACGCAGGATTCCAGACCACCGGAGGACCGGACGACGGCGAATATTACATTGATCAGGAAACGCATCAGGCGACTTATCATTTCCGCCGTCCGGAGGAAAAAGAATATTTCCGCTGGTTGAATCACATGAACAACATCGGGCTGCTTGATCCGGAAAGCTTCGTGCAAAAGACCGACCAGTTCAAGGCTAAAGTGGCTTCGGGCCGGGTCCTCGGCTTGGCCGATCCGGAATGGGATTATGGCGATGCACAGAATGCGCTGAAGGCTGCAGGAAAGCTCGATCAGACTTACGGTCACTATCCGGTTACTATGAGTAAAGAATACAAGGATACCAGCTTCTGGCCGGCCGGCTTTGACGGAGGGTACGGAATCTCGATCTCCAGCAAGTGTAAGGACCCGGTACGTGCCATTCAATTCCTTGACTTCCTTGCATCGGAAGAGGGCCAAATTCTGAACAACTGGGGAATTGAAGGAAAACACTATACGGTTGAAGGCGGCAAACGGGTGATTATACCAGCTGTACAAGAACGCATGGACAATGACAACGCGGCTTTTCAAAAAGAAGCGGGTGTTGGACTTTACTGGAATATGATGGTCCACTATGGGGACGGGATTAAAGATTCGACCGGGAACTATTTCACACGCAGTTATCCTGAGCAGTTGACGGCGAGCTACAGTGAACCGGAGAAGGAAACCCTGAAAGCTTACGGTGCGGAGCATTGGAAGGATCTCTTTCCTGCAGAAGAAGAATTTGGGCCAAGAGCTTATGGTGCAGCCTACACGATGTCACTCGCCAGTGACGATCCTGCTGTGATCCTGGGGGCTAAAATGAAGGATATTACCTGGAAGCGGATACCTGAAGCAGTGATGTCCAAGCCGGAGGAATTTGATAAAATCTGGGCCGCCTATATGGCAGACCTGGATAAAGCCGGAGTTAAGGAAATGGAAGAAGCTTATACCAAGCATATCCTAAACCGTATCGAGCTGTGGTCCACGAAGTAGGATGTTTGATCCATCGGGCTCGTTTCCAACGTTATTCAGACGGAAATGAGCCTGTTTTTTATTAATAAAAATAATTAGACACAAACGGGTGAGAGAGAATTTACCATGGTTATGTAAGCGCTCTATCTTATGATAACACCGTACTGCTATCAAGATTTGCTAGGAGGTAAATGGATGCGGTTGAAAATCAAAAGAAGTCTGTTAAGCTCGCTGTGTTTAATTATGATGTTTTCTTTGTTATCAGATTTTGGAGCGAACGGTGCAAAGGCTGCTGCTTTCACAGACATCTCAGACATTGTTTATAATTCCCAAGGAGGGATGATGGGAGATCGGCGGACGGAAAGTGATCACATGAGCGTCGTCAAGGCCACTTATGCAGAGGCCGTGTTAAAAGGTTATGGCATTGAGAAACGGGGGCCTGTCTATGAGGATAAGGATCGGCTCTACGATGGCGGGGGCTATATCTCTTTCTTTTTCGCGGAAGATGCTTCCTCTCCGGATGAAGCGGGAAATGCAACCTTTACGGTGAATGTCGCAGAGGCCGGATTATACAAGATGAGTATAGGCTATTATATTCCTGAAGGTTACGGCGGAAAGGCAACCGGTATTCAAGTTAATGGTATAGGCACCGGAGAGCTAATGTTGGATGCACCTGCTGCAGGTACCGTACGGGCTGAAAAAATGGTGAGTAAAGTGCTGTTGAACGCCGGTAATAATTCGATTAAGGTTACGCGGGGCTGGGGCTACTATGGAATCGAGCATATCAAGCTGGAACCGGCCAAAGACCCGTCGGCAGGAAACATACTTGAGGCAGAGGACGGCATGATGAGCGGCGGTGTCTCGGTAGGTACCGCAGGGGACGGATACTCAGGAGAAGGGTACGTGATATTTCAGCAGTCGGGCTCGCTTACTTTGACTTACAAAACTCCTTTGGCAGGGACATACGACATTCTTGTAGGTTACTGTGCGCCAAACGGCGAGAAGAAGACCAGCATGGTCTTGAACGGGCATACTTCGGAGATTACACTGCCGGAGACCACCGGCTTTATTGAAATCTCTGCCGGAAAAACATGGATGAATCAAGGCGATAATACCATCGAGATTCTGGCTAACTGGGGCTGGTACAATATCGACTACGTCAAATTGACGGCTGCCGCCAAGCCGGAGCAACGCGAGGTGGTAAGCACCTTAATGAATCCGGATGCAACGCCTGAAGCCCGGGCACTCATGAACTTTATGGACAGCCAGTATGGCCAAAAGATTATCTCGGGGCAGCAAACGCTTGAGGATGCAGAGTGGATCGGTCAGGAGACTGGGAAATATCCGGCGATACTCGCCACCGACCTGATGGACTATTCCCCCTCCCGTGTTGAAAACGGCGCCTCGTCAACTGAAATCGAGAAAATGATCGCGTGGTATAACCGGGGGGGCATTGTGTCGCTGTGCTGGCACTGGAATGCGCCAAAGGGGATCGGAGGGGAGGAGCCGGGTTATGAATGGTGGAGAGGCTTCTACACGGAGTATACAACCTTTGATGTGGAATATGCGCTTGATCATCCGGATTCGGAGGATTATCACTTACTCATCCGGGATATCGATGAAATCGCAATTCAGTTGAAACGCCTGCAGAATGCAGGTGTTCCGGTGTTATGGCGGCCGCTTCATGAGGCGGAAGGCGGCTGGTTCTGGTGGGGAGCTAAAGGGCCTGAGCCGGCAAAGCGGTTATGGAAGCTGATGGTTGACCGGTTGACCAGCCATCATCATCTAAACAACCTGATTTGGGTATGGAACTCCGAGAAACCGGAGTGGTATCCGGGAGATGATGTCGTAGATATCGCCAGTGTCGATATTTATAATCCCGCAGGTGACTATAATCCCAGCATCGCAAAGTATGAGAATCTGGTATCCCTGGTGAACGGCAAAAAAGTGATCGGACTGGCGGAAAACGGACCTATCCCTGATCCGGAAATGTTGCAGGCTTATGGCGCCGACTGGAGCTTCTTCACCACCTGGACCGGCAGCTTTATCAAGGACGGAGCCACCAACTCTGCTGAACATTTGCAGAGAATCTATAAGCACGACTATGTCGTCACTCTTGATGAACTTCCGGCTGACCTGTACTCCTCACTAAAGTATGAGGCAGAAAAAGGAGAACTCACAGGTTTGGAAGTAAGTGATGAGCAGGGTGCATACTCGGGAAGCGGTTATATTACCGGTATGGATGCTCAGGGGGGAAGATTACGGATTAAAGTCGATGCGTCGCCAGGTACTTATTCACTGATGATTCGTTATAAGACGGGCAATGTGCAGACAAAGAACAGCATTTCGGTAAATGGTGCTTCTGCGGTTGAATATACGTTTGCAGATGCAGCCGAGTGGACAGACACGGTAACGGGATCTTACCCTCTACAAAAGGGAGAGAATACGATTGATATCATCAGCGCCGAAAAGGGAACAGATATTGATTATATTAAGTTAACGCGTCTTACACCGTCTACTGAAACCGTGGCCGAAGGCGGCAGTTCCGGAAGCATAGGGAATAGCGGGCCTACGGATAGTTTTGGATCACAACGTATCGAGGTGGATGAGGCAGAACTGATTGCCGCGCTGAAAAAACAGATTGGTCATCCTGCTGAATCGCAGTTGTTCGTGATTGATGCTGCCGGCAGTGAAGTTACAGAGGTCAGCTTCCTCGCGTCGGCTCTGGCACAAGCAGCCGCCATCACTCCAAAAGCAAGAATTGTAATTCAATCGGATACGGGGACCTACAGTCTCCCGGTTACGCTCGTCGATGTTGATGCAATTTCGGACCGGTTGGGGGTTGAGGCTCATAAAATTCATATTTCGGTCCACATAAGAAAGCTCACCGGCAGACAAGCCGGGGAAATCCGCATAGGGACAAAGGACCCGGACGTCCGGTTGGACAGTAACATGTATGAATTCAGCATCCTTGCATTTTCGGACGCAAACTCCGTCCAAATCAACCATTTTGGTAGCAGATATGTATCCCATACGATTACCTTTCCTCAGTCTGCCGGCAAGGGCTTGACAGCTGTACTGGTTGATCCTGCAACAGGAGAGCTGTCATTTATTCCATCTTTATTCAATTCACTGGATGGCAAAACGGTTGTAACTATCAAGCGGAACGGCAGCGGCATTTATACGATGGGCGAGTTTAAGCGAACGTTTGACGATCTCGGCGGCCATTGGGCCAAGGAGGATATCGAATTCATGGCGAATAAATTGCTTGTTCATGGAACCGATGACCATCACTTTGCCCCGAACCGTTTAATTACGCGGGCTGAATTCACAATGCTAATAACCAGAGCGCTGGGCTTCACCACTCCATCGAGAGCAGCCGAATTCCCTGATGTTCCGGCAACAAAGTGGTATGCGGAGGCGATTGGGGCTGCCGGCGAATCAGGTTTAATTACCGGCTTTTCGGACGGCACCTTCCGGCCGGACGCTTTGATTACGCGTGAGCAGATGGCGGTTCTGATTGTTCGCGCTGCAGCAATCGCAGGTCAGAGCGTGGAAGCGGCACGTGATATCCTGGGACAGTTCCATGACTCGTCTTCTGTCAGTCATTGGGCGGCGGACAGTGTTAATGAGGCGTTAGATGCGGGACTTGTACAGGGCTTAACTAATGATCAGTTTGCCGCCAAAGATTTGGCAGACCGCGCACAAGCTGTCGTCATGATAAAGCGTTTACTGGTCTACTTGAATTTTTTAACCATCAGTTGTCAGAATTCCCCCATTTCTAAAATGGTGGGATGAATGGCAACGGTCTTTCTTATCCAAAGGAAATTATCTTCCATAAATACGAACATTTGTGCTATGATGGATTCGTAAATTCCTGGAAAGGAGTTGCGAGGCATGTTCGTACTTAAAGCGTATAAGTATCGGATCTACCCCACCCATGAGCAACAACAATATCTGGCAAAGGTGTTCGGATGTGTCCGTTTTATCTACAACAAAATGCTTGCGGATAAGATCGAACACTATAAACAAACGGAGAAAATGCTCCATAATACACCTGCCAGGTACAAGAAAGCATTCCCGTGGCTGAAAGAAGTGGACAGCCTGGCCTTAGCAAACGTTCAGCTCAACCTGGAGAAAGCCTATAGGCATTTTTTTCGGGATAAGAACGTGGGTTTCCCTACATTCAAAAGCAAGAAAACGAACAACAATAGCTTCACAACGAACAATCAAAACGGAACGATAGCCACCAAAGCTGGAACGATTAAAATTCCGAAACTAAAGACAAAAATCCGAATCAAGGTACATCGTCCATTCTGGGGGCGAATCAAATCCTGCACCCTATCCAAAACACCATCAGGAAAATATTTTGCCTCCGTACGGGTAGAAACAGATATCGCTCCTTTGCCAAAAACAGAAAAGAAGATTGGCGTAGATCTGGGACTAAGAAACTTTGCGATTACTTCGTGTGGCGAAGTGATCGCAAATCCGAAACATCTTCGTCAATCTGAACAACGATTAGCCAAACTGCAAAAGGACTTGTCGAGAAAGAAGAAAGGAAGCCATAACCGAAATAAAGCACGTTTGAAGGTCGCCAAGCTTCATGAAAAAATAGCGAATCAGCGTAAAGACTTCTTGCACCAAACGTCAACCCAAATGATACGCGAAAACCAAGTGATCGTGATGGAAGACTTGCGTGTAAAGAACATGATGCAGAATCACAAATTAGCGAAAGCCATATCCGAAGTATCTTGGAGCATGTTCAGAGAGATGCTTACTTACAAATCAGAATGGTACGGTAGAGAATTGATGATTGCCCCAAAACACTTTGCGAGCAGCCAACTATGTTCCTGCTGCGGCTACAAAAACGCAGAAGTGAAGAACCTTGCGGTACGTGAATGGACTTGTCCTGAATGTAGTGCACAACACGACAGAGATGTAAACGCAGCTAAAAACTTACTACAATTAGCCATATAAAATGGCAACGATTGGGCTAGGAACTAGCCTCTAAGCTTGGGTAAACTTGGAGCAGTAGCTCTATTGACCAAGAAGCACCCACCTCTTAGGTGGTGTGTAGTTCACACTCCTAATATATCTAAAATTAATGATCGGAGTCTTGGAAATGAACAAATTTATGAATGCTGCACCCTGCAATCCAAATGCAATTGAGGAGGTAAAGAACGTCCTCCGTTATTTAAACGAACTGTCCGGCAAGGGGATCATAACCGGCCAGCATACGCAAACCACCGTACAGAAAGAACTGCGGTATATTGAAGAGGTGACGGGGAAATTGCCGGCTCTATGCGGGTTTGAGCTGCTTGCTTATTCCCCGGGCATTAACTACGGCGATGCCGGCGAAGCTTGCCTGATTGAGGTGGAGGAAAATAAAAATACGCTGGACAATGCATGGGACTGGGTGTTAAACAAGCGGGGGCTGATAACATTTACCTGGCACTGGTTCTCACCGTTCGGCAGCCGTGACAAAGGGTTCTATACCGAGTACACCACCTTTGACGCGTCCCGGGCTGTAGTGGAAGGAACGGAAGAGCATAAGATGCTCTTATCCGACATGGATCACATGGCAGCATTGCTTAAGCCTTTTTGCGAGAAGCGGATTCCGGTGTTATGGCGCCCTTTCCACGAATCTGAAGGTGAGTGGTTCTGGTGGGGAGCCAAAGGGCCCGAAGTGGCCAAACAGCTGTACCGTATGATGTATGAGCGGTATACGAATCATCATAGCTTGAATAACCTCATTTGGGTCTGGAATTCTCCGCTTCCGGAAGGGTATGTGGGCGACGACGTCTGCGACGTGATCTCGCTGGATTTGTATCCTCCTAAACATACCCATACTGACTTAGAGAAAGAATACAACGGGCTGGTGAAAATTACGAAGGCCAATAAACTGGCTGCACTGGGTGAAATCGGTGTGCTTCCGGGCATCCCCGCATTGTCCGAGACGCGTATTCCTTGGGTTTGGTATATGATATGGTCCAATGATTACGGTGCGTCCGGGGAATGGACGACGAAGGAGGAGCTTCGGCGGGCATATGACCACCCGTATGCAGTTACCTTAGACACACTTCCGCGGCTCTATTAAGGAAAGGGAACAGCACTAACCTCAAGACGCGCCGTCCGTCTTAAGCGATGATATTGTTATGAAGCATGGCTAAAGCCATGCTTCGTTTCATATTAGCGGCATGCCGGCCGGAGGGCAAGGATAATGGCTACGATAAATAATGAGATCCATGTCACGAAAACCGTAGACAAGGGAAGCTATCAAGGCGGAGATGCTGTGATCATCAGTACGAGTAACTGGTGAAAGGATATAAATCGCTTATATGGTTAAAATAACGGTACTTTCACAATGATGAACTGTTATAACCAGTATTGGCGACAGGAGGGGGTGAGGATGCAGACACGTTCTGCTTCAACTGGCAGCTTTGAATTGAAGGACCGCACTGCTCTGGTTCCTGAGTTAGACCTCAATATAGAGGCCTTCAAAAGAGTATTAGGTGAAGCCGATGACGTTTCGTTTCGCCCGTTTTTGATCGGCGGAACGATCAGGGCTGAGCTCGTCAATATTCCTAGCATGTCGAACAGGCAGGAGATCGACAATAATGTCTTGAAGCCTCTCATGCAATCCGGGGATGAATCAAGCAACGATCTGCAATCGGTCAAAATGCGCCTCCTCCCCGTCATGTCTGCCGATGAGGCCGGGACTATTGAGGAATGTGCCGGGCAATTAATCAAAGGGTATCCCGTTCTCCTTGTGGACGGTTGTGCCGGGGCTTTACTTTTAGGACTCGTTCAATGGGACAAGCGCAGTATAGAAGAGCCCCAGACTGAAACATCGCTGCGGGGGCCGCGGGAAGGCTTCACCGAATCCATCACGACCAATCTCTCGCAGTTACGGCGGAGAATCCGGAGCGTTAAGCTGCAAGTACAATCGTACAGCATTGGCAGCTATACGGGGACTGAAGTCTGCATTGCTTATATTGACGGATTGGCTAAACCTTCCCTGTTACATGAGGTGCAAAGCAGGCTCGAACGTATCAATATTGACAGCGTACTAGAGACCGGGTACATAGAAGAACTGACAGAAGACAATCCATACTCGCCGTTTCCGCAGCAGCAATTTACGGAACGGGTGGATGTGGCAGCAGGGAGCTTGCTCGAAGGCCGTATCGTTCTCCTGGTGGACGGCACCCCTGATGTGCTCATTGTTCCGGCAACGCTGGCGACGCTTTTACAGGCTGCAGACGATTATTACAACCGGACAGTATACTCCAGCTTTTTACGGTTTTTGCGGTACTGGACGCTAATGTTATCCATGATACTTCCGGCAGTGTACGTTGCGATTTTAAATTTTCATCATGAAATGGTGCCGGGCAAGTTGTTGGCTAGCATTGCCTCAGCGCGTGAGGAAATCCCGTTTCCGACTTTCGTAGAAGTGATGATGATGCAGCTCGCGTTCGAGGTGCTGCGTGAAGCCGGACTCCGCCTTCCAAGGCAAATCGGTTCAGCGGTTACGATCGTCGGAGCGCTGGTCGTAGGAGAAGCCGCCGTGTCGGCCGGGCTAGTGTCGGCACCGATCGTTATTATTATTGCCTTCACAGGCATTGCGGGATTTACGGCTCCTCATTATTCTCTGGAGTTCGCCATTCGTCTATTGAGGCTGCCGCTTATTATCCTTGGGGGGACGCTGGGCCTGCTCGGGGTATCGTTTGGCCTTATCGCCATTGCGATACATCTGTGCATGCTCCGCTCTTACGGCGTCCCCTTCATGTCTCCTTTCGCGCCTTTTGTGCCAAATGAAATGAAGGATACCATGATTCGGGCCCCTCTGTGGAAAATGTCAAGGCGTCCCGGTTTTAGCAGCTTGCAGAACCGCCACCGGCTGGCGCCAGGGCAGAAGCCGGGCTCAAGCAAAGGAGGCGGGAACTGACGGATGATGAAGAGCGGATTATCATTCATCTGGATGCATGCTTGTAAGAGCATATTGCTTGTAATGGCGGCAACCGTTTTACTGTTTTCGACGGGCTGCTGGGATCGTAAGGAAGTGAATGATCTGGCGATTGTAACGACAGCCGGTTTAGACCTGAAAAACAATGGGGAGATTGAATTAACACTGGAGATTGTCCATCCAAAGGAGGTAGGAGGGGATACACAACAGAGCAAGAGTAAGAGTAAGAGTAAGAGCAGCTCTAAAAGCAGCGGTTCGACTCTGATTTGGTCCGCTTCAGGCGCAACTGCTGCGGATGCTGCTTCTGAGCTGCAGGTTAAGCTGTCCCGCACTGTTTATTGGGGGCAGCTTGAAATATTGGTCATCGGAGAGGCGTTGTCCCGCAGCCAGCTCAGGGAACAGCTGGATTATCTTGTCCGCGACAGCAATGTCCGTCTGCGGGTCCGGCCATTTGTCTGCAAAGGGACCGCACGCGATTTTCTCGCTTCTGACCCCCCGCTCGAAAAGACTAAAGCGGATTTTCTGGGCGGTGAATCCAAGCGCCTCTTTCGCCGGGCCATAACGCTTAACAGCCTTGTACAGGATCTCGGAAATATTTCAAAGGAGGCATTTTTACCTTATGTGGATACCACGCAAGACGGCGGGGAAAGCGTCCCATATGTGAAAGGTTATGCTGCCTTCTCTAGCTACCGTATGGCCGGATTGATTCAAGGCGAGTCCTACTCCGGGGCTAAATGGATATTGAAACAAGTAAAAGGCGACGTTGAGACGGTGAAGCTGGAGCGGCCCTCTTCTCCGCTCATTTCACTTGGAGTCCTTTCTTCCAGCACCCGGATCGATCCTAAATTTGCGGGTGAAATACCGCGTATGGACATTGTGATCGAAGCCGAAATGAGCCTCGTGCAAAATACGACTCGCTTTAAAACAACGGATTCGAAATTTATCCGCAATGTTGAAGAGGCGGCGGTCGACAAAATCCGCAAAAAGGCGGAGATAACCATCAAGCAAGCCCAAAGGATGAAGGCTGACATTTTCGGCTTCGGCGAAGAGATCGAACGCCACAATCCACGGAAATGGAAACATATCCATGACCAATGGGAGCGAATGTATCCTTTGGTACAAGCCAACGTGCAGGTTAAGGTGAGAATCCGGCAAACCGGGATGAATAGTGTGCCCGTCGGCAAATCCTGAAAAGAGGTGTGGAGGCAAGTGACTTGGGTGAAGGTGGCGGGAACAACCTTTGCAACTGCATTGATGGTATGGGCCGAATGGCGTTGTCTCGGAAACAAGCAAAAAAGAGAGCGGGTGTCGTTGTTCGCCGTCACAGGTGTCGCATGGCTCATGGCTGTGCTCGTGCTTCTGTTTCCTAATATGCCAGGACCGATCGATATGTTCAACAGTATATTTAAGCGGTTGACGTCGGGTTGAAGTGAGGAGCGTTTCTGATGATAGAGAAAGGTAAGATTTCCGCAGCGCAGCTAGGTCTTCTTTTTTATTCGGTAACGGCCTACGACGGAATCCTGTATATTCCGAAGGTAACAGGCAAGGAAGCCGGTCACGATTTGTGGTTATCCCCGATCTGGGCTCATCTGCTTGGTTTGCTATTTGTACTAGGAATGCTCCGGCTCAGCAGCAGGTTTCCGAAGGAGACCATCATTCAGTACAGCGTACGGCTGCTTGGACCTTGGGCCGGCAAAGCTGTAGGGCTTGTAGTCATACTATACGGTATTAATCTGACGTCTGTTATATTGAGGGAATTTGGCGACTTTATTTCGGCCGTCTTTTTACGTGAAACGCCACCCCTAATCGCCATTGGCGGGATTGTCTTGCTTGTAGCCTACGCCGTCAGAGGAGGTCTGGAGGTTTTAGGTCGGCTAGCAGAACTGTTCCTGCCGATAACCTTCCTGGTGTTCGGACTGCTGATCATCTTGTCAATTCCGGAATGGGACGTAAATAATATTCTCCCCGTTATGGGTGAAGGGATCGCTCCTTCCATTAAGGGCGCCCTTGTCCCGTTCAGCTGGTTCTCCGGTTATTTGATGCTTGGTCTATATTTTCCGTTCGTGTCGAATCAGAAGAAAACGACAGTGTGCATAGTATTAACTTGGTTTGCTCTCATGGTTACCTTGTCAGTCTCCGGGCTTGTATCCGTTTTTCTCTTCGGCAAGCATGTCAGCACATTGAATTATCCGTTTATCGAAGTCGTTCGGTATATAGGAATAGGTAAATTTATCCAGCATGTTGACGCCTTGCTGCTAATCGTGTGGCTCCCCGGAACGTTCATTCAGTTAACCACCTATCTGTATACGGCCGCATTGGGGGCCAGCCAGTGGTTCGGACTCAAAAACTACCGCCAGCTTGTGTTTCCGGTAGGCTTCATTGCGCTGGTGCTGAGTATGTGGCGAACTTCCGGCGTTGAAGAATTCCAAATCTATTTGGGAACGAGCCATGTTATTTTTGATTTTTTCAACATCGCTCTTGGTCTTCTGCTGTTCTTAACGGCGTGGATTCGAAGCCGCAAAGGCAGGCGGCAGGCTGTGGCTGAGTCAAATCCGGCAAAGTGATAAACAAATCTTGGAGGCTGCCCGGCAATGAGTTGATTTTGCCATGCTTGTAAGGGCGCTCTACACGAAAGGTAACGGGTACGATAGCGGAGAAGTTTGGATCACGGCAGCAAGTCACTGATATTGTGGGAGGTTTTTGAGCCGAATGACTTGGATTTGAAAGGTTTGTACATCATATAGCTAAAACGAAGCGCCGCAAACCGGGCTACCGGGTGCGGCGCTTCGTTTCGTTACCCGGACTAGGGGATTAACGTCTGTCTGACAGTGGCTCCCGGACTTAGCTCAACCGGCTGTCCATACAAGGTCAGCGTCAGGGCGCCGCCCTCCAGCAATTCCAGCTCAACATCCGTACGACCGATGGTTACTGCGATCAGCCGCCCGCGGAAGGTCAGGCGAAACGCATATTTTGTCCATCCGTCCGGAATGGCCGGGGACAACGACAGCCCGCTTTCTTTCAGTCTCATCCCGGCAAAGCCGAAGACGATGGCCATCCAGGTTCCGCCCATGTTAGCCATGTGCAGCCCGTCTTTGGTGTTGCCGTGCGTATTGTCGAGATCAAGCCGGGCCGTCTCGATAAAGTATTCGTAGGCCTTGTCATGATAGCCGACTTTGGAGGCCATAATACTGAAAATGCAGGATGACAAAGAGGAGTCGTGGGTGGTGATGGCCTCGTAATAGTCATACGAACGCCGGATGGTCTCTTCCGTCTGTTCATCCTCAAGTAAAAAATGGGCCAACAGCGTATCCGCCTGCTTGCATACCTGATAGCGGTATAACGTCAACGGGTGATAATGCAGCAGCAACGGGTAGCGGTCCCTGGGCGTATTTTCGAAATCCCATACTGCTTTGCGGAGGAAGGTATCGTCCTGGGGGTTGATCCCGAGCTCACTGTCATAGGGAAGCAGCATAGCTTCGGCGGCCTGCTGCCAACGGTTCACTTCCTCCGGGGTAACCCCAAGCCGGCTGCACAATTCCTGAAGGCCATTATTTTGGCTGTGCTGCAAAACTTCATAGCTGCGGGCAGCCCATTTCAAATTATATTTGGCCATAACATTGGTATAGTAATTGTTATTGACTAAGCAGGTGTACTCATCCGGCCCTGTTACCTCGTCAATATGGAATTTGCCCTCGTGGTAATGGCCAATTTCCATCCACAGCCGGGCCGTTTCGAACAGTACTTCAGCCCCGTAGTCCAGCAGAAATTCCTGGTCCTCTTCCGCCAGATAGTACTGGATGTAGCTGTAAGCCACGTCTGCACTAATATGATATTGCGCCGTACCCGACGGGAAGAAGGAGGAGCATTCCGTCCCGGCGATCGTCCGCCACGGGAACAGCGCCCCCCGGGCATGGCCCATTTCCTTGGCCCGGTTTCGGGCCTGCTCCAATTTGGAATACCGGTAGAGCAGAAGCTGCCGCGCCCTTTCCGGGGAGGTCATCAGAAACACAGGCAGCATATAAATTTCGGTATCCCAGAAATAATGCCCCTCATAGCCTTCACCCGATAATCCTTTGGCTGAAATATTGCTGTGCCCGTCCCGTCCTGCGGATTGCAGCAGCTGGTACAGGTTGAAACGGATTCCCTCCTGGAGCAACTGGTCATTTTCAATCACCACATCGGATCTTTTCCAGAAATCCTGCAAATACGCCTGCTGCTCTGTCAGAAGGTCATCCATCGACATTCCCTGAAGCGCTTTGTGAAGTCCGATGCCTTTTTCCACCAAGTGCTCTTCATGGCGCAAAGTGTCCGTGTAGATGTTCCATTTGGTCAGATTCAGCGGTCCGCGCAGCTCTGCTGTGGCGGTAACCGTTCCTTCCGCAGCGCTGGCGTGCGCCTCGGTCTGCCAGTTTCCATCCCATTGATGCCGGGTTACACAGCAAGTGTGTAGTGCCGATACGGAAGTCTTATCTTCCACATACAAAAATTCCTCTTGTACGCCGCAGCCGGCAACAGACAGAAGCTTGGAGTGTCCGGCGGCGACCCGGGGATCATTCGGATTGCTGTAGTTGCTGACCTCGCCGTTCACCCGGGATACCACCTTGATCCGGCCCGTGAAATTTACCGGCTCAATGTAAATATCGATTGCGAATAATTCTTTGTGCGTAAAGGATACGAGTCTGCGAAAGCGAAGCTTCAGCTCTTTGCCGGTGGACGATTTCCAATGCACTCTGCGCTCCGAATAACCCTTGTCCAGATGCAGGATACGCTCGTAACCCAGAATACTCTCTTCCGTAAGCGTTACAAGCTCCTCTTCTTCACCGATATAGATGCGCACATCCTGGGCGTCGATCACATTCACCAGCTTCTGCTGATTGTCGGGGAAAGCGAACAGCTTCTCGCCGTAAGGAATGCGGATTACATCATGAAAAGCGTTAAGATAGGTGCCGCGGATGCTCTGAAGGTCCGGGTTGGCGTAACCCTCTTCAAAATTGCCCCGTACGCCCAAATAACCGTTGCCCAGCGCAAAAATGCTTTCTAAATTCAGCAGGGCATCTGCCGAAAGTCCGTGGCCCGAAATGCTCCAACTCATTGCCTAATCTCCTCCTGGATCGTTATGGATTGAATTTTAGGTTAGAAAAGCTTAAGATGATACTAAATTATTTAGCTTATTATCAAAAATTTTAGGTGGAGAAGCATATGACTGATGGGGAGGAAACGGAGATGAGGGCGGTGTCCTCTTATTGGTCAACAAGGTCCGAGGATCTCAACAGGGGGTTTGTTCATCCGCCGCTGGACTATGAGCAGGAGCTTCTGGAAGCGATCCGGATGGGCAATGAGTCCAAGGCACTGGAGGCGTTGCACAAAATTAATACGCTGGAGGCCGCCACGCTGGCCGGCTACCCGCTCCGCTCCAAGAAGAACTCGTTGATTGCCTCCTGCACCTTGTTTACAAGGGCGATTATCCGCGGCGGCGTGAACCCGGAAACGGCTTTTCAATTAAGCGATACGATCATCCGCGACATTGAAAACACGGCCGGCCTCGAACAGCTGCTTCTTTTTGAATATGAGATGGTGCTGCAGTTCATTGCCATTATGAAAAGAGAGAAGGAGATTCTGCACTATTCCCACATCGTTAATTTGTCCATCTATTATATCCGCGAGCATATTTGCCGTGAGCTGACACTGGGGAGGATTGCCCGGCATGCCGGCGTTCACCCGAGCTATCTCTCGGACCGCTTCAAACGCGAGACGGGAATGGCCCTTACCGAATTCATCAACCGCCGGAGAATTGAAGAGTCCAAGTCGATTCTAATCCACAGCAACCAGTCCATCTCTGACATTTCGCTGATGTTCAAGCTCTGCAGCCAAAGCTATTACACACAGCTGTTCAAAAAATACACCGGGAAAACGCCCGGACAGTACCGTAAAGAGCGCGGCTGAACATGAATTTTTGTCTCCTGCCTTGTGTTATAATGAAGGCTGGCCGAGTTATGCCGAAAAATAGAAAGGGATGGGAAAGCCTGTAATGGTATCCATAAAAGACGTAGCAAAACATGCCGGTGTCTCGATCTCCGCGGTCTCGAAGACACTGAACGGGTACAGTGATGTAAGTGAAGCAACACGCCGCAAAATTCTTCAGGCGGCACAGGAGTTGAATTATTCTCCAAATATGCTGGCCAAGAATCTCAAGCATAAAGTAACCAAGACGATTGCTCTGATTATTTCCAACTTTGAGAAGGCTAACGGCAAGGACGGAGTGGTATTCCAGATTATCAGCGGTGTATACGCAGCCGCCACCCGGTACGGATATGAGGTCGTGATTTATACCCGCAGCCTGTCCGAACAGCAGGATAAATCGTATTGGCAATTCTGCAATGACCACAAAATTGCCGGCGTCGTCATTTCCGGACTGCGGACGACAGACCCCTATTTTGAAGAGCTGATCGACAGCGACATTCCGAGCGTTGTGATTGACGCAGAAACGATCGGACCGCACGCGGGGTCTGTCATTACGGATAATTTGGAGGCGGCCCGGCTGGCGGTACAATATTTGATCAGCAAGGGGCACCAGGAAATCGGGATGGTTAATGGACACCGGTATGCTACAGTCAGCATCAAACGGGAGCAGGGCTACCGCGAAGCGCTTGAAGAGGCGGGTCTTACCTTTATTCCTTCCAGGGTGGTCGAAGCGGATTTCACCGAGGAAGGCGCCTATGAGTTGACTGAAGGCTTTATCTCTGCAAATCCCCGGCTGACGGCTGTGTTTGTTGCCAGTGATCTGATGGCGATTGGCGTGATGAAGCGCATTACTGAGCTGGGGCTGCGTGTTCCGGAAGATATTTCGCTGATGGGCTTTGACGATATTGTTCTGTGCAGCTATACAACGCCAAAGCTGTCCACCATCCGCCAGGATTTTGTCGGTCTTGGGTATGCGGCACTGGAGCAAGTTGTTAAGATGTTGGAGCGGAATACACCCGGATATAATAAAATTCTTCCCTTCAGCATAGTTGACAGAGAGACAATAATGATTTTATAATAAGATCGAAAACGTTTTCGAAACCATCTGTATTAAACGCTAGCAAAGAGGTTTTTCTCGGGATGATCGAAATCGTTTTCGAATTTTTTCTTTAAATCGAAAACGATTTCGATATCGCTTACAAAAAAGAGAAATTTTTGGAGAGTGAGGACATTCAAATCATGCTAAATTACAACAAGACATTACCCGATGGGGCTTCAGGGTGGGTCGTAACGGAAGAAAGATTTTCAAATTTGGCCTTAGCCAAGTGTGAAGCCGTCATGGCGCTCGGCAACGGTTATATGGGGCTTCGTTCCGCCGCTGAAGAATCGTATGTCGGTGAGAAACGCAATCTCTTCGTGAACGGAACCTTCAACCGCTTCGATGAGCTGGAGGTCAGCGAGCTGCCGAATGCCGCTGATGTTACACGGATGGACATTCGGATTGACGGCAAGTGCTTTTCTCTGGATCAGGGAGAGGTAAAGGCATACAGCCGCAGTCTGAATCTTCGGGAAGCCGAACTGGTGCGTACGTTCATCTGGAACAGCGGCGACGGCAAGGAACTGGAGTTCACCTTCCGCCGGTTCGTCTCTCTGGATCAGCTGCACCTGATCGGGCTGAAGCTCGAAGTGAAGGTGCTGCGGGGTCCGGTTCATCTGTCCGTAGCCTCCGGTATTGACGCTCAAGTCAGCAACAGCGGCAGCCAGCACTTCCATGAAGGTGAGAAGCGGATCTACGACAAGACTTTCCTGGAGCTGATTCAGACCACCACGGAATCCAAGGTTGACTTCGTGATTGGAGCTTCCCACAAGCTGAAGGTCGACGGCGGGACGGTTGACCTTGCACCGGCGATGGAAATTGACCGCCGCAAGGTGGCTGTAGCTTACAGCCTGAATCTGGAAGAAGGTCAAACGCTGACCTTGGATAAGGTAGCAGCCGTATACACCAGCCGTGACAAGCAATTTGCCGGTAACTACAGCCTGCCGGCGATGCGTGCGGAAGTGTTGGACGTTTTGAAGACTGCACATGAATCCGGTTATGAGACTCTGTTCAGTAAGCATGCTGCTGCGTGGGCCAAGGTATGGGAGAATTACGGCATTACGATTGAATCCGGCAATCCGTTTGATCTGCTGGGTGTACGCTTCGCACTGTATCATCTGGTCGCCATGACCCCGGCGCATGATAACCGGATGGGCATCGGCGCCAAGGGCTTGAGCGGTGAAGGCTACAAAGGCCATTCTTTCTGGGATACCGAGATTTTCATCCTGCCGTTCTACATTTACAGCAACCCTCAAATTGCCCGCTCCCTGCTGGAGTACCGTTATTTGGGACTGGAGGGCGCCCGGAGCAAAGCGAAGGAGAACGGGTATGCCGGAGCTATGTATCCGTGGGAAGCCGCCTGGCCGTCTGACGGTGAAGTGACCCCGGTATGGGGTGCGGTCGATATCGTAACCGGTGAGCAGACCAAAATCTGGTCCGGATTTATTGAGCAGCACATTACATCGGATATAGCTTATGCGGTATGGCACTACTTCCGGGCAACGGGTGACGTTGATTTCATGGAAGATTACGGATATGAGATCATCTTCGATACGGCGGTCTTCTGGGCGAGCCGGCTGGAATGGAACGAGGCCCAAGGCCGTTATGAGATCAACGAAGTCGTCGGGCCGGATGAGTACAAAGAGCATGTCGATAACAATGCTTTTACCAACTATATGGCTCATTTCAACATCGAGCTGGCCATGCAATATTACAAGGAGCTGGAGCAGAACCAGCCGGAGCTGTTTGCCCGCTACAATAAGCTGCTGAACTTGCACGAGGCTTACGGCATATGGGAAAGCAAGCTGGACTTGATCTACTTGCCGCAGCCGAATGAGCGCCTGATTATTCCGCAGGACGACACGTACCTGCAAAAGGAAATTATCGACCTGACACCATACAAGGATCAGGAAAAAGTGGGCAGCATATTTAATGATTACAATCTGGATCAGGTTGGAAATATGCAGATTTCGAAGCAAGCGGACATCATGATGCTGTTCTTCCTGCTGGAAAATAAATTCTCACCGGAAGTCAAGCGTGCCAACTACGATTACTATGAGGAAAAAACTCTGCATGATTCCTCCCTGTCGCTTTCGACACACTCCATTCTGGCGAGCGACTTCGGCGACAAAACGCTTGCTTACCGTCTCTTCCAAAGAGCTACCGAGATCGACCTCGGACCGAAGGTGCATTCCTCGGATGCAGGCATCCATGCTGCTTCGCTTGGCGGAATCTGGGAGTGCGCAGTCATGGGCTTTGCCGGAGTAAGGATGCTCGATGGACAGCTGCATCTGGCGCCGAAGCTGCCGGAGCATTGGGACAAATTGGCCTTCCCGCTATACTGGCAGGGTCAGCGTCTTGAGATCAGCATTACACCGCAGGAAATTTCCATCTGCAGCACTGCAGGCCAGCCAGTCAGCCTATTCGTTCACGGGCAGCTGCAGGAAGTACAGTCTACAGCCATTTTTGCAAATTTATAAGATAAGCACTAATGAAATCCAAATAATGGACATTATTAAGGGAGGTCATTCAAGATGAAAAAGAAATGGTCTTACACAATCGCCACGGTACTCGCAGGAGCTATGCTGCTCTCGGCCTGTTCTTCGGGCGGAGCGGATAATAATGCCGGCAACAGCGCCGGAACGGAAAATGCCGGAGGCAGCAAGGAAAAAGTGAAGCTTACCTTCTCCATCTGGGGCGATGTGAACACCGGTGCGGTCGAACAACAATTGGCCGATGAGTTCAATGCTGCCCATCCGGACATTGAGGTCAAATTCGAGCCGATACCGGGAGACGGTTATGGCACCAAGCTGACGACCTCACTGGCCAGCGGCACGGCCCCCGATGTGTTTCTGGTCGGCGAAGGCGACTTTATCTCCTATGTGGATAAGGGTGTCATTGAGCCGCTTGACGATTACATCGCCAAGGATAAAGCCTTTGACCTAAACATTTACCAGAAGAATCTGATCGATATGGAGCAGATCGGCGGCAAGCTGTATTATTTACCGAAGGATTTTAACCCGCTGGCTCTGTGGTACAACAAAAAGATTTTTGATGATGCGGGCGTCGCTTATCCGAGTGAAAGCTGGACCTGGGATGATATGTTCGCCGCAGCCCAAAAGCTGACCAAACAAGAAAACGGCAAATACACCCAGTTTGGATTCAATGCCGGTACATGGGAATATCCGATTTATACCTACCTGTGGGCGAACGGTACCGATATTGCCAATGAAGACGGCACGAAAGCTGAAGGCTTCATGAATGGTGAAAAGACAGTGAAGGCATTGGAAAAATATGTGGCGCTGTCCACAGGTGAGAACAGAGTATCGCCGACGCCGCAGGATACACAGACGATGGGCGGCGATTCCTCGATGTTCATGACCGGCAAACTGGCCATGATGGTTACCGGCCGCTGGATAAAATCCGATTTGGACAAATCGGACGTGGAATACGGCTCGGCTTTGATTCCGAAAGGGGCGGACGGAACGCGTGCCGGCATTATCGCTGCTGCAGGCTGGGCGATGAACTCTAAGACGAAGCACAAAGCGGAGAGCTATGAGCTGATGAAGTGGCTGTCCGGCGCCGACGCCCAGAAGCTGCGTTCGAAGAACGGGCTGGTACTGCCGGCAACTGTAGCTGAACTTGATCAGGTCAAAGCGACGGAAGAGAAGGACAAACCGGTCATTGAAATGATGGACTTTGCCCAAAAACCGGTGACGCTTCGTTCGGTTAACGGCCCGGTCTTCAAGGAAGCGTTCACGCAGGCTCTTGAGAAAACGCTGCTTGGCAAGCTGGATCTGAAGAGTGCGCTCGACGAAGCGGCTAAAGATGCCGACGCCAAAATCACAAAATAAGCTTAGCGGGTGAAGCGCTATTCTTGGTGCTTCACCTGCTTCCATCAAGGAGGCCGTCATGAATAATGCCAAATCGGATCGCGCTGGATATTGGTTTATCCTGCCGTGGCTGCTGGGATTAGTTATTTTTACACTTGGGCCGATGATCTTTTCGCTGGTTCTCTCCTTCAGCAAATGGGATGTCATCACCGGTGTCGAGTCGATTCAATATGTGGGTCTGGACAATTTTAAGGCCATTTTTCACGATGAACTGTTCTACCAGTCTTTAAAAGTCACCTTTATCTTTGCACTTGTGTCCGTACCGCTGTTCCAGGTAGCGTCAATTTTAATTGCTGTACTGCTCAACATGCGTTCGCGCGGAATGAAGTTTTTCCGGCTTATTTTTTTTATGCCGTCCGTTATTCCGGCTGTCGCCACCTCAATGATGTGGGTGATGATCTTCAATCCGGAATACGGGATTCTGAATCAGGCGCTGTCCTGGTTCGGTATTCAAGGTCCGGCGTGGCTGCAGGACCCAAGCTATGCGCTTGGCGCCCTTATTGTGATGGGTCTGTGGGGAATCGGGAACACGATCATCATTTATCTGTCCGGTCTGCAGGGCGTGCCGGAGGACCTGTACGAGGCGGGGGAACTCGATGGTGCCGGTCCGTTCCGCCGTTTCTTCAGCATAACCTTGCCGCTAATTACGCCGACCGTATTTTTTAACCTGATTATGGGGATTATCGGCGGCTTTCAATATTTCACCCAGGCCTTCGTCATGACCAATGGCGGTCCGCTAAACTCGACCCTGTTCTACAATCTTTATTTGTACAACAAGGCATTTATGGAATTCGATATGGGGTATGCGTCCGCACTCTCCTGGATTTTGTTCCTGATCATCCTGGTATTCACGCTTCTGGTCATCCGCAGCTCGTCTTTCTGGGTGTACTACCAGGGCGATGATCAACAAGACTAAAGGAAGGGAGACGCCTACAATGCAAAAAATACAAAGTAAATTCAATCCGTTTCAACTGCTTGCTCTTCTGCTGCTGCTCGGCGGTTCGGCGATTGTGCTGATTCCGCTGCTGTGGACGGTATCCACCTCGCTGAAGTCGCCAGCCGAAGTGTTCGGGACTTCATTTTTTCCACAGAGCTGGCTCTGGTCAAATTATGCCGATGCTGTAAAAGCCATTCCGTTCTTTTTATATTTGCGCAATACGATCGTCATTCTTGTGCCTGTCATGATCGGTACGGTATTCACTTCGGCCCTCAGCGCCTATGGCTTCGCACGCTTCAACTTTCGCGGCAGAAAAACGCTGTTCCTGGTGCTGCTGGCCACAATGATGCTGCCGAGCCAGGTGACGCTTATCCCGACCTTCATTCTGTTCAAAGAGGCTGGTCTAACCAACTCGTTCCTGCCGCTGATCCTGCCCGCTTTTTTTGGCGGCGGTGCATTTAATATCTTTCTTGTAAGACAATTTATGCGTGGCATCCCGCGTGAGCTGGATGAATCGGCTGTTGTGGACGGAGCGAACCGGTGGCAGATTTTTACCCGGATTATGCTTCCTCTTTCCAAGGCGCCCCTTATCGCGGTTTCCATCTTCACCTTCATGGGCGTGTGGAACGATTTCCAGGGCCCGCTGATTTATTTGAATTCCAATGAAAAATATACGCTGGCGCTTGGGCTGTCCATGTTCAAGGGCTTATACAATGTGGAGTGGAACATGCTGATGGCGGCGACCATTCTGATTATGCTGCCTGCGCTAATCCTGTTTTTTATTGCCCAGAAGTATTTTATTGAAGGGATCTCCATCTCTTCCGCAGTGAAGGGCTAAGCGGCCGTAATGTATTTCTGACCTATACAACAAGGAGCGGGATTTCCATATGACCGGAATTATGAGCAAGCATCCATTCAATTTATATTATAACGGCGGCGAATACGTCAAAATCTGCGGTACGCAGGATGGCTATTTCCCCGACTTCGGCCACCATACAGCCAATGAGATGGGGGGAATCTGGCTGCATCCGATCAAGCTGCTGGACGGCTTCTGGCTGAAGCTGACCGATACGAAACGGAATATCTCCGTCTGGTCGCGGGCCGACGGCTTTACGAGCGAGCCCTGGGGCAGCCGGTTCCAGTACGATCACGGGCTCAGCCACATTCCGGTAGCGATGGAACGGACACAGTTTGCCCCTGAACGGGTAAAGGGCATGACTGCCGCCTACGAGCTGCATCATTACGGGGATGAAGATCTGCATTTGCAGGTGGAGCTGCTCGTCCGCACCGATCTCCGGCCAGTCTGGTTCTCCGACGAGGTGGGTGTCCATGACGGTGTACGTGACGAACCAACCGTGTTGAATCCGCGCGAAGTGCTGGTTCAGGATGAAGGCAACCCATGGTTTACACTGGTCGGCACTGACCTGGCCGGAGAGGAACTGGAGGTCCGGTCTGATCTCTACGGGCCTGAATTTACCGCCGGAGCCGGCTGCGGCATTGCCTTCCGCACGGAGCTGACGATGGCTGCCGGAGAGCGGCGCCGGTTTCATCTGTTTGTCGCGGGCTCCTGCACTTCCCGGGAAGAGTGTGAAGACAGCTATCGGCTGCTCGCCGCTGCACATGAAGCTCTGCTCGCTGAAAAACGCGGGGTGTACAGCGCCGTAGCGGAGCGGGCGAAGCTGACTGTCGAAGGCGAACCGCTCTGGAATGAAGCGTTCAAGTGGGCGAAGTGGAACAATCAATGGCTGATCCAGCAGGTGGACGGCACAGGACGGGGACTGACGGCAGGCGGCCCGACCTATCCCTGGTGGTTCGGCTGCGATAGCACATATGCGCTGCAGGGCGTATTGGCCATTGGAGATCCGCAGCTTGCCAAGGATACGCTGAATCTGCTGCTGGAGAAGTCGGAGGAGGTCAACGGCAATGGGCGTTTTATCCATGAGCTGACGACGCTGGGAGCGGTATCTAATCGCGGCAACACGCAAGAGACCGCCCATTATATCGCTTTCGTATGGGAACTGTTCCGCTGGACGGGCGACGAGGAACTGCTTCGCCGCCACTACGGTTACTGCGTCAAGGGGATCGGCTGGCTTCTGGGGGAAATGGACCCTGACGGCGATCTGTTCCCGTCAGGTTACGGGATTATTGAGATTGCCGGACTCAATATGGAACTGATCGATAGCGCCGTCTATACAGCTAAAGCGCTGCAGGCGATGGCGGAGATGAGCGGATATTTGCAGGAAGCAGAGGCGCAGCAGAAATACAGTGAACTGGCACAGCGTTGTACGGCTGCGGTGAACCGTTCGTTCTGGCAGGAGAACGAAGGGCTGTTCGCCGATGCGGTTGCTCCTGTCGCCGATGTGGCGTCCAAAGCAGACTTTTTGGTCTCGCTTGCCGAAGCGCAGGGTGTGACCGGATACCGCGAATATATGGACAGGCTGCTGGAGGCGGACGGTGCTGATTTTACCGCCACTGCTGCTGATGCCGATGCTGCTGCCGGTATCCAGGCAAATGCCGGTCATCCGGCCGACCGCGGCTGGCTGCTGAACAAGAACTGGGTCATCGTCACGCCGATGGAAGCCGGCATCGCTGAGCCGGACAAAGCCCGCCGGGCGCTGGACAACATGCGGAACGATACCTTCATCGGGGAATACGGCACGTATTTATCCGGGATGTTCCAGCAGGGGACGATGACCATCTCGACCGGCGTTCATGCTGTCGCAGAGGCTGCCAGCGGCAACCCGGACGCGGCGCTGGCGCTGCTGGGCCGGATGCTGCGCAGCTTCTCGCGCGTCCTGCCGGGCTCCTTCTCCGAAATGTCGCCGGATTACGGCTGCGTGGTGCAGGCCTGGACAATCTATGCGCTGGCGGTGCCGGTGGTGCGCCACTTCTTTGGCGCGGAGCCGTTTGCCGCGCGGAAAGAGCTGAGGCTGAAGCCGCAGCTTCCGTCAGCGTGGAGCGGCAAAGCCTGCACGCTGGAACGGCTTGTAATCGGTGAAGCGGAATTCGGGCTGTCCTTGACCGAGAAAGACGGGGTTCTGCAGGCGCTCATTCATAATGAAGCCGGGTGGAAGGTAACCGTGGAATGGAATGGCCAGATTGTAGAGAGCTGTGAGCAGCGTATTGAGCTGAAGCTGTCCGGGATAGAGCTTGAAGCAGAAGAGAAACGTTAAATTAGGGAGATGGAGAGAGTATGAAACTGGAAGCAGTTATTTTTGATCTTGATGGAGTAATTACCGATACGGCAGAATACCACTATATTGCCTGGAAGCAACTGGGGGAATCCATTGGGATTCCGTTCGACCGCGAATTTAATGAGACCCTGAAAGGCATCAGTCGGGGCGAGTCGCTGGAGCGGATATTGCGGCTGGGCGGCAAGGAAACGGAGTTCACGCCTGTGGAAAAGGCAGAGCTGGCCCGGCGCAAGAACGAGCATTATGTGTCGCTGCTGGACGGGCTTACACCCGGCGACACATATCCGGGGATTGCCGGGCTGCTGGAGGAATTGCAGGCGCAGAACATTCCGGCGGTGATTGCTTCCGCCAGCAAAAATGCGCCGCAAATCTTGCGCTCGCTCCAGTTGGACGGCCTGTTCCGCTATGTTGTTGATCCCGATTCCGTGCAGCATGGCAAGCCTGCGCCGGATTTGTTCCTGCGCGGAGCCGCAGAGGTTGGGGCCCGGCCGGAATACTGCGTCGGCATCGAGGATGCCACTGCCGGAATCCAGGCGATCAAGGCTGCGGGGATGAAGGCGGTCGGCATTGGGGAGCAGTCTGCTCTGGAGGCCGCCGGTGCCGACGTGGTGCTGCGCGATACGCAAGGACTAAGTCTAGACTTTCTGAACCGTCTGCTGGTGCAGGTTTAAGGAAGGATAAATAAAAGGACTTTTCTAGAGTGCCAGCTCTATTTTCACCACATGAATGTCTTGTACAGGCATTTGTGTGGTTTTTTTTGTTTTCAGAAGAGGAGGATTATTGCCGCATATTGGTTCAGGAACGGGTACCATTATGACTGCCTCTGAATTACCATGGCCGTCGTTATGTCCTCGCTTGTGCTCGGAGAACATGTGGGCTGGGTCCAGTGGGTTGGCGTTCTCATCATCTTAGGTGGAATTGCATTCAGCAATCTGCGGCGCAGGGAACCAGAGCCGCATTCCTCTTCGCCAATAAGGGCTTTTAAATGAGAACAATCCTCGTGCCGAGAAGCAAAGAACGATTTGGCTCAAGCCTATCGGAAAAGCACAGCCCCTTTTGGCCCGCTGAATAAGAAATTATACAATGATTTTGAAACGGCGGGGAAATCGCTGTGGATAAGCCACGGGCTGTTTTTCACCAGCTTGGGTGATTTTGTTCTTGTATAGGAAACTATGGCTACTTCCGCATGTGGATAAAATGATGCTTAAAGCTGTGGAATAAGCAGAAATACCGTTGTCGGAGCATCGAAGGCCGAGTTCGGAGGAATTTAGCACTTGCTTACCGGCTTCTTCGCAGGTGCAAGTTGGAAAAAGGGAACTTATTTTTCCGGAAATTAAGAAATTCTGAGAGTTAAGTGGAAAAAGTAAACCTATTTGGGCTACATTTCTGCTCCAATGGCGAAATGGGTTGAATTAGTGTCCCTTTTTCCACTTCATCTGCCCGGGGATAGGGTGCTCCGGCAAATTAGTTAACCTTTTTCCACTTAAAGAGTTGCCGTAGGATTTATGGGGAGTCGTTCTCCAGGTAACAATGTAATTGGGGAAATAAACTGCAGGCAGTAAAAAGCCGGTTGTCCAGACGAATCTGGATAACCGGCTTTTCTTTACAAGAAGCTATAAAGGCGAACGCCGTGCGGCGGGATGGTTGTCTGCAGCGAGCCTGCGTTAAGCTCAGCTGGCGTTCCGCTCCACAGCTCGGTGCCGGCGGCTGTACCGCTGAGGCCGATTTCTTCAAGAGCCAGGTCCAGCTGCAGCGGGCTTTCGCCAACGTTGAACACGGCAGCATATCGGGTGCCATCGGTGTGTCCGGCAGTCCAGACGATAAGCTCATCTTTGCAGAGTGCCTCCTTGGCTCCATAGCTCTCGCGGTGCATGCGCAGAACCCCGCGGTTGGTAAGCAGCGACAGCGTCCAGTCGTCGTTGTCCCGCAGCTCGCCGCCAAAGATCAGCGGAGAGCGGAAAATACTCCAGAGCGACATCATCGTCAGCTGCTCGTCACGCGTGAACCGGGTCCAGCGGTCCGCTCCCCCGCCATCCACAGAGCGGATGCCGATGTGGCCGAGCGGCAGCATATCGCAGTCCGGCCAGGAGCCGGCCTGGGGTACGCCCTGCCATTTCCGGCAGCGGCTGAACATATCCAGCAGCAGCGGCCACTGGTCCCAGAAGTCGTCCGTGACCCGCCACATATTGGCATGTCCGGTGAAGAACCCAGCATATTCAACCGGAGCGGGACCGGGGGAGAGGCTCAGCACCATAGGCCGGCCGCAGCGTTCGATGGCTTTGGAGATCAGGGCGATCTCCGGCTGATGAGTGTCGTACAGCCTGGAAGCGGCGATGTCGTCCACCTTCACCAGATCGACACCCCACTGGGCGTAGAGTTCAAAGAGGGAATCATAGTATGCTTGTGCCCCTTCTTTTGAGGCGTCTACTCCGTACATATCTGTATTCCACGGACAGATGGAGTTCGTATGTGCAACATCGCGTGCGGTTGCCGTTGTGCCCAGAATAGGCGTTGCGGCATGGACAGCCTGCCGCGGAATGCCGCGCATAATATGAATGCCGAATTGCAGTCCTAGACTGTGAACATAGTCGGCTAACGGCTTGAAGCCTTGACCGTCCGCTGCGGAAGGGAAGCGGTTCGCGGCAGGCATCAGCCGGGAATATTCGTCCATTACGAGCGGAACGAACGGCCGGTATTGAGAGGAATTGGCATGGGGCTCGTACCATTGAATATCGACGGTAATATAGCTCCAGCCGAAATCTTTGAGATGCTCTGCCATGTATTCCGCATTGCCGCGGATTTCATCTTCTGTTACGGCCGCGCCGTAGCAGTCCCAGCTGTTCCAGCCAAGCGGCGGGGTAGGTGCTGCAAGCTTATGGTTCATTGTAAAGCTCCTTTACTGATGTATTATTGCTCTTTCTAAGTTCATCATAATAAAGGAGAATAGCGATATCTATAGTAATCTTGCAGGTATAATAGCACTATATTGCGGTTTCAGTATTGATCTTACAGCGGCTTATTGAAAACAGAATATACCTTTGTTACTGTTACTAATATACAATCTATATAGAGTGAACTTAAGATATTTACATTAGGGACTTCGTCAGGACTACGGAGAATGTTTGGACTTCCGGCCGCTGCCCATCTGCAGATTTCTTGATTTGTACTGTTGTTCGCGGTAGAAATCCGCAGACTGCCTATGCTGAAGATAGCGAGCTTTCCTACGGAAAGCTTTTAGGCGGACGCATTCGCTCCGTAAGTATCCAAACTTCCCCTCCATCCCTTTTCCCTTTTGTTCGTTTTTCAAGTTCACTCTATATAAGAAGGAAGGTTATTATGTCTCCCACAACTCAAACTTTCACAGCGACGGATACACATGTAAAAATCATTGGACGGACCCACTATTACAACGATGTGCTGTGGCTGGCTCTCTCAGGCGGCGGTATAGAATTTTCATTCTGCGGCACGAAAGCGGAGATCACCATCAAAGGCGATGCAATTGCTTCAACCGGCAATAATCTGGCCAGAATCGGCATCAGTGTTAACGGCAAAAGAGTTATTGACGATCAGGTGGATCAACCGCTCAAATCGTACACTGTATTTGAAAGCGAGACTGCCCAGAACGTCGTAATAAGGGTCATAAAACTGTCCGAGGCGGCGATGTCAACGGTAGGGGTTCAGTGCATTTCCGTCCATGCCGCCGATGGAATTAAGCCAACTCCGGATAAAATACATACTATCGAATTTATCGGGGATTCCATTACTTGCGGCTATGGGGTTGATGATGAGCATGAGCTGCATTCTTTTTCCACTGCTACAGAAGATGTTACGAAAACCTATGCTTACCTGACCGCAGAGCAGCTTGAGGCTGACTACAGCATGGTTTCGTACAGCGGGTATGGCATTATTACAGGCTATACGGAAAATGACCACAAGCTTATCACACATCTTCTTCCGGATTACTATGAAAAAGTGGGCAAATCTGAGGGGAAGTTTGACAATCGCTTGCTGCCCCAAGATATACGCTGGGATTTCCGGAAGTTTGTGCCCGATCTCATTGTCATTAACCTCGGAACGAACGATGATTCCTACACGAAAGAGGATACCGCCAAGCAGACGGAATATGCTGAAGAATATGTTAAATTTCTTAAAAAAGTTAGACGAAATAATCCCCATGCGCCAATTTTGTGTACACTGGGTATTATGGGGGACAGGCTGTATCCATATGTCGAACAGGCAGTGAAGCAATTTATCCGGGAGACAGGCGACAGCAAAATTACCGCAATGAAGTTGGACGAGCAGCTGACAGCAGACGGCTACGCGGCCGACTTTCACCCGTCCCGGGCCACACACAGCAAAGCGGCCAAACAACTGACGTCTTATATTAAAGAGCTTATGAAGTGGTGACTTAAGCCAATAAAAAATGGGAAAAGCTTGAAATCAAATCTTCTTTAGAATAAAATAACCTTAAAAAACTAAACACTAACGATTCTGTAAGATTTATCTTCGGACTGACTGGAAATGGTTATCTGATAACTGGGATATAACGTTGATTTAGACGGCAACATCACAGCAACCCGAACGAATCTATTGAAGCTTAGGCACTTTAGAGAAATGAGGGGGACAAATGGCGGCAAAAACCAGGGTAGTGTATACTTCACAAGTTACACGAAATGGCGAAGCCTTGCCATTTTTTTTGTTATGTTTAATGGATGTTAGCAAGTACTCGATAGAAACCGGGTATATAGACTGAACTTGAAAATATAAAATCAGGGAAAAGTGGCGGAAGAGAAGTTTGGAACTGGAGGAGCGAATGCGTCCGCCTTTGTCTGCGGATTTCCACCGCGAACAGCGGTATAAATCAAGAAATCTGTAGACAACAGCGGCCGGAAGTCCAAACATTCTCTGGAGTCACGACCAATCCCAAACTAAAAAAATCACAAGTTCAATCTAAATAGTGGAATCATAACGACTTGAACGGTTATGGAGGAATTACTGCATATGAAACCAAGTATCTTCTATCCTTTAACTCATCCACAACAAAGAATATGGTCCATCGAACAGATTTACCCGCAAACCCCGCTGCATAACATCGGGGGTACCATCAGAATCAAAGGGCCTGTTCAGTTTCCGGTACTGGAAAAGGCTATTGATCTCTTCATCCAGAGTCATGAGGCATTAAGGCTCAGAATAGCTGCCGAGAACGGGGAGCCAAGGCAATACATCGGTCACAATAATGATTTTCCACTAGATTTCATAGATTTCTCCACATGCAGCGAACCGGAACGGGAGTTTGCCGACTGGGTGGAATCCATAGCGCAAAAGCCATTCGTCCTCGAAAACGAACGGCTTTTTTATTTTGCCATGTTTCGAGTCTCTGATCACGAAAATGGCTATTTGGCCAAGTTCCATCATATTGTGGCAGATGGCTGGTCCATGAATATCATGACCGATCAGATCAGCGGGATATATACCCGGCTGTTGCGGGGAGAAAGGGTAGAGGTTCAGCCTGGACCCTCTTATCTGGAGTACAGGGACGAGGAGCAAGCCTATCTTGCCTCAGAGCGGTTTCACAAAAACCGGACATTTTGGACCGGGAAATATCGGGCACTGCCGGATTCTTTTTTGAATGCCAGCTCGGACAGATTAGCCGGAAACAGAAAAACGTATGAATGGAGCCCTGAGCTGTCTGCCCGGATCAAGGGTTTGGCCGCAGCGCATAACTGTTCCTTGAATACCTTCTTTATTACTGCGTATTTGCTGTATACCCACAAGATTACGGGCCAAGACGATTTGGTCGTCGGCACCCCGGTATTGAACCGGTCGGGCCGGCGGCAAAAAAGCACCTTTGGGATGTATACCAGTACAATGCCGTTTCGCTATGTGATTGACGGCTCCAGTTCGGTACTGGACACGATGACCCGGATCAACAGCGAATTAATGGCCTGCTATTTCCATCAGAGATATCCTTATGACCGGTTAATACAAGAGCTTGAGCTTAAGAAGAAAGGCTTGGATCAATTATTTAATGTCTGTGTCAATTACTACAATACCAAGCTGGGTACAGAAATCAACGGATACCCTGTTGATAGTGTCGAGTTCTACAGCGGGCAGCAGATGTATTCCATGCAGCTCGTGCTTAAGGAATGGACAGGCTCCGGAAGCATTACCGCAAGCTTTGACTATAAGCTAAACGACTTCACGGATGAACAAATTGATGATATGTACGGTCATCTCACGACGTTAATCACGCAAATGGTGTCTGACCCGGAAGCGCAGATCAGCCAAATCAGCATCCTGTCCAAAGAAGAGTGGACCGAACGGGTGCATTCTTATAATGCGACCCAAGCCGCTTACCCGCATGACAAAACCATCTGCCAGTTGTTTGAAGAACAGGCGGAGAAAACACCGGATGCAATCGCTGTTACCTGCAAGAATGAGCACCTGACTTACAAGCAGCTCAACGGGAAGGCCAACCAGCTCGCAAGATTTCTTATTGAAAAGGGTGTCGGCAGAGAAACCATTGTCGGGTTGTTGACCGCACACTCGCTGGAAACGGTAATCAGCGTTCTTGGTATCGGTAAAGCAGGTGGAGCCTTCCTGCCCATCGACCCCGGTAATCCGGCTGAGCGGCTGGATTACATCCTGCAAGACGCCGGCGCGAAATTCCTGCTCACTAATCTCTCCCTTGTGGATGAATGTAGTTTCGACGGTGTGATCATCAATTTGGAGGAAATTAAATACGATGCATACAGGACTTCCAATGTGAAGCCGGTGAGCAAACCGGATGATTTGGTTTACGTCATCTACACCTCCGGCTCCACGGGGCGGCCCAAAGGCACCATGATTGAGCACCGGGGATTAGTGAATTATATTTGCTGGGCGAAAAAGGTCTATGTGAAGCAGACGGAGGAAGTATTTCCGCTTTATTCCTCACTTGCGTTCGATCTGACGGTCACCTCGCTCTTTACACCATTAATCAGCGGTGGAGCCATCATGGTGTACCGCGACGATGAAGACGAATATGTCCTGTTCCGGATTCTGGAGGAGAATCAGGCTACTATCGTGAAGCTTACGCCTTCCCATCTATCCTTGCTGCTGGACCGGGACCAGCTGAATTCCTCCGTCAAAAGTTTTATCGTTGGAGGAGAAAATCTAAAAGCCAGTCTTGCGAAAAAAATCTATGACCGTTTTGGGGGAAATGTAGAGATTTTCAATGAGTACGGGCCGACCGAAACAGTGGTCGGATGTATGATTCATTCTTATGCACCGGATACAGACACGAGAGCAGCCGTGCCCATTGGAAGACCTGCTGATAATGTGCAAATCTATCTTTTGGATAAAAGTCTTGCTCCGGTTCCTGTTCACGCTGTAGGTGAAATCTATATTGCCGGTGACGGCGTGGCAAGAGGATATCTGAACAACCCCGAGCTGACTGCGGAGAAATTTATAGACAACCCGTTTGCTCCGGGGAAGAGAATGTATAAGACAGGGGATCAAGGGAGGTTCCTGCGGGACGGCACGCTGGAGTATATTGGCAGGGCCGATAAGCAAATCAAGATCAGGGGATACCGCGTTGAGCTGGAGGAGATCGAGAAGCATCTGCTCCAGCACACCGGGATAACAGAGGCGGTCGTCCTGAACCGTCAAGACAAGCAGCAGCATGCTTACCTTTGCGCCTATATCGTTTCAGAACGCAGGTTTGCAGCCCATGAGTTAAAAGAGTACCTCAAGAAGCAGCTGCCTGACTACCTCATTCCGTTACATTTTATTGAAGTGCAGGAAATTCCCTTAACCGTAAACGGTAAGGTGGATACAGCTCTATTGGAGGAAATCGCACCTCCGGAAAATGCAGACAAAACGTATATCCAGCCGAGAAACGAACATGAAGCGCAGCTTATTCAAGTCGTCGGGGAGGTTTTGCGGGTTGACGGTGCAGGGGTGAAACACAACTTTTATCATCTGGGCGGAGACTCCATCCAAGCGATCCGGATTGCTTCAAAAATGAGCCAAAAAGGCTTCAAGCTTAAAGTGAAGGACATTTTGTCATTTCCCGTCCTGGAAGAGATGGCCGCGTTTATTGAAAGGGAGCAATCAGAGGCGGTTGAGCAGGGAGCAGCTGAGGGCGGCATCCCTCTTACTCCCATCCTGTCCTATTTTTTTTCGCAGCATTTTGCCAAGGCCGGTCACTATCATCAAAGTGTGATGGCAGTATTGAAGAGGGAGATTGGGCTGGATACGCTGGAAAAAGCGTTAAGTGCCCTAATCCGGCATCATGATTCCCTGCGAATCAATTGCAGGAGTGACAATGGCGGGTTGTTCTATAATCAAGAGCATTATCATACCCGCCCGTCCATTGAAGAATATGATTTCTCAGACCTATCCCTGCCCGAACAAGAGGCCAGGCTGGGGGAAGCGGCTCAGAGGCTGGCTGCAAGCTTTGATCTACAGCACAGTCTTTTGCTGAAAGCGGCTGTATTTGAGCTCGGCCATGTCCGGAAAATGCTGCTGATTGCTCATCATCTGGTGGTAGACGGTGTATCCTGGAGAATTATCCTGGAAGATATGAATACCTTGCTGCAGCAGATCCATCACGGGCAGGAAGCGGCGCTCCCTTTGAAGACAAGCTCCTATCAGAAATGGGCCACGGCGCTGGAGGCCAGCAGGGAGACGCTGGGAATGAAGGAAGAAGAGTACTGGAATTCGGTATTGCAGAAGCATTTTACGTTTTCGGCTGACCATGACCGGGGAGCGGATACCCTCGCAAGCTGCCATACATTAATATCCGGGCTTGGGCAACCTGAGACTGCGGCGCTTCTGTCCGAAGCCAATATTCCCTACAATACAGAACCACATGATTTGCTGCTAACGTCTTTACTGGTGACGGTCAAAGAATGGACGGGCAGCAGAGATATAGTCATTGAGCTGGAGGGGCACGGACGGGAGGATATCGATGAACTTGTGGATGTCACAAGGACAGTAGGCTGGTTTACAAGCTTATATCCATTCGGCATCACCTTGAACGGGGAAGCCCTTCCCGGACAGATTAAACAGGTCAAAGAGGAACGGAGAAGAGTTCCCGGGAACGGAATAGGGTTCGGGTTGTTGCGCCAGCTTGGCCGTATTGGAGATCACCGTCTGCGCAAATACATCCGCTTTAATTACCTTGGGGAATTTACCGAGGATCACGGGGGCGGAAATCTGACATTATCAGGAGATCAATTTCAGCACAATGTAAGCGGAGACAACCATCTGACAAGTGTGCTGGATATCAACTGCTTTGTGATCGGCGGCCGTTTACAGCTGCGTCTGACATATAGCCGGAATAAATTTCTGGACATGACCATGGAACGGTTCCAGACGCATTGGATCCGAAATCTGAAGCTGGTGCTTGAACATTGCAGCAATACTGAAAGGAAAGAATATACTCCCTCCGACTTTGATACGGTCGATATTTCCCAGGAGGAGTTAGACAGCCTGTTTAGCTGATGGTGAAAATTCAGGATGCGAGGTTATGGGATGAAAAAAGGGATTGCGGGATGGCTCGTCTTATTGTTGCTCACCATGGTACTGCCGCTGCATGCATGGGCAGAACCGGCTGCACCAAACAGTTTGTCTAATGAGGAAACGGCCAGCATTGAAGCCTGGATCAACAAGAATATGCGGGAAGGCAAAATACCGGGTGCATCCGTTGTGATAGTTAAGGGGGAGCAAACGGTCTACAGCAAAGGCTTTGGGGATTCCGATGTGGCAGCTAAGCGTCCTGTGACTCCGGAGACCTTGTTTGAGCTTGGTTCGACCAGTAAGGCCTTTACTGCATTAGCTGTATTATCGCTGGAAAAACAGGGCTTGCTTCATATGAAAGACCCTGTACAGAAGTACCTGTCCTGGTTCCAGGTTTCCTACGCCGGAGAAGATGGCTCTGGTACAAGCCGTGTGGCCGGGATTACCCTGGAACAGCTTCTTCATCATACCAGCGGCCTTTCGTTTGATACGATTAGCGATATTCCCGTTGGCGGGGATGAACAAGCGCTGGAGCGTACGGTCAAGGCAGTGGTTGGGGCGAAACTCGATTTTTACCCCGGGGAAAGGTTTCAGTATGCTTCCATCAATTATGACATCCTGGGGCTTGTGATCGAAAAAGTAACGGGTGAATCATTTGAGGTTTACCTGAAAAACAATGTATTGAACCCCCTGGGTTTGAAAAATACCTACCTTTTCCGTACAGAAGCAGAGCAGCATGAAATGGCGAGGGGGTATAAGCTCGGATTCTTAAAGGCCAGGGAATATCAGGCTCCTGTGTATCGTGGAAATACACCTGCCGGTTATGTCATTTCGAATGGCAACGATATGGCAGCGTGGCTGAAAATCCAGATGGGCGGGCAGGCGGAAGCAGCGGTGGCTGCCGATTGGATCGGCCGCTCCCATCAGCCGGACCGGTCCGTCTTCCCCGGTCTGGACGGTTCTTCCTACGCGGCAGGCTGGTTTGTCTATCAGAAAGGGAGCGGAGAGCTTTCCCATGGAGGCAGCAATCCGAATTATTCCTCTTCCGTAGTGTTCCGCCCGGAGGAGAAGATCGGGGTCGCCGTATTGGCGAACATCAACTCCTCCTATACCCAGGCGATGGGCCAGGGAATTATGGAAATTCTGCACAACCAAAAGCTGCCTGAAAACGTATCCGATCAATACCGCAGTGTGGATAAAATCTCTACTGTCATTCTCTGCATTGCCGTCCCATTGATCCTGTTAACGGGCTGGTTTTTCATTATGACCATCAAAGAAATCATCACCAAGGAAAGAAGGCTCCGCCGGAAAACCGCCAAAAACATTTATGGGCTGGCCGTGTTGCTGGTATTTTTGGGGCTGGTCAGTTATTGCTTTTATAACATTCCCTCTGTTTTATTTAGCGGGCTTTCATGGGAGCTTGTTGAAGTATGGGCCCCGTCAAGCTTTATGATCGCGATCCCGGGTTTATTAATCGGGGTCTTTTTCTTTTCCGTCTACTACTTCACCACATCACTGTTCCCCAAAGCGCGGGACCGCACATTGTTTCCTATCATCTTGCTCAGCACGATAAGCGGCTTCGGAAATGCAATTATCATCTTTATCATCAATGAAGCGCTGAACCATACCAACCGTTTTCAGGTGGGGTTATTCTCATTTTTTGTAATGGGGATCGCTGTCTACGTTTTTGGCCAAAGGCTGGTCAGAACGAAGCTGATTACCCTGACCAATGAAATGGTCTTTCAAAAAAGAACGGATCTGATCGACAAGATTCTGCGTTCTTCTTATCAAAATATTGAAACCATCGAAAACGAACGGATCTATTCGGTATTAAACAATGATACGGAAACGATCAGCGGTGTTACCAATATTCTCATTTTCGGCGTGACGAGCCTTGTCACTTTGCTTTGCTGCTTCGTCTATTTAGGCACGATTAATCTGCTCGGCTTGCTGATCTCGATTGCGGTTATTTTGTTCGCAGCCGGCCTGTATTTTTTGGCGGGAAGACATGCCAATCAGGTCTGGGGAGAAACAAGGGATATTCAAAATACCTTTTTCAAGTTCATCAATCACATGGTCAGCGGCTTCAAGGAGCTTAGCCTTCATAAAGGCAAAAAAGAAGAGTTCCAGCAAGAGCTTAAGCAAAGCTGTGATACCTACCGGATCAAACGGATTCAGGGAGACTTAAGCTTCGCCAATGTATTTGTGATGGGAGAGCTGCTGTTTACCTTGGTCATCGGGGTTGTAGCCTTTATTTTTCCGCTGCTCTTTAAGGACATTTCCAACAGCTCGCTCAGAGCCTATATCTTTGTCTTTCTGTATATGACAGGTCCGGTCCACGGAGTACTGGATGCCATCCCGAATTTCATACGGGTCCGCATCAGCTGGAACAGGCTGAACGAGCTGTCCAGGCAGCTGGATATAGCTGAGGAAAGGCAAGAAGGCCCGCCTGACAATGAATGGTCTGAAGCTGCCCCGGTCCACTTGGTGGCAAAGGATATAACTTACCATTACCAATCCCAGGAAGGCGAACAGTTTGCGGTGGGGCCGCTGAATCTGAGCGTCCGTTCCGGACAGGTAACTTTTGTTACAGGCGGGAACGGGAGCGGGAAGTCAACCCTGGGCAAATTAATAACAGGCTTATATAAGCCCGATCAGGGAGAAATTCTATTGAATGGCCGGCAGGCAGCGCCGGAAGAACTGAGCCAGAGTTTTTCCGCTATATTCAGTGATTTCCACCTGTTTGAGCGGCTGTACGGAATGGAAACCGGAGACAAAAGCCAGGAGATTCAGGAGTATTTACAGAAGCTGGATATTGAGCACAAGGTCCAAATTCAGCAGGGGGCCTTCAGCACCGTAAATCTTTCAACCGGACAGCGGAAGCGGTTAGCGCTCCTGATCAGCTGCCTGGAGGATCGCCCGATCTATCTTTTTGATGAATGGGCTGCTGATCAGGACCCGGAATTCCGGGATTATTTCTATCATGTACTCATACCGGAGCTGAAGCAAAAAGGGAAATGCATCATTGCGATTACGCATGACGATAGATATTTTCATATGGCTGACCAATTGCTGAAAATGGAAGTGGGTCTGCTCGTGGGTGAGCTGGAGGAACAGCATGCGTAACAGGTCATACATGGAGTCCTACCATCCGCAAATGAAGGGAGGCAGAAGGAGTTTGGCGGATCGCATCCGTCATGTACACTAGCTCTCTACTATTATGAAAAGGTGGCAGTCGCATATGCATACATTTGAAACGATTGGGATTATTGGTGCAGGGGTAATGGGTTCCGATTTGGCCTTGGATCTGGCAAGCCAGGGGTACCGGGTCATCCTGAAAGATATCCATGAAGAGGCACTGGAAAAGGCCAAGGTCAAAATCAGGGAAGACTTCAAGCTGGTAAAGCTGATGAAAAAAGAGCTGCCGGTAAAAAAAATTGAACAAGTGCTTTCCAACATCATGTTCACGACTACATATCAAAGCTTCCATGCGGTTCCCTTTGTGATTGAAAATATCACGGAAAACTGGGAAGCCAAACAAAAGGTATATCTGGAACTCCAAGAGCATTGTCAGGAAGATACCATTTATGGTGTGAACACAAGCTGTATTTCCATTACGAAGGTAGGCGCAATCCTCCCCAGACCGGAGCATGCAATCGGCATGCATTTTATGAATCCGGTCCCGCTCAAGCAGATGGTGGAGATCATTAAAGGCTACTATACATCAGAGGATACGATCCGGAAGATCAAGGACTTTTTGAAAGCGATTGACAAGAAGCCTGTTCTGGTCAACGACTCACCGGGTTTTGTGACCAACCGCGTCCTGATGCCGATGATTAACGAATGTATTTGGGCCGTTCATGACGGGGTTGCCGCACCGCAGGATGTGGATAAGATTTTCCGCTTAGGCTTCAGCCATAAAATGGGCCCGCTCGCAACTGCCGATTTGATCGGGCTGGATACAATTTTGAATTCTATCCTGGTTTTGTACGAGAGCTATAACGATCCGAAATACCGCCCGTGTCCGTTGCTGGTCAAAATGGTAGACGCAGGGCTGCTGGGGAAAAAGAGCGGCAAAGGATTTTTTGATTACACGTCTGTTCTGGCCCATAGCCATGCGTAAGCTGATATACAAAATCCAATGTGAAGGAACCTAAACGATGGAGATTAAAAACGGAATTAAATGCGTCGTGTGGGATTTGGACAATACCCTCTGGGATGGCGTTCTGTCCGAGGGGGATGAGGTCACGTTAAAACCGCAGATCAAGGAGATTCTGGAGGAACTGGATCACCGGGGAATTCTGCTGTCCGTTGCCAGCAAAAACAATCTCGACGATGCGATGAACAAACTGAAGGAGTTTGAAATCGACCACTATTTTCTGTATCCCCAAATCCATTGGGAGCCGAAATCAAAGTCACTGGATGCTATCCGCCAGTCGATCAACATCGGGATGGATACGCTATTGTTTATCGATGACCGGCCGTTTGAGCTGGATGAGGTGAAAAGTGTTCATGCAGCCATCAATTGCGTTCATGCCGATCACTACCAGGAGCTGCTTGACCATCCTTCGCTGATCCCCGCCTTTATTACAGAGGATTCAGTCAAAAGAAGGCTCATGTACCTGGAGGATATGAAACGTAAACAGGAAGAAGAAGCGTTCTCGGGAACCAGCGAGGAGTTCCTGAAATCGCTGGGCATGAAATTCATCATCAGTGAGGCTGAGGAGGAGGATTTGAAGCGTGCGGAAGAATTAACTGTGCGCACCAATCAGTTGAATTCGACGGGCCGGATCTACAGCTACGACGAGCTGAATCACTTCCGGGTATCCCCCGGCCATAAGCTGTTTGTCTGTGAGCTAACCGATAAATACGGGTCTTACGGCAAAATTGGCATCGCCTTGGCCGAGCTGACGGATACCCATTGGCATATCAAGCTGCTGATTATGTCCTGCCGGGTGATTTCGCACGGGGTTGGCACGGTTCTGCTGACACATATCATGCAGCAAGCCAAACAAGCTAATAAAAGGCTGCTGGCTGATTTTAAGAATACGGAACGCAATAAAATGATGTACGTCTCCTACAGGTTCTCCAATTTCAAAGAGATAGCCAAAGCGGAGGACGGCTTTGTGATTCTGGAAAATGATTTAACAACGATTCAGAAATTTCCTCCGTATATCGAGCTGCTTGTCCAGTAAGGTTATCCGGGAAAAAATAAAACTAAAGGAGTTTTTACAATGAGCATGCACGAGCAAATCCGCAATTTTATTCAGGATAATCTGGTAGTGTTTGATGATGAGGTTGAATTCAGCAACGAAGACAATATTTTCGAGCTTGGCTTCGTGAATTCACTGTTTGCCATGAAATTGGTAACGTATATTGAGAGTGAATTCAATACGACCATTGAGAGTGATGAAATGGATATCAACAATTTCAATACGATAGATAACATCGTAAGCTTTATCAATTCGAAAACGGTCTATCAATAAGGGCACTGTATGATTTATACGACAAAAAACACTGGGGCCGTTTTTAATTGGGATGAATATTTCATGAAGCTGAAGAACGGGGAAGCTCCGGCGTTTGACACGGATGCGTATTTTCACAATGTCAGGGATTTGCTGAGTGAGAACGCTCATCTGCTGGCACTGGTCTTGGGGGACGTATTGCGCAAGCTGTTAAAGGGCATTCAGGTACAGCCGCAGCCAAGAATACTGGAGCTGGGGGCGGGTACGGGATTTCTGACCCGTCTTTTACTGACCATGTACGGGGGAAGCGGAGTTTTGGTGGATAATTGCCGGACCTCATTTGACGCCTATAGCCGGATAAAAGAAAAGAATGAGGACCGCATTACGTACCGGTTGGAAGATATATTTGCCTTAAAGGTGCCGGAACCGTTTGATATAGTTTGCAGCTTTGGGCTAATCGAACATTTTCAAGAGAAGCAGGAGATTCTGTCCATCCACAAGGAGCATTGCCGCCCGGACGGTCATATGATTCTGATCGTGCCGATGGACAGCTTTTTGACACGGGCCTATTACGAGGTTCATCCCGAAATCAACCTGGGGTATAGAGAGCTGTTAACCAAGAAGACTGCATTGGAACAGATTCAGACAAGCGGGCTGCAGCCGGTCCGGGCTGAAGTCAGCCAGGGTTATGTCTATGATTTTTTGACGGTTTTGTGTAAGTGACAGATGTTAGGTCTTTTTCAGAACATACAATCTAATGATGGGATGAATGAAAAATGGCGATGACAAGGAATAACTCACAAAGCATTCTGGAAGAAGTAAAACAGTTTGTCGAGGAAGACATCCGGCCCTTCGCGGCTGATTTCGAAGAACAGCAGGCTCTCCCCCGCGAGTTAATCCGGAAGATGGGGCGGAAAGGGTATCTGGGAGCGAGCTTCCCTGAAGAGTTCGGGGGGCTGGAGCTGGACCCGCTTGAATATGGCAGTCTGGTTGAAGAGATCGGCAAAGGAGCCTTGTCCGCCGCGATGCTGCTTACGGTAAGCACGGGTCTGGTTGGCGAAACGCTCATCCGTTGGGGCACCAAATACCAACAACAGAAGTATGTTCTGCCCATTGCCAGGGGGGAGAAGATCGGTGCGTTTGCGTTGACCGAGCCGGGCGTGGGAAGCGGAGCGAAGGATGTTGAGAGCGCTTACGAAAAAGTTGGAGACAACTACCGGATCACCGGCCGGAAAAAATGGATATCCTTCGGCGAAATCGCTGATTTTTTTATCGTCATTGCTGCCGAACCATCAAGCAAGGCCGTCAGTGCTTTTCTCGTCGACCGCAATCTGGAAGGCGTGAAGATAAAAAAAATGCAGGGGCTGCTGTCTTGCGCCGCCTCACAGCTTGCTGACATCGAGCTTACCGGTGTTGAAGTCGGGCCGGAAATGATGGTTGGCAAGGAAGGGATGGGTTTTGCCGGAATCGCCAATTTTGCCTTGGACTACGGACGCTTCAACGTGGCATGGATGGGTGTAGGGTTGGCGCAGGAGGCTTTGGAAGTGATGGTTACTTACGCCAGAAAAAGAAGCCAGTCCGGGCAAAAAATCTTTCACCATCAGCTCATCAAGGGAATTATCGGAGATAATGTCACGAATATTATGGCTGCACGTTCGTTGTGTAAGGAGGCCGCAAGGATGAGAATCGAAAATCACCCGGATGCTGCAATCCACACGACAGCGGCCAAATATTACTCGTCTACCGTTGCCAACAAGGCTGCCGCCGATGCCATTCAGGTTCTCGGAGCCAACGGATGCAGCAGGCGGTTTCCGGTGGAACGCCTGTTCAGAGAGGCCAAAGTCCTTGAAATCATTGAAGGGACTTCACAGCTTCAGCAGCAGATAATCGCCTTGTATGGCGCAAATAAATATTATCAGCCAAAAAGGATTAAAGAAATATGAAAAAACTGGATGCAAATCAAGTGAGTGATATCATCTCTCTTAGTTCGATGCAGGAAGGGATGCTCTTTCATTATTTGAAGGAGCCCGGCAGCTCCCTTTATTTCGAACAGGTGAGTTTGCACATTGCATCCCGGGTTGATCTCTCCGCTTTTGAGGCGGCATGGCAGCACGTTGTCTCCAGCAATGAGATGCTACGGGCGGTTTTTCGCTGGGAAGGCGTCAAAGAGCCGGTGCAGATTATTCTCAAAGAGCGGTCCCAATTTCTGCAGATCATCGATGTTTCGTCTCAGGGCATCGGTGAACGCAGTGAGTTCATTACGAAAGTTATGGAGGATGACAGGAACAGTCCGTTTGATTTAACAGAGGGAGCTTTTCGCGTCTGCCTGTATCAATTCGCTGAAGCCGACTATCACATGATTATGAGCCATCATCATATTTTGTTTGACGGGTGGAGCACGGGGATTATCCTGAATGAATTCATGGAGAGCTATCAGCTCTTCTTGAATCAGCAGCAGCCATCCGCAGCACTCAAGAAAAGATATAAAGAATTTATCGGGCTGACCAGAAACAAGGACAAAGCGGAGCAGGAAAGGTTCTGGGCCGGGTATCTGCAGGAGGTTCATCCCGTGTGGCTGCAGGATATTCTTCCGGCCAGTCCATCTGGGCAGCAAGCGGAGGGGAAAAAGCAGCTTCGTCTGGAGCTGCCCCTTTTTCTCTATGAAGAGATCAAACAGGAGGGGAAATACTCGGTAAGCTGTTATCTTTACACAGCCTGGGCACTCCTTCAAGCATTTTATACCGACAGCAGGGACATTGTGTTTGGCACAACCATCTCAGGCCGGGAAGAGGCGCTGCACGGGTGGGAAGAAACGGTCGGCTTGTTTATTAACACGCTGCCGCTAAGGCTTAGGATAGACCCGGAAGAAACCTTCAAGGGCCTTCTGGAGAAAGTGTTTGTCTCTTTGAATGCAAGAAAAGAGTATGGCTCCACACCGCTCAGGGATATCAAACGATACAGCGGAATGCCTTTTGAAAAAGAATTATTTGATACGATTCTGGTGATTGAGAATTATCCTTTGCAAAATAACTTGAATAGTCGGAATATGCTTATCGATTCCTTCTCATATAGAGAGGAAACCAATTATCCTCTGTCCATCTTTATTACTTTATGGAACTCCATTGAAATCGTTGTGGATTATAGCAGCCAGATGTATAGCGAGGCGTTTATTCATGAGGCAGCAGCCCGCTATCAGCTGATCCTGTCTTCTCTCGTTCAACATCCCGAGGCACCGGTTGCTTCTGCCGATTTTTTGTTTCCGGAGGAACAAAGGAAGCTGCTGCTGGAATTTGCGAATACGGAAGTTATGGTTCCGGCCGATAAAACCATTCATCAGCTATTTGAAGAGCAGGCGGACAGGGAACCAGACCGGATTGCGCTTCATTACGCAGGGCAGATCTACAGCTACCGGCAGCTCAATGAACAAGCTAACCAGTTGGCGAATTTTTTAACCGGTAAGGGGATTCAGCCTAACCAGCTGGTTGGCATCTGTATGGATAGACGGCCTGAGCTGCTGATTGCGATGCTTGGAATTTTGAAATCCGGAGGCGCTTACGTACCGATTGATCCCATTCTGCCGGAGGAACGGATTGCCGCCATGGTACAGGACGGGCAGATCGAAGTAATCATCACCGTCCAGAAGTACACGGATGCCTTAATGGGCATGAACGGGAAGCAGCCGGTCCGGCAGACGCTCTTATGTATGGATCAAGACGCGCTGCAGGGACATTACGGTTTACAGGATATTCTCCGATTCCCTCACGAAGCCGGCATACATCCGTCAACCCCGGAGAATCTTGCTTATGTAATCTATACGTCGGGATCGACGGGAGCGCCCAAGGGCGTTATGGTCAGCCATGGCAACGTAGTGAATTTTATCTTTGGCATGGACAAGCGGATCGGATTCCGGCCTGATGATAAGGTATTGGCGCTCACCACCTATTCCTTTGATATATTCGTCCTGGAATCCTTGCTGCCGCTTTGTTTGGGCCTGAACCTTGTGCTCGCCCCCGATTGGGTACAGAAGGACCCCGATGCCATATTGCGGTTGATCGAACAGGAGTCCATCGATATTCTCCAAGCGACACCATCACGTATGAGGATGCTTGTAGACTCTTCATTAGCCGGTTGCCTTCAGCAGCCGGGAAAAATTCTGATCGGCGGAGAGGGGTTTCCCGAAGACCTCTACCAATCCTTGCGCAAGATCACAGACCAGCAGATCTACAATGTGTACGGGCCGACGGAAACGACCGTATGGTCTACCGTACAGGAGCTTGAGGATACGCTGTCTATCGGGAAACCCATTGCCAATACAGGAATCTATATTTTATCCAAAGACAAGCATCTGCGGCCCTTGGGTTATCCGGGGGAACTATGCATCTCCGGGAAAGGTGTGGCCCAAGGATATCTTAACCAGCCCGGTTTAACCAGCGATAAGTTCATTACGAATCCGTATCATCCGGGGGAGAGGCTGTATTGTACCGGTGATTATGCGTATTGGCTGCCGGACGGAAGACTTCAGTTCGTAGGAAGAAACGATGGCCAGGTCAAAATCAGGGGGCACCGCATCGAAATCGAAGGAATTGAAGGCACAATCAAAAGCTATCCTGCTGTAAAAGATGCAGTGGTCATCGAAGTGGAAGAGGCTGGCGACGCGGCACTGGCCGCTTATCTGGTGACGGGCAGCGGATTTGTCCGGGAGGATTTCCAGGCCTTTCTCAAGAGCAAACTCCCATATTACGCAGTGCCGGCCAACTTGTATCCTATCGGCGAGATTCCCTATACAAGTAATCTGAAGGTGGACCGGAAAGCACTTGCCCAGATGAAAACCGCCCGCATGGTTCCGTCCGGAAAGCTGGTGGAGCCGCGCAGCAAGCTGGAAAATGAGGTTGCAGAGATTTGGAAAAAGGTGCTGAAGCTTGAGAGCGTGGGCATATTCAACCGCTTCTTTGACATAGGCGGCGACTCGGTGAAGGTCATTCATCTATGTAATGAATTAAAGGCCCGTTTGAACATGGAGATCCCGGTCCAAACCATTTTTGACTATCCGACGATCCATGAATTTGTCAGTTACTGCAATGAAACTATGACAAGAACAACGGGCGAAGCCCGGCAGCAACCTGCAGAACCCAAAGCTTTTCAGCCTCCAATCCTGGATTTTCAGGATACTGATGTGGCTATTATCGGGATGGCCGGCCGGTTTCCGGGGGCTGCTGACAAGGAGCAGTTCTGGAGCAACCTGGTGAGCGGGAAAGAAGCAATCAAGTTTTATACCGATGAAGAATTGAAGGCACTTGGGATGGACAGTGAGCTTTTGAACAATCCCAAGTATGTAAGGGCAAAAGGAAAGCTCGATGACAGCGATTGCTTTGATGCCGATTTCTTTGGGTATACCGTTGCCGAGGCCAAGTGGATGGACCCGCAAATCCGCTTGCTCCACGAGTGTGCCTGGCATGCGCTGGAGGATGCCGGATATGAACCGGAGTCCTACCCCGGAGCAATCGGACTGTATATCGGCTCTTCTTATAATATTTATTGGGTACCCGAGAAGTTCAGCCCTTCCCTGTATGCCTCTGATCAATATCAAATCTATAACATGAACAGCAATTCGTTCGCTACGCTGATTGCCTATCGCATGAATCTGCGGGGCCCGGCGATCACCGTTCAAACCGCCTGCTCCACCTCGCTTGTGGCCATCGACCGGGCTTACAAGGACCTGCTTTTTGGCGATTGTGACATTGCGGTTGCCGGAGGGGCTGCGGTTACACTGCTTGACGAAATGGGCTACATCCATCAGGAGGGAATGGTCCTGTCCAAGGACGGGCATTGCAGAGCTTTTGAGAAAAAGGCAACAGGCACCGTGACCGGCAACGGAGTAGGACTGGTCGTCCTGAAACGCTTAAAGAATGCGCTTGCTGACGGGGATCACATTTATTCTATTATCAAATCCACTGCCGTCAATAATGATGGAAACCGTAAAGCGGGTTATTCCGCTCCAAGCGCTGAAGGACAGGCGGCGGTTATCCAAAAGGCCATTCAGCGTTCCGGTATTGGCTCCGAGCAAATTCATTATATAGAGGCACACGGGACGGGAACTGTACTGGGTGATCCGGTAGAAATCGAAGGGCTAAAACGGGCCTTCAACACGAGCAAGAAAAATTATTGCGGACTGGGCTCTGTCAAAACGAATATCGGACATCTGGAAGCTGCTGCTGGAATCGCAGGGCTGATGAAAACATCCATGTCTCTGCAACAAAGAATGTTTCCTGCTTCACTCAACTGTGATGAGATCAATGCACGAATCGTATTGGAGGATTCCCCATTTTATGTGAATACCCGGCTTCTTGATTTGCGGAATGAGGACAATTATCCGCTGCGGGCGGGGGTAAGCTCGTTTGGACAAGGGGGAAGCAATGCGCACGTGATTCTGGAAGAAGCGCCGCAGGTGGACTCGGGTCCTGCCCAAAGACGTTTTCAGATCATGACTCTATCGGCTAAAACGGAGCTTGCGCTGAACAATTTGAAGGGAAAAGTAAGAGAGTCGTTCAGACGCAGCCCCGGCGTGCATTTGGCCGATGCCGCCTATACCTTGAAAGTGGGACGGAAAAGTTTTGCGCACCGTTCCGCTTTTCTCTGCACAGAAACCAAAGAGGCCATAGATATTCTTACGGCAAAGGAAACAGCCAAAAGATGGGAGGCCGTGGTTTCGGAGCAGGCCCCATCCGTTGTATTCATGTTTTCGGGCCAAGGTGCAGAATACGTGAATATGGCTCTGGATCTCTATCGTCATGAGCCGGTTTTCCGGGACAAGCTGAGTGAATGCCTGACGATTTTGCAGGAGATTTCCGGTTTGCGCTATCAGGATTTTTTATTCCCGGACGGCCGGGAGCAGCAAGCGGAGCGCCATATTCACAGACAGAGCGTTTCCCAGCCCCTTCATTTTGCTCTGGAATATTCTTTGGCATGGCTGCTGATGAATTGGCAGGTAGAGCCGCTGAGCATGATCGGGTACAGCATCGGAGAGTATGTCGCCGCGTGTTTGGCGGGTGTATTTTCCTTGCGCGATGCCTTGTTTCTGACCTATCACCGGGGAGTCCTTATGGAGAAGCTGCCTGAAGGACTTATGATCACGGTTCCGCTCCAGGAGGCGGATTTGCTGCAGATTTTACCACCCGTTCTGTCGGTTGCTGCTGTTAACGACGAGTCTTGTATTGTATCTGGAAGCAAGGACAGCATTGCCGCCTTTGAAGCCTTGCTCAAGAGCAGGAAATTGATCAGCATGAGACTGCAGATTTCCCACGCGGGTCATTCCAAAATGCTTGATTCGATGATCAGCGAATTCAGGGAATGTGTTCAGCGGGTGACTTGTAATCCGCCGGCTGTTCCTTTTGTATCGAGTCTGACCGGGGATGTAATCACGCCGGAGGAGGCGGCGAGCCCGGAGCATTGGGTGCGTCATTTGCGGGAGCCTGTGCGTTTTGCCGAAGGATTCAAAAAGCTTGCGCCGCAAGAGAATACCCTGTTTATCGAGATCGGCCCAGGGCGGAATCTATGCACGCTGGTTCAGCGGTTTATGTTGCCTGACCGCAAGCAGAAGCTGCTCGATACCATCCGGGTCGAACGTAAGAAAGCAGCGGACGACGAGTATTTATTAAGGACAGTCGCACAATTATGGGTAAACGGGGTTAGTGTGGATTGGAGCCGCTTTTACAGCGGTGAACAACGAAGAAGAGTGCCCCTGCCGGGTTACCCGTTTGAGAAAAAACGCTATTGGCTCCGGGATTTTCGCTATGGTATGGGCAGTCCGGCCGTTGAGGCCGGAGCAGTTCAGGTCCCTAATGACTTGCCGGAAGCACCGGTGGAGTCGGAAGCAAGTCGGGTTCAAGCTGAGCCAAAGGCAATGAGCAGTGAAGCCGCCATTCTTGCACAGATGGTAGCGGATATCATCGGCGGCACAACTATTGGCGAGGATGATGATCTGTTCGAGCGGGGATTTGATTCGCTGAAGGTGATTTCGTTTATCTCGAAGACTGCAGACGCGTTCCGCGTTCAATTAACCATGCACGAGGTATTCCAAAACCCGACAATCAGGGAACTGCTGCCGGTGATCCAGAGGCAGGCACCGGGTCAGGCCGTTGTCATCCCGAAAGCGCCGGAAGCAGCGTGTTATCCGGTTTCTTCCCAGCAAAAAAGGCTGTATGCATTGCAGCAATTCGATGAGGACAGCACCGCCTACAATATTCCGGGTGCCTTTGTCTTGCAAGGCAAGCTGGACCGGGAGCGGGTGCAGGCCGCATGCGACGGTCTGATCCGGCGGCATGAAGCGCTGCGGACCAGCTTTGAACTGAACGGACAAGCATTGGTGCAAAAGATAGACCCTCACGCAGCGTTAGCGATCGCATATTCTGATCTGCCGGGGGCGGGAATCGAAGAGACGCTGCAGGGCTTTGTGCAACCGTTCCGGCTGGATCAGGCTCCGCTGATCCGGATCCGGCTGGTGCGTGTGGAGAACGAATCTCATGTGCTGCAGATTGATATGCATCATATTATCTCAGACGGGCTGTCCATTGAATTATTGATCAGAGATTTCCTGGCCTATTACGAGGGGCGGACGCTTGCGGAGCCACGGCTTCAGTACAAGGACTACGCCGTGTGGCAGCAGAACAGGGAGTCCGCGTTTTGGAAAGAGGAACGGGCGTTTTGGCTGGAGCAATACAAAGACGGGTACGAGCTGCTGAATCTGCCGACCGACTTCCGGCGTCCACCGATCAAGCAGTTTGCCGGCGCGCTCCGCCCGTTTGCCTGGACCGAAGAAATCAGCGGCCCGCTGCAAGCGTTCTGCCAGACCCATCAGATTACGCCGTACATGCTGCTGCTTAGCTGTTTTACCATTTTACTCTCGAAATACAGCGGCCAGAAGGAGGTTCTGGTCGGCACGCCGGTCGGCGGGCGTTTTGGTGTGGATACGGAAGATACGGTGGGGGCTTTTGTCAACACGCTGGCCCTCCGCAGCCGCCCGGATGGAGCGAAGGTGGTGATCGACTATCTGCAGGAAGTGAGGGAGTATTGCCTGCATGCCTTTGACCACCAAGGGTATCCCTTTGAAGAACTGGTGCAGGATATCGAGAAGGAACGGGATGTCAGCCGCAATCCGCTTTTCGACACCATGTTTGCCTGGGAGCAGCGGGACCGGAGCCAGCTGCATATCTCCGGTCTTCAGGTGCAGCGCTACGATTTCCACAGCGGCATCGCCAAGTTTGACCTGATGCTGCAGGCCTGGGAAGAGCAAGGGGAAATGGGCTTTAGCATCGAGTACGCCACCGCGCTGTTCAAGGACTCCACGATTCAGCGGATGGGCGGACATTACCAGCAGATTGTCCGGCAGGTTCTGCAGTCTCCCGGCCGGACGATCCGGGAGCTTAGCCTGCTCGGAACAGAGGAAGCGGAGCAGGTACAGTACGGATTCAATCAGACGGAAGCCGGGTATGACCTCAGTCAGAGCATCATCACGCTGATTGAACAGCAAGCGGAGAAGAGGGGAGACGAAACGGCAGTCGTCTGGGAAGGGCAAAGCCTGACCTACTGCGAGCTGAATGAGCGGGCCAACCAGGTCGCCCGCCTGCTGCGGGATCGGGGCTGCCAGCGGGATGAGATCATTGGCATCCTGGCGGAGCGCTCCCCGGCGATGATCATCGGCTTGCTGGGGATTGAGAAAGCGGGCTGCGCCTATCTGCCGCTGGACCCGGACTATCCGGCGGAACGGATCGGGTATTTGATCCAAGATAGCGGGCTGAAGCTCATATTAACCCAGACCGCCTTCGCAGACCGGGTGGCCGCCTTAGGCGTAACCGCTGTGAATGTGGAAGAGGAAGCGGTCTATGCAGGGTACGAACGGGACAATGTCGCACTGGACATCCTCCCACATCATTTGGCTTATGTCCTCTACACCTCCGGCTCGACAGGCAAACCCAAAGGGGTCCTGCTGACCCACGGGGGACTGGTGAACCGTCTGCGCTGGATGGCGGAAGCGTACGGAATGGACGAACGGGAGGTCGTTCTGCAAAAGACCACCTATACCTTTGACGTATCGGTCTGGGAGCTGTTCCTCCCGCTGATGACTGGGGGCGTGCTCTGTCTGGCGAAGCCGGGCGGGGAAAAAGACCCGGATTATCTGGTTCAGCTGATCCGCAGCCAGGGAATAACGACGCTGCATTTCGTGCCTTCGATGCTGTCGGGTTTTGTGCATGCGCTGCCGGAGCATGCGACAATGGGGCAGCTGAAGCGCTGCATATGCAGCGGTGAAGAGCTGACGCTTGAAGTGAAGGAGCGGTTTTTCCGCAGGATAGAGGGGGTTGAACTGCATAACCTGTACGGTCCCACCGAAGCGACCATTGATGTCAGCTTCTGCGAGGTGCATCCGGCAGACCCGCTGATTCCGATTGGCAAGCCGGTGGCGAATACCCGCCTGTATATCGTATCGGAAGAAGGCGGGCTGGTGCCGGTGGGCATTCCGGGAGAACTGTGCATCGGCGGCGTACAACTGGCGAAAGGGTACCTTAACCGGCCGGAGCTCACGGCGGAGAAATTCAAGACGCTGCCGGGGCTGCCGGAAGAGCGGCTGTATTTCACGGGCGACCTCGCCCGGTGGCGGGAAGACGGGAATATCGAGTATTTGGGGAGAAAGGATACCCAGATCAAGCTGCGGGGCTACCGGATCGAGCTGGGGGAGATCGAATCCGCCATCCAGAAGTATGACAGCCGGATCGAAACGGCTGTCGTGGTAAGCCAGGGAGCACAGGCGGAAAGCAAAGTGCTCTGCGCCTATTTTACGGCCAGGGAGCGGATCGAAACTGAGGCGTTAAGGGAATATTTACGCCGGGAATTGCCGGGGTATATGGTTCCGGTCTTTTATACGCAACTGGATACGCTGCCCCATACCTCCAGTGGGAAGGCTGACCGGAAAGCCTTGGCAGAAGCGGCTGTAGGGCATAGCCGCAAGGAGCCGGTGACAGAGGTTATCTCCAGTAAGGAAGGGCAAATGCTGGAGAACATTTTCAGAGAGACGCTGGGCTGCGGGAATATTTCTCCGTCCGACAGCTTCTTTGAATTGGGCGGCAATTCTCTTGCTGCAATTGTGTTGAAAGCCAGAATATCCGAAGCCTTTCACATTCATGTGACCATCCTTGATATTTTTGCGAACCCGACAATCAGGGAACTGCTGCCAGTGATCCAGAGGCAGGCACCGGGTCAGGCCGTTGTCATCCCGAAAGCGCCGGAAGCAGCATGCTATCCGGTTTCCTCCCAGCAGAAAAGGCTGTATGCATTGCAGCAATTCGATGAGGACAGCACCGCCTACAATATTCCGGGTGCCTTTGTCTTGCAAGGCAAGCTGGACCGGGAGCGGGTGCAGGCCGCATGCGACGGTCTGATCCGGCGGCATGAAGCGCTGCGGACCAGCTTTGAACTGAACGGACAAGCATTGGTGCAAAAGATAGACCCTCACGCAGCGTTAGCGATCGCATATTCTGATCTGCCGGGGGCGGGAATCGAAGAGACGCTGCAGGGTTTTGTGCAGCCGTTCCGGCTGGATCTGGCTCCGCTGATCCGGATCCGGCTGGTGCGTGTGGAGAACGAATCTCATGTCCTGCAGATCGATATGCATCATATCATCTCAGACGGGCTGTCCATTGAGCTATTGATCGGAGATTTCCTGGCCTATTACGAGGGACGGACGCTTGCGGAGCCCCGGCTTCAGTACAAGGACTACGCCGTGTGGCAGCAGAACAGGGAGTCGGCGTTCTGGCAAGAGGAACGGGCGTTTTGGCTGGAGCAATACAAAGACGGGTACGAGCTGCTGAATCTGCCGACCGACTTCCGGCGTCCGCCCATCAAGCAGTTCGCGGGCGAGCTCCGCCCGTTTACCTGGACTGAAGAAATCAGCGGCCCGCTGCAAGCGTTCTGCCAGACCCATCAGATTACGCCGTACATGCTGCTGCTTAGCTGTTTTACCATTTTGTTAGCAAAATACAGCGGCCAGCAAGAGGTTCTGGTCGGCACGCCGGTCGGCGGGCGTTTTGGTGTGGATACGGAAGATACGGTGGGGGCTTTTGTCAATACGCTGGCCCTCCGCAGCCGCCCGGATGGAGCGAAGGTGGTGCTCGACTATCTGCAGGAAGTGAGGGAGTATTGCCTGCATGCCTTTGACCACCAAGGGTATCCCTTTGAAGAACTGGTGCAGGACATTGAGAAGGAGCGGGACGTCAGCCGCAATCCGCTCTTCGACACCATGTTTGCCTGGGAGCAGCGGGACCGGAGCCAGCTGCATATCTCCGGTCTCCAGGTGCAGCGTTATGATTTTCACAACGGCATCGCCAAGTTCGACCTGATGCTGCAAGCCTGGGAAGAGCAAGGGGAAATGGGCTTTAGCATCGAGTACGCCACCGCGCTGTTCAAGGACTCCACGATTCAGCGGATGGGCGGACATTACCAGCAGATTGTCCGGCAGGTTCTGCAGTCGCCCGGCCGGACGATCCGGGAGCTTAGTCTGCTCGGAACAGAGGAAGCGGAGCAGGTACAGTACGGATTCAATCAGACGGAGGCCGGGTATGACCTCAGTCAGAGCATCATCACATTGATTGAAGAACAAGCGCGGAAAAGGGGAGACGAGACGGCAGTCGTCTGGGAAGGGCAACGCCTGACCTACCGCGAGCTGAATGAGCGGGCCAACCAGGTGGCCCGCCTGCTGCGGGATCAGGGCTGCCAGCGGGATGAGATCATCGGCATCCTGGCGGAGCGCTCCCCGGCGATGATTATCGGCTTGCTGGGGATCGAGAAGGCGGGCTGCGCCTATCTGCCGCTGGACCCGGACTATCCGGCGGAACGGATCGGGTATTTGATCGCAGACAGCGGGCTGAAGCTCGTATTGACCCAGACCGCCTTCGCTTCTCAGGCGGCCGCCCTGGGCGTAACCGCTGTGGATGTGGAAGAGGAAGCCATCTATGCAGGGTACGAACGGGACAATGTCGCACTGGACATCCTCCCGCATCATTTGGCTTATGTGCTCTACACCTCGGGTTCGACAGGCAAACCCAAAGGGGTCCTGCTGACGCACGGGGGGCTGGTGAACCGTCTGCGCTGGATGGCAGAGGCGTACGAGATGGACGAACGGGAGGTCGTTCTGCAAAAGACCACCTATACCTTTGACGTATCGGTCTGGGAGCTGTTCCTCCCGCTAATGATCGGGGGCGTGCTTTGTCTGGCGAAGCCGGGCGGGGAAAAAGACCCGGATTATCTGGTTCAGCTGATCCGCAGCCAGGGAATAACGACGCTGCATTTCGTGCCTTCGATGCTGTCGGGATTTGTGCATGCGCTGCCGGAGAATGCGTCATTGGGACAGCTGAGGCGCTGCATATGCAGCGGTGAAGAGCTGACGCTGGAAGTGAAGGAGCGGTTTTTCCGCAGGATCGAGGGGGTTGAACTGCATAACCTGTACGGACCTACCGAAGCGACCATTGATGTCAGCTCCTGCGAGGTGCACCCGGCAGATCCGCTGATTCCGATCGGCAAGCCGGTGGCGAACACCCGCCTGTATATCGTATCGGAAGAAGGCGGGCTGGTGCCGATGGGCATTCAGGGAGAACTGTGCATCGGCGGTGTGCAATTGGCGAAGGGGTACCTTAACCGGCCGGAGCTCACGGCGGAGAAATTCAGGACGCTGCCGGGGCTGCCGGAAGAGCGGCTGTATTTCACGGGGGACCTCGCCCGGTGGCAGGAAGACGGGAATATCGAGTATTTGGGGAGAAAGGATACCCAGATCAAGCTGCGGGGCTACCGGATCGAACTGGGGGAGATCGAATCCGCCATCCAAAAATATGACAGCCGGATTGAAACGGCTGTCGTGGTAAGCCAGGGAGCACAGACGGAAAGCAAAGTGCTCTGCGCCTATTTTACGGCCAGGGAGCGGATCGAAACGGAGGCGCTAAGGGAATATTTACGCCGGGAATTGCCATCGTATATGGTTCCGGTCTTTTATACGCAACTGGATACGCTGCCCCATACCTCCAGCGGGAAGGCTGACCGGAAGGCACTTTCCCAAATGGAAGTATGTATCGAGAAAGAGCGGTATGTTCACCCGAAAACGATGCTGGAAAAGCAGATGTCACAGCTCTGGAAAGAGGTTTTGCACATCGACAAGGTTGGTCTTCGTGATGACTTCTTCCAGATCGGAGGGGATTCCCTCAGTGTGATTATCCTGCATCAGCAGGTGAAGCAGCATGTAGACGCTGAAATCTCAATCGCCAATTTGTACCGATACCGCACCATCGAAGCGCTTCTGGATTACCTGAGCCACAAGCAGAATAGCCCTGCCCGGCACACAGCAAGCAATGCCGGACGAAGAGAGCTGCTGCTGCAGGGCAATGAGAAAAGAGCGCAAAGATTATCAAAAAGAAAAGGGATAAACCGAGATGAGTAAACAAACAAACGGACTTGAGATTGCAGTCATTGGCATGTCGGCCAGAGTTCCGGGTGCGGCGGACGTTCATACCTTCTGGGACAATTTAGTCAACGGCAAAGAATCCATTACTTTTTTCACTGCGGATGAATTGCTGGAGAGCGGGATTGAACCGGCGGCGGTGTCCCATCCGGATTATGTCCGCGCCAAAGGCTATCTGGAGAACAGTGATCAGTTTGACGCTTCCTTTTTCAACTACTCGCCGCTGGAAGCCGAAGTGATGGACCCGCAGGTGCGCATCTTTCATGAATGTGTCTGGGAAGCGCTGGAGGATGCCGGTTATTGCCCCGGCACGTATCCGGGTTTGATCGGATTATATGCGGGGGCGGCGGGCAGCCTCTACTGGCAGGCGCTTTCCTATTTATCGGAAGGTGCCCGGCTGCTCGGTCCATTTACCGCGAACCAGTTCGCGAACAAGGATTATATGTCGACGCTGATTTCCCACCGCCTCAACCTAAAAGGGCCGAGTCTGACGGTCAATACAGCCTGTTCAACCTCGCTCGTCACCATTCACCTTGCGGCTCAGGCGCTGCTCAATGGTGAATGCGATATCGCCTTGGCGGGCGGTGCGAGCATTACCCTGCCGCTTAAATCAGGCTATCAGTACCAAGAGGGGATGATATTGTCGCCGGATGGGCACTGCAAGGCGTTTGACGAAGAGGGACAAGGCTCTGTCCCGGGAAATGGGGCGGGGGTGGTCGTCCTGAAGCGATTCGAAGAGGCTGTCCAGGACGGAGATCATATTTATGCAGTGATCAAGGGCTCAGCGATCAATAACGACGGAAACCGCAAAAGCGCCTACACGGCCCCAAGCGTGGAAGGCCAGGTTGAAGTCATACAAACAGCCCAGCAGCTGGCCGAGGTGAATGCCGCTTCGATCCAATTTGTTGAGACGCATGGAACTGGCACGGTTTTGGGAGATCCGATTGAGCTGGAGGCGTTAAAAGCTGCTTTTGGAAACAGTGAAGGGGTCTGCCGGATCGGTTCGGTGAAGTCGAACATCGGCCATCTCGATGCGGCGGCAGGTGTCGCCGGCTTTATCAAGGCCACGCTCAGTTTACAGCACAGATTGCTGCCGCCTACCCTGCACTTTACCACGCTAAATCCGAAAATCAATCTGGCGGATTCCCCCTTCGTGGTGAATGGTAAGCTGTCCGATTTATCGGGTGAAGGCAACCCGCTCAGAGCCGGGGTCAGCTCGTTTGGAATCGGCGGCACGAATGCGCATATCGTTTTGGAAGAAGCCCCCCCGCCGCCAAGGTCGTCGAGAGGAAGAGATTCACAGCTTATTCTGATTTCGGCAAAAAGCAGAAGCGCATTGGAGCAGCACAGCAGCAATCTGGCGGCCTATATCAGGAACCACCCCGAGGTGCCCCTGGCGGATTTGGCCTACACCCTGCAGGTCGGGAGAACGGATTTCGAGCACAGACGGTTTGTCGTGGCGAACCATACGGGCGAACTTCCGGAAATGCTGCAGCCGCTTGGCAATGAGAAAGGAAAGCCTTCACGCAAAGTATTCACAAGTACCGTCGAACAGGAAAACAAGCCGATCGTATTCATGTTTCCGGGCCTTGGCAATCAGTACGTGGATATGGGACTGGGGCTGTATCGTACGGAGCTACTCTTTAAGCAGGAACTCGATAGATGTTTTGACCTGCTGGACAGCCACTTGGATTTCTCCATGAAAGCAATCCTTTTCCCGCAGGAAGCACGGGATGAAGCTGTTTACAAGATCAACCGGATTGATATCAATCAAATGGTGGTCTTTATCTTTGAGTATGCCCTTGGCAAATATCTTATGGAGCTAGGGATCAAGCCGAAATACATGATTGGCTACAGCTTTGGAGAATTCGCCGCCGCTTGTCTGGCAGGCGTTTTTGTGCTGGAAGACGCTATCCGCGTGATTATCCGGCGGGGACAGATGATTAAGGGGACGGAGGAAGGCGCTATGCTCAGCGTTCCGATGACGGAGCAAGAGCTGCGGCCCCTGCTCCCGCCGGACGTCTCCTTAAGCATTGTGAACGGCCCTTCTTGCGTGGTAGGCGGCACCCGAACAGCGGTTGAACAGTTTGAGGAGCAACTGAAATCCTTGCGGCAAATCTGCATCCGCCTGGACACGTCTTATGCCCTTCATTCCGCGGTGATGGAACCGGTCAGGGATGCATTTGCGGAAGAGATGAAGCAAATCCGTTTATACCCGCCGCAGATTCCGTTTATTTCGAACCTCAGCGGAAACTGGATTACCGATGAGGAAGCAACCGATCCGGGGTATTGGGGCCAGCAGTTAACCGATTCGATCCGTTTTGCAGATGGCTTGAAGGAAATCTTGAAGGAAGAAGCACTGACCTTTCTCGAGGTAGGCCCGGACCGGAATTTGAGTGCGCTTTTGAGATACTTTGTACACCGTGATTCGTCGCATACGATCCTTAACCTCATTCGGAATCCGCAGGAAAATGTGGAGGATCAGACCTATCTGTACACCCGGTTAGGCCAGTTATGGGGGGCGGGACACAGCATTGAATGGATGAAGCTGTACGCATATGAGCGAAGAAATAGGCTTTCCCTGCCGGCTTATCCTTTTGAACGGGAATCGTATGGAATGGAGGGCAACCCGTTTGACATGCTGGAGGGTCAACAGAAGGGGAAGCATTCACTTTTGCCAAAACAGCCGCATATGGAAGACTGGTTTTATCTCCCGCTCTGGCAGCAGAAGGCGCTGCCGCTGGCGTCCGGGCCGCTGGGCGGGCAGCTCTGCCTTCTTTTTGCGAATGATGATTTGATCAGCAGGGAACTGCTGCAGGCGTTACGGAGCAGCGGGCAGCGCGTAATTCCCGTGTATCGCGGTCATGAATTTAGTATGCACGATGACGGCGAATATACGATTCACCCGGAATCGCTGGCGGATTACCAACAACTGTTTGCGGTCCTGCAAGAGAAACAGGTGGAGGCGGATAACCTGATTCATCTGTGGAGCCTGGAGAACCGGGTTTCCGCGCCTTTGGATGCCGCCGCCTTTCATGAAAGCCAAAAAAACGGGTTTTACAGTGTCACCTATATTGTCCAATGCCTCCATCAATTCAGCAGAAACAAGGCGGTCCGGATTGCAGTTGTGACGGATGAAGTATTCCCTGTGACGGGGCAGGAAACGCTGCACCCGGAGAATGCCCCTCTGATTGGGCTTGGCATCGTGATTCCACAGGAAATGCAGCATATCCGGCACCTGACCGTAGACATTCAGGCTGCTTCCGCAGCCAACGGGGAAGAGGCCAGGGAATTGGCCCGGATGCTGTTAGAGGAGCTGGGCGGCGAACATCGTGACCGCCAGGTTTCTTACCGGGGGCTCCAAAGATGGGTTCCAATCTATCAGCCTATCAAGCTGGAACCGCAGATCGTCAAGCCGGATCTGTTCCGGACTAACGGTGTGTATGTCCTGACTGGCGGAGCAGGCATGATCGGGTGGATTATCGCTGAGCATCTGGCCATAAACTATCGCGCCTCCATCGCTATTATCCAGCGTTCGTTCCCGGTGAGACCGGAATGGGACAAGTGGCTGGGGGATCATCCTGAGGATGATTCCACAAGCCGGACCATCCAGGAAATGATCCAGGCCGAGAAGCTGGGTGCGAACATCGCCATCTATCCGGCCGATGTGAGTGACTACGGGCAAATGGCGGACGCCATTGGGGCTATCGAATGCGAACTGGGAGCCATTAACGGTGTTATTCATTGTGCCGCAAACATGGGGGCAGAGTTTTTCAACCCGGTTACCCGGTTGGATGAAGCGCTTTGCCGGACCATTTTCCAGCCGAAGGTTGACGGTTTGCTGGTTCTGGATAAGCTGCTGGAAGATAAAGAGCTTGATTTTTGCCTGCTCATGTCCTCAACAGCGGCGGTTCTGGGGGGCTATGGGTTTGCCGCCTATTCGGCGGCGAGTGTATTTATGGATACGTACATGAAGATAAGAAATAAACACCGGCAGGTCAAATGGAAAACCGTCGATTGGGAGGCATGGAGGCGGGAGGCGAAGGCAGAGGCAGGATATACATCCTCGATTGGGGACTTGGCGATGAGTCCGGAGGAGGGAATCGAGGCCCTGACACGGGTGCTGTCGGCAGAAAGATACCACCATATGGTTCACTCCCCGGGCATTTTGGACAAGCGGCTGGCTGAGTGGGTACAGCTTCAAGGGATTTCAGAAGGCAAGCCTGTACAGCCAAGAGATGGGCAGAAGAAACGGCAGCGTCCTGCTGCAATGGTTGAATACGAAAAACCTTCCAATCATCTGGAGAAGCAAATCGCCGGGATTTGGGAGGAGTTTTTGGGAATCAGGGACATCAGCATCCATGATAACTTTTTTGAGCTGGGAGCTACGTCCTTGACGCTGATACGGATCAAATCGATTGTGGAAGAAACGCTCAGCCTTCAAATTCCTATCGTTGATTTATTTGCCAACCCGACCATCGCAGCGCTGGCCAAGCGGATTGGGCAGATTGAGAATGGCGGGCAGGACGGGCAGGAGGATGCAAGGCTGAGCGGGCTGGAAAGCGGCAGGTCCGGATTAACAAGACAATTGCAGTTCAGAAAACCTGGAACAGAGCAAAGAAAATGACGAAAAAACGAGGGTAATTATGAAGGAAAACACGAGAACAGGTTTAGAAGTTGCCATTATTGGAATGTCGGGTTCTTTTCCGGGTGCCAAAAACCTTGAGCAGTTTTTCCAAAATGTAAAGAACGGTGTGGACAGCATTTCCTTCTTTACGGATGAACAATTGGCGGAGGCCGGTGTTCCCGCAGAGGTCTACACCAAAGAGAACTTCGTCAAAGCAAAAGGTTATCTCAATGAGTGTGAGTACTTCGATAATTCCTTTTTTGGATATACACCGAATGAAGCGCAGTTTATGGACCCGCAGACGAGGCTGCTGCACGAGCATGCTTGGATGGCCCTGGAGGATGCCGGATATCCGCCGGGCAGGACACAGGATGCCATCGGAGTCTATGCAGGAGGACGGCCCCATTTTCACTGGGAGGCGTTATCTCTGTCTATGGGCTCCCGCAACGGGACTGAGGATTTTGAGATTGCCCATCTGAATGACAAGGATTTAATGAGCACGAGGGTCTCCTACAAGCTGAATTTAAAAGGGCCCAGTTATACGCTGTTCACGGCCTGCTCCACCTCGCTCGTTGCGGTCCATGCGGCTTGCCAGGGGGTCATCAGCGGAGAATGCGATATGGCAGTAGCCGGCGGGGTGTCTGTTACGAGTCCATTGCAAAACGGATACTTCCATCAGGACGGGATGATCCTGTCGTCGGACGGCCGCTGCCGGGCGTTCGATGCCGCATCGGACGGGACTGTGGTGGGCAACGGCATCGGCCTGGTGATCTTGAAACGGCTGGAAGATGCCTTGGACGACAATGACCACATTTATGCGGTGATTAAAGGAACGGCAATTAATAATGACGGCAGCCGCAAAGTAGGCTACAGTGCGCCGAGTGTGGATGGACAGGCAGAGGTCATCCGGACGGCCCACCGCGTGGCCGGGGTAGATCCGAAGGAGATTGGTTATATAGAAGCACATGGAACGGGGACGGCCTTGGGTGATCCGATTGAAGTGAAGGCGTTAACCACAGCGTTCCAGACAAAACGTAAACATTTCTGCGGGTTAGGCTCAGTCAAAACCAACATTGGCCATCTTGACAGTGCGGCCGGAATAGCCGGGCTTATCAAAGCGGTGCTGGCTCTGCACAATAAATGCCTGCTGCCAACCCTGCATTTTGCTAATCCGAATCCGCACCTCATGCTTGAAGACAGCCCCTTTTACCTGGTGGACCGGATGAGGGAATGGGAGAACGGTTCAGGGCCGCGCCGGGCAGGGGTAAGTTCATTTGGTGTCGGCGGAACCAATGCGCATATCGTTTTGGAGGAAGCTCCGTCAGGACAGAGCGTCAAGCAAGCGGAGGCACAGGAGCAGCTGCTGGTTTTTTCAGCCAAAACCAGGGAAGCGCTGGAGCAGTCAATTGAAGCGTTTGTACAGGATGTGCAGAAGAATCCGGGGAAAGCTTCTGCGGATATTGCGTATACGCTGCAGCAGGGGCGTGAGCATTTTTCCTATCGTCAATATGTGTCCTGCCGGACACTGCTTGCCGGTTGTGCAGCATTAAGAGTGAAGGCAGATCAAGCCCTATGGGTTGATCCGAAAAAAGAATTGAAGCCAGTATACTTTTGGTTTGCCGGGATGGCACTCGAAGAGGCGGTGCAGCATTACCACTCCTGCTTGCATCATCCGTATTGCCGTGAAGAAATGGAAGAGCTCCTGCTTCAGGCGAGCGGGATACGAGGCGTTAAGCGTGATGAGCTTTTATCGGGTGGGAGCGATGTCTATATTGGACAGACACCGGTCTTTCTCTTTCAACTGGCCTTGGCCAAGTGGCTGCTGCGGGTGGGTGTGAAGCCGGCGGCCCTTATGGGGACCGGGACCGGGGCGTATGTGGCAGGCTGCCTAGCCGGCGTTTTTACCCTGGAAGAAGCGCTGATGCTCATGGAGAAAAGGGACCGGCTGCTGGAGGAATGGCGGGGGAGCGAAGGGGATCTGTTTTTACTGGAGGCCCTCCAGTCCGAATTTTACGAGGCGTTTGATTCTGTTACCCTGTCTGCGCCTGCGATTCCGCTGCTCTCTGCGGATGCCGGAAGCAATACTGTGCTTGATGTGACGCTCCCGGATTATTGGGTCAATGCATTAGGTGCAGATGATGACGGTAAAAGCTTGCCCGCAAAGGCGGAAGAAGCGGATAAGCATCTGGTTCTTCACTTCGGTGCAGCAGGTGAACCATCCGGTCCGTCCGGGTATATTTCCCTTGTCAAAAGCGGGCCGGAGCTCCTGGAGACTGTCGGCTGCATATGGGCCAACGGCTATCCGCTCCAATGGGACGAGCTGGCAAAGCATCAAAACAGGGCCCGGGTGATCCTGCCGACCTATCCCTTTACCCGGAAAAGGTACTGGGTGGATACGCAGCAGATTAAGCAGTTCCAGAATATCTGGAAGCGTCAAGAACCCCAACCCGGCAAAGAAAACAAGGAAGAATGGATGTATGTCCCCTCGTGGATACGTTCTGAATACATGCCGGAAGAAAGGGAGCAGCAGCAAGGTTTAATCGCAGTTTTTGCCACACAGGAGCCCTTTGTAGCCCGGTGTATTGAGCGGCTTGAACAAATGGGCCATACCATTGCCCGGATTGAGGCCGGTGAATCCTTCCAGCAAAATAACTTGTCGTTTGAGATCAATCCCGAAATTACGGACGATCTAACCCGGTTACTGGATATCCTTGTCCGGCGGGGTGACGGGCCGGTCAGGATTGTGCATTTTTGGTGCATGCATCCGCAGTCAGCGGCCCGCGAACAACTGCCGGAAGCGGAAGAATGCAACCGCCTCGGGTACTATACTTTATTGAACATTGCCAGAGCGGTGAGCCAGCTTCAGCTTCAGCAGCCGGTAACCATCGACATCGTGGCTAACCAGGTCGCTGAAGTGACCGGCAACGAGACCGTCGTCCCGGCAAAGGCCACGTTGTTCGGACCGCTTCGTGTCATTCCCAAAGAGTACGAGAACATTGCCTGCAGGCTGATCGACACCGATCAATACGACCATCATATCCTTTGCCGCATCCTGTCCGGGCCGGAAAATAACCGCCGTGCCGATTGGATCGCGCTGCGGAATAACTATATATGGGAGCCCGCCTTCAAGCAGGTGCGCCTAACAACTCCGCTGCATGCAGTCCACAAGCGCTTAACATCCGGAGGGGTATACGTCATCACCGGAGGTCTTGGAGGCATCGGATTGCATGTCGCCAAGTATCTGGCAGAGCAGTATCAAGCTCAAGTGGTCTTGCTCAACCGGTCGCAGTTTCTTCCTGAAGCCGAGTGGGACAAGTGGTATGCCATCCATAGCGGGGATGACCCGGTAAGCCAAAAAATTGCCAGCCTGCGGGAAATCAAAGCAGCGGCAAGCGGATTCTATCTGGTTCAGGCGGATATTACGGATGCCGCTCAGGTCAGAGCTGTTTTTGGGCAGATTCTTGAGCGCTGCGGGGCCATTAACGGGATTATCCAAGCTGCGGGTGTTCCGGACGGAGCGGTTATTCAGCGGAGAAGCAGGGAGATGTGCGAAGCGGTTTTTGGCACCAAAATTTATGGAACCCAGGTTTTGCAAAAGGTTATCGGAGAGCTGTCCCGCCCGGTCGATTTTCTGCTGCTCTTCTCTTCCCTAAGCTCGCTGCTTGCTCCACCGGCACAAGTGGCGTACAGTGCAGCCAATTCTTTTTTGGATGCTTTTGCCCAGATTAACACCAAGAGGGGATATTTCACCCAAGCCATCAACTGGGACCGGTGGGAGAACACCGGGATGACAGGACTTCCGGCGCAATCCCGTCCAGTCAGCTCTGCTCCAGGCATTTCTTATCAGCCCGAAGAGCATCCGTTGTTTGAGTATTCCGTGGCAGAGAATACAGGACGTACTGTGTTTATTTCCTATTTCCATACAGGCAGAGATTGGGTCCTGAATGAACACCGCATAGCGGGCCAGGCCGTGCTGCCGGGAACATGTTATCTGGAAATGGCGCGTGCAGCCTATCAATCAGCGTCTTCGGATCCTGAAGCAGCCGTAATGATCCGTGATGTCTTTTTCCTGACCCCGCTGGCGGTTGCCGACAATACGGAGGTTCCCGTCCGAACGATCCTTACCCGGGACGCAGAAGGCTGTCAGTTTACGATAGAAAGCTGCCGGGAGGCCCCTGAGGGCAGATGGATACTCCACGCACGCGGCCGCATTGACACTGCTGGCATCAAGTCCCAAGGCTATGAATTGGCTGCGATCCGCAATGCCTGCGATCACAGCCGCTATGGCAGGGAGCATTACAACAACCGGCGGGACAGCCAATTCCGGTATGGTCCCCGGTGGGACAGCTACCATTGGGGAGGATTCTCTGAGCAGGAGGGCCTGTCCTGGATTGAACTTCCGCAAGCATTCGCAGGAGATCTTGCGGTTTACGGGTTCCATCCGGCGATCCTAGATGTGGCGCTGGTGCACATGGGCCTTGCACAAACCGGGGCCGGCCAGTACGTTCCGTTCGGCTACAGGAACATTACGGTCCATGGGAAGGTGCCGGGAAGAGTCTACAGTTATATCCGTCACCGGACAGAACACTCTTTTGGAAGCAAAATCATGGAGTTTGATCTGACGATTATGGATGAACACGGCCAAGGGATCGTTGAAATCGAGGGATATCAGGTTACAGCCGTTACTAATGAACAGGTCAGCGGGGGAGGTGCGGCTGCTGAAAAAACAACTGCGGTCCAGGCGGCTCAGGTAACTGCCAACGGCAATTCGGGTGCTTTGACTCCTGAGGAAGGCCTTATGATTCTGGATGCCGCATTATCGACAGCCTATCCACAGGTGATTGTATCTACTGTTGATTTGCCTGCACGGGTCGAAGCATACAGAAATGAGAAGGTAAACCTGTATCAGGACAATGGCGGCAGCTCTGCGGCGGACAAAGTGCAGGCTTCAGGAGTGAATATGTCTGCCGAGGAATTAGAGCATGTGATCCGCAGCATCTGGCAGAGTGTCCTGGGTCATGAGCAGATTTCCAGAGAAGATGACTTTTTTGACTTGGGCGGGGATTCGCTGAAGGTGCTGACGGTCGCAGAGAGGATTTATCAGGCGGTCAACATCAAGATTCCGGTTTCGGTCTTCTTTCATACAACCGTGCTGAACGAGCTTGCCCGGCATATTCAGGCTGCCAGCCATACAACCAATGAATATGCCGCCATTCAAAAAGCTGCACCCGGGGCTTATTATCCCTTGTCATCGGCGCAAAAACGGTTGTACTTTCAACAGCAGCTTCAGCCGGACAGTGTTGCCTACAACATCCTGGAGATCACATCGGTGGAAGGGAATCTTGATCCGGGTAAATTACAAAACGCATTTGATCTATTAATCCAGAGGCATGCGGTGCTGCGGACCAGCTTTGACGTCATCAACGGGGAGATTGTCCAGATCATCCATGACCGTGCAGAGTTTCAAGTGGAGCATGTGACCGTAAAGGAAGATGAAGTCGATCAGGTGGTTGAACAGTTTATGCAGCCGTTTGATCTGCGGTCGGCTCCTTTACTGCGTGTAAAGATTGTCCGCTGCGGGATGCAGAAGTATGTGTGGCTGTTTGATATTCACCATATCATTGCCGATAACCTCTCGGTTGAGATTCTTAAGAGTGAACTTATAAGCATATATAATGGTCAAGCCGACCAGCTGAAGCCGATCCTCCTGGAGTATGTGGACTTTGTGGGCTGGCAGAACGAACAGATCAGACGCGGAAAATTTGACAAGCAAACGGAGTATTGGCTTCAGCAATTATCGGGAGAGCTGCCGGAGAGCCGTCTTCCCGCCGATTATCCGCGGCCTGCCGTGCTGAGCCACCAAGGCGATATTTATACATTTACTTTGGATGAAACCGTAACGGGCCGGCTGAAGCAAGGGATGAAGCGTAATACCACCACATTATTCATGAATATGATGGCCCTTTTCAGTGTCTTGCTGCAAAAATACACGGGGCAGGATGAAGTGATGATCGGGGCCAGTCTTGCCGGAAGAAACCATGCAGATCTGGCGGATATGGTCGGCATGTTTGCCAATGTGCTGCCCTTCCGATCCCGCATCAACCGCGATGGATCGTTTGAACAGCTGCTGACAGAGGTCAAAACGCAGAGCTTGCAGATTTTTGAAAATCAGGATGTGCAGTTTGAGGTACTGGTCGAAGCCTTGGGCCGGAGCCATCAGCTGAGCGAAAACCCCTTATTTAATGTAATGCTGGTGCTGCCGGATGTTGCGCCCGCCGAAGCGGCTATGGATCAGGTGAGGCTGCAGGCGTATCCGTTCTGCAACCCGTCGTCCAAATTCGACTTGACGCTATGGGTGTACGACTATGACGACAGCATTGAAATGCGGATGGAATATTCGACGGATTTGTTTGCCCGCAAGACGATCATAACGATGTGCAGGCACTTGCTGGATATTGCCAGCCTGGTGGCCGGGAACCCGGACATCCTTATCAAAGAAATTATGCTGGATTCAGGTCTCGTCAGGACAGAAGCGCTGGATTTGCTGGATGACGGGAATGATTTTGCATTTTGAACAGTCAATCAACAGCAAAGGAGTGGGGTATCGTGAAAGGTAAGTTCTTCGCCAATGTGCCGTACTTGAATGACGTGTACAAGAAGGAACAGCAATACTGGCTGCACAAGCTGGCCGGCCTGCCTGACAAAAGTCACTTCCCCTGCGAACCTCATAAAGACCGTCATCAGGAACGCCATATAGAAACAATCCCCTTTTCACTGGACCCCGTCCATGCCCGGAAGCTGGTGCAGATCAGCAATGACTCCGATGCCCGGTTGCACGTGCTGCTGCTGGCGTTCACTTCCGTGTGGCTGCTCAAGTATTCGGGACAAACGGATATCGTGCTTGGCACAAGCATTTACCGGCAGCCCAGCGAGGAGGATTTCATTAATACCGTCCTCCCGGTTCGCGTACAGGTTCAGAATGAGATGCGGCTGATTGACCTGATTTCCTTGATGAAGCAGACGGTTTCTGAAGCCGCCCGGCACCAAAACTATCCGTTTGAGTTAATGTTGAAGCAGGCAGGCTTAGATTCCGGCTTTTTGGATGTTTCCGTGATTGTGAGCAACATCCAGGACGAGCAGTATTTATCCGGAACCCTGTCAAATTTCACAATGATCGTCCACAGGGAGGAGAGCGTGCTCCAGGGCGAAATACGCTTCAATGCTGCGGTCTACAGTGCCGATACGGTCAACCAGTTGCTGGAGCATTTCCATGTGCTGCTGGAGCAGTCGCTTGCAGACTTGCACAGCTCTGTGCAGGAGCTTTCAATTCTGACAGAGAAGGACCGGCGAATCATCGCATGCAGCAATGCCACATCTGCGGGCTTTCCGGAAGAAGCAACGATTCCGGCCCTCTTTGAGGAATGTGCTGCTAAATATCCGAACCATACGGCGGCAGAATTTGCGGATGAGCGCTTGTCCTACCAGGATCTGAACCGCAAAGCGAATCAAGCGGCCCATCATCTGCGCCGGCTAGGCGTAACGGCCGAATCGGTTGTAGCCCTGATCCTGCCGCCTTCTCTGGAAATGATCATCGGAATCCTGGCGGTCCTTAAGGCGGGCGGCGCATATTTGCCCATCGACCCGGACCTCCCGGCACAGAGGGTTGACTATATTCTGAAGGACAGTCAGGCCGGGCAGATACTAACGGTTCAATCGCTTTCATTGCCGCCAGGGACCGGCGAAAGCTGTGAGGTGATTTTTCTCGATGACCCCATGCTGGAGCAGTATTCCAGTTCTAACCTGGAGCATGTCATTCATCCTCACGACTTGGCCTATATCATTTATACTTCCGGCACTACAGGAAATCCCAAAGGCGTCATGATCGAACACCGGAATGTGGTCCGGCTATTTTTTCATGAACATAACAGGTTTGATTTCACCTGCCAGGATACATGGACGCTTTTTCATTCGTTTGGCTTTGACTTCTCCGTGTGGGAAATTTTCGGCGCATTGCTGCATGGCGGCAAGCTGCTGCTGATTCCGAAGCTGCTCAAGAGAGATTACCGGCACATTGTGCAGGAGCTCCGGAACGAACACGTAACCGTATTCAACCAGACGCCGTCCTCCTTCTACCAATTCATGCAAGAAGAGCTGGAGGATACCGGGGAGAAGCTGCGCTTACGTTATGTGATTCTTGGCGGAGAGGCCTTGCAGCCGGGCAAGCTGGAAGCCTGGAAGGTGAAATATCCCGGCACCCGAATCATCAACATGTATGGGATCACCGAAACGACGGTACATACAACTTTTAAGGAAATCGGCACAGAGCAGATCCAAGCGAATCAGAACAATATCGGTGTGCCTTTTTCAACAGTAGAGGTCTATATTTTCAACCGGCAGCATGAGCAAGTTCCAATTGGAACTGTCGGAGAAATATGGGTTGGCGGCGGGGGAGTAGCGCGCGGATATCTCAATCGGACGGAATTGACTGAAGACAGATTCCAAACCCGCAGGATGGGGGACCGTTGGATACGTCTTTACCGGACCGGTGATCTGGGCAGATATCTACCGAGCGGTGAATTGGAGTATGTGGGGCGCAGGGACAACCAGGTGAAGATAAGAGGGTTCCGCATCGAGCTTGACGAAATATCCGCCCACCTCCTGACGGTAGAGTCTATCAAGGAAGCCGTAGTGTCGGCACGGGAGATTGAGCCAAATGCTCAAATCCTGGTTGCCTATGTGGTGATCAAAGAGGGGCAGGAAGCTGCTTTTGATCCAGTGGAGATCAGGCAGTATCTGCAAACGCGCATAAGCGATTATATGATCCCTTCCGTCCTGCTGCCGTTATCCAAAATTCCGTTAACACTGAATGGAAAAGTAGACTACGAAAAGCTTGATACCCTTGAGCTCAAGCAGCAGGCAAAAGGGGTGCTGACCCCTCCAACAACGGAGATGGAGCACAGAATCGCGGAGATTTGGAAAACCAGCCTCAGAATGGACCGCATCGGTGTGCATTCGACCATCTTTGATCTGGGCGGAACGTCATTTGATGTGATCACGATCAGCAAAGCCTTGTCAGAAGAACTGGGTCAAGAGGTGCCGGTGATCACCTTGTTTACCTATCCAACGATAAGTATGCTGGCTAAGGTCCTCCAGGCGGACAGCCCTGTGACGGAACTGAGTGCGGAATCAAGAGAAGCCTCCATCGAAGAAGGCAAACGGGCAAGAAGGCAAAAATTACGTCTGTTGAAGAAGTAGGGGTGATACCGTGCAGAATTACAGTGGTTTGGAAATTGCAGTCATCGGCCTTGCCGGCAGATTTCCGGGAGCAGGTACGATTTCAGAATACTGGGACAATCTAAAGAACGGTGTTCATTCGGTTCAGACCTTTAGTGAGCAAGAATTGATTGCAGCCGGAGTAGAACCCGGCTTGGCCGCTAAAGCAGAGTATGTCAAGGCAAAAGGCTATCTGGAAGCAGGCCATTGTTTTGACGCCCGTTTTTTTGACTACACCCCCCTGGAAGCAGAACTGATGGACCCGCAGATGAAAGTGTTTCATGAGTGTATTTGGGCGGCTTTGGAGGATGCCGGCTACGCGGCGGAAGCGGATCAGCAGCTTATCGGGCTGTTCGCGGGGGCATCTCCGAACCATGTATGGGAAGGGCTTATGGGCCTGTCCGGCAAAAGCGGGGTTATGGGGCATTGGGCCGCCTCCCAGCTGCTGGATAAAGACTATTTAAGCTTGCGGATCGCTCACAAATTAAACCTCAAGGGCCCGGCCCTGTCGATCTATACCGCATGCTCCACCTCGCTCGTTGCCGTGCATATGGCGGCGCAGTCGCTGCTGAACGGCGAGTGTGATATCGCCTTGGCGGGCGGGGTCACGGTCACCCTGCCTGAGAAAAGCGGTTATGAATATCAGGAGGGCATGATCTTATCCCCGGACGGGAAATGCCGGGCGTTTGACGCCGACGGAAAAGGGATCGTGGGGGGAGACGGAGCGGGCGCAGCCGTCCTGAAGCGTTTGCAGGATGCCCTCGATGACGGCGACCAGATTTATGCGGTCATCAAAGGCTCTGCGGTGAATAATGACGGTCTGCAAAAAACGGGATTTACAGCCCCCAGCACCATCGGACAGGCAGAGGTTATCCGGACCGCGCTCAAGCTGGCTGAGGTATCGCCGGACAGCATCGATTACATCGAATGTCACGGGACCGGGACGCCGCTGGGCGATCCGATTGAATTGGAAGCCTTGGAGCTGGGCTATAACCCGGAGCGAAGACATGCGTGTGCGCTCGGCTCAGTCAAAACAAATATTGGACATCTGGACAGCGCAGCAGGCATTGCTTCCTTCATCAAAACAGTACTGGCGCTCAAACATAACATACTCCCTCCCTCTCTGCATTTTCAGACGCCGAATCCGGTGTTGAAGGTGATTGAAAAGGGCTTTTATATTAATGACCGGCTGACCGAATGGCCCAGCAAAAATGAGCCCTTGCGGGCCGGAATCAGCGCATTCGGCATCGGCGGAACCAACGCCCATATCATTGTTGAGCAAGCACCGCCCCCGCGGGAAGCTTCCGCCGGACGGGAGTGGCAATTGCTTCCCGTTTCCGCGAAAACACCGTCGGCGTTGGCGGAGATCAAACAGGATCTGGAGCGGTATTCCAAAACGGAACCCCGTCGTCTCGAAGACATTGCCTATACACTGCAGGTGGGCAGAAAACATTTTCCCATCCGGGAGTTAGCCCTTGTCAACCGGAAGAGCCAACGGGTCCTTCAGTTTGCTGAAACGGCAACAATGAAGGGCACGGCTGGACTAGAGAATGCTCCGGTGATTTTTGTGATCCCGGACTTTACGCAGCGCCTATGGAGTGAGAGTGAGCTTGATGAACTTGAGCAATTGTATCAGGAGGAACCCGGTGCCCGCCGCTTCCTGAACCAGGTGCTGGGAATGATGAACCGGCTGGTTCCGGACGGGGCTGCTGTGAAGCTGGAGGACCTGCGGAAACGTGAGTACCATCCAGTGCTTGCGTTTGGCAGCTATTATGCAGTAGGAAAGTTGTTCATCGAATGGGGATTGCACCCGGAAGCTGTGATCGGGAGGGGGAAAAGCCAATGGCTGGCGGCCTGCCTGTCGGGTGAGCTTTCGCTTGAAGAGGCTGTCCGTTCTTTTCTGTTGAGTCTGGACGAATGCGGGATGGAGCGGCCGGAGGCCGGCCGTAGGAGTTCCCGGCGGGAAGAGATTTGGCTGGTGCTGGGCGCAGGGAATGAGGCACAGCCCTTTTTGGACAAGCAGTCTTCCAAGCCCCAAATCATCGCCCTGGAAAAGCTGAACACCTACTCCCTTATGGCTGCTGTAGGTACTATGTGGCTGTACGGCCAGGACATTAAGTGGCGGGAATTATATCAACACGAGCAGCGGAACCGTCTCTCTTTGCCCACTTATGCCTTTGACCGCCAGGAGTTCCCGGTAGATCCTGAGCTGTTCAACCTTAACCATCTTCTCAATCGTCCTCCATCCGGGAAGGGCGGGACCCCGGCAGACAGGGATGATATCCGCAAGTGGTTTTATATCCCCGCCTGGGAAAGCGCTGCTCTCCCTAACTACGAAGGCAGAATGCTTTCCAGGGATGCAGCCTGGTTCATTTTTTGTGATCCGGGCGGTCTGGGAGAAGCGCTGGGCGATCTGCTCAGGCAGCAGCAGATCCGCTGCATTATGGTTGAGCATGCAGAGCATTACCAGCAAATTACGGCGGATCACTACAGGGTGAACCCGCTGCGCAGCGAAGAGATGGACCGGCTGTATCATAGCCTGGATGCGGTTCCGGATCACATCTGCTATCTCTGGACGGTCACCTCCCCGATGGAGCCGGAGCTGGCCAATATCGAAACCGGCCAGCAATTGTTTTTGCATCATATTTTACGTCTGGTCCAATTCTTAGGCACTGCGGCTGCCGCTCAAGAGGTACACTTGCAGATCGTTTCGAATGGATTGTATTCAATAACCCAAGAAGAAATGCTGTGTCCCATGAAAGGGCTGCTGCTGGGTGCCAGCAAAATTATTCCGTACGAATATCCGAATATTAAGGTTTGCCATGTGGATTTTCCGCTGGCGGAGGGTGATCCCGCACGGCAAAGAGAGCAGGCCCGGCAAATGCTCCGGGAATTCCAGTTTGAGTTTCCGAACAAGCAAGTCGCATACCGGGGGAAAAGCCGGTGGATCGAAGCGGTCCAAAAGCCGCTTTTGCTGGCCAGCCCCGGCAAGGTTTCGCTATTTAGGAACAATCTCGTTTGTATGATTACGGGTGGGCTGGGAGGAATGGGCCTGGCGCTGGCGGAATATTTAGCCACGCAGTACACAGCCCGCCTGGTTTTGGTGGGCCGTTCTGCTTTTCCGCCGAAAAGTGAATGGGACCAGTGGATGAACCGCCCGGACGATGCAGAAGTAGCCCGGATCATTCGAACTATCCGGGCGCTGGAAGCGGCAGGGGCGGTGATTGAGGTGCATAGCGCCGACATCTCAGATTTCAGCGCCATGCAGCAGGTGGTTGCCCGGGCGGAAGCGCGGCTGGGTCCCATTACCGGGGTTCTGCACACGGCTGGAGTTGCGGATTATGCCGGAGTCATTCAGAGAAGGACACAAGCGATGACCGACGAGGTGCTGCTGCCCAAGGTTAAAGGGACCCTCGTTCTGGATACGCTTTTCCGCAACCGCAGGCTGGATTTTTTTGTTTTATTTTCATCCATCGGCAACTATATCTACGGCCGCAAGTTCGGGCAAGTGGGATACAATGCGGCAAATGAATTTTTGGATGCCTTTGTACACTACCGCTTACAAAACCGGGAGGGCTTTACAGCTACGATTAACTGGAACGACTGGGCGGAAGCCGGAATGTCCGTGAAAGCGATGGAGAAGAACCGCAGCCTGCACAAGGCGGTTAACGACCTTCAGTTTGAAGCCGAGGCGATCACAACAGAGCAAGGTGTGAATGTGTTCCGGTATATCATGGAGAACCAAATGAACCGGGTAATCGTGTCTGCGCTTGATTTGCCGGCATTGATGGAGGAGAGCAACAACATCAGCGTGGAGGTTATCCTGGAGCAGGAGGCGGCTGCCCATACCATGGAAGCTGCACCTGCAACAGCCGGCAGCAGCAGCCTGCTCACGGAAGCCGGGCTGCAGCAACAGATTGCGGATATCTGGAGCACGGTCCTGGGAATTGAGGCCATCGGCATCGATGAGGATTTCTTCGCATTGGGCGGCGATTCCCTTAAAGCGATTACCATCGTTTCACTGGTTTTCAAAAAGCTTGGAGTTAAGCTCCCGCTCCCTGCATTTTTCCACAAACCAACGATCCGTGAAATTAGCCGTATCATCCGGGAAACAAACCGGACGGATTATGCCCGGATTAAGCGCGCCCCCCAAAAAGAGGGTTATCCGTTAACTCCGGGACAGAAAAGGCTCTATTTCCTCAGCCAAATGGAGCAGGAAAATAAACAGTACAACAATATCATTGCGCTGCAAGTCAACGGGCCTTTGGACTTCGGGAAATTGGAGGCCTGCCTGAAGCAGCTGATTCGCAGACATGAGAGCCTGCGGACCTGCTTCCGGAGAATCGGCGGGGAATGGGTGCAATGGATTGAGGAAGAGGTTCAGCTGGCCCTCGATGTTGTGGACATCAAGGGAACGGTCAATGATAAGCACATTGAAGCTTGGATACAGGCATTTGATCTGGCGGCAGCGCCGTTATGGAAAATTGGTGTTTTTAAGGAAGGTGAACACCGTCATCTCATTGTGTTTAATATTCATCATATCATCACCGACGGGACCTCCAATGCCATCCTGATCGACGAGTTCACCACCCTGTACCAAAATGACGGGAAACCCGGCGTGTTGCCGCCATTAACCATACAATACAAGGATTACGCGGAATGGCGGATGGATGAGGCGAATACCGCTAATGAAGCAGCTGAGGCTTATTGGCTGGAAACGTTCTCCGGGGAAATCCCGTTGCTCCATTTGCCGGCAGACCATTCACGTCCGGCATTCAAGACCTACCGGGGTTCGGCGGAAATGTTCAGCATCCCGAAAGAGCAGGTGCTGGAAATTAAGCAGCTGGCCGCTGAGCAGGAAGCGACGCTGTATATGGTATTGTTTGCAGTTTGGAATATACTGCTGGCTAAGCTGAGTGATCAGGAAGAAATCATTGTAGGGGTGCCGACCTCGGGAAGAAATCACAGCGATATCGAGCATGTAATCGGCATGTTTGTGAATACCCTTCCGATTAAAAGCCGGATTTCCGCCAAGCTGACGTTTGCAGAAATCCTGCATGCCATGAAAGCGAACATTTCCAATGCGCTGGAACACCAGGATTATCCTTTTGAGGATCTTGTCAGCCAGCTGCAGATTACACGTGATTTTGGACGAAATCCTTTGTTTGATGTGATGTTTGCTTTTCAAAATGCTAATGCACAGCAGCAGGAAGCCGGACAGGTCCAGCTGAATGAGCTGCAAATGAAGCCTTATCCGTATACAACAACAACGTCGCGTTTTGATCTGACACTGGACGGCGAGGAACGCGCAGGCGAGCTTGTTTTCACTTTGGAGTACGCTACGGACCTGTTCACAAGAGAAACGGTCATGCGCCTGATCCGGTATTTCCGCACAATCCTTCTGGAAGTGCTGAAACATCCCGCGCAGAAGACCGGTCTGATTCATCTGCCCGATAATCAAGAGACGGACCGGCTGCTTAACCGGTTCAACCAGACTGCGGGTGAATATCCGGAGCACCTGACCGTTCACCAGCTTTTTGCAGCCAGGGTAAAAGAGCATCCGCATCAGGCGGCTGTCACGTTCCGCAATCAGAGCATAACGTACGATGAACTGAACCGCCGGGCGCAGCAAGCGGCATATGCCTTGCGGGCCCAAGGAATCGGTCCTGATCAGATCGTTGCACTCATCACCACACGTTCGGTTGACATGATCGCCGGAATATTAGCCATATTACAGGCCGGCGGGGCATATTTGCCCATTGATCCGGGCCTCCCGGCGAATAGAATCGCTTATATGCTGGATGACGCCGGGGTTCAAGTTATTTTGACCAACACGTCTGTAGAGAACCAGGGAAATCGTATCGTTTTGGATATGCGCAGCCTGGGGTTGGATCACGGTGCCCCCCTTCCAGTGCCGCCGGTGCACAGCAGCCGTAATCTGGCGTACTGCATGTATACTTCGGGAACTACCGGCTTGCCGAAAGGGATTCTGGTGGAGCACCGCTCCTTATTGAATTTCTTTTCAGCGATATCGGATGTGTTGTCCTTCGGGAAGGGTGAGACGTTTTTATCGTTAACAACGGTTTCATTTGATATTTTCTGGCTGGAGAGCATCCTGCCTCTGTTAGCCGGATATCAGCTGGTCATTGCCGATGAGCTTCAGCAAAAGGATGTGCACGCATTGCTCGCCTTGGTAAAACAAGCAGAGATCAGCGTAATGCAAACCACGCCGTCGCGTCTGAAGCTCCTGCTTGCTGATGCAGAACTCGCGAAGGCGCTAGGCGCCTTGCGGTATTTGCTGATCGGAGGGGAGCCCTTGCCGCAGGCCTTGGCGGAGCAGGCGCGAAGCATCCTGCCCGGCGGCCGGATATTTAATCTTTATGGCCCAACGGAAACCACTATTTGGTCTACGGCACAAGAGGTGACGGCTGGTCCCGTAAATATCGGCAAACCGCTCAAGAATACACAAGTTTATATCCTCAATGACGAGCTTCTGCTTCAGCCCATAGGCGTTCCCGGCATCCTGTATATCGGCGGCCACGGTGTTGTGCGGGGGTATCAGAACAACCCGGAGCTGACTGCCCAGAGGTTTATTGACAATCCGTACCGTCCGGGTGAACAAATCTATTGCACGGGAGATATAGCCAGGTGGACGGAAGAGGGTACGATTGAATACTTGGGCAGAGCAGATTTTCAGGTGAAAATCCGGGGCTACCGCATCGAGCTGGCGGAGATTGAACAGCAGCTCGACACCCATCCCGCTATTGAAAAATCCGTGGTCCGTGCCCAGCGGGATGACCAGGACGAACCCATGCTGGTTGCGTATTATACAGCAGCCCGCACCGTTTCGGGTGCGGAGCTGCGGGAGTTTTTGCTGAAGTTTTTGCCAGCCTACATGATTCCGCAGCATTTTATGGAGATCGGCAAGATTCCCCTCATGATCAGCGGCAAGCTTGATGTCAAGGCGCTGCCTCCTGTAACGGTTACGCTGGTTCAACCAGGCGAAACACGCAAGCCACAGGATGAGGTGGAGGAGAAGCTGCTTGAAATCTGGAAGAAAGTACTGCGTATCGGGGATACCGGTGTGCAGGACGGATTTTTTGAAATGGGCGGAAATTCCATTCAAATTATGCAGCTTGTTTATGAAATCAACAAATGTTTTCCAGTGTCCTTTCAGTTTACACATTTTATAGAACGGCAGACGATAGAAAGGATAGCCGACTTCATCAAAGAGGCAATACAAGAGGAGCGGAAGGAGGAATTGCCGTTCATTGCTGCAGATCCTGCCAACCGCCATGAACCGTTTCCGTTAACGAATGTACAAATGGCGTATTACCTGGGCAGAAGCAGCCATTTTGAACTGGGCGGCGTTTCGACCCACTCGTATCTGGAGATGGCAACAGAGCTGGACATCCGCCGGCTGAACCAATGCCTGAATACGCTGATTCAAAGACATCCCGCGCTTCACACCGTATATTTGCCGGATGCCACACAGCAGATTCTGCCGGAAGTGCCGGAATACACTATCTGCGAATACGACCTGAGCGGGTATACAGAAGAAGCAAAAAACAAGAGAATTACAAAAGAAAGAGACCGGATGTCCCATCATATCTTCAACCCGAATGTATGGCCGCTGTTTGAGATTGTGGCCTTCCGCTCCTCCCCGGAGGAGAGCCTGCTGTGCATCAGCTTTGATCTGCTGATTATGGATGCTTACAGTCTGGAGATCCTGCAGGAAGAAATTATGGCGCTGTATGCTGACCGCTCATTGCAGCTGGAGGAGCTGTCCATTACCTTCCGGGATTACCTTGTGGGCTACCAGCAGATGAAATCCGGCAAGTGGTATCTGGAGGACAAGGAGTACTGGCTGCAAAAAGTAGAGGATTTCCCTTTGGCTCCCGGCCTCCCTCTGCTGACACAGCCGCAGCACGTGAAAAATCCTTATTTCAAGCGTAAGTCGAAGCATTATTCGCAGCAGCATTGGCGGCAGCTCAAACAGATTTCGCAAAACCATAATCTGACCCCTTCGGCGGTGTTATGCACCGTCTATGCCGAAGTGCTGGCGAATTGGAGCAATCAGCCCCAGTTTGGCTTGAACTTGACGCTCTTTAACCGGCTGCCCTTGCATTCTGATGTAGACAAGCTGATCGGGGACTTCACCTCCCTCCTGTTGTTAGAGGTCCGTATGAATCCCAACGATTCATTCTGGGAGAAGGCGGGCAACATTCAGCGGGTGCTGATGGAAGCATTGGCCCACCGACATTTTGATGGCATTGATGTGATGCGGGAAATCAGCAAAAGGAGAGCGCTGGGGAACAAGGCGCTGCTGCCGATTGTGTTCACAAGCGCTTTGTTTGACAATGGTGAAGACGGCGGGGAAGCAGCGGAGAACCATGGCGAAGCCTCAGATGGAGAGCAGAGCACCAACGGAATCACGCAAACCTCCCAGGTCTATCTCGATAACCAGGTGGCGCTAATCCATGGAAAAATGGTAATCAACTGGGACTATATCAGCGAGCTGTTTGATCCTGCCGTGATGGATGCCATGTTTGCGCAATATTTGTCGCGGATTGAAGCCATTTTGTATTCCCGTGAGGAAATGGGCTTTCCGGCGCTCCCGGCCTCCGACTACACCAGCATTCAGGCCTATAACCATACGGAAGAGCCGATTCCAAGCAAGACCTTGCACGGGCTTTTTGAAGAAGCCGTCCACCAAACTCCATATGCGGTTGCCATTGAAGCCGATAATCTAAGCATTACCTACAAAGAGCTTGATGACAGAGCAGACAAGGTCGCCGGTTCCCTGCGGAGCCTTGGGGTAAGCGCCGGTGACAGGGTTGGCGTGATTGCGAGGAAAGAAATCGCTACCTTTATCAATATCTTAGGCATCCTGAAAAGCGGGGCTGCCTATGTGCCGATTGATCCGGAATATCCGCAGGAACGGGTGGACTATATCCGGAACCATAGCCAGTGCAAGCTTGTTCTGGAAACGGATTATTACGAGAAGAACTGTAGAGGGCAGCATCCAGCGGAACTTCAGCGTCATAATCTGCCGGAAAGCTTGGCTTACGTAATCTATACGTCGGGTAGCACAGGCAATCCCAAAGGCGTTATGATCAGCCATCAGGCTGCATGCAATACCGTGCAGGATATCAATCAGAAGTTTCAGGTGGGTGCAGCAGACCGGATGCTGGGCATCTCTTCGCTTTGCTTTGATCTGTCGGTTTATGATATTTTTGGAGCATTTGCCGCCGGGGCAACGCTGGTATTGGTGAAGGATCAGAAGGACATCCGACAGCTTGCTGATACCTTGTCAGCCCAGAAGATCACCATCTGGAATTCTGTTCCCGCGATCATGGACCGGGTGGGATCAGAAATAAGAGCGCAGGGCATATATCAGGAAAACCTTGATTTACGTCTGGTGCTGCTGAGCGGAGACTGGATTCCCCTGCATTTGCCGGAGACTGTCAAGCAGCTGTTCCCTGCAGCCAAGCTGATCAGCTGCGGAGGTGCGACAGAAGCGTCCATATGGTCCATCTATTATCCAATAGACGAAGTTATGCCGCAGTGGACAAGCATTCCCTATGGCATGCCGTTGGCCAACCAGCAATTTTATGTCCTCAACCAGCAGATGGACTATTGCCCGCTTGAGGTGTCCGGTGAGTTGTACATCGGGGGAAGCGGAGTGGCAAACGGCTACCTGAATGATCCGGAGAAAACCAGCCATTCCTTTATTCATCATCCTGAATTGGGGTACATTTATCGAACGGGTGACTACGGAGTACTGCACCGGGATGGCTGCATAGAATTCCTGGGCAGGAAGGACCAGCAGGTAAAAGTGGGCGGCTACCGCATCGAGCTGGGCGAAGTGGAAGCGCAGCTGCTGCGGTGCGGAGGGGTCCGGCATGCGGTTGTTCTGGCAGCAGACGGGGAAGACAAGCGTTTGGGCGCCTATCTGATTCCAGACAGCCAATCAGCAGATCAGGCAGCATTCATCAATGAAGTCCGGGCGCGGATCGCCAAGGTCCTGCCGGATTACATGATCCCGCATTATTTTGTTGTGCTGGAGCAATTTCCTTTGACTGCTAACGGGAAAATGGATGTACAAGCGCTGCTGAAGCTGCAGCCCGCCGGGAATAAGCAGACGTCAGCCTATACGGCTCCGCGCAATGATGTTGAAGAGCGCATCGTAAACATCTTCAAAGAGCTTCTGGAAGCGGACCAGGTCGGTACACTGGACAATTTCTTTGAGATGGGCATCAACTCTGTCCAGATCGCGATGATAAACAACAAGCTGAAGCAGGAATTCCAGAAAGAAATTCCCCTGCTCACCCTGTTCGAATACGCCAATATTCACGCGCTGGCCGGGTATTTATCCGGGAATGACCAGAATGAGCCGGATGATGTGCCGCAGGAGCAGCAAGTCACACGGAATCAAGGAAAAGAGCGGATGAAACAACGAAGCGCCAAACGAAGGGGACATACAGACAGTGAATAAATCTCAAGTGCTGCAATTTTATACGGAATATACTCCGAATACAGACCCGTTCAGCCTGGGCTATCTTTTTGATGAGCTGCCGGATGATCTGGGCGAGTTATGCAAATTAATCAAATGTCAATTGATTCATCCTGCGATGGTGAAGAAGGTAAGGCATTTGCTCACTTCTTATACCAAAAATGAAGACGAGCAATTCTATACCGTCCAAGACATGCTCGAAGCTTTGGTGGAGCGCAATGCCAATGGAATTATCGGGGAGCGGCTGCCCCGGGAACGATTGATAGTCTCCTGCCGGTTCCATTCGCTGCTGCTCATTTCCATGCTGCGCTCCAAGGGTGTCCCGGTGCGCTGCAGAGTCGGATTTGCAAGGTATCTCTCAGAGCATCAATTGAAATATATAGATCACTGGATTTGCGAGGTGTGGAGCGAAGGCGAAGCGCGCTGGATCAGAGTGGACCCCGATATCGGAATCGTCGATCTTCAAGGGGATGATTTCCTGGAGGCCGGAGTGGCCTGGCTTATGGCCAGAGACAAAGAAATCAACCCGCAGCTCTTTGGCGTAAAAAAATCATGGGGAATGCACTACATCCGCAACAACCTCTGCTATGATCTGCATGCTGTGCTTGGGCAAGAGCTGCGGTACTGGGATTATCCTCCTATTTGCCAAAAAGGAATAGATGAATTGGATTTCGAGGAACTGCAATTGCTCGATGAAGTCTCCATGTATCTTCAAGACCCCGATGCCAACCTTGAGGAGCTGCAGGCGCTTTTTCTGGAGAATGAATTCCTGCAATTCAAAGGGTAGGAGAGCCGAAGGATCAAGAAAGCGATGGTGTTAAATGATGGACAAACTGAAAAAGTACATCTACGAGCTGGTTGCATCCAAGAAGCTGACTGCCAAGGAAGCGACGGAGTACATCACTTACCTGCAAAACGGAAATGAGCACAGGAGCGAGGAGATTGCGGTTGTCGGTATCTCCGGGAGGTTTCCAAAGGCTGACCGGGTAGAGCAGTTCTGGGATAATCTTTGTTCAGGCAGAGATTGTTTAGACACCTTTCCTGAAGACCGGCTCCACGATGGACAGGCCTTGGCCCCTGAACGGCATTTGGCGGGAGGGAGCCTCAAACAAGGCGGATATTTAGACGAGATCAGTTTTTTTGATGCAGAGATGTTTCGCATTTCGCCTAAGGAAGCCTTGTCGATGGAGCCATACCAGCGGATCATGCTTGAGGTTGCTTATGACACGTTAGTGAATGCAGGCTATGAGACGCAGGATATTCTTGGCTCCAAAACCGGGGTTTTTATCGGGCGTGACCACGTAACAGGGATTGAGTACCGCAACTATGCCGCTCCCGATATTTTTCGTTTAACGGGGGGCTGGCCGGGTATTTTAGCAAGCAGAATCTCCTATGTATATAACCTGAAGGGGCCGAGCGTTGTGTTTGATACCTCTTGCTCCTCCGGGTTGGTGGGACTTCATTTTGCTTGTGAATCTCTACGCAGAAATGAATGTGATATGGCATTTGTAGGCGGCATCAGCGGCCTTTTTTATTTTCCTCCTGTCAAGGAAGATGGATCACTGGACCAGGTGGAGTCCGCTGAAGAAAAAATCCGGGCTTTTGACAAAGCTGCAGAGGGCACGGTCTGGGGGGAAGGCTGCGGAGGCCTGCTATTGAAGCCGCTGTCCAAGGCGGTTGCAGATAAAGATGTGATTTATGCGGTCATCAAAGGCAGTGGAATCAACAACAACGGTCTTTCCAAAGGCATCACCGCACCGAACGGGGAAGCACAGGAAGAGCTGTTGAAAAAGGTATGGAAGCAAGCGCAGATCAATCCCGAAACGATCCGGTATATCGAGACGCACGGGACGGGAACTATCTTGGGAGATACAATCGAGCTGAATTCGATCATCAATGCCTTTCAAGCGTTTACTTCCAAGAAGCAGTTCTGCGGTGTAGGCTCGGTAAAAACCAATATCGGCCATTTGGTCGGGGCTTCCGGGATCGTCTCCCTGATAAAAGCCGTATTGATGCTGAAGCATGGAGAAATTCCGGCCTCGCTGCATTTTCAGACGCCCAGTCCCTATATCAATCTGGCGGATTCGGCTTTATTTATCAATGATCAGCGGAGCAAGCTGGAGAAGGGGAACCACCCGGTCCGGATAGGGATTAACTCGTTCGGATTCAGCGGTACGAATTGCCACGTGCTGTTAGAAGAGCCGCCAGTGCCTGTATACGACAACAATGCGGAAAATAACGTATTCCTGCTGACCTTATCGGCCAGAAGCAGCCAGAAGCTGGTTGAGGCTGCGCAGAGCCTGCAGCGCTTTTTGCTCACGAACCGCAGCGTTAATCTGGCAGATATGTGCTGTACAGCAAGCCAATTCCGCAATCATTTCGCGAACCGGCTGGCTATCACGTTCAGCAGCTATGAAGATTTGCTGGCCAAACTGAAGATCATTAGGGAGACAAAGGAGCTCTCCCTGTGGAGCAGCCATCCCGGAATCAGCTTCCAGCTCCATGAAGTGGTTGCGGATACTAAATCGCAAATAGAAGCGTGGGAGATCAGGGAAGGCGAGAAAATCGCACTGGATAAAACCGCCAATGAGGCAATTAGGGAGCTCCTGCAAAAGAAAGCGGGCAGCGAAATGCTCTGGGAGCAGGCGGCCCGCTTCTACATCAAGGGCGCCAGCATGGATTGGCGTCCGCTCTATCCCGGCTGCCGGAAACTGGCTATGCCCGGCAATGTGCTGGAACGGACGAAATACTGGCCGGCTGAAGCCAAGCGGGGAGAGGTGTACCAGGATGAGCTGTATTATACGACGGAATGGGTAGAAGAGAGCAGGCTGCCCGCCGGTTCGGGAGCTGCCCGCGAGACGGTTCTGCTGATTGTGCATGAGGCGGATACAGCCCTATGGGAGGCACAGCTTCCCGGGAAATTACGGAGAAAGCGCTGCATCCTCGTAGAAATCGGCAGACCCTATCGCAAAATAAACGCTGAGCATTATCACGTCTCCAATTCGGTTGAAGATTTCTCCGCCCTGTGCGGGGAGCTGGATATTTCGGCACTGGAGCAAATTCTGTATGCAGCGCCTTCCCGGGAGGGGTTGCCGGATTCTTTGAAGGAATTCAAGGAAAGCTTCAATCAGACAGTGATGAATCTGCTGTACCTGGTGAAAGCCCTGCAGGCCGCCAATACAATGAATAAAGATCTGGACATTGCCTTGATTACAAGGAATGCCCATGTCCTGCAACCAATGGATACGGGTTCCGACCCTTTCGCCCATACGCTCTACGGAATAGGGAAATCAATCCTGCAGGAGAATCGTTCCTTCCATGTGCGTCATATTGACATCAGCAATGAGCCCGCCGATCTGGAGGCGCTTCCGGCGGAGCTGGAAGTACCATCGGCCCAATATTCAGTAGCGCTGCGCCACGGCCGCCGGTACGTTGAAGTCATTAAGAGAGCGGATATTGCGGAACAAGCCGGCGAGGCCATAGCCATAGAAGCAGGGGACACTTTTCTGATTACCGGCGGCTTGGGATTACTGGGAATAGAGGTCTGCAAGTATCTGAGCCAAAAGAACAGAGTGAAGCTGATCGTCCTGGGAAGAACGGCTATTCCTGATAGAGAATCCTGGCAATCGATCATTATGGATAATGAAGATAAACAGCTATTGAAAAAAATTAACGGCATTCTGGCTATTGAAGCTTTGGGCTTCACGCTTGATTACCATTGTGTAGATATTTGCGACGAAGCTCAGCTCCGGCGGACCGTCGAACAGATCCGGCAGGATCACGGGAGCATAAACGGCGTGTTCCACTGTGCCGGAGTCGGAGTAGGGGACATCGAGGATTTCGGCATGAGCGGGCAGGAATTTGAACAAAGACATGCGGTGAAAACCTATGGAAGCTGGCTGGTATACAATCTTACCCAAGAATTCAATACCGGGTTTACCCTGTTGTTTTCTTCGGCTGTCAGCATTACCGGCGGAAGAGGGTCGCTTGCCTACACGGCGGGCAATGCTTTTGTGGATGGGCTGGCGGAAACCATCAGGCTGCAGGGGAAAAACGTGATGGCCATCAACTGGTCCACCTGGGAAGCGACCGCATCCAGGCTTTCCTTGCAGGCAGACAAGCATTTTTTTGAGTTCCTGTCCACCCACCAGGCATTGCAGGCGCTGGATCTGATTATCCGCCGCGGGATGTTCCGGACCATTGTCGGCAAGCTCAACGTTCAGAACAAGCTGCTTGAACTGGAGAACCTGTGGCCTTTCCGGCTGGCCGGCGAAATTAAGCAGGCCCTGTTCCCAAAGACACGCCAGGAGGAGCGGCCGGTCCGCCAGACTTCAGTCACTGTGAAAGAGCCGGAAGGGTATACAGCCACCCATCGGGAATTGGCCCAGGTCTGGGCGGATATTCTTGGACTCACAACGATCAGTGTGTTCGATTCTTTTCACCAGCTGGGCGGGGACTCGATTCATGCTGCGCATCTGCACAAGCAATGGAATGAGCGGCATCCCGGCACGCTTGACGTTACGGATATTTACAGATACCCGACCATTCATGAAATGGCCGGGTATTTGGACAGCCAGCGGATCAGTCAGCCGGCAGCGCTTAATCTGGACAGTATTCTGGAAGGGTTCAAGGGGAGTAAATATTCCAAGGAAGAGGCAAAGCGGCTGTTGGCAGAATGGACTGAACATTCATCCGTTGAACGCCTTCAACCCGCCGAGAGTGATGAGTATGCCATCATAGGCTATGCCTGCAAGTTCCCGATGGCGGAGGATGCCGAACAATTTTGGCGGAATCTTACGACAGGAGTGGGCGCAATCCGGCCGTTTCCTGAGTCAAGAAGAAAAGATACCGACGGCTACCTGGCTGCCAATCAGATCAGCCCTGAAGGACATGCGTATTGCCAGGGAGGGTATCTGGAGGAGATCGACCGGTTTGATTCCGCCTTTTTTCACATTTCTCCCAGAGAAGGCGAATTGATGGACCCGGAGCAGCGGCTGCTGCTGGAGAATGTGTATCAGGCTGCCGAACATAGCGGCCTGGGCGGAACCATCCTGTCGGGCACCCGGACAGGCGTGTATGTCGGAAAGGACACCACCGGACGGAATGAGTATAACAACCGGGTGGATATCCTGGACCCTTTGAAAGTGACCTCAGGCTCGACCGGCATTCTGGCCAGTAGAATCGCTTATTATCTCAATTTGAACGGGCCTTGCCTGGTTGTGGACACAGCCTGTTCCTCCAGTCTGACCGCAATATGTCTGGCAACGCAGGCCCTGAAGCAGGGCCAGATTGATATCGCCATTGTGGCGGGCGTATCCCTGGCGTATCTTCCTACCCAGCGCAACTCTTTGATTGACTCTGCCGACGAAATGATCCGCCCCTTCGATGCCGGGGCCAACGGTACCATGTGGGGCGAGGGGGCAGGGACGATCATCCTGAAGCGGATGAGTGAAGCGGTGCAGGACAACCATGTGATTCATGCCGTAATCAAGGGTTCGGAGATGAACAACAACGGAACATCCAACGGCATAACTGCCCCGAATGCGGAAGCGCAGGAGAAGGTGCTGGTAGCCGCCTGGAAAGCGGCTAATATTGATCCGGAAACCATCTCTTATATCGAGGCTCACGCAACCGGAACCAAACTGGGAGACCCGATTGAAGTAAAGGGCATTACGAATGCGTTCAGACGTTTTACGAATAAAAGGCAATTCTGTGCCGCAGGCACCGTGAAAGCCAACATCGGCCATTTGGTCGGGGCCTCAGGGATGGCGTCGGTCATCAAAATGATAATGGCGTTCAAACATAAACAATTGCCTCCGGTGCTACAGTTCCAGAATCCGAATCCATTTATAGAATTTGCCGACTCCCCCATCTATGTTAACGACAGGCTTCAGGATTGGAGCGGCTCGGCCGCTCCGCGCAGATGCGGCATCAGTTCTTTTGGATTCAGCGGAACGAATTGCCATATCCTGCTGGAGGAACCGCCGGTCTTCACCAATCCGCAGGAAGCGAAGCAGGATTGGCATATTCTGGCGTTGTCGGCGAAGACGGCAGGATCCTTAAGCGCATTGATCAAACGCTACTTTCATATGATCAACGGAACCGTCACTCTGGATTTGCAAAATCTTTGCTTCACCGCCAACATCAGCCGGGGACATTATGAGCATCGGATCGTCCTCCTGTTCCGGACCGAAAACGAGCTGCGCGCCAAGTTCAAATATCTGCAGGAGGCGGGCATCCTGCAAGCGGCGGACCGTGATCAGAGAATCTATTACAAGGCCAGCAGGATTAGTTATGACCAGGAGGGTTTTGACGGTGACGGCCTGCTTGAGCAGGACAAGCTCAAATTAAACAAGCTGGCAGAGAGCCTGATTGAGGAATGGAGCGTTGAAGAGACGCTGTCCGCTGTGGACAATCTGCACAAAATCGCACGATTGTACACAGATGGAGCGGATATCAATTGGGATCGTCTATATCAGGGCAAGCAGCACCGGTTAACCGAACTGCCCGCCTATGCTTATGAACCGGTTCGTCATTGGATCGGTGGCTCCGCCCGGAAAGGGTCTTCCTCTCCGGGGAAATATTATCAGTTGCAATGGCTGCCGGATCATCGGGAACAACCCGCAGGGATCAAGCCGGATGAAGGAGCCTGGCTCTTTGTGGGGGGAACGGGAACAAAAAGCCAGGAGCTGCTCCGCGTATTGCGGAAGCAAGAGATTGAGCTCATTGAGGTCACGCCGGGAGCCCGTTATCACCAATTGGCTGCTAACCGGTACAGCATCGGTTCAGGCGAGGAGTATTCTCTTTTGTTGAAAGAGCTTTCAAACCGGGGGATCAAACATGTCATTCACTGCCTGAGCCTCGCCGATGAAAAGATTGCCGGGATAGAAGACTTGCATGCTGCGGAGAACAGGGGGGTGTATAACCTCCACCACTTGGTAACAGCGCTGTTGAACGGGCAGTATCATCAGGAACTGAACCTGTTTTTTGTTGCAGACCATACATTTTTGGTGAACCGGCATGAACCGGTGCTGAACCCGCATCATGCCGTTCTGTTTGGTATGGCTAAAGTGATCCCGCAGGAATACCCGCAATTCAAATGCCGCTGCATCGATATCGACAGTGCTACAGCCCCAGCAACGGTCTGGAAAGAAATATGTTCCGGCAAAGGAGATTTCCAGGTGGCCTATCGGGACAACACCCGTTATCTCGAACATTTCGGAGAGCGGCGGCTTGAGGCTGCCGAAGCGGGCGGCGTGTCCCTGAAAGAAAACGGCGTCTATGTGGTGACCGGAGGACTTGGCGGTATCGGACTGGCGGTTGCCCAGTATCTATCCGGGAAGCAACGGGTTCATCTCTGTCTGTTGAACAGGAGAACGCTGCCGCCCGGCCCAAGCCAAAGCCAAAGGATTCGCCAAATCGAAGCTAACGGGTCTGACGTTGATTTGTATTCCGTAGACATTTCCGCTCCCAATGAATTGCAGGGTGTGCTGCAAGCCATCCGCACCAAATACGGGCAGATCAATGGCCTATTCCATTGCGCGGGCATCGCCGGGGAAGGGCTGCTGATCAACAAAGGGAAGCCGGAGATCAAACGGGTGCTTGATGCAAAGGTAACGGGGACCTGGTTATTGGATCAGTATACGGCCCAAGATCACCTGGACTATTTTGTGCTGTTTTCTTCGGTCACGAGCCTGCTGGGGGGGATGGGACAGGCGGATTATACGGCTGCCAATGCCTACCTGGATGGGTTCAGCGACTACAGGCAGGCGAATAACCGCAGAAGTGTTACCATCAATTGGCCTGCATGGAAGGAAGTCGGCATGACGCTGAAATATGATATTCAGGAGGGACGCTCTCCCTTTTTGGGATTGACAGAGGAGCAGGGGATCAGCATCCTGGATGCTGTTTTGCAGCGGAAGCTGTCACGGATTATTGCCGGTGAAATCAATGAGCGCTATTTCCAGAACGGGGACCCTTCGCTGCCTTTTGCCGTGCCGCCCCAGATGATCTCCCGGGGAACCGGAGCGTTCAACCCCCAAGAAAAAGTAATTGCAGACGAGCCCATCCTCCCTATCCTGAAAGGCAGATATGATCACAGCTACAATTCGTACGAAATTTCGCTGGCAGCGATGTGGCAAAAGGTGCTGGGTGTAGCTGAGGTCAATGTGCATCTTCCTTTTCAGGAAACAGGCGGGAACTCTATTCTGGCTACTAGCCTGGTTAAAGAAATTGACGGCGTCTATCCTGGTTGTGTCAATATCGCGACCTTGTTTGCGTACCCCTCCATTGCCAAAATGGCGGAATACCTTAAGCAAAAACAAAGCGAAAACGAATCATTGCAGGAAGCAGATCCAAAGACTGCCAAGCGGATGGAGCTCAGCGATAAGCTATCCGGGTTTGTCGAGGGGAAGGTGCCGATCGAGAATATTTTGCAGTACCTGGATAACAACGAGTTGGGGGATGATGATGATTAACCGTAAAGAGATCAATGATCATATTTTACAGTTGTTAAAATCAGGCAACCTGAATCAGGAAATGGCTGTCTCCATTCTGGAAAAGGTTAACCGCTCCTCAGACGTGAAGCGGCAGGATATTGCCGTAATCGGGATCGCCTGCCGTGTTCCCGGAGCCGATACCCCCCGGAGGTTTTGGGGGAATCTGCTGGGCCGGGTCAACAGCATCGGAGCCTTTCCGGAGGAACGCCTGCAAGACCTCTCTCCGTTTATCCCGGAATTGGAGGAGCTGCTTGCCCATGCCAATCATCAGGCAGGCTATCTGGAGCAAATTGCCCATTTTGATCATCCGTTTTTCCGGATCGGCGGGAAGGAAGCCATGGCGATGGAGCCCTATCAGCGGCTGTTTTTGGAGACGGCGTACCATGCGATTGAAGACGCAGGATATGGCGGAGATGCACTGAAGCATTCGAACACAGGCGTATTCGTGGGATTGGAGACGGCTTATCAGTCCCACTACCGCGCTCTTTTGGAGCATGAGGATATCTCTTCGCTGACAGGTTCTTTGGTAGGTCTGTTAGCCAACCGGATCTCCTATTTCCTGGACCTCCGGGGGCCCGCCCTTGTTGTAAATACAGCCTGCTCATCCGGACTTGTCGCCTTGCACCAGGCCTGCCTGGCCTTGATGAACAAAGAATGCGAAACGGCACTGGTTGGTGGCGTCAACCTTATGGTGATTCCGCAGGCCACAGGGAAATTAAATGATCTGGAGACCTCCCTGGGACAGGTGAAGGCGTTCGACAAGGACGCCGACGGAACCATTTGGAGCGAAGGAATCACAGCCCTGCTGGTTAAGCCGTTAGAGAAGGCCCTGAAGGACCGGGACCCTGTCTATGCGGTCATTAAGGCCAGCGGGGTCAACGCAGACGGGGCCTCCAATGGCTTAACCGCTCCCAATCCGGAGGCTGAGACAGGGTTGTTCATCCGAACCTGGGAGAAAGCCAAGATCGATCCGCTCTCGATTTCTTATGTGGAGGCCCACGGTACAGGTACACTGCTGGGGGACTCCATCGAATTGCAGGCGATTAACGATGCATTTAAAAAATATACAAACACCCCTCATATTTGCGGCATTGGTTCGGTTAAAACCAATATTGGACATACAGTGGCTGCTTCAGGTTTAGCGTCATTGCTGAAAGTTATATTGTCGTTAAAACATAAAAAAATCCCTCCGTCCCTGAACTATCAGTCCCCGAATCCGTTTATTGACGCCGATCATTCTGCTATCTATGTGAATACGGAGGTGAAAGACTGGGAACGGAGAGATACAGCGCGGCGGGCCGGCGTCAATTCCTTCGGCTTCAGCGGTACGAACTGCCACGTAGTGGTGGAGGAAGCTCCAGAGATGAACCATCAAGCAGGGGAAGGCTCGTCTCCGTTTCATTTCTTAACCTTGTCAGCCGGCTCAACACATGGCTTAGCCCGGTTAATCCAAGCGTATTATGCCTTTTTGCAGGACAATGATCAGATTGATCTTGAGGATTTATGCTATACCGCAAATACCGGCAGAGGCCATTCTGACAGCAGGGCCGCGTTCGTTTTTGCTACCAGAGACGAGTTAATGAAGCAGCTGGCAAATGCGGATTCGTCCCGAAACGGTATATCCGGCGGGAATGGCATCTATATAAGCGGCAATGTCCAGCGGGAAGATCTGTTAACTGCTGCAGAGGAGCTCGAGCCGGACCGCCAGAATCTGCAATTAACGTATGAAAAGCTGGCTGAGCGATATGTCGGCGGATTCTCCGTCGATTGGGCAGCCCTCTACCCGCAAAAGCGGCAAAAGCTGAATTTGCCCGGATATCCCTTTGAAAAGATCAAGCTCTGGCCGACAGCGGCTGTCAAATCAGGTTCAGCACTTGAGAAACAGCCGGATTTCCAGGATACAGCCAACCCGCATGAAGAAACACCGCAGTCCCGGCTCTACCACCATATTCAATGGCTGCCAGTAACCACAGAACCCTCACCGCCGCTGCATACGGACGAAGAGGTAGTCCTGGTGCTCACCGATTCGACGGATTGGGGCCAAGCACTGGCAGGTGAAATCTCCCGGCACACCCCGCATGTCATTCATGCCCGGCTTGCAGCAGCTTACCAGCGGGAGAGCCCGGCATTATACAGCTTGGCCGGCACGGAAGCAGACTTCTGCCAATTGCTGAAAGATACGGGGGCCATGAAGATCAGCAAAATTCTTTTTGCTGCCGGAATGGACGACTGTGATACCGGGAGCATTAGCGAGGAGGAGAGATTAACCCATACCTTGCATACGCTGCTGTATCTGACGAAGGCATGGGTCAAGCAGGAGATGAACCGGACAGAGCTTATCCTAGCCGGGAAGAACGGTCAAAGGGTATTGCCTTCAGACCAGAAGATTTATCCATATTTCGCATCGCTCTACGGAATGGGGAAAGTGATCCGCGAGGAATACAGCGGGCTTCACTGCAGATGCATTGATTGTGATGAATCGGCGCCGGTCCGTGAACTCGCCGATGAGGTATTTAGACCCTCAGACCATTACCAAATTGCCATTCGTGAAGGAAAGAAGTATTACCCGCAATTAACGCCTGTTGATCTCGACGCCTTCGACAATAGTATGACAGGCTTTAAGGAGCAAGGTGTATATGTTATCACCGGAGGAACAGGCGGAATTGGCTTGCAGCTGGCACAGCATATTGCCCTGAAGCACAAAGTGAAGCTTGTATTAATCAGCCGTTCCCGGCTGCCTGCGCGCGAATCCTGGGAAGAGCTGATCCAGTCGGCTCAGGAACCGGATGAGAGAGCGGCGCTGATCCATAGCCTGAAGCATCTGGAGAGCAACGGCTCACAGCTATTTACATACAGTGCGGACGTTGCCGAGCTGGACGAATTGTCCCCGGTAATCAGCAGGATCACAAGTCAGCTTGGAAAAATAGACGGGATCATCCACGCAGCGGGCCTTCCGGGCAGTGGTCTGCTGATTGAGAAGGACGGGCAATCGTTCGCCGCCTCCGTCGCTGCCAAAATCAAAGGAACCCGTCATCTGCATCTGTTGACCCGTGACAACCCGCCCGATTTTCTCCTGTTGTTTTCATCTATCGCTTCTGTAGTGGGCGGCATCTATTTAGGAGATTATGTGGCGGGCAACAGCTATCTGGACGCGTTTTCCGGGCTGCTAGCCGGACATACCCGGTTGATTTCGATCAACTGGACGACATGGATGAACACCGGGATGGCGAAGAATACAGGCGGCAGCCTGGATGTGGCCTTTCGCTCTATTTTGCCCCGCCACGCGCTTCATGCCTTCGATCAGATCCTGGGCAAAAAAATAAATAACATTGTGGTCGGCAGCATCCAGTTTAATAATGACCTGTTCTGGAACCGTCCCTTGCCGGTTAGCCTGGCTCCTGCAATTAGAGAGCAGATCAAGCATCCGGAAGCCGAAATCGATGTCCGGCTAACCGGAAGAGCAGATCAGTCCTATACTGAGATTGAACAGCAAATTGCCCGGATCTGGGGCAACCTGTTCCAGATGCCGAACATCGATATTCAAGATAATTTCTATGAGCTTGGCGGCACGTCCATCATGGGCATCAAAATTGCGAACCGGATCAATGAACAGTACCGTGTGACTATGACCATTCAGGATGTATTTACCCATCTGACGGTAGCATCACTGGGGAAGCTGGTTGAGCAAAAGCTGGGCACAAAAACTGAAGCCGGGGCGGTGAATAAGCAGGAAGTGGAGTACGCAAAAACAAGTATGCCCTTGTCACATGCGCAAAGGCGTATCTGGTTTTTGCAGAAAATGAATCCGGACCTGGTGGCGTACAACCTGCCCTTTATCCGCTATTTTGACATGGCCATTGACTTGGAACTGCTGCAGCAGGCAGCCTCCTTCCTGGCGGGAAGACATCTCCTGATGCGCACGAAGTATGTGTTGAAGGACGGAAATCCGGTGCAGGAGGTGCTCCCGGCGTATGTGCCGGCCGTTCAATCTATCGATGCCGCCGGGCAAAGCGATCCGGAGCTTTTTGTGAAAATGAATATCCACCAGCAAAAAATGAAACCGTTCAATCTCGAAATGCCGCCTTATAGAATCTATCTGTACACGATCAGCGATGAGCGGGCTTGCCTCTACATCAATTTCCACCACATCCTGACAGACGGCTGGAGCATTGATATTTATTACAGAGAATTGTTCAGCCTGTACCAGGCCTTCCTGCATCAGCAGCCGCCCAGACTTCCAGAGGTGAAAGAGGATTATTTTGACTGGATTCTGGAACAAAAAGCCTGGGAGGAAAGCGAAGCGTTTGTGGAGCACGAGCAATTTTGGCTGAAGGAGCTTGCCAAGCCTTTGCCGGTGTTGAGCCTGCCTTCAGACCACAAGGCGCCTGCTGTCCAGACGTATAGAGGCAGCTTTCACAAATTTACGATTAGCGGGGAGCTGTACAGAAAGCTGAAGGCCCATCTAGAAACTCAGCAGATTACGGCCAACAACTTTCTCTTGAGCGCATATTTTCTGTTATTGCACAATCTGTCGCAGGAGCAGGATATTATTATTGGCGTGCCTGCTTCAGGAAGAAATGAACAGAAATGGGAGAGTGTCGCGGGCATATTTATTAATACCCTATGCATCCGCATTCACTTTCAGGGAATCACCACCTTTATGGAATTACAGGATGCCGTGAAGCACAAGGTATGGTCCGCCATGGATAAAGCCCAGTATCCTTTTGATTTATTGGTGGAAAAAGTAAATCCCGACCGAGATTTATCCAGAAATCCCATTTACAATGTACTGTTCCAGTTTTATGATAAATTATATTTGGAAAATGAAGGAATCAGCCCGTTCGAATTAAGCTGTCTGGCCCAGGAAACCAATCAGCAAATCGAGATTTCGTTCGAGTACAATTCGGATATGTATACAGACAGCACCATCTCCCGGTTTGCCGGATACTTTCTGAATATCATCGGCCAGGTTGTGGACAAGCCGGAAGGTCTCCTCCGGGAAATTACCTTGTTGACCCTTCAGGAACAAACTGCGCTATTAAGCCGCTTTCAAGGAGAACAGGCGGACCTGGAAGACGGTCAGACGATCCACGGACGTTTTGAAGCGCAGGTGCAAAAAAATCCGCATGCCATCGCTTTAGTGTATGAGGAACAGCAGATGACCTTCCAGGAAGTGAACGGGAAGGCCAATCAGCTTGCCTGGATGCTGACTGGCAGCGGGGTTCAGCGGAATACCCCTGTGGGGATTTTTGTGGACAGGAGTTTCAGCTCAGTTATCGGTATATTAGCTATTCTGAAGGCGGGCGGAGCCTATGTGCCGCTTGATCCGGGTTATCCTGAAGACAGGATCGCTTACATTCTTGCACACAGCGGCGCCAAATGGCTGCTGACCGAAAACCGCTATCTCCAGAGCGTGGCAGCATTCGCGCATGAGGAAGGGATTCAGATCATCAATCTGAGTCCGGTTAAGGAACAGAGTGCTGTAAGCCAGATGTACCTTGCGGATTATGAGGATGAGCTTTCCAGAGAGAATCCGCGAACCGGGGGCCATGGACCGGATCGGATGTATATCATGTACACCTCAGGCTCTACAGGCAAGCCCAAAGGCGTATTGGTTACCCATTCCAATGTCTTGAACTTCGTTACCTGGAGCATTGGAGAATTGCAGCTTCAGCCTAAGGATGCACTTCTGCTGGTAACCTCAATCAGCTTTGACATTTCAGTGTTCGAGATATTCGCCGCTTTATTAAGCGGTTCCCGGCTCTGCATTGCATCTATGGAGCATCTGAAGGACACCGAATGCTTACTTGCCTATATGGAGGCCCAGCACATCACTATCTGGCATTCGGTTCCCAGCCTGATGGTCCAGCTTATGACATTACTCAGGCATCATCCGGGCCGGTATCGTCACTCGCCGGTATTACAACAGCTTAGGCACTTAATGCTTGGAGGGGAGGCCTGGAGTACTTCATTGGCAGCAAGCCTGCGCGAGACCTTTCCGCAAGCGGAAATCCGCAACATGTACGGCCCGACGGAGGCGACAATATGGGTCTCCAGTTACAAGCCGGGTCCGGAGATCGACGAGTCGCATCCGGTCATGCTTATCGGCAGGCCGATTGCCAACAATCGGCTAATCATCCTGGACCAGTATGGCAATGTTTGTCCCCCGGGAGTCGCCGGGGAAATTTATATCGCCGGGAACAATGTGACCCAAGGATATTACAACGATGAAGAGAAGACGAGAATGGCCTTTATCCCTCAGAGCAATGGACAAATCTTTTATAAGACGGGAGATTCGGGAAGATATTTGCCGGAAGGGAATGTGGAGTTCACCGGTAGAAGAGACCAATTGGTCAAAGTAAGAGGATACCGTATTGAGCTCGGGGAGATTGAGCAGGCCTTAAAAGAGTTGACCAGCCTGCAGCAGATTGCTGTAACAGCCGTGAAGGATGGGGAAACCAGCAAAATTGTCTGCCTCTATACCGGAGATCAGCCGGTTCCGCAGAACCAGCTAAAGGATGCGGTAAGGAAAAGGCTTCCTGAATATATGATCCCCGCCCAATTTTTCCATGTCGAGCGCTTCCTGCTCACACCAAACGGAAAAATGGACTGGAGGTCGATGGAGAAGTTTGTCAGGGAAACTCCGGGCAGCATAGAGGCAGCGGGAATCCGGAACGAGGTGGACAAGAAGCTGTCCGAAATATGGAAGAAACTGCTGGGCATCCCTGCTGTCGGCATTCAGGAGAACTTTTTTGATATCGGCGGGAACTCTTTATTGGTTGTACAAATGCAGGGGATGATCCAACAGGAATTTTTCCAGGACATCCCGATGATGGATCTGTTCAAATATACGTCGATTGAAAAGATCTCTGATTACCTGCAGGAGCATACGGTAAAAGTATCAAGTGTGGAAACCGGCCAAAAAAGAGCGGACATGAGAAAAAGACTGCGGAACATGAGAGGTTGACCTCCGCTCCTGTGAAAGGAACATGACCATGGAAAATGATCTTAGTCTTAACTCGAAGGTTGCAGTCATCGGAATGGCTGGAAGGTTCCCGCAAGCAGGGGATATCGGGGAATTCTGGCATAACCTGGTTCAAGGTGCGGAAGGGATTCAATTCTTCTCCAAAGAGGAATTGCGGCAGGCGGGAGTGAATCCGGCCTTGCTTGAGAAACCCGAATATGTACCGGCTTCCGGCCGTTTACAAGACATCGGGCGGTTTGATGCCGCCTTTTTTCAATACACCCCAAGAGAAGCGGAAATCATGGACCCGCAGCAGCGGCTGTTTCTGGAGTGCGCTTGGACCGCAATCGAGGATGCCGGGCATAGCCTGTCCCAATACGACGGGGCGGTTGGCGTATTCGCCGGGGTAGGTGCAAATAAATATATCACCCATATTATGAGCCATCCTGAGCTGCTGCAGATCCTGGACCACCGGCAAATCGAGGTAGCCAATGACAAGGACTTCCTCACAACCCGGGTTTCTTACAAACTGAATGCGACCGGTCCCAGTTTTGCCGTACAGACCGCTTGCTCTTCCTCCCTCGTGAGTGTGCATATCGCATGCCAAAGCTTGTTGAATGGCGAGTGCGATATGGCACTGGCCGGGGGCGTTTCCATTCAATTTTTAGACAAGAGCGGATACCTCTATAAAGCGGGCGGCATCGAATCGCCGGATGGACACTGCCGCTGCTTCGATGAAAAGGCGGAAGGAACCGTGTTCGGCGACGGGGTTGGTGTGATAGTGCTCAAAAGGCTGGAGGAAGCCATTGCGGACAAGGATCATATCTATGCCGTGATTAGCGGGTCAGCCGTCGGCAATGACGGGGCGGGCAAGATCGGGTTCACGGCACCGGGATTTGACGGACAGGTACAAGTGATTTCGGAGGCTATGGAAGTGGCCGGAGTGACGCCGCATGATATAGGATATATCGAGGCGCACGGCACCGGAACCAAATTGGGTGATCAGGTAGAGATTGCGGCCCTTAAGGAAGTGTTCAAAAGCCGGGCTCAGGAAGAGGCGTGTTACATTGGTTCCGTCAAGTCCAGCATCGGGCATTTGAACACCGCCTCAGGCATCGCCGGCCTGATCAAAACGGTTCTGGTCATCCAGCAGAATCTCATCCCGCCGCTCCTGCACCTCCGGAGCCCGAATCAGCAGCTGGAGTTGGAGGACAGCCCGTTCCGGCTGAATCAGGGTCCGGTGACCTGGGCCGCGGGTGGACAGAAGAGGGTGGCAGGTGTCAGTTCTTTTGGCATCGGAGGCACCAATGCCCATGTCATTGTCGAACAAGCCCCGGACTTCCGTCCGGAACCAGGCAGACAGGCGGGTTATCTGCTGCCGTTCTCGGGAAAAACGGAGCAGGCCCGGCAGCGCAACCTTGACAATCTGCTGGCATACCTCAAAGCCAATCCGGAGGCCGATCTTGCGCGGGTGTCTTATACCCTTCAGACGGGAAGGGAGCATTTTGACTACCGGGGCTTTCTTCTTTGCGGCAACCATGGAGAGCAGCGGATCATCTGCCCGGACCAGCGGGCGTCTAAGCAGGAGAAATCCGTTGTTTTCTTGATCTCTTTGGAACAGGCTCCCCCCGTAACCATGGTTCGAAAATTGTACAGGCAAGAGCCTTTCTTCCGGCAAACAATGGACGAAAGCTTTCATATGGTGGAACGGATGTTTCAGCTTGATCTCACAAAGCGGATATCCCCTGAAGCTGATAATGTTCAAGGACAAGCGGAGTTCCCATCCAGCCAGGAGCCCTATGGACCGCTTCTGTCTTTCATATTTGGTTATTCCCTGGCACAGCTATGGCAGCACTGGGGCGTTTTCCCGCAAGCGGTGGCCGGGGACTGGATCGGTGAATATGTCGGCGCTTGCCTGGCGAATGTTTTTTCACGTGAGGATGCCTTAAAATTATTGTTCTTCCAGGGGGAGGTTCCGGAAGGCATGGTGCTGGGACAACCAGCCATCCCGGTTCTGTCCAATATATCGCAGACCTGGATGGAAGAAGGGCAGGCAACCTCCCTGGCCTATTGGAAACAGGTCTTGAACCACCCAAGCAATCTGCCGGCTTGCGTGTCAGAGCTTGCCGCACTCCAAAATCCGGTATATCTCAAAATCGGTCCGGGGCAGCATCGTCCGGATATGCTGGACCTGATCATCCAGGAAAAAAATCCAACCGCTTTATTGCTGGATTCCCTGCCCGGGGAAGCAGACAACGAAGCAGCTGACAGGGGCCTTCTCGAATCCCTGGGGAATTTGTGGCTGGCAAACGTTGAGATCTGCTGGAAGAACGTTCACTCCGGCGGGCAGGCAAGAAAAATTCCGCTGCCGACCTATGCTTTTGATAGAGAGACTTACTGGATTGACAGAGCTGTTGCTGGTGTGCAGGGCAGCCTTGAGGCAGGTGAACGTCACGAAGAGCCAGCAATGGTAATGAGCCGGGGAGACCATTTTGTTCAGGTTGGCAGCACAAACTATATGCTGGATTCGTCTCAGCTGCAGCAAATTCAGGAGCTGCTTGCCAGCTTCTCCGCCAGTCCGGCCGGATCATTCCCGGATGTGCCCGAGAAACGTAAAGCGTACATCGTCTCCAGACTGTGCAGCATCCTGGAGGAATTACTAGGAAGACAACCGGTCAGCAGTCAGGACGACTTTTTCGAAATTGGGGGCGATTCTGTAACGGCGATCCAGTTTGCCTCGCGTGCGAAGGATTTTGACATTGCGTTTGCTTCAGATCTGCTCTTTGAATACCCGACGATAGAGCAATTATCGGATAAAATCCTGGAGCAGCCGGCGGCCTCCCTGCAAGAAGAAAAGCCTGTGCCGGAACAACGGGCGGGCATTCATTATTTTGATGTCGGTACCTCCGATCAGAACCTGTTGGCGGAGGTTTTATCTGCCGAAGAAGTCGAAAGTGTGTATCCGCTGTCATTTATGCAGCTTCTGGTGTTGAATCACAATATCATTAACGCCCGCTTAGGCACGGTGAGCCTGCTTTCGTTTCAGATTTTCGAAGAGCTGCAACGAGACCGTTTTCAGTCCGCCTGGAACAAGGTGGTGAACCGCCACACCCTGCTGCGGACAGGCTTTGTCTGGAGAAGAATTTCCAATCCGGTTCAGTTTGTCAAAAAAAAGGCTGAAATCACCATCCACGAGCTGGATTGGACCGGACTCTCCCAAGAAGGACAGGAGCGCGGTTTGGATGAGTTCCTGTCCCTTGAAAGCAAAAGAAGCTTTAAAGTGGATGAGGTTCCGCAAATGCGTTTCCATCTTATGAAGCTCCGGGAGGCCTGTTACCAATTTGTCTGGTCCTACCAGAACTCTTTGTTTGACGGCTGGAGTATGAATATTATTTTGCGGGAAGTATGGGACAGCTATGAACAGAGCGAATCCCGGAAGCTTCTGCCCGAAACCGCGCCCACTCCTTATCTAACCTATATGCAATGGCAAAAAACAAAGGATATCGGGGAAGCGAAGCAGTGCTGGACAGCAGAAATGAAGGGTTTCAGCATGGAAACGCAGCCGGAGTTAGCGGACGACATGACCTCTCTGAACTACGAAGGCGCTTTTCAGAGTGCGGATATTCCTCCCGGTGATCTGCAGGCGGCAAGAGATTATGCCCGGAAAGGACAGATCACGATGAATACGCTGTTTCTCGGCGTGTGGGGTCTGGTGCTTGCCCGGTTGCTCAAGAAGCATGACCTCATGCTCGGAATGATTACTTCCGGAAGAGTCCCGGAGGTGGAGCATATGGATACCATGGTGGGATTGTTTACGAACAGCCTGCCTGTCCGCTTGACGTACGCTCCTGCGGAGCGTGTCCTGGACTGGTTTCAGGCGCTGCAAAAAAAATTACTGAAGCTCAGACGCTACGAGCATGTTACGTTACAGCAGATCAGCCAGTGGTCCGGGCTTCCCGTCGACTATTTACAGAGGGTGGCCAACACACGGAGCCTGGTCTACACCAATTTTCCGTTTCATGTGAACCAGGCACAGAGCGGAAGCGGGCAGAACCTGCTTCAGGCAGAGAGCATGGGACAATTGCAGCTTCCCCTGCGTCTGTTTGTCAATCCGGGTGAAGAGCGGTTTACGCTCCGGATCGAATACAACCGCAGTGTGTATGATCATGACCATATCGCTAACCTGCTGTTGGATATCCGGCAGCAGCTAGCCAAGATTCCCCGTGTGTCAACACTGGGGGAGTTAGTCCATCCAGAGGGAGAGCAGAAAGGACATTTGTAATGAAACATATTGAAGTCTATAATGCCAAATTGCATAATCTCAAAAACATCACAACGAAAATTCCGAAGCAACAGCTTATTGTTGTAACGGGCATAAGCGGATCGGGGAAATCCAGCTTTATCTTTGATACGCTCCATCATGAAGGGCAGCGGCTGTATCTGGAAGCCTTAGGCATTTCCCATGACGTCCTGCACTATGACTCGTTTGATATGATTCAGGGGCTTAGTCCGACGATTGCCGTACAGCAGAGAACCGTGAGCAACCTGAACCCAAGGTCGGTTGTAGGGACAGCCACCCGGCTCCTGAACCTGATGGCGCTGATCTATGTGAACGAAGGGGTGGAGAAGGGGAGCGAACAGACAGAGGCTTCCTTGCGGGGGGATGTCCCCGGAATGTTTATGTTTAACTCCCCTCATGGGTCCTGCCCGGCCTGCAGCGGAAGAGGAACGATCACTGAGGTGAATATTGCCAAAATTCTGCCCCCTGACAGCGAATCGATCGAAGCATGGCATCAGTTCGCCTATGAGTTTCCGCAACACAAAAAAGAAGAAAAGGAATATGTCACGAAAAGGTTTGCTAACTTTATCCAATTCTATAATCTCGCGCCGGAGACGCCGGTTTCCGAGTTATCCGGAGAGGCCCGGGACGTTTTTATGCATTACCGGCCCAAACGGACGCAAAGCAAAGGGAACCTTATCTTTTATGGCGTGAATGTAGTTATTGAAGAGAAGCTAAAAAAAGTGAATCTGCAGCAGTTTCCTGATCTCCATATTACCCGGCCATGTACAAGATGCCACGGGTACCGGCTTGGGGAAAAAGCGCTATCCGTCACATTGGAGAATAAGCATATTGGCCAGCTTTGCCGGATGGATGTGCTCGGGCTTACAGCGTTTTTTCAGGATTACCTGGACGTAAGGCCGCACACTGCTTTTGTGATGCATTTGATCAAGGAGATTCTCGGCAAGCTGGCCTGTATGGAGACTGTTGGCTTATCTTACCTTAATCTGTACAGGGAGATCCCGTCTCTTAGCGGCGGGGAAATCCAGAGACTGCATATCATGTCCCATCTTTCGGCCAAAGTGGATTCGATCATTTATATCTTTGATGAACCGACGGCCGGCCTGCATGAAGTGGAGAAGGCTAAGATTATCGAAAGCTTTCAAAGCTTGAAGGAACAAGGAAATACGGTAATTGTTGTAGAACATGACGAAAGTGTGATCCGGCAGGCTGAATACATCATTGATTTTGGTCCCAAAGCGGGTGAGCAGGGCGGAACTATCGTCTATCAAGGGGACTATGCCCGCTTTCTTGATTCCGCTGAATCCATAACGGCCAAGTATCTGCTGCACAAACCGATGCCGCCCAAAGAATACACGGTTGCAGCGGATGCCTCCACGCCCAGGCTTTCCATCAGAAATGCCCAAACCAATAACCTGAAGAATATTAACGTGGATATCCCGCTGCAGTCTATCGTAGGAATATGCGGTTTGTCCGGCAGCGGAAAAAGCTCCCTGATGATCGATACATTGATCCCTAAGCTGCAGGCCGCATTGAAGGCGCGGGCACCGGGAAACAAGCGGGCGGACGAAGCCGAAACTGAAACCGAGACCGAAAATGACACCGTTCAGGCCAGCGCAGAGGCGGAGCTGGAAGGCGCCGGGAATATAGACGGATTTGTCGTCGTCACCCAGCAGTTGGCCCGGAGGCATGAAAATTCGATTGTGGCTACCTTTCTGGGGGTCTGGGAGCCGGTCCGCCATATTTTCTCCACCCAGGAAGAGGCGGCGGCGCAGCAATTTACGAAAGGGCATTTTTCCTTTAACTCCATGGGCTCATGCCCGATGTGCAATGGGTACGGGCACATCAAGAGATGGCTGAGCCAGCTTGTGTTTAGTGAGGAATGCCCGTCCTGCCAAGGCAAACGCTTTAAGGATGAGGTACTGCGGGTGAAGTACAAGCAGCGCAGTATTGCTGATATCCTTGCGATGTCTGTTACGGAAGCTCAGGCATTTTTTCAGGACCAGCCCAAGATCAGCAGCCTGCTCACTGCGATTGAAGAGATGGGCATGGGCTACATTCATTTGGGTCAAAGCCTCACAACACTGAGCGGAGGAGAAGTGCAGCGCTTAAAGCTTGCCAGAGAGCTCGGGAAAAGCGGAAAAGTCAACTATCTGTATATCTTGGATGAACCTACTGTCGGGCTCAGCTACTACGATGCCGAAAAATTGCTGATGATATTAAGCAAACTGGTAGCCGGCAAGCATTCCGTCATTCTTATCGAACACGACCCGTATGTTCTTTCCTATTGTGATTATCTCATCGAGTTAGGGCCGGGCGCAGGACACAAGGGAGGGGAGATTGTTGCCACCGGAACACCTGAAGAAGTGAAAAAGCATGCCGGCTCGATGATTGGCCCGTTTTTGGAATAGCCTCTCATTCGAAACTGAAAGGGGAAGTATGGAATGAAGAAAGTGCTTTTACCGGTGGTACAGCCGCCTATTTGGGGATACCAGTTTTTTGCTTTTCCGCTTAGCATCGTGCTTGCACACGACAAAAGTCTGCCTTGGTTCTACAGCAACTATATACAAGTGTGTTATGACAAAAGACCTGATCCGCCCATCCCCTTTACTTTTTACATTCACGACCATACCTTAAATCCATGGCTGCATGTCGAACGCCTGCAAAGAGGCACAATGGGCATCATCAAGCGGAATATTGTTGAATTTATCCGGGACTGTCTCGATGACGGCATGTATTGTAATCTGAACGTAGACGAGTTTTTTATCCCGGAACGGGAAGTTTACCGCAAAAGCCATCTTTCCCATGATGTATTGGTCCACGGATATGATATGCAGGAGCAGACCTTTCAGCTTATGGGCTTTACAGACAAGCATACCTTTGCTTCCACCAGCGTACGGTTTACCGACTTTGAGCAGGCGTATCACAACATTGACGTTATCGATCATCAGGCGGTGTGCGACCGGATCTTTCTGTATAAATGGAATGAATCAGGACAATATGATTTTGATCTGGCCCTGGTTCAGGAAACGCTTGAAGATTACCTGCTCTCCAGAAATACATCTGCCCGATTCCGGATGGTTGCCTCCCCTTGGAATCATTGTGATTACGGGTTGAAGACCTATGCCTCTCTGCTGCACTATTTTGAGCAATTGCTGAATGGGCACACCGGCTTCGACGTCAGGCATATTCACAGCTTGTGGGAGCATAAGAGCTTGATGACAGCCCGCATCAGATACATGCAAGGGCTTTCACAACCGCTTATTTCTTCTGATGATGTGCTTGCTTCTGCCATGGAACTGGAACGGCTGGCCTTAAACGCGCGAAACTTGATGCTGAAATATTATTTGCACAATACTCCGCAATCGCTTGTCAGAATCATGGGGTATCTGGAAGAAATAGCATCCAAGGAAAAGCTGTTCATGGAAAAGCTATTGGATCACCTGTCTCCAAACAAAGTGTACTCCTTCTAAGCCATTGTCATGATCCATCCCGCTCAAGGGCTGTAGGTAAAATCCAAAAGGGGAGTGATTCTAAGCGTGATAACCAAAAATGAAATTGAAGCCCAATTGGTGCAAATTTATCTCAAACAGATGCAAGCGGTGGCAGCCGGTGATGCAACTGGCGATGCAGTTGTGCAGACTAACGGAATTGATTTTTCCAGGGAGCAAATCAGCCTGCAGGAGGCAGGAATTAACTCACTGGGGTTCATCCGGTTAGTGGTTGAGATCGAAAATACGTTTCAAATTCAATTTGAGGATGACATGCTGGACATTCAATTATTCCATTCACTGCAAGATCTGGTTGCTTATATTGAGCGGGAAGTGAATAAAGCGTCGTAACCTGCAATTTCTTGACAAGGGTATAGGCGTACGATAATATGTTGGTTAAGGGTTCCAAGTCGACAATTTTTTGGATAGATAAAGATACTCATAGTGGTAAAACCTGTCCTGACAACAGTAGAGTTATAGGGGAGGTTTTTGCTTTATTCTCACAAAAATAACCAGACTGTTCTATTGAAGCTTAGGCACTTTAGAATGACGCAGGGGCCATAAATGGTAGAGTAGTAGTGTATGATGCATGATACACGAAATGGCGAAGCTATGCCTCTGAAGACGTTGTCTAAAAAGGAGAATACGCAGTGGGCACGAGCAACGGTTCTTTGGATGGGATGAAGTTGTTTTGTTTGCCGTACGCAGGTGGTTCTGCTACCGTATTTACAAAGTGGAAACGAGAGCTGGACTCAAGAATTGAACTGATTCCCGTAGAGCTGGCCGGGAGGGGAAGAAGGTTTGTAGAACCATTTTATCCTTCGCTGCATGACGGGGTGATGGATATCTCGACTGCGATTATGGATCAAATAGGCGACAAAGGCTACTCCTTATTTGGACACAGCATGGGGACGTTATATATATGTGAACTGATGAAACAAATTCAGGCCAACGGCTGGGAAAAACCGCGGCATCTTTTTCTGTCCGGCATGCACCCGCCCCATATTCAAGATAAGAAGAAGATACATCATTTGCCGGATGATGAATTCTGGCAGGAAGTCATCAGGCTTGGCGGAACTCCGAAGCAGGTTTCGGAGAACAAAGAACTGATGGAAATTTTCACACCAGTCCTAAGGTCTGACTACAAGAATGTAGAGAGCTATATCACTGAAGCCCCCCAAGAGAAATGGGATATGGATATTACCGTTCTTGTCGGTGATGAGGATGAGATCACAAGCATGGGTGATATCCGGCAGTGGAATGAGTACACGACCCAATCCTGCTCGATCGTTACGTTTCAGGGCGGGCACTTCTTCATCAACGAGGAAGAGAAGAAGGTCATCGACCTCATTAACAGAACACTAATTGCATAGAATGTGCCAGCATAAATAACCCTCGCCTGTATATGGTGAAGGGTTATTTGTTATAGGAAAGGAACTGGGGGTTACTATGAGTTATCAAAACAGTGGGCAAATGTATACCGGATTAGAAATTGCCGTCATCGGCCTGGATTGTAAATTTCCGCAGGCTGCTGACGCCGGGCAATTTTGGAATAACCTCAAGCACGGAGTTGAAGGGATTCAATTTTTTTCCGATGAGGAAATGATTCAATCCGGCATCGATCCGGCTCTATGCAACGATCCGAATTATGTGAAGGCAAGAGGCATTCTGGAAGACATTGAATATTTTGATGCCTCCTTTTTTGACTACACGCCGTTTGAAGCGACGGTACTGGACCCTCAAGTCAGAATCTTTCATGAATGTGTGATGAATGCTTTAGACAATGCCGGGTATAATCCTGATACATACAAGGGGCAAATCGGGCTGTACGCGGGCAGCACCGAAAATGCCAACTGGCAGCTTCGCCAGCTTCTGGCTGACGAACACCCTACGTTTAACATGAGCTTCCGTGAATATTTATGTACGTCGGTCTCCTATAAATTAAGACTGAGGGGGCCAAGCGTGACCGTTCTGTCGGCGTGCTCCACTTCGCTGGTTGCTGTCCATCTGGCGAGCCAGGCCTTGCTGAACGGTGAATGCAACATCGCATTGGCGGGCGGTGTGCACCTGTCGCTCCCTTCCAAGAAGGGGTATTACTATGTCGAGGACCTGATCTATTCAGCGGACGGCCATTGCCGCACCTTTGATGCCGCTTCACAGGGAACGCTTATCAGCGATGGAGCAGGGGTTGTAGTTCTGAAAACCCTGCAGGATGCCATTCAGGACCGCGATCATATTTACGCCGTGATTAAAGGGTCGGCCGTCAATAACGACGGCAACCGGAAAGCGGGGTTCTCCGCGCCGAGCATCAACGGACAAAGGGAAGTGATTGAAGCGGCACTGCAAATGGCTGAAGTGGAGGCCGAATCGATTACTATGGTGGAAGCCCACGGCACGGGCACGAAGATAGGGGATTCCATCGAGATCGAAGCACTGAAACGGGCTTATGGCACTGGCCATAAAGCATATTGCGCCATCGGCTCTGTAAAGTCGAATATCGGCCATCTGAATGAAGCGGCAGGGATTGCAGGCTTGATCAAAACGATTCTGTCGATTGAGCACAGGCAGATTCCTCCCACGATTAACTTCAACAACCCGAATCCCAAAATTGAGTTTGAGGATACCCCCTTTTATGTAAATAATGCATTGGCTGATTGGACAACTGCGGGCACGGCGCTCCGGGCCGCCGTAAGCTCTTTTGGCATCGGCGGGACCAATGCCCATGTCATTCTTGAAGAGCCTCCGTCATTAGAACCAGCAACTGAGGAGAAGGTTCCCCGGTTGTTTGTATTCTCTGCCAAGACCCCAACCGCCGTTCAGGAGCAAATCAGCCGCTTCAAGCAGCACTTGAAAAGCAGTCCCCATCTGAGTCTGTCCGATGCCGCCTATACGCTGCAAGCGGGGAGAAGGGCTATGCCAAACCGTGCTTATATTGTTGCGAGCAGTCATCAGGAACTGGCAAGCAAGCTTGAGGACAAGAACGTTACCGTCCAGTCAGTGGATAAAAGCGAATACGCTGTTCTTTACGTCTTGCCGGATATCGATGGTAATATCCAGGCCGTTCAACAGGCGATCTCCTTATATGAGAGCCATCCGGTGTTCCGCCAGGCGGCAGACACAGCTATGGGCAAATTGGGAGCTCACAGCGGGATAGACTTCCGCACACTGTTTCTCCGGGGTGAAAAAAATCAGCTGCAGCGTGAGGCTATTCATTTTCTATTCGGCTATGCTGTGGTAAGCATCATGCTGCAATGTAACCATAAACCTTTGGGGCTGCTTGGCATCAAGCGGGGCAGCCTTGCAGCTGCCGCTGTGACAGAGGCTGTAGCACTTCATCACTCGTTCACTGCATGCATGGACAGAGAGAGCACAGCCATCGCAGATTATCCGATTCATAACCCCCGTGTCCCGATGTTTTCGGCGGCAAGCGGCGGCAAGCTGTCGCTGGAAGAGCTGAAGGAACCGGATTTTTGGAGTAACGTCCGGAACTCTTCTTTTTCGTTAACGACGGGGATGGTGAACCTCGTGAACACCCCCAAAACCCTTGTTGCTTATATAGGAACAGAAGTACACGAGCTAATGAAAGCAATGGATGAACCCCGCTCTAAGCTGATTTCCTTCAATCCAGGTGCGGACGGTATTAGTGAGGACGGGTGTTTTCAGCAATGGATAGGGAGACTATGGAGCGCAGGGCTGGGCATTCGCTGGGAAGCCCTTGAGAAGGCAGGGAATAAGGGCCGGATTCCGCTGCCCGCCTATCCGTTTGAGCGAAACCGCTATTTTCTTGACGAAGACCCGGCACAGCTGGGACAATCCTTGCTGCAGCAGGTAAAAGGACAGACCGGCCAACAGAAATCTGCGGCGGATTGCTGCTATACAGCCACCTGGAAGAAAGCGGCGCTTTCCAGCGTGAAAAGCAGGAAGGGGACCAAGCCCTCAGCGATTATTGTTCACGATGTCGCCTTGGATGAGCGCACCATCGAAATATGCAGCCGGTACTTTGACCATCCGGTTTTTGTGGCAAAAGCCTGCAGCCCTGTTACGGCTGGCGGCGCCACAATTCAACTGGAGAACAGCAGTAAACACGCCTACTGCCAAATGATTCAAGCGTATCAAAAGCAAACAAAGGCGTTCCCCCAGAATATCCTCTATTTTGCGCTAAACGATCATGGCATGGAGTCATGGGATCACGGCCAGGAAGATCTTATGCTGCAAGAAACTTATTATGGATTATTGTCTCTCGTTCAAGCTATAGATGAGTGCAGTGCTAACGGAATGCTTCAACTGAACGTGGTCACGAATCATCTTTTTGATGTGCTGGGCAATGAAGAAATAAACCCGTGGAATGCGACACTTCTGGGACTTATTCGCGGAATTCCCCTGGAGTTTCCGGGCCTGCAGTGCCAGCTCATTGAGATTGCGGATCAAGAACAGCTCCGCTTGTCCGCAGCCGCCGACATCCTTTTCCGGGAAGCGGAGAGCAGCCGGGACGAGATTGTCGCTATACGCGGAAATTCCAAATGGCTGCCCATGTACGAACCTCTTGAACCGGGCCCGGACACCATGCCTGTGCTTTCCGACCAAGGGGTTTATTTGATCACAGGGGGAAGCGGCGGCATCGGAATAGAACTGGCCGAATATCTATCCCGCAATTGCAATGCCAGCCTCGTCCTCCTTGTCCGTTCAGCGTTTCCGGCGCGAAGCCAGTGGGAAAGCTGGCTTCGTGAACAGGCCAAACATGATCCTGTCTCGGAAAAAATCAGAAGAATTCAGGCAATGGAACAAAGGGGAACACAGGTATACGTATATCAATCAGATGTCTCTGACTTCAATCGTCTTGCCGATACCATTCAGCAGGTCGAGCAGGAGATTGGGCGCATCCAAGGCGTCATCCATGCCGCAGGGCTTCCTGGCGGCGGCTTTATTCAGCAGCAGAATAAGGAGACCGCAGACCCGGTCATCCTGACCAAAGCGCTGGGCTGCATGCATTTGAATCAAATCCTTCAGGATCATCCATTGGATTTCTTTGCGGTATGCTCTTCGGTCAGCACACTGTTTCCGATTATCGGTCAGTCCGATTATAACGCGGCCAATGCCTTTGTTGATGCATACGCAGAATATTGGAACCGCTTTGGCAAACACCGGATAACCAGCATCAAATGGGATGTGTGGAAGGATGTCGGGATGGCGGTAAATGCAGGGACAGCTCCGGCTCCCCGGAAAGAGCTTGCCCATCCGTTGTTCGATTCCTGCCTTCATTTGAGAGAGAGGGACATCTTCCACTCGAAGCTTAGCCTGCGTAAGCATTGGGTGCTGCAGGATCACCGCACGGAGGAATACGGCGTATTATCAGGTACTGCTGTACTGGAAATGGTTCGGGAGGCTGTTGAAAGCACCAGGCTGAAGAAGCCTTTCCTCCTACGCAATGTACAGTTTCACACGCCTATCCTGGTTCAAGCGGAAGAAGAGAAGGAAATCGTGCTTATCCTCACCAAGGACAATGAGTTTACAATGTATGGCCGTCTTCCGGAGGAAGCTTCATGGGTGCCGCATGTTACGGGGCGGATGGGTTCCGTTGAGCCGCAGGACAACACCGTTGATCTTGAACGGTTGAAGGCCCGCTGCAGCCAGCAGAACGCCATATATACAGAGGCTGATAATCACAAGCATGGGGGCCATCTGAGCTTTGGAAAAAGATGGCGCAATATTCGCCAGGTCATGGCTGGCAACCAGGAAGGCCTGGCTATCATTGAGCTTCCGGAGGAATATCAGGGTGATCTGGAAGACTATCATCTGCATCCCGGACTGCTGGATTCCGCAACAAGCTTTTTACTTGGCTTCATCAACCAAACCAATCTGTATATTCCGTTGTCCTATGAATCTCTTGCCGTCTATGGGGAGTTGACGAGCCGGGTATACAGCTACAGCAGGTACCATGACAGCTCCTTGCCTCAAGAGGAACTGGCCAGCTTTGATATTCAGATCATGGATGAACATGGCAGCGTCATTATGGATATCAGGAATTACACCATGGTAGCCGTATCTGATACGCTGACGAGCCGGATCAGCACCAATCACGGGAAACCGCAGCATGCTGCCATCGATATAGATCATTTGCTGGCCCCGTCCCCGGCCGGGAATGCAGCTGCCGTAACAGGAATCCTGCCGGAGCAAGGGCGGGACATATTCGGCCGGGCGCTTGCGGCGGAAGCTGCCACGATCATCGTATCCGCGGCACCGCTGGAAACACGGCTGCGCGGGGATAAGAGCACCGGTCAGCCGGGCAAGAACGGCCCGGAGCCGGTGACCCGAAAGTCCCAGGGGAAACGGCCCGAGCTGCCGGTGGCTTATGTTCCTGCCGGAACGGATACCGAGAAAAAATTGTGTGCGATCTATGAAAATCATCTTGGATTTCAGCCCATCGGTATCGAGGATGACTTTTTTGAATTGAGCGGAGATTCGCTCAAAGCCATTCATGTAATATCCAGCATTAGAAAGCAATTCGACTGCAACCTGACCCTGACAGACTTTTTTCAGAATAAAACGATTAAGAGTGTTGCCCGGTTCATCCGGAACGCCAGCCGCGCCAATGAACGGCAGATTGCTCCAGTGAACCCCAAAAGCCACTACCCGACCTCATTGGCGCAAAAACGGATCTTTTTCCTGCAGGGACTTATGCCGGATACGGTTGGATACAATGAATCCACTTCCGTCTTGCTGGAAGGGAACATCAATGCCGGGCGAATTGAGGAGGTTTTTGCCCAAATTATCAACCGTCATGAAAGCTTGCGGACTTCCTTCCGGGCTGAAAATGGCGAGATCGTTCAAATCATCCACCCTCATGTTGACTTTAAGCTGATCCGGACGGCGGTGAAAGAGCAGGGGATTGAAGAAGCTGTGGAAAGGTTTATTCAGCCGTTTGACCTTGCCCGGGCACCGCTTATCCGCGTCGGCTTACTCCAAGCCGGGGAGCAGCAAAGCATCCTCGTCGTCGATATGCACCATATCATTGCAGACGGCACGTCGGTCAATCTGCTGGTCAACGATTTTGCTGATCTGTATATGGGGAAGATCCTGCCGCCATTAGCCATTCAATATAAGGATTATGCCGAGTGGCAGCAAGGATTCATTACTTCCGAAGCCTATCGGAGCAAAGAGACCTACTGGCTGGAAAAGCTGGCGGGGCCGCTGCCTGTCTTGACGCTGCCGACAGACTATCCGCGTCCGGCTGCCCTGAGCTTTCAAGGCGGCAGGATCACGTTGGAGCTTGACCGCCCGTCCAGTGAGCGCATCAAAAAGTTTTCCCAGGAGCAGCAGGTGACCTGGTTTATGACCATGCTGGCTGCGTACTATGCATTGCTCGCACGGCTCAGTGGAGAATCCGATATTCTGATAGGCATTCCACAGGCCGGGCGCAATCACGAAGACGTACAAGAAATGGTAGGCATGTTTGTCAATTCGCTGGTGCTGCGGAATCAACCGGAGAGGGACAAGCCGTTCCTCGCCTTTTTACAGGAAGTACGGGCAAGCCTGCTGGAAGCCTTGGAAAATCAGGATTTTCAGATTGAAATGATTGTGGACCAGCTGGACTATAAACGGGACCCGGGCCGGACCTTTCTCTATGACACGATTTTCAATTATCAGAGCATGAAAAATCAGACGGAGACGGAAGCAAGCTATCTGCATGACATGAAGCTGTCGCCGTATCCCATGACATCCAAAACGACGAAAGCGGATCTGAATATTCATTTATATGAAGTTCCTTCCGGGATTTACGTGGAGTGCTTCTATCGGACGGATTTGTTCAAGCGGGAAACCGTGCAGTACATCTTTGAGGAATATCGCAGATTGATTGAGGCTATTCCAGAGCAGGCCGGCAGGACAATAGGAGAGCTGCCGGTATTCAGGCAGAACGACATCCCGCCAGCGGGAGGCAATGTTTCACCACCTGTCCGATTCCAAGCCTTCCATTACAACGATCCGGCAGAGAATCTGGTACAGCGGTTCGAAAAGCAGGTTGCTGCATACCCGGCCCATACTGCTGTCAAATACCGTGAAGAATCATTGAATTACCGCCAGCTTAACGAACAAGCCAACCGGATCGCCCGCCGTATATGGGAGCTGAAAGAACAGGAAAGTGTAGAGCGCCCGGTAGCCTTACTGTTCGGAAATACGATTGAAATGGTTGCGGCGCTGGCAGGGGCAATCAAAGCAGGAATTCCTTTTGTGCCGCTGGACCGCAGCGCTCCGTTGCAGCGCCTGATTCATATGGTCAATGATGCACAGGCAACCCTCATCCTCACTGATTCTGAGAATGAGTCCATTGCCCGTGAACTGGCGGAAAGAGTCCATGCCAAAGTAACGATTGTCAATACGGCAGAGGGATTAAGCGGTGTCTCTGCGGAGAATCCCTCTGTTTGCCCGGATGGTGATCAAACGGCCTTTATCCTGTACACGTCAGGCTCCTCGGGGATACCGAAGGGGGTAGTCCAATCGTACAGAAACATCGCCTTTTACATTGCCCAGTTTACGCATTCCTTAGCTGTCAATCATCAAGACCGGATGGCCCTGTTAACCACCTACAGCCATGCCATCGGCATTCTGGATATATTGGCAAGCCTGCTGAACGGGGCAACGCTGCATTTATGCGATCTTAAACTGGACGCAAGTATACAGAGACTCAGCAGCTGGTTGAACTCCGAAGGGATTACCCTCTATCACTCTGTTCCATCCGTCTTCCGGTTTTTAATGAAGAATCTGCCCGGAGATGTCAAGCTGCCCTCGCTTCGGATGGTTTTATTGGGCGGAGAAGTGGTTACCAGAGCGGATTTTGAGCTGTACAAGAAGAACTGCGCCGAACACTGCCTGTTTGTTAACTTTCTGGGGTGTTCGGAATTGATGGTGATTTCCTTTTACACGCTGGATAAGGGAAGTGAAGTGAACCATGCCAGGCTTCCGGCCGGGTACGCGGTCGATGGCATTGATGTACGGATTGTCGGTGAGAGTGGCAGGGAGGCCGGAATATTCGAAGTCGGGCAGCTCGTCTATCAAAGCGAATATCTCTCCCCTGGTTATTGGAATCAGGCCGGGGTTACGGAGAGGGTGTTTGCTTCCGGTCCAGACAGCGGAGCGAAAAGGCTGTACCGGAGCGGTGATTATGGCCGGCTGCTGCCCAATGGCTGTCTGGAATATCACGGGAGAAATGATGCCCAACTGAAGATCAGGGGCTACAGAGTTGATCTGAACGAAATCGAAAGCACGCTCGATCACATCCCCTTTATTCAGCAAAGTATTGTCACAGCGACGTTGGATCACGAGGGGGAGCAGGCCATTGCCGCCTATTACGTTCTGAAGGAACCGGCCGCAGAGAAGGACATTATCCGGTTGCTGCGGGAACAGCTGCCTGCCTATCTGATCCCCCGTTATTGGATAGAGCTGAAGTTCTTTCCCATGACCGGTCCGAATAAAGTGGACCGCAACGCCTTGCCGGCGCCGGATGCCATTCCGTCCAATGACCTCCGGCATGAATATGTGCCTCCCCGCAATGAGATGGAGAACATGCTGGCCAGGCTGTGGGGAGAGGTACTGGGCATCCAGCATATCGGGGTAGATGACGGCTTTTTTGAAATCGGCGGCCATTCCCTGCTGCTCATGCAGGTCCAGAACAATCTGGAGAAGGAGCTTAAGCTAACCGTTGAGATGGGGGATCTTTTTAAATATCCTACTATAAGCTCGTTGGCTACGTTCTTAAAAGACAAGCATAATCACAATGATTACCTGAACCAAAGCAAGCAGCGCGGGGAGCTGAGAAGAAGCCTGATGGGAAACCGCAGAAAAGGGGAGCTGAATAATGAATAACGCAGTAGTATTTGACTTCGATGGAGTAATTATTGATTCACTGGAAGTACAGCGTAAAGCCTTTTTTGAGAGCTTCCGGCTGGTTTCCGATGGTCCGCTCCCCTCTTTTGAGGAATTCCTTGGGCACAGCGGGGATTCCATCCCCAACATTTTTACCAAGATGGGCCTGTCGCTTGACATGACCGAGCATTACCGGAGGATTGCCAGAGAAAATATTCATCTGATTCAAATCATAGACGGCATGGAGGAACTGCTCCGATACATCAAGGATGCGGGCTGGCTCTGCGGCCTTTGCACGGGAAAGGACCGCCCCCGGACTCTGCTCACGCTGGGAGAACACGGACTGGCCGGCTATTTTGATGCAGTGGTTTGTTCCGATGATGTCACCCACCCCAAACCGCACCCGGAGAGCCTGCTGTGTACGATCGATCAATTGCATACGACAGTGGAGCATTCGGTTTTTGTGGGCGATGGCAAGAACGATATCATTTGTGCGCGTGAGGCGAAGATGAGAAGCATAGCCGTTGCCTGGGGACATAATCCGGTAGAAATTCTCCGGCAGGAAGCCCCCAGTTATGTCGCGTATAACGTGGAGGAACTGCGCCATGGGCTGCAGGCTCTTTTTCTGCACACCGAAGTTTCATTATAAGCAGCGGGAGGGATTGAATTGTTGGATGATGACGCGATGCAGTCAAAAATTGCAATCATAGGCCTGGCCTGCCGTGTTCCCGGAGCCGATACTCCCGCAGCCTTTTGGCATCAGATTGTAAACGGGGTTGAATCCATCAGGACCTTCAAGGATGAGGAACTGACCGCAAGCGGTATTTCAGCGGATATTCTGAACCATCCCCAGTACGTGAAGCGGGGCGCGGTTATCGAGAATGCCGACTGCTTTGATGCCGGCTTCTTCCGCTATACGGCAAAGGATGCGGAAATTACCGATCCCCAACACCGGGCGTTTCTGGAGTGTGCCTGGGAGGCGCTGGAGGATGCCGGATGTGTGCAGGACCTGGAAAAATATCCGGTGGGGGTATATGCCAGTTCATGTATCAGCTCCTACGTGCTGAATCTGTATTCCGATCCCGAATTGATGGGCAGGCTTGGGCATGTGCAAATTGGAATCGGCAATGAAAAAGACTTCTTAGCGTCAAAAGTCTCGTATAAGCTGGGACTCCGCGGCCCTTCCGTCAATGTCCAAACCGCCTGCTCATCCTCTTTGGTAGCGGTTCATATGGCCAGTCAAAGCCTGCTGAACGGGGAGTGTGATCTCGCCTTGGCCGGCGGGGTCACCATCCGGAGCGAGCAAAGGGCCGGCTACATGTATCAAAAGGAAGGCATGGTTTCGCCGGATGGGCATTGCCGTGTGTTTGATAAGGATTCCAAGGGGACTGTATTCGGGAATGGCCTCGGAATCGTTGTGTTAAAGCGGTTGGCGGACGCAGTCCGGGACCGGGATAACATTCAGGCGGTGATCTGCGGCACGGCCGTCAACAACGACGGTGATCACAAGATTGGTTTTACTGCGCCAAGTCCGGTGGGACAGGCTCAAGTGATTCATGAGGCACTCAGTGTTGCTGGTGTTGCCCCCCGGGAGATCAGCTACATTGAAACCCACGGGACCGGGACGGAACTGGGGGATGCCATTGAGATCAAGGCGCTTAAGGAAGTATTTCAGGCCGAAACGGGTCCGGCGCAGTTTTGCGCAATTGGTTCAGTCAAACCGAATATAGGCCATCTCGATACGGCTGCAGGCATCATCGGGCTGATAAAAACTACGCTGGCTATGAAGAACCAGGTGATCCCTGTATGCATCAACCATGAAACGCCCGATCCGAAGCTCTCCCTGGAGGATAGCCCTTTTTATGTGAATACAGCATCGCGGCCCTGGAAAGAGGTAAGTGCTGCACCCAAGGCAGGAGTAAGCTCTTTTGGCATTGGAGGAACCAATGCCCATATTATTCTTGAAGAGGCGCCTTCCATAGCTTCAGATGCTTCCGCCAAACAGAACCATGTCTTTTTGTTTTCGGCCAAAACGCTGAAGTCTTTGGAGGATACCTGCAGAAACATGGCTGATTTTTTCGGCAATCACTCCACCCTTCATCCTGCCGATGTTGCTTATACGCTGCAAACCGGCCGCAAGCATTTTCCCTACCGCAAAATGGTCGTCAGTTCCTCGCTCGAAGAGGCAGCACAATGGCTCAGGACCGGCTCAAGCCAAACGGAATGCAAGGGGAGGGAAGAGGTGCCTGTAGCTTTTTTCTTTCCGGCAGAGCAGCGGGATATGTTAAGGATTGGTTATGAATTATATCAAAAAGAAACACGTTTTGCGTCTATCATAGATACGTATCTTAGTAATGAGCGTATTCTTCACACGCTGGCCGGGCTGGATTTGCAGCAAATCCTGGCAGGTTCCCGCCATGGAAACCAGGAACGCCTGTATACGGTGCTGGGCCAGTTTATCTATCAATGTGCGCTTGCCGATTATCTGGTTACATTGGGTATCCGGAAGGAAGTGCTTATTGCAGAGGGAAATGGAGTGCTCCCGGCGGTATATGTCTCCGGAGCGCTCAGCATGAATGACCTGATCCGAATCATCCTGATCAGGCAGACATGGCTTAATGCAGCAGGAGAGCAACAATCCCTGCTTGCAATAGAGCTGGCTTCTTTGCTGAAGATTCTGCCCGTCCAGACTCCGGAAGCGGAAATGCTCGCCGGTGGACTTCGGGTAAGCGAAGAAATGCTCCGCGACGAGGAATTTTGGCTGTCCTGCGGACCAGCCTCCGATTGGCCTCAAGCGCCCAGTCTGCCGGAGCAAGAGAACCGGCTGCTTATTAAGATAGGCATGGAAAGCGGGACAGACGGGGCATTGAAGGGTATGGGCGTCGTTTCTTTACTGCGTCAACAAGCTTATGATGAACCGGCTGATTTTATCTTTTATAGTAAATTAGGAGAAATATGGACGGAAGGCGGAACAGTAGACTGGCAGCCGTTCTATTTCCAGGAGAGCAGAAAGCGCGTCACACTCCCTGCTTATGCTTTTGACAGGCAGCGGTATTGGCATGAAAGGAAAGAACAAGCCCCTCAAACCGTTCCGCGAAAAAAAACGCCCGAGCAGTGGTTGTACCGTCCGGTCTGGAAACAGTATTATGCCTCACCGGACTACAGGCTGGAGGATAGAGGGCCGGACACATTCCTGTTGTTTATAGATGACAGCGGATTAGGGGAAGGGATACAGGAAGCCCTGTCAGCCAAAGGGAACAGAGTGTGTACGGTGAAGATGGGGGCCGGTTTTGGCCGGATTCACCGGGATCAATACGAAATTGATCCGGACAATGCAGAGCATTACCTCCAGGTGTTCCGGCAGGTATTTCAGACGGGTCATCCCGTATGGAAAATCGTTCATATGTGGAGCAGCCGGGAATACATGCCGGACTCCGGAGGTTTTTACAGCCTGCTGCATATGGGCAAGTCCTTTGGCATGATCGGGATTCACCAGCAGATCCAACTGACGGTCGTAACTTCCGCTTTTCAATCCGTTATGGGGAATGAAGTCCTGACCCCGTCAAATGCAGCCGCAACCGGTGCAGTACATGTGATTCAGCAGGAATTACAAAATGTTCGCACAGCATTAATAGAGCTGGCCGGGGAAGATACCGGCAAGTATGATCAAGCTGCCTTGGAGCTTCTGCTTGAAGAGTTCATCAAGCCCGGCCCGGAAAGATTCCTGGCGGTTCGGGGCAGACGGAAATGGGTTCGCGCTTTTGAGCCCATGCAGATGGATCATCCGGCAGATTTGAAGCAGAAGCGGGACGGGGTACATGTGATTCTTGGAGGATTAGGCGGTATTGGCCTGACTGCGGCACAGGCTTTGGCCGAACAAGGTGCGGGAACCCTTATCCTGACGGGAAGAACCAGCTTCCCTCCAGAAGCGGAGTGGCAAGAACGGCTTGCCCTGTATCCCGGGAACGACATCATCAATCAAAAAATCCGCAAAATAATAGAACTTCAGGAACAGGGAGCCCAGGTATATCTTTATCAAGTGCAGGTAAGCGATGAGAAGCGGATGAACGGACTGTTTACAAGCATAGAGCATACACACGGCAAAATACAGGGAGTCATCTATTCGGCAGGTACGGTCGTAAGCGATTTCTTCCACAACTCCATATCGGGCATTACCCGGGAAATGTGCGAAGCTGAGTTTGAGGCGAAGATAAGGGGACTTATCATTCTGGAGCGGATGATCCGCGGGAAAGACATAGAATACTGCATGGTCAATTCATCGATTTCCACGATTCTCGGCGGAATCGGTTTAGCCGCCTATACGGCTGCCAACCAGTTCATGGATAGCTTTGTTCAGATGATGAACCAGCAGCAGAACCGGACCAGGTGGATGGCTGTGGATTGGGATGCATGGAACTTTTCAGCTTCTGACAAGGCGGGCGGCACAGCCGCCAATGAACGCCTGGATCAGTTTATTCATCCGGCGGAAGGCGGAGCGGTTATAAAAGCCCTGTTCCAGGTTATGAACAAGACGGAACATATTGTGGTTTCGACTACGGAGCTTGAACCCAGGCTCGCTTTGTGGGTGAACCATTCGCGGAATAACGAACCGGGCAGCCAACGGGAAAGCCGCAAGGAGCTGTCCATCGAACAGCTGCTGCAAGAGAGGATCAGGGAAGCAACAGGCCTTTCCGGCATGGGTGCAGACGAGAACTTTTTTGATGCAGGGATTACCTCTATCGACATTGTAGGCATGAATGACTCCATCCAGCAGCATATCAACAGACCCATTCTGATTTCCTCCTGGTATGAATATCCGACGATCAAGAAACTGGCGGGTTATTTGCAGGGCGAAGAAAAGGAAGCGCGCAGTACTCAGGCGTTTGACCGCACCGAAATCGTCAATAAAGGGATGGATAAACTAAAAATGCTGCGGAACAAAGGAAGGGAGCTGCAAAATGGCTGATCCATCAGATTACAACGGATTAGAGATAGCCGTTATCGGCTTGGCATGCCGGTTTCCGGGAGCAGACAACCGCGAACAATTCTGGAACAATCTAAAGGACGGCCTGGAGTCAGTTACCGTTTTTACGGATGAAGAGCTGAGACGTGAAGGCGTCACGGCTGAGTTCCTAAGCAATGAGAACTATGTAAAAGCGGGCGCGGTTCTGGACCGGTTTGAGTATTTTGATGAAAGATTTTTTGGCTACAGCCCCAAAGATGCGCTGGTGATGGACCCGCAGGTGCGGTTGTTTCATGAGGTGGCCTGGGAATCGTTGGAGGATGCAGGGTACGTCCCCGATACTTACCCCGGCTTGATTGGCGTGTTTGCCGGAGCGTCCAGCAACTACAACTGGAATGCGAGAGTCTATTCCTATGAAGGGGAGCACCGGGACGCCTTTTCCGAAATTCAGTTGAGCAATAAGGATTTTCTCGCTTCCCGGATTTCCTACAAGTTCAATCTGAAAGGCCCGAGCATGACGCTTACGACAGCCTGCTCCACATCGCTTACTGCCATTCACACGGCTTGCCGAAGTCTGCTGAGCGGCGAATGTGACATGGCAATTGCAGGCGGGAGCTCGATCTTAATTCCGCATCGGAGCGGATATTTATATCAAGAGGGTCATTTTCTATCCAAAGACGGGCATATCCGGGCCTTTGATGAACAAGCCTCGGGCATTCTGTTCGGGAACGGAACCGGCGCCGTTGTGCTGAAGCCTCTGGAAAATGCGCTTGCGGATAAGGATCACATCTGGGCGGTCGTCAAGGGCAGCGCGGTCAATAACGACGGGAACCGTAAAGCGGGTTATATGGCACCCAGTGTAGAGGGACAGCGGGAAGTCATTGAGAGCGCTCTGCAAGTCTCTGAAGTCGGGCCGGACAGCATTTCTTACATCGAGACGCATGGCACCGGGACTCAGCTTGGGGATACCATTGAATTTACTGCGCTTCAGCAAGTTTTTCACACCAGGCAGTCCCCTTGCATATTGGGTTCCGTCAAGAACAATATTGGCCATCTGGATGCAGCTTCCGGGGTTGCGGGATTCATGAAAGCCGTGCTGGCGCTGAAGCACCGGCAGATTCCACCCATGGTTAACTTTGCGAAAAGTAATCCGCTTCTGGAAATGGAAAAATATCCGTTTGCGGTCAATACCAAACTGCTGGATTGGCCGTTGTCCTCCTATCCCTTGCGGGCGGGAGTCAGTTCATTCGGTGTGGGGGGAATGAATGCACATCTAATACTGGAGCAAGCTCCCCTGCCCGTGGAGGAACCGGAAGAGGATTTACAGCCGCAGCTGATCCTGCTGTCCGCGCAAAGCATGGAATCTTTGGAGAACATGACAGAGAATCTGGCGCGCCATGTGGAAGAGCATCCGGACATCCGTATCCGGGATGTTGCCTATACCTTGCAGGCAGGCAGAAAACCTTTCGAATTCCGCAAGCAGCTCATCTGCCGGGACAGGAAACAACTGATCGAAGGATTACGCAAGAAGGATGCCAGGCAGCCGCAAGTGAACCGTGTGGGGGAAGCGCCTGAGCAAATTGTGTTCATGTTCCCGGGGCAGGGCGCCCAATATGTTAATATGGGCAGGGAGCTTTATCACAACGAGCCGATATTCCGCAAATATCTGGATCAGTGCTTCGCGATCCTGCAGGTCCATTCGGAAACTGACTATCGGGCTATCCTGTTTCCAAGCGAAGAAGAGGCAGAGCAGGCGCGGGAATTCATGGCCCGGCTGGACCATAGCCTGGTCATCCTCTTTATTTTCGGATACGCGTTGGCAGAGCTGCTCATGGAATGGGGAATCAAGCCGGATGTTGTGATTGGATACAGTCTCGGAGAATATATCGCTGGTACGGTTTCCGGGTTGTTCACCCTGGAGCAGGCTATTCCTTTGGTTCTCAAACGGGGCCGGCTCTTTCAGCAGCTGCCGGATGGAATCATGCTCAGTATTCCGCTCCCGCCCGATAAGGTTCTGCCGCTGTTAGGCGATTCTCTTGAAATTGCCATTGATAATCAGGTATCGTGCGTGGTGGGCGGTCCCGCACATTTGGTGCTTGAGCTGGAAGAGAAGCTGAAGCAGAGCAAATGTGTCTGCACACCGCTCCCCACGGCAAAGGTGATTCATACGTCGAGAGTAGAGTCCATTCTGGATGAATACCGGGCAGCTTTACAGCCGGTGCAGTACCAGCCGATGAAGCTGCGGTTTATGTCCAGTGTGACCGGAGACTGGGCCGGGCCGGAAGAACTTGCCACAAGCCAGTATTGGATCGATCAGCTGCAGGAAAAGGTTTCCTTTGTGAAAGCGGTCCAGCGTTTGGCTGATACACGCACCCTCTTTATTGAGATTGGCCCGGGCCATGATCTAAGCGCCTTGGTCAAACGAACGTTTGGCCAGGGTCCCAATGTGCAGGTGCTCAACCTCATTCCGATTGGCACCAGCAAGGTTTCCGAGCAGCATCATTTGTATGACCGGATCGGCAAGCTGTGGCAATATGGCTATTCCGCAGATTGGAATACATTCAGCCCGCAGGGCAGACGCATACCGCTGCCCACATATGCGTTCATGCGGAAGAAATTCTGGCTGGAGGAGCCCTCTTTTCCAGGCCGGGCAGGCAGTCAGCCCTATCGCATGAACCGGAAAAACATAGAGGAGTGGTACTATGTGCCCTCCTGGAAACGGCTCACGCCGGTCACTCAAGCCGCCCCGTCTCAAGCCAAGTCTGAGAGGCGCAGGCTTATTTTTGGTGACCACAGTTCCGCAGGTCAAAAGTTTACCGATAAGTGGAAAACAGTCAGCGAAGGAAGCGTTACGGTTTATAAGGGTGAGAAGCGTGCCAAATGGAGTGCGGACGAGCTTGTGATCAATCCCGCCCGGGATGAGGATTACGAATGGCTGTTTCAGGAGCTGCATGCCGGTTCGTTTATCCCGGATGAAATGATTCATTTATGGAGTTTACCGTTTGATCAGAAGGAAGCTCATGCTCTTGTCCCGGATGCGGGTCTGGACGATGGCTACTTTAGCCTGCTTGCGATTGCCAAAGCGTGCGGACAGCATCTCGGGGAGCATCCGCTTGAATTGAGGGTTATTACCAACGGTGTCTGTGAAGTGATGGGGGATGACGCTACATCTCCGCATAAGGCAACAATGCTGGGACCTGTGAAAGTCATTCCGCTGGAGTATCCATCGATACGCTGCAGCTTATTGGACATGGAGCTGCTGCCGGACGGCTCCCGTTTGGACAATATGATCGATTCGCTAGTCTCTCAGCTTGCTGCGGCAAAGTGGGAGAGCGTTGCGGCTTATAGAAATAATAGCTTTTGGGTGCCAACCTGTAATGCCGTCACATTGGATACCCGTCATGCCATGAAGATACAGCCGCACGGAAAGTACCTGATTACAGGCGGGCTTGGCGGTATTGGTCTTGCTGTTGCCGGATTTTTGGCACGGCAGGCCCGGGTGGAATTGATTTTAGCCGGACGAACACCATTTCCTCCAAAAGAAGAGTGGGCAGAATGGAGCGCCCCCCATCTTGCAGAAGAGATCCAAAAGCTAACGGAAATAGAAAACTCCGGAGGCACCGTTCATGTTCTGCAGGCGGATATCAGTAATCCGGCAGAAGTTCAGGCATTGCTCACACAGGTTGAGCATACGGTGGGAGAGCTGACGGGAGTTATCCATGCTGCCGGAGTTGCAGATGGTGAACTCATCCAACGTTCCACCCGGGAGAGCTCCAAAAACATGCTGGCGGCTAAGGTAGACGGCACGCTTTGCTTGTATGAGGCTCTGCGGGGGAAGCCGCTCGACTTTTTTATTTTATGCTCCTCCCTGAGCTCCTATCTTCCGGCAATTGGGCAGGCGGGGTATTGTGCGGCCAATGCATTCCTGGACTCCTTTGCCTTTTATGCCCATGCCCAAAATCCCGGTTTTCCTGTCTTGTCAGTAAATTGGGAGCGCTGGAAACAGACCGGAATGTCAAGAAGGATTGAAGCCTTGCATAAGGAACTGACCGGATCGGAACTGGAGGATACGATTACGGAAGGAGAAGGCATTCAGATTTTTTCGCGGATTGGGAATCTCGCAGTGCCACAGATCATCATTTCTGCCTTTGATATGAACGAGAGGGTCCAGCTTTATGAGCTGGCCGGTTCTCCCCTTGATTTTGAGGGAGCGGAGAGCATTTCTCATCAGCAGCCTGTTGCCGGGATATTTGAACGGCCCAGCCTGACAACGGAGTATGTCCCTCCGCGAAATGAGCGGGAGCGGGAGCTCGCACAGTTATGGGAAGCGCAGTTTGGGGTGCAGCCGGTCGGGATGGATGACAGCCTGTTTGAATTGGGAGGCGATTCGCTGATGGCCCTCTCGATTCTGGCAAGGGTCCAAAAGCAATGGAATGAACGCATCCCGATGGCGTATTTTATTAACCATCCCACTGTGGCAGGCATCAGCAGCTATATGGAGCAAGCAACGCCAACCGAGTCAAGCGGGGTCAAGCCTGTTGCGCGTAGAGAATATTATCCGCTGACCTCTGTTCAGAAACGGGTGTACTTTTTGCAAAAAATGCATTCTACGACGACGGTATACAACAATCCGGGAATCTATCAACTGGAAAGTGAAATCGATACCGGCCTGCTTCAGCAAATCTTCCAGAGGATCCTGCAGCGGCATGAAATCCTGCGGACCTCCTTCGGCTTTGCCGGGGAAGAGGTGGTTCAACGGGTTCACCAGAATGTTGTATTCTCCATTGAAGAACTGGACGGCCACGAAGCCGGCATGGATGCGGTAATCGCAGGGTTTATTCGTCCGTTTGAACTGGAGAAGGCTCCACTGCTGCGGGTGGGGTATTTGCGGGACAAGCGTATTTTGCTGATCGACATGCATCACCTCGTATCGGATGAGATGTCATACCGGTTGCTGATTCAGGATTTTCTTGCTTTGTATGAGGGTAAGGATTTGACCGTATTGCCTTTGCAATACAAGGACTACGCAGCGTGGCAATCCGGAATGAAAGGCAGTCCGGCGTTCGTAAGCCAGCAGCAATATTGGCTGGATCAATTCGCGGACGGTGCCAGCGAAACGAGGCTGCAGCTGCCGCTCGATTTCAAGCCGCCGCTCGTTCAAAGCTTTGAAGGCGACTTTATCCGGTTCGATGTGGATGCCGACACGAGCAGACGGTTTAAGCAATGGCTGAAAACAGAGGGCGTGACCTTAAATATGGGGCTGCTGGCGCTTTATGCAGTGGTTCTTTTTAAGATCTGCCAGCAGGAGACGGTCATCATCGGCACCCCGGTATCCGGCAGAAAGCATACGGATCTGGAGCATGTCATCGGCCCGTTTGTAGATACGGTTGCCTTGAAGCTGTCCATGGGAGCCCAGGCTTCTTTTGCGGAATTTCTGCAAGAAGTCAAGCAGACGCTGTCCTCCGCTCTGGATCATCAGGACTATCCCTTTGAAGAGCTGATAGGCAGCCTGGACCTGGAACAGGATTTGAGCCGTAATCCTTTGTTTGAAACGATGTTCAGCTACCGGGAGGTATACGATAAGACCAATCAAATCGGCGGTGTGCGGGAGATCACCTCTTTTTACAGACACAAGACAGCAATGTTTACAATAAGATTTACCGCTTGGGAAGAAGGGCCGCAAATCGGCTGCGAAATTGAGTACAGCACCACACGGCTGGCCCAGGAAACGATGCAGCGGTTTGCCGGTTTTTTTGAACATCTCATGCAGCAGGTTCTGAACGGGCCGGCCAGACCGCTGGCCGAAATTGCGGTGATGACAGAGAGTGAAAAACAACAAATCCTGTTTGGCTTCAATCAGACACAAAGCATTGTGGAGCCCGGGCAAAATATCGTTTCGTTATTCGAGCGGCAGGCCGAGGAGCATCCGGAGAAAATTGCCGTTGCTGCGGGGTTAACCGCCATGAGCTATCTGGAATTGAATCATGCTGTAAATCAGCTGGCTCATTATTTGCAAAAGAACGGCGTTACCCGGGGAACGCCGGTGGGAATATACCTGGAGCGCTCCCCGGATGCGGCTGTCGCCATCCTCGCTGTGCTGAAGGCGGGAGGCTGTTATGTGCCGGTTGATCCAAGCATTCCCATCCGGCGGATTCTCCAAATCCAGGAGGAGGCCGGGCTGGTGGTCATGCTGTCCACCAGTGACTTAACAGAGCAGGCGAAGCTGGAATGCGGGAGAATGATCCTGCTGGACCGGGAACGGGAGGCTATTTTACAGGAATCATCCGCTAATCCGGGCAACGGGGTGGAGGCTTCACACACGGCCTATATGATCTTTACTTCCGGTTCCACCGGCAAACCGAAAGGGGTGAAGATTCCGCACCGCGCATTGACAAATTTCCTGCTCTCCATGGCCAAAAAGCCCGGGATGACAGCGGAGGATAAGCTTTTATCGGTAACTACCCTCTCGTTTGATATTTTCGGATTGGAATTATTCCTGCCGCTGGTCACGGGAGCGCTCGTTGTCCTGGCGACCAACCGGGAAGCAGCCGATGGCAGAGTCTTGGGGCAGCTGCTCGCAGCACACGGAATTACGGTGATGCAGGCAACACCGGCCACATGGAAGATGCTGCTGCTGTCCGGCTATTCCGGCAGCAGCCGGCTGAAGGCGTTATGCGGAGGGGAGAGCCTGCCGCCGGATGTGGCCAGGGAGCTGCTTCCCAAAGTAGGCTCGCTGTGGAACATGTACGGGCCTACCGAGACAACGATCTGGTCAACCGTCGCCGAGATCACCAATGCCGGGCAAATCCTGATCGGAAAGCCGATTGATAATACACAAATTTACATCCTGGATCAGAACCGGAACCCGGTGCCATTGGGAGTCTACGGAGAGATGTATATCGGCGGGGCCGGGGTGGCAGACGGGTATGTCAACCATCAGCAGTTAACGGAGCAGAGTTTTGTCGATAATCCCTTCAGCACGTTGTATCCCAAGATGTACAGGACAGGCGACCTCGCCCGCTTTTTGCCGGATGGCACACTCCAATGCGAGGGCCGGATGGATGACCAGGTGAAGCTCAGAGGTTTCCGCATTGAACTGTCAGAGATCCAGGCCGTCATTGCCGCTTATCCGGGGATCAAAGACAATGTGGTGGTGGTTGAATCCGGCTTGCCAAACGGGGAGGAACCGGAGTCTGATAAGAAGTCTATAATCAGCTACATGGTTCCGGCCGGACCGGAAGCGGTCCATATCGATGAGCTGAAAAGCTATTTGCTGGAAAGACTGCCGTCCTACATGATCCCGGTGCAATTTTTCATCATTGATCAAATCCCGCTGAGTGCCAATCAGAAAACCGATAAGAAAAAACTGCGGACGATGCAGCAAAAACTCCTGGTGTCCGCGAAGGCGTATAAGGAGCCGGTGTCGGAGCTGGAGAAGCAGATCAGCTCCATTTGGATGAAGCTGCTGCACAAAGAAACCATCAGTATCACTGATTCTTATTTCGACCTTGGCGGTACCTCCATCACCGTGGTTTTGCTGCAGGAGCAAATGAGGGAAGCCTTCGGCGTACCGCTCCAGGTTGCCGATATTTTTGCACATCCGACCATTGAACGCCTGGCAGGCTTTATGGAAAGGAAGATGACTCCGGAGGCTTCCTTGTTGCTAAAGGGGATAAAAATGCCTTCCGGATACTATCTGACGGCGAATGACAGGAATGAGCAGATGAAGCTGAGGCTGGAATTAGAACCGGCAGCGGCACAGGGGCTTGTCCATATCGCCGATTCCCACGGGATGAGGACGGAAGAGGTCATCCTGTCGCTTCTGTATTATGTACTGAATCAGATCTCCCGTGAAGAAATGATCGAAATCACTCTTCTGGATGGTAACCACGGAGTACACCAGGCGTGTATTGATTTTTCAGAGCTGGAAGACTTTGATTCGCTCTTTATAAAGATCAGGGAAAAGGTCAGTGATATTCAGAGTCAACGCTCCCCGGCAGAGAACACCCGGATTGAGGAAAAGGACGGGAAGAACCTGTTCCTGCTATTCCCGCTGACCTCTTCTTCAGCCGCCGGCTTGTCCTTCCCGTTCAATGCGCTCTGGACATGGGAAATCAGCCGGCAGGAGAAAATTATCGTGCAGCTTGATTATGACGGACTGCTGTGGAAAGCGGCAGCGTTGAGCAAAGTCGTTCAAGGTTTCACACAATTAGCCAATCAGTTAGCGAGTCGGCTCTACATTCCATGAGGCCGGGCTATCCGCGGAGTTTTCAACCTGACGATGGACTGGACCAAGGTAAATAAAGGGAGGATACACAGATGATAAAAATTGCTTTGCTGTTTCCAGGTCAAGGAAGCCAGTACAATATGATGGGCAAATCCCTGTATGAAAGCTCTGCCGAAGCAAGGGAGATTTTTAGCAGAACCAACGATATCCTCGGCTATGATCTGCTTGCTGTCATCAATGAAGGAAATCTGGACCAATTAACCCGGACTGAATTTGCCCAGCCGGCGATCTTTGCCTACAGTTATGCGATTTTTCAATCGATTTGGAAGGGGAAAAAGTTTTTCCCGTCCTTTATGGCCGGCCACAGCTTAGGGGAGATTACAGCCCTTACATGTGCAGGTGTGTTTACGTATGAAGCTGCTCTGCGGCTGGTAATGGAGAGAGCGTCCCTGATGCAGCAGGCTACAACAGAGGGACAGGGGGGGATGGCTGCCATTAACGGTCTGCATCCGCTGCTGGTGGAGGAGGAATGTGCAAGGCTTTCGAATGACGAGGATAAAATCGTGGTGGCTAACTACAATTCCTCGAATCAAGTGGTGATTTCCGGGTCCAAGGCACTGGTCACGCAGGCAGCGGAAAATCTGGCGAAGATCGGGGCAATCAGCATTCCGCTCCAGGTTTCCGCTCCTTTCCATACGCCTTATCTTGAAATCAGCAATCAAATATTCCAGCGTGTCCTGGCCGCCACGGATATGTCCGCCATCAACTGGCCGGTTCTGTCCAATGTGGATGCGAAGCCTTATTCCGATCCGGAGGGAATTCGTGCCCGGCTCAGCATGCAAATGGTCAGTGCGGTGAGATGGAAAGAAACGATTGATTATTTGCTGCGCCAAGGCGTCAACACCTTTATCGAGCTGGGTCCGAAGTCGGCTTTGACTAATCTGATCAAACGTGATTTCTCGCATGTACGCGCCTTTTCTTATGAGGAGCATAACCAGGAGATCATGGCAATCATCGATGAGCAAATCGCCGAAAAACGCCCTACTCTGGTGTCACGCTCTTTAGCTATCGCTGTGTGTACACGGAATCAGAACTGGGATGAGGCGGAGTACCAACGGGGCGTAATTGAACCTTACCGGAAGGTGCAGGCGCTGAGCAACCGGCTGGAGGAAGAAGGCCGCGAAGAGTCTGCCGACGACATGAAAGAGGCCATCGAGATGCTCCGCTCGGTTTTTGTTACCAAAAAGGTGCCGCTGGAAGAGCAAAGGGAACGCTTCACGCAAATTTTTGATGAAACCAAGAACAGACATCTATTTGATGACTTTGCCCCGATCATGTTTGACGAAAAGGAAACGGTGTATGAAAAATAAACCTCTGTTCAATCAGATTCAACTCGATTTGGAAGAGGAGCTCCCCCTTTCCTGTGAATCTGCTGAATCAGAGGAAGCCCTCCGCAAAGACATTGCGGTCATTGGGCTGGCAGGGAAGCTGCCTGATGCTCACAACGCCAGGGAGTACTGGACCAATATTACGCTTGGCAGGGATTCGATCCGCCAAATCCCCTTGTCCCGCAAACAGGACTATGAAGAGGTCATGTCCGCTTTGCTGAAAAAGGATTGTCAAAAGGACCAGGCGGCGTATGCCGAAAGCGGGTATTTGGACCGGATTGACGGGTTCGATTGCGAATACTTCTCCATTTCACCGAAGGAGGCGAAGCTGATGGACCCCAATCAGCGCCTCTTTCTGCAATGCTGTGTGGAGGCAATGGAGGATGCCGGGTACGGAAAAGGCAAGCTGGGCGGAACCCCAACCGGTGTTTTTTTAGGGTATAGCAGCGATTTCGGGGGAGAATACAAGCATTTGCTCAGCGGGGAGAGCGCAGAGCTGGCTGATCTGGCGATGACGGGCAACATCAAATCGATTATCCCGGCACGTTTGGCCTATTGGCTGGATGTGCACGGACCCAGCATGCTGGTCGATACGGCATGCTCCTCTTCGCTGGTCGCCGTTCATCTCGCCTGCCAGTCCATCCGCCGCGGAGAGTGCGGGATGGCATTTGCCGGAGGAGTAAAGGTGCAATTGCAGCCTTTTGACAAATCCAGCACCGGTATTGGCATCGTCTCCTCCGGGTTCAGAACGAGAACCTTTGATCAGAATGCCGATGGAACCGGTCTTGGGGAAGGTGCAGGAGTCGTTCTGCTGAAGGATGCCAGGCAGGCGATTCAGGATGGAGACCATATTTATGCTCTCATCAAAGGGAGTGCAGTCAATCAGGATGGACAATCGATTGGCATTACCGCGCCTAACTCCAAAGCCCAGGAGGAGCTGATTATCCGGGCATGGAAGGATGCGGAGGTTCATCCGGAGACCATTTCTTTGATTGAGGCCCATGGGACGGCAACCCGCTTGGGTGACCCTGTGGAGATTGACGGAATTACAAGGGCTTTTGACAGATACACGAGAAAAAAACAGTTTTGCGCGATTGGCTCCATCAAAACGAATATCGGACATTTGGACCATGCGGCGGGGATCTCCGGCTTGCTGAAATGTATTCTTGCCTTGCAGCATGAGACATTGCCGCCGACGATACATTTCCAATCCCCGAACCCGAATATCAGCTTCCCTGATTCCCCGGTCTACGTGAATGATGCGGTGCGCACCTGGGAGAGCGGTGAGCATCCCCGAAGATGCGGGATCAATTCCTTCGGATTAAGCGGGACGAACTGCCATATGATCCTGGAGCAATACAAAGAGACAGCGGCGGTTGAGCGTACAGGGAACCTCAGCGCAGACCGCTGGAACATGTTGACGTTATCTGCCAAGAACAGTGATGTGCTGCGCAGGCTCGTCTCTGAGTATCACCAATTCATCAATCAGTCAGAGTCGGTTGATCTGGACAACTTGTGCTATACGGCGAATACCGGCCGGGACCATCATGTGCATAAGGCGGCAATCGTGTTCAGAAACCGAATGGATTTGCTTGAGAAGCTCCAGTCGCTTAAGCAGGCGGGAACAGGGAAGATCTCCATGGAACATGTCTATGTGCGGCCGGGGCATGAACAGGCTAACGCCAAAATCCCGGGTTCCTCTCCTGATGTACAGGGGATCGTCCAGGAGATGAGGGCTGCAGTTGATCAGCACCGCGGCTCACTTCTGCAGCAATTGGCACAGTTGTATGTACAGGGGGAAGCGATTCCTTGGCAAAGCTTGTATGCGGACGGACGCTATCAGCTAATCAGCTTGCCTGCCTATCCGTTTCAGGAAACGCGCTGCTGGATCGAACCCAAAGCGTATATGCCAAAGACGGGACCGCTTGCCGGCCAATGTCTGGTCCGCAGCAACGGGGTAGAAATTTATGAAGCCCGGTTCTCCTGCGATACCCACTGGGTTGTGGCTGAACACAAAATCATGGACCATTATGTGCTGCCCGGAACCGCTTATCTGGAGCTCGCCGCCCAAATCCTGAAGCAAACTGTTCCTGAACAGGGCGAGCTTATCATGGAGAATTTCATGTTCCTGCAGCCGCTGCAGATGAAGGAGCATGAACAAAAGAGTGTCCACATTGTGCTGACTAAACAAAAGTCAGGGACCGATGTGATGGTTACCTCCCTTTCCGGGGAGCTGCCGGATGAATGGGTGGTTCACTGTAAAGGAAAAGTGAGCATCCTGCACAGGGAGGAGCCAAAGAGGCGGATTGCCCTCCCGGAGGTTCTGCAGGAATCGAAGAGACAATCCGTTGCCGGCTATAAACCCGGAGCAGAGGCTCCGGTCCAGACCGGCCCTCATTGGGAGTGCATGAAAGAGATTTATGTGGAGCCTGACCGCATCGCCGCCTTTTTTGAACTGCCGGCTCCTTTTGCCGCAGAAGCTTACGCCTATACCATGCATCCCTCCCTGCTGGATTGTGCGGTTAATATTCCCATCAGCCAGATTCGTGACGGGTTATTTTTGCCGTTTGCTTATAAGCGGATCAAGTTTTATGGCAGCATGCCACACAGATTTTACAGCATGCTGCAGATGAAAAATAACCAGACAACAGAGCTGCAAGAAACAGTTTCATTCGATATCGTGCTGTTCGATGAAGCCGGGGAGGTCTTTGCAGAGATTGAAGAATATTCGTTGAAACGGGTGCATATCGAAGCATTCTCTTCCGCTCCAGTATTGCCCAAAGGAATGTTCCACCGGCTGGGGTGGGAGCGTTCGCCGCTTCATAGACGGGAGCAAGCTAACGCCAGTATGCCGCTTACACTTGTTTTTGCCGGACAAGATCCGCTTTCCCATAGGCTTTTGGCTGCTTTGCAAGAGCGAGACATGCCGTTTATTTCGGTAGTTATGGGTGAGCGCTTCAACAAACAGGATGATCATCATTACCGGATCAGCGGGAGCCAACAGGATTTTGACCGGTTGTGCGGGGAGATTCAGACAAGGGGGGTGCAGCGGATTCTCCACTGCTTCTCTTGGAGTCATGGTCCTTCTCTTCCAGGCAGCGATGTAGAGCAGGAGATGAACAAGGGGCTGTTCAGTCTGTTTTATCTGACCAAAAGCCTGATTGCCCAGAACATCCGGGAGAAAATCGATCTCGTCCTCATTGCTGATCTGGCGTATCAGGTTACACGGAACGAGCCTTCGCTGAACCCGATGCACAGCGCCTTCTACCATCTCGGCAAGGTGGTCAGCAGCGAATACGCCCATCTGCGCTGCCGCTGTATTGATTTGGACCCCGAAACGGAGGTCACTGCGCTTCTGGCTGAGCTCGACAACCTGCCTGACCATTACGTAACCGCATATCGAAAAGGCGAACGGTACGGCCAAAGGATGATGGAGCTTCCGCTGTCCAATCCGCTGCCCCAAGAGCTGATTCTATCCGATTCGGGCTGTTATCTGATCACGGGCGGAACAGGCGGCCTGGGGCTGTCCACCGCAGCTCATCTCGCGCATAAGAAACCGGTCAATCTGGCGCTGGTCAGCCGCTCCGGCTTCCCGGATGAAGCGGAATGGGAGGATATTCTGCAAAAAGGAGAAGCGCAAGAGGTTATACGGCGGATCAAAATCCTGCAGCAGATCCAAGAGAACGGCAGTACATATACGTTCTATAGAGCAGACATTTCACGCAGAACCGAACTGGAAAATGTGCTGCAGGATGTACGAAGCAGGTTTGGCAGCATTAATGGCGTAGTGCATGCCGCCGGAGTAGCCGGAGATCAATTCTTGTTCAATAGGGAGGAACAGCGCTTCCGCGAGGTTATTCAACCCAAAATCGCAGGCAGCATCTATCTGGCAGAATTGATTACAGAGCCGCTGGAATTTTTTGTTTGCTATTCTTCGGTGTCCTCGCTGGAGGGCACGCCCGGACAAGGGGATTATGTAGCGGCCAACGGTTTTCTGGATAGCTTTGTTTACAGTCTGCCCGCCAATCAAAACGGAATCACGCTCAACTGGGCACCCTGGAAAGAGATTGGCATGGCCTATGATTATGAAACGTTCAATCAAGAGCTGATCTTCAATTTGCTGCCTACCGGCGTGGCGATGTCCGCGTTTGACGCTGCCTTGGCTTCAGGCGAGAAGCAGGTGGTGATCGGAACCATCAACAAAGAAAATGCGGTGAAGAATTTCCGCAGCAGCTTCTTTTATGAGGGCAATAACCTGCTGATGAATTACGTGGAGCCGCAGCTTGTTGCTCAAACCAGCCTCTCTGCCACAGCATCCGCCGGCCTGCCGGAAGGAAGAACCCATAACCGCTCGCTGCAGTCCATAAAAGAGCTGATCCGCCAGTTGTGGGTGACCCTGCTGGAATCAGAGTCCATAGCGCTGGACGATGCGTTTACCTCCATTGGCGGCAATTCGATTTTTGCTGTGTATCTGCTGCAGGAACTCGAAAAAGCTTTTCCGGGCATGCTGGGAATCTCGGATATTTTTACGTATCCCACAATTAACAAGATGGCTGAATATGTATATTCCAGAATGGAGCAAGCTCAACCCTCTTCATCCGCTAAAGCGAATCCAAGCCAGGAGGAAGAGGATCACAACCTTGACCAGATCTTGCATCGCTTAGCCAATGGCGAATTGGATGTAGATGAGGTTGAGCAGTTGCTGGGAGAAGACGAATGAAGGAAACCAAAAAGTACATTTATCAGCAGATCAAGGATCAGCAGTTATCCGTCGACAAGTCCAAGGTTATTCTAAAAGAAATCAAACAGGCAGGCGTAAAGAAACAGCATAAGGATATTGCGGTCATCGGGATGGCAGGGCGCTTTCCGGGAGCTTCCAATGTGGATGAATACTGGAATAATCTGCTCTATGAGGTTGATTGCATCGGCGATTTCCCCGAGAGCAGGCAAAAGGGCGTCGAAGGGTTCATCCAGAAGAGTGTGCCAGATTCGCTCCAGAAGATCACGTATGAAAAAGGCGGGTATTTGGAGCAGATCGACCAGTTCGATTCCGGGTACTTCAAAATTTCCAATAAAGAATCAGAAATGATGGACCCCATCCAGCGGCTGCTGCTGACTACCGTTATGGAGAGCATTGAAGATGCAGGGTACGGCGGCCGCCGGATGGTCTCCTCCAGAACGGGCGTGTTTATCGGAAGGGATCATACGGTAGGAAACATGTATACACACTTGCTGGATCAGACGGATGAGCTTGCTTTAACCGGGTCTTATACCGGGATTTTGTCCAGCCGGATCTCCTATTTCCTGGATCTGAAGGGTCCGAGCATCGTCTTGGATTCTGCTTGTTCATCCGGACTGCTGGCCATACATGATGCCTGCCAGGCGATCCGCAACAACGAGTGCGACATGGCGATTGCAGGCGGAGTTTGTCTGATTTTTTTTCCTATGAAAAATCCGGCGTTTGGTTTGGTGGAATCCAAGCTGCAGTTGTTGAAGCCGTTCGATAAGCAGGCGGATGGAACCTTGTGGGGAGAAGGAATCGGATCATTGCTGCTGAAGCCGCTGGATAAAGCGGTTGAGGACCGTGATCCTATCCATGCAGTAATCAAAGGGAGTGCTGTGAATAACGACGGCAGATCCAACGGACTTACGGCACCCAATGCGCTTGCACAGGAAGACTTATTTACACAAGCGTGGATAAATGCGGAGATTGCGCCCGAAACCATCGGTTTTTACGAAGCGCATGGGACCGGTACCGTTCTTGGCGACCCGATTGAGGTCCAGTCGCTCAGCAACGCTTTCCGTAAATACACCTCCAAAAAGCAGTTCTGCGGCATCGGCTCTGTGAAATCGAATATTGGTCATCTGGCGGCTGCTTCGGGGATTGCATCGGTGATGAAAACCATTCTGTCACTCAAGCATCAGAAACTCGTCAGCACTCTGCATTTTGATGATCCCAATCCGTTTATCGACTTTGTAGGCTCCCCGGTCTACATGGTCAATAAGCAACAAGAGTGGAAGCGGGCACAGGAGGATATTCCGCTGCGGGCAGGCATCAGCTCTTTCGGCTTCAGCGGGACGAATCTCCACCTCGTGCTGGAGGAAGCTCCGGTCAGCCCAAAACTTGCTCCGGCAAGCCGCCCGTATCATATCTTTACGGTTTCAGCCAAAGAGAAAACGGTCCTTGCCGAGTGGGTGTCCCGTTATCTGCAGCATATGCAGCGCGCCGGGGATATCGAGCTGGCGGACCTTTGTTACACCGCTGCGACAGGAAGAGGGCATTATGCGTACCGGCTGGCGCTAATCGTCCGGGATATACAGGAGTTGCAGGAAAAATTGCATCGCATCATCCAGGAGCATCCAATAACCGGACACACGGAGGACGGGATTTATTACGGTGAATTCAAAATTGTCCCGGAAAGCAAAAAGTACAAAAGCACCGGGGAGATAACCGAGTCCGGCTTGAATCTCTTGCATGAACAGGCACGTGCAGCGCTTGGGGCCTATTCCGGTCAGGATATTCAATCGGTTTCGGAAATTTGCGGCCTGTACGTTCAAGGTGCCGAGATGGATTGGGAGGTTTGTTACCAGCCGGGCGGGTACCGGCGGATTCGGCTTCCCGTCTATCCGTTCCAGAAGATAAGCTGTTGGCCGCAGGCGGACCAACCGCCGGGAAGCCGCACGCCTCTGTCTTCGCCAAGTGAAGTTTTCCCAGGCCGCAAAGTATTGGAAACCTACCAGCAATCAGTCTATGAAGTTGAGCTGCGGGTGGAAGAACAATGGCTGCTGCGGGAGCATCTGATGATGGGATTCCATATCGTACCGGCGGCGGGACTGATTGAATGGGCCCGCCAGACCGGCCGCAGCCATGTTGGAGACCTTGCGTTCAGCCTGCAGGATTTTCGTTTTATTAATCCCTTGATTGCCGGTGAGAGCGAGGGACATCAAGTCCATACACTGGTGGAAAAACAGGATAGCCAGTTCCGGCTGCAAATCGCCAGCCGGGCTATTCCCGGCAACGCGGAGAACCATAATGAGTGGAGTCTGAATGCCGAAGGAAAAATCGTACCTTTCCAGCACACCGGGGCGGCCAGCGTAGATATTCAACAGCTCCAGGAAAAGAGTGAATGGGAGCACATCGAACCGGACTTTGGCAGCATTGTAGGCCGCACTGCATTTGGTCCGCGCTGGAACAACATTCAGCAATTGTCCCAAAGCGATGACCGTGTGCTGGTCCATGTGAAATTGGGAGAACGTTATGCGGAGGATTTTTCGGCATACGGTTATCACCCGGCTCTGCTCGATACTGGATTGAATGCAGTCACAATGTTTATTTTACGTGAGTTGTATCTTCCGTTTTCCTTCAAGAAATTCACGTTCTATGACAACATGCCAGATGCCTTTTACAGCTATTTGCGCAAAAGAGCAGCCGGGGGAGAAAACAAGGAGACTATTTCCTACGACATCAGCCTGATTGATGAGCAAGGGAATGTGTTCGCGGAAGTTGAGAACTACACCTTGAAAAAAGTGCCCGCAGCAATGGTCACCAAGGATCTGTTCCATCAGCTCCATTGGGTGAAGGAACCCCGGCTGCCAGCAGGAAGAAACATGATGGACGGCGCTGTCCTTCTGTTTGGAGACGAAAGAGGACGATCCGCCGGATTGATTCGGCTGCTTGCGGCAAGAGGCGCAAAGGTGATTCGGGTCCGTCACGGTGAGACGTATAGCCGGGAGCAGGACTCCAGCTACACGGTCGGCAATGAGGAAGGTGATTATCAACGCTTATTCGCTGATCTGCAGAACCGGAAAGTCAGCAGAATCATTCATTGCTATGCTCTGGATGCGGGAGGTGAAGCAAGCGGACTTGGCCATCTGCAAGCACTTCAGGCGAAGAGCATCCAAAGTCTGTTCTATATAGTGAAGTCGCTGGTTCAAGCCAAATACAAGCAGGCGATTGATCTGGTGCTGTTAGGGCAGTATGGCTTTGAGATTACCGGGCATGAGGAAGCGCTTGAACCTTGCCAGACCGCCTTCTTCAATCTCGGAAAGGCCGTGGCGGCAGAGTACCCGAATGTGAGCTGCCGCAGTATTGACCTGGACGATCAGACAGCATGGGCAGCCATACTGGAAGAAATAGAGGATGGACAGAACGTCTATCAAGTTGCCTATAGGGAAAATGAACGGTATGTTCAGGAGTTTGGCCGTTATTCAGGGGAACCGGTGTCCGGACAGCCGCTAGAGCTTCAAGAAAACGGCTTCTATCTGATCACTGGCGGAACCGGCGGGATCGGGCTGGAAATCGCCAGGTATTTGTCCTCACAGAACAAGATTTGCCTGGGCCTGTTAAGCCGCGGCGGGCAGAACGAAAATGACGGAAAGCGAAACCGGAGAATGGAGATTCTGGAGGAGATCGAACGCTCGGGAAGCCGGGTGATGGTGTGTCCATGCGATGTCACAGCTGAGCAGGAGCTTGCTGCCGGTCTGGATAAGCTGAGGGAAGCCTTCGGTCCGGTGAAGGGAGTCATCCATGCGGCTGGACTGGCCGGCAGCGGATTTTTGTTTACCAAAACCTGGGCGGAATTCTGCAGGGTCACAAAACCCAAAATAGAAGGCACTTATCTGCTGCATAACCTCATCAAGGAGCCTCTCGACTTTTTCATGCTGTTCTCTTCGGTTGCAACACTGGAAGGAAGTCCGGGCCAGGGCGATTATATCGTGGGAAACGGCTATCTGGATGGATTTGCCCCCTATTTGCGCAGACAGGGGATTCGCGGAACCACGCTGAACTGGGCAGTCTGGGAAGAGGTTGGCATGGCTGTGGACTACGGTGTGGTAACGGGCGGCGGCATCTGCAAGCCGTTGAAAACGCATGAGGCGATAGCCGCTTTTGGACAAGCGATAGCCATGGACCGCAGCCAGGTGATGATCGGCTCACTCAACCTGGATATGCTTGCAGCCGTGCAGGAAAGCTCCTTCTTAAGGATAGAGGCTGGACTGATCCGCAGGCTGGGCGTCCCCAAGCAGACTGTCCATGATACCTTCCCGTTTACTATCACAGGCCGTGCCGACGGGAATTATGATGACATTGAACAAGCCATCTCACGAATCTGGGCAGAAACGATGCATTTGCCGTCGGTGAATATCTACAGCAGCTTTCTGGATATTGGCGGGGACTCGTTGATCGCAACCCAACTGCTCAGAAAGCTGGAAATGGAGTTTCCGGGCATCCTCGACTTGCCGGATTTGTTCACGTATTCTTCAGTGGCCGAGCTTTCCGGCTATATTAAGCAGCAGCGTGACCGGCAGCAAATGAAGCCTGCCAAATCCGCAGCCGCAGATCCGGTTCCCCCTTCCGGGGATTCGCTTGATGTGCAGCTGCAATCGATGATGGACAAGCTTACTTCCGATGAACAAACCGTAGAAGATTTGGTGGAGCTTCTATCCCAACGGAGGAATCGTATTGATGAGTAACATCGATCTGTTGAATGCCGAAATTCTGGAGAGCGTCAAGGCCAACCGTCTGGACCAAAAGCTCGCGCTGAAAATTCTGCACCAATTAAACAGCGGCCCGGCGGAAGCGGAGAACCGTACAGCCGATGATATCGCCATCATTGGCATCGCCTGCCGCTTTCCTTTTGCCGATACGCTTGAGCAATACTGGGACAACCTGCTTAACGGAATCAATGGCATCACGGATTTTCCGCTGAAGAGACGTAAGGATATCGATCCTTTATTGCAAAAAGTGATGGAGACGCCCGTATACGGTAAAGGAAGCTATCTGGAACAAGTCGATTCGTTCGATGCTGAATATTTTCGCCTGTCCCCCAAGGAAGCCGAGTTCATGGACCCGCATCAGCGCCTGATGCTGGAAGTGGCCGCTGAGGCGATTGAAGATGCCGGATATATGGGTGAAAAAATATACGGGACACAAACAGGAGTATTCATTGGTAGGGACCACCACTCTTCCGGACTGTATCAGCAATTCATCGACTCTTCCAACGAGTTGGCTATGACCGGCAATCTTCCCAGTTTTATTTCAGGAAGGATTGCCTTTTTCTTTAATTTGACCGGCCCCAATCAGGTCATTGATACCGCATGCTCCTCCGGATTAGTTGCCCTGCACCAGGGCTGTGAATCGCTTAGGCATAAGGAATGTACAATGGCCATTGTCGGCGGAATCAGTCTCAACCTGCTGCCGCTTGCTAACTCTTCATTCAAAATTGTGGAAAACAATGACGGCAAGGTGCGCCCCTTCGATAAAAATGCCACGGGAACGACTTGGGGAGAAGGGCTGTCTGCCATCATGATCAAGCCGTTGCGCGAAGCGCTCAAAGACAAGGACCGGATCTACTCAGTGGTCAAAGGCAGCGGGGTGAACAGCGATGGAGCATCCAACTACATTACAGCTCCCAATCCGGAAGCTCAGGAGCGGCTGCTGATTGATGTATGGACTAAGGCCGGAGTACATCCGGAAACCATTTCTTACATCGAAACCCACGGGACAGGAACTGTAATTGGAGACCCTATCGAAGTGAAGGCGATGAAGCAGGCCTTTGATCAATATACGAATAAAAAACAATTTTGCGGACTTGGGTCTGTAAAGTCCAATATCGGTCATCTCGTGGGGGCTTCGGGAATGGCCTCCCTTATCAAGGTCATCCTGTCCATGAAGCACCGGCAGCTGGTTCCCACGATTCATTTTGAAGAGCCGAATCCATATATTCCATTCTCCCAGTCGCCGTTCTATATGGTGGACAAGCCGCTTGCCTGGGAAGCTGCCCAGGGGCCACGGCGCGCGGGCATCAGTTCTTTTGGTTTTAGCGGCATGAACTGTCATGTGCTTCTGGAGGAATGGCAGCAGGAAGATCAGCAGACGGTGCGGGAGGAACCGGAGCAACCACGGATTTTTCCCGTATCTGCAAAAACGAAGTCCGGTTTGCTGGAGTTACTGCAAAGATACTCTCAATTTCTGCAAACCCATCAGCGCGCGGATTTTCAGAATCTCGTCTATACGGCCCAGCTTGGCCGGGAGCATTTCGCCCACCGGCTGGCCATTATCGCCAAGGATGCCTCTGAGTTATGGCGGAAAATCGCTGCGGTCCTTCTGAACGATGTGGACCAGCTTCCTGAATCCATCGGGTATTACGGGTATTTCCCCATCAGGCAAAAAGCGAAAAATAATATGGCCCAGCAGGACCTGTCGGAGGCCAAAACGAGGGCCGCCTATGACAAAGCCCGCCGGCTGGTCCGGCAAATCGCTGAAAACCCTGCACAGGCTGCCGAGGGCTCTCTTGAAGAGCTGGCTCAATTATATGTCCAGGGCACGCGTGTGGATTGGAACGCACTATGGACCGGACAAGCCGTACAGACTGCCCGGCTCCCGGTCTATCCGTTTACCAAAACAAGGCACTGGCCGGCACCTGCGCCAACTGAAGGAGCATTCCCAGGTGTTCCGGGGCCGCTTCTGGGCGAGTGTACCGTCAAAACAGCGGGAATGCGGATATACGCCGCGACGCTGTCCGGCAAGGAGCATTGGCTTCTGCAAGAGCACCGCATTCTCGGGAATGGTGTATGGCCGGGAGTGGCCTATCTCGAAATGGCCAAGGCTGCAAGCGGATATTTCTTTGCCGGGGAGAATGTAGTGTTGAGGCAGGTCACCTTGCAAAATATGCTGATCTGCCCGCCGGATGAGACCAGGGTTGTGCATACGATTATTCGTGAGGAGCAGGATCATGCTGCCTTTACGATAGCCAGTATGAAGGAAGGCGGACACACGGAGAACTGGATCATCCATGCACAAGGGGAGATTTATCCGCAGGCTGAGCCCAAGATGCCTGTAATTGCGCTGGAGCCACTGATTCAGGTGATGAACGAAGAGAGTGTTGAGCTATTTACTCCGATTCTTACAGCGGGAATTCAGTATGGTCCAAGCTGGAAGTGCATCCGCAGGTTTTACCAGAACGAAAGTGCCGCTGTACTCCATATCGGATCAACGGATGGGGCTTCAGCACGTGAACCATTTTCACTTCATCCTGCACTTATGGACACGGCGCTCAGTTTCTGGCATCTGCTGAGACAAAGGGAAGAAGCGGCTGATCTGCCGGCATTTCCCTTCTATTATGAATCCATCCGCATCTTTGGGGTGATGCCGGCTTCCTTTTTCAGCTATGTACGGAAAAGGGAGACGCACGGAGATCACCGGGAGACGGCCTCTTACGATATTAGCCTGATCGATGAGGCAGGCAATGTTTTTGCGGAAGTGGAGAATTATACCTTGAAGAAAGTTTCTCCGGCGCTGATTTCAAAAGACCTTTTCTACCGGATCAATTGGGTGAAGTCTCCACGGCCGGATGGAGGAAGCCGGATAGGGGGGACTGTACTCCTGTTCGGAAACGATTGCAGGGCAACCCGGGAATTCATCAGGCACATGGAGGCCGGAGACGTTGAGCTGATTCAGGTCGTCCAAGGGGAGGCGTATCGCAAAGAGAAGGACAGCCGTTATGTAGTCGGTAATGCGGCAGCGGATTATATTCAGTTGTTTGCCGATTTGCAGGGCCGGAACGTAAGCCGGATGATTCATGGCTATGCCCTTGACGAAGATAGCGGGGCAGACAGTCTCTCCAGTTTGCAGGCGGTCCAGGAAAAGAGTGTCCAAAGCCTGTTTTTTATCATAAAAGCGTTGGTGCAGGCGAAATACAAAGAGCAGATCGAGTTGGTGCTGCTGGGCAAACAAGGCTATGAGGTTACCGGGGGTGAAAAAGAGCTTGAGCCCTGCTATGCGGCCTTCTACAATCTGGGGAAGGTTGCGGATACGGAGTATCCTAACCTGAAGTGCCGCAGTATCGACCTGGGCGATGAGACAGAATGGGGAGCGGTACTGGAGGAAATCTTCGGGGAGCGCACTGCGAATCAGGTGGCTTACCGCGAGAATAAGCGATTTATCGAGGAACTTGCCCGCTATGTGGAAGAAGAGCCGGAAGAGCCGATTGTGCTGCAGGAAGGCGGTTTGTATGTAATCACCGGCGGAACCGGCGGGATCGGGCTGGAGCTTGCCAGGTACCTGTCCTCGAAGAGCAAGGTCAAGCTCGGACTATTAAGCCGCAGCGGCCTGCCGCCCCGTGAGGCATGGGAGGATATCAGACAAAGCGGAACAGAGCCGGGAACAAGCCGGAAAATTGAGCTTCTGGAAGAAATCGAACGCTCAGGCAGCCAGGTCATGATATGCCCATGCGACATCAGTGATGGGCAGCAGCTTAAACACTGCCTGATGCAGCTAAGAGAAGCGTATGGACCGGTCAAAGGGATCATCCATGCGGCAGGAATCGCCGGCAGCGGTTATCTGTTCACCAAAGACTGGTCTGATTTTACCCGGGTAACAGCACCCAAGATTGAGGGCACTTATCTGCTGTACAGCTTGCTGCAGGAGCAGCCGGACTTTTTTGTTCTGTTCTCCTCAATAGCGACTCTGGAAGGCAGTCCCGGACAGGGTGATTATGCAGCGGGGAACGGCTATCTTGACGGGTTTGCCCATTTTTTACGCAGAAAAGGTGTTCGCGGGCTTACCCTCAACTGGGCTGCCTGGGAAGAGACGGGCATGGCGCTGGATAACGGCGCACTGGGGAGCAAAATATACCGGCCGCTAAAAACCGGCACAGCGGTCCATGCGTTCAGCCGGGCCCTCCAGTTGGAGGAGCCCCGCGTGATCATTGCAGACATACGTTTGGATCAGCTGGATGAATCTGTTACCGGTAAACTTCCACTGCAGCTATCACCTGATCTTAGGAGAACCGGCAATCGGTTTGCACAACCCCGTCCCGTTGCTGCGGCGGCCGATACCATTGCAATTATAGGCCACAGCGGGGCCGTGATAAGCGAAATGGAACAAGCAGTAGCGCAATTGTGGGCGAAGACATTCGGGCTGAAGAAAATGGATATATCGAAGAATTTCTATGAGCTGGGCGGAGACTCCATCATGGCTACGCAGATGGCTAACCTCCTCAATACACAGCTGCACCAGAAGCTGAGTATTGCCGAAATTTTTGAATATCCAACGGTATCCGGGCTTGCGGCTTACCTGGAGCAATCGCTTCCTTCACGGAATGAGGCAACCGCAAAGGCGGCAGGCTCAGAGGCTCCAAACGCCGGTTATGATCTTTCCAAGGCACAGCACCGGATTTGGTTTTTGCAGAACTATGATCCCCAGACAACGGCCTATCATTTACCGGTTGTCAAGCAGATCCGCGAGGCGATTGATCTGGCGGTCCTGCAGCAGGGACTCGACATCCTGACCCGGCGCCACTCTTCGCTGCGGACCATAATCAAGAATGTAAACGGGATTCCGAAGCAGTTCGTTGTGCCGGACAAAAGCCATGTGATCCATTTTACGGATTATGCACAGGAACCGCATAAGAAGCTGCTCTCGTCAAAACGTCTGGAGGAACTGAATACAACCGCTTTTGAGCTGGAGCAAAATTTGTTCCGGGCGGAGCTGCACCGGTATGAGGAAAGCGATTATCTCTTATATATCAATATGCATCATATCATTTCGGATGGATGGAGCATGGGGGTATTTTTCCGCGAATGGATGGAGCTGTATGACCAAATCCGGTCCAAGCGCCCCATTCAATTAGCGCCGATTGCCTTGCAGCCTGTGGATTGGGTAGAACAGGAGAAGCTCTGGATCGGGTCCGGGGATTACCTGAACATGGAAAGATACTGGATGAAAGAGCTGGCCCAGCCGCTCCCGGTTCTGGAACTGCCAACCGATTATGACCGCCCGCATTCCATCGCCTATGACGGAAGCTATATTAAATTCACGGTTTCAGAAGAGGTGACCGGGCAGCTGCGCTTGCTGGCAAAAAACCGCTCATCGACCCTGTACATGACTGTCCTTGCCATCTATTTTCTTTTTTTGAAGAAACTCAGCCAGGAAGAGGACATTATCGTCGGGTTCCCGGTTTCAGGAAGAGAGCAGCAGGAATGGGAAAATATCATCGGATTATTTATGAATATGGTATGCATTCGTGTGGATTTCCGGGAGCTTAGCAGCTTTGGCGGGGTATTGGAGGAGGTCAAACGGAAATGCCTAAAAGCCTATGCCAACGGCAGATATCCGTTCAATACGCTGGTAGAAAAGCTGAATCCGGAAAGAGACCCGAGCAGAACCCCTGTGTTTTCTACCATTTTTCAGCTGTATGATAATGTTCCCCAGGACAATGACAGAATGAGCCTCTACGATTTGAGCTGTATCTGCAAAATGGATGGCGGACAAATCGAAGTCAGGCTGGAGTACAAGACCTCACTTTTCACAGAAGAGACAATACAAAACTATGCCTGCTATTTAACGCACCTGATTAACCAGGTCATCGCGGACCCTGAGGGACAGCTTAGCCGTTATGAATTGCTGGATGCCCGCCACAAAGCGGAGATTATAAACCAATTTCATCCCCTTCCGGTTCCCATGAATCCGCCGGACCAGGTCTGCCGTTTATTTGAGGCGCAAGTGGAGCAGAACCCTGACCAAACGGCTGTGGTCTTTGAGGGGGAACGGGTTAGCTACAGGGAACTGGATGAGCTGTCCAATCAACTGGCAGCCTTTCTGGTGCAGCTTGAACAGGAACCGGCCGAGCCGGTTGGCGTCTATTTGGGACGCGGCATCCATATGATTGCTGTGCTTCTTGGCATTCTCAAGTCTGGCCGTCCATACGTCCCGCTTGATCCGGATTTCCCGCCTGAGCGGATCGCGTATATGATCAGACACAGCGGGCTTAGAACTGTGGTCTCGGACGGTGCGTCTATTCCCAAGCTGCTGGAATTAGCCAGTGATGTTCTGAAGGCGGTCATCGATGTTGCAGGCGATTCCACCCCGGCGGGAACAGCGGATCATCTATCCTGCTATAAGTACTCTGATATCCGCAAGCAGCCCGTGGCCCGTATTCCGTCCAAGGCCGCTTCGGAACTGATGTACATCATTTATACTTCAGGTTCTACGGGAACCCCTAAGGGAGTTATGGTCAGTCAGCCCAATGTGATCAACTATCTTTTGTGGAGCCGACAGCAGTTCCAATTGGGACCGCAGCACCACATGATGCTGGTCACCTCGATCAGCTTTGATATTTCAGTCTTCGAAATCTTTGGTTGTCTGTCCAGCGGGGCAACCCTGCATGTTGTATCGTCAGACAGGCTCAGAGACCCTGCACTATTGTTAGCTTATATGAATCAACACAAGATTAATTTCTGGCACTCGGTGCCTGTGCTGATGAATCAGTTTCTGTTCGGACTCTCTTCGCAGGATGAGAAGGAAATAGCGTGTTTGCAGCATTTTGATACCGTTGCAATTGGCGGCGAAGCCTGGAGCCCTAAGCTGGCAGGAGATATCCGGAGAAGTTTTCCCCGTGCCAAACTATACAATTTGTACGGTCCTACGGAAGCAACGATCTGGGCAACGTATTATGAAGCCGCAAGCGATTTGACAGGCAAAACGGTAGTGCCGCTCGGCCAACCGATTTCGAACAACCGGATTTTCATACTGGATAAGGACGGGAACTTGTGCGGGCCAGGGATTCCAGGTGAAATTTGCATCAGCGGAGCCGGTGTCACGCCGGGCTATTTCAGAGACGAGGAGACAACAGCCGGTGTGTTCCGCACCCACCCATTTACGGATCAGATCGTATACCACACCGGAGATATAGGTAAATACGGCATGGGTGGCCAGCTCGAATATATTGCCCGGAAAGATGGAATGGTCAAGGTAAGGGGTTACCGGATTGAAGCAGGCGAAATTGAACATACCCTCTACAGACTGGAAGGGCTGAAGTCGGCTGCTGTTGTTGCGGTAAACGAAGGAGAGTCGAACAAATTGATCTGCTACTATACAGCGGCACGCGACATCCCGGTCCGGGAGATTCAAGCCTGCTTACAACAAACCTTGCCTTTGTATATGATCCCTTCCCGGTTTATCCGTTTGGAAGTACTGCCCGCTACATCCAATGGTAAAACCGACCGAAAAGCGCTGCAGGCGCTGCCTCTTCTGAGGGAACCCGCTGAACAAGCGGTGATGCATTTGCCGGAGAATGATGCGGAGGAATTTTTGCTGCAGGTGTGGCGCGAATTGCTGGGAATAGAGAACATCGGGACGGAACAAAATTTCTTCGATATCGGCGGAAATTCGCATCTGATCGTCCAGCTTCAAGCCAGAATCGAACAGAAATACATGAAGCGGGTCAAGGTCATTGATCTGTTCCGGTGCAAAACGGTCCGCGCCATGGCAGATTACATCCAGGGGAGTGCTCAAGAACCCGAACAGGCTGACGCCAAAACCAAACCCGGAAAAACACAGGATGACATCAGCGATATCATGCAACTTCTGGATGAGTACAGCGAAGGCGAAACCTCCGTCGAGGAAATCCTAAAGAAACTGGGAGAGTGAGGTCGTGGAAAAAAAGGACGAGATCTATTCCTATATCTTACAAGAGGTCGGGTCCGGGCATCTGGATAAAAGCATTGCCGCGCACCTGATTCAATACCTCCGGCAGGATCAGGGAAAAGAGGCCGATACAGACATTGCGGTCATCGGGGTTGCTTCCCGCTTCAGCAATACCGGCAGCACATCAGAAGTAGAACAGCTTCTTACCCTGGGTGTGGATTCCATTCAGGAACTCCCTGCCGGCAGGAAGGAACAGGCCGACCTGTTTCTTCCCCTGTTTCAGGTAGAGAAGGATCACGCACAGTATGACAAGGCCGGATATCTTTCCGAGATCGATCCCTTTGATTTTGCATTTTTTAATATTTCCCCCAGAGAAGCAAGCCTCATGGACCCGAATCAGCGCTTGTTTTTACAGCTGGCCTGGGAAGCCATTGAGGAAGCCGGGTATGGGGGAACCCAATTAACAGGCAGCAAAACAGGCGTCTTTATCGGCTACAGCTCGGATTTTGGCGAGGAGTATAAGAAAGGCATTCAGATGCTCGTACCGGAAGCCATGGGCGTAGCCATTCCCGGGAATATCAAATCAGTTATTGCCAGCCGGATTTCCCACTACCTGGATTTGAAGGGACCTGCGGTTGTATTTGATACAGCTTGCTCGTCGTCGCTTGTCGCCATTCACTTTGCGTGTAGACAGCTCATTGAAGGCTCCTGCGATCTGGCATTGGCGGGAGGGATCAAGCTGCAGCTGTTCCCGTTAAAGAGCCATGTCCATTTGAAAATCGGCATTGAGTCATCCGATGAGAAAACCAAAACCTTCGATGACAGCTCCAATGGAACCGGAAAGGGCGAAGGGGCCGGAGCCGTTCTGTTGAAGCCTTTGAAAAAAGCTTTGCAGGACAGGGATCATATCCATGCCGTTATCAAAGGCAGCGCGATCAATCAGGACGGCAATTCCATTGGCATCACGGCTCCCGATCCGCAAGCGCAGGAAGAAGTGCTCTGCCAGGCGTGGGAAGAGGCCGGGATCAATCCGGAGAACCTCTCCTATATCGAAGCGCACGGCACGGGGACCAGACTTGGTGATCCCATCGAAATCGAAGGAATCGACCGGGCCTTTTCCCGTTATACGCAGAAAAAGCAGTTTTGCGCCATCGGATCGATGAAAACGAATATTGGCCATCTCGATCATGCCGCGGGGATTGCCGGGCTTGTCAAGGTGATCTATTCCCTTAAGAGCAAAAAGCTTTTTCCTTCGCTTCATTTTATGAAACCGAATCAGACGATCAATTTCAGCACCTCTGCCGTGTATGTAAATGACCGGCTTCAGGAATGGACAACCCCGGGAGTGCCGCGGCTTGCGGGTATCAGCTCGTTTGGACTAAGCGGAACCAACTGTCATATGGTATTGGAGGAAGCGCCGCCGCCCCCGCAGAAGCAGCAGCACGGGGAGACGATGTACTTGCTCCCGCTGTCCGCCAAGGAAGAAAATGTGCTGCGGGAACTGGCTGCAGCGTATATCCGGTTGTTAGAGGGAAGCAGCCAGATCGATCTGGAAGATCTCTGTTATACCGCCAGTACGGGGCGCAGGCATTACAACCACCGGTTGGCAATTGTCTTCACGGGGTATCAAGATCTGCTTAACCAACTGGAGCGGTTGACAGAGAAGCAGGCACTGACACCGACGCTTCAGTCAGCTCAGCAGTTGAAGGGAATGGAGCACTCAGAGAAAGAGAACTCCTATCGTGCTATAGCGGAACTGTATGTCTCCGGGGGAACAATCGATTGGGAGGATATGTACAAGGGTAAGGCCTGTAATCGTTTGAGCCTGCCGGTCTATCCTTTTCAGAAAACGCGCTGCTGGCTCAAACCGGAAGCACAGGCTGAACCCAAACGCTCCGCTTCGGGCGGGAATGTCCATCCTTTGCTTGCACATGTTGCCGGGGAAACACCGGAGCAAGTCACTTATGCAGTCCGCATGTCGGCCAAGGAAGATTGGATGCTGAATGAGCATAAGGTGGGGAGCGAGTATGTGCTGCCCGGTACGGCGTACGTCGAGCTGCTGCTGGAGATCGGGAGGCAGCAGGGCGGGCGGTCCGTCATCAAAGATCTTGCCTTTTTGCAGCCGTTCTCTGTGCAGGAAGGGGAGACTCGCGAGCTGCAGATCACCTTGAAAAAAGGGAACGGCGATAACGGGTTTATTATCACCAGCAAGGATTACGCGGATGGCACCTGGCGCAGACACGCGGAGGGGAAATTATGCCTTCCTTCGCAGGCTCGCAAGCCGTACGACCTCCCTGCTCTACTGGAAGCCTTCCACACGTATCCGAAGATAACGGGCGTCGAAACCAGCGGAGACTATATTACCACCGGAGCAAGATGGAACAATATCAAGGAGCTGAAGGCGGGGGCAGAGGAATGCCTGGTGGCCGTCGGGCTTGGCGATGCCTTTCGGGAAGAGGCTGCCCATTACCATTACCATCCGGCGATGCTTGACAATGCAGTTAATATTGCCATCCGCAGCATTGACGACCAGCTGTATCTGCCTTTTTATTATCAGGAAATCCGGGTCTATGGCCGGATTCCCGCCGACATCTACAGCGTGGTGAGAAGGCAGGACCGGGGACAGGGCAATCAGACGGCAACCTTTGATATTGACATCCTGAATCCGGCGGGGGAGGTGCTTGCCGAGATTGAAGGCTATACGATCAAGCAAGTGCAGGCCCAAAGACCGGCAGGGATGTATTACGAAAAGGACTGGATGGTGCAAGAGGGTCCCCCTTCACCCGATGTGGACAGAGAGACCTCCCGGGAGACGGTCGCGGTCTTCACAGGAGAGGGAGAGTTGGCGGACCGGCTCCTGGAGCAGATTCGTGCACAGTATGGACAGGTGATGGAGATTTCCGGCAGGGAACTTCAAAGCCGGGAAGATTATCAGCCATTGTGGGACCAGCTGAAAGCCGGGAATGTGGAAACCATTATTCATCTGCTGAGCCTCACCGGACGGGAGATTGCAACGGAGGCGGAGCTGCATGAGGCTGGAGAGCGGGGATTTTACAGTCTGTATTCCCTGCTGGACAGCCTGTTTGTGCAGCCTTCTTCCGGGGACCTGAAGCTTGTTCTTGTCTGCGACGAGGCGAATCAGGTCACGGGAGAGGAAGCGGTCCTGCGTCCGCATCACGGATGCCTGCTTGGACTGGGCAAAGTGGCGCGGGAAGAATTTCCCCGGGTGCACATCCGCCTGGTGGATGTCGACGGACGCACCCCGCCGGAGAGGATTGTGAACGAATTCAGCCGCCGGGAAGCTCCTTACCAGGTGGCGTACCGGAACGGGCAGCGTTATGTGGAGCGGCTGCGGGAGGCATCGCTTGCGCCGGATGAAGCGCATCCCGGCATCCAAGAAGGCGGGGTGTATGTCATCACCGGCGGGACCGGGGGCTTAGGGCTGGAAATCGGGAAGCAGATGAGCCGGATGAACCGGGTCAAGCTTCACCTCATTGGCCGCCGGGAGCTGCCTGCGCGGGAGAACTGGTCAGAGATCGTCGCGGCAGGAGCCGAGGCGCAGCACATCCGGCAAATCACAGCGGTTCAAGAGATGGAACGAAACGGAGCCGAGGTGCAGATTCATGCCGCAGATGTCGCTGAGGAAGGGCAGATGCGAAGCCTGCTGGAGCGGATACGCACCCGATCGGGAGCCATCCGCGGCGTTGTTCACGCTGCGGGGGTGGCTGGAGAAGGGCTGCTGGTCCGGAAGAGCGCCGGGCAAATCCGGGAGGTCCTGTCGGCCAAGGTCACCGGAACGTGGGTGCTGGATCAGCTTACGAAGGAAGATGAGCTGGATTTCTTCATGATGTTCTCCAGTATGAACACGGTGACGGGGGGAATAGGGCAGAGCGACTATGTGGCAGCGAACAGCTACCTGGACCTGTACGCCGACTGGATGAGGAAGCAGGGAAGGAAGGGGATCACGGTCAACTGGCCGCTGTGGCAGGAGGTGGGGATGGCCCAGGCGTATGAGGTCGATAACCGCCGCAGCGTGTTTGAGAGCCTTACGCCCCGGCAGGGTGCGGCCATTTATGCCGAGCTGCTGCAATGTGGCCGGAGCCGGATGATCGTGGGCCAGCTGAAACGCCAGCTTAACCGGGATACTATCGGGCAGGGCCTGATGAATGATTATGTGCTGTCGGATACATTGGCGAGTGCCTTCCGCACCCGTATGGAGCATCGACAGGAGGAAACAGAGCGGCAGGTTTCGGACCCTTTCCCTGTACGCATTCTTGACAAGGATGAAGCGGACCTGTCCGCCACCGAAAGAGAAGTCGCCATGATCTGGGGACAGGTGCTTGGTGTCGATGAAATTGGCTTATCTGCCAAATTCAACAATATGGGCGGCAACTCCATCCTCGCCGTCGATTTATTCAGACGGCTGGAAACCAAATACGGCAAGATCGTAAACATCTCGGATGTGTTCACTTATGCAACCATTGCGGAAATGGCGGATTACCTGGATACAAGGCAGCAGCAGCAGAATGGGACATATACGGCAGAACCCTCGACACTGGCCTTATTGCAGCGGTTGGCGAACCGGGAGATTTCGATGAACGAAGCCCTTGAAACGTACAAAACGAAATCAGGAGGCGTGTCATGACAGCAGCAGAAAAACTGATTTTCGAACTGGTAGCCTCCCAAAAGCTGACCCCAAACGATGCCGCCGTATTGCTGGAGCATCAGCAGAAGCATGAAGAACCGGTGAAGGAAAAGGAAATTGCCATTATCGGCATAGCCGGCAAATTTCCGAAAGGGGAGGATCTGGGACAATTCTGGGAATGTCTCCAGCAGCAAAGGAACGGTATCGGTGATTTTCCCGATGCTCGGGTCCGCGATTGCATTGGTGAAGGCCTGCCCGACGCAATCGAGGCAGACCAATTGTTTTTTAAAGGCGGGTACCTGGAGCGGATCGACCAGTTCGATCCTGCTTTTTTTCAACTCTCTCCTGCCGAAGCTAAATTTATGGACCCCCTGCAAAGACTGATGCTGGAAGCTTCTTATCAGGCTATAGAAGATGCGGGCTATTATTACAAGGATTTAAGCGGGACCAATACCGGCGTATATATCGGTACGGACCATACCTGGGGCCAATGGTACAGAGACAATGCCGCAGAACAGGACCCGCTGCTGTTATCCGGCACGTGGTCGGCCATTCTCTCAAGCCGGATTTCCTATGGGCTGAATCTGAAAGGCCCCAGTCTTGTGATCGATACCTCTTGCTCCTCCGGCCTGGTAGCCGTTCATGAGGCATGCCGGGCCATTCAGTCGGGCGTGTGCAATCTGGCAATCGCCGGGGGCATTCACATCAATTACAGCCCGGTGAAAAACCCGATGCTTGATTTGGTCGAATCGCAGGATTATCTTATCCGGACCTTCGATAAGCAGGCGAACGGCACGGTTTGGGGCGAAGGAGTCGGGGCCGTCATCCTCAAACCGCTGCAGCAGGCCATCCGGGACCGGGACCACATTTACGGGATCATCAAGGGGAGTGCGGTGAACAACGATGGAGCGTCAGACGGCATTACGGCCCCGAGTGCCCGCGCACAGGAAGAGGTCATTTGCCAAGCCTGGGAAGAGGCCGGAATCGATCCGCAGACGATCACTTATGTGGAGGCGCACGGCACTGGAACCCAGCTGGGAGATTCCATTGAAATCGATGGCCTCACCAAGGCTTTTTCACGCTACACGCAGAAAAAACAGTTTTGTGCGATTGGCACGGTAAAAACCAACATCGGGCATACGGTAGGCGCGTCAGGGCTGGCTTCCTTGCTGAAAGTAATGCTGGCCTTTCAGCATCGGAAGCTTCCGGCCAGTCTTAATTTTGTTGCAGCGAATCCCTTTATCGATTTCTTTGCCTCCCCCGTTTATGTGAACGACCGGCTTCAGGATTGGACGGCAGCGGAGACTCCCCGTGTGGCCGGAATCAGTTCGTTTGGCTTCAGCGGAACCAACTGCCATATGATCGTGCAGGAAGCGCCGGATATCGTGAAGCTGTCAGAGGCACACGATCAGGCACCGCTGTATTTACTTCCGTTATCGGCAAAAGACGATCAGGTGCTCTTAAGGCTGGTGGAGGATTACACACGCTATATCTCCCGTCATGCCGGGATCAATCTGCAAGACCTGTGCTACACAGCCAGCACGGGCCGCGGGCATTATAACCATCGTTTGGTGATCCTCTTCACCGGATATGCGGACCTGCTTCAGAAACTGGAGCACCTGCAAAAACACAGTCTCGCTTCCGGCCAGGACGTTCTCAGCCAAAGCCATGAGGTGGCGGCGCACGGCGGGATAGCGCCGGATGAGCCTGGTCCGGTAAGAAGGCTGACGAAACGGGAAAAGCAATCCTTAACGCTTGAGGCAGCCCGGCTGTTGAAAACGTTCGCCCTTCCGCAGGAGGGTCCGGCTTCCTATCGTTCCATAGGAGAGCTGTATGTCTCAGGGGCAACCATTGATTGGAACCTGATGTATCAAGGTTTACCCTGCCGGCGGCTGAACCTGCCGGCCTATCCGTTCCACCGCATCCGGTGCTGGGCAGAAAAACGCGGCCAGGGGCATCCGCAGCATTTGCATCTGCCCCAGGCGCCAGGGCATCCGCTGCTTCGGGGGAATGTCTGCGAAACCTCCGGGCAGGTGGTATATACCGCAACATTCTCAGCAGCAGCGGACTGGGTGCTGCATGAACATCAGGTCGGCAGGGAGTACGTGCTGCCCGGTACGGCGTACATCGAGCTGCTGCTGGAGATCGGGAGGCGTCAGGGCGGGCGGTCTGTCATCAAGCAGCTCGCCTTTTTGCAGCCGTTCTCGCTGCAGGAAGAAGAGGACACTCATGATCTCCAGATTGTCGTGAGCAATGGCAAGGAAGACAGCGAGTTTTATATCGAGAGCAAGGACCGGACAGACGGCACCTGGCGTAGACACGCGGAGGGTAAATTATGCCTTCCTTTGCAGGACCGCAAGCCGTACGACCTCCCTGCTCTACTGGAAGCCTTCCACATGTATCCGAAGATAACGGGCGTCGAAACCAGCGGAGGCTATATTACCACCGGAGCAAGATGGAACAATATCAAGGAGCTGAGGGCGGGGGCAGAGGAATGCCTGGTTACCGTCGGGCTTGGCGATGCCTTTCGGGAAGAGGCTGTCCATTACCATTACCATCCGGCGATGCTTGACAATGCAGTTAATATTGCCATCCGCAGCATTGACGACCAGCTGTATCTGCCTTTTTATTATCAGGAAATCCGGGTCTATGGCCGGATTCCCGCCGACATCTACAGCGTAGTGAGAAGGCAGGACCGGGGACAGGGCAATCAGACGGCAACCTTTGATATTGACATCTTAAATCCGGCGGGGGAGGTGCTTGCCGAAATTGAGGGCTATACGATCAAGCAAGTGCAGGCCCAAGGACCAGCAGGGATGTATTACGAAAAGGACTGGATTGTGCAAGAGGGTGAACTCTCACCCGATGTTGACCGCGAGACCTCCCGGGAGACGGTCGCAGTCTTCACAGGAGAGGGAGACCTGGCGGACCGGCTCCTGGAGCAGATTCGTGCACAGTATGGACAGGTGATGGAGATTTCCGGCAGGGAGCTTCAAAGCCGGGAAGATTATCAGCGGTTATGGGATCGTCTGAAAGCTGAGAATGTGGAAACCATTATTCATCTGCTGAGCCTCACCGGACGGGAGATTGCAACAGAGGCGGAGCTGCACGAGGCTGGAGAGCGGGGATTTTACAGTCTGTATTCCCTGCTGGACAGCCTGTTTGTGCAGCCTTCTTCCGGGGACCTGAAGCTTGTTCTTGTCTGCGACGAGGCGAATCAGGTCACGGGAGAGGAAGCGGTCCTGCGTCCGCATCACGGATGCCTGCTTGGACTGGGCAAGGTGGCGCGGGAAGAATTTCCCCAGGTGCACATCCGCCTGGTGGATGTCGACGGACGCACCCCGCCGGAGAGGATTGTGAACGAATTCAGCCGCCGGGAAGCGCCCTATCAGGTGGCGTACCGGAACGGGCAGCGTTATGTGGAGCGGCTGCGGGAGGCATCGCTTGCGCCGGATGAAGCGCATCCCGGCATCCAAGAAGGCAGGGTGTATGTCATCACCGGCGGGACCGGGGGCCTGGGGCTGGAAATCGGGAAGCAGATGAGCCGGATGAACCGGATCAAGCTTCACCTCATTGGCCGCCGGGAGCTGCCTGCGCGGGAGAACTGGTCAGAGATCGTCGCGGCAGGAGCCGAGGCGCAGCACATCCGGCAAATCACAGCGGTTCAAGAGATGGAACGAAACGGAGCCGAGGTGCAGATTCATGCCGCAGATGTCGCTGAGGAAGGGCAGATGCGAAGCCTGCTGGAGCGGATACGCACCCGATCGGGAGCCATCCGCGGCGTTGTTCACGCTGCGGGGGTGGCTGGAGAAGGGTTGCTGGTCCGGAAGAGCGCCGGGCAAATCCGGGAGGTCCTGTCGGCCAAGGTCACCGGAACGTGGATACTGGATCAGCTTACGAAGGAAGATGAGCTGGATTTCTTCATGATGTTCTCCAGTATGAACACGGTGACGGGGGGCATGGGGCAGAGCGATTATGTGGCAGCGAACAGCTATCTGGACCTGTACGCCGACTGGATGAGGAAGCAGGGAAGGAAAGGGATCACGGTCAACTGGCCGCTGTGGCAGGAGGTGGGGATGGCCCAGGCGTATGAGGTCGATAACCGCCGCAGCGTGTTTGAGAGCCTCACGCCCCGACAGGGTGCGGCCATTTATGCCGAGCTGCTGCAATGTGGCCGGAGCCGGATGATCGTGGGCCAGCTGAAACGCCAGCTTAACCGGGATACTATCGGGCAGAGCCTGATGAATGATTATGTGCTGTCGGAGCGCTTGAACAAGCAGCTGAGCAAATCCCTGCTCAACGCGCAGCATCCTGCCGGGAAGCCAGACCGGACAGAGGTTGTCATTAAGGATGCGAACCAGCTCCAAATGACCCGGAGCCATAAAGAAATCGTGCAAATTCTGGCAAGGGTGCTGGACTTGCAAGAGTTGAGCATTTTTGCCAATTTTGAGGACCTGGGCTGGAATTCCCTGCTTGCGGTGAGGCTTCATAAGGAGCTGGATGCGGTTTTCCCTGGCCTGTTTGCCATCTCGGATGTCTTTTCCTACCCTACGGTTCATGACATGGCTGCATTTCTGGAACGCAAAAGAACGGTTCCGCATCAACGGGAGATTACAATCGAACAAGTTATGGGTGATTTGGAAAACGGAATCATTACAGCGGAAGAAGCAGAGGTGTTGATTAAGGAGATCAGTGAGACCGTAGAGAGATAGTTGTAAACGGAATTGGGAGGTGGACCCTATTGAATAAGTTTTCACTCCAGGTGGAGCCCTTTAACGGAACATGGATGGATTGTGTAAGTAACAACCTGATCTCAATCTTAATGGTGCATGACAGAAACTTTGAATATACCCCATGTCTGGCGAAGGCAAGGTACCGGTTGTTTGCACATGGCAGCAGCAATGAGAACATAGATTTTCCTCCCGGCAGCAGCAATGTTGTCACTCCGCTTCTGGATATGGTGAGGACGCTCGATTTCTCTCCCTATCTGGACTATGAAACCGTAACGCCGGATAAAGAAGGCCCTGTTCATCAGATCATCAAAGACTGCTTGCACAGGGGTTTTTATATCTTTGCCGATGTGGACCGTTTCTATTATCCCTCCGGCGTTGACGCAGGTAAAAATCATCTTAAGCACCCCGCATTTATATATGGCTACGATGATGAAGCGAACGCTTATCTGCTGATTGAAGATTGCATACAGCCAAGTACAATGGAGAGCTACCTGCTCCCTTATGACCGTTTTGACGAGGCAATGGCCGCAGTTAGGTCCGAAACCGGCACCTATCATCTCGTATTGGTCCGTAAAAAGGATCAGGAGCTGCAGTTTTTTTCCAGCTATACGAAGGAGCAGATTTGCAGCAGTTTGGAATTTCTTTTACAAGAGGAGCAAGGCCCGTTTATTGATCACGCAATGCCTTCAGCAGATACTGGAGTAACGGTGTCGTATGGACTGTCTGTGATCCGGGATTTTGCGGAAACGCTGGAACAGCGGTTGCTGGGCCTTCTCAAGGATGATTTCGAATACAGGGCGTTAGCCATCAAGAATCCGTACTATTACCGCAGGTCAACGATTCAACTGCCGTTTCTTTTTTACCGGAAAAACGGGCTTGATGAACGGCGGCTCCACAGTCTGACGGATGAATACAAAAAGCTGTGCAATGATTGGAATGTATATGGAAACACCCTGATTAAGTATTATTACAAACTCAAATATATGAAGGACTTGAACTGGATGGCCCAGAGTGAAATGGACGCATTGAAGCGGCTGCTCGCCAAGCTGTACGACAAGGAAAGAGACTTAATAGACAAAACCAGGGCAGTCCTGGCCTAATCCGGCTTTCCCAATGACATTTGTCCCAAACATGAGAGGATGAGAGCAGTGTCCAATACAAAAGTTATTTCCATTGGAATGATCGGAGCAGGCTGGGTTGCCGAGCATGGTCATCTCCCCGGCTTTTTATCGCTGGAGGGCGTATCCATTGGGGCTGTTTATGATCCGGATGCGTCCCGGGCCGCTCATTTGGCTGAACAGGCAGGCGCGAAGGCGTGCACCAGCCTTTCTGAAATTGATGAAATCCCATTAGATGCTGTCCTGGTGTGCACGCCCAACCACACGCATTACGAACTAGCCAAGCACTTTCTGCAGCAAGGAATCCATGTTCTGTGTGAGAAACCTATGACTACAACCGCCGAAGAAGCCGGCTCATTGCGAAGGATCGCAGAGTCTTCAGGGGCTGTGCTGTTAATGGGATTCGTGAACCGTTACCGGGACGACATCCGTGAATTGCGCTCAAGAATCACATCGGGACAGATTGGAGATGTACAGATATGTGAGGTCATCTGGCGCAGAAAAAAAGGGATTCCCCGCCCCGGAAGCTGGTTTACGCAGCAAAAGATGTCTGGAGGCGGTGTGCTTATTGACCTTGGCAGCCACATGATTGACCAGATGCTCTTTCTGACGGATGCCCCGGAGCCGGTTGCTTGTCTGGCCGGCCTCCATTCCCGGCCGGCTCAGGAGGGCGATTATTCCAACTGGCTCGGCAGCAACGAATCAGTGACGCTTGAGGTTGAAGATACGGCTATAGGGATGATTCAGTTTGCCAATGGAATGCTGGGCCGGATTCATGTGAGCTGGCAGGATGATGTGGAGGGTGATTTTGTGGAGATCCACCTGAAAGGCAGCAGGGGCAGCCTGAGCCTGCGGACCCTGTTTGGCTTCAGCAATCAGGGCTTGTACAAACAGCCATCCCTGCAGTTCACCCCGGCAGGCCAAGAGCCGGAATGGTTTACGTTCCCGCCGAAAACGGATGTGCTCATTGATTTCCGGCGGCAAGCATCTCATTTCGCCGAGTGCATCCGGGAGGCGAAGCAGCCTGACATTACCGCAGAGGATGGGGAAAAGGCCATCCGGCTGATTCAGCTTCTCTATCAATCTGCACATAAAGGGCTTGTGGCCACATGACCGATGCTCTGGTCTCAATCGATATGGGAGGCTCGGCGGCGAGGCTGGCCATCTTCGACAGGAAGGTTATGAAAATGGAGGACTCCGTCAAAATTGACCTGGGAGCTGGGACGGAACCGCTTGAAGCGGTCTCGCAGCTCGCCGGTGTCATCGGCAGATGGGAGCAGGCCCATAAAGGGGAGATTCATACCGTGGTGGCCGGTCTGGCAGGATTGCACGATGCGGCCGGAACCATCACCACTTGGCCGAACCGCCCTGCCTGGAACGGGTTTCCTTTTCGTGAAGCATTCACAAGCGCAACAAGCAAGCCCGTCATTCTGTTTGATGATGCCAATTTGGCGGCTATGGGCGAATACCGCTTTGGATTGGCCCATCCCGTGAGTCCTCTGCTGTATGTAGTAGTGGGAACAGGGATTGGCAGCGCCCTGGTTATGCAGGGGGACGTATATGAAGGGGCAAGGGGAGCCAGCGGTGAACTGGGCCATATTACGGTGGACCCCAATGGAGAGCCTTGCCCCTGCGGCGGATTCGGCTGCTTGCAATTGTATGCGTCCGGAAGGGCAATTGAGCGGATGGCGGCAGCCAAAGGCTTGCCTATTACGAAAGCAAGCGATGTGTTCCGTTTGGCTGCTCAAGGAAATGAAGCGGCCCGGAGGATCATTCAAGATTCGATCAGGCTGCTTGCCATCGGGATTGCCAATGCCGTCCGCTTGCTGGACCCGGTTTCGGTGGTGGTAGGCGGCGGAATGGTGAGCAGGTTTCCTGAAGATTATCGTTCCTTGGAGAAGGCCGTCCAGCAGCTTTTGGGAACCTTGCCGCAAAAAAACGTACAGGTATCACTGTCTGTCCTCGGAGACGATGCTGCGCTTTGGGGCGGTCTTGCTTATGGTCTGCAACAAGTATCCATAAAAAATAAAGAAATGGAAGGTGTTCACAATGAGTAACCTGACAAACCGATTCCCAAACTGGCCAATGGCCACCGAAAGTGAAGAGAAGGAACTGCTGGAAACGCTGTACAGCAATCAATGGTGGCGCATGACTGGGACGAAGGTGAAGGAGTTTGAACGGGTATTTGCAGAAATGCATAATGCCAAGTATGCACTGGGCGTGACAAACGGTACCAACGCTATCGACCTTCTCCTTAAGAGCTTCAAGGTAAAAGAAGGCGACGAAGTTATTGTTCCTGCATTTACGTTCATCTCCACAGCATTGCCGTTGATGAGTCTTGGGGCCATCCCGGTTCCCGTAGATATTGATCCCGGCACTTTTTGCCTTGATCCGGAGAAAGTACGGGAAGCCGTCACTGAGAGAACGGTAGGCATTATTCCCGTTCATATGGCCGGCCATCTGTGCGATATGGACCGCCTGCTGGACATTGCCAGCGAGTTCAACCTGTTTATCATGGAAGATGCCTGCCATGCGCACGGCGGGGAATGGAAGGGCAAACGTGCCGGAAGCATCGGGGATGCAGGGGTTTTCAGCTTCCAGCAGTTCAAGCTGATGACGGCCGGGGAAGGTGGGGCGCTCATCACCAATTCCCAGGAGCTGTACGATCAAGCCTTTCTGTATCACAATGTAGGCCGTCCTTTCGGAGACAAAAAATATCAGCATCTCGTCGAAGGGACCAATTACCGTTTTTCCGAATTCCAGGCGGCTGTCCTGCTTCCGCAGGCAGGGCGTCTCGCTGAACAAAACCAACGGCGTGAGCGCAATGCGCAGATTCTAAATGAGGAAATCCAAACTATTGAGGGGATCGTCCCGCAGGGCCGCCTGGAAGCATGTACGCTTCATACACATTATATGTACATGTTTTACTACAATCCGGGGAAATTCGGCGGAATCAGCAGAGAGCGGTTTGTTGAGATGCTGAATGAGCAAGGAATCCCTGCATATATTGCCTATGCCCAAATCCACGATACGCCTATTTTCAAAGAGTTTGCCGCCAGCCTGGACGACAGCTATTCCTTCCCGAATCAACTGGATTGCCCGGCCTCCAAGAAGGTAGCGGAGGAAGTGATTTGGATTCATCACCGCGCGTTGCTGGGGGATGAGGAGGCGACGAGAGGAATTGCGCAGACGATCCGTGAAATTCAAGCGGGTGTTGCAGCGAGAATTTAACCATCAGTTGTCAGAATTCCCCCATTTCTAAAATGGTGGGATGAATGGCAACGGTCTTTCTTATCCAAAGGAAATTATCTTCCATAAATACGAACATTTGTGCTATGATGGATTCGTAAATTCCAAGCCATAACCGAAATAAAGCACGTTTGAAGGTCGCCAAGCTTCATGAAAAAATAGCGAATCAGCGTAAAGACTTCTTGCACCAAACGTCAACCCAAATGATACGCGAAAACCAAGTGATCGTGATGGAAGACTTGCGTGTAAAGAACATGATGCAGAATCACAAATTAGCGAAAGCCATATCCGAAGTATCGTGGAGCATGTTCAGAGAGATGCTTACTTACAAATCAGAATGGTACGGGAGAACATTGATGATTGCCCCAAAACACTTTGCGAGCAGCCAAAGATGTTCCTGCTGCGGCTACAAAAACGCAGAAGTGAAGAACCTTGCGGTACGTGAATGGACTTGTCCTGAATGTAGTGCACAACACGACAGAGATGTAAACGCAGCTAAAAACTTACTACAATTAGCCATATAAGATGGCAACGATTGGGCTAGGAACTAGCCTCTAAGCTTGGGTAAACTTGGAGCAGTAGCTCTATTGACCAAGAAGCACCCACCTCTTAGGTGGTGTGTAGTTCACGCGGTCGATAAGGAGGAATTCTGACTATGCATCGAACGATCCAGACCCCTAGGGATGAAATCGAGGAAAAGCTCAAAGCGGTTTGGAGAGAAGTCCTTCAAATCGATGAGGTTGGGATAAACGATCATTTTTTCGAAGTGGGCGGCCATTCATTAAAAGCCTTAGAGCTTGAGGTCAGAATTGGAATCGAGTTCGATACCGAAATCTCCCTGGAGAATATTTTTGGACACCTGACGATCAAGGAGCTTGCTGACTATATTTGCAGTTCAGAGAAAGACAAGCTCTCAGTCATTAAACCTGCCTTGGAAAGAGCCTATTACCCGGTTTCCTGGACTCAAAAAAACATGTATTTCTCCGCGGCCAGCGGTATAGAGCAGTACGTCATGGATATGCGCAAACTGGATGATGACCTTGATCCGGACGATCTGGAGCAGGCTTTCTACACCATCATTAAGCGGCACCGGCTGCTGCGGACTACATTCGAGATCAGAGATGAGGAAGTCGTGCAGAGGGTGCATGACGAAACCCAGTGGTTCCGGGTCAAGGTCTGGGAAGTGCCTCTGGAGAAAGAACGGCAGGAGGCATTTATCCGCAATTGTGTGGAGGAATTCGACCGGCCCTATTCGCTCCATGAGCTTCCTCTGTTTCGTATTGGACTTATTCGTGTCCCCCAACAAGGCTGTCTGCTGCTTATCCATTTTCATCATATTATCTTTGATGCGTATTCCATTAAGCTGGTGTATCAGGAACTGGAATGCATCCGGCAGGGAAAGCTGCTCCCGCCTCTCCATCTGCAATACGCCGATTATTGCCTATGGCAAAAGGAACTGGAAGCAACCGTGGAGTATGAAAAAAGACGGGCCTTCTGGCTGGATATGTTTGCCGGTGAACATCCGCAATTGAATTTACCGTTTGACCGACCGCGCTCCACTCGTTTGATATCGGCCTACGGAGTCCGGAATATCCGTCTGAAGCGCGGGCTTATTGAACAAATCTATAATACAGCCACCCGTTATCAGGCCACTCCGAGTATTTTTTTGACCGCCGTGTACGGGTTGCTTCTCTCTAAATATACTGCACAGTCCGATATTTCGCTCGGCATACTCTCCTCGCGCAGGTACAGCGGATTAGAGAACAGCATCGGTGTTTTTATTCGTCCGGTACCCGTCCGGTTTCAGGTGGCTGCGGATCAGACCTTTTCCAAATATCTGGAGCAGGTGAAGAAGCAATTCATCAGCGTACTTGAGCACCAGGAATGCGATGTCAATGAAATAGAGGAAGAGATTTGCCGCCAGAAAGGGGTCTCCAGGACAGAACATCCGCTGTATCGTGTCTCATTAAATTTTCATACGGAGCTGGAATCGATATTAGAATCACTTATCCCTGGGGAAGACGATGTGCTGCAGACCCGGAATACGCTGGATATCGCCTGCGGCTTCTACATGCTAGATGGCGGGGACGCGTGCCTGAACATGGAATACAATCTTGAGTTGTTTGATCCCGGCACGATAGAGCGAATGGGGGACCACTTTATGGGACTGCTGGAAGCGGTCCTGTCAGAACCGGAGCGCAAGGTGGGCCGGTTCAGTCTGCTGTCACACGAAGAGCTGCACCAGATTATGCATATATTTAACGATACCGCCTCAGAGCTTGCCGTGGAGCAAACCTTGCAGGCGGTTTTTGAACAGCAGGCAAAGAAATCCGGAGACAGCATTGCGGTCAAATATAAGGATCGCTCGCTCACGTACCGGGAACTGAACCAAAGGTCCAACCAATTGTCGCGGGTGCTTATGGATAATGGGGTGGGTGCCGGTTCGGTTGTCGGAATATGGCTGGAGCGGTCCCTTGAGATGATGGTCGGCCTCCTGGCGATTCTGAAGGCAGGGGGAGCGTACCTGCCAATAGGTCCGGACTATCCGCCGGATCGGGTGTCCTTTGTATTGGAGGATAGTCAGGCTGGAGTTGTGCTTATCGATTCGGCAACCAGGCCGGACGGCCTGAAACCGGAATACCGGTGGCTCAATATCCAAGATCCGGCGCTCTACCAGGGAGACGATAGCAATCCCGCACCGCGAAGCGGACCCGGAGATCTGGCATACATTATCTATACTTCCGGCTCCACTGGTGCGCCCAAAGGCGTCATGATCGAGCATCGTTCCGTGATCAACCGGATTGCCTGGATGCACAGGCAGTTTCCAATCGGAGAGGCGGACTGTATCCTCCAAAAGACACCTTATACATTTGATGTTTCCGTTTGGGAGCTTTTCGGCTGGTATTATAACGGGGCCAGCCTTTGTTTTTTGCCGCCCGGCACGGAAAAGGACCCTGAAATGATCTTGGCAACGATTGCCCGTGAACAGATTACGCTCATACACTTTGTCCCCTCCCTGCTGAACGGCCTTCTGTCCTATGTGGAGCCGCGTATGGCAGCGGAGGGGAAACGGCTGTCCAGTCTGCGTTACCTGTTCGTGAGCGGGGAAGCGCTTCTTCCCGGCACCGTGAACCTGTTTAATCAAACCCTCTTTCCGGCCAACACCACCAGGCTGATCAATCTTTACGGGCCGACGGAAGCGACTGTGGAGGTCTCATGGTTTGATTGCTCCGCAGGCGCCGGGGAAAGTGATTCCCATATCCACATCCCGATCGGGAAACCCATTGACAATATCCGCTTGTACATCGTTAACGGGGAGGATGAGCTGCAGCCCATCGGAGTTCCCGGCGAACTGCTTATTTCCGGAATTGGGGTCGCACGCGGGTATGTGAACCGCGCCGGTCTGACAGCGGACAAATTTTGTCAGGACCCTTGGGTCAAAGGCAATCGAATATACCGGACAGGCGATTTGGCCCGTTGGATGCCGGATGGGAATATCGGGTACCTGGGCAGAATGGACGAGCAGGTGAAAATCCGCGGGGTGCGCATCGAGCTGGGGGAAATCGAAAATACAGCGCTCCAATGGCATGAGGTTGAGGCTGCAGTTGCAGCCGTCAAGGAGATCGGCGCCGGGGATCAGGCGCTTTGCCTGTATTATGTGCCTAAGCACGGACTGGACTCCGGGGAGTTGAGAAGCTATCTCGGCCAAAAGCTTCCACGGCTGATGGTGCCGGATTATATCATGGAGGTTCCGAAGATTCCGCTCAATTCCAGCGGAAAAGCCGACAGGAAGCTTTTGCCGGTACCGGAGATTGTAGCCAATCAGGCCGGAGATGAGCTGCCTGCAGATGAGATCGAGCTAAAGCTGGCAGAAATTTGCCGGGAGGTGCTGCACCTCGCAGCGGTTGGCGTCCGTACCAATCTGTTTTCGGTTGGAGCCAATTCCCTGAGGATTATCCTGATGGCAGCCAGAATCCGTCAGGAGATGGGGATAGATCTGCCGGTGAGCGAGGTTTATACGAAACAGACGATTGCTGAAATAGCGGCATACATCCGGACTGAGATTTCGCAAGCGCCTTTAAGCAGTGAACATGATCTGATCCTGATTCACAAGGGGGCGGCGGAGGCTCCTTTTCTTTTTTTTATTCACGATATCAGCGGAAGCATCGACGCTTATTTCGGGCTTGCGGCCCGTCTGGGCGACAAGTATACCTGCTACGGTGTCCCGGCAGAGATCACCGACGGTCAATGGCGGCACGGCGTCACTGTGGAGGAGCTTGCCAAATCCTATCTTGCCAAAATCAAAAAAATTCAGGAAGACGGCCCGTACTCGCTGGCCGGCTGGAGTTTAGGCGGCCTGCTGGCGTATGAGACCGCCAAGCAGATTGAAGCTGAAGGCGATGAGGTGAACCTGCTCGCCTTGATTGACTCCTCCCACCCGGGAATGCACCGGCATCTGCAAACACCCGATGAGGCAGAGATTGAAAGCTTCAGACGGCAGCTGGAGGGGGCACTGCCTGCTTTTGAATGGATAACCGGGCTGAGGGATGAAACCACATTATACGGTTTATACAAGAAGCTTGCCCGGCACATGGAAGAAAGCGGCCTTGGCTATGAGGCACTGGAAACGCTGGTCCCCGTGGAAATTATGCGGGCAATTCCAGCGTATGCGCAGCGCAACACAAACGACTTCTACCATTATGTGAATCTGTTTCTCGACCTGCAGAATGCCTATGTTCATTACAATCCGGCGCGTAAGGTATTCGCACAGGCGTATTTGATTAAGGCGGCAGAATCCAGAGGGGTCGAAGCAAACGGTTGGAACGCATTTTTTTACCGTCCCGTCATCTTCCGGGAAGTTGAAGGCGATCATTATTCTGTCTTCAGGGAACCGGATCTTGCCGGTTTAGCTGCAGTCTTTGAAACCATAGGTATTCAGGGTACAGAGTAGCGGCAAAGCGTATGCCTATGCCTATTTTACCGCCAAAGGAGAGCGAATCATGGAACAGGAGCCTTCAGGTGTTAGCCATACAGGGGAACCTTTGCAAGTGCAGCCCGGACAGCCGGCGTGTGACGGGCAAATTGGCGAATACTGGCATAACCTTATAGGCAACGGCACGCATGCGTTAAATATGCCTTTGGATTATGTCCGTCCGGCTGCCAGAAGCTTTGCAGGGGAGGTTGTCATGCTCCGGACAAGCGGGGAGCTGGCATGCAGGCTGGAGCGCTTAGCGGAACGCGAAGCGGTATCTGCCGAAACCGCGCTGCTTGCATGTTACATCTTGCTGCTCTCTAAATATACAGGACAGGATACCGTCTGTGTCGGATGGGCTTGCGGTCCGGTTCAGCAGTCCGGCTGGGAAGGGGGCGCAGGCCTCAGCGTTCTGGCGGGACAAGTGAATTGGGCTGCAACTTGGCGGGAATATGTAAATCGTATTCAAGCTATTTGTGTGGAAGCCAGCAATCCCCGGAACACCCCCTATGCCGAAGTGGTGAAGAAGCTGAATCTTGACCGTGATCCAAGCAGAAACCCCCTGTTCGATGCCTTATTCCAGACGGGTGATGCCGAAACCGGATTGGATAAATATGATTTTGCATTGATGCCCGAAAGGAAAGAAGATGGAATTCTGCTGAAACTGGAGTACGATACAGCCCTGTTCTCGCAAGGTTCAATGGAGCGGTTTCTTCACCACTACGTGAATATAGTGGAACATATGGCCGGTAACCTGGACCGGGAGCTGTCAGAGATCGATATACTGTCGGGAGCAGAGCGCAAGCGGCTGGTTCATGAATGGAACAATACAGCGGTTCCCTATCCTTACGAAAAGAGCATCGCCATGCTGCTGGAGGAACAGGTTCTGAAGCGCCCGGAGGAGATTGCGGTTTCGCTGGGAGCTAAGCACTTGACTTACCGGGAGCTTCACGGGCAGTCCAACCGCATCGCGCAGGCGCTTCACGCGAGGGGAATCGGGGAAGAGGACGTTGTCGCCGTCATGGCGGAGCGGTCCCTGGAGCTGGTGGCGGCTTTGCTCGGGGTGCTCAAGGCGGGAGCGGCCTACACTCCCGTTGATCCCGATTATCCGGCAAAGCGGCTCCGTTACTTGCTGCGCCATTCCCAGGCGAAGCTGCTGCTTATGCAGCACAAGTTCAGGGACCGGGTGGCGGAAGCCGAAGCTGAAGCTGATGCCAAAGCTGAAACCGAGGCCGAAGCTGATGCTAAAGTCGAAGCTGATGCTAATGTCGAAGGGGAGGCCGAAGCTGGTGTTAAGGCCGAAACCGCAACCGAAGCTGAAACGGAATCCGTGGCCATTGAGGACCTGCTGGCGGCGGAGCTGCCGGACGGAAGTCTGCCGCTTGCCTACCGGCCCGAGCGGCTGATGTACGTGCTCTATACGTCAGGCTCGACAGGGAATCCGAAGGGGGCCATGATCCGCTCGCATTCGTTTGTCAATTTGCTCCACTGGTACACGCGGGAGTTTGCCTTCACTGCGAAGGACACCATCCTGCAAATTGCCTCAGCCAGCTTCGATCTGGCGCAGAAAAACTTGTATGCCGCGCTGGTGGCTGGCGGGCGGCTGGTGCTGTTCGAGCCGGGCCTGTACGATTATGAGCACATGGCGGAGACGATCGAACGGGAAGGCATCACGGTGATTAACTGCACGCCTAGCGCATTCTACCCGCTGGTGGAGTGCGCGGCAGACGGCGGTTACCACCAACTGAAAAGCTTGCGGGCAGTGTTTCTCGGCGGAGAACCGGTCCATATGACCAAGCTGGGACCCTGGCTTCGCAGCGGGCAGTGCCGGGCAGAGATCATTAACACCTACGGCCCGACCGAGTGTACGGATATCGCTTCCTATTACCGGCTGCGGGCTGAAGACTGGACGGGCGGGGATGAGCTGCCCATCGGCAAACCGATTGACAACGTGCGGTTGTATGTGGTGGACTCAGAACTGAAGCTTGTCCCTGAAGGCGTGGAAGGGGAGCTGTGCATCGGGGGAGCTGGCGTAGGACGCGGCTACTATCATGCGCCGGAGCTGACGAAGGAACGCTTCGTGCACAGCGGCGACCTGCCGGAAGAGACGGTGTACCGGACCGGGGATATCGTGAAGCGGCGGCCGGACGGCAATGTGGTGTTCATCGGCCGGGTGGACCACCAGGTGAAGGTGCGGGGGTTCCGCATCGAGATTGAGGAGATCGAGCGGAAGCTGCTGGACAGCCCCCGGGTACATGAAGCGGTGGTAACCGCCGGGCAGGATGCGGCGGGGGACACCACGCTGTGCGCCTATGTGGTGGCAGCACCCGGCACCACCGCAGAGCAGGTGCGCGGGGAGCTGGAAGAAAAGCTGCCCGCCTATATGGTTCCGCAGCACGTGGTGCTGCTGGAGGCCATGCCGCTGACGCCCAACGGAAAACTGGACCGCCGGGCATTGCCGGAGCCGGTCGGGAGAACCGGTGCTGCGGCAGACGGGGACGATACCGCGCTCACGGACGAGATCGGGCAGCGGTTGGCCGGGCTCTGGCAGGAGGTGCTGGGCGTGGGGGGGATCGGCCCGGAGGATAACTTCTTCCGCCTGGGCGGGCACTCCCTGAAGGCGATTGCGCTGCTTGCCCGCATCAAGAAGGCGTTCGGGGTCAGCCTCCCGATTCAGAGGCTGTTCCGGTCGCCGACGGTCCGGCAGCTTGCCGGGGTAATCCGGGAAGCGCCGAAGCAGCGCTTCGTGTCCATCCCGCGGGCAGACCCGCAGCAGGCGTATTACCGCCTCTCGTCGCAGCAGGAGCGGCTGTACGTCCTGCAGCAATTCGAGGCGATCGGCACCGCCTACAATGTCACCTGGGCCGCGCAGGTGCAGGGACCGTTTGACCCGGCCCGCTGTGAAGCGGCGTTTGCGGCGCTCAGCCAGCGGCATGAATCGCTGCGGACCTGCTTCGAAATGATCGGTGATACCGTGGTCCAGAACGTGTTTCCCCAGGCCAGGGGATTTTTCGAGTATGAGGACGTACCCGGCGGAGATCACCGTTCCCTGATCGGGCCGTTTGTCCGTCCGTTTGAACTGCGGACAGGCCCGCTGTTCCGCGTCAAGGTGGTCCGGACAGGCCAAGAGGAGCATCTCCTGCTGCTGGATATGCATCACATGATCACCGACGGCGTGTCCCAGGATCTTGTGCTGAAGGAGTTCACGGCGCTCTATGAAGGGGCGGTGCTGGAGCCGCTGCGGATGCAGTACAAGGATTATGCCAGCTGGCAATCCGCACAGAACAGGCAGGATGGGACAATACGGGAGCAGGGACGCTATTGGCTGGAGCAGTTCCAAGGAGAACTGCCGGTGCTGGACCTGCCGCCGGATTATCCCCGGCCCGTGGTGCAAAGCTTCGAAGGGGATAAGCTACACGCCGGGCTGGACGCAGAGCGGACCAGAGAGGTGAAGCGGCTCGCGGAGGCCACGGATACGACCTTGTTCATCGTGCTGCTGGCCGCGTATGATGTGCTGCTGCACAAATATACGGGGCAAGAGGACATCATCGTGGGTTCGCCGTTAGCAGGAAGAAGACATGCGGAGCTTGAACCTGTAGTGGGGATGTTCGTCAACACCGTGGCGCTGCGCAGCTTCCCGCAGCGGGACAAAACCGTGCGGAGCTTCCTGGCCGAAGTGAAGGAGAGCTGTCTGAAAGCCTATGAGCATCAGGAATTCTCGTTTGAGCAATTGATTGAGCAGCTGCAGCTGCCCCGGGATTTCAGCCGGAATCCATTGTTTGACACCATGTTCGTCCTGCAAAATATGGAAGGGTATACCCCGGATATCAAAGATGTGCAGATGACGGTTTACCCGGTCAATAACGGCATTGCCAAATTCGATCTTACGCTGGAAGCCGCCGAAAAAAAAGACGGCAGCCTTCGCTTGAACCTGGAGTACTGCACGAAATTGTTCCGCAGAGACACGATGGAGCGGTTTCTTCACCACTACGTGAATATAGTGGAACATATGGCCGGTAACCTGGACCGGGAGCTGTCAGAGATCGATATACTGTCGGGAGCAGAGCGCAAGCGGCTGGTTCATGAATGGAACAATACAGCGGTTCCCTATCCTTACGAAAAGAGCATCGCCATGCTGCTGGAGGAACAGGTCCTGAAGCGCCCGGAGGAGATTGCGGTTTCGCTGGGAGCTAAGCACTTGACTTACCGGGAGCTTCACGGGCAGTCCAACCGCATCGCGCAGGCGCTTCACGCGAGGGGAATCGGGGAAGAGGACGTTGTCGCCGTCATGGCGGAGCGGTCCCTGGAGCTGGTGGCGGCTTTGCTCGGGGTGCTCAAGGCGGGAGCGGCTTACACTCCCGTTGATCCCGATTATCCGGCAGAGCGGCTCCGTTACTTGCTGCGCCATTCCCAGGCGAAGCTGCTGCTGGTACAGCACAAGTTCAGGGACCGGGTGGCGGAAGCCGTAACCGAAGCCGTGTCCATTGAGGACCTGCTGGCGGCGGAGCTGCCGGACGGAAGTCTGCCGCTTGCCTACCAACCCGAGCGGCTGATGTACGTGCTTTATACGTCAGGCTCGACAGGGAATCCGAAGGGAGCCATGATCCGTTCGCATTCGTTTGTCAATTTGCTCCACTGGTACACGCGGGAGTTCGCCTTCACTGCGAAGGACCGCATCCTGCAAATTGCCTCGGCCAGCTTCGATCTGGCGCAGAAAAATCTGTATGCGGCACTGGTGGCCGGTGGCCGGCTGGTGCTGTTCGAGCCGGGCCTGTACGATTATGAACACATGGCGGAGACCATCGGACGGGAAGGCATCACGGTGATTAACTGCACGCCCAGCGCGTTCTACCCGCTGGTGGAGTGCGCGGCGGACAGTGGGTATCATCAATTGAGCAGCCTACGCGCAGTGTTCCTTGGCGGAGAACCGGTTCATATGACCAAGCTGGGACCCTGGCTTCGCAGCGGGCAGTGCCGGGCAGAGATCATTAACACCTACGGCCCGACCGAGTGTACGGATATCGCTTCCTATTACCGGCTGCGGGGCGAAGACTGGACGGGCGGGGATGAACTGCCCGTCGGCACCCCCATTGACAACGTACGGCTGTATGTGGTGGACTCTGAACTGAAGCTTGTCCCTGAAGGCGTGGAAGGGGAGCTGTGCATCGGGGGAGCCGGCGTAGGACGCGGCTACTACCAAGCCCCGGAGCTGACGAAGGAACGCTTCGTGCACAGCGCGGACCTGCCGGAAGAGACGGTGTACCGGACAGGAGATATCGTGAAGCGGCGGCCGGACGGCAATGTGGTGTTCATCGGCCGGGTGGACCACCAGGTGAAGGTGCGGGGGTTCCGCATCGAGATTGAGGAGATCGAGCGGAAGCTGCTGGACAGCCCCCGGGTACGTGAAGCGGTGGTAACCGCCGGGCAGGATGCGGCGGGGGACACCACGCTGTGCGCCTATGTGGTGGCAGCCATTGGAACCACCGCAGAGCAGGTGCGCGGGGAGCTGGAAGAAAAGCTGCCCGCCTATATGGTTCCGCAGCACGTGGTGCTGCTGGAGGCCATGCCGCTGACGCCCAACGGAAAACTGGACCGCCGGGCATTGCCGGAGCCGATGACGAGAACCGGTGTTGCGGCAGACGAGGCAGACGGGGAGGATGCTGCGCTCACGGACGAGATCGGGCAGCGGTTGGCCGGGCTCTGGCAGGAGGTGCTGGGCGTGGCGGGGATCGGCCCGGAGGATAACTTCTTCCGCCTGGGCGGGCACTCCCTGAAGGCGATTGCGCTGCTTGCCCGCATCAAGAAGGCGTTCGGGGTCAGCCTCCCGATTCAGAAGCTGTTCCGGTCGCCGACGGTCCGGCAGCTTGCGGGGGTAATCCGGGAAGCGCCGAAGCAGCGCTTCGTGTCCATCCCGCGGGCAGACCCGCAGCAGGCGTATTATCGCCTCTCGTCGCAGCAGGAGCGGCTGTACGTCCTGCAGCAATTCGAGGCGATCGGCACCGCCTACAATGTCACCTGGGCCGCGCAGGTGCAGGGACCGTTTGACCCGGCCCGCTGCGAGGCGGCGTTTGCGGCGCTCAGCCAGCGGCATGAATCGCTGCGGACCTGCTTCGAAATGATCGGCGATACCGTGGTCCAGAACGTGCTTCCCCAGGCCAGGGGATTTTTCGAGTATGAGGACGTACCCGGCGGGGATCACCGTTCCCTGATCGGGCCGTTTGTCCGTCCGTTTGAACTGCGGACAGGCCCGCTGTTCCGCGTCAAGGTGGTCCGGACAGGCCATGAGGAGCATCTCCTGCTGCTGGATATGCATCACATGATCACCGACGGCGTGTCCCAGGATCTTGTGCTGAAGGAATTCACGGCGCTCTATGAAGGGGCGGTGCTGGAGCCGCTGCGGATGCAGTACAAGGATTATGCCAGCTGGCAATCCGCACAGAACAGGCAGGATGGGACAATACGGGAGCAGGGACGCTATTGGCTGGAGCAGTTCCAAGGAGAACTGCCGGTGCTGGACCTGCCGCCGGATTATCCCCGGCCCGTGGTGCAAAGCTTCGAAGGGGATAAGCTACACGCCGGGCTGGACGCAGAGCGGACCAGAGAGGTGAAGCGGCTCGCGGAGGCCACGGACACGACCTTGTTCATCGTGCTGCTGGCTGCGTATGATGTGCTGCTGCACAAATATACGGGGCAAGGAGACATCATCGTGGGTTCGCCGTTTGCAGGAAGAAGGCATGCGGAGCTTGAACCTGTAGTGGGGATGTTCGTCAACACCGTGGCGCTGCGGAGCTTCCCGCAGCGGGACAAAACCGTGCGGAGCTTCCTGGCCGAAGTGAAGGAGAGCTGTCTGAAAGCCTATGAGCATCAGGAATTCTCGTTTGAGCAATTGATTGAGCAGCTGCAGCTGCCCCGGGATTTCAGCCGGAATCCATTGTTTGACACCATGTTCGTCCTGCAGAATATGGAAGGGTATACCCCGGATATCCAAAATGTGCAGATGACGGCTTACCCGGTCAATAACGGCATTGCCAAATTTGATCTTACGCTGGAAGCTGCCGAAAAAAAAGACGGCAGCCTACAACTGAACCTGGAGTACTGCACGAAGTTGTTCCGCAGAGACACGATGGAGCGGTTTCTTCACCACTACGTGAATATAGTGGAACATATGGCCGGTAACCTGGACCGGGAGCTGGCGGAGATCGATATGCTGTCGGGAGCAGAACGCAAGCAGGAAACTTATTATCCGGCATCCCCGGCGCAAAGAAGTATATTTATGGCGGATAAGCTATCGGGAAGAGGCACGGCTTACAATGTTCCTGTCATCCGCAGAATTAAGGGTATGCTTGACGCCGGGCGGCTTGAAGAGGCCCTGAAGAAGCTGGTCAACCGGCATGAATCGCTGCGGACGACCATCGAGCTGGACGCGGACAGCGGCATGCTGAGACAAAAGATCAATCCTGCCGTTTCTTTTGCTTTTCCGGTATATGAGCTAAGCGAAACAGAAACGGTACTCCTGATCCAGGACTTTGTCAGACCGTTCCGTCTCGATAAGCCGCCTCTTTTCCGGACCGCACTTATACGGCTTACAGACCGGGAAGAAACCGTACTGATTATCGATATGCACCACATCATAACAGACGGTACGTCTGTAAGCATTCTGCTGAAGGACCTGGCGGCTCTGTATGAGAACAGAGAATTGGAGGTTCTGAAGCTCCAATATAAAGACTATGCGGTAAGGCAGAGTCTACTGGCGGGCACCGAGCAATGGAACAGGCAGGAGGAGTACTGGCTTGGAGTATTCCATGAGCCTGTCCCCGCGCTTCCATGGGATGGCCGCGGGACGGAACACCGGGCAGGGGAAGATCCTTCCCGGACCGCCTATTTTGCCATAGATGAACAAACCGCCTGTGCATTGCACCGTCTGGCACAAACAACAGAATCAACGCTGTTTATGGTGCTGATGGCCGCATTCACCGCTTTACTGTCTAAGCTGTCGGATTGCGAGGATATCGTCGTAGGCATGCCAACATCGGGAAGACATCATGAGGGCTTGGACAACATCGTCGGGATGTTGGTCAATACACTGGCGGTCCGCTTTTTTGCCTGCCGCAAGCTGTCGTTTCAGGAATATTTGTATCAGGTGAAAGACAAGCTGATTGAAGCCTATGAAAATCAGGATTATCCGCTTGACCGTCTGGTGGAGAAACTGAATGGTTCCCACAATCTCCAGGGACGGCCCTTATTCAATGTAATGTTTCAATTTGCCGAAATGGAGGCAGCAGAACAAATTGACGCCATTGACATGGTTTCGTTCGGGCACGACAGTGTCCCGGGCAAGTTCGATCTTCACTTCATTGTAGTGCAGGAGAGCAGCAGCCTGGGGATTGAGATAACCTATTTTGAATCGTTGTTTTCAGAAGAAGCTATCGGTGAGCTGATTAGCGGCTTTATAGAAATTATACAGGTGATTACCAGTAATCTGGAAACCGGTCTGGGAGATTTATTGAAAAGACAGAGCGTGCTTCCGTCAACATGAAAGGGGACAGCAGTGAATACACACCATTTATTCAGCCAATTTCCAGTGCTTGTGTCTGAGCATTTAACACTCCAAAAGATTGAAGAGCGTCACCTAGAAGAGGTGTTTGGCATTTATAGCAATGATACGGTTTTTGAGTATTGCGGTATTATACCCAAACATAATAAAGCTACCGTGGCAACGATGATTGGACACTTTGAAAGAGATTTTCATAAAAAATCGAGATTGAAGTGGGGAATCTTTGCTAATAACGACAAGGATACACTGGTTGGGATCATAGAAGCTTTTGATTTTAATCAAAAAGTAGATATGATAACCATCGGCTATTTTTTAGCGGAAGCGCATTGGGGAAAAGGGCTTGCTTCAGAGGCTGTCAGCCGCGTTGTCCGTTTCCTGTTTCAGGAAGTGGAAGTGAACAGAATTCAAGCCGAAGTGATGCCGGCAAATGAAGTTTCCAAACGCGTATTATTGAAAAACGGCTTCAAGTATGAAGGAACATTAAGGCAGGCCACGTTATGGTCCGGTAAAGGCATCGTTGATGTGGAGATCTATGGATTATTGCAGGAAGAGTATAAAAAAGAGCGGAATCCAGACCTTGGCGTTGCTTCCAGCAGGGTTTAGCCCAGATGACAGTGAACAGGCTCCGTCATCATTCGGCGGAGCCTGTTATTCACTTAACGCCCGGCAGTTCTAATGGACATTTTGCTGCTGGGGATCGCCCAGAACGTACCGGATAATGTCATCGGGAGAAATCACCCTGACCGTATCACAAACCTGGGACCTCTGTCCGCAAACAGCAAGAGCGTACCTGTCATCAAGGTTATATGCCTTCAAATACCAGTTACAATGATCAAATACCCGCCAGCCTTCGACACTTCCTTCCCGGACTGTAGAAAAATTGTTCAAGGAATGGGAGAGGCCTTGGCCGATCGCCTTGATATAGCTTTCTTTTGCCGTCCAAACCGCAAAAAACCGTTTTTGCCTTTGCTCATCAGAGGGGGCCTTCTCGATAAATTCAACTTCCTCCCGGGCAAAAAAACGCCTGGAAATCTCGAGTTGAACAGGCTGTATTTTTTCAATATCAATCCCGACAGGACAGTCATCTATGGCACAGACCACCCAGTCTCCAGAGTGCGATACATTATAATGAAAGCTGCTGTTGTCAGGTATAGCCAAACAGGGCTTGCCGTATGAATTCGTATCAAAAACAATCCCTTTTACCGGCACAGCAAATGTCTCCGAAATTATTTTTCGGACAAGCAGGTCCCCAATCAGCCCCCGAATCAGATCTTCCTGATGATGAAACCTGGAGAGCTTTTCACTTTTTTCTCTGGATACACAGGAGAGCAGGGGGAGAAGCTGAGTATTTGGGAAATGGGATATAGCGACTGCATAGATCTGTAACACGGTTGAACCTCCCTTAAGGGTAGCCTTCCGGCATTCGCCTGAGCGCATAGAGAAAGACAGTATCTGCTTCATCCAAAGATTACATGATTAATTCTCTGCTGCCAACAGGTTCTATGAATTCAATACCGAGTTCGATGATACGCTGATCACCCATGAGCGATACCAGGACTTTCGCCCGGCGTGTATGTTTGTTAATTTTTTTGATAATGCCTTCCAGTCCCTTTAGCGGTCCGGACTCCACATAGACCTTGGATTCGATGGTGTAGACCTTGGAGAAATTAATCTCTTCCTCCTGATTCAAAAGCTTTAAAATAATCGACATCTCTTCCTCGGGAATCTTTTTGAAGTAAAGCTCCTCTTTATCTACTGTAGTCACAGCAGACTGTTTCTTGTGTGCGGCAATTGTTCTGTGGCAGGTTAAATCTTCTTTGTTCAGATAGTTCAGCATCTTGATGATTTTGGAATTCCTTTTGATCAGGTAGTAAGTGGAGAAATCCATGACTGTTTTTACGAAAATGTAGCTTGGAAACAAATTTTTTTCCACGTATAGAAGCTTTCCATTCTTTTTCTCGGGAACTATTCTCTTTGGGACGATAGAATACAGTGTTTCTCTGTCAAAAGTGTTGTTCAACCAGTCTTTTACACAAAGTTCATCGCCTGTCTTCACAAAAAAAATGTACCAGTTCATAGCCGACTCCTTTCAGGATAGAGAGGATCATCTGAATGAATAAAGTCTATAAATGGATTTGTTGAAAATAATAAACTGCTGATATTAATTCGTCGAAAGCAGTGAATATCCTCCAATAATTATCATAATTTATCAATAAATAGTCATATCGCACTAAAATGTCGAAAATTGTAAAATGAAAAAAGCCTCCTCATGGGAGGGGCGTTAGGAGAGAATTGCAGATGAAGAGCAGGATTCTTCCAATGTATGAACCCAAGCTAAGTACTTACAATGTATACGCTGCGCTATTTTCGATTATTGCAAAAGATGAAGGCTATCTGCCCTGGTATTATAGTAATTTTATATCCATAGGCATTAACACTTGTGATGATACTTTGTATTTTACGGATCATTTCACTTTTTTTGAGTATGGGGAAGGATCTACGTCATGTCCATGGCTGGAGGTGTACAAACCGCCACATAAAACCATTTACTCTCAATATTCATTCAACATTAAGGAGGTTTTAACCGGTTATTTGAACCAGAACCAGTACATTTGGCTCTATTTGGATCAATACTATATCCCGCAAAGCACCTGCTATCAAAAAATGCACAAAGAACATTCAGTACTTGTATACGGGTATGATGAGGCAGCCAGTGTATTTTACATAGCGGATAATCTGGATAATGGCAAGTTTATACAAACGGTGATTTCATACCAGCAGCTCATAAAAGCCTGGGAAAGCGATATTTGTGAGCACTTCCGCAGGTTGTTCCGGGTGCTAAACAGCAAACAAGGCGAATATACACTTAGCGCCACACATCTCCGAAATCAAATCGAAGGTTATTTATCCTCAAAACCTATTGATCAAGGGATTTACTGGGATCAAATTCCGGTGGATGGGCCGCACGCTTATGTGCAGAATATACAATATTGGATATTTGGTCATGAAGTGTACAGCTACATACAGCAGCTGAACAAGCAAGTACAAGAGATGAAGGGGACTAAAAGTCTGGATATCCGTATTCCCCACCTTTTATGGGAACATAAGAAGTGCATGGCAGAACGAATGCATTATCTAAATTTGGGAAAGTACGATTTGGCTAGTGAATATGAGAAGGTTGTAAAACACTCCTTAACGATCCGGAACCTGTCTATAAAATATAATATAACTAAAAATGACAGTATTTTAGACGAAATAGACACTAGAATGAATGAAGTTGTACATACCGAAGATATTGTGTTAAGAAAACTGGCCGGGCTGTTGTAGCATGAACCCGGCTCCACAGCAAACAGGGATGCCCCTCGCCTTTGCGGCTGGGGGCATCCCTGTTCACGTTCACTGCTAATAATCCATTCGGATTATTGCAGGTTGATGATATTGCTGATAATGACAGCGGCTTGCGCACGGTTGGCAATACCTTTTGGCGCAAAGGTGCTAACTGTCATGCCTTTCACAATGCCTTCCTGGGTAAGCAGCGCTACTGCGTTTTTACCGTAGGGGGCAATGCTCGATTTGTCTTTGAAGTTCGCAAGCGCAGCATCGGCATTGGTAACCGATTTGCCTTTGAACTTCGTCAGTGCGTTTGCGGCGATGATGGCCATCTCTTCCCGCGTGATGGAGCGTTTCGGTTCGAACTTCCCGTTGCCTACACCGTTGATCAGGCCATTGCTGACACCGGCAGCAATATAGCTGTAGGACCAATCCGCAGCAGACACGTCACTAAAAGTTGCCGAAGCATTCTCTGTCTGAAGGTCAAAGGCACGGACAATCATCGTGATGAATTCGGCACGGGTTACCTCTTTGAGCGGTGCGAACGCATTGCCGCCAACGCCGTTAAGGATACCTTTAGCCGTCAATTCTTCGATAGCAGATACTGCCCATGCTACTCTGCCCAGATCCGTGAAGTGGACCGCCGGAGCTGGTGCAGCTGTTGCGGTTGGCTGCGGTGATGCCGGAGCTCCGGTTGGTGCCGGTGTTGCGGTTGGTGCTGGCGTTGCGGTTGCAGCAGGTGCACCTGAACCCGGATTAGACGGTGAAGCCGGTTCAGGCTCAAGTGCACCGTTATCCATGCCGTCTGCTTCCGTAGCTGCCGGAGACGAAGCATAGATTGCATTCGCCAGCAATCTGAACTGGTTCTGCGGATGATATTTGTTCAGCAGATCGTTTGCGAACAAGGTTACATGGATATTATCCTTTTGGTAATTCAGTGCCAGCACTTGGCCTTTTGCCGCATCGCTGTTTGGCCACCAGCCTGCTTTGAAGAAATCTTCGCCTGTTCCGTATTTCGCCAGTACTTCCGCACCTTCCGGCACAGCTGTGATATAAGCGGCGGATACAGTATACAGGTATTCGTTGTCTGCATAAGGAGCCGTAATTACGCTGTCCTGTGAGACGGTTGCTTTGAACAAGCCCTCATGTGCTGCCGGGTTATTAGATTTGTTGACCGGATTGGAGTAATCCAGGCCCGGCAAAATTTTCAGGGATTTAATACTGCTCAGCATCGTACGCCCATATCCGATGAACGGTTTACCGCCGGCAATCAGGCTGGTGCCCGCATTGACCAGCACATCAGCCACAGCCGTATCGGTAGTCACCTTGAATCCAAGATCAGCCAGGATGAATGAAGGTGCTCCGGCAATGCCTACGTTCGCCGGCTTGAGCAGCTTGCCTGTCTTGTCCGCTGATGCGCTGAACGGCACAAGGTCCAAGAGATACTTGGACGCTACAGTTTTCAGGTTCGATCTGGAGACCAGGAAGCTGCCCTGTTCATAGCCGGGTCCGCCGTTCGAGAGCAGGGTTACCGCTTTTTTGTTCGCAAGCAATTCGTTAACCGCTTTGATCGCATCATTGTTGCTGTTGCGGATGACGTAATTTTGCTCAAACCGGTATTGATTCAGATCTGTCGTTGGAATAACGACGCTGCTGACTTGCTGGGTCTTGCCGGTGAATGCGCCGGCTGTACGGCTGATGTACCGGTCAAATCCGCGCATGTCGGCAAAATTCTGCACAGTGTCGGAATACATTTCATTGAAGTCGGATACGTCCAGCCCGTCATACAGAACCAGGTTGGCGTAACCGCGTTTGGCCTGATGCATGTTCACTACATAGGTGCCTGACGGATAAGTGACTCCATCTACAGTTACTGGCGTAGTAGTCTGCTCTACCTTCACACCGTTACGAAGCAGGTATTGCACCATTTTGTACGTTTCCAGTTCGTTTTTTTGCAGATCCTTGGCTACTGGAAGCACATAATATTCAGGGAAAAAGTTCGTTGCTTCCGTTGCACGCTTACGGCCGATGGATTCATATTTAGCATTTACCAAATACTTGTCGACCTCTTTGTGGTCTTCATTGTTCATGCCGCGTTTGAAGATTTCCAGCTGGTTCAGGAACAGCTTTTCTTTGTTATTCTGCACATAATGGGTAGCAGCCAGTGCTGCATAGTAGAAAGCATCCAGAGAATCCTCGTTCAGCTCCGGCACCTCAATGGTGTGTCCAAGCGCCCCTTGGTGCATCGCATAAACTGCGGTGTAAGCCGGCGAAGCATCATCCCATCCGGTCGCATTGCCGTAAGGATTAGCATAATTCGGATCATTCTTCAGCTTCTCGGCTTCCAGATAAGGAATGTGGTACGCATTGTATTTGGTATTAGCGATTCCTGCATTCCCCATTGCTGTAGCCTGTTCTAGCATATTGTCCAAAACCAGATCGTATTCGATGTTCGGATCATGCGGCGGTGTGCAGGGCTCAATCAGGAAGCCGCTCACGAAACCGTGCATATCCAGGAAGCTCAGCGGTGTCCATTTGGCGATTTGCGCTGTAACTGCCTGAGTCTCCGGTTGTGTCTGGTAGGAGTTGTCACGGTTCGGGTCTAGCAGCGTCGAAGTTGCACGCGTGTTGAGCGCACGGCCATCCGGGTTCTCCACATAATCCAGCAGGAAAATCACGTTGTCCAGCGCCTTATCGATATCCAGTGCCACCGGAACAACATTGCCTTTGGCGTCGGTGGTATCATAGTTTACGATTTTCTGGGTCATCAGCGTATCCAAAAACTTAATAATTACATCTACCCCATTGGCTTCATCCGCATGGATGTTGTTCAGCCAGATCGGCACTTTATAATTTTGCAGCTGGCCGTTTTTGATCATCTCCTGCAATGCAGCAGGGTCATTGTTCATCAGCGGCAGCGTTTCGTTCAAATATTGGTCTACGGACGCTTTGTCCTTGGCTACGATGGAGAAGTGGATCGCCCGTCCTTGCGTGGACGTTCCGATCTGCTGATACTCCACATAACGGCCGTATTTATTGTTGCTGTCAGCGGTAATTCTATCAATCGCCGGTTTGATCTCATCATATGTATGATAGGTATCATAAGGGTTCAGCTTCACTTGCTGCTGTACCAGCACATGACCGTCAGGAGCGGTTGCCGTCAGGTTGTATGTACCTGCAAGCTTCACATATTCGGCGCGGATGCCGCTAATCGACAGATTGCCGCCGAAAGGCATATCGAAGTATACCAGAGCTGTTACCGTAGAAGGCGAAGCAGGCTCATAGCTTACTTTTATGAAAGGATCTCCTGTATATGCTCTAACACTGGAAGCATTGTTCCATTTTTTCCACTGTGCCAGCGGCTTCATCTCTTCCGCCGTTCTGCCAAAGTTCCAGGTAAGCTGGTTTGCTGTCACACCCTCAGGAAGGGCCAGTGTAATAGGCAGTGTTCTGGCCTCGGTCATCGAGGCTTGGTAGACTTCTGTGGATACTGTAGGTGCAGCCGGTTGATAGACTTCTGCGGTAACCGTAGACGAAGCGCCGGAAGCCGCAGATGCAGGGGCGGTCTGAACTTGCGGCTGTGCCTCAGCTGCAACTTCACCGGCATAGGCTGCCGGAAGGATTCCGGACAACGTCAGGGTTAACGCGATTAATAAGGATAATAATTTCTTAGACATCATTTACCTCCCAGTTAGTTCTCTCTATTAATAGGTTTGCTAGTAAAAGACTCCAATGTCTGTAAGTTTATGCATCCCTCCCATAAATCCGCACAGTAATGCTGCTGTGAATATATTAAATTCACATCACATGTAACGAATTAATATACATAAATATTTTTTAATATACATTTGAACAATATAATATAGCATTTTACTCAAAAGCGGAAGCTTTTTCATAGATTAGATCCAAAAAAATATATTCTCTCATCGGGTTGTGTCCATCACCGGGAGCAGGAACACAAAAAAATGTCACGCAACAGACGGCTCAAGTGTTATACCTGTATTGACAGCAGAAAGGAGACAGTTGTGGATTCTATAGAAGAGAAGATAAAGCGGATACAAGCGGGAGAGGTCTATCTTTTTTCAGATGTTATCAGACTCTACCAGCAACGGATTTATGTCTACTGCTTTCGCTTGCTGAACAGCAGGGAGGAGGCGGAGGATGCGGTTCAGGACATATTTATTAAGGCCTATCAGAACATCTGGGACTTCAAACTGCAGGCTAATTTTACCTCGTGGCTCTATAGGGTGTCCTATCATCATTGCTTAAACCAACTGCGGCGGCAAAAGTTCCAGAATCAGCTGCGAAGGCTGCTCAGGCAGGATGTAACGGCTAAGAGCGCTGAACAAGTGGTAGAAAACCGGCTGTTCAGCGAATCTGTCGCCGCAGCCCTGCAGAAGCTTAGCATCGAGGAACGGAATCTGGTGATTTTGCGCATTTTTGAAGATAAATCATTTGCGGAGATTGCTGAAATTCTGGGTAAAAGCACGGTTACAGTAAGGAAACGCTACGAGCGGACAAGGAGCAAGCTGAGGGAATCCATTGTGAGGAGGGAGAAGCAGTTATGTGCAAGGACGAATTGACTTCCGAAGAGTTGTTTCTGAAGGAGGGGGATCATTCTGATCAGCTTCCGCTGGTTGATGTTCATGATTCTGTAATGGAAGCCATCGGGCTTGGTAATAACCGCCTTATGATGGAGCATGCCTCTCAGCTGCAGGCGGGGAACACCTCCGATATTATGCAGAGTATGGAGCCGGTAGTCGAGGCAGAGCGGTACCGCAAACGAACGTTGAGGCGGCAAGCGGGGAGATGGGCAGCGGCGCTGGTCCTGATTGCCTCGCTCGGAGGCGGCTACTTCTTATTTGTCGAAGGCCCTGGGCAAGCCGCCAAATTCCAGTTTGAAGTGCTGCCCTACCAGCCGCTTGTGGTAACGGAGGAAGGGGGGAAGGTGGTAAGATCCAACAGGCCAGTATCCCCTTCAGAGGAAAAAGTTCCTCAGATTCAGGAAAGCAAAGAAGAAAAACTTTTTAGGGCAAAATATTCAGAGGCATACAAGGCTGTAGAAAAATTGCTGCTGCCCGGGGAGTTCGCTTCATATGTGCTCAGACAGGAAAAGGCTGGGGGTGAGCCTCCCATGATTGGCGTTGTTAACCGCATGATGTTATTTAAGGACTATTCCAGCTATGTTGCCAAGGCAAAGAAGTACACAGCACCGGATTTGAAACAGCCGGAGTATATGCCGGAAGGGTACGTTTTTGACCAGGCGGTGATTCAACCTTATTTTGAGATCAAAGAAAAGGAATTGCTGGCCCTGACCGGTGGAATCAAGCTGGAAGGCGGCTTCCGGGTCCCCTGGAGAAAAGAGCCTCTGGATAGCATTAATTTTGATAATTCCGGGTTGAGTTACAAAAAGGGGCAGACTAAGGTGGATATTTCGGTCAAACGCCTCAAGGAAAAGACCGGAATTATAGAAAGCTTGTTGTGGACCAAAAATACAAGCATGGAGAACATTCTGGTCAACGGAACCCAGCTGATCTTTATGGATCACTCTAAAAACGGGGAAGTAAAATTGGGTTATAAATACAAACTTGTCTGGGCGGACCCGGAAAACAATATGTTATACAATTTGACTACCACGCCGGAGTCTTCCTTGACTAAAGAGGAGGTTATCCATATTGCTGCCGGTATGATGAACTAAGATGCCGCAGGTGGAAATAAAGACGTCACAAATGCAGCGACATAGGTGTTATATAAGGGACTTACACAACCAGGAAGGTGGTATTTAAAAATATGCATTATAGAAAAACGCTCATTGCTATGGCCAGTACGGCCCTGCTGTTCGGCTTAGGGTACACCCCCGCAGGTGAGGCTGCCGCTGATAATTCCAGTGCTCCGTCTGCGGCAAGACCCGCCATTAAGGCGGGATTCAAAACGATAGCCCTGACCGGCGAAGCCTCTGCGAAAGCGAAAACGGAGCAAGAGATGAAGAAATTTAAGAATCTCAAAGATATGGAAAAGAAAGCATTAAGTGAAACGCTTAAGCCCGGAGAAATCAGATATGTGTACATCAATGACAAGGAATATCAAGCCAGTTCTGCCGGATCATCCACTTCGAGTGCAAAGTATTCAATTAGGTATAATACGTACAATGAATACGCAGAGAAGTATGCTGCGGGCAACACCGCCATACCTTTGCGGCTCCAGCAGCAGCCGGAAGGCTACAACTTGTGGGTCGCAGAGATTGCTCCGTATTTATCGCAAAAAGAAGAGGCGAAGATATACAATCAAGTGATCGCAGAGGGGAAGGCATCCGGCAAGAAAATATATGTCAAGAAGCTGCAGGAGAAGCGTACCACTGTAAACTTAATCTATAATATGCCCTCAGAGAAGAACGGCAAAAGAGGAGTTCTCGGCATCGTTGCCGAACCTGCAGGGCCCAATGACAAGACGGTTGAATCCGAGCCGGCAACGGCGCAGTCGGAGAAGCTGGACGTGGGCGGTCAAGAGGTGATGTACACAGCTATAGATAAAATGGAATACAAGTCGGTGGCATGGATGAATCCGCAGACCCGTGTCAATTACATTATCCGGGAAACCCGCGGGCATCTGACCAAGGAGGCTTTGCTTGCTTTGGCAGGGCAGATTATTGAAGCCTCGGCCTAGGAACGGAAGAAGAACGGTTTGTTGAACACATAACAGCCTGCACAGGATTTAGGGTGGAGCAGATATATTCAAAAAAGAGAGCCTGCCATGCGCAGGCTCTTTGTTGTGGTCTCTCCTTATTTCAGGGAAGCGGGCAGTTTGATCCCATGCAGCTTGCCGCCGGATTGAACCAACAGCATGCCGCCAGTCTTCAGCAGCGGAGCAAATTCAGGTGATCCGGTGCGAACGGTAAATACGGGTTTGGAGCTTATGAGGTCATAGGCATGCAGCAGTCCGTCGGACTGTCCGACATAGACCCCTTTGCCGAATATTGCGGCTTGTACCGTATTATTCTCTCCCTGATCGAAGCGTGTATATTGTCCGTTAGCCAGCTTCATGGCAATCAGGCCATGGCTGTGCTCATCGGTGAAATAGATCCGGTCCTGATGCACAAGGTTCAGCGGATTCCGCTGATCATAGCTTTCCTGTGCCCATTTCTTCACCGGCTCTGCGCCGGACACATAGTTCCAGAAATCGTATAGAACCAGGCGCTGGCCTTGGTGAATGTACAAATCGTTCCCGTTAAGGAAGGCAGAGCTATAGGAGCCGCCCCCGTGATACACTCCGTCCGTTGCGGCTTTGTCCGTCCAGCTGTAAGTGCGTTCTCCCTTGAGTGCTCCGGTACGGAGATTGAAGGCGGCGATTTGGATTTTGCGGTTCACCGGATCATCATCCAGCATGAATAATTCACGCTCTGAATAGAGAACGCCATCCTTGATGGCCAGCGGAGCCTGCTGTCTGGAAGCCTCCCACAGCTTGGTGCCGGTCGTTTTATCGTAGACGGCTACCAGGGACACGGTTATTGCGCCGGATACGGCATAATTTCTAACGACAACCCCCTCCGCCTCAAGCGCTTTTGATCCATAATAGTAATTGTTCGGATCTTCGGCAATCCGCCATTTGACCTTGCCGGTTGCTGCGTCTACTGCAGCCATTTTTTGTCCTTGGGTCACATACACCGTTCCCCCGGTTACCGTAATGCTGTCCGCAGTTCCGTAGCCTAGTGCAGCAGACCAAACTTTGCTTCCGTTGTCCTCTTTGACCTTGTAGAGCGCACCCGCAGTGGTCATTCCGTAAATGGCGCCGTTGTTGTACACCATCCGCTGAGCCAGCTGGCTGCCGTATTCCCACAGCTTGGCGCCGCTTGCAGCATTCAGTGCGGCCAGCTTGCCGTTTGGCTGCAACATAAATACCTTGCCGTTCTCTGCGACAGCTGTCACCGGCTCCAGGTTATTTACCACCTTGGGCTTAGCAACCGGCAGGGACCAGGCAGGTTGTACTACCGTTGCCTCCACCTGCTGATAATACGGATTTCTTATGCTTACTGCTGCTTCTTCTGCCTGGGCTGTCCCTCCGCCTACTCCGAGCGGCAGCATCAGTGCAGCACAGATGGCACCGCTGAGAGTTTTGAGAATTTGTCCCTTTCCCATTGCGAATCCTCCTTCTCTAAGTTGTAACCAGAGCGCTTAATCTGGAACCTCTACTATATAGACTCATTGTTTGTAAAAAAGTTACATCTGGCCTGCTAAGGATTTAGGAAATGGCAGCCTGCCGTCGGGTTTGCCCGGAAACAACGGCAGAAGTGCCGCTGTTGGAGCGTCGCCGACTGTGCTGTAAGCCAAACGGGAAGCAAGACGGCCTCGGTTATGGGTTACGGTGACGGACCGGGCAAGCTCACGCTTACCACCAATCAGATGCCTACCACCAATTGCTGCTTACCGGCATGCTATGCTTACCGCCAATCTGATACGGCGTCCCTTCGATTACGTCTGCTGCATCGGCCCTTTGGATACTGTTATGGCTGAAAAAAATGGCCGCCTGCCCCACATTATTTGTGGAAGCAGGGGGCCATTATCGGGTTGTGTTAACCGGGAGGGCGAACATTCATAATAGGGGGCAGTCCCTTGCGGACATGCCCTCTGCCGCTGAATGCACGAAGCGCCGGATCAGCGCCGCGCGGCTCTCAGACGGTAGGTGCAGCTGGCGAAATCTCCGTGCAGATCGGAAACGACAAGTCCGATACGCATCAGGCGGTCGCCGCCGTGAAGCGTGCCGCCGAATCCTTCTTGAAAGGCGGAGCCGGAGGCTCCCGCCGATGCTGAACCTTCCGCTCCGCTGTGATCCGCCGCGCCATCATCAGATGCGGCGCCTGTCTCAATCACGTAATCCAGCTCAGGGTCCAGTCCTTTAAGCGGAAGACGCGATATTGGCGCGTTAGGTTTTGCGAGCACGCGGAAATAAGCTACAAAGGCCTCTGTTTTGTCCTCGCTCACGAACATCCAGGCTGTTTCGCCGCTCCCTTCAAAAGGGCTCAGCAGCCGGTACATATCGCCCTGCTGCACCAGTTCGCGTATTTCCTTGTACTGGGCGATCTGGCGGGCTGCCAGACGCTTTTCTGCCCCGGTGAAGGCGGTAAGGTCCAGCTCGTAGCCAAAATTGCCGCTCATCGCCACATCGCCGCGGATAGCGAGAGAGGTGATCCGTTCCACCTGATGGTTCGGTACCGCTGAGACGTGGGCGCCCATGCTGCTGGCGGGATATACCATACTGGTGCCGTATTGAATCGCCAGCCGTTCAATCGCATCGGTGTTGTCGCTGGTCCAGGTCTGAGGCATATAGAACAGCATTCCCGGGTCAAACCGGCCGCCGCCGCCGGAGCAGCTCTCGAACAGAATGTCCGGAAAACGTGAGGTCAAGCGCTCCATCAAATCATACAGGCCCAGCATATAGCGGTGGGCGGTTTCTTTTTGCCGCTCCGGGCTGGCAGAGGCGGAGGCAATCTCCGTCATATTGCGGTTCATGTCCCATTTGACATAGGTAATCGGCGCACTGGCAAAAACAGCGCTCAATGTCTCATACAGATAATCGCAGACTTCGGGACGGGAGAGATCCAGAATGAGCTGGTTGCGCGCTTCCGTACGGCGGCGTCCCGCAGCGTGCAGGCACCAGTCAGGTTGCTTACGGTACAATTCGCTCTCGGGTGACACCATCTCCGGTTCAACCCACAGTCCGAATTGAAGGCCTTCGGCGTTTACCCGGCCGGCGAGGTCAGCCAGTCCGCCGGGCAGCTTGCGCCGGTCTTCAAACCAGTCGCCCAGCGAGCTGTTGTCGCTGTCGCGTTTGCCGAACCAGCCGTCATCGAGCACGAAGAGTTCGATGCCCAGCGGCCCCGCTTCCTTGGCAATGGCTGCGATTTTGTCGGCATCAAAATCGAAATAAGTCGCTTCCCAGTTGTTGACGAGGATCGGACGGGTCTTGTCGCGGTGAACGCCGCGGCACAGCCGGGTCCGGTAAAGCCGGTGATAGGTACGCGACATGCCGCCCAGTCCTTCGCCGGAGTAGACGAGCACAGCCTCAGGAGTCTGGAAGGATTGGCCCGGCTCCAGCAGCCAGGAGAAATCGAACGGGTTAATGCCAATGCTCACGCGGGTCTGGTTAAACTGCTCGACCTCTGCAACTGCCGCAAAGCTGCCGCTGTATACAAGGCTGAAGCCATAGACATCTCCCTGGTCTTCATCCGCGCCGGGGCGGAGAAGCGCGAGAAAGGGATTGGCCTGATGACTGCTTGAGCCCCGGCGGCTCTCCAGCGAAACTGCGGCCCCGGCGCTAAGGCGGCGGCGCTGAACATGGCGCTCTCTCGCCCAGGCCCCGCTCAGGTGAAGCGTATCGTAGGCCGAATCGGCAAAATCAACCGAGGCGCTAAGTGCCTGCTCAAGCCGGAGCGGCGCCTGCCCGTTATGCTCAAACCGGACCGAGCGGGCGATGGCGCTGTGGTCAGCGAAGACTGTATACAGCAGCTTGACGGTCAGGCCGGTATAGTCGTCATTAAGGGTAAGCTCCAGCGTCTTGGCTTCGTGATCCGCTTCTGTATAGAGTGCAGGCAGTCCTTCAAGTGCAGGTTTTCCGGAAGTTATTCTGTAGCCCGCGTATTTAAGTTCGGTGGTCCGGGTGCCGTCAGCCAGCAGAACCTGATAGGCCGGCCGTCTGAAATCGCTTGTCCCGTACTGAGGGTACTCCTGAGGCAGAGCATCCAGAGAAAGGGAAGGGTTCGTCAGCAGCGGGATTGGAGAGAAAGAGGACCGTTCGCGAAGCTCCAGCACGCCAGCCAGGCTGTTGTCGTGCCGGAGGCGTGCGCCCCAGTATACATGGGAAGGGTAGCCTTCAACCAGCTGTATGATATAGCTGGTATCTTTGGATTGAAGATGAAACAGGCCTAGCGTTTCGTCTGCGTAAATATTCATGCGTATTACTCTCCTTGTGAATGTGATCCGGTCTCTTGGCGGGGACCGCCCTTGCTTTGGTCATGGGTGAGGTGTGCATCGCGGCGGCGGCTTAATCAGGTGTTCCGCCGCAGCTCTCCCTGACGATCAGCTTCGTCCCGGTGATCGTATGTGAAGGCGCTTCACGTCCTTCGAACCGCTCGACGAGCAGCTGGACCGCCGCCTTGCCCATCTGCTCGGGATAGGCGCGTACGGTTGTCAGCGGCGGTTGGACGTAGGCGGCCATCTCGATATCGTCGAAGCCGACGATGGCCATCTCCTCCGGCACCCGTACGCCTTGGCCGTGCAGGGCCCGCAGGGCGCCGACCGCCAGCGGGTCGCTGGCCGCGAAGCAGGCTGTCGGCCGTTTCGCACCGGCCAGCAGCTCGTTCATCATCCGGTAGCCGTCGGCGCTGCTCCAGCCTCCCGTCCGCACCAGCCGGTCGTCGAACCAGCCCCGCTCCAGCATGATCCGCTCAAAATGATGCGCCCGCCGCTCCCCGTCCCCTCCGCCGCCGATAAATGCGATATCGCGGTGGCCCAAAGCCATCAGGTGGCCAAGCGCCTGTTCAACGGCCTGGCGGAAATGCGTCCGCACAGAGTCATAATCCGTCTGCTCCCCATATTGGTCGACAAGCACAATCGTGCTGGGGTCAGCATGCAGGCTCTCCAGCTCCCGGGGATCAAAACCGCCTACAACAATAAGGCCGTCGCAGGCCCGAAGGGCAGGCAGCTGTCCATGCCCGCGCAGGGTTTGGCCGAGTACAATGCCCAGCTCCTCCGCGCGGAGCTCAATCCCCCGGCGAATAGAGCCGTAATACGGGTCATCCCGTTCCTCCTCGACCGAACACCTGAGCAGGAGCGAGACGGTTTTGCCGCTGCGCTCGGTATCCCGTTTCAGCTGCTTTAACCGGGCGGGCTTGTAGCCCAGCTGCTCGGCGACGGCAAACACACGGGTCCGCGTAACCTCGCTGACGGCGAGGGAAAGGTCGTTATTTAACACTCTCGATACCGTCGCGGCCGATACGCCGGCCTCGCGGGCGATGTCTTTAATCGTTGGCAAGCCGCTCACGCCTTTTTTAGTTAATAAATTTACTAAATATCGCTTCTATCCTACCATCCCCATTCCGTACTTTCAAGTGGTTATATTTCTGGAATGCACTCCCAAATATCGTCAACCCCGGCGGCTTCTAAACCCCGGGCAATTGTGATACCATGTTGAATATTCATTGGAGGGCGGAGGGGACAGGCTTGAAATTTACAGCACTCATCCGGAGATGGTTTGGCCGGCTCCGGTTCAAAAGCAAGGTCATTGCGATATTTCTTCCCCTGCTTATTCTTTCTCTGCTTATTCTGGGTGCCCTGTCCAGCCACTTGTTCAGCCGCTCCCTGATTGAGCGGACTACACGCAACGTAGCCGACGAATCCCAGCTGATCCTCTCCCGTACCGATTATATCCTCCGCAGCGCAGAGACTGCGGCGAATATTATGGTTACCAACATCAACCGTCTTTACGAATCATATCCGGCCGTTCAGGCGGTTCCGCTGGAGCAGTTCCGCTTTGCCAACTTGATGCAGAGCCGCTTGTCGATCGACCTGTCGATCTTCCGGGAGGTGGATGCCGCTGTGTTCGTCGGCAAAGACGGAACCGTCTATACCTCCTATACATCCGGCGGGGAGGAAGAGGCCAAGGGCATTGCCGCAAGCGGTATGCTGAACACGGTGAGAGAGGCCGGGAGCTACGGATACTCGCATTGGTTCGGCATGGAGAAGCGGAGTTATCTGACCTCCAATCCGGATTCTCCTGTGCTTACACTGGGGAAGATGGTCATCAATATCGATACCGGCGAGCCTTTAGGCACCCTGTTTCTGATTGTCCGGGAAGAACAGCTGTCAGCGTTTCTGCAGTCCAGCGATCCGGCAGCCTCCAAGGCCTATTATTTCGTGGATGAACATAGGCGCGTTGTGGCTGCGGCGGATAAGAGCAGCTTGCTTCAGCCGCTGGAGCCATCGATGGCAGCCAGAATCGGGGATCGTGAGAGAGCGGACAGAGCCGCCAGCTTCTCTTACAAGGACGACGGTAATCTGGTCACGGTCAGCCGTTTCGGACGGATGGACTGGGAGCTGATCAACGTGGTTTCGCTTAAGCTGCTCACAGCCGATGTGCAGCAGAATGTGCGGCTGACGGCGCTGGTAGGCGCTTTGTGCCTGATCTTTTCCCTGTTCGGGGCCAGCTTCCTGTCCCGGATGGTTGCCAGTCCGCTGGAGAGGCTGACCCGAGCGATGCGGCAGGTGGTCAGCGGTGATCTCCGCCCGGTCGCGGCTGCGAGAACGGAAGATGAGATCGGAACGATTGCAGAGGCGTTCAATTTCATGGTCGGCCGCGTGCGGGAGCTGCTGAAAAAGGTGACCGAGGAGCAGAAACGCAAGCGGGAGTATGAGCTCGCCCTGATCAGCGCGCAGATCAAGCCGCATTTTTTATATAACACGCTTGACACCATATATGTCCTGAACGAGCTCGACCGCAATGAAGAGGCCCGGGATACGACCAAAGCGCTGGCGGATTTTTACCGGATGGTGCTTAACAAGGGAAGGGAGCTCATCATTCTGGAGAAGGAAGCACGGATTACGGACGATTACCTGGCCATTATGCAGATCCGGTACCCGGATGTGTTCCGCTATGAGATTGACATCCCGGCTGAGCTGTCTGGCACGCCGATTCCGAAGCTGTCGCTGCAGCCGCTTGTCGAGAATGCTATTTATCACGGGTTGAAGAAAAAAGGGAGCAAGGGCTTCATCCGCATCCAGGCCTGCAGTACCGGCGGCAAGGTGCTTGTCCAAGTGACGGACAATGGCATTGGCATGGATGAGGAGCGGATAGAGGCCATCATGTCCGGTTATTCACCGGAGGAGGAGACCCGTTCAATCGGTACCTACAGTGTCCAGCAGCGGCTGAACTTGTACTTCGGGGAACCATATGGTTTGACTGTCCGCAGCGTTGTTGATGAAGGGACCGTGGTGGAGCTGTCATTGCCTATGCTTGGAACTGAAAAGAGGGATGAACAGGATGTACAAGGTGATGATCGTTGATGACGAGCCGCTGTTCCGCGACTATCTCCGGCTTAAGATGGACTGGCAGCGGCACGGCTTCCGGGTATGCTGCGAAGCGCGTAACGGCCGGGAGGCATTGCTTGAGGCGGAGAAGCATCAGCCCCATCTGGCGCTGGTTGATATTAACATGCCGTTTATGGACGGCATTGAGCTGGCGGTCAAGCTGAAGGAACGGTTTGAACGCGTCGTGATTGTGTTCATTTCGGGACACAACGAATTTGAGTATTTGCAAAAAGCCGTGCGGACAGGCGTACAGGATTATCTGCTCAAGCCGTTTAACGAAGAGGAGATGTCCGCTATGCTGGCCCGTATCCGGCCGAAATTGCCGCAGCTGCCCCGTGAGCGGGAGGCTGAGCAGGAAGGGGCTGAAGGGAACGGGCCGGGGGCAAGCCCCGCCGGACAAGAGGCGCCGGATCTCAGCAGCATCCGCGACGTCATTGTGCTTGGCCTCCGCATGAAAGATGCGGATATTCTGGACGAAGTCCGCAAGGCGATCCGCCAGCTCCGCGGCTGCAAGTGGGGGAGCGAATATGCGGATGCAATGATGATGGGGCTTGTCTCGCTGGTGTTAACCTTTGCGGGTGAACGGGGCTTCTCCTACAGCCGGGTGTGGGACAGCGAAGGCGACAAGTCACCTTTCGAGAGGCTAAAGGCATGCGGGTCCTGGGAGGGGGCTGAAGAGTGGCTGACCGCCTTGTACCGCAGGGTGATACAACTGACAGAAGATGTGAAGCCCACGAAGGCCTCGAATCTGTTTGCTGCGGCTATCCAATATATTGAGCAGCATTATGCGGACGCAGAGCTATCAGCCGAACAGGTGGCAGGCGGCGTATATGTCGATCCCAGCTATTTGCGCCGTGTTTTCCGCAAGGAGTCCGGGTATTCGATTGTCGACCATATTACGCATATCCGCATGAAAAAAGCCAGAGTGTTGCTGCTCGAAGGCAACCGCAAACTGGCCGATATTTCGGAGAGTGTCGGATATGCGGACCCGAATTATTTCAGCAAAAGCTTCAAGAAGCGCTTCGGCGTGACTCCGACAGAATACGAGCAGCTGGTCAGGAAGTAACCCTGCTTCAGATGTTCCCATGTAAAATGCTGGCGGTTCCCGGTGGGGACCGCTTTATTTAAATATAAGCATTTGTATGCTTCTCGCTATAAATGATCCTTCTATTTCCCGCTGAAACGGGTACCTTTGTTTACTTCCACATGTGGATAAAAATAGGCTTAAAGTTGTAGAATAAATACTTTGGACGCCGAAGGCCGGTTAGCCCGGAAACAACGGTAGAAATACCGTTGTTGGAGCGGCGAAGGCCGGTTTACCCGGAAACAACGGCAGAAATACCGTTGTTGGGGCGTCGAAGACCGGTTAGCCCAGAAACAACGGCAGAAATGCCGTTGTTGGAGCGCCGAAGGCAGAGTTCTGAGGGATTAGCCGGTCTAAATATCCTAATTCCAATTAGCAAGTACTTACCGGTTTCTTCGCAGGTGCTAGTTGGAAAAAGGGAACTTATTTTTCCGGAAATTAAGAGATCCTGAGCTTTAAGTGGAAAAAGTAAATCTAATTGGGCTACATTTCTTGTCCAATGGCGAAATGGGCTGAATTAGTGTCCCTTTTTCCACTTCATCTGCCCGAGGGTAGGGTACTTCGGCAAATTAATGTCCCTTTTTCCACTTAAAGAGTTGCCGTAGGATTCATGGAGAGTCGTTCTCCAGGTAACGTTAGAACCAAGACGGCTGCACTGTCCCGTGGAGGACGGCACAGCCGTTTTTGCTCTAAGATAATTTATATGTTGTGGGGGAAGCGACATCCCTCTTATTTTGCCAAAAATCTCGCTTTTTCAGCAGTTACGGATTCAGGAGCCGTTATATCGTTCGATGGAGCCTGGACTAAAGGGGAAAGGGACAAAGAAAGGCATCTCAGTCCGTCCTGTGGAATAGACGCATCTTCTATCCATAACGGCTCTCCTGTCCGTAACGGCTGCGGATCGAACGTAAAGGAAGTCAACGATCCGTCTTCAACATGACCCCGTTGATTTTGGAGTGGTTGGAAATCCCTGCGGCTGTAAGCCCCATGCTGCTATTCACCCGCCAAGGTGATTTTGTTCAAATATAGAAATTTATATGCTTCACGTTATAAATGATCCTTCTATTTTCCGCTGAAACAGGTACCGCCCTTATAAGGACGGCCTAGCTGTTTCTACTTGTTTTGTCCCGTTTTTTACGGGTAAGACCCGTTTTATCCCTTAATGTTCTGGCTGGCCGGAGGCTATAATGTGAATGTGGCCGGCAGGTCACAGACTTACGGCACACACTCGCATGAGGGGTAGCTGCACAAATGAGGGGGATATACACAATGAAAATTGAGCACAAACGTTTAAGCGCACTAATGATAGCGTTTTCCATGGTGCTGGCGCTGTCTGCCTGCGGCGGCGGCAACGGCAACACAGCCTCTGACCAAAATCAGGACCCGGCTGCGGCGGCTGACAGCGGCAAGGTCAAGCTGAAGGTATACGCCCAGCACTTTGATGAAGATACGAAAGGCCCTTTCGACTATGCAGTGGAAGAACTGAAGAAGGAAATGCCGGACGTCGAGATCGAGCTGGATTCCGCGGTGCAGGATGGTAATCAAAAACTCAAGACTTATGCTGCCACTGGGAATATGCCTGATGTTTATTTCACCGACTGGCCGACCCTGCAGACCTTTGCCAAATCAAAAAATGTAGAGCTGCTGGACGATTATGAATCAACCGCACAGTATAAGCAAAATCTTAATCCGGGCGTGGAATCCCGCCTGATTGCCCCGGATGGACATGTGTACGCTTATCCCGATACCGGCATTGAGTTTCAGCTGATTTATTATAACAAGTCGATCTTCGACAAGGTTGGCATTGCAGTGCCGATCAAAACCATTGACGGGCTGGCTGAAGCGGCCAAAAAATTGAAAGCGGCGGGCTACATCCCGATGTCCATCTTCGGGAAGGAAAAATGGATTTCAGCCGCATTCTATAACGGTCTCGTCACTAGGGAACAGGCTGCTGGCTTTGGCGCATTGGAGGCACAGGGGGTAACGGAGCTGCCGCAGGCTTTTGTCACGGCCGCAGAGCAAATGAAGCAGCTTCAGGAAGCCGGACTGTTTGACGCCAACGCGACGAACACGAACTATGACCAGGCGTCCTCGCAGTTTTATCAGGGCAAGTCCGCGATGTTCGTCAACGGCCAATGGGAAATCTACAGCTCGGAAGAAAAACTTGGCGACCAGGTTGACTGGATGTACTGGCCGGCCAAAGATGAAGCGACCTATGAACAAAGCAAATATAATATCGACGGTGCGGGATCTCCGCAGGGCTACGCCGTTTCGCCCGGCAGCAAGAATAAGGAGACTGCGGTGAAGGTGGCAGCGTTCCTTGCCGCGAAATCAGCTGAATATAAATATTCGAAGCTGGGCAGCCCGATTATTTCGCCGAAGACGGACAAGCCGATTGCGGCAGACGTGCCGGTTATGATGCAGCGGATCGCCACGGAGCTGCTGCCGAACGCCAAAGAATACGCAAAGCTGCTAAGCAATACGCAAATTCAGAATGCCATCAACGACAACACACAGAACCTGCTGGTGGACGGTTTTGCAACCGAGAACTTTATCACGAACCTGAACCGTGCGCTGGGCAAGGAAAACCAGTAGACCGGAATCTGCCGGACCCCTGCGGCCTTCGCCCAGGGGTTCAGCTTTAACGGAACAAGGAGGGAAAGAACCGCATGAATAAATACCTGGGAAATAAATCGGCGCTGGCGCTGTTTCTGCTCCCTGCCCTGTTGTTATATAGCGTGATCCTTATTTATCCTGTGCTGCAGACCGTTGTCCGAAGTTTTTACGATTGGGACGGGCTGAGCACGGCAGCCTTCTCGGGAATTGCCAATTACCGCGAGCTGTTTAACGATCCTTTGCTCTCAACTTCCCTGAAAAACGGGCTGATCTTTGCCCTGGTGCTGGCTGGATTCCAGATTGGACTTGGTACGGTACTGGCGCTCGTATGCGCCAATCCGCGGACCCGCGGACGCAAGCTGCTGAAGACTGCTTATTTCATCCCCGTGGTGCTGTCGGTAACGGTTGTCTGCCAATTGTGGATCGCCATGTACGACCCGACCAACGGTCTTGTGAATAAGCTTTTCGAGCTGCTGAATATTCCCTACCGGCAGAATTGGCTGAGCTCACCGACTCAGTCGATCATTGCCATCGCTTTTGTAAACGCCTGGCAGTTTATGGGCTATCAGTTCTCCCTGCTGTATGCCGGCGTCAAGGCTGTTCCGGAGGATTACTTCGAGGCCGCGACCATCGATGGCTGCGGAAAGTGGCGGGCGCATTGGCATGTTACGCTGCCGCTGATGCGGGAAACGTATAAATTCTGCTTCACCATCGCGATCACCTCCGGGATCGGCGCGTTCGTACAGATGCTGATCATGACCAATGGAGGCCCGGGCACCACCAACTACACGATGACCTTCATGATTTACCGGTATGCCTTTATGGAGAGTAACTACGGATACGCATGCGCCGTATCGGTATTGCTGGTGCTGATCTCGCTCATTGCGACGGTTGTAATCAACAAGGTGTTCGACCGTGGACAGAATGCATAATGGAAAGGAGAACCATAAACCATATGAGCCCAAAAACATTCCGGTCCATCGGGCAGTTCCTGTTGCAAATTCCGTTGTGGCTGTATTTTGCCGTATCCATCTATCCGCTGTTCTGGATGATTTCATATTCCCTGAAGAACAATGACGAAATTTTCGTTACCAATCCGTTTGGCCTGCCGACTCATTTTCGTTTCGAGAACTATATCAATGCCTGGACGCAGTTCAATATTCCACGTTACTTTTGGAACAGCTTTGTCGTTTCCATCATATCCACAGTCTTCATTCTGCTTCTGGCGCTTATGTTCGCCTTTGCCGTGGCCCGGATGCAGTGGAGATTCCGCTCGGCTGTCAGAACTTACATGCTTGTCGGTATGTTCATGCCGCTGCAGGTGATTATGATCCCGCTTGCGCTGCTGGTCCGGGATTTCCATCTCACCAACACCTACGGGGCTCTTATTATTCCCTACATTGCCATCGGCCTGCCGTTCTCAACCATGGTGTTCTACGGCTTCCTGGTCAGCATTCCCCGGGAAATTGAAGAGGCAGCCTGCATCGATGGTGCAAGTATTTACCGGCTGTTTCTCGGGGTCATCCTGCCGCTGGCGCTGCCGGCTATCGCAACGATTGCCATCTTCCAGTTCCTGAACAACTGGAATGAGTTCACTCTGGCGTACATTCTAATCTCGGACGAGAACATGAAGACACTGCCGCTGGGATTGCTTTTCTTCCAGGGCTCGTACAGTACCGACTGGGGAGCAATGGGGGCGGTCATGACTATTGCATCGCTTCCGATGGTACTGGTCTATCTGCTTCTCAGCGATCAGGTGGAGCGGGCCATGACGGTAGGCTCAGCGGTAAAAGGATGACAGCCGTATCAACGATTGAGGAATCTTGAGGTGCAGGCGTTTGGGGTTTAAGCTCAGAACGAATAAAAGTCTGCGGAATTCTGAGTGAGTACCGAGTGAATTTCGAGAAATCCAGAGGGATATGATCCTTTTGGATTTTTTGGTTATTTAGGGAATTATGATTTCCCTTTCTTGTGGAAAGTTGGGGATAAGTAGACGTGAATTCAGCGAATTCACCCAAAAGGGTTGAAATCAGTCGGATTCGATAGCCTTTTTCCAACTAGGGTATGCGAATAAGCAGGTGAGCAGTGCTAGTTGGAAAAAAGGAACTTATTTCACCCCAAAATGGACAACTGTGAGAATTAAGTGGAAAAAGGGAACTTAATTGGGCCATATTACCTCGTCAGTTGCGAAATGAGCCGAATTAGTTACCTTTTTTCCACTTCACCTGCGTAAAACAGGGTCCCCAGCAAAAATTAGTGCCCCTTTTTCCACTTGGAATTGCCGAAGGATTTATAAAGGGTTTTCCGGACAACGCTAAACTGAAATCCAAAACCCAAAAAGTTCAGTTTATATAGCTTGATGGGCTATCTATAGCCCCGAATGATCTTAAGCTTGGTGGAGGTATATAAGGCGAACAGGAGCAGCAGCAGTCCAATGGACCCCATAACAGGGCCGGGACTGAAATGATCCGAGAGATAGGAGACAACGGATAGGCCGATTGATGGAGCCACACTCATAATCGACCCCAGTACCCCAAAGACTCTGCCCTGGATTTCTTCGGAAATTTCCAGCCTGAGGACGATGTTGATAAGGAGTGTGCAGAACGAGAACATGAATCCGATCAGCAGCACCACGGGAATGGCTGCAGCCGCAGAAGTGATGAAGGATAACAGGATATACATCGGGCCCAGACAGAGCAGGCCGGTCATAATGAGTAATCCCCGCCGTCTGATTTTGGAGCCCAGAATCATAATCAGGCCTGAGCCGACCATATAGCCGAGCGGGATACAAGCTTCCATAAGCCCGAACTGAAAGGGACTGGACTTCCAGACGTTGACGGCCATGACCTGGGTCAGCATCATTGAGGGCATGAAGAATAGAGTGAGCGTCGGAAGCATAATGATGACGGCCTTGGCAAAGGGGAATTTCCAGATATAACGTATGCCTTCTCCAAGGTCCTGAATAAATTTCTTTTTCTGTTGGGGCTCTGGATTGGCGCGTGCCGGCATCGGCAGGGAACGGACAGCAAGAACGAGCAGGAAGGAGACCAGAAACGTGGCTCCGTCGAATAAAATGGCATCCGCCGCTCCGAAAGCCGCTACGAAGATTCCGCCTACGGAAAAGCCAACCGTCCGGCAGATGTTCTCCGACAGGTTAAGCATGCCAACGGCTTGCTGGACATGCTCTTTGCCGACAACGGTGACAATGGAGGACTGATAGGCAGGGGACTGGAAAAGGGCTGACACCGTAGTTAGCGCTGTAAGCACAGCTACAATAATGAAGGAAGCCGAAGGAACAGAGAGGACGAGGGCAAGGGTGACTACCAGTGAGCAGCTGACCAGATCTGTAATCAGCATGATCTTTCTGCGGTTGGTCCGGTCCGCGAACGTTCCTCCAATGGACCCGAGCAGCGAGCTGAGCAACAGGTTAATAATCGTCAGTACAGCCACCAGTTTGGCGCTGCCGGTGGTCTGGAGCACCCAGAGACTAAGGGCGATGCTGTGAAAAGTATTGCCGAACAGGGAAATGGAAAAAGAGCAGAGCAGCAGCATGAATTTTTTGTTGGCCCACAGTTTTGGATAGGAGTGTACCGCAGGGGCTGCCTGGCTGGCTATAACGGGTTCTGTCATGTTTATCCTCCTTTCAACTTAAGCGCTTAAGTTGACGGTCAAAAAAAATTAGTCTACATAATAACAGTTATTCTCTTGCTCGGAGTAGTCCGGATGGTACAACAGCTCTTGCATGAGTTCAAATGCGACCTCCGCTTTGTCCCCCTGAAAAAGAATCTTCTCTACACGCTCCCCCAGCATTTGCGGGGAATTGCAGGTGCAGATTACGGTCAGATGCTCAAAATCTCCAGACTTCTCCACATAGCTGCCAATGAATTCATTGATCACAATCGCCTGCTTGAAGCGGTGATGAGCCGTCGCCGAAAGCAGATCCTGAAGCTCGCGGATTTCGAAGACTGCATCGTCAGACAGAGGAACACAGCTGCGGATATAGCGGGTAAGGAGTGAATTATTGAAGCTCTCCATAATCAAACAGACCTGCGACAGATCGTCCGGCAGAGCCTTTTCAAGCGCTGAACGGTAATTGTACACCACCTGCTTGAACAGCTTATCTTCAATCATGCTGTCGATCAGGATCAGGGGAATGCCCTCGACAAAGTGTCTGGAAATCGAGTAGAAGGAGGCGTCCTGTGCATCGATGAGAAACACGGCTTCCAGCTTGCGTTCCACGATAATGTCCAGCGAAGGGTTGCCGGTATCCAGAGAATAGAGCAGCGTATGATAACCGGCTGCTGTAAGCCGCTGCTCCAAAGTATGAATGAAGGCGAGCTGGGCATGCAGCTTCCAGTAAGGCAACTGCCTGGATCTGTGGACCAATACACCTACCAGACCGGTTTTTTGGTTGGCGAGTGAACGGGCTGCCAGATTCGGAATATAATGCAGCTCTTCGGCCAGCTGCAGGATCTGGCGGCGTGTCTTTTCAGGAATGGTCTGATTATCCACACGATTCAGCACATAGCTTACGGTGGCAACGGATACGTTGGCCCGGATGGCGATGTCCTTCATAGTTGTTTTTTTCAACAGCCCAATCTCCTATCTGTCAATTTCCTAAAGATTAACATTAGCTTAGCCCGGGAGTCAATCCTCGAAATTCGTGTCATAAAAAACCTTTTATTTCTTGGTATTGATATAATATGTAAATTATTGTAGTATCAGCTTAATCGGTTAAGTCTACCGATTGTTGTCTATCCTTTACTCTATTACGGGAGGCGGTTATGCATGGACAATGTGGTGTTGTATCCCTTCAACAAGATTACGCAAGGGATCATCAGGTTCAGGGATTTAACAGATTTTACGGTAAGGGCGGTTATTGATTTTGTCCTGCATAAGGGTAAAGACGCAGCTGAACTGGTGGAAGGCCAAGCGGCAGGAATTCCAATTACGGACAATTTTGAAGAGATGTTCGGCATTGCGGATACCCTGATTCTGAATGATCCGGGAACTTCGTTCGGAAATAACGAAGGCGTATACGGCGAGCATAACCTCAGTCAGCTGTGGAGATTGCTGGTTGCCTCTGCCCATGAGCATAAGCTGAGAATCATCAGTGTGCATGAAATTATTGACCGCCCTACCCTGGATTGGTTGCTTAAGAATGGAATTACGATTGAGATTCTGCCGCAAATCCCCGCAAGTCTGCAGCACCGGCTCCATACAGAATATATATTTCCTTCCCCTGGAGATGAAGTAGCCACTTATTTATCCTATTTTGATATAGACGCACAAATAACCGCTTATAACCGCAATATATGCAAGGTGGGGATATTCGCAACAAGAGGCTGCCTCGGAAAGTTCACGGCTCAAATGTCATTGTTCCGGGCTCTTCGGCAGGCAGGAGAGAAGGTCCAGGCGATTATAACCGAGCCTACGGCTGCGCTCTTCAACCAGCCGGGCGGTGATATCATGAAATTTATTGCCCATAATCCGCTGAACCAATATCCGTACTACATTCACGCGGCTGTCCGGGAAGCGGAGAGCACAGGCTGTGATTATGTCCTGTTGTCAGGTCAAGGTTCGTTGCTCCCGAATGAGAATTTCGTGATTGCAGCAACCAAAGTCTCTTATTTACGGGCCTTGCAGCCGGACTTGACGATCCTGATTGCAGGCTACGATGATGATGAGCAGATCAGAGACAGCCTCGATATTCTCCGCATTTACGGAAATGCCAGCCGGCCGTTTGCTATTCTGATTCCGGATAAATACGAGGTTGATTTTGGAGAATACATCTCGAAGACCCCGGAGGAAATAGAGCAGCGCAAGGAAGAAATCCGCAGCCGCTTTGATGCCGCGCATGTGGAATCGGTGCTGGACATTGGCAGGCTGGCAGGCAAGCTGGCTAACTATAAAAAGACTGTCAGATTATGATCCGGGGGAGGCGGCGAAGATGAAGAGAGTTGTACTGTATCCCTTCAATAAAATCACGCAGGGCCTGCTGCGTTTCCGTGACCTGCTGGACGTCGAGATCGTATCGGTCATCGACTTTGTGGAGGAAGACGGGCAGGATGCCGGAGCGCAGGTGGACGGGAAGCATTCGGGGATTCTGATCCATTCGTCGATGGCAGACGGTCTGAAGGACGCGGACACCCTGATTCTGAATGATCCCGGCACCACTTTTGGCGGGAATTCAAGTGTATTCGCTGAACATGATCTTGCCGGATTATGGCGGGAATTGGTCTTATACGCATCCGGCCGGGGCTTAAAGGTGGTCAGTGTGCATGAAATTTATGACCGGGCTACCCTGGACTGGATGGCGGAGCAGCAAATACAGATCGATGTGGTTCACAGCCCCAGGGAGCAGCTTTTTCAGGAGATGGATAAGCGCTATGGCACGGGCGGAACGGATATTGAGCGCTATCTGGAACAGTTCGAAAAGGAAGCTTTGATGTTTTCCCGTCCCAGATCAATTAAGAGAGTCGGGATTTTTGCCACCCGGGGTTGCATCGGGAAGTTTACCGTACAGATGAATCTCTACAGGCAATTCGCAGCGGAGGGCATTCCGGCGACAGCTTTCATCACAGAGCCGACCGGGTTCCTGTTCGGGCAGCCTGAAGGGGATATCTTCAAGTTCCTGGCACAACGCCCGTTGGAGCAGTATCCGTACTATATCGATACTGTGATTCATCATGCCCAGGACAGCGGCAGTGACTGGATCATTATGGCGGGGCAAAGCTCCATTCTTCCCACTATGAATATAGCGTTCAATTCTCTGAGATATGCGATGCTGCGGGCATTTGATCCGGAATATGTTCTGCTGATTGCCGATTATGATGATGACGGCGCCATTCATGATGCGATTGAAATGTTAAGAATCTACTCCAGACGGCCGCTTGCCCTGCTGCTGCCGGATAAGCTGGAAACCTCTTACGGGCAATACGAAATCTATCCCCACGAACGGAGAATGGCCCGGAAGCTTGAACTGGAACAGAAATTTCAAATTCATGTCCTCTTCATCGAACAGGCGGAAGCGGCGCTGAACCTTCTCCTGGAGGAAGCGGATGCCATTCCGGCCGGTTCTGGTAAGTAATTATGCTGCATCCGGGCGAATGCATCTATCAGATTGTCACCGACCGGTTCTGTGAAGGCAATCCCGCAGGCCTGCCTGTAGTGTACTATGGAACCGAGCAGTACATGAGCGGTGGAGATGATCCCCACAACCGTGCCATGATGAGCTCCTTCAGCAGGGAGACAACGGCCTACCGGCTTGTGGCGCAGCTTAATCGCTTAAGAGCCTGTAATCTTGCGATTGGTTATGGCAGTACGAAGCTGCTGTATGTCAATTCGGGGGTGCTGGTATTCGAGCGCAGCTGCAAGAGGGATGTGGCACTGATCCTAATTAACCAGGAAGACAATGCGCAAATTCTGCCTTCATTGGCAACTTCGCTGCCGCAAGGTGCTTACTCCAGCCTCCTTAAGGATATTTATCCAGACCACCCGGCGGTTGCGGGAGCCGAAGGAGACATGCAGAATGTAATGCTGGCACCGCGGTCTGCCTTTGTCTATTCTTATGAGTCTGATCTTGAGAAGCCGGCAGCCGTCCATGTCTATCCCAAAGCAGCGGCGCCGGGAAGCGAGTTTATAATCCGGGGCAGACATTTGGGCGATACCGGCTGTCTGACGGTTGGCGGCTGTGAGGCGGCTGTAATCTCATGGCAATCCGGGAAGATCGTTGCCAGGGTTCCGGCGGTTCCGGCAGGCGTACATCCTGTACAGGGTCTGTCAGAAGGGGGGCAGAAGTTCCGGCTCCCGGAAGAACTGAAGGTGTGGACAGGAATGCTGGTTACGGTAAGGCTGGTGCTCAAGAACGTACACACTGATTTTGATACCCGGGTCTATGTGACGGGGAATGTGTATGAGCTTGGAGCCTGGCAGGCGGAGAGGGCGGCAGGGCCATTTTACAACCAGATCGTCTACCGGTATCCAACCTGGTATTGCGATATCAGCCTGCCGGCGGATTCCCGGATCGAGTTCAAAATTATGCTTAGGAGCGGCTCCGGAATGATGCGCTTGGAGCAGGGAGAGGCTCATTGCTTTCATACACCTGCGGAGGGAGTATCCGAAATAATAGCGGAGTGGCAGGGAGCCTGCCAGGAATCCTTTCAATTGTCCGAAGGAGATGCTGCATATGGATGAGAGACTGCAGTTTGACGGAACACACCTGACCTTTCAAACTGCGCTGGATGAAGAGAGAAGACGGCTGATTGCCTGGCATTTTAAAAGCAGCTGGCTTGAGCTGCAGCAGGCTGTCCGGCTGACCACTCTCTCTTCCGAGAATAAATTTGCGCAGTTTCTGTTCCCGGTGGACAGGCCGCTCGGGCAAACGCTGGAGATGCGGGTTCCGAGGCCGGGCAGCCGCTACTATTACGCGGATTTAGGGATTATTAAAAAAGTGCAAACGTTTGTACCAATTTTGAGATCTAATGTGTTATTTATTTGTGATGACGGCAGCCCGATGTATTCGGACTGGTTCTCCTTCCAAAGAGATCATGCTTCGCCTCCGCTGCTGGAGCAAAATACATGGTGGGAATTCTTCACGGGGTATTCACTTTCTGCACATTGAGAGATTCGGAGGGGACAACCTATGCAATCAAGCACATCTGTCTTAATCCTGTCCTGGGAGTATCCGCCTGTGGTGATCGGAGGAATGGCCCCGCATGTCTATGAATTGTCCAGGCATTTGGCCTGCGGGCCGGCCGAGGTCCATGTAATTACCAATAGCGCCCCAGGACGGCCCGTTCTGGAAGTGGAGAACGGCGTATACGTGCACCGTGTGAATTCTTATGAGAACTTGACCGATTTCGAGGATTGGGTGCTTGAGTTCAATCTGGCAATTGTAGATTACGTTGCCTCCCGGCTCAGCGGGAACGTAAGGCTTGATCTTATTCATGCGCATGATTGGCTGGTCGGCTATGCCGCCCTTCTGCTGCATCAGCGGCTGGGATTACCGCTTGTGACAACGATCCATGCTACAGAGTTTGGGAGGAATCAGGGGTTGTTCACGCCTCAGCAGCACATGATTCATGCCATCGAGCATGAACTGGTCACTTCGTCAGACAAGGTCATTGTATGCAGCATGCATATGCAGCGGGAGGTCTGCACTGTGCATGGTCTTGACAAGTCCAGGACGGAGATTATCCCTAACGGCATTGATCTCTGTTCGTTGGAGCTGATTCCGGCGCATTCCTTCAGAAGGGAGCATTACGCGCAGGATGGCGGCAAGATCGTCCTGTTCATTGGAAGACTGGTGAAGGAAAAAGGGGTACAGGTGCTGCTGCAAAGTATACATGAGGTGCTGCGCGAATTCCCGCACTGCACCTGTATTATCGCAGGCCGGGGACCGATGTCCGCCGAGCTTGAGGACCGTGCGGCTGAGCTGGGGACAAGCATACGCTTCACCGGCTTCGTAGACAGCCAGGAGAAAAGCTTTCTGCTCCAGCTTGCCGATGTCTGTGTATTTCCCAGTTTGTATGAGCCCTTCGGCATTGTGGCGCTGGAAGCGATGGGGAGCGGTACACCGGTAATTGTGTCAGAAGCGGGAGGGCTGGCCGAGATTGTTGAGCATGGGCGGACCGGACTCACCAGCATGTCCGGAGACCCTGGCATGCTGGCGGCCCGGATTCTGCAGCTGCTCCGTGACCCTGATGAGGGAAGTCTGCTTGCGGAAGCAGCCCGGAGGGAAGTTCTGCTGCGGTATGATTGGCAGCCCATTGCGGACAGAACCGGAGAAGTCTATTCCACGCTGAGCGGCGTGAGATTATAAGGAAGGGAAGATGCCGGATGACATCTTTTATAACGCTCAAGGAAGAGATTATTGATCTATCGCTCTGCGCGTCTTGCGGATTGTGCGCTGCAGTATGTCCCCAAGGCCTGCTTGCGATGAACGGCGATTCCGTTTCGCTTCCGGTCTTTCAGGGTCTGGAGAGCCAGGCGGAGGACACCTGCGGCAGCTGCAATCTCTGCTCGGAGGTGTGTCCGGGCTATGATACAGGTGTGATGGAATCCGAGCGGCGCATCTTTGGCCGCAACCGTTCGGAGCTTGAACGCTGGACCGGTATCTACTTATCTACCCATCAGTTTTCGGCGGCGGACCCGGAAATTCTCGGCCGGGCGGCAGCCGGCGGGGCGGGAACGATCCTGGCGGTTACCGCGCTGGAGGAGAAGCTTGCTGACGCAGTGATTGTTGTGGGGAGAGATGAGGAGCGTCCCTGGGTACCGAAGGCCTACCTGGCCGATTCGGTGGAACGGATTATCGAGTGTGCGCAGACCAGCTACTGCATCACTCCCAACCTGGATCTGCTGCAGGATGACAGATATGACAAGATCGGCATTATAGGCGTGCCTTGCCAGATTCAAGGAATCCACAAGCTGCTGAATCTGCCGGAGCACTTGCCGTCCTCTGTGCTGGCAGACAAAGTGGCGTTCACGATTGAGCTGGGCTGCGCCTCCAGCACCTCACTGGGCGGTACCGAGCATCTGATTACGGAGATTTTGGGGATTGAATTGGCTGACGTTGCTGTGATGCGCTACCGGGAGGGGCAATATCCGGGGCAATTCATGGTCAAGACCCGGCAGGGGCAGGAGCATTATCTGCCTTTTTACCGGCTGGTGGAGGAATTCAAAAAGTTCAAAACCTTCCGCTGCCTCGCTTGCCCGGACTGGTGGTCAGGGATCGCCGATATTTCGATTTCGGATGGAGATCCTAATATTTTTGATTCCAGCAAAGAAGGAATATCTGCTAAGGCATCCTCCACGGTAATGGTGCGAACGAAAACAGGGGCCCGCCTGCTTGAGCTTGCGGTGCGCCGGAATGCGGCCCGGCTGGTCGATTACACGTTTGATAATAATCTTGGACTGGAGCGGAAACGGCAGCGGTACCGCAGCTATGCGGCGATGGGCGACCGGCGGATTCCGCTGGCTCCCGGCAGAGATATGGATTATTCGCAAATACTCTCCGATGACGAGGTGATCAGAATTGGGATTGGTCCGAAACAGGGTCGGCCTGCCGGCCAAATGTGATTTGCAGATTAAGGCGAAGCGGGAGGTGTGCTCCTTCGAATTCCATTCGGTTCCGGGAGACAAATCCATCTCCCAGCGGGCCATTGTCCTGAACGCTATCGCCGAAGGCCAAGGTACGGTGTACAATGTGCTGCGTTCCCGTGACATTGAGAGCTGCATCACGATTCTGCGCCAATTGGGTGTAAGGATTGCCTGGAATGGGGATGAGCTGTCCGTGCATGGACAAGGGCTGCGGGGCCTGCAGGCACCGGCTGGCAGGCTTGAGGTCGGGAATACGGCCACTTCGGCCCGTTTGATGTTGTCTGTACTGGCGGGACAGTCCTTTGCAGCGGAACTGGGCGGGAACGCACTGCTCTCGGCAAGACCCATGGACTGGGTTGTTCAGCCGCTGACGGATATGGGGGCGGTGATTGAATATCTTGGGGCCAAAGGCTGCCTGCCTTTGCGGATACAGGGAGCGTCCCCATTGTCCCCTATAGACATGGAAGCCACTGTATTCAGCGCACAGGAAAAGTCAGCCCTGCTGTTCGCGGGATTATATGCAGAGGGAATCACACGTTACCGGCAACGCTGCCAAAGCCGGGATCACACCGAACGCCTGATGCATTATTTCGGCATAGATATTCATTCCGATAACGATGTTACCTTCCTGAAGGGAGGGAATGCCTTCTGCGCCAAGGATGTAATGGTTCCCGGTGATATGTCCTCGGCGGCTTTTCTGCTGGCTGCATACGCTATTCGGGGAGTGGACCGCAAGGGCAGCCTGCTGATCAAGCAGGTGGGTGTCAATCCAACCCGGAGCGGGTTCATCCGGCTGCTTGCAGAGATGGGACTTCATTTGACGCTGCAAGCGGAAGCGGAGCTGATCTCCGGGGAACCGGTCGCAGATATCTACTGCACACCGGGAACCCGGTTGTCCTCTGTCTTAGCTGAAGGCAACGGGCGCATACAGAGCCTGATTGACGAAGTTCCTTTGCTGGCAGCGGTATCGGCATTTGCGGAAGGGAACACTGTGATCCGCGATTGCGGGGAATTAAGAGACAAGGATACGAACCGGATTCAGACCACCGCAGGGGTGCTAAAAGCTTTTGGCGTGGAAACCTCCTGCAGTGATGACGAGATGGTCATTCATGGCGGCCGGCCTCTATCCCCTGCCATCGTAAACAGCTGTGGTGATCACCGGATCGCCATGACCGCCGCTGTATTGGCCAGCAGCTTGGATGAGCCTTCGATCATCCGCAACTGCGGCTGTATCAACGTTTCCTATCCGGGCTTCGTAGAGGATCTTTCGCAGTTTGCGCATATCGATGTTTTGCCCGCAGAATGATGCGGCCTGTTCCGCTTGAAAAGCCCCCGGCACTGTAAGATACGGTGCCGGTTTTTTTTGAAAGAATTTATATGTTTTGGGGGAACTGACTTCCCCTTATTTAATTGTAATATAGTGTGGGAGAATATGGATGTACCGGAAGCCTCACAGGAATATCCGCGATGCAGGAGGATAGGGCTCCATCCGCGGACTGATGCAGACAGAGGAGCCCTTATTTCGCCAAAAATCTTACTTTATCTACAGTTACGGACTCAGGAGTCGTTATTTCGTTCGAATGAGCCTGGAATCAAGGGGAAAGGGACAAATAAGGGCATCTCAGTCCGTTAGTCCTACGGAATAGCCGAATCTTCTCTCAATAAGGGCTCTCCTGTCCGTAACGGCTGCGGATCGATCGCGAAGGAATAGGGCGATCCGCTTTTACCGGCTTCTTCGCAGGTGCTAGTTGGAAAAAGGGAACTTATTTTTCCGAAAATTAAGAAATCCTGAGATTGAAGTGGAAAAAGTAAACTTAATTGGGGTACTTTTCTGGTCCAATGGCGAAACGGGCTGAATTAGTGTCCCTTTTTCCACTTCATCTGCCCGAGGATAGGGTACTCCGGCAAATTAGTGTCCCTTTTTCCACTTAAAAAGTTGCCGTAGGATTCATGGGGAGTCGTTCTTCAGGTAACGCTAGACCAAGACGGCTGTCCCGTGGAGGACGGCTCAGCCGTTTTGGTTCGCGCTTGAGGATGAAATCCGGAAGCGCCTGCACGTTCCCTGAAGAGCGGCGCTGCCCTGCGGCTGTGATGCCAGCAGGCCAAGCAGCTATTCCGCCTGCTCCTTCCTCTGGGAGAGCAGCCGGTCTGCTGCCTGCTGCTGCCGGTATTGTCCGGGAGTTTGCCCTGTCCGGGCTTTGAAGATCTTATTGAAGTAGCTTACATTCGCATACCCGACATCCCGGCAGATCTCCTCGATGGTCAGATCGAGCTGCAGCAGTTCCATGGCCCGCTTGATCCGCAGCTGGATTAAATAATCGTTAATCGTCATCCCTGTAGACTCCTTGAAGATACGGCTTAGATAGGAGGAGCTGCGCTGCACGTGTTCAGCAACCGTGTCTACAGAAATATTTTTATTAAAATTGACATCCATATAATCCGTTGCCAGCTGCAGGGTCACATCCGTCATCTTCGAACGTTTCTCCTTGTGGTAGGCGATGATCCTGCCGCACATGTCCAGCAGGCACTCTTCCATATCCGGCAGCGTTTCCGCACGCGACAGCACATCTGCGTAAGCCGGTCTGTCCCCGAAGACGGCGGACATGTCGCCACGGGTCTGGACAAGCGTCTTCATGATCTCCCCGCTCAGCTGAAAAAACAGCTGCTGGATATTCGCCTTCCCCAGCTTTCTGTCAATCGCCGTCCGGGTGATTTGCCGGATGGCACCAAAGCATTGCTCCTTGTCTGTCTGCAGCAAGGCCTGGAGCAGCTTCGTTTCCAGCTCATACGGATAATAATAAGCTTCTTCCTGTGACTTCCAGTCGCCCAGGATGCCGTATGGCAGAATTTCGCCCTTGCCGATGTACATTTTCAGATTGAGTGCTTCCAGGGTATCTTCGTAGGCTGAGCACACGCTTTGCTCACCGCTATAATTCCGGCTGACGGCAATGGTCACGTTCAGGCTGTAGCGGGTCAGCAGAAGCTGCTTCAGCCGCTTGGCCTGCTCCAGCGGGAAGTCGTCCTCCTCCGCAGGAACGTTCAGCAGGATGACGGTCCGCTTGTCATCCTTGGCGAAGATTTCGCCGTCGATATCGGCTCCGAGCTCTTCCATAAGCCCATAACGGAACAGATAGAACTGGATGCCGTCAGGCCCTTTTACCGGATAAGGCTCTTCCAGCTCAAGGGTCAGTACGGCAAACCGGGTGAAATCCAGCCGGAGCCCCAGCAGCTCCGCTGCCTGATCTGTGCTGTCTCCCTGGATGAGGCCGTTCAGATATTTCTCCTTGATCGCTGTATGGTTATCGGTCAGAAGGGAATCCACCTTCCGCTTCTCTGTCATCAGGGTTTCCCAGTTGCGGACCAGCTGATCATAGATATGACGGATGAAGCCCGCTTCGTCGCCGGCGGGAAGAGGGCTGCCTGATCCGCCCCGCTGGCCGGCCTCGGAACCGCCGATATAGGAGATCACGCTCTGCAGCGGGCGGTACAATCTTCTGGACAAATAAAAAGAAATCGCAAATGCCACCGTCAGGTAGGTAGCCGCAACAGTGACGACAATGAACTTGATCCGGTCCATCCCTTGCAGAAGACTGGAGCGTTTGGTAATATCAACGAATCTCCAGCCTGTCAGTTCCGAGGTGGTGTAAGAAACGATCCGGTCGGAATCATCCATATAGTAGCCGCTTCCGCCGGTCAGGCGGGCAGGGTCCAGCTGCGCCAGCAGGGAATCCCCGTCAGCAGAATCGGAATAGAGCAGCTCAGAATGGGGCCCTAATACAAGAGTGGCGCCTTTTTTATTATGGTAATGGCTCAAATAGTCGTCGAACAGCAGCTGCAGCTTCAGATTCATAACGATGGCGCCGTTCACCTGACCGATTAACGGCATCTTTTGCAGCAGGCTGGCGGCAGGCTGATCCGGCTCGAAGCCGTCCATCCGTCCGGTTAACCAGAGCGTGCGGTTGTCGGACTGCTGCTTCCAGACTTCCAGCCAGGAGCGGTCGGCAAAAGTGGAGATAGGAGAGGTCCGGATTTCGGGACGCGATGTCAGGACAAGCTCCAAAGGAGCGTAATACAAATAGATGGAATCAATGTAGGGACTGATTTTTTTCTGCGCCTCCACAAAATTGGATAAATCAATCATGGAGCTTACACTCAGCTTGCCGCTGCCATTAGTATGGTACAGATACGACTGGGTTGTGATCATGCCGGAGGCGGCATATTTGATCGCGGTCAGCTCTTTGTGAATAAGTTCCTGCTGCTGGGTCAGGATCGATTCATTGTATGCGATGGCATTCTGGATGCTGTTGTCCGCCGAAATGGAATAAGTGACCGTGGAGATGAGAATGACGGTGATCACGGCAATTGCGGTCAAGGAAAGAAGCAGCTTGACGAACATCGTGTTATGTTTGATCGAGCGGTATCCCGGCAATGCACTCACTCCACTTCTTAAGATGATTACGCTTTCAAATTCAAGCGGCAAAAACGAAACATCAATACGGGGATTATATCACAGAAGTGTCCTCCGGGAAGGGGAAGCCGGAAAAACATTAAAAAAACAGAAAAACATAATGCGGTTTCAGCCGCAGAAGTGGCCAAAAACATAAAAAGAATCGAAACAGAGGATTGTGTACCTTGGCGGAGAAGCTTATCGTAAATGTTGTAACCGCTACCATCACCCGGACCAAAGCCGGGCGGCGGTGAACATGGCGGTGAACATACTTGTTTTAATAGGGGGACTACCAGTGCAGATGAAACTCAAGAAATTCAGCAAAACCCTTCTACCCGCAATGTTGACAGCGGGCCTGCTGGCCGGCTGCGGCGGCAACGGCGGGAACAATGCGGCGGCACCGGATGCCAGCGCAGGCGCAAATGCCGGAACAAAAGCAGAAGCTCCTATGGAAATTACCTGGGGCATCCATCTTCAGGCTCCGGGGGTTGTAGAAAACTCCCAAGTCCAGAAGTGGCTGGAAGAGAAGTTCAATGTAAAGATCAAGCCGGTAAAGGTAACGGATGCCAGTATTGCCTCCGGTGAGGTTCCCGATATCTTCATGCTTGGCGATCCCGCCAATGTGACGGCATATCAGAACCAGGGCGTCCTGATGAACCTGGACCAGAACATGCTGAAGGAAAAGATGCCGGAATATTACGCGGATATTGAAAAAAACAATGCGCTGTTCCAAACGGTGACTATTGACGATAAGCTATGGGCCATCCCCATGTTCATCGATTTGAAGCCATATGATTTAGGGATGCTCTGGCGCAAGGATTGGCTGGATAAGGTAGGCATAACGAAGGCTCCCGAGACGCTGGATGAGTTCGAGAAGGCCATCTATGCCTTTGCACAGAAGGATCCGGACGGAAATGGCCAAAAAGATACGTACGGCTTGACAGGTACGGCAACCTCCACCTGGTCATCCGGCTTCTACTCCATCTTCGGTGCGTTCGGTGTGGAGCCGACGATGTGGCATGAGAAGAACGGGGAGATCATGAACGGCTCTGTCATGCCGGAAACGAAGGAAGCCCTGGCTAAGCTGCGGCAGTGGTTCGCTGACGGGGTTATTGATCCTGAATTTATCACCGATACCCAGGATTCCTACCGCAAAAAACTCTACAATAACCGGATCGGTGTGATCGAGGAGCAGATTGCTAAGGGTGCGCTCCCGGATGCAGCGACCGTGACGGAAATGAAGTCCCTGAATCCGAGTGCGGAGCTGGTGTTCACCAAGAATCCGAAGGGTCCCGGCGGCGACGGCTCGTGGGATTGGGGAGTGAAGAGCAACTTTATCGTGATCAGCAACAAAGTGAAGGACCAGCCGGAGAAGCTCAACAAACTGTTCGAGATCTTGAGGGCAGAGAGCACTGACGAAGAAACCATCAATATGACCAGCCTCGGGGTAAAAGGGACCCATTGGGACTTCACGGAGAGCGGAGCAACTTCAGGAGCTACCCAGTTTAAGGCCGGCTTCGAGAAGGCAGAGGAACGCGACCAGGCCGGCATCCGGCTCTTCTCGCTCGGCAACATCACGACGCAGGCATACCGCGAGAAGTATTCCAATCCTGCTCTGAATGAAGCGATTAAAACCTATTCCTCCGCTCCCAGACAGACGGATGCGCTGTTGTTCTCGGCGCTGCCTTCCGACGGCAAATACAAAAACGATTTGACTTCACTGATGCAGAAATATTTCGCCCAAATCATCAGCGGTGAAATTCCGCTCGAAGATTTCGATAAGTTCGTTGCGGAATGGAAATCCAGAGGCGGCGATGAATTGACCAAAGAAGCCAACGAGATGTACCAGGCTCAATTCAAAAAATAAATAGCGTTTCAGGGGAGTGTAAGATGAAAACCATACGAAAGCATGGAGAATTATTGGCGCTGTTTCTGTTTGCCTTTGCGTTTTTCATTGTTTTTAAATATGGTCCGCTGTATGGCGTGGTCATTGCATTTAAGGATTTCAAGGTCGTGGATGGAATATGGGGGAGTCCGTGGGTAGGATTTCAGCATTTCCAGGAGCTGTTTCAGAGCAGCGACTTTTACCGTCTTCTTAAAAACACCCTGCTTTTGAACTTTTATCAGCTGGTCTTTGCATTCCCGGCTCCGATTATTCTGGCGATTCTGCTGAACGAGGTCCGCTCCCGGTATTTCCAGAGATTCATTCAGACGACGATGTATCTGCCCCATTTCGTCTCTTGGGTAATCATGTCGGGTCTGCTCATCTATTTTCTGTCGCCGACTACAGGGATTATGGCTGACATCATGGGCTGGTTCGGAAAGGAGCCTATCTTCTTCATGGGCAAAAAGGAATATTTCCGGTCCATCGTCGTAGGCTCCTCCATACTAAAAGACTTGGGCTGGGGTTCCATCATCTATTTCGCCGCTTTGTCGGGGATTAACCCGGAAATTCAGGAATCGGCCATCATCGACGGGGCGAACCGCTGGCAGCGGATCATCCGGATCAATGTCCCGTCGATCATGCCTACCATATCGATTATGTTTATCCTCAGTCTCGGCGGTTTCTTAAGTGCAAATTTTGAACAAATCATCAATCTGCTTAACCCGGTCACCTTTGAAACAGGCGATGTTATCGATACTTACGTCTACCGGGTCGGCCTGCAGCAATTCCAATACAGCTACACAGCAGCTATCGGCTTATTCAAGTCGCTTGTGGGACTTGTGCTCATTCTGGGTGCCAATCTGACCGTGAAGAAGCTGAGCAAAGGGGAAAACGGATTATGGTAGGAGCAGGAGGAAGTCAGTCATGAAGACGAGAAAATGGCAGGATCTTATTACACCCGCTATCATCTATTTGGTGTTATCATTGCTCGCGCTGATCGTCGTATACCCATTCATTCATGTTACGGCGGTTTCCTTCAGCGGACGCGGGGAAGCGCTCCGGAGCGGATTTCACTTTTTTCCACGGGACTTTGAATGGAGGGCGTACCGGGAGCTGCTGGAATATCCGTTCATTTGGTCGGGTTATGCCAATACCGTGTTCCGCATGGTGGTGGGAACGCTCTTGACGCTGCTGGTCACCGTCTGCGCCGCCTATCCGCTGTCACGCCCGGATTTTCCTATGAAGCGTGTCCTGATCATGCTGATACTGTTCACTATGATCTTTGAGGGGGGCATCGTCCCGAACTATCTGCTCATCAAAGAACTGCATTTGCTGAATTCGCGGTGGGTTTATGTACTGCCTACAGCAGCTAATGCCTTCCAGGTTCTGGTGATGCTCTCATTCTTCCGGTCCATACCGGATGCGCTGATTGAGGCGGCCCGCATCGACGGAGCCAGGGACATGCGGATCTTGTTCCGCATTGTGCTGCCGCTCTCCATCCCGTCCCTGGTGACGATCGGGCTCTGGTCGCTCGTTCACCACATCAATGCATTTATGGATAATCTGCTGTATGTCACCGATCAGTCGAAGTACGTGCTGCAGCAAGTCGTCCGGCAGATTCTCATTGAGAACAAGCTGGACCCGTTCACTACGGCTACGAATCTGACACCTCCTGCACCGGAGAGTCTAAAGATGGCATCAGTGATCGTATGCTCCTTGCCGGTGCTTGTTCTCTACCCGTTCTTGCTTAAATACTTTGAGAAAGGAACGATGATTGGTTCAGTGAAAGGGTAAGCTCCGCTTCGAGGGAACCTCACGGTTCCCTTTCAGATACTCCAATCGATAAGGAGGTATGTAAATAAAATGAAAAAAAGAACGTTCATTGTCTTATCGATCATTGCGTTAATAGTAGGATGTTTCCCGGCCGCGGCGATTCAAGCAGAGGAGTCACACAGTTCCGAAGCAGTCTATTATGTATCTGAAAATGGAAGCGATTCCAATTCAGGGACCAAGGATAAGCCCTTCCTTACCCTGGAGAAGGCCAGAGATGCTATCCGCCAGCTGAAGCAGGGCGCGGGACTGCCTGACGGCGGCGTTACCGTGTATCTGCGGGGCGGCACATACAACCGGACCGGAAGCTTCCTGCTGGAGGAGCAGGATTCGGGGACGGCGGACAAACCGGTTACCTACAAGGCTTATCCTGGCGAATCCGTGAGGCTGAGCGGTGGCCGGCAGCTCCAGAAAGGGTGGTTCACCCCGGTGACAGACCCGTCGGTCCTGAACCGGATCATCAGCACAGACGCAAGATCCAAGGTTCTGCAGGCAGACCTGAAGGGGCATGGCATTACCGATTACGGGGTCATGAGCCGCCATGGATATTACAAAGCCAACGATGTTAGCCAGACTCCGCCCATGGAGCTGTACATCGAAGGCGAAGGAATGACCCTGGCCCGGTGGCCCAACAAAGGGACGGTCCAGATGGGCAATATTATTGACCCCGGTCCGACCCGTAAAGATGCTGATCTGCAGACACGCGGAGGCACCTTTACGTACACCTATGAACGGCCTGATCTTTGGACCCAGGCGGATGATATCTGGCTGGACGGGATCTTCGGCTACAGCTGGGAATGGTCATATAACAAAATCGCTTCGATTGATACGCAGAACAAGTCCATCACGCTGGCTTACGGGGAGATGAGCGGACTTTTTAAAAACTGGTACCCGGACTTCCATTTCGCCCAGAACCTGCTGGAAGAGATCGACATGCCGGGAGAATATTATATTGACCGGAGCAAAGGCAAGCTGTATTTCATGCCCACAGCAGCCTTCCAGGCGGCAAACCCGGAAATTACCGTGTCCATGCTGAAGACCCCCATGATCAGTACGTTAAATACGTCTTTTGTCACCTTTGAGGATCTGATTCTGGAGAATGGGCGGGATTCGGGGGCGGTCATCATGGGCGGCGACAGTGTCCGGCTGGTGCACTGCGAAATCCGCAACTTCACCGAAGGCGGCGTACGGATCAATACCCAGAGCCGCTGGCTGTACAATGACTTCGCCAAGGGCACAGGGGTTAACCATGCGATTGTCAGCACGCATATCCATCATGTCGGAGGAACGGGAGTCATTCTGAACGGCGGGGACAGGCTGACGCTTGCGCCAGGCAATAATGTGGTGGAGAACAGCCATATCCATGATTTTGCCTATTACCATAAAGCGTACAACCCGGCCGTGATTCTGACGGGAGCAGGCAACCGCATTTCCCATAATGAAATTCACGATGCCCCGCATCCCGGTATTCTGATCTTCGGGAACGACCAGGTAGTGGAATACAACAACATCTATGATGTCTGCAAAACCTTTTCGGATCTCGGCGCGATCTACATGAATCTGGGTGCTGCGCCGCAGGAGCGGGGTTCGGTCATCCGGGGGAATTACTTCCACCATATCGGGGAAAGCAAAGCGGGTGTGCAGGGCGTCTATCCGGACAATTTCACGATGGGGATGACGATTGAACAAAATATTTTCTACCGGATGGGCAATTCCGCCATTCTGAACAACGGCGGATCGCATATCCGCACCAAGAACAATCTCTTTATTGACGCTAAGGTTCCTTATGAGTACTCGGATATGTACTTGGGTGACGGGCCGGAGCAGCAGATCAACAAAAACTATATGCAGCCGTGGCATGCCTTATTCGAAAAATACAACAACTTCGCCGGCATGCCGCATCTGACCAAGTACCCGGAGCTGGCCGATTTCTTCACGGAGAACCGGTATTATCCTGACACCAACACGTTCCAGAACAATGTGATCTACAATCCGACCAAAACGAGAGGCCCCAACCTAAATGAGAATGGAGCCTACGATAAGTTAAAACTGGTTCAATACGCGAACAACTGGGTGACGGACCGCGATCCGGGATTCGTAAACCTGGCGGGCGGTGATCTGAATCTGAAGGCGAATGCCGAGGTGTTCCAGCAGATTCCCGGCTTCCAGACGGTTCCCTTCAGCGAGATGGGGATTATAGGCAAGGCCGGCCCTTATCTGGCTCCGGATGTGATCCCTGTCAAAGGAGTCGTGCTGTATGAGGATGCGGTAACCCTGGGTATCGGAAAAACGTACAGCTTGTACTCGGCAGTTCTTCCCTGGAATGCAACGAATAATAAATTGCAGTATACCTCCAGCGATCCTTCTGTAGTGAAGGTGGACGCAGACGGCAAGCTGAAGGGGGTTAATCTGGGGAATGCAGTCATCACGGCAGCCTCCGCAGACAACCCTCTCTTGAAGGACGAAGTCCAGGTGACGGTCGAGGTCGGAGACGGGATAATGGATGAAACGACTTTTGAAAACGGCCGGAACAGCTGGCCGATGGATGCGAACCGGACCATTGTGGAGACTGACGGCGGCAACCACATGTATAAGCTGCTGAAGGGTGCTACAACGCTGAACGAGAACGACTTCAGCAACTACGAGCTGACCTTCAAGCTGAAGACGCCTCCGGTGATCCCGGAATCGGCGACGCTCTATGTGTTCGACCGGCTGAATCCGGGCGGCAGCGGAGGCAGAATCGGATACAAGAAGCTGGCCGACGGAACCTCTTCCTGGATTCTCTATAATGCGGCCTGGGGTACGGTGAAGCAGAATACGCTGGCCACTCAGGACCTGCTGCCGGATACCGTCTACACCATGAAGATCATTGTCAAGGGCCACGAGATCAGTGTCTACCTGGATGGCAAGCTCAAGCTGAAGGGCACTGATCCGACCTCTAATCCTTCCGGCAAAGTCGGATTCTACGCCGGCGGCTTCGACTATCTCTTGTTCGACGACATCAAATTTACGGTGCCGACAAAGGATGTGGCTGGCTTGCTGCTCGATAAGAGCAGCGTCAACATGGTGATGAATGAGCAGCAGCAGCTGCAGGTCCAGTTCGACCCGTCGGACGCCGAGAATCGTGCTGTTGTCTGGAAGTCCAGCCATCCGGAGATCGCTTCTGTCGATGGGAACGGAACCGTCACGGCTCTGGGCACAGGGGAGGCTGTGGTAACCGTTGCCTCGGCCGTCAATCCGTCGGCTTCAGCCTCAGCCCGGATCGTGGTTTCGAATATCCTTCACTTCACGGATTACGATACAGGAGCGAACGGATGGCCGGTAGATCCGAACCGCAGCATTGTGACGGTGAACGGAAACAAAATGTACAAAATACTGAAGGGGGCTTCCGCGCTTCATCCGAAGCTTTTTACGGACTACGATCTGACCTTCAAGCTGAAAACACCAGCGGACATGCCGGAAGCGGGTACATTTTATGTGTATGACCGTACCGCCTCCGGCAACTCCGGCAAGATCGCATACAAAAAATTGGCAGATGGCACCTCGCAGTGGATTCTGTACAGCCCGAATTGGACGGTGCTTCAAACCAAGAATTTTGCAGCCGCAGACCTGCAGCCGGATACGGAATACAACATCCGTGTTCTGGCCGAGGGTTCCAGCATCCGCGTATATGTGAACGGTGAACTGAGATTGGATGGTACAGATTCTGCCCATAACCCGTCAGGAACGGTAGGTTTCTATGTGGGCGGCTTCAGCGCAATGTGGATTGACGACGTCAAGTTTACAATGATTGACCGGGCCGCTCCTGTAACTACAGCTGTTATGACCCCTGCACTTCCTGACGGTTCGGACGGCTGGTATACTCACCCGGTGACAGTAGAGCTGAAAGCTTCAGATACGGATTCTGGTGTGACTGACACCGTATACAGCGTAAATGGCGGTACAGATTGGCTGCCATACCAGGGGCCGGTAACCTTCAGCCGGGATGGACGCTATTCGGTACAGTACCGCTCGGTTGACTCCGCCGGAAATACGGGCGACATTCAGACCTTGAGCTTCAAGCTGGATGGCAGCGCCCCTGAACTAACCGTTGCGGAACCGGCCGCGAGAGCTTATGCAGGTGCGGAAACGCTGACATTATCGTGGACCGCCGCCGATGTCATATCCGGGGTGGCTGACGGCAAGACCGCTGCGCTGCTGGATAGTGAAGCGGTAGAGCAGGGGGCTTCGGTTCCGCTGTACACGCTGGATCTTGGCAGCCACACGTTGGCCGTGTCCGCCAGCGATGGCGCGGGGAATACGCAGGAGCGCACAGTGACGTTCTCCACCTATGCCGACGTTCATTCGCTGAAAGCGCTGGTCAGCCTGTTCAGGCAAAAATCGTGGATTGACAACCACGGCATTGCGAACAGTCTGAGCACGAAACTGGACCACGGTCAAGTGGAGGCCTTCATTCATCAGGTGCAGGCCCAAAACGGCAAGCATATCCAGTCTGAAGCCGCTTCCTATCTGCTGCGGGATGCGAACGATATCTTGGGAAGGGTGGGAACGCAGGACTAAGCTTAGGACCGATCTGCGGTTGAATTGGAGTAAGAATGAACACAACGGCTGCGTCGTCCTCTACTGGACAGCGCAGCCGTTGTTCCCCGTAATATATAATATTAAGCATGTGCTAATAAAGGCACACAGAACTTTGAATTTTTGTCTAAGGTAAAGTTAGACTTTATAAAGAGCACATCACCGTTGTTGTCCATCCACTCATACGGTACTTTATCAGTGAATGGATCCGGTGTGAAATGAAAATGAATATATCCTGTTTGTTCATTAGCAATACGATTAATTAATCGATTTAAGTTAACGTAAGATTGGCTAACTACATCATATAGATTTAGTACATGATCTTCTTGTTGATAGACAATAATAGCCTCGTCCTCTTGCGAATAATATATTGATTCGGGAAATACTTTTATAGCGTAAAACATAAAGAGTCCTTGGTTATTACTAACACCAAATTGATCTGAAACAGGTCTGCGAGACAAAACCATTTTTTTGATAAATGCCAAGTCTTCTTTATTGGAGCAATTCAGCTTGCGCAAGGTGGTATCCGCATGTGGAGTGGGATAATATTTAAGCTTCAATTGTGATTCACCAACAGATTTAAATCCATATTTTGGGTAAAAATCAATCACAGTACTATTAGCGAATAAGAAAAAGATATCACAATCGTGCTCATAAATATCTAGAACATGCCTCATCAATTTTCCAGAAAGTCCTTTCCCCCTAAAATCGGGATGAGTCATAACCGTTCCAATTTGAATCGCTTTTTTATTTGACCCGTTTATCAACAAGTCCATTTTGCTAACTGAAACATTGGCAATGACGACATCCTCTCTGATGAAGGAATGGCATATATAACGATCATCCCAGAATCCTTTCTGGTACCAATCTTCAAAGTTAAGATCAAAGACCAGAGACGCTAGATCATTAAAACTATCTCTGTAAACTTTACGATCTTTGTAATCATTAATTAAGTCTATTTCATCAATATCTATATTTTCATTAGAAAACACAACTATTCCCCCTATGGTCTTTATGTTCACACTCCTACAGTTTACTATTGGAAGTTTTATTATATAAGGTAAACATCAGGTATAACTAAACTATCCTGCCCGAGGGAGCGTAACGAAAAGGCAGCCGATCATCTGGCCGGCTGCCGTCGTGTCTGAATCCAATTATCATTCTATTGATTTCGCAGGCTCAGCCATTAGACACGCTTAATTCATTTCATTATATCGTTCGACTGCCTTGCTTAGAAGATAATTGAAATTCTCAGGTGTACCATCTGTAGTGTTCAAGAACTGGCCGTTCAGGTCAGAATCAGATACAGGTTCCTTCTTATTGATGCGTTCAATGATTTTTGAAGCGGCTGCCTTTGCCTCAGTGGCTGAATGAACATAGCTCTCGATACTGAAGCTGTTAATCCCTTCTTTTTGAATTCGTTCCTTGTCTTTTAAGATTGTCATGAGCGCACTCAGATCTGCGGTCATGATGTCGTATTTGGCTTTAAACTTCGTCATATCAAGCTGCAGCACATTGCCGGCGGTGATTCCCTGTTCATCCATTTCAATGGCCGTAGCCTCGGCATCTATCATGAACTTCAAGGCATTATACCTGATCTGCTGGTCTGCATCCTTGAGTTTTTGCAGTTCAGCCAGCCGCTGCTCATTACCCAATTTTTGCAAAGCCGTGAAGTATTGGTTGGCGACAGTCTCGTAAGCGATATTGGCACTTACCACCTTGGTATGCAGCTGTTTTCCTTTTGCGAAATCATCATCCACGTAGCCCCTTGTATCATAGTAGGCTTTCATATCGTCCAGGACGGACAACAAATCTTTGATGACCGGTGTCAGTTTGATCACTAGAGGGTCTGCGTCCGCAAAAGCAGGCTGGCTTGCAGTATAGCCGTTCGCTTTATCAACAACTTCCCGCTCAGTTTCAGCAACGTCGAGCATGATGAAGCTGAAGTTCTTCTCGATTACAGGCTGTGTATCAACTCCGAACTTCTCGAAATAATGAACCAGAACCTCATTAATTCTACCTGTCATCAGGTTATTCAGCCCCACATACGCATTGTATTTATCGATTTCTTTCCTCTCGCCGGACGTAACGCCTGCAGGCGCTTGATCGACGGTGGATGTAATGGCAGAACAAGCGGACAACATTGCACCTAACAGGATAACAGCAATAACGAATGATAGTTTTCTCAAAAAGTGATTCCTCCGACTGAGTAATTTAACGTGCTTTTCTTTTGTAAGATGTCTGAATAGGAGGGGGAACAACTGGTCTCTTCTGGCCGATTAAATTCCCTCTTCGCCGCATATCAATGTTGATTGTAAAAAACATCTTTTCAATTTTAAAATTATTTGGTGAATAGGTCTTGAGACTTGAGTAGCAAAATTATTAAAATTCTTGATTTTGAGTCAAAAGCACCTTTTTCGCCTAATACTGCTGGATAAATTGCAATTGAATGTTGCTGGCCCAGCCTGAGCATCAAATCATTTCGAACAGGGGCAGCTTACGGATAGATCCGCTTCCCTTCTTCATTACACAAATTAACTTACTTGGATGTGTTTAAAAACCAAACACTTCTTCCAACCGCTTCACTTGCTTAGTCTGCAATGAAGGGAGTTCATACCTTGCTAACGCAGGGAGATCATGCCATCCTGTACAAAAACAGAGCCTTGGACGAAATTGTCCAAGGCTCTGTTGGGTCTGTCAACGCAGTGTCTGGAGGTACAGCATCTAGCTGCGCAGCACCCCGCTATCCGGGTGTGAACTGGAGCTCGGGAAAAATCCAGGCGTAGGACTGATAATAGCCGCTGTTAATGTTTTTATTCCCGGTTATCGGGCGATAAGGGGAAACGAAACGTTCATATTCAGGATCACTGTAAATCCTGGACATGGCTTCGTACAAATCCAGCGGCCATGTATCGGAAGCCAGCGGAGCCGGGAATTTCTGAGCGTCGCCGTAAGGCCATTCCGCTATGCGCCCATCGGCATAATAAAAGAAGGTATCGAGTGCCTTCTTGACGCTTTTTCCGCCCGGAGAGGTCCAGTGGAACAAATTCTCGCCGGTAGTGTCAGCGACTAGCTTGATGGCAGCCGTGAGGGGAGCAAGGGAGAAATAATGATACCAGACCGCATTGCTTCCTCTTGTTGTTTCTTCCGGAATGAGTCCGGAAGTTTCAAGAGAGCTGTCTATATGCTCCTTGAGGTTGGCGACTTCTTCAGCAAAACGGGCTTGGTCGCCCATCAGGCGGAACAAGGATAATTGGGCATACAAGCTCCAGCTCCACCAGTTGTTCCGGAGCGGAATGCGATCCCACTCGGGCAGGCACACACCGGTCATCCAGGCAATGAACTGGTCTTGGTTCTCCTTGCGCCAGCCGGAATAGCCTTGGAGCAGCCCGGCCGCCTGGATCAGCCCTGTTCCCAGATAGGCGGAGACCAGCGGGCCGTCATCACCGGTCAGCACCTTGTTGATGGCCGCCCAGCCATCAATCAATTCCAGCGCTTTATCCGCATATTCGGCCCTGCCGGTGTGGCCGAAGGCCAACGCCGTTGTGCAGGCCGCCTGGGCATCCTCTTCCATCAACCGTTTGGCTGCCTGATGGCCGGCCATGTCGAAATAAAAGCCGGGAATATCCCATGCCGGAACGGCGTGGCAGCTAACGGACATACTGTCATTTGCAACTTGCAGCAGCTGTTGTAATGCAGGCTGGGTGTTCATAAGTGCATCTATCCTTTCGGTTTCCGGCTCAAGTCGTTACCGTTCATACCAATAGCCCGGCACTCCGCGCTCCAGCCGCATCAAGGCCTCCAGATAAAAATAGTCCCCCCAGATCACATAATCATCAGGCGAAATATCAAGCCGGACGGCATAGGAACCTCGGTTCAGCAGTCCTTGTGCATCCGGCTCCCCCTTCGTGGAGTAGTTGGCGGCAAGGGAGGCAACGATTCTCCGGGCAGCTTGCGCCAGCCATTCCCGGTCAGCGTCGTGCTCTGGAAGCAGCTCAACCAGCTCCAGCATGCCCGATGCGGCAATGGCTGCAGCGGAGCTGTCCCGTTTGGTCTCGGGAATCTGCGGCACATCGAAATCCCAGAACACCACGCTATCCTCAGGAAGCCGGTCCACAAAATAGCGGGCGAGCCGCTTGGAGGTTTCCAGCAGCCCGGGCTGCCGCATATACCGGTAGGCCAGCGCGAAACCGTAAATACCCCAGGCTTGGCCTCTGGTCCAGGTCGAGCCGTCCCGGCTCCCTTGGTGGGTCCCTCCGCGGATCGAGTCTCCGGTCACCGGATCAAAGTAAAAGGTATGGTACGTGGAGTCATCTCCACGGACCAGAAAACGGCGGCTCATGGCCGTCTGCTGCTCGGCGGCCTGACGGTAGGCTTCCCGGCCGGTCTGCTGGTAAGCCCAATGCAGCAAAGGCAAATTCATCAGGCAATCAATGATAATGCGGCCGCCGTTCTCGGGATCATTTTTGGGGCCCCACGCCTGGAGAATTCCCGGAATTTCGCGCCATCTTTCCAGCAGAACATCCGCTGCCTGCAAGGCGGCGGACCGGGAGCTTTCGTCCCGTTCCAGAATCCAATGGGCTTTGATGGAGGGAGAATAGAGAAATCCGATGTCATGATGCTCCAGGCCCACCCGGTGCTCAAGACGCTCCCGGAAGTTGTCCAAGGTTGTCATAGCGGCCGTCCGAAACCGGGGGTCTCTGGAGTATTCATAAGACAGCCAGAGCATCCCGGTCCAGAAGCCCTCGGTCCAATCGTTACCGGGAGTCAGCCGGTAGATCCGGTCTCCTTGGGTGCTTGTAACGGGGAACTTGTCTCCAAATCGCTCAATATTGTGTGAAACTACGCGCAAGGCGTCTTCGATGGCTTGTGCCCACATAGTGGTATCCTCCATTTCGCGTTATCATGCTGCCTCTATTATATAACCGGACGAATGATTGCCGGTTGTGCTAAAATGTAACCAAATTGCGATTATAGCAACGGGGAGGCGTTCGCGTTGGCGTCACACATTGAACATGTGGATCCGGGTCACAGCAGCTTTTTTCTGGCTTTCCGGGATGAGCTGCAGGAGGACCACTTTCATAAATTTCATGCACATCAGGGTCTGGAATTGTTATTTATCCATGAAGGGCAAGGGATCGTGGAGGTGGAGGGCCGCACCTATGAACTGCAAGGAGGATCGTTGTTCTGCTTCCAGCCGTACCAGCTGCACAAGGTGGAGATTCCCGCCCCAAGGGATGCCCGGGATGTCCGCTATGTCCGGACGAACCTGACCTTTGAGCCCCGGTATCTGGAGCCGTTTTTGGCTCCATATCCCAAGCTGGAGGCGTTTCTCCGCTTTTTATCCAGGGGGACGCTGTCTTCGCCCAGATTTGCTGTTGATGACAGCCGGCTGATGGGAGCGGTGGAGAGTCATGTTCAGGCCGTACTTGAACCGGGGGAGGGGCAGGAGGAGGCCCGCATCCTGTTCCTGATCTCCTTGCTGCGGTATCTCCAGCTGGCGGTTATCTCCGGGGAGGAACTGCCGCCGGAAGGCTGGTCTGTTAAAACAACGGCCCATATCGAATCGGTTATGGATTGGATCGAAGATCATTTCCGGCAGCCCTTCAGTCTGGAGCTGCTGGCAGGGGAGCTGCATCTGTCCTCCTACTATGTATCCCATTTGTTCAAACAGTACACCGGGGTATCGCTCACGGATTATGTCACGGCCAGAAGAATCCGTGAAGCCTGCGTGCTGCTGGGGAGCTCCGGGCAGTCCGTACAGAGAATCGCCCGCGAGGTCGGGGGGCTAAGCGCCCCTTATTTTTGCAAGCTGTTCAAAAAACACAAAGGCATGACGCCCCTGGACTACCGTTCGGCGCTTCACCATACGGCCAAATAGCGGACGGGTTCCCGCGCCGGCCTTATCCCGGCACCGGGTAAGCCGGATTTGTCCCGGCTTTTAAGCCTTTCCGTTCCTGATCTGGCGGTAGCTTCCGGGGGTGACCCCAGTTTGTTTCCGAAACAGCCGGATGAAGTAATTGGCATTTTCAATGCCAACCTGCCGGCCTACTTCCGATACGGAAAGCTCCATGTTTTCCAGCAATGATTTAGCCTTCTTGATTTGCAGATCATGCAGATACTGGAGCGGACTCATCCCTGTGTATGTTTTGAGGCACCGGGCGAGATAATCGAACCGGAAATGAAGCGTCTGCTCCATGTGCCTGGCGTCGAAGGGCCGGGTCAGGTGCTGCTGGAGGTAGGCGATTGTCTGATCGCAGAGCTGTCTTGCGCGGGGGGCATATTGCATTTTTGCGGCAGCCTGCAATTGGACCAGAAGACCGGCAAGCTGCGTCTGCAGCGGTAAGGAGCTTGCCGGAGACAAGGCCTGATGAAGCTCCACCATCTGCTCCAGGAACGGCAGAACGCCGGGAGGATGCAAAACGGTAAACTTCGGAATATACATCACCTGCTGCTGCGGAGCCACATCGAGATTTGTCCCTTTGACATAGGGAAAGGACCAGGGGATTTTTCCGCTATCGATTGTTCGGACCGGTGCCGGATGAACAAAATGAATCCAGTAAATTTCCGTGATTTCTTCACAAGGACGATGCCCGGTATGCCTGCGGCCCGGTTCGAGCACCAGCATGGTGCCTGCCTTGATTTCGTAGGGCACCTCATCTTCCGTCATATACAGGGTGCCCTTCATGACAAACAGCATGTCATATACATCGAACGAACGGGTTTCATGTTTTTGCCCCGGCGGCCAAAAGGCATGGCCGATGGTCACCAGCTGCGGCAGCGGGGGGATGGCAAGCTCCAGGCAATTCATTGCAGGGTGCTCCTTTCAGAACCTGTTATCAATGGTTTCATTGTAGCATGGTAAAATTCAATAAGGTAGAAAATGTGCTACTATAAGTCGATTCAGGACCTGTAAGATCCCGGAAGAAGTCATTATACTGAAGGTATAAGATCCGGAAAGGAAGGGAAAACATGCGATTTCGTCAGGTTCATCTCGATTATCACACCTCCGAAGCCATAACACCAATCGGAGCCTGTTTTGACAAAAAACAGTTTCAGGAGATGCTGAAGCTGGGCAACGTGGATTCTGTCACAGTCTTCTCCAAATGCCACCATGGCTGGGCCTATCATCCGTCGGAGGCCAATGAGATTCATCCCGGGCTGAGCTTCGATTTACTTGGAGCCCAGATTGAAGCCGCCCATGAAATTAACGTAAAGACGCCGGTATATCTGTCGGCCGGTCTGGATGAGAAGCTGGCCAGGCGCCATCCGGAATGGCTTATCCGGGACGAAAACGATCAGACGAACTGGGTGAAAGGCTTCCTGGAACCGGGATATCACCAGTTCTGCATGAACACGCCTTACCTGGATATCCTGATTGCCCAGACCCGCGAGGTCGTGTCACGCTATGATCTGGACGGCCTGTTCTTCGATATTGTCGGTGTGCGCAAATGTTACTGTCACAGCTGTATAGAGAGCGTGCGGCGCGAGGGCGGAGATCCGCGGGATGAGCAGGCGATGCGCAGACTCTGGGAGAGAACCTATGCCAATTATACGGCCAGGGTGAAGGAAGCGGCCGAAGCCATCAAGCCGGGGCTGCCGATCTTCCATAACGGCGGACATATCGCGCGCGGCCGCCGGGATCTGGCTTTTATGAATGACCATTTGGAGCTGGAATCGCTGCCGACAGGCGGCTGGGGTTATGACCATTTCCCGCTGTCGGCCAGATATGCGCAGACGCTGGGCGTCCAATTCCTGGGCATGACCGGGAAATTCCATACGTCCTGGGGAGAATTCGGCGGCTATAAGCATCCGAACGCGCTCCGTTATGAAACCGCACTCAGCATCGCCAACGGCGCAGGATGTTCAATCGGTGATCAGCTGCATCCCGACGGACATATGGATGAAGCGACCTATGCCCTGATCGGAGAAGCTTACCGAGAGGTCGAGAGCAAAGAAGCATGGTGCACTCAGGCGACGAACGTTGCGGATATCGCGCTGCTGTCGCTTGAAGCGGCCGGTGTTCACCCGCAGGCACAGACCGGCGGGCGCAAGCCGCCATCGGATGCAGGCGCCGCCCGCATACTGCTGGAGGGGAAATTCCTGTTTGACGTCATCGACAAGGAGCATGATTTCACAGCCTATAAGGTGTTGATTTTGCCGGATTATGTGGCTGTGGATGAAGGGCTGCGCGGCCAATTGGAGCTGTTCCTGCAGCATGGCGGTAAAATTCTGGCGACAGGCTGGTCCGGGCTTGATCCGGAAGGGACACAGTTTGCGGTCGATTTCGGGGCGCGGCATGTGGAAGCCAATCCTTACCGTCCCGATTATTTCCGTCCTGCCTTCAAGCCCGGGAGCCTGCAGAAGGCCTCCTTCATCTTTTATGCCCAGGGGCAGAAGATCGAGCTTGCCGGCGGCACAGAGCTTGGACGCCGTGAAGACCCGTATTTTAACCGCGATGTATTTACCTTCTGCTCGCACCAGCATAGCCCGAGCAGTTACACTAATGGTGGACCCGGCATGGTCGAAAACAGCAATGGAATCTATATCGCATGGAATGTATTTGAAGATTACGCTGCCAAAGGCAGCCTGATTGTGAAGGAAACCGTTCTGCACGCGCTGAACCGGCTGCTTCCTGAGAAAACCCTGCATACAAATCTCCCGGCGCAGGGCGTCGTCACGCTGCAGGAACAGAAGGAGGAGAAGCGCCTGGTCAATCATCTGCTGTATGCGTCGCCGGTCCGCAGAGGCGAGAACATCGAAGTGATTGAGGACATTATCCCGCTATATGATGTCCAGGTGTCTGTCCGGACGGAGGGCCGGGTTAAGAATGTGTATCTGGCTCCGCAGATGACACCGCTCTCTTTCAGCCGGGAAGAACAGAATATTCACTACACGGTACCCGTGCTGGAGTGCCATCAAATGGTGGTTCTTGATTATGAATGAGCCTCAATTTTGATAATTATATTTTGCCAAAAGAGGATGACGAATGATGAACTTTGAACCTTTATCTTCATTTATCGACCGCATCACCTCCTGGCGTATCCCGTGGGCGGAGGTGCTTGTTATGCACCGCAACGAACCGGTTTACCGTTACCGTAACGGCTATGCCAGCCTGGAAGAGAAGACGCCAATCGACGATGGACGGATTATCAATCTCTACTCGCTGACCAAGATCATGACCTGCACGGCAGCACTCCAACTCTTGGAGAAGGGTGCCTTCCTGCTGAATGACCGGTTGTCAGACTATCTGCCGGAATACACCGAAATGAATGTAAAGAAAAGATTGCCGGGAGGCGAACTCGCATTTGAGCGGGCGGTGAACCCGATTACGGTGCGCGATCTGTTCACCATGTCGGCTGGGTTCTCCTATGATCTGGAGCTGCCTTCCATTAAGGAAGCAGTAAGCCGCACAGGCGGCAAAATGCCGACACGTGCCATTGCGGAGGCTCTTGCCAAGGAGCCGCTGCAGTTCGAGCCGGGTACCCGGTGGAATTACAGCTTATGCCATGATGTCCTTGCAGCCCTCGTGGAGGCTGTGGATGGCCGGCGGTTTGGCACGTATATCCGGGAGGAAATTACCGGGCCGCTGGGCATGACCGACACAGGCTTTGATCTCCCGGACGGGAAGCGGAGCCGTCTGGCACCGCAGTACGAATATAGCGATGAGCTGGGCAAGCCCGTCCGGAAGGACGGGAACGGGTTCCGGCTCGGAACCGAGTACGAGAGCGGAGGGGCGGGATTGCTGTCTACTGTGACCGACTACGCCCAATTCTTGAATACGCTGACGAATCTGGGAACAAGCCCGGACGGTGTGCGTATTCTGTCACCGGCATCGGTGGAGCTGATGCGGACCGAGCAGCTGACCGAAAGCATGCGCGGCGATTTCTCCTGGGAGCAGCTGAAAGGCTACAGCTATGGGCTGGGCGTCAGAACCCATATCTCCCAGGCCCGCAGCGGCTCGCTGAGCCCGCTCGGCGAATTTGGCTGGAGCGGCGCCGCCGGCTGCCTGGCCGTCATCGATCCGGCTTCGCAGCTGACCGTTATGTATGCGCAGCATATGCTGAACAATCAGGAGCCTTTTGTGCATCCGCGATTGAGAAATATCGTGTACGCCTGCTTGTAAAGAGATAATACGGACCAAGCGTTACAGTTACATCCTAGTGACCTGAAGACGTTGGGGCTTGGACTTTGTCATTACCCCCGGTTGTCTACAACCTCATTTACTGAATTCTCTTCCTTGTTCTCTCCTTTGGAAAAAGGAGAGAACAAGGAAAGATCGCATGGCTCTCATCAAGTAATGAGTGCTGTGTGATCTTTTTTTATGGTTTAGGAAATTATGCAATACCCAAAAATGTGGATATCTTGGAAGCTGCAAAGGCTACAGGTGATGCCTGAGGGATGGGGGCCATCTGCGGAATGAAACGGACTGAGAAGATCTTATTTTGTGAAAAATCCTGCTTTTCTGGATGATTCGGACTCAGGAGCCGTTATATCGTTCGTTTGAGCCCGGAATGAGTGGAGATCCATGAAATAACGGAATCTCTGTCCGTTTGACCTCGGAATAACCTGGTCCGCCCCAAATAGCGGATTTCCTGTCCGGATCACTTACAGATAGATCGGTAAGGGACCCCATAATGTCCCAGAGGAGCCAGGCAAAATCCGCACGGTTAACCATGCATGTCCAAACTTTATTTAATTATCTTAAGTTCACTCTATATTGACATCAAGGTCAAAATCAATTAATTTAATACTTATTAAAAGAGTTAACTAAAATGTGGGGGAGTGAAAGTACCATTAATGAATCCAATTACAAACAATACAATGCGGGTCAAAAAAATGAACAAGGAGTTAGTCCGGCAGGCTCTAAAAACGATGAAGCAGGGTACAAAATCTATGCTTGCACAAGCTACAGGTTTAAGTGTAGCCACCTGCGGTAACATTCTAAATGAACTGATAGACACCGGCGAGCTTCTGGAGCTGGATATGGAGGAATCCAGCGGTGGACGCCCGGCCAGATTGTACAGGTATAATGTGAACTTTTCTTATATTGCCTGCATTATTATCAGAGCTGGAGTAAAGACCCATTCACTTACTTATACGGTCGCCAACCTTGCAGGAGAGGCAATAAAGGAAGGTTATCAGGAGACCGATCGGATGGAGCCTGATATGATCGAAAAGTTGGTAGATCAGCTCATAGGTGAATTCCCGCAAATTCGAGCTGTTGGGATCGGGGTGCCGGGCGCTGTTAATCAGGGAATCATTAATGTCAGCGATATCAAGGAACTGATTAATGTTCCGCTAGAGGCTTCCATTCGTGATAAGCATGGGGTGGAAGTCATTATGGATAACGACATGAATCTGACCGTGTATGGTTTCTATCAGAAGCAGGGATATGATGAAGAGAAGTCAGTTGCGGTGGTGACCTTTATTGAAGGCTGCTTCCCGGGAGCAGGCATGATGGTGGATGGGCATATCCTCAGAGGCAGTACTCGTTTTGCGGGGGAGATCGCCTTTTTACCATTTGGCATGTCCCATGAAGAGCAGTTCCGGCAGTTGCACGAACGGACTACTTTTTATTCACTGGCTGGCCGTGCCGTATCCAGCTTGATTGCAATAATGAACCCGGAGACGATTGCGCTGACGGGAAGCTTGGTAGAGCCCGCTGATGTGGAACTGATCCGTCAGGAATGCCTGAAGTATATACCAGAGATGCATATGCCGCAGCTAATGCTGCTCGAAAATCCCCATGAGAATTACATGTATGGGTTGATTACAATGACACTGGAGAGCCTTTCCTATTCACTGCAACTTATAGAAAAACGGAGGTGAGGCGAAGCCTGTGACATCTGCGTAGATGGTTATTCAGAATACTTCACTTCATGATGAGAGAGGACAAGGTGTATAACATGAAAACAGAAAAACAAAAGATGCTCAATGGAGAACTGTATATGGGTTGGGACCCTGAGCTGACACGTGAGCGGGCATATGCCAGAAGGATGACGCGCATATACAACCAGACTACCGAATTGGATGATGAGCTGCGGGTGCAGATTCTCAAAGAGCTTATGGGCTCGACGGGTGAAAACCTGGGTATGGAACCGAATATACGGGTTGACTATGGCTACAATATTCACGTTGGGGAACACTTCTATGCGAATTTCGACTGCACGATCCTGGATGTCTGCGAGGTGCGGATAGGTAATAACTGTTTGTTCGGACCCGGGGTTCAGGTGTATACGGCTACACATCCTGTGGATCCATCGGAAAGAATTAAAGGTCCCGAGTATGGCAAGCCAGTAACGATTGGCAACAATGTATGGGTTGGTGGACAAGCAATTATTAATCCGGGTGTAACAATTGGCGATAATGTCGTTATCGCTTCAGGAGCCGTGGTAACTAAGGATGTTCCGGACAACGTGATTGTCGGTGGTAATCCAGCAAAAGTGATTAAAAAAATTGATCTTTAAGTGAAGAATGGCAACTATGATATCATGAACAGCAGATGGAAGCTGTAACACTACTTTGAATCACAGCCCAAGGGTCCGGCGTTCTGTTAAGTCCGCCGGACCCTTGGGCTGTTTCTACGCTTCGATCCTCGATTGGGGGAGTGAGGCATTCCGGTCAGTTAGTTTAAAGCAGGCGTGGACCCCCTGAATATCATATCCGTTGCAACATGGGTCACCTGGTACGGCTTGGTGTTGTCTTTGATTCTGGACAATAGAATTTCGGCTGAAATAATCCCCATTTGGCTGCTGTAAATATGTACGGTTGTCAGATGGGGTTCGACAACCCGTGATTCCGAAGCATCATCAAATCCGCAGACAGCAACTTCTTCCGGTACTTTAATCCCTTTGTTCTTCAGAGACTTCATAACACTGATGGCAATGAAATCATTGGCACAGATAAAGACGGATGGCCACGCTTCCAGGGCATCCAGTTGATGCCCCATCCAGTTTTCCTCCATATTAATATTGAAGTTCCGGTCTGGCGCTACAATGTTATGGGCGGGATCCAGGGTTATTCCACATTCTGTAAGAGCTCTGTTAAATCCGGTCCAGCGTTCATTGAAGCTTTTGCAGTGATTGTAATCGCCTACAAAACCGAAGCTGGTGTATCCATGATCTATCAGTTTCCGGGTTACAGAGTAAGTGCTGTGCTCATTCTCCATTAGAACCAGATCGGCCTTCAATTCCGGATACACCATATCGGCAGCGCAGTCAATAAAAATAGTCGGAATGCCAAGATCCGTGATCAGCTTGCTGTAAGCCTTATTGAACATTTCAATGCAGATGATGCCATCCACACTCGAGGGTTCAAAGTTACCAGGCAGGGTCATGCCATTGATATCATTCTCGCGGACGAAATAAATAGATAAAGTATAGCCCTTGGTGCTGATTTCCTTCTCTAACCCGCTGATCAGCAGGGAGCCGAAGTGTGAGCCGTTAGGCAGATTGCAGGTCAATAATGCAATATTGCCTTGTTTTTCGGAGGTACCAATGGTTGTTTCCATATAAGAAAATTGTTTGTATTTAAGTTCAACCGCTTTTTTGATCACCTTGTCTCTGGTTTCGGCAGGAATACTGTCCACTCCGTTAAGCGCTTTGGAAGCCGTATTCCTGGAGATTCCCAAAGCATCCGCGATGTCCTGTATGGTTACTCTATCTCTAGCCATGTATTGTACGTTCACCTCTATATCATATCTTCTCGTCAGTTTAACTTTCTTAAATGTATAATAGTTTTCCAAAAATAGCAATATAAAATTTACAAATGAACAAATAAGTTTACATTTTACGATGTACACATGTGCAAAATATCATGCAAATCACTACGCTGCATCCATATGTTAAGCCGGAAATTACAAAAAAACCCTACTATTCATCCACAATTTGTTATTTTACAAAGGAAAATAGCTGTTTTTGAATTTTGTTTATTGTCAAATGAACAAAAATGATTTTACATATTGTATTGACGCATGGTGAACTCTCTGATAAATTGTAAATGCAGCAGGGCTTGAAGGCCGCTGAACCGGTTAGCTGTATTTGCATCACAAATTAAATTTGTAAAAGAAATGGAGGCAAAGGCATTGCAAAACACAATAAAAGCGAATGCCGGAAGTACGGTACCCAGATCTTCGGGGTCCTTGCTGAATTTTGTAAAGAAGCATTACTTTCTTTATTTAATGCTCGCTCCGGCGTTGATCCTAACCCTAATTTTCAAATACGGTCCTATGTATGGCGCGATCATCGCCTTTAAAGATTTCAGTCCCATCAAAGGAATCCTGGGCAGTGAGTGGGTAGGTTTTTACAACTTCAATAAGTTTCTTTCTTCCCCCAATTTTGAAGTCATTTTTATGAATACGCTTAAATTAAGCTTTTTCGGTCTGATATTGAGCTTTCCCGTTCCCATTCTGCTGGCCTTGATGCTGAATCAGGTGCGCAAGTCTGCAATCAAGAAGAACATACAGTTGTTTCTGTATGCGCCTAACTTTATTTCTGTAGTGGTTGTGGTGGGGATGCTGTTTATCTTCCTGTCCCCGACTGGGCCGATCAACCAGCTCCTTACCTGGGCTACAGGTGAACCTGTGATGTTCATGTCCCGTCCGGAGTATTTCCGCTGGATCTACATTTTGTCGGATATCTGGACGAGTGCAGGCTGGGCTTCGATTATTTATGTGGCGGCTTTAGCCAACGTTGACCCCGAGCTACATAATGCAGCAAATCTGGACGGCGCCAATCTTTTGCAGAGAATACGCCATATTGATCTTCCGACCATTCGCCCGATTATGGCCATTGTGTTTATTCTCGCTGCGGGCGGCATCATGTCGATTGGATTTGAAAAGGCTTATCTCATGCAAACGGCGACCAACCTGCCGACTTCCGAGATCATTCCGACTTATGTGTACAAAATTGGCTTGCAGTCGGGCGACTACGCCTACTCAGCCGCAGTGGGGTTGTTCAACTCGCTTATCAACGTTGTTTTGCTCATTACAGTGAACTTCATTGTGAAGAAGCTGAATGAGGGCGACGGCCTTTACTAAGAAAGGAGCACCTGTTCATGTTCATCAAACATTCCCGGCTGGACCGCTTTATTCTCGCGCTGAATGCCACGTTTTTGACGCTCGCTGTATTGGTGGTGGTGCTTCCGCTCGTTTATGTGGTGATTGCTTCCTTCATGGACCCGTCGGTACTGCTCAGCCATGGATTATCCTTCAAAATCTCGGACTGGTCCTTAGACGGCTACAAAATGATTCTGACCAATCCGGCGATGATCCGCGGTTTTGGAAACGCTGTTTTCTACTCTGTGGCATTTGCCATACTTACTGTTCTGGTCTCCATCTGCGCAGGTTATGCCCTGTCGGATGACAGGCTGAAGGGCAGAGGTTTTTTTATGACCCTGTTCATTATCACGATGTTTTTTGGAGGGGGACTTGTTCCGACTTACCTGCTGGTCAAAAATCTGGGCCTGCTCGACACCGTCTGGGCCGTCATCATTCCCGGTGCAGTCAATGTATGGAACATTATCCTGTCCCGTACCTTTTTCAAGGGTGTGCCCAATGAATTGAGGGAGGCAGCCAATGTGGACGGGGCATCAGAATGGCGGATTTTCATCGGTATTGTATTGCCGCTCTCCAAACCCATTATCTTCGTGCTTGCCCTGTACGCCTTTGTCGGCCAGTGGAATTCCTATTTTGATGCCATGATTTATCTGGATAATCCGAACCTTCATCCGCTGCAGCTTGTACTGCGTTCCATCCTGATTCAGAACCAGGTCGATCCGGGCATGATCAGTGATCAGCTCGCCATGGCGGAAATGAAACGGTTGTCCGAGATCATCAAATATGCTGCCATTGTGGTGTCCAGTCTGCCGCTGATCATTATGTATCCTTTCTTCCAGAAGTATTTTGAAAAAGGTGTCATGCTCGGTTCCCTGAAATAGGGGACGGGCTGAACATAGATACAGATTTACATTCATCCTACTCAGGAGGTCATATGTCCATGAAAAAAACGACAAAATCAAAAGTGGTAACCAAAGCAGCTTCAGCGTCTGTGCTTGCCTCTCTCATGTTCCTTAGTGCATGCAGCGGCGGCGGAGGAGGAAGTGCAGCCAGTAAAGAACAGGACCCCAGCGGCAAAGTTACCCTGAACTTTATTACACAAAGCTCCCCGCTGGCCCCTGCCGACCCGAATGACAAGCTGATCAATAAACGCCTTGAAGAAAAAACAAATGTTCATATTAACTGGAAAAACTTCACCAAGGACGTATTTGTGGAAAAAAGAAACCTGGCGGTGGCCAGCGGCGACCTTCCCGATGCAATTTTTAATGCTGATTATAGCGATTATGAACTGCTGAAGCTCGCCAAGGACGGTACGATCATTCCGCTGAACGATCTGATTGAGAAGAATATGCCCAATTTTAAAAAGGTGCTGGAAGAAGCTCCTGAATACAAGAGCATGATTACGGCGCCGGACGGCAATATCTATGCTTTTCCCTGGATTGAAGAGCTGGGCAATGGAAAAGAGCGAATCCAGGCTGTAGACAGCATGCCTTGGATTAACGTCGAATGGCTGAAGAAGCTGGGCCTGGAGATGCCAAAAACGACGGATGAGCTGAAAAAAGTGCTGATCGCGTTCAAAACCCAGGACCCGAACGGCAACGGCCAGGCGGATGAAATCCCGCTGTCCTTCATCAATAAGCCGGGTGCGGAAGATCTGGCCTTCCTCTTTGCTTCCTTCGGGCTTGGGGAGAACCCCGACCATGCGGTGGTAAGCGATGACGGCAAAGTGATCTTTACCGCGGCGGAAGAAGGCTACAAAAACGCTATTTCATTTATTAATGAGCTGTATAAAGAAGGGCTTATTGACATCGAGGCTTACACGCAGGACTGGAGTACGTATCTGGCCAAAGGGAAGGAGCAGCGCTACGGCCTGTACTTCTCTTGGGATAAAGCTAACATCTCCGGAGCTAATGATGCCTATGATGTAATGCCGCCGCTCGCCGGCCCGGATGGTGAAGTGAACGTAACGAGAACCAACGGACTGGGTCTTGGCCGCGGCAAAATGGTCGTGACGAGCGCCAACAAAAACCTGGAAACGACGGCGAAATGGGTGGACCAGCTGTATGATCCGCTCCAATCCGTACAGGACAACTGGGGCACCTACGGGGATGAAACCCAGCAGAACATCTTCGAATTGGATGAGGCCAAAGGCATGCTGAAGCATCTGCCGCTGGAAGGTGCGGCTCCTGTTGAGCTTCGCGAGAAAACAAGCATCGGCGGGCCGCTGGCTGTCCTGGATTCCTACTATGGCAAATATACCACCATGCCGGATGATGCCAAAGGCAGAATGGATATTATCAAGAACATCATGGCACCGAAGATGAAAGCGGAGAATGTAATGCCCAGCGTGTTCAATTCGATTGAAGAGCTGGACCGCCTGACGACGATTGAAACGGATTTGTTTGCCTACGTCCTTAGAATGCGTACAGAATGGTACCAGAACGGCAAAGTGAATGAGCAGTGGGGAGAATATCTGAAAGAGCTGGACCGTCTTGGCCTGCAGGAATGGCTGAAAATCAAACAAGACGGTTATGACAGAGCAACCAAAAAATAAACAATCGAGTGGAGTAAAGGAGAGAGCCATCATGCCAGCTAGTACAAAACAAAACTACCGGGGGGTCTATCATTTCTCGCCCCAGGCCAAGTGGATGAACGACCCGAACGGGATGGTCTATTTTGAAGGAGAATATCATTTGTTTTTTCAGCATCATCCGGATGGAATGACCATGGGGGCCATGCACTGGGGCCATGCGGTCAGCAAGGATCTTGTCACCTGGGAAGAGCTGCCTGTCGCACTCTTTCCGGATGAGCTTGGGATGATTTTCTCGGGAAGTGCTGTTGTGGACTGGAACAATACGACGGGATTTTTTGCGGATAAGCCGGGGCTGGTTGCCATCTTTACCCACCACCTGGATATGCCCGAAGGGCAACCGCCTGTTCAGCGCCAAAGTCTCGCTTACAGCCATGACAACGGCAGAACCTGGACCAAATACGAAGGCAATCCGGTGCTGGAGGATGATGCCTTTATCGATTTCCGTGATCCGAAGGTGTTCTGGAACCGGGAGACAGGCAAATGGGTAATGATCGTTGCTTGCGGTCAAACGGTATGCCTGTATCATTCCCCGGATCTGATCCATTGGACATTTGCCAGTGAATTCGGCAAGGGCATCGGCTCTCATGACGGTGTGTGGGAATGCCCGGACTTGTTCCCGCTGCACGTGGATGGAGACACATCGAATATCAAATGGGTGATGCTGGTGAGTATCGGCGCGGACCCCGCTTTTGCTGAAGGCTCCAGAACGCAGTACTTCACCGGTGATTTCGATGGAAATGTGTTTACTCCGGACGAGGATTCCCGGACGATCCGCTGGCTGGATTATGGAAGGGACAATTATGCAGGAGTAAGCTGGTCGGATGTGCCTGAAGCCGATGGAAGACGCCTGTTTATCGGCTGGATGAGCAACTGGATGTATGCGCAGCAGACTCCTGCAGAAGAGTTCCGGGGGGCGATGACCCTGCCAAGAGAACTGTACCTTGAATCCAGAGAAGGGAACATCCTGCTTGTTCAGAAGCCGGCCCAAGAACTGGAGGCGGCCCGCATCCCGGTGCTTTCACTCAAAGACGTTACTGTGCAAGAAGTCAATGCTTCTTTAGCCGGTCTTCAGCTGGATGCTTACGAGATCGCCGCGAAGCTGCCCCGTGGCATGTCTGCCGGATTCAAGGTAAGAGTCGGGGCGGGGGAAGAAACCGTGACCGGAATCGATGCGCAGACCGGAGAGCTGTATGTAGACCGGGCGGCTTCCGGCCTGACCGGCTTCCATGAGCGGTACCCCGGACGTCATTCGGCGGCGTTGCAGGCTCCGGGAGAGATCCATGATCTTCACATTTATGTCGACCGTACTTCAGTTGAAGTGTTCGGCAATGGGGGCCAGGCGGTCATTACAGATCTTATCTTCCCTAAGCCTGAATCTGCGGGTATTGCTGCGTTTGCCGAACATGAAGAGACGCCGTTTCTTTCACTGGAGGTCTACAAATTAGCTCTGCCTGCCGCAATCGGCGATGACCGGCAATCGGAGGGCTGACGGAATGCGTATAGGAGCCATTGAAGCAGGCGGAACCAAATTCGTATTAGGGATCGGGGATGAAAAGGGGGAAATTCTGGACCGGCTCAGCCTTCCAACCGGACATCCGGATCAGACCCTCCCCCAGGTGATTGAATATTTTCAGGACAAAGAGGTAGAGGCGATCGGAGTGGGCTCCTTTGGCCCGATCGATATCAACCCGGAGAGTCCGACTTACGGCTGCGTTACGTCCACCCCTAAGCCAGGGTGGGAGAATTACGATATGCTGGGGACTTTACGGCATGCCTTTCCCGTCCCCTTTGGCTGGGATACCGATGTTAATGCAGCCGCATATGGCGAAGCCAAGTGGGGGGCTGCGCAAGGATTGTCCAGCTGTCTGTACTATACCGTAGGTACCGGTGTCGGTGTCGGCGTGTATTCGGAAGGTACCATCATCCATGGCCTTGTGCATCCTGAAGGCGGGCATGTGCTGACCAGACGGCACCCGGAAGATAAATTTGCGGGAGTGTGCCCTTATCATGGGGACTGCCTCGAAGGGATGGCGGCAGGTCCTGCCATTGAAGCCAGATGGGGGAAAAAGGGCCATGAGCTGCCGCTGGACCATGCCGCCTGGGAAATGGAAGCCTTCTATATTGCCCAGTCCATAACCAGTGCCATTCTGCTGCTGTCTCCGCACAAAATTATTCTGGGCGGCGGCGTGATGCAGCAGCAGCAGCTGTTCCCGCTGATCCGGCAGGCGGTGCTGCGGAACCTGAACGGTTATGTCCGTTCAAGTTCCCTATTGGATCACATGGATGAGTATATTGTTCCGCCGGGCCTTGGCCCGCAGGCGGGATTATACGGCGCTCTGGCGTTGGGGCTTGCGGCTTGGAAGCATGAGGCAGCTAAATAACCCTTGCAGATTTTTCCTGACTGCACTTATTGCAATAGAATACTTATGGTTCTGTAACAAATCGCGTTTTGCTGTATTTCGTGCAATAGATTTTCAGATTTGGAGTCAAAACCAGCTATTCTACGGGATTCTACTGTACAGAGTGCAACAGATTGAATTTTTCGGCCAATTTACGGGTTATCTGCTGCAGAAAGTGCAATAGAATGTGTTGACACCTGTGTAGAAAAGCTTCGCCATAGGCATCCGGCCAGTTATGCAACCGTAACTGGCCAGCTTTTTAACAAGAGGATGAAAATTGCGCAGACGGGAAATGGAGGACAACAGATGAAGAAGAAATTCAGGACAGTACTGTGCTTTCTGCTGGTTATAGGAACCGTGATGGCTTCCTCGGGCCTTTACGCAGTAAATCCTGCCACGGGCTGGGCTGCGCCAGCAGATCAGGGGACAGGGGAACCGGACAAGGAGGGGCTTGCAATTAATGAGAACGCTGCCAAGGTAATAACAAATCTGACGGGATGGCAAGTCAAAGGAAAAGGAGAGATGAAGAATACCGCAGAAGGGCTGTTGCTGACATCCGATCCGCAGCAGAATGTAATGGCTGTGTCCGAAACAGCGGCAGAGGATTTTTTGTACGAAGCCGATGTGATGCTCAAGGAATTGAAAGCGGATACTTCTTTGATCTTCCGTTCGGATGATGACGGGAAGAATTCGTATATGCTGCAGCTTGCACCCGGGTCCGGGGTAATCCGCCTGAAAGATGCGGCAGGAGGGGCGGGCAAATTATACGAAGAACGACAGGTTTCCCTCAAGGAAGGGGAAATCTATCATCTCAAAGTAAAGGCTGAAGGGACATCGCTGAAGGTATATTGGGGGAATCAGTACAAACCTGTGATCGAGATTCAGGACAGTACATACCGTTCCGGCCGTCTTGGACTCCATGTGCGGGATGGTTCTGCTCTGTTCCAGAATATAACGGTAAGTGATCTGAAAGGAAACCTGGGTCCGGTGCTTATGAATAAAGGACAGTGGCAGCCTGACCTCAGAGGTCAAAAAGGTACCTCTGCAAACGGGAGCAAAGCACAGCGGATCTATTCTAGGCAAGCCGCCGATTTGGTATATGAAGGAACCATCTCTTTGGGCTCCAATGCTGCTGCGGCACTGGCTTTCCGTTCCTCTGCCGATGGCGTCCGCGGCTATGAAGCTGTCCTTGCGAGGGAAGGGGACCAGGTCGGTGTCAAGCTGGCAAAAGCGGACGGAACTGTAGTTGCAAGCTCAGAGCACCTTTATCCGAGCAGAACCGGAGCCAAACATCATGTGGAAATCAAGGCCAAGGGCAGCCGGATTCAAGTGTTCCTCGACGGGTATACCCCGGCGGCAATTGATATACAAGATACCGCGTATTCAACCGGACACGCCGGACTTGTGGTGAAAACGGGAAACGCTTACTTTCAGGAAACCTATCTCACGGACGCGGACAGCTACTATAATGAAACTTTCCGTCCCCGGTATCATTATTCGCCGGTCCGCGGTTCCGCCAGTGACCCGAACGGGCTGGTCTATTTCGAAGGCGAATACCATCTCTTCCATCAGGATGGAGGCACATGGGCTCATGCCGTCAGCAAGGATATGCTGAACTGGAAACGCTTGCCGATTGCCCTTCCATGGAATGATTACGGGCATATCTGGTCCGGGGCTGCTGTAGCGGATGCAGCGAATGCATCAGGTCTGTTCACAGATTCGGGGGGCAAAGGCCTGATTGCCTATTATACTTCCTATAACCCGGATGGCCCGAACGGCAACCAGCGGATTGGCCTGGCTTACAGCAAGGATAAGGGGCGCACCTGGGAATACGCCAAGGACCGTCCGATTGTGATTGAGAACCCCGGTAAAAACGGAGAAGATCCGGGAGGCTGGGATTTCCGCGATCCCAAGGTGGTCCGGGATGACGGGAATAACCGCTGGGTGATGGTGGTGTCCGGTGGCGATCATATCCGGTTTTTCACCTCAACCAATTTGCTGGACTGGACGTTGACCGATAATTGGGGGTATGGGGATTATGTCCGCGGCGGTGTATGGGAATGCCCGGACTTGTTCCCGCTGACTGTACAGGGGACATCGCAGAAGAAATGGGTGCTCATGATCAGCACGGGCGCGAATCCGGCAACTGGAGGTTCGGATTCGGAATATTTTGTGGGGAGTCTGACGGCTGAAGGTAAATTCGTGAATGACAACCCGGCCGGGAAGGTCTTGCGGACAGACTTTGGCAAAGAGTATTATGCCTCCATGTCGTTCTCGGACATGCCGGATGGGCGCAGAGTGATGCTGGCGTGGATGTCCAACTGGGATTATCCGTTTGCTTTCCCTACTTCAGGCTGGAAGGGTGAGTTGACGGTTCCGAGAGAGGTTACCCTGGTCATGACCCCTGAGGGGCTCCGGCTTGCCCAGAGTCCGGTTAAGGAAATAGAGCAGCTGCGGAGCAGGCTGTTCACTGCAGCGGATAAGAGGGTCAATTCTTCTTCTCCCAACCTGCTGAAGGGTCTTGTAGCCGGTGCGTATGAAATTGAAGCCGAACTGGAGATTCCGGACGGCAGCACCGCAACAGAGTTTGGGTTTAACGTGCGTGAAGGAGCGGATCAGAAGACGGTTGTTGGCTACAAGGTAGGCGAAAGCCAGCTATTCGTTGACCGGTCCGCTTCCGGGGTAACGGATTTCTCCAGTCTTTTTAGTACAAGACATGAAGCGGCTATGACAGCGGAGAACAAGCGGATCAAGCTGCGGATTTTGGTGGATGAATCTTCTGTTGAGGTTTTTGGCAATGGGGGCAAGGCGGTGTTCTCTGAAGTCATTTTTCCTGACCCGGCCAGCAGGGCAATGAGCTTCTACAGCCAGGGCGGCATGGTGAAGGTGATATCGCTGAAAGTGAATAAGCTGGGACCGGTATGGAATTCAGACAGCAGCGCAGCCACCCGGATTGCCATGGATACCGCTGACCGTGAATTGGAGACCGGGGACAGCGTGACGCTGCAGGCGGCAGTGGAGAACGGGCCCGGCAATGGGGTTCACCCGCTGAAGTGGAAGTCGAGCAATGAAGAGGTGGCCGGTATTAGTGCAGCGGATTTTTCCCAGGCAACCCTTCAGGCGAAAAAAGCAGGGGAGGCCGTCATTACGGTATCCACCCCGAACGGCAAGGCATCTGCCAGCCTGGTGGTAAAAGTATACGGCGGCGAATTTCATACCAATCTCAGCGGCTGGACCCAGGACTTGTCCATGGCTTCATGGATCGCCACAGGGGATGGCATTCGCGGGAAATACTCCAGCGACGCAAATCACATGGCCCAAGAGCAGGCGGGTAATTTTACGTATGAAGCCGACATGAAGCTTGGTGAATCCGGCGGGGCGGGTTCGCTTCTGTTCCGTGCAAGCGGGGATGGGCGCAGCGGCTACTACTTGAATCTGGACCCGAACATGAAGTCTGTCCGCCTGTTCTACAAGCTCGACGGGCGGTTCGAGGAACGGCAGGTTCTGGCGAAATATCCGGCCTTTATCCTGCCGGGTCAAACCTACAACATCAAGATTCAAGCGGAAGGCCCGCGCATCATCGTGTATATGGGAGGACGGCAGATCATGGACCTGAAGGACGGTACGTTTGCGGAGGGCCATTTCGGGCTTCATGTTTTTGGCGGGGAGGCTTCTTTTCAGAATGTAAAGGTGACCGGGGGAGCGCCAGCGGACTTGATGACCTCAAGCCTGGTGAATACTGCCTCCGGGAAATCCCTGTATACAGACAGCCTGACAAATGGCGAAGCTGTTAAAGTGCGGAATGCCAATGAAGCCACGGATCAGAAATGGGTGTTTGTGCCGACAGGAGATGAAGCAGGCTCCTACTCCATCCGCACGACTGCCGGACAGGCGCTTGATCTGGACACCGGACAGAATAGAATCCAGCTATATTCTTATCTGGGCTACAATAATCAGCGGTGGATCATCCAGAAGAATGAGGATGGCTCGGCTGCCATTATCTCTGCCCATCAACATCTGGCTCTGGCCATATCCGGGGATGGCTCCAAACTTACTTTAGAGGAGTATCGAACAGATGAAATGCGTCAGAAGTGGAGAATAAACCCTGATTCACATGGAAGCTTCAAAGGCACAGAAGAAATCAGGCCGTCAGCGGAGTGAAGCGGACAGAGAAGACGAATGAGTGCTGAAGGGACGGCAGCGAAATCCGGTCAAGAAAAGTAGAGCAAGACGGCAAAAAGAGATCAACGGAGTCATTACCGTTGATCTCTTTTTTTAAAAATTTATATGTTTTGGGGGAAGTGACGTCCGTAATCCTGCGGAATAGCCGAATCTTCTATCCATAATTGCTCTCCTGTCCGTAACGGCTGCGGATCGATCGAGAAGGAATAGGGCGATCCGTCTTTACCGGTTCCTCGCAGGTGCTAGTTGGAAAAAGGGAACTTATTTTTCCAAAAATCAAGAAATCCTGAGATTGAAGTGGAAAAAGTAAACTTAATTGGGCTACTTCTCCTGTCTCATGGCGAAATGAGCTGAATTAGTGTCCCTTTTTCCACTTCATCTGCCCGAGGGTAGGGTACTCCCGCAAATTAGTGTACCTTTTTCCACTTAAAAAGTTGCCGTAGGATTTATGGGGAGTCGTTCTCCAGGTAACGCTAGAACCAAGACGGCTGCGCTGTCCCGTGGAGGACCGCACAGCCGTTTTGGTTCTGAAGCCACTTTTGCAGCCCTCACGCTTTTTCAGCAATAGCCTGCTTCAGCTGCGCTCCGGGCTCCTGATCGGAAGCCTGCCCGACCCGTTTGATGAAGAAGGCCAGCAGCAAGCCGATGATGCCGATACCTACAATGACGAGATAGGCATCGTTGATCCCCTGGATAGAAGCTTCCATAATCATATGTTCCTTGGAGGCGCCTTTTGCTCCGCCTGCAGCCATCATATCCATCAAGTGTGTTGTGGTACGGCTGGTCATCACGGTGACGAGCAGGGAAGTTCCTACGGCACCGGCCACTTGCCGGATCGTATTGGAGATCGCCGTTCCGTGCGCATTCAGCTTGGAAGGCAATTGATTCAAGCCTAAGGTCTGAATAGGCATGAGCAGCAATGCCATCCCGATCCGCCGGCCGGTTGACATCAGCACCAGGTACGTGTAATTGGTCGAATCCGTCAGGTTCACAAAGCTCAGAGTCGTTACAATGGTGATCAGCAGACCGGTGACGGCAAGCCATTTGGCTCCGAACCGGTCGAACAGCTTGCCGGTGACCGGCATCAGCAGCCCCATGACAAGCGCGCCGGGAAGCAGCAGCAAGCCGGATTCCATCGCTGTATAGCCGCGGGCATTCTGCAGATACAGAGGCAGGAGCATCATATCCGCATACATGATGATCGTAACTGCGATATTAATAATCGTAGTTAACGAAAACATGTTGTATTTAAAGACCCGGAGATCAAGCAGCGGGCTGGAAGAAGCCAGCTGCCGCCAGGTGAACAAACCGAGCGACAGGACGCCGGCTGCCAGAGTAGCAATTACCTCTGCGCTCGACCATCCTGCGCTGGCTGCCCGGCTGAAGCCATACAGCAATGTTCCGAAGCCGACGGTGGAGAGGATGACGCTGGCCAGGTCAATTTTGGGGTACGAGCGTTCCGCTACATTCTTCAAATAGATAAATCCGCAGATAATTACAATGGCAGTCAGCGGGAGCATCCCGTAAAACATAGTCTCCCATGAATAATGCTCCAAAATATATCCGGCCAGCGTAGGGCCGATTGCAGGTGCAAAAATAATCGCTAACCCGACCATACCCATGGCTGCTCCGCGTTTTTCGCGGGGGAAGAGGGTTAAGATGACGTTGGTAAGCAGCGGCATAATAATCCCGGCGCCGGCGGCCTGAATCATTCGCCCGGTCAGCAGAATGGGGAAGCTGGTTGCCAGGGCCGATACAACCGTTCCGGCCAAAAATATAAACATCGAGCTCTGGAACAGCTCACGCGTGGTGAACCGCTGCATCAGAAAGGCTGTAATCGGGATGAGTACCCCGTTAACCAGCATATACCCGGTGGTCAGCCATTGCGCCGTAGCAGCCGTAATATTAAAATCATGCATTAGTTCCGGCGTGGCAACGCTCATGACCGTCTGGTTCAGTGTCGCCAGAAAGGCGCCCAAAATCATAATGAACAATATGGGGCCTTTTTTCACGGAACTGCTTATTGCTTCTGTCTTGTTACTCACTCCACTCCATCCTTTCAAATCGCCGATCATAGACTAAATTTACAATGTGTTGTATAGTTTACAATGTATAAAGTTGATTATAGATGAAATTTTCATGCAAGCAAGCAACGATTTTCGTGAAAGTGTTTATTAGTTTACAATCGGTTGATATTTGTAGCTTTTCAGCCTGAAAAACTACAAATTTGAAGAAAATGTAGTCTGCCTGTAAAAGGTAGAAGAATGGAGAGAGCAGGATGAATCATACAACGCCCCGTACGGATCCCCGTGTAGTCCGAACGCGTGAGCTGCTTAAAGATGCTGTTGTGGAACTGATGGAAGAAATGAATGTCCAGAAAATATCGGTAAACCGGATTGCAGAGCGGGCCAAGATTAACCGGGTTACTTTTTATCTTCATTATAAGGATATCCCGGACATGCTGGAAAAGATGGCGGATGAAATGGTCGAGGACATAACCAGGGTAGTGAACAGCAATGCTGCGGGGAATTCAGAGCCGGGAGAACATGAGGACTGGCCCGTCCTTGAGAACCTGCTTAAGTATATTGCCGAAAATGCGAGATTCTACAAGACGGTGCTTACCTCAAGACGAAGCTCGATTTTTTCGGATCGCCTGTTCAATCTGATTGCTGATATGATTGCTGCACGGGTGGAGAGAGGGGTGAGTGCCGCCGACACTTCCCAAGTATCTATACAGAAGGATATTGCGACCTGGTACGGCTCCGCCGCCTTGATTGGTACAATTATCGCCTGGCTGCGGAATGACATGCCGTATACGCCTTCTTACCTTGCGAAACAGATCACTTCGCTGCGCTCGAAATAAACCCGAATTCATTGTAAGGAGCTTCAGCGATATCATAGTAGGATTCATTGTATATTTCCTTATCCCTGCGGGTAATAACTAACAGTTAACCAGTTCGTGTTAGGCGGGAACGGGAAAGGGGCGTGTGACCAGTGAAACGTAAACTATTGATAACGGGAGCTGCGGGCAGAATAGGAAATGTGATTTACCGGGGGCTGCAGGAAGACGGCCGGTATGATGTTGCGGGTGCGGATATACAAGCAGATGAATCACAAGGAATCGTCCAAATGGATGTCGCGGATGAAGCACGTCTGGCGGAGTTGACACAGGGTGTCGATACGGTGCTTCATTTCGCCTGGATCAAGGATAATGAAGATTTCCTGGGAAAGGTGCTGCCGGGAAATGTGAGTGGGGCGTACAAGTTATTTGAAGCGGCGGTGCAAAACGGAGTGCGGCGCATGGTATTCGCCAGTTCCAACCATGCTACCGGCTTTTATAAGACAGATGAAAAAACGGAGCCGACGGACCCTTACCGGCCGGATAGCTTTTATGGGCTGAGCAAATGCTATATTGAACTGCTTGGCCGCCTATATTCCGACCAAGGCAAAATCTCATCTTTCAATATCCGAATCGGCAACTTTCCCGGGGACGACCGTCCTCATTCGGAACGCGCGGGGCATATCTGGATTTCTGAACGCGACATGCTGCAACTGATCGTTTGCTGCATTGAAGCGGATGAGGGGCTGAAATATTTGAATCTATATGGTACCTCTGCCAATAGCGACAACTATTACAACATCGGTTACCTGGAGGATTTAATCGGATATAGGCCGCAAGATGACGCTACCAAGCTGCTTGAGCAAGCCAAAGCAGCGGGTAGGGAGGTTCGTCAGGACGAAACGGTCTATCAGGGCGGACAAGAGCTGTAAGAAATCAGTCCTGTCAGTCAATTTTGAGCGGCACGCACATAGACCCGTTCTCCATGCCGTTCCACGATCACTTCGGATTCAAAGAAATCGCTCAGCACCCCGGCTGTCAGAACTTCAGAGGTCAGGCCGCTTTGCACGACTTGGCCTCTCCGCAGCAGCAGGGTGTGGCTGAACACTGGCAGAATTTCTTCAGTGTGGTGGGTAACATAGATTAGCGTCGGCATTTCTTTTGACAGGGCTAATTCACGGATGCTGTCCAGCAGCCGTTCCCGTGAGAACAGATCCAGGCCGTTGCAGGGCTCGTCCAGGATCAGCACACGGGGATCTGCCATCAGCGCACGGGCAATGAGCAGCTTTTGCTTCTCGCCCTGGGAGCAGGTTCTGTACTCCCGGTCCCATAAGTGAAAGCAGCCCAGCTGCTTCATCAGCTCTCCGGCACGCACGGTGTCCTGCTCTGTCAAGTGGTCATACAGGCCAATAGTGGCATGTTTGCCGCTGATGACAACGTTCTGTGTACGGTCGGTGCCATAGAGCTTCTCCTGCAGGGAGGAGCTTACCCAGCCGATGGATTTGCGCATTTCACGCAGGTCTACTTCGCCGTAACGTTCACCCAGCACAGAGATGCTGCCGGTTGTGGGCCAGAGGTACCCGGTGATCATATTTAACAGCGTGGTTTTGCCGGACCCGTTCAAGCCGAGTAGCGCCCAATGCTCACCTGGACGTACGGTCCAGTTAACTCCGTTCAGCAAGGTGTGGATGCCTTGGGTCCACGTTACATCGTGCAAATCAATAATCATGAGAGTGACCTTCTTTCTGCAGCTATATTGTTCATATCATAAACCGCTCCAAGCTGAAAGTCATTGTGCAAAGTGCTCGTAAATGGAGCACTTTTTGCTATAATGGCAGCAGGTGATGATCGTATGGAGATTAATTTACTGACCGATACCTTTGAACTGTGGAAAGGCAAAAACGGCTTTGCGAACACTCCGCATGCGCATGCGGACTGGTATCAGGTCACCTTGCCCGTACAAGGGACATGTGACTTACTGCAGAACAGGCAAACCTATCTTCTTCAGCCGGGTGAAGGTCTGCTGCAGCATCCCGGAACCGAACATTCTTTTCAGGTTGGAGCTTTATCGGCGGTGATCGTAATTAAGTTCCGCGGCAGTCTGCTGAATCATAAGGCGCCCGGAGACTCACAGGAATACAGGCTGGCGCGGGATTTTAACCCCAAAGAGATCACTGCGCTCTTCCGCAGCTGGTCATATGAATTGCTGGGGAATGAAACGGACTCTCTAATGGTCCAGCAAATGGAGTTTCAGGTGCAGCTATACCTTGAGCGGCTGTTGCAGGGAGAAGGGGAATCAGACCGGCCCGGCCTGCAAAATTCTGTCTCTCGTCCCTATACGTCTGATCCCCACATGACCCGGGTACTCGATTATCTGCATAGCTGCTATATGACAGCTGTTGATATTGAGTCCATGGCTGCCATTGCCCTGCAGAGCCGGTATCATTTTATCCGTTCATTCAAGCAGTTGACGCAGTTCACGCCTTATCAGTATGTATTGAGACTTCGTATAAACGAAGCCGGAAAAAGGCTGCGGCTGTCCGAGGAATCGGTAACAGACATCAGCTTCAGCCTGGGATTCTCCAGTGTTACTCAGTTCTACCGGACCTTTCTGCGCTTAAAAGGCATGACCCCGACACAATACCGCAAGCGTACAAGCATTTAATTCTTTCATGCGAGCCTGAAAAGCTAAGATGGGCCTATCGGGCCGCTTGTGCGCCGATTCGATTCGAAACTAATCTATTGCCCTCTGTACAGCAGAAGGTAGCGGAAAAGGTGTTTTTAAGCAGCAGGCAAGAAATCAATTGCACAAAATACAGCAGAATGCGGTTTACCCAAAAATAAGGAGCATTCTGCTGCATAAAGTGCAATTGCGATTAGAGGGGAGTGCAGTCACGTTCAGAGAAAGGTGCAGTCACGATCAGTCACGCTCAAAAGAAAGTACAGCCACATTCAGAAGGGAAAATCACGCCCAGGATGCTCCTTGGCACTCTGAAATCAACAACCGGATTTTGACCAGCCGTACCTCCATTACTGCACACTGAGATTATCCCAGTTGACCTGGAACTCCTTCAGCATTCCTTCTTTGGTCAGCTTGCCGCCGAGATAACCCTGGATGTTGCTGGATAATTCCTGCGGCATGCCGTTAGGCAGACGCGACCAGTTCCAGGTCAAGGCCTGATCCTTATCCGTATATTCCAGCACCTCTGATCCAAGGGCACCCAGATCCTCCTTGGTTCCCTGGATGCTGTCGAGCGCAGGAATGAACTGGAATTCCTTGGTGATATACTTTTTGCCCGTTTCCGAGGTGACCAGCCAGTCGAGGAAGACTTTGGCCTCCTCCTTGACGGGGGAGAACTTGTTGACGACCCAATTGCTTGGGACCCCTACATAGAGTTTGTCGTTGTCTTCCGGCGTATCGTCAATCGGCATCGGCAGGATGCCCAGATTCAGATCCGGGTCGATGCCGTCGATCTGGCCTTGGGTCCAGTTGCCCTGCTGCATCATCGCTGCCTCCCCGCTGGCCACCATAGTGACCTGGGTATTATAGTCGGTCGAGAGCGGGTTTTTGTTGCCATATTCTACCGTCAGGTCCAGCAGATCAAGCCACTTGGAGAACACCGGATCTCCGGCGAAATGCTTGGAGCCGTCTGTCAGACCGGCGATGAAGCTTTCAGGATCGGGCTGCTGGGCGAAGGCTACGTTCACATTGTGGTTGCCGAGCACGAACCATTCCTGATACCCGTTGGCAAAAGGAGTGATGCCCGCGGCCTTCAGTTTTTCGGCCGCCTCCCGCAGCGCGGTCAGGGTGAGCGGCTTTTGGGTAATTCCGGCCTGCTTGAACAGATCCTTATTATAAATGAAGCCGTACCCTTCCAGATTCATCGGCATGCCGTACAGTTTGCCGTTTACGGTCATTTGTTCAGCGGCCAGCGGCTTCACATCCTTGGCCCAGGCTTCCCCGCTCAGGTCCTCCAGATATTCCAGCCACATATCGCGTTCATTATTGCCGCCGATGGTGAAGATATCCGGCTCATCCCCGGAAGAAAACTTCGCCCGCAGGGAGGCGCCATAGTCGCTGCCGCCGCCGACGCTCTGAATCTCCAGCCGGATGTCCGGGTGTTCCTTCTCGAATTCAGTCTTCAGCTTAGCCAGCGCTTCGGATATTTCGACCTTGAACTGGTAGATATGCACGGTTTTGATCCCGCCCGCCTCGTCCGTGCCGCGTCCGCAGCCGGCTGTCAGCGCAGCCAGCAGCAGGGAGCAGGCGAGGAGAAGTCCACGGATTTTTCTCATATTCATTCATCCTCTCTGCCTGAAAGTTACTGCTATTCTCAGCCCTTGACAGAGCCTTGGGCAATGCCTTCAATAATATACTTCTGCATCAGCAGGAAAAAGAGGACCACCGGCGTAATCCCGAGCACCAGACCCGGAAGCGCCAGATCCCACTGCTTCGTATACTGCCCGAAGAAAGTGTAGGTGGCGATGGGAATGGTGCGGAGCGCCGGGGACTGCAGAATAAGCGAAGGCATCAGGTAATCGTTCCAGATCCACAGGGTGTTCAGGATAATGACCGTAACGATGATCGGCTGCATCAGCGGCAGAACGACCCGGAAAAAGGTGCCGTAAGGGCTGCTTCCATCCACCCGCGAAGCCTCCTCGATATCGATCGGGACGGATTTCACAAATCCATGGAGGAGAAAGACGGTCATGGGAGCACCAAAACCCAGGTAGGCCAGAATCAGGCCAGCCGTCGAATCCATCACACCGAGCCGGCTGACGATCTGTACCAGCGGGATCATAATCGCCTGAAAAGGAATGACCATCGCCGCTACGAGAGCCACATAAAGAATGCGGTTATATCTGCTGTTGTTGCGCACCATTTTATAGGCACACATAGAGCAGAGAAAGGCCAGCAGCACATTGCTGGTCACCGTGACCACCAAAGAGTTCAGGAAGGCATGGGGGAAATCGGTAGCTTTCCAGGCTTCCGCGTAGTTGTTCCACTGGAACACCGTGGGCAGTGCGGAGGAATCCGACAGAATTTCGCTGTAGCTTTTGACCGAATTGGCCAGCAGGAAATAAAACGGAACGAGAAAAACAAGAGCCAGCAGAATCATCAGCAGCTCAGTCAGCAGCAGGGGGACATTGAATTTCTTGGCGGTTGTCTCCATTACAGCTCCACCTCTCTTTTCTTGGTTGCCCTAACCTGCAGCAGCGAGATGACGGCGACAATGACGAAGAAAATCATCGCTTTGGCCGAACCCATCCCAAACCTGCTGATCGTGTAGGCCTCGTTGTAAATATTAAGCGCGACCGACTCGGTGGCTTTGAAGGGGCCGCCTTTGGTCAGCGACAGGTTCAGGTCGAACAGCTTGAAGGACCAGGAGATGGACAGGAACAGGCAAACGGTTACAGCCGGCATCACCAGCGGAATGGTAACATGGCGCAAGGCCTGCATCCGTCCGGCTCCGTCTACTTTGGAGGCTTCGATCAGGCTCTGCGGAACGTTGTTGATGGCCGAGATGTAGATCACCATGAGATAACCCGCATTTTGCCAGACAAAAACGATTACTATAGCCCAAAACGATGTAGCTCCTGTACCGAGCCAAGGCAGATTAAAAAAGGACCAGCCGGTAGCCTGCCCCACCGAGGCGAACCCTCTGACGAAGATAAATTGCCAGATGAACCCGAGCAGCAAGCCGCCAATGACATGGGGGACAAAAAACACCGTTCGCAGCACATTGCGCGTAAACAGCTTGCGGGTCAGCACATAAGCGAGCATGAAGCCCAGCAGATTCGTCAGCACGAGGCCGAAAAAAGTGAATTTGGCCGTGAACCAGAATGAATTCAGGAAAGAAGGGTCCTTGGTGAAAATATGGATATAGTTCCGCAGCCCGGTCCACCCGACATGCCGCGAGATTCCGTTCCAGCTGGTAAACGAGTAATAAAGCCCCAAAAAGAATGGAATCAGTACAATCACAAAGAAAAACAGCGAAGTTGGCCCGACAAAAATAAACTGCTGCATCAGGCGTGATCTTCTTTTAAGGTCCATCGCTCTTCACCCCTTGATGTATTGTAGAGATTCCATTAAATAACCGGACGCCGATTAACCGAAACAAAAAATCTAGAATTTTCCAAATTTTACTCGCTGGGATGCCTGACAACGGCATTAATTACGGAAAGGCTCAAAGGAGCTGAACAGGGTGGAAGATCCGGTGTTTGGCAGTGAGGGTTATTCTCATAGCATTACCTTACTGTGATGTCATTGACGAGGGAGAAGTGTGCACACTATAATCTAGAAAAAGGACGAAGAACGTCCCGTATCCCATGGCTTTTTGGGGTGCGGGATTTTTTTGTGCAGAGGAGGAAGTTGGGGAATGGGTTTTGCTGAAGAACACCAAAAGTGGCTGGATTCTCATAAGAAACGTAGAACAGGAGAACGACTAGACCGGTTGGTGCGAGGGCACGGGCATGGTGAGAAAATGTTTGTGGAGCGGGTGTGGTGGCCGATTTTTGGTCATATGGATGATCTTCATCCGGAATACGAGGTCTCGGATTGGCGGGGCCGGCCTTATTTCGTTGATCTGGTCTGGAAACCGGGACAGGTTAAGTTTGCCATTGAGATCAAGGGGTACGGGCCTCATGTGCAGCAGACGGATCGGACCAGGTACCGGCAGGAATTAAACAGAGAAACTTATCTGCAAATCGCCGGGTATCGTGTGGTGGCGGTTCCCTATGATGATCTAGAGGCCGCACCGGAGTTGACCATTTCTCTATTCAAATCCTTGCTCGCGCCATGTATGTTGAAGAACGCGGAGGGAGAGGGCCGTCCGTATACAAGGCTGGAGAGCGACATCCTGCGGTTAGCGGCACGTTGGAACGGATCCATCCGGCCTGTTGATCTCGTAAACGAGCTTGGAGTGAATCCGCGCACAGTTAAAAAACTGATGAATTCTTTATGTGTGAAAGGGAGATTCAGACCCATTCTGGCCCCTGGCAGCAATAGAGTGTGTCGGTATGAATATATTCATTCTTTTATGGAAGACGAGTTATGGTAGGGTTACTACGAGCAGGTGTAAGCAAACCACTGGGCAGAATGAGAGGTGAAAATACCTCTGATTTGCCCGCAACCGGCCAGCGGGGCGAAATGAGAGGTAAAAATACCTCTGATCCGCCCGCAACCGGCCAACGGAGCAGAATGAGAGGTAAAAATACCTCTGATTTGCCCAGAATCGGCCTAGGGGGCAGAATGAGAGGTAAAAATACCTCTGATTTGCCCAGAATCGGCCAGCTGAGCAGAATGAGAGGTAAAAATACCTCTGATTTGCCCAGAATCGGCCAACGGAGCAAAATGAGAGGTAAAAATACCTCTGATCCGCCCGCAACCGGCCAGCGGGGCAGAATGAGAGGTAAAAATACCTCTGATTTGCCCAGAATCGGCCAACGGAGCAAAATGAGAGGTATAAATACCTCTGATCCGTCCGCAACCGGCCTACGGAGCAGAATGAGAGGTAAAAATACCTCTGATTTGCCCGCAACCGGCCTCCCTCCCAGGCTTGACAGCCTTTTCATCGTGCAGGTATGGTAGACTGGTCAGAATACAAGGAGGTTATGATACATGTCAGGATGGCTGGGCAATCATGTGATTACGCAGATTGGAATTCTGGTGAACGACATTGAGAAGGTTAGCGGGGCATATGCAGACTTTTTTGGACTGGAAAAGCCGGATATTGTTGTGACGGATACGGCAGATCTTGCTCAGACCCGGTATAACGGCGGGGCGACGGAGGCGCGGGCCAAGCTCGCTTTTTTCGATATGGGTTCCCTGCAGCTGGAGCTGATTGAACCGGATCATCACCCGAGCACGTGGCGCGATTACCTGAATGAGCATGGGGAAGGTCCGCATCATATTGCTTTTGTCGTTGAAGGAATGAAGGAAAAGATCATGCTGCTCGAAGGCAAGGGCTTCCCGCTCCAGCAGAAGGGGGAGTATACCGGAGGGCGTTATGCTTATATGGATACGTTCAAGGAATTGAAGGTGCTGGTGGAACTTCTGGAGAACGATAACAACTAGCGGATGTAAAGACAGGAGGATGCACTATGAATATTCTAATTACCGGTGCCGGGCGGGGGCTGGGTGCTGAGCTGGCAGCCGAAGCGCTGGACCGCGGGCATGGAGTCATCGCCGGGATCCGCCATCCCGGGCAGGAACCGGAGGCATTGGCTCAGCTTGCTGCAATCCATGGAGCGAAGCTGACCATTGCCGCACTGGATGTGACGGACGAAGCGGGAATTGCCTCGCTGGCCGCGGCGTTGAAAGGGCAAGGACGGACGCTCGGCGCGATTATTAATAATGCGGCGGTCCTGACAGCCAGAGACACACCGATTGAAGCGCTGGATCTGCAGGATATGCTGACCACGATGGATATTAATTTGTACGGGCCGATGCGGGTGGTGAAGCATTTTCTGCCGCTCCTCACGGAACCGGAAGGCTCGATTATCAACATCTCCTCCGAAGCGGGAAGCATCTCCAATGCGTATCCTGGTGACTATCCCTATGCCCTTTCCAAAACGGCGCTGAATATGTTCTCACAGCAGCTGCATGTATATTTGCAGGAACGCGGCATACAGGTGTTCAGTGTGCATCCCGGCTGGATGCATACGGACATGGGCGGGGCAGAGGCACCGACAGACCCGCGCCGCAGCGCCGGGGGGATTATCAGCCTGATGGAGCAGCGCATTGCTCCGCAAGGCCGGTTCAGGTTCGTGGATTATACAGGCAAAGACATGGATATCTAGAAGGGGGGGGAGGGCGCCTCCTGATGGTGGGCGATGCTAAGCAGCCGGTACACGATCAGCTGGAAAACAGCCCGGGCCTTCATCCGGTAGAACGGCTGCTTGCCCATCCACACATGGGAGAATTCCCGGATATCGTCCATAATTTCTTTGGTCCTCCAATTCCTTGTAACCGTCTGAAAAATCAATTTGACTTCTGCGTACATCATCATAGCATCATGGATTGCATTGTTAAATGCCTGGCCAATAATGAAAACTAACAGGTGTGGGAAGCCTAAGGAAGGTGAGCATTTAAAATCCCAAACAGGTGAGGAATGAATTGATTTGGATAAAGCTTCCGGGAAGGCAAAAGATGACAAAAAACTGAAATGGTGGCAGCTAAGTCTGCTGGGCGTTGCGGGTACCATTGGCACCGGTTACTTTCTGGGGTCCAGTCTGGCGATTTCCATTGGAGGACCGGCGGTTTTGCTGGTGTATATTCTTGCCGCCGCAGGTACTTATGTTGTATTTGACGCCTTATCCAGAATGACGGCGGATCACCCGGAGCAGGGGTCTTTCCGTTCCTATGCCAAAAAAGCCTTTGGGAGCTGGGCGGGCTTTGCCAGCGGCTGGGTGTACTGGTTCTCGGAGCTGCTGATCATGGGCAGCCAGCTGACCGCCCTGGCTATTTTTTCCCGGTTCTGGTTTCCGGCAGTGCCTATGTGGATCTTCGCCGCAGGCTTTGGCCTGCTGGGGCTGTTGATTGTCTTCTTCGGCAATAAAGGGTTTGACCGTGTCGAAAATGTGCTGGCAGTCATCAAGGTGGCGGCCATTCTTATGTTTATGGTTTTGGCAGCGGCTTTGCTGGCGGGATGGATCGGGGGCGGCAAATATACACCGAAGCTTCCGCTTACGGCTAAGGCATTGTTTCCAGCTGGCGGGATAGGCCTGTGGTCGGCATTTCTGTTTGCTTTTTACGCCTATGGCGGCATTGAAGTACTAGGAATTATGTCTTACCGGCTGAACAAACCGGAGGAGGCGCCGAAGGCAGGAAAGGTGATGCTGCTGACGCTGACAGCCGTCTATGTCATCTCGATCGGCTTGGCGGTGACCATGGTGCCTTTAAGCGCTTTTAATCCTAAAGAAAGCCCATTTGTGCTTGCCTTAAGCAGCGATCATCTGGCCTTTGTGCCGCATTTGTTCAACGGTGTACTGATCATCGCCGGATTTTCAACGATGACCGCTTCGCTCTACGCTGTGACATCAATGATGCTTACCTTGGCACAGGAGGGCGATGCGCCCCGGCTGTTCTCCAAGAAGCTGAAGGGAAAATATCCGCTGTACGCCCTGTGTCTGATTTCCGGGGGGTTAATTGCCGCAATCGTGATGTCTCTGCTGCTCCCGGGGAAAGTCTATGAATACATCACTACGGCAGCCGGGTTGATGCTTTTGTATAACTGGTCTTTTATTTTGCTGTCTTCAGGGAAGCTGCTGGAGCCTGTGAAATGGAGCGGATTGAAACGCTGGACCGGGCTGGTGCTCATCGTTCTGGCGGTTGCCGGGACTCTTTTTCACAAGCTCAGCCGCCCTGGACTCTACATCAGCTTGCTGCTCGTAGCGCTGATTGTAGGGACTGACCTCATTGTTCATAAGGTACGCAGTAAAGCAGGCTCTAATGGAAAAACAGCATCCGCATGGCTTGTACCCCAAAATAAAAGCCAAAGGCGACCAGGGAGAGGCCGGACAGCACGGAGATCGCCTTAAGCACCCGGGCCGTCAGCAATTTGCGGAACACGCTGGAGGCTGCCGCCATGCTTACATCCCAGAGAAGAATTCCCAGGATAATAGCCCCGCTGTAAATCAGCAGCTGCTGAAGAGGATATTCGCTGGCCGCTTTGGCGAGGATAGAGCCGTAAATCCCCAGCCAGAACAGGATGGAGAGCGGATTAAATAGAGACATCAGGAAGCCTGCCAGATAGGATTTGGCGAGGGAGGCTTCACTGTCTCGCATTTCCGAAGCAGTAATCATCCCTGCACTTTTGATGCTCTCCACACCTGTATAGACCAGCACAAAAAAACCAAACAGCCATAGAAAAGCCCGGACAAACGGCGCATCCAGCAGATGGATGACTCCAAAATATACCAGGAGCATATAAATGATATCTGCACTGATAGCCCCCAGCCCCACTAACCAGGCGTGCAGGAAGCCCCCGCGGATACCCTTGTCCAATTGTGCGGCGTTAATCGGACCAATCGGAGCCGAAAGGGAGAGCCCCAAAAAGATATACCCTATGAATACATTAATAGTCCCCGCCCTCCTTTTACTATTCTGTAGCTAGCTTATTCTTCCAGGCAGGGTTCTAGGACAACAAAAATAAGCCTCAGGGACATTTTTCCTTCTGGCTATGTGTGCATAAATCGCCCAGAAGAAACCACAATATCAACATGTGAATAACGACAAAGGTGGTCCTATCATGAAGGGAAAGAAAGGGGCTCTGGCGGCACTGGCTTCCATCCCGCTGATCATGACACTGGGCAACTCCATGCTGCTGCCCATCCTGCCGCAAATCTCCAATGAGCTAGGGATCAGCGCTTTTCAGGTCAGTATGATTATCACCGTCTACGGACTAATTGCAATACTGATGATTCCGATTGCCGGGTACTTATCCGACCGTTTCGGACGGAAAAAGGTTATTCTGCCCAGCCTGATTATTGCCGCTTTAGGCGGAGCCGGCTGTGTTGCCGCAGCGTGGTTTATGAATGGAGTGAGTGCCTACTGGGTCATACTGGCCGGGCGCTTCATCCAGGGGATCGGGGCTGCAGGAGCCTTCCCGATTGTTATTCCTTTTATTGGCGATTTGTTCAAGGATGAGAAGGAAGTCAGCAAAGGCCTGGGTGTTGTGGAGACCTCCAATACCTTTGGCAAGGTGCTTAGCCCCATTCTCGGCGCTTATTTGGGAACAGTGGTGTGGTATGCCCCGTTTATGGCAATCCCGATTCTTTGCCTGATCTCGTTTGGGCTGGTTGTGTTCCTGGTCAAGAAACCGGAGGCCGGGGAGCAGCCGGAGAAGAAAGCGCTGCGCCGGTTTTTAGGGGAAATCAAGGATATTTTGCATGAAAGGGGCCGCTGGCTCTATGCCATTTTTGCGATAGGCGGAATCTGTATGTTTGTTACGTTCGGGGTCTTGTTTTATTTATCCGAAACCCTGGAAGCGAAATACAATCTGCACGGCTCCTCCAAGGGTTTTGTGCTGGCGGTTCCGCTGGCTTTGCTGTGTCTGGCCTCTTATGGCAGCGGCAAAATCATTGGGCAAAACAAAGCGCTTATGAAATGGCTTGGTTTTGGAGGCATGGTGCTGCTGACGGCAGCCATGATCATTACCGGCTTTAATAAAAATATTTATTTCATGGTCGGGTTTCTGAGTCTAAGCGGAATCGGGATTGGGGTGGCTTTGCCCTGCATGGACGCCTTGATTACGGAAAGCATTGAGAAGGAAAACCGGGGGACGATTACCTCTTTATACAGCAGCATGCGGTTTATTGGTGTAGCATTGGGTCCGCCTGTTGTTTCGCTTTTGATGACCCGGGGGCACTGGGTGCTGTTCGGGACGATGGCGGCTACCGGCGCAGTCGGCGGATTGCTGACGCTGTTCGCGGTGAAGCCGAGCGAAGGCGGGAATAAGGAGGATAAGCCCTTGAAGTCCGGGAGGGTCAGAAGCAACCCGCTGCTGCGGCAGCGTGCACGCTAAGCGATCAGGATGGAGAGGAGAGGCGAAGTTTTGGGTATATTCAAAAGTACAATCCCCAGCAGATCAGTGATAGCAGACAAGGTCTTGTCCCTTCCCAATGTTCAATAGCTTCAGACCGGGCAGCTAGACACCGGGCTATTGGTGTTGTCTACCATCCTGAAAGGGAGAGGGGCAATTATGTCCCCTCAATCCTTCCTAGACGTTTATGACGCTTTTATTTATCTGGATCATACCCGCGCGTTGGCGCCGGTTGAGATAGGGCTGGCGGCCGGTCCGTCTCTTTGATCAGAATCTTGTAGCTGTATGGAGCAAGATCCAGCACCATCTGTCCGTCCGAAGGAATAAGCTTCTCACCGTTCAGGGCATCCTGAAAGCGGTCTTCAAGCGGAAGTCGCAGGGTGGCAGGCTGCTCCGAGGGATTCAGGGAAATGACGAAATGGGCATTCTCATCCACCCGCTCATAGACGAAAGCGCGCTGCTGCGGATCAGCCGACAGGATGCGGAAACGGCCGGTCTGCAAAGCCGGAAACGCCTTGCGCAGCCGGATCAGAGACTGGTAGCTTTCGAAGAGATCGCGGTTCTGGCGTTCCCCCTCCCAGATCATACATTTGCGGCAATCCGGATCACCCTCACCCTCAAGACCGATTTCATCGCCGTAAAAGATGCAGGGAGTGCCTGTGAAGGTGAACAGGAAGGCGGCGGCCAGCTTCAGCTTTCCCGGGTCCCCGCCCAGCTGTGTGAGAATCCGCGGGGTATCATGGCTGGCCAGCAGGTTGAACAGCACCTCGTTGGCCTGCTGCGGGTAACGCATCAGAAGATTCCCGAGCTGCCCGCCAAAACGCCCGGCATTTATATCGCCATTGTTGAGGTATTCAATCAAACGGCTGGTCAACGGGTAATTCATCACGGAATCGAATTGATCCCCGTTCAGCCAACGCATGGAGTCGCTCCAGACCTCACCAATAATAAAAGCCTCCGGGTTAATGTCTTTGACAAGCTTACGGAAGTCCCTCCAGAATGTATGGTCAATTTCGTTGGCCACATCCAGTCTCCAGCCGTCAATCCCCACTTCCTCGAGCCAGTAGCCGGCGGTATCCAGCAGGTACTTCCGGGCCTCCGGGTTCGTTGTATTCAGCTTAGGCATGTCCGCAAAAAAACCAAAGGCATCATAATTGGGCTTTCCGTCCGTAACCTTCACCGGGAAATTATGAATATGAAACCAGCCGGCATATTCCGATTGTTCCCCATGCTCAATCACACTTTGGAATTGGGGGGATTGTGCGCTGATATGGTTAAATACGGCGTCAAGGACCACCCGGATTCCCTTGGCATGGGCGGTTGTCACCAGCTTCTTGAGCAGCTCCACATCACCGAAATTCGGATCAACCTTCCGGTAATCGGTTGTGTCATACTTGTGATTGCTTGGCGCTTCAAAGATCGGCGTCAGGTAAATGGCTGTAATCCCGAGCCGGGCCAAGTAATCAAGATGATCCATAATGCCCTGCAGATCGCCTCCAAAAAAGCTTTCCGCTGTGGGCGTATCTCCCCATGCCGCCACATTCACCGGGTCCTTTCCCGGATCTCCATTGGCAAAACGGTCCGGCATGATCTGATAGAACACGGCCGATTTGGCCCATTCGGGGGCTTTGAACAGGTCGGCCTCATGGATATAAGGCCGTTCATAGTAACCTTCGGGCGGTGCCGGCAGTTCTGTGAAAAACCCGGTTTCCGTCATCCAGAGGGTCTCGTCTCCTGCCTGCATGCGGAAGGCATAAGAGAAACGCTTGTTTTCCGGCTTCACAGCCGTTTCCCAATAATCAAAGAACTGGTCGGATGCTATTTTTTGCATCCTGTGCTCCTCATGATAATGCTCCCAGTCATATTTGTCTCCCGTGAGCGCAAAGACCTGGTCCACATTCGCTTTTCCTGTCCGGACACGCAGATGGAAGGTATCCTTGTCATAGAGATACGCCCAGTTGCTGTGGGGAACATGATGAAGTGCTTCACGCTGAATTGTTGTACCGTTGCCTGCCGCTTGGAATGCTTGTTCTCTGGTATGCATAGAAGTTCCTCCAAACACTCGAATGATGTATATTATAGCCGTCCCGCTCAAAAGTAAACTCCAGGTTATGACAAAAAGACCCAGTCCAGCGCTGAGCCGTTTGAAACAGATTGGATTTCATCCGAGCGGCTAATGATCTTGTACCCCGTTATTCCGGGGAGCAAACAAAGACAAAGCCCTTTCTGTTCCCGTCTGGAAACGAAAGGGCTGATCCTGTTTTAAGCGTTCACAGTCTCTTGTCTTTTGACTTGGAGCGGCGGAGGAATAAGCCAGCCTTTTTCTTTAAGCATATTCAGAATTTTGACTCCAAGGGCTGCATTGGTCATGTGATATTTGCCGAATAAGGCGCCGACATCCTCACGGATGCTTTGTCCCATCGCTTGGCTGCAGGCTACCAGGGAAGTGGCCACATCGGCGGCAATTTTGGCGGCAATTTCGGGATCTGTAAATCTTGCCCCCACGGGAATGTCTTCAAGCTTGGCCTGGGGTCGGTCGGGCAATGCCGGAGCAGTGCCAATACCGTTGTCTGTCAATAATTTGTCGCATTCGCTTACTTCCAGTTCAGCCTGATCAATCAATGCGCTCAGGATTTTTTTCAGATCATGGTCACCCGCATGGTTCAGAAAGGCACGGTAATAGGAAATAGCCCCCTTTGCGACCATCGAAGCCTGCCAGACATTATAGATTTCTCCATAATGCATCGGTTCATCTTTTGCATTTCCGCCTAAAATCCCAGACATACATATGCTCCTTTTATCTTTAATTTTAGAAAGCCCGCGCGTTCAAAAGGCCGGCGCAGCCGTTTCTACTTGCAGCATAGTATGTCCTGGAGCAAACTAATTCATGTGAAGCCTTTAGTTTCCGAAAATGATATCCTGCTTGCCAAGCCGTGAATCGTTCCAGACGGCGGCCAGCGTATCCGGGAATTTGGTGGCCGCAGTGATATAATCGCCAATCAGCGGAACAGGCGTAGGAGAATTGCCGTTGGGATTGGTGGAAACGTCGGATATCCGCCGGTTGGCGAAGGAGACGCCGGCATTGAAGGACTCGGCCACAAAAACATCCAGAAGAAACCCGTTCACCCGGTTGGTGTAATAAATCACCCGTACAGTTCCGTTGGAGGGGGAGACGGTAATGGAAGGGGAGAAGTTCTGTGAGCCTGCCGGTGCTCCTGTAATCGTAACAGGCGTGGACCACAGCAACCCGTCCGGGGAACGGGAAAAAAAGACATCTGCGTACCCCAGGCGGAAATCATTCCAGACCGCATACACAAATCCCCCGAACTGCCCGGCGGAAATGTCGGTTCCCAGGCTGAGGTTCGTCTGCACCCGGAACGCATAATTGGGCACAGGCAGGGGACTCGGCACGGGAACCGTGCTGGCGATGAACGTAGCTCCCCGGGTTACCGGAGGGTTGAAGGAAACACCTCCATCCAGCGATACCCTGACATATGCGTTGGTCGGGAGGTCAGAGCGGGTCTGAATAAAACCGACATACAGCTCTCCGGCCAGTCCGACAGCAAGGGCAGCGCGGTCAAGCTCGCCTCTGGGATCGGAGATGCGCAGCGGCCGTTCCCAGGTTATTCCTTCATCCAGAGAACGCTGGAAGAAGATAGCCGAGTTCTGGGAAAGATCATAAATGGGCGTATAGCCTACATATGCATTTCCCCGGTACGGACTGGAGGGAGAACGGTCAACAGCGATAAAAGGCTCATCATTGTGGACATATAATCCAAACCCCCGCTGTACAATGACCGGGGGATTGAACGTGACTCCGTTATCAAAAGAAGTGTAGGTAGCAATCGTACCATCCATAAATTCATTGAAGTAATGAACTGCCACGATGAACGTGTCGGGAAATGTATAGTCGATCGTCGGGGCTTCTGCACTCATGTACCCTGGTGCTTGCGGCAATACGGTAGTTGACCAGGTCGCTCCCCCGTCGATGGAGCGGTAAAAGCCTGTTAATGCGGTTCCTGTACTGTCTTCAACGGCCACGACACACATAATATTGGGGTTCAGCGTACTTACCGCAATCGAGGGCTCGATATGATTCCCCGGCAGTGCGGCAGTAATGTTCACGTTAGCCAATGGATCCCCTCATTTCTAGGTAGAAATAATTGATAACCGGTCAATATATGTAAGCTCTGGCTGCAGAATCCGGTCCAGAATGTTCCCGCCCGCATCCAGCGCAAAGATGTTGATAATGGTGTCTACTGCACTGTAGAAATTGATCTGGACCTCATAATAATCGGCAAGCGTAACGGAATAGGTCTGGGCAAGAAGCTGCTGGGGATTAAGCTGGAAAAGGGTTTCTCCGACGGCAACACGTGTGAAGCTTGCTCCCCGGAAATGAAAAATCTGCAGGGAGAGATTAATGGGGGAAATGATGGAATCGTTCAAGCAGGAGATTTGGATCCTGTCCAAATGGGTGGAGCCTGTCGGGGGATTGTATACCGCTCCCGTTGTAAAAGGCATGGCATGAACTCCTTCCGGCCTTGGTTGAAAGGCGTTTAGTAAAACGTATGTGGAGCGGTTTTGTCCTATACCGGGATTCCAGAATATGTATAATCACAGAGGGAGGACGTACTCCCTCTGCGGGGCTTAAAGAATGGACAGGCCCTGAAATACAATGGGTCCGATTATGTTGGGAAGATTTCCGCCCGATACAGAAAAGGCAGTTATTGCATAAGCGTAGTAGCCGGAAGTAAGTCCTGAATCTACATAAGATAACTTGACCGCATCAAACGCATTGGCAGCGGTACTGCTGGACCGGAAGGTGCTGATCTGCACCGCATTGCGCACGATCGTAAAGACCACATCGGGAGGGTTGCTGCCGGTATTCTGCAGGCCGATGGTTGCTTCCAGCAGGACAGATCCGCCAGTGGAGACGTTTAATCCGAATTGCCCCAGAATCAGGCTGCTTGGAAATGCTATAACGGATAATGAGGTGGACTGGGAGAGGCTGGACGGGATGCTTTTACCAATATCAATAATCTGCGGCATGGCGGTCACACCAGGGACAGGCCCGAGAACAACACGGGACCTACCAGATTTGCACTGTTCAGGACAGCGGAATTAACCTGAGATACGGTAAGGGTATAGGCAAAATACCCCGCAGTAAAATTGCTGTCCACAAAAGAAAAGCTGATCGGATCAAATTGGTTGATGCTTAGCGCACTGGCCGTAATTGAAAAAATTGTCGTGCTTCCCCGTAAAATGGTGAACAGCAGATCCGGACTGCCCAGGGTGGTCTGGGTGCCGACCGAAGCATCAAGCCATACATTTCCGCCTGTCCCGGTTGTCAGACCGAATTGGGCGAGCGTATTGCTCGAAGGCGAAGCAACAACGGGAATCGAGATGGATTGGCTGAAGCTGGCGGTAATGCTTTTATTGAAATCGAGAATCTGGGCCACGGTACTCAGCTCCTTATTACAATATTGGTCCTGATACATTATGTATTTTGGCATGTAAAGGATTGGACGTAGCAGGAAACATGAATCCTTAGGTGTGACCCGTTAACAGGCTCTGTTTGACAAAAGGCAGGGATTCAGGTATTTTGGTACTATAAAAACCATTATAGTACCATTGTAATATCGGAAGGAGCTTTTAGATGGATCATATTTCAATCACACATGGCAGCCCCAAATCGGCGTCCGGAGGCAGACTCCTGGGAATGGCACTGGATTATATGGCTTACCCGGTGATCGGAACGGCAGATAAAGCATTAATTGAGAACACCCTGCAAAAGTTATGGATTCTCGGAAAAAACCGTTTCAGCCATCAATATGCTTTTGAAGCAAGGCTGGACAACAGGACGATAGGCATCGTTTCCTGCTACCCGGTATCTGTGATGGATAAGCTGGCTTGGCCCACCGCCCGTGAGCTGATCAAACTGCGGAAATGGAAGCTCATCAAGCATTCGCTGCTGCATTTGCAGGAGCTGTGGTCTATGGTAAGCTTGAATGAGGGAAGAGCGGATGAATACCATATCGGAGCGCTGGCAGCATTGCCGGAAAGCCGGGGGTACGGGGTAGGTTCCAGACTAATCCATTATGCAGAGGACAAAGCCAGGTTAAGCAACTACGGCAAATGCTCCCTGACCGTCCGGCAAGAGAACTTCCGGGCCATCAAGCTGTATGAACGGCTGGGATACAAGATTACGGATTCCATAGAGAAGAAACCGTATTATCTGTACCGTATGGTAAAACCCCTTCCGCGTATCCTTACCTGAGGGTTCAGGTGCAGACGGTAAGATATAAGTTGAACTTGAAAAATTCATAAAAAGGGTAGAAGTGCGGAGGGGAAGTTTGGAACTGGAAGAGCGGTAGCGTCCGCCTTTGTCACCGGATTTCAACCGCTAAAGGCGGTTCCAATCAAGAAATCTGGGGACAACAGCGGCTGGAAGTCCAAACATTCCCCGTAGTCGACCATACCCGACAATGTAAAACTAAAGTTCAACTTGTATAAATGAAGGGTGGACTGGCAAGGACATGGACAACCAGGTCTATTTGAAAATTTTAAAATGCTTTGGAGCCAAAGGCACGCGGTTTACTACAGAGGATCTGGCGCGAGAGCTGGGCACGAGTAAACGCACAGTGTATACCTACTTTTCAAGCAAGGATGAAATGATAGAGAAAACGATTGACTTCGTCTTTTCGCAGATTATCCAATCCGATACGGACATCCTGGAAGATGAGGGACTTCCGATTCAGGAGAAGATCCGGCTGTATTTTCAGAATATTCCCGACGCCTATTCGATTGGCACGATTATCCGGCACATGGATGACTTTCAGCGGTATTATCCCCGGCTCTACGAGAAGGCGAATCATCACCTGGATAGGATTTGGGACGGCGTCATTGAACTGGTGGAGGAAGGAATGAACCGCGGCGAGCTGCATAAGGTGGACACCGTCATTCTCAAGCTTATGCTGAATGAGACTCTGAAAAAGCTGCTGGACTATGAGTTTATTGCGGGCCATCAGGTCAGCTTCGAATCCGGCATCAAGGCTATGAGTGATATTGTTTTATACGGCCTGATCAAAGCCGAGCCATTGTAATCATAGAATGACTACCCCCAAGACAAATTACGGTTAACGGGTATATGGAGCAAATTGAACAGTTTCTGCAGGAAATGGAACGGACTCCCGGAACATAGGAATACAGCTTGGCTGCTGGCTGTTATTTTCTCCGGCCCCGCCTCTTTTTGTCCAAGATATGTAACTTGGTATTGAATATACATACTATTACATATTATTAACCGATAAGAGAGAGGCGGGAAAAGCGATGAAAAAGCAGGCTTCACCTGTCAAAAAAAGAACACTGTCCTCCAGAACTGTACGTACACGGACAGCCGGCCCATCGGCCAAAGCCCAGATTATCCGTTTTGCGGTGATCGGGGACAGCCATGTGGGATATGGGAACAGCTCCAGCATCTTCAAGAATCTTCTGCCTAAAGCGGTCGCTGGCGTCAAGCCGAGGTTCGTGATATTCGGAGGCGACAACGCGCAGGCAGGTGCGGATCATGGGAATCATGCGGATGCTTTTTACAAAGACTTCAAGGATACCGTGACCAGCACACTTGGCAATATTCCTTACAAAGCTTCGATAGGCAATTGGGAGGCAAGTACGGTGAATCTGTTCACCAAATATCTGGGGGCCGTCTCAGGGAAAATGAATTTTCCGGGGACACAGGGCAAGGTGAAGTATGTGTGGCTGGATTGTGCGCTTGGACGGTTCACTCCAGCCAGTATAAATCTGCTTACGAATTTGGATGACCAGCATTTTTATATTATTGATTTTCATTGGCCCTTGAAGGTAAGCGGGATTACGGTTGAGTCCAGCCATGTGTTAAGCGGGGCCGAGACGGGCAGATTTTTTGCTTCGATTCCTGCCAAGGCCAGAGACAAGGTGCTGGCGATTTTTACCCACCATGGACATTTATTTTACCGCAAGCTTAACAATATCTACCCCGGCTTTACCCAAACTAAGTTTTTCGTCTGCGGATGCTCCGGGGATTATAAATGCAAGCCGAACGGGGACCGGGGTTACTATGATGCAGCTTTGACGATTAACGGGAATCAAGCCAGTATTGAAGCGTTTCGGATTAAGGTTGTGTAGTTGTGGCGGAGCTGACCTGCAGCTGTTCAATAAAATTAATAAATGCTTTGGCCGCTGCCGGAAGGTAGCGGTCTTTTCTCCATTTGAGGCCGATTTCCCATACCCAGCCTTCCTCGGCAATCGGAATCCAGGCAAGCCCCTCCAGCATGAGCCCCGGCGTTTGCGGAAGGACAGATACGCCGAGTCCTGCTTTGATGAAGCCGGCTACTGTAACCAGATCCTCCGCATCGTAGGTGGAAGCGAGCTGAAATCCGGTATTTTCGAAGCGGGCGGTGATGGTGGCTTTGAGGCCGCAGTTTTTTTTGAGACCGACAAAAGGCTCGCCGGACAGCTTGGTAAGACTAAGTGAAGACTGCCGGGCAAAGGGGTGACGGGCGGGAACAACGATATATAACGGTACCTTCTGAATAATCAGCCATTCGTGCTTCATCACGGTGGATTCCCGGGAAGTGATTATCAGGTCCGAGCTGCCCAGCTCGAAATGCTCATCCAGATCCCCAAGGTTGCCCTGAAACAATTCAAAACGGACCTTAGGGTGCTCCTGCATATACTTCTGGACGAGGTTAGGCACCAGATCCACCCCAAGAATGTTCAGATAGGATATGGAGATCAGGCCGGTATCCGGATCGGACCACTCTCTGATCTCCTGCATCCCGCCTTCAATGCTGCGCAGCGCCTCTTCCACCCGCTTGGCGAACTGCACCCCGTAACGGTTAAGCCGGATATTCCGCCCGCCCCGGTCAAACAGCGGCAGCCCCAATTCATCCTCCAGCTTGGAAATGGCATGGCTTAAGGCAGGCTGGGTCAGGTTAAGTGCCTTGGCGGCCTTGGTCATATGCTCAAGCTTGGCGACGGTAATAAAGTATTCCAATTGTGTGAGTTCCAGGAGAAGCCCCTCCATTTTATATGAATAATAGTAATCAATCAGATGAATAAGATAAATTATACTTATATGAAAAGGCGATGTAAACTAACGGTGTGCCTGACAAGCAGACACGGCAGTACAACACTTACAGGACATGAACGGAGGGGAGCAATGAGCGCCTATGTTATTTTTATCCGTGAGCAGAGCCATAACCCGGAAGAGCTCCGCATCTATTCACAAAAAGCGCCTGACGGTCTGGCAGGCCATCCCGTAACCCCGCTTGCGGTGTATGGAACCCATGAAGTGATCGAGGGTCCCGCTATTGAAGGAGCGGCCATTCTTGAGTTCCCCAGCTTTGAGGAGGCTAAGGTCTGGTATTACAGTCCTGCTTACCAGGATGCGGTACAGCATCGGCTCCGGGGCGGAACCTACCGCGGGATCATTATTGAAGGTGTGCCCGCAGCAGCATCACAATCATAAGGAGGAAGCAGAAATGTCAGCAGTTTATAAAGACCCGTTACATGAATTTGAAGGGAAAAGAGTACTGGTGACCGGAGGAACCCGGGGCATGGGGGAAGCCATTGCCAAAAGACTGGCAGCCAGCGGTGCAACAGTACTGACGACGGCCCGCACGCTACCTGCTGATCTTCAGGAGCCGGGGCTGTTCGTGCAGGCGGATATTGCCACACCTGAAGGAGTGGAGCAGGTCATTCGCGGGGTAAAAGAAGTGCTCGGCGGCATTGATATTCTGGTGAACAATGTGGGAGGCTCCAGCACGCCTCCGGGCGGGGCGCTTGTCCTGACCGATGAAGACTGGCTGCAGGCCTTGAACTGGAATCTGCTCGCTGCTGTCCGGCTGGACCGCGGGCTGCTGCCGATGATGCTGGAGCAGGGCTACGGTGCCATCGTCCATATTTCCTCTATTCAGAGACGTCTGCCGCTGTATGAAACTACGCTGGCCTATGCCGCAGCCAAAGCAGCTCTGTCCAACTACAGCAAAGGCTTGTCCAATGAGTTTTCGCCGCGCGGCATCCGCATTAATACCGTGGCTCCGGGCTTTATCCAGACCCAAGCGGCGGAAGCGATGATTGACCGGATCGTCCAGGCGGCAGGAAGCCGCGAGGCTGCCTTACAGCAGCTGATGGATTCACTTGGCGGCATCCCCCTTGGCCGCCCCGGCCTGCCGGAGGAGGTTGGTGAGCTGGTGGCATTCCTGGTGTCTGACCGGGCGGCTTCGATTACAGGCAGTGAATATGTGATTGACGGAGGAACGATTCCGACGGTGTAACTGGGGGATAAGCGTTTTTCTGGAGGGAAATCTAATAGAAACGTTAGAAGAAGAGGGAGTGGATTTGCTGCAAACCAGCCGGTGATGGCTGGTTTTGTTCTTGTATAGGAGATTATGCAATGTCAAAAAATGCGGAGATTTTGGAAGCCTCAGGGATATAAGCGATGCAGGAGGATTGGGCTCTACCAGCGGGCTGAAGCGGACCAGAAGCGGACAGAGGAGCCCTGAGGCCAGAACTGATATGTTCGCCCACAAAAGGGAGTGGCTGCTTAAGTGGAATTAGTGAACCTAAATGTGCTCAAATCGCGTTACACAGAGGCATTAGTTGGAATAAGTAGACTTATTTTTAGTGAAATCACCTCCTAAGAGGCAAATCGGCCGGATTAAGTGTACTTTTTCCCACATGCGCTTGTTGGAGAAGGAGATGGGGAGATTTAAGTTTACTTTTTCCACTATAGCCGGCTTTTGCTGCTTGCAATCAGAGGCCCTCCCCCTCAATCCACTACCTCGCAGGAGCAACCCCCGGCTCACCATACAAGCATTCTTGCCTTATGCCATTGGCCGCTCTAAGTACAGCATATTTCAACTCTTCCTTGGCAACAGGCTTGAGCAGAGTGTCCATCCCGCCTTTGCAGAAGGCATCCAGAATAAATTCATAGCTGCTGGTGACAATGATTGTGCCATGAGTCTGGCTGGCATTCACCCGTTCCAGCGCACTTGCTTCGCTGATCAGCAGCTTGGCGTCGGTCACAATGATATCCGGGTTATGGCGCTCGATCAGCCGGATGGCCCCGGAATCACAGGCGGCTTCCAGAATCGCTTCATATGCAAAGGGCAGCGTCTCCAGCAAAAGCTTCAATTCACTGCGCATTTGGGGTTTGTCGTCAACAAGTATGATTTTCATTGCAGATTCCTCCTGTTATGTGATGCTGGTTGAATGGGCGGCCTCTTCGGCCGCCGAATGCCGGGGGAGTGCAAGCAAGGCCAGCGAGACCATTCCCAGCAGCAGGCATACCCAATAGGCGTTTCTGTACCCGAACCACTGCGCTGCCGCTCCCCCAGCCAAGCTTCCAAACAGCCTTCCGATGGTAGTGGAGTTGGTATACAGCGTTGAAGCATATCCAGGCAGGTCCGGGAGCAAATCCTGAATATAGCTGATGCCGATGGCGGAAATAACCGCAACGAAGAAGGCAAGCAGCACCTGTCCGGCGAGGATTTGCCACAATGAAGTTGAGAACAGCACGACAATGTAGTAAGCCGCTCCCAGCGTTATCCCCCAGACCATAAGCAGGCGGGCGGAATATTTGGCGGACAGGAGGCCCAGCACAAGCATCAGCGGGATCTCAAGCAGTGCGCAAATACTCGATACCGATGCCACATTCTGTGTGTCCCCGCCGAGCGTGTCTGTAATAAACAAGGAAATGTTCAAGTTGTTGATCCAATGCCCGGAATAGAGCAGCGTCAATACCAGAAAGGGAATCAGGACCCGGGAGTTCTGAAGGAGCCTGACCGGCTGCTGCTGCTGCTTGCTGCCCGCGGTTTGCGGCGGAGCGGCAGGGGCTTTTACAAAGATCATAATCAGCAGGGCGTTCATCAAAAAAATCAGCACAGTGCTCATAAAGATCCCCGGGAATCCGAAATAATGGATCAGAGCCGAGCCGGCCAGCGGACCGGCAATAAAACCGAGTGAAAACATGGAGCGAAGCGTAGAATTGGCAAAAGCGTGATCTGCGGACTTGCTGGCATTGACAGCCTCACGCGCACTGGCGAACAGCTGCGGCATGGCCGGAGCGCCAAGAGCTGTGAATACGGCCATATACAGCAGCAGCCCATAGAACTCATGGATCAAGAGGTAGCCGGCAAAAGCAAGCGCATTAAAAAACATGGCGGTGACCATCAGCTTTTTACGGTTCAGCCCGCTGTCGGAACGTTGGGCAATCCACATGCTGAGCCATACGCCGCTTATGATGGTTATTGCTGTGAAAATACCAAAGGTGCCTGCGGATACGCCAAGCTTTGTTGTGAAATAAACAGCCAAAAAAGGGGAGCTGATGGATATAGCCATCCCCTGCAGCATCATGCAGCTCAAAAAGACGGGATAGCCTGGAATCAGGAAAAGATTACGGGTTCGTTTCAACATATCAGCGGTAGGATCTCCTTCAGAAGCAGCTTGCAGCTTTATCTTTCATTTGGTTATAGTATAGTTAATTACCGATGATTAAAGAATGTTTTATCTGCTCGAAAATCTCTACTATTTGGCTGGGACGGTGAATGCCATGGATTTGAGGCTGCATGCCTGCGCGTACTCTTTTCATACCCTTCCATTTAAAACCTCCTTTACACCGCCGCCCTTTTTTCTGTTCCGGCTCCAGGTAGTGGGCAGCTGCAGAGCGCTGGTGAACGGGAAAATGAGTATCATTGAACCTGGAGATCTGCTGATCTACCGCCCCGGAGAACCGTACCATTTAGAGGTGGAGGAAATGGACGGGAAGATTGAGAGCGGCGATTACTATCTGCTGTGCGAAGGCTCATGGATCGAAGAGTGGTGGAAAGCCCAGTCCCGTCCGATCCAGCAGCGGATACATATGGATACCGGAATGCTGTCCTTATGGCAGCAGCTCTATATTGAGCAGCACCGGATCGTGCAGAGGAATCCTGAACTGATCCGTCATCTGCTCTGCGCTTTATGTTTGTCGCTAGACCGCTTAGCGGTAGATGCCGTCTCCCGGCAGGACCCGGAGGGGCGTTCCAATGAGCTGGTGGTGCTCATGCGGAGGTACATTAATGTGAATGCGCTGCGCCGCTTGCGGGTGGAGGAGGTTGCCAAGGCTGCCGGACTGAGCGTGTCCCGGGCGGTCCATCTTTTTAAAAAGCTGACCGGCTTTACGATTATCCGCTATACCCAGGAGATCCGGCTGTCCAACGCCATGGAACGTATCCGCTATACCGACTTAAGCCTGGAAAATATCGCCGGGACCTGCGGATTTGGCACGTACTCCTATTTTCACAAGGTGTTCAAGGCCAGATACGGCATCTCACCTAAGGAAGCGCGCAACCGGCCGCCTGATTCTATGCTGGAAGGCACCTATGTCATCACCGGCGGGGATCAGGACCTCTCCGGACTTTCGGAAGATGCGCGGAAGTTTTTGACGACTTGAGGGTTGCCAAGGAATGAAAGAGGGCGATTATGATTTTTATTACTTTGAAAGAGATAAGGGAAACATGCGGAGATACTTTTTACAAGCGCGGCAAGGCCTATTATGAAGCCGGACGTGTCCATAATCTGGAGTGCAATGAAATAGGGAACTGCTATACCGCTGAGGTAAAGGGAAGCAAATCCTACAAGGTGAGGATTGAGTTTGATGAAGAAGCATTTATAGTCGATTCTGACTGTGCCTGCCCTGCCTTTAAGGACTACGGCTCCTGCAAACATGAGGCGGCAACGCTTATTGCCATTTCCAGACTTGGGCAGAAGGATTCAGTTAAGGATAAGCCACAGCATCTAGAACAGACAACTTCCTTTGACCTTGACCTAATGCTTGATTCTATATTGAAGAAACAAACTGCTCAGGGCAAACCAGCAGCTGGGCAGGCCTATAAACCGGCAGAACAGCTTATTTCATCCTTTTCGGAGTCCAATACGGGCCCTGCTCACGACAGTAGCTCTTTATTCGGTGATGCTGAGCAGCTGCAGTTTGAGTTTATTTTAAAAACCGGTATTTCCCATAGAACTGCAGCGTTTTCGCTTGAAATGAGGGTCGGTGTCAAGCGATTGTATGTGGTATCCAAAATCAACCGTTTCCTGGAGCATGTGGAGCAGCATTTGCCTTATTATTTCACCAGTCATTTCACTTTTGATCCGAAAAAGCAGCAAATAAATCCTGCTGATTTAGCCTTTTTGAATGCGTTGATTTTAATCAAAAATACCGAGAAAGTCTATAGAACCTCCGCTTACGGTTACTATGATTATGCAGGAACAACCGATGGCAGAGCCATTGCGGTTCCTCCGCTGGGCTGGGAGAAGCTTAAACCGCTTCTTTCGGAAGTAAATGTTGTACTGGGAAGTTTCGGACAGCCGGGAACGCGGGCGGAACTTATAAATGAGGCTCCTCCGTTTAGCTTCTCCATTGGCAAAGGCGGGCCGAAGGACTATGTTTTGTCAGCTTCGGGAATTGAGAAATGCAATGTTTTCCCGGAATATTCCAGTATGATTGTCGAAGGGAAAATCTACAGTCAGGATCCTGCTGCGCTTCACAGGATTGAGCAATTGCAGCAGACTCTTTCTGCCTCCAAAGGGCTGGCAATCTCTTCTCAGCAAATAGAACCTTTTATACAGCGGGTAGTTCCTGCGTTAAGGGAGCTGGGTGCTGTCAAGGTGGACAAGACCGTTCAGGAACGGATCATTCAGCCGGAGCTGCAGTGCAAAATCTACCTGGATTATACGGAAGGCAAGCTACTGACTACTCTTGAGTTTCACTACGGGGACATTGTCATTGATCCATTAAGCAGCCATCAGGATTATGCGAAGAATGGCGAGATTATTCTTGTCCGAAATGTGCAAAAGGAAGATGAGATCATTGGGATGCTGGATCGCTCCTCCATGAACAGGGAAGGCAGGCAGTGGGTTTCCGCAAGTGAATTAGGGATGTATGAAGCCCTCCATGAATTCGTACCCTCACTTGAAGAATATGCGGATATTTACTTGACCGCAGCGGCACAGAATCTGATTATGAAGCGTCAGGCTTCGCCGAAAGTCCGGGCAGACTTGAATGAAGGGCTGGACTGGCTTCATATTTCTTTTGAAATGGAAGGACTGGATGAAAAGGAAACCACTCGCGTCATGCAGGCCATTGTGGAAAAGAAGAAGTATATCCGGCTTCGCAGCGGGGCCTTCCTGTCTCTTCAGACAGAGGGTTTTCATGAGTTCCGCACCATGGCTGACCGGCTGAATCTGGGTAAAAAGGATCTTAAAGCGCCGTCCATTCAGCTTCCCTCCGTTCATGCCTTGCAGCTTCCCGAGCGGAGGACTTCCACCAAAGCTATGAAGTGGGGCAAGTCGCTCCGGCTTTTTCTGGATCAGTTAAAGGAGCCGGAAAATATGGATTTCGAGCTTCCCGGACAGATGAAAGACATTCTTCGCGACTACCAGGTGAAAGGGTTCCAATGGATGAAAACCTTATCGCGCTTCCGGTTTGGCGGGATACTGGCGGATGATATGGGGCTTGGCAAAACCATTCAAAGTATCGCCTATATTTGCTCAGAGCTTGAAGAAAACCCGGAGAAAACCAAGATATTGATCATCTGTCCCGCTTCCTTGACGTACAACTGGGCCAATGAGTTTGCCAGCTTTGCTCCAGAGGTTAAGATTCTGGTAGCCGCCGGGCAGAAGGAAGAGCGGAGCGAATTGCTGGACGGAATTGACAACGAAGAAGCGCAGGTAATCATCACTTCTTATCCGCTGTTGCGACGGGATATTGATCTATATTCCGGTAAAAGCTTTCATACGTTGATACTTGATGAGGCTCAGGCGGTCAAAAATGCCGCCTCCCAGACAGCACAGGCAGTAAAATCCATTAAGGCCGCAAGAAAATTTGCTCTGACAGGAACACCTATCGAGAATTCTATTGATGAGCTGGAGTCTATTATCGGCACGGTGTCCCCGCTCCTCTTCTCCGGCCGGCAATCGTTCAGGCAGCTCCCGGCAGACCGCATTTCCAGTATCGTTGCTCCGTTTATACTGCGCAGGCTGAAAAAGGATGTGCTGGAGGAATTGCCGGACCGTATTGAGACGGTTCAGAGAACGGAACTGCTGCTGGAGCAGAAACAACTTTATCTTGCATACTTGTCCAAGCTTCGTGAGGATACTGAGCAGGATTTACAGGGGGAAGGCTTTCAGAAAAGCCGCATGAAAATTTTGGCGGGCATTACCCGCTTACGGCAGCTTTGCTGCCACCCCTCTCTTTTTGTAGAGAACTATACAGGGGGCTCCGGTAAGCTTGACCAATTGCTGGAACTGGTAGAGGGATGCCGTGCTTCCGGTAAAAGAATGCTCGTGTTCTCCCAATTTTCAAGCATGCTGCAGTTGATACGGGAAAGTCTTACTGCTTCAGGGATTATTCCATTTTATCTGGATGGATCGACGCCAGCAGGAGAACGCGTTGAACTCTGCCGCCGCTTTAATGAGGGGGAAGGGGAAGTTTTCCTGATCTCACTCAAGGCAGGGGGAACCGGGCTTAATCTGACGGGTGCAGATACTGTTATTTTATATGATCTGTGGTGGAATCCTGCAGTGGAGGAACAAGCGGTTGGGCGTGCCCACCGGATGGGCCAGCGCCATGTGGTGCAGGTGATCCGTATGATAACGGAAGGGACGATTGAAGAGAAGATTCTGGAATTGCAGCAGCGCAAAAAGAATCTGATCGAAGAAATCATTGAGTCAGGCGAGAACAAGGCCTCCCGATTGTCTGAAGAGGATATCCGCGAGCTGCTCAAAATGTAGAGAGAAAGGCTCAAACATAAAAGCGTTGAGGCGCAAACAGTATGCGGCAAACAGCAAGCAGTAAGCGCAAAGCACAAATAGTAAGCGGCGAACAGCACACCGGAAGCCGCAAAGCACAATAGTAAGCGGCATATGGCTGCTGTGTACATGGTAACGGGAAGGATCAATTGCTGTTACAGGATCAAGGTCAGCCGGATCAGGGTTTGCTTATTGAGCAGGTTCATTGACAGCCGCGGGCACGCCACCCTATACTTATTTCCAAAAGGACGAAGCACGTCCCGTACTCATGGATTCATGGGTCCGGGACTTTTTTGCGTCCACGGGAAGGAGTTTGCATGTTATGGGATTTCAAGAAGAACACAGCACTTGGCTCAAGTATCACTTGGACCGTAGGAAAGGGGAAAGAAGAGATCGCCTGGAACGGGGACATGGTCACGGAGAGCGCATGTTTCTGGAGCAGATATGGTGGCCGATGATGGGAACACTACAGAACCTTCACCCCGAATATGAGGTCGTAGATTGGCGAGGGAGGCCCTATTTTGTTGATCTTGTCTGGAGGCCGGGGCAAGTGAAATTCGCGTTCGAAGTGAAGGGCTACGGCCCGCATGTGCAGAATATGGACCGTACCCGTTACCGGCAAGAGCTCAACCGTGAAACATTTCTGCAAATTGCCGGCTATCGGGTAGTTTCGATTCCCTATGATGACCTCGAAGCGAGCCCGCAGCTTATAATTTCGCTGATAAGGACCCTGGTGGCCCCGTTTATCAGCGGGAATAACGCAATGGAGCATTTTACTCGTCTGGAGCGGGAGATGATCCGGCTTGCGGTTTCCCGGGATGGATTGATCCGCCCGGTTGACGTAGTCAAGGAGCTTGGAGTCAACCTGCGGACGGTTCGAAATATGCTGCAGGCGCTTTGTGCAAAAGGGAGGCTCAGACCTGTGCCTACGAATAGTGGAAGGAGAGTTTGCCGATATGAGGTGATTCATTCCTTCTCCGACGAACAGCTGTGGTGAAAGGGGGCTGGCCGGTCATAGGTGAGTGAAACAACGGCAGAAATGCCGTTGTTGAAGCGCGCGCAGGCGCCATGCCCGCCCTAAATTCAGGCTGAGACGCAGATCTCCGCCCGAATCTCTAATTTTGAACTGATTTTTCTGTCAATTGTTCAGGTGTTGCTCCCGGCGGGAATCTTTTATGATAGGAAAGATAGATGAAACCGTTATCATAAAGATCAAAAGGAGTGTCTGCTCAATGGAAACCGGAACCTTTCCCTTTCAACAAATGGAATTGCAGCTGAATGAACGTGTGCAGGACCTGCTCTCCAGATTAACGCTGGACGAGAAGGTAAGCCTGATGCCCCAATACCAAGCAGCTATCGAACGTTTAGGAATAGGCGGCTATAAGCATGGTACGGAAGGGGCGCACGGGATTTCCTGGCTTGGCGCAGCCACCTCTTTTCCGCAGCCGGGCGGATTGGCCTGCACCTGGAACCCGGAGCTGCTGCAGAAGATCGGTGAAGCGATCGGGGATGAAGCCAGAGCATTTTACCGCAAAAATCCGGCAGTGAATGGCCTGACTCTGTGGGCGCCTACAGTAGATATGGAGCGCGACCCGCGCTGGGGCAGAACGGAAGAGGCTTATGGCGAGGACCCCAAACTGACGGGCCGTCTCAGCACTGCGCTCGTGAAGGGCATTCAAGGCGACCATCCCAAGTATTTGAAAGCGGTAGCAACGCTCAAGCATTTTCTTGGCAACAACAATGAGATTGACCGTGGAGTGGCTTCGTCCAGCATTGATCCGCGCAATATGCGCGAGTATTACCTGGAAGCCTTCAAGCCTGCCTTCAAGGAAGGCGGCGCGCAGTCGATGATGACGGCGTACAACTCGGTGAACGGTGTCCCGGTGATCCTGCATCCGGCGGTCATGGAGATTGTGAAGGGTGAATGGGAAATGGATGGTTTTATTGTAAGCGATGCCGGAGATTTGTTCGGGATTGTAAAAGACCATAAATATTACGAATCATTCGCCCGCTCTATGGCAGAATCGATCAAAAACGGCATCGACAGTGTTACTGAAGAAACGGAGGAGACGATTAAGGTTATTCATCAGGCGCTGCACGAAGGTCTGTTGACTGAGGAGGATCTGGACCGCGCGCTTTTCAATACGTTCCGGGTCCGCTTCCGGCTGGGCGAGTTCGATCCTGAAAAAGGCAATCCGTACGCAGCCATAGACGATTCTGTCATTCTCAGCACGGAACACAGCAAGCTGTCCCTGGAGGCTGCGAAGCAGTCTATCGTCCTGCTGAAGAATGACAATGCGGCCCTTCCGCTCAGCACCAAAGAGTTGTCCAAGGTCGCGGTCATTGGGCCGCTGGCGGATGAAGCCTTCAGAGACTGGTATTCCGGCACTTTGGCTTATGGCGTGACTCCGCTGCAGGGTGTGACCAAAAAGCTGGCCGGGAAGCAGGTTGTTTTTGAGAGCGGGGACGACCGCATTATTCTGAAATCGGCAGCCAGCGGCAAGGCCGTGGGAATGACCGGGGAAGAAGGAAGGCTGGCGGTGCTGCATGATGTGCCGGAGCGCGGAGAAATGTTCCGCCATACGGCCTGGGGCTGGACGGCCCATACGCTGGAAGCCACCAGCCGGGGGCAATATGTTACGCTGAGTGATGCCGGCACCCTGACAGCTTCTGCGGATGAAATCTATGGCTGGTATGTGAAGGAATCGCTGAATCTGGTGCCGGAAGACGGGGGAGCAGTCAGCCTGCGCACCTGGAATGACAAGCTGATCTCTGTTAGCGCGGAAGATGGTACTCTTCAGGCTGGTGAGCAGGATGCCAGTGCCGAAGACCGTACCTTCCATAAAAATATCGTTGTCAACGGCGTGGAGGCGGCAGTCCAAGCGGCCAAAGCCGCTGAAGTCGCTATTGTGTTCGTCGGCAACCATCCGCTGCTGAACGGCAAGGAAGAAATCGACAGACCGGATATTGTGCTGCCGGAAGAGCAGGAGCGTCTCGTCAAGGCAGTGTACGAAGCCAATCCCAATACTGTAGTAGTTATCGTGGGCAGCTATCCAATTTCTTCTACATGGATTGATGACAATATTCCGGCGGTGCTGTACACCTCCCACAGCGGACAGGAGCTGGGCAACGCGGTGGCGGATGTTCTGTTCGGTGACTATAGTCCGTCGGGCAAGCTCAATATGACCTGGTACCGTTCCGTGGATCAGCTTCCTGACCTCATGGATTACGATATCATCAAAGGCAAAAGAACCTACATGTACTTTGACGGGGAGCCGCTGTATCCGTTCGGTCATGGCCTAACCTATGCCCAGGTTGCTTACCGCAATCTGTCGCTGGCGGAGGGGGACTTGCAGCCGGATGGAATGATTAACCTGTCAGTGGAAATTGAAAATACCAGTACGGTAGACAGCGGCGAAGTGGTTCAGCTCTACATCCGCGCCTTGTCCTCCCGGGTGAAGCGTCCGCTGAAGCAGCTCAAGGGTTTCGAAAAAATTCATCTTGCCGCCGGGCAATCCCGGACGGTTGCATTCACTTTGCCAGTGGCCGAGCTGGCCTTCTGGGATGTGACGCGGGAGTTATACTGTGTGGAAACAGGTGAATACGAGATCATGATTGGCCGTTCCTCGGGCGACATTCAACTGACCGGCCGCGTGTATGTGCAGGGCGATACTGTACCTCCGCGTAATCTGTATACCACGGTCAAAGCCGAGAACTACGATGACTATGACAAAGTATATCTGGATGAGTGCAAGGCGGGCGGCGCATCCATTCACCCGGCAGCGGACAGAGCCTGGATCGCCTTTAAGGATGTGGATTTCGCACAGGGTGCAGCGGAGTTCCAGGGCCTTGTATCCTCGGCCAAAGGCGGCAGCCTGGAGATCCGGACCGGAGGTCCGGCGGGGAAATTGGCAGGTAAGCTGGAGATTCCAGCTGGCGGTATAATTCAGGACTGGAAAAGCCAGTCCGTCCTAGTAGGCATTGATGCCGGGAACACAGATGTTTATCTGATCTTTGGCGGCGAGGTTTTGCTGAGCCGTTTCCATTTCAGCGCGTAGAATGAAATACAGCATGGCCCTGTATATTCTGGTGATTCAGAAGATGCGGGGCTTTTTGCATGTTCTGGGGTCATGGGGTGTAAGTTATTTAACTGTATAGATGGGAACTGATGTTCTATAATGAAGCGGATCACAAAGTTCAGAGGAGGACAAGAAATGAAGGGAATCATTGATTTTTTATTGGTGGCCAAAAAGGAAACTTATGCGGGTAAAGGCCCGGAAACGCCGCCGTCCCGCCCGCAGTCGCATGATTTGGCATTTCAAAAAGGAAATCTAAAGTATCTGGATACCTACCTGGGAACAAAAAAGTTTGCCGGGGAAGAAGCCCTGTGGGAGGATGGGAAACCGGTCTGGGCGTTGAACTATGCTGGAAGGGTGCTTGCGGATGGCTTTAGCGGCGATTTTTTGAAGGAAGCTCTGCTGCATGTGCCTGAGGACAAACCCTTCAGAGGTCCGGAGACTTACCGGAGAGACGGTTTTACATACAAATGTACGGTGGATGGTGATTTCCAGTGGTTCAGCGGGTACGAGGAGATCTGGAACGGGGCAGACAAAGTCTATGAGTGCAGGTTTCATGGCGGGTTGATTCAATAATCTGGCCAAAAAGAACCCGCTGTCTGCATTTCGCCAGCGGGTTCTTAAGTCTGTGAGGCTCAGTCCCCACCACCGCCACCACCGCCATCTCCGCCGCCGGAATCGCCCCCGCCGAAGCCCCCGCTGTCGTGGCCTCCGCTATGGCCTCCGCTGTCCCAGCCGCCGTGACTGCCATGTCCGCTGTCCCAGCTGCCGTGACCGCCATGTCCGCTGCCCCAGCTGCTCCCGCCGTGGCTGTGATTGTTGTGGCTGTCATTACTGTTGTTCTCGTCATGATGAGGATGTCCGGGATGATGTTTATGACTGTCTCCCGGGGTGAGGTCCGCTCCGTTTCCTGTGAAAAAGAAGCTGTCGGCGGAATTATTCCTGTATCTCCCGCTAGTACCGCGTTTGTTGTTATCTCTCAGAATGGCCTTAGCGACGATATAAACGAACACTACAACAAAAATTATGCCAATACCCAATCCGATCCCTCCTAAATTTAAGGTCACTTATCAGAATTGTACCATAATATTGCAGCCATGCCTCTATCCTGTGCGGAGAGTGTGGCAGAGTTTGCATTACGGCTAGGTGAGGGAGTAAGGGAGGGGAGGTGAGGAAAAGAAACGACAGTAAACTGCAGCTTGATTGTATTTTGTGCAATAGAATCTCAATCTGCTGCGGCAAAATGGCATTCTGCTGTATTTGGTGCAATTGATTTCTTGAGTTAGGCTCCTATTAAGCGTATTTCCTTGATTCTGCTGTATAAAGTGCAACAGAATCTGTTTTTTGTCTGATTTGGGGATAATCAGCTGCAGAAAGTGCAATAGAATCCAGCCGCAGCGCGGCACACTATAGAAGCAACTATGAGCGTGAGATGAATTTGCAAGGATGGATTGCATTTTCACCCAAATTGAAAAGAAACCCAACAAAAAAACAAAGAACCAAAAGAACCAAAAGAACCAGCCACAGGCAAGTCCTTTGCAGCTATCAGATGATCCCCCGGTCATGCCGGAACTGCTTGGGGGTGGTGGCGGTATATTTCTTAAATACTTTGGTAAAATAGCTCTGGTCGTTAAAATGCAGCCGGGTAGCGATATCCGACAGGGTGATCCCCGGCAGCTCCATCAGGCGTTTGGCCTCCTCGATCCGTTCCCGCTGAATGTAATCGCTGACGGCAAGGCCCGTTTCCTTCTTGAACAGCTGGGAGAGGTAGCTGGCATTCAGCCCGGCAACGCCCGCAAGCCTGCTCAAAGTAAGCTCTTCATACAGATGGTTGAAAATATAATTCTGGCACAGCGCAGAGGTGCGGGACAGCTTGGACCTGCGGTTGTCCTTCACATGATCGGCAAAATCGCACAGAGCCGCAAGCTGGGCACGGTCCACCGCCGGAATATCCTTCAGCTCCTCAATGTGCTGAATATGAAAATCGCTCAGCGTGTAGGCGATCTCCCAGAACAGCCCTCCGTCAATGGCGGCGCGGGTCGCCAGGGTGATGGAGGAGATGGCGAGGTTCTTTTTGCTGCGCAGCTGGCTTGTCTTGGAGAGCAGCCCGTACTGATCTTCGTTGAAGCCTGCATGAGTCTGGAGCAGCCCGCCCTTGTCTCCGCTGCGGATATGCCGGAACAGCTCGCGCTCTTGGCTCGGATCATGGTGCAGCCAGATATTCTCCCGCCGGTAGGACAGATTCAGATCAGGTGCGCTGTCCTTAAGCTGCGCAGTCTGGAGGGGCTGCGAATCTTGCAGCAGCTCGCTGATGGACAGAGCCTGGCCGGTAGCCAGCGTATACAGCAGAATGGCCGCATGATACAGCCGCATCCGGTCCAGCACGGGCAGACTGCGGTAATATTGCAGCCAGGCCTCTTGCCCTCCAGCAGGAATGTTGTGGTCACGCAGCAAGATGCCCGCATTTTCTTCGGTCAGGGGAGCGTACAGCGAAGGGCCGATAACGATGGCCCCGGCCGGCTCCAGCTCTCCGTATAGAGGGAGGACGATGAAATTCTCCAGGTAAGCCGTTGTGCAGATTAGCGGAAAAGCAGCAGTCCTTGAATCCTTCCGGCTGTCTGCGGCCTCTTGCATCATTTCTAGAACTTCAGCCGGAAGCCCTTGGACGCCTTCAACCGGAGGCCGGATGTGGGCAGACGGATGGGGTGTCTGCTCCGTTTCGCCTTTGGAATTCATCCATGCCACCGGCAGCCGATAAGCTTCGTACAGCAGCCTGCAAATATAAGGAATCCGTTCATGATCCTCCAGAAGCTCCAGCATGTTCCCTCCCCCTTTACCTAATGAAAATACCAAGAATACAAATATTCTGCCATAAATCTGCCGTGAAGTATATTAGAATGAAAAATAAGAAAGCACTTTCAAGGAGGTTTCCCCATGACTACTGACATTCGACATCTCATTTCGCAATTGACGCTTGAAGAGAAGGCCGCACTCTGCTCAGGCCTTGATTTCTGGCATACCCAAGGGATTGAGCGGCTGGGCATCCCGTCTGTAATGATGACAGACGGTCCGCATGGCCTGCGCAAACAGGCGGAGAGCGCAGACCATCTGGGTCTTCATAACAGCGTGCCTGCCACTTGTTTCCCTTCAGCGGCAGGACTCGCTTCTTCCTGGAACCGGGAGCTGATCCGCCGGGTCGGTGAAGCATTGGGCAGAGAATGCCAGGCTGAGGATGTGGCCGTTCTGCTGGGACCAGGCACCAATATCAAACGTTCCCCGCTCAATGGGCGAAATTTTGAATATTTTTCTGAAGATCCTTATTTGTCTTCGGAGATGGCCGCGAATCATATTCAGGGTGTGCAGAGCCAGGGAGTGGGCACATCGCTGAAGCATTTTGCCGCCAATAACCAGGAGCACCGCAGAATGTCCACCGATGCGGTGATTGACGAGCGGACGCTGCGGGAGATTTATCTGGCGAGCTTCGAAGGGGCGGTGAAGCAAAGCCAGCCATGGAGCGTCATGTGCTCCTACAACCGGGTGAACGGCGAATATGCTTCGGAAAGTGAAACGTTGCTGACACGGATTCTCCGGGACGAGTGGGGGTTTGAAGGCTTCGTAGTGTCCGACTGGGGAGCGGTGAACGAGCGGGTGAAGGCGCTGCAGGCCGGGCTTGAACTGGAGATGCCTTCAAGCGGAGGGATCGGAGATGCCAAAATCGTCGCTGCTGTGAACAGCGGCGAGCTGTCCATAGAGACGCTGGACCTTGCGGTGGAGCGGCTGCTTGGCTTTATTTTCAAGCGGGAGGAGAACCGCCAAGAGAACATCCCGTTTGAGCCGGACGAGCACCACCGTCTGGCGCGTGAGGTGGCCAGGGAAAGCATGGTGCTGCTGAAGAATGAAGACGGCCTTCTCCCGCTGGCCCCGCAAGGCACGCTTGCCATCATCGGTGAGTTCGCCAAGAAGCCGCGTTATCAGGGGGGCGGCAGCTCGCATGTGAATCCGACGAGGCTGGATGATGCTTTTGCAGAACTGCAGGCGGTGGCGGGAGATGCTGCAAGCTTCCTGTATGCGCAGGGCTATGAGCTGGGCAGCGATGATGTGAACGAAAATCTTCTGCGTGAAGCGCGCGACACAGCCGCCAAGTCGGATGCCGCAGTGCTGTTCCTTGGGCTGCCGGACAGATACGAGTCGGAGGGGTATGACCGCAGCCATCTGTCGCTGCCCGCCAGCCACATTGCGCTGATCGGGGCGGTGGCTGAGGTGCAGGACAATATTATCGTAGTGCTGAGCAATGGTTCCCCGGTAGAAATGCCCTGGATCGGCAAAACGAAGGCCGTTCTGGAAGGCTACTTGGGCGGTCAGGCTTTCGGCGGCGCGGTTGCCGACCTGCTCTTCGGCGTCGTTAGTCCAAGCGGGAAGCTGGCCGAAACGTTCCCTGTGAAGCTAAGCGACAACCCGTCGTTCCTGAATTTTCCCGGTGAAGGCGACAAGGTGGAATACAAGGAAGGCTTGTTCGTCGGCTACCGCTATTATGACAAAAAAGAGATGGAGCCGCTGTTCCCGTTCGGCTTCGGGCTGAGCTACACCGAATTTGAATATAGTGACTTGGTGCTGGATAAAACCGGCATAAACGATACTGAAACCGTCCAGGTCACCGTAACCGTGAAGAATACCGGCAGCCGGACCGGGCAGGAGATCGTGCAGCTCTATGTCAGTGACGTGGAGAGCAGTGTCATCCGGCCGCTGCAGGAGCTGAAAGGCTTCCAGAAGGTAGCACTGCAGCCCGGAGAGGCGCGGGGGGTGTCTTTTACACTGGATAAACGGGCTTTTGCCTATTACAATGTGCAGCTTGGCGATTGGCATGTCGAGAGCGGAGCTTTCCGGATTGGGGTCGGCGCTTCCTCCCGCGATATCCGTCTGAATGCTTTCCTTGAAGTGGCTTCGACGACGGAGATAGCAGTGAGCTTTCACCGCAATACTACCGTCGGGGATTTGCTGGACAATCCGCTTACAGCAGAGCACGCGAAGAAATTCAGCAGTATTTTCGGACTCGAAAGTGCGATGGAGGATAATCCGGACATGTTCGTCGCGATGATGAAATATATGCCGCTGCGGGCCATGATCGGCTTCGGGCAGGGGAATTACACCGAGGAGGATTTGGCTCAGGATCTGCGGCAGCTGAATGCGCTGGCGGCAGCGAAATAAAGGGGATCGGGAGAACGTGATCCGCTGAAGAAGCTGAATTCGCAGATGCCATAAGTACCCGCTGACGCAGTGATGCGGCAGCGGTTCTTTTGGTCTAAAGAGGTGTCCTCCGTCCTTAGACGGGCGGAAATTGCTCCGGAATCTAGGGGTTGCCTTTCGCCCGGTAATTTGCTAACATACGTTGTAACATAATAATTCTTTTTTTAGTTTTCTAGGGTTCCGCGGCGCATTCAGGCCGGCAGGTCCGAGGGAAAACGCACGGAATTATAGTTCCGTGTCTACACGGAGGGATAAAAGCCCGGGAGGTATCGTCGTTGGACGATGGCCTTCCGGGTTTATTTTTTTGGAAAAAGAGGAGGAGATTCAAGCATGAAAAACAACAGCGCATGGTTCAAAATCGCAGGCGCCGCCTGTCTGGAGGTAGTGTGGGTGATCGGACTGAAGCATGCTTCTGTTCCCTGGGAATGGCTGATTACGGGGCTGGCGCTGCTGGTCAGCTTCTATACCATAATCGCGGCGAGCAGAAAGCTGCCGGTAGGGACGGTATATTCTGTATTTGTCGGATTAGGCACGGCCGGTACTGTTTTGGCAGATATGCTCTGGTTCGGTGAACCGTTCCGGTTGATCAAGCTGGTGCTGATATTGGTGCTGCTGGCCGGAGTCATTGGATTGAAGCTGGTTACCGGAAATTCCCATTCAAAGGAGGTGTCTTAACATGGATTGGCTGATGCTGATTGCCGCAGGCTGTTGCGAGATGCTCGGAGTGGCTATGCTCGGCAAGCTGCAGCGGGACCGGACCTGGCCGACCTTCTGTCTGTTCCTGCTGGGTTTTGGCGGCAGTCTGCTGCTGCTGTCCCAGGCGATGAACACGCTCCCGATGGGGACGGCCTATGCGGTATGGACAGGGATTGGCGCTTCCGGGGGAGCGGTGCTCGGTATGCTGCTCTATGGGGAGGGACGCGAATTACGGCGGATCATCTGCATCGTAATGATTCTCGGAGCAGCCGTCGGCCTCAAATTATTAGGCTGATTTTGCAGTGAAGGCAATGAAATGGACATGCCCGGCTGTCTGCAGCATACTTTCGGATGGTCATAGCAGGCTATGCGGCAGCAGTTTTCACGAAATGGATACCTGTACGATGTTTCGATTGAGGTAACATGGTAAGTATATATAGTAGGTATAATAAGGTAATCCAATTTAATGGTTAAGGGAGACTTTGTTCATGAACACCAATATATCCGGTACTATCACACTCAAGGACGGAACCGCCGTGACAAAAATGGGCCAGGGAACCTGGAACATGGGCGACAGCACAGCCACGCGTGACGAAGAAATAGCTGCTCTCAGGCTGGGGGTGGAGCTGGGCATGAATCTCATTGATACCGCCGAAATGTATGGGGACGGCCGTTCCGAGGAAATGGTGGGTGAAGCCATCCGGGGCATCCGGGATCAGGTTTTTCTCGTTTCCAAGGTGCACCCGCAAAATGCCGGTCTGGACCGGATAACCCGCAGCTGTGAAGAGAGTCTGAAGCGCCTGGGAACGGATCATCTGGACTTGTACCTTCTTCACTGGCGGGGGAAAGTCCCGCTGGAAGAGACGGTGAAGGGGATGGAGCAGCTCGTAGCCTCCGGTAAAATCGCCCGCTGGGGCGTATCCAACCTCGATACCGCGGATATGAAGGAGCTGCTGCGCATTCCTGGTGGAGACCGCTGTGCTGTAAATCAGGTCCTCTACCATCTCGGCTCCCGGGGCATTGAGCATGAACTGCTGCCATGGCAGCGTACCCACAAGATCCCTGTAATGGCATACTCTCCGCTGGCCCAGGCAGGCAAGCTCCGCAAAGGAGTGACTGAGAATGAGACGGTACGCGAGATAGCAGAGAAACATGGGGCAACCCCGTTGCAGATCATGCTGGCCTGGAGCATCCGGGAAGGCGATATCATTGCCATCCCCAAAGCATCGAGCCGCAAGCATGTCACCGAAAACGCCGAAGCCGCGAAGATCCGGCTGAGCGAAGAGGAATGCTGGAAGCTCGATGATGCTTTTCCTCAGCCTGCCTGGAAGGTGCCGCTGGATATGATTTGAGTTTAGTTATGGAGAGGCTGTCCCGGGAGTTTGGGGACGGCCTTTTTTTGGTTGGGCGCGGCGAAGCCGGCAGAGGAGGAAACAACGGCAAAGGTGCTATTGCTGGGCGCGGCTAGTTCGGATTCTTCGCTATTCACAGTGCGCCCAGCTACTAGGCCAAATGAGAGGTAAAAATACCTCTGATTCCGCCCCAAGCGGCCCGCTGAGGCAAATGAGAGGTAAAAATACCTCTGATTCCGCTCAAAGCGGCCCGCTGAGGCAAATGAGAGGTAAAAGTACCTCTGATTCCGCTCAAAGCGGCCCGCTGAGGCAAATGAGAGGTAAAAATACCTCTGATTCCGCCCCAAGCAGGCCGCTGAGCCAAATGAGAGGTAAAAATACCTCTGATTCCGCCCCAAGCAGGCCGCTGAGCCAAATGAGAGGTAAAAGTACCTCTGATTCCGCCCCAAGCGGGCCGCTGGAGCTCTATCCGCTCCTGGCAGATTGCGGAAGGTGATATGCAGCTGATCAGCGAGCCGCTTGATATGCTGGGCATCAACTATTATTTAACGGGACTGATGCCCGGCATGTCAGCGAAGGCGGGCTAATGCAGATCAGTACGGTGAACGTGGGGGATGAGCACACGGATATCGGCTGGCCGATCTATCCGCAGGGGTTTTACACCGTTCTAGCCGCATTTATGAATTGTATGGAGATATTCCGGTTTATACTACGGAGAATGGTGCATCCTATAATGACGAGCCGGTGAGGGGGCGCGGCGGATCGGAAAAGTATGGATCACTTTGAACGGACCTGCTGCTACACGATGCGGCTTGGTCTGATCCATGGGGGTTACAAAGACACCCGCCAGAACAAAAAAGGATAACTTTTACCAAAATAAGGTTTCGATTAACGGTTTTTACATTTGAATAATGAATCTAATGGCGGAAGCCTTGCGGTAAAATGCAGGCTTCCGTTTTTGCACATTAGGCCGTTCGGAGGAGGAAAAATGCCGGTAAATAGCCCTTTGGCAGGAACTCTTAAATGTTGTCAACAATGTTCATGACGAAACCGTGTTTTCAATTTGCTGACAAAGAAAGCGCTTTGATTTACGATGTCTGCATAAGGGATAACCTTTCAAAACGCTTCAAGATGGGGCGTCCCATTCACTAACATAAGGGGGCATTTTAAATGGCCACAACAGCAACAACGCAAACTTCATCCGGTGGTGTAAGGGTGAAGGTTCAACAATTCGGCCGCATGCTCAGCGGTATGGTTATGCCGAACATCGGCGCTTTTATCGCCTGGGGGTTAATTACGGCTTTATTTATTCCGACCGGCTGGTTACCCAATAAAGATCTGGCAATGCTGGTTGACCCAATGATCAAGTTCCTGCTGCCGCTGCTTATCGGTTATACAGGCGGGCAGATGATCAACGGGAAGCGCGGCGGTGTCATCGGTGCGATTGCGACCATGGGGGTTATCGTCGGGGCAGACATTCCAATGTTCCTTGGAGCCATGATTGTCGGGCCTTTGGCGGGCTGGGTGCTGAGACTCTTCGACCGTGCGGTTGAAGGGAAAATCAAGGCAGGCTTTGAAATGCTGGTCAACAACTTCTCGCTCGGGATTATCGGCGGTATTTTGACGCTGGGAGCCTACAAAGGGATCGGGCCGCTGGTTCAGGGGCTGACCAATATTTTGTCTAACGGTGTTGAATTTCTTGTCAATCATAACCTGCTGCCGCTGGTTAACATCATTATCGAGCCGGCAAAGGTATTGTTCCTGAACAATGCGATCAACCACGGAATTCTGAGTCCCATTGCTGCTGAAGAATCGGCGCGGATCGGGAAATCTATCCTGTTCATGCTGGAATCCAACCCGGGTCCAGGTCTTGGTATCCTGCTTGCTTACTGGCTGGTTGGCAAAGGTTCGGCCAAATCCTCCGCACCTGGTGCGGTGATCATTCACTTCCTGGGGGGTATCCATGAAATTTACTTCCCGTATATCCTGATGAATCCGCGTCTGATTCTGGCAGTCATCGGCGGCGGTGTAAGCGGTACATTTACCTTCCAGCTTCTTGGAGCGGGACTCACTTCTTCGCCATCTCCGGGCAGTATCTTCGCTTACCTTGCCATGACGCCTAAGGGCGGTTATGGACCGATGTTCGCCGGTGTTATTGTAGCAACCGTTGTTTCCTTCCTGCTCGCTGCGCTTCTGCTTAAGACCAGCAGCAAGAACAACGAGGATGATGTGGATCTGGAAGAAGCCTCTGCAAAAATGCGTGAAATGAAAGCTGCCGGCACTGCGGCTAACCCATCAGCAGCTGCAACTACAGCAAATGTAATCACTCCTAATGTAACGGCCAACGTACGCAACAAAGCAGATGTCAACAAGATCGTCTTTGCTTGTGACGCAGGTATGGGCTCCAGTGCAATGGGCGCTTCCGTTCTGCGGAAGAAGCTGCAGAATGCAGGCGTCAACATCACGGTTGTGAACTCTGCGGTCAGTGAAATCCCTGCGGATGCTGATATTGTAGTCACCCAGAAAACACTGACGGACCGGGCGATTGCCAGCAATCCGAACGCAGAGCATATCTCGATAGACAATTTCCTGAAGAGCCCGAAATATGACGAGCTGGTGGAACGTTTGAAGTAAGGAAAGCAGGGTCAATCTGTATTCAGCTAAATTAGGAGACAAACGCTGGCCCTCATGCAAGGCCAGCGTTTGTCTCCAGTTAAGGCGAGGGTTCGCAGATGATGAAAAAAATTACCGCAAGACAGCGCCAGATTCTATGGATTCTCTTGGGTGTGAAAGAAGAGATCACTGCTGCAGAAATCGCCGAGTCGACCGGGGTAAGCGTGCGGACGGTTCACCGGGAGATGGAGGATATTGAGCGGCTTCTGGGGGATTTCAGGCTCGATCTGATCAGGAAATCAGGAAAAGGCATCGCTTTGAGCGGATCTGAGGCCGCTCTTGCGGAGCTGCGTCTGTTTTTGCGGGAAGAAAAGCCTGCGGAATACTCCGGGGAGGACCGCAAAATCTATGAGCTTTGCACGCTGCTGGAAGCCGAAGAACCGGTGAAGCTGTTCACGCTGGCCCATTCGCTCAAGGTAACGGTGGCGACGATCAGCTATGACCTGGATGAGCTGGAGCCGTGGGTCCGCAAATTCGGTCTGGAGCTGGTCCGAAGGCGGGGGTACGGTGTTGAGATTACGGGTCAGGAAGCCGACAAGCGCCGGGCCATCTGCAGGCTGGCTGCTGAGTATCTGGACCTGTCCGATCTGGTAGGACATACGCCGCGGACCGAGAGCAACCCGGTTTTCCGCCTTTTGCTGACTACCGTAGGCAAAGTAAGTCTGATGACTGTGGAGAGCATACTGTGGGACATGGAATGGAAGTGGACTGCGGAGCTTCCCGAAATCGTCTACATGGAAATGCTGCTGGGTCTGGCTGTGACCACCCGGCGGATCGAGATCGGCCGGGGGATTAACAGCAGCGAAGAAGCCGGATTCTCCCGGGTATCCGATCACCGCAGCATTGCCGGTGCGGAGCAGTTCGCGAAGCGGCTGGAAGCGGCACTCGGACAGGAGTTTGCCCGCGCGGAGATTCTCTACATGGCCGGATTGTTCGACCGGGTACAGGAGTCGTTCTCCTCAAGCGGCGTCGCTTACGGCGATATGGAGCTGATGGAGATTGTATACAGGCTGACAGAGAGCGTGGCGAAGCGCACGGGGCTGCCTTTTGAGCGGGACCGTTCGCTGCGGGAAGGCTTGCTGGAGCATATGGACCCGGCGCTGAAGCGGATCCGGGAAGGCACGCGTATCCGTAATCCGCTGCTTGGGCCCATCCGCAAGGACTATGATTATTTATTCACTATTGTCCGTGCGGCTGCCCAGGATATCCAGCTGGAGCTGACGATTCCGGACGAAGAGATCGGTTTTCTGGTCATGCATTTTGGCGCATCCATGGAGAGGCTGAACCAGCTGAAGCGCAGTGTCCGGGCAATTCTGGTCTGTGCCAGCGGCCTCAGCTCCTCCAGGCTGCTCGCCACAAGGCTGGCCAAGGAGATGCCGCAGATTGAGGTGCTTGGCAACATCTCCTGGTATGAGGCCGCGCGTCTGCCCGGTACGGATTATGATCTGATTATTTCTACGATTGACCTGCCGATCGACAAGGAACGCTATATCAAAATCAGCCCCCTGCTTACAGGGGAAGAGATAGAGAAGCTGCTGAAGTATATCCAAAATATCACGCTGAAGAACCGGGAGCCGGCTTCACCCGGCGAGTCTGATCAGCCGGTCCGTGAGGAAGCTGCGCTGGGCCGGCTGAAAAGCTACAAGGGAATTCTGGATGAGACAGTCAGCCTGCTGGAGCGTTTCCGCTTCCACCCGCTGGACAACACCGGCTTGTCCTTATCCCGTACGCTGGCCGGAACGCTGGAGCTTTTGAATGGCAGCGGTGTGGTCGGTGACGCCGGTATCGTGCTGGAGCGCCTGCTGGAGCGGGAGCGAATGGCCAGCCAGGTGATTCCGGATACAGGGCTTGCGCTGTTCCATACCCGGAGCAGCCATGTCCATATGTCCTCCTTGACACTGTACCGGCTGAGTCAGCCGGTGCTATTGGAGGGCGGAACCGAGGTCCGCGTTATTTTGCTGATGCTGGCTCCGCGCAGGCTGTCCAGGGAGAGTCTGGAGGTGCTCAGCGAGATCAGCGCCCTGCTGCTGAATTCGGAGCTGGTCAAACTGCTGGAGGAACGGACTGAGCCCGAGATCAGGCAGTATTTATCGTCGGAGCTGCTTCATTTTTTTGAAAATAAAATGTGAAAGTGAGAGAAACCATATGAGTATACTGTCTGAAAATAAAGTGATTATGAACGGTGCCGCCAAAGATAAATACGAAGCGATCACTATGGCTGGAAAGCTGCTTGTCGATGCCGGACATGTAACAGAGGAATATGTGCCCAAAATGCTGGAGCGCGAAGAGGTGGTGTCGACCTATATGGGCGGAGGGCTGGCGATACCCCATGGCACCAAGGAAGCCAGACCTTTTATCAAATCCACCGGGCTGTCGGTTATCCGTTTTCCGGACGGTGTGGATTTTGGCGGGGATGAGCCGGCTTTTGTGGTCATTGGCATTGCAGCCGCCGGAGACGGGCATATGGAAGTGCTGACGAATGTGGCGATGATTTTTACGGAAGACGATGCGATTGAACGGGTGATGAATGCCCCTACCCCGGCCGATGTCATTGCAATCTTTGAAGGAGGACTGGAGTAATGAAGGCGGTCCATTTCGGTGCGGGCAATATCGGCAGAGGTTTTATCGGCTTGCTGCTGTCGCAGGCAGGGTATGAGGTATGCTTCGTTGATGTGAATGAGGCTTTTGTATCCCAGCTTCAGGAGCGGAAGGAATATCCGGTGACGTTGGCCAGCGAAGGGCAGGAAACCGTGATCGTCAAAAATGTGACTGCGCTGAGCAGCGTGACCCATGCAGAGGAAGTGGCGGCGTCCATTGCTGAAGCTGATCTGGTCACCACGGCTGTCGGAGTAACCATCCTTAAGCATATTGCCGGTGTGGTTGCAGATGGCATCCGCAAACGGGTGGCGGTCTCCAACGCTCCGCTGCATGTCATTGCCTGCGAAAATGCCATCGGCGGCAGCGCCCAGCTCAAAGAGCTGGTGTATGCCAAGCTGGACGGGGAGTCCCGCTCCAAAGCGGATGTCTCCGTTGCTTTTCCGAATGCGGCTGTGGACCGGATTGTGCCGCTGCAGCAGCATGAGGATATCCTGAAGGTAGTGGTGGAGCCATTCTATGAATGGGTTATTGATTCCTCGCAGATGATTCCCGGATATGTGCCTGTAGCGGGGGTTCATTATGTGGACAATCTTGAGCCATACATTGAGCGCAAACTGTTCACGGTGAACACGGGACACTGCTCGGCGGCCTATCTGGGCTACCTGCGGGGCTATGAGACGATCCAGCAGGCCATGGCCGATGAAGCTCTGACTGCACAGGTCCGTGAAGTGCTGGAGGAAACCGGTGCAGTGCTGATTCAGAAGCACGGCTTCGATAAGGCGCAGCACAGCAAGTATATCGACAAAATCCTGGAACGCTTCCGCAACCCGGCGCTGACGGATGAAGTGTCCCGTGTCGGCCGCTCGCCGCTGCGCAAGCTTTCTCCGAATGACCGCCTGGTCTCTCCGGCATTGCAAGCGTACGACAGAGGACTGGGCTATACAGCCCTGACCCGTTCCATGGCCGGAGCTTTGCTGTTTGATGTGAAGGATGACCCTGAAGCTCTTGAGCTTCAGGCTGCGATTGCAGAGCTAGGCGCCGAAGCCGCTGTAACAAAATACACAGGTATTGCTGCAGACCATACGGTGCACCAGTCCATAATGTCAGAGTATGCAAAATTGAAATAAAAATAGTCCAAACAGGGGCTTTGTGCTTCAGCCGGCTTGTGCACCGGCTGAGCCGCAAAGCCTCTTTTGTTGTGAACAGAGGTTTCGTGCAGAGAGTTTCTGCAACAGATTAGCCTCTGTATCGGCTGGACACGGGAGATTGCCCAAATACGCGGCAGGCTGTATTTTCTGCAATAGAACAGCCCCGGATTCAGCTCGACAGCCGGATCAGCTAAATTTTCTGCAATAGCTTTCCGGGGCAATTTGGCAAAGCCGAATTGGGGGCACTTCCCCGAAATTTCATCGCCTGAAGTGCCGCGAAAAAACGGCATGGATGTCTACTGCATGGAATGCATCCTGCTAAATCGTTTATCGCTTAAGCAGATGCACCCAAGCGGCATCCGGTGAAGTGGGGCTAAGGCTGCCGCCTGTCGGCTCGACCGTCAGCGCGATGTTGTCCGCTTCTCGCAGCTGGCTGCCTTTTACATACAGATGGCCCTTGGCATCTTCAATCTGAATCAGTCCCAGCGTATTCCGATTGCCGTTCTTAACAGCCCAGGCCTGGATTGACAGGCCGTCGCTGAGCGCGACATCCTCGATCAGCACGAACAGTTCCTGGGAGCTGCCGTTGTACCAGACATTCCCGGAGAACTGGTCCTTCCGGCTCCAGTCCAGCGGATAGGCAACCGTCTCCGGCCTGTTCAGCACCGCCATAGCCTGGGGCTCATAGCTGCTCACATAGCGGTTGCGCTCCGAGCGCCCGTCCTGCTCCGTCCCAAACAGGCCGAGCAGCATGATGCCCACTGCGCCGCACAAGGCGAGTGCCGCCGCCCCGCGCCGGTAGGCCGGACGCAGGCCTGCTATTCTGCGCCGCCATCCCGTCCAGCGGACGCGGCGTCTTAACCTCCGCCGCACTGCACTTGACGGGTAGAGGGGGGACTGCTGCCCTGATGAGCCGCCGATATACCCGCCTCCTGAAGCGTTGTATCCGTCCGCGCGTCTTGCCGGTTCCGGTTCCGGGGCCGGTTGTGCCAGGAGCGGCAGCCAGGTGTCATAAAGCTCACGGCAGGCCTGGCAGTCTTCCAGATGGCGGCCCATCTCGGCGCGTTTGTCACCCTGTATGTCATTGCCGATCCAATCGATCCATTCCTCCTCGCTGTAATGGCGGAAGGGGACACGGGAGCCCCTGCCGCTGTACGAAGGTTCAGGATTTTCGTTTTTGTAACGGTTCATGGGAGATGTCTCCTTCCGGCTGCTCGATCCAGCCTTGCTTGATGAATTGCCTGCGCATATTGGCAACACCGTATTTAATCCATGATTTCACCGTGCCCAGCGGAACACTCCAGGAATCTGCAAGCTCCTGATGCGTGTGGGCGGCATAATAGGAGCCGAGAATTGCTTTCTTCTGGTTGGCCGGAAGGGATTGCAGCGCATCACCCAGCGCTTCGCATTGCAGCTTGCGCACCGCGGCATCTTCCTGCGGCCCGTCTTGATTCCTGAGCTGAGTCTCGGGATTGGCAAGCGGTTCGGTGCGGGCCTTGCGCCGCAGCCTGTCGATGCAGCGGCTGCGCGTCATCACCGCCAGCCAAGCTTTGACCGTGCCGCGTGAAGCGTCGTAGGCTCTGCCTTTCCGCAGCACCTCCAGAAAAATGTCATGGCAGATATCCTCCGCCTCCATCCAATCCTGTGTCTGCCGGTAGGCGATCTGCATGACGAAAGGCGCATAGCAGCCATAAAATTCGTCAAACGCGGCTGTGGAGCCTTCGCACATTTTCGCCAGCGCCGCGGCCATCGCCTCGTTGTGGGGGTCCATCGCTGTTTCTCCTCCCTTTGCAACATCCTCGGTGCATATGCCGTTCAATTTCTCTCTAAACCTTTTACCTGACTGAACTTTAACCAACCTAATTCAAACTCAATTCCAGCTCCATTTCAACCTAATTCTAGCTCCGATCAAGCATAATCAAACTCCACTGAAACTCTACTCAAAAGTCAATATTAATTTACATATATTTCCACCACTCTTCAAACCAGCTCTATCAATCTCCAAACAAACTCTATCAAACTCTATTTAGATCCAATTCAACTCCAACCCATCTCCAAAAAACACCTAATATTCCAGATATGTTCCATCGATACCGGTGCCGAACCAGCATCATATAGCAGCTCTGTGGAGGATTGTCCCTGCGAACTGAAGGCTAAGTGGAATTAGTACAACTATTTTGCTTGGAATCCGTTCCTCAGAGAAGTTAGTGGGATTTTGTACACTTATTCTGAATGATTTCCCTACTTAAGCAGCGATTGACTCTGTTTAGTTGTACTTTTTCCCACTAAAAGTCACCAGGAGGTCTGACGCCTCCATTTAGTTGTACTTTTTACAACTTAAAGTTACCCGGAGATCAGAAGCCCTCATCTACCCGAAATTACTCTACTAGAATTGCCCTGCTCGACACCATTCAACCGAGCCGTTAGCAGCCAAAGCTCTGGGGGAGTAGCTCTTGGGTAGTCGAACTTTACTCTTCCGCTTGGCGATAGTTCCGCTGCGGCCTTGGATGAGCGCTTCCAAAAAAGATGAGCAGGCGCAGCATGTTTTCTGGCCCTTTTCTCCTTTTTACCACTAAAATTATTCTTTTGAAAGTCCTCAAAAAATTTATTTTCCGGAGTAAATCCAAACGCGGTTGCCGTTCGTATCTTTATCGGATGAACTACCGAAGGAGGAGTTATTGATGTTAAAACGATGCGGTAAACCGCTGGCGGCACTGCTGATCCTGCTGCTGTCCGGCCTGGTCTGGAGTTCAAATGCAGGGCTGCCCAAAGCGGCGGCTGCGGGAACGGTGGAGCTGTATACACCCTATGTTGAGCTGTCTGCCGCTCCGGGTGAATCTGTGTCCTATCCGGTGGATGTAATCAACCACGGCACGGCTACCCAGAAGGTGGGGCTGTCCTTTGACGCAGGGGGGAACTTTTGGAAGTATGAGCTGACGGCAGGCGGGCGGCAGGTTCAGCAGCTCGCTGTCAAGGGCGGGGATACACAGAGCGTGAACCTGCAGCTTGAGGTGCCGCTGAAGATCAACAAGGGAAGCTATACCTTTGCTGTAAATGCTCCGGGGCAGGATTCTTTGACGCTTAAGGTCAATGTATCGGAGCAGGGAACCTTCAAAACCGAGCTGGCCGTCGATCAGTCCAATATGGAAGGCCATTCCGATACCACCTTCACATACAGTGCGGTGCTGCGGAATCATACCGCACAGAAGCAGTCCTACGCGCTTGCCGCCCAGGCTGCGGACGGATGGGATGTGCGGATTAAGGCGGACGGCAACAGCGTGACTTCTGTTGCACTGGAGGCCGGAGCAGAGAAGAACATCAGTATCGAAGCCAAGCCGCCGGAACAGGTGAAGGCGGGCACCTACAAAATCCCGGTAACGGCGACAAGCGGATCGACGAGTACCCAGGCTGAGCTGGAAGCGGTAGTCACCGGGACCTATGGGATTCAGCTCAGCACCTCCGACAATCTGCTGAGCACAGATGTAAAAGCCGGCGGGGAACGGCGGATTAATCTGGTCATTACGAACACGGGCAGCGCTCCGCTTGAGGATGTATCCCTGACTTCACAGGGCACACCTACAGGCTGGGAGGTTTCCTTCGATCCTTCCACCGTCCGCACGATTGCGCCGGGAGAGACGGCCACCACCCAGGCCATTATTAAATCCAGCGGCAATTCGCTGCCGGGGGATTATGTGGTTACGCTCAGCGCCGCTTCCGCAGCCAAATCAGCCACGGCCGATATGCGGGTTACCGTAAAGACCTCCGTATTCTGGGGCTGGATTGGCGTGTTGATCATTGCCGCTGTCATTGGCGGAATCTATTACCTGTTCCGCAAATTCGGAAGACGGTGATGTTATGGATACAAATATCGAGCAGCGCTTAACATCGGGAGCGGTAAGTAGAGACAATTATTCTGTTAACAACGAAGAAAATTCATTTGTTATTGAATTAAACGGTCTGACCAAACAGTATGGCACCTTTACTGCTGTGGACGGCCTTAGCCTTGCGATCCGCAAAGGGGAGGTTTTCGGGCTGCTGGGCCCAAACGGTGCCGGCAAAACAACAACGATACTAATGATGCTCGGCCTGACGGAGCGCACCTCCGGCAGTGCGCTGATCTGCGGGTATGATCCAGCGCGGTATGCGCTGCAGGTTAAGCGCCGGGTGGGTTACATGCCTGATGATATCGGGTTCTACGAAGACCGTACCGGGCTGGATAATTTGATCTATACGGCCCGGCTTAACGGGATTGAAGCGGAGGAAGCAGAGCGGAGCGCGAAGCGGCTGCTGGAAAAGGTCGGGCTGTCCGGCAGCGCACGGGCCAAAGTAGGCACCTATTCCCGCGGGATGCGGCAGCGGCTCGGCCTGGCCGATGTGCTGATCAAGAATCCCGAGGTCATTATTCTGGATGAGCCGACGCTCGGCATCGACCCGGAAGGGGTGAGGGAGCTGCTGGTGCTGATTTCGGATCTGAGCCGGAATGAAGGCATCACCGTGCTGCTATCCTCCCATCAGTTGCAGCAGGTGCAGCAAATCTGTGACCGGGTGGGACTGTTTGTTAAAGGCCGGCTCATCGCCTGCGGGGATATCGCCACGTTGTCCAGGGAGCTTAATCAGGAGCTGCGCTTCGAGGTGGAGCTGGTTGTTCAGCCCTGGAGTGCGGAGCTGGCCGGAAGACTGCAGGCGATCGAAGGCGTGCAGAGGATGGAAACAGAGGATTGGAAGGGGGAGAATGCACCGCCGGGCAGCGTGCTGGCCACCTTGACCTGCGACCGGAACTTGACCTCTGCCATCGCCGCTCAGGTCATACAGAGCGGTGCGGAGCTGTATTTCATCACCCGCAAGGAATTTGGGCTGGATGAGATCTATCATCGTTACTTTGAAAGGAAGGAGGAAGGATGATGACCGTAAAAGCGCAAAACGCTGCGGCGCCGCTGCGTGTGGGCTGGTCCAGGCTGCGTTCCCTGCTGCGGGGAGGCGGCAAAACCCCCGAGGGGGTGGACAGCAGGCAGGATGGGCGGGAAGGAGGCAGCGGGTCAGCCTTCTGGGTCATGGTGCAAAAAGAAATGGGGGATCATGTCCGCAGCTGGCGGTTCACCATCCTGATCGGCATTATCGTACTGGCCTGCATCGGCTCGATTTATTCTTCCATCAGCTCCATCAAGAGCGGAGGGAAGGCGGATCAGGGGCCGGCAACCTTTTTATTTCTGAAAATGTTCACGCTGTCCAGCAGCACCCTGTCCATACCGACCTTCACCACCTTTTTATCCTGGCTGGGTCCGCTGATCGGCATCTCGCTGGGCTTCGACGCAGTGAATTCGGAGCGGAACAAAGGGACCCTGGGGCGTTTGCTCTCGCAGCCTGTTTACCGGGATGATTTTTTAAAAGCAAAATTCACCGCTTCACTGCTGCTGATAGCCGTCGTGGTGTTTTCTCTGGGGCTGCTGGTTACAGGGCTTGGCCTGCTTACTATTGGCTATCCGCCGACTCCGGAGGAGTTCTGGCGCATCCTGTTTTTTCTGATCATCGCCACCGTCTATATCGGCTTCTGGCTGAATTTGTCCATTCTGTTCTCGATCCGGTTCCGCCAGGCGGCCACCTCCGCTTTGTCGGGTATCGCTGCCTGGCTGTTTCTGACGCTGTTCTACAGCATGATCATCAGCCTGATCGACAGTGCCACCGCCGTCTCCCAGACGGCCACGGTGGGCGAGCAGCTCCGCCATGTCCATTTCATTCTTGCCCTGAACCGGCTTTCGCCGACCGAGCTGTTCTCCGAGACCATCACCACGCTGCTCTCACCGGGAATTCGTTCCTTGGGTCCGCTGACGATGGACCAGCTGGTGGGCGCGATCTCAAGCCCGTTATCCCTGGGGCAGAGCCTGCTGCTGGTCTGGCCGCAGCTGACCGGACTGCTTGCCGCAACTGCACTCTGTTTCGGCTTGTCCTATTACTTGTTCATGCGCCAGGAGGTGCGTTCGCGAAACTGATTGATCCGTACCCATATCCATAAAAAACGGGCTGACCGGGAAAGCTATTCCTGGTCAGCCCGTTGTGCAATTAATGCACACTGTCCCTTTCAGGCGAGTGGGAGAGCCGGTTCAGCTCTCTATTAAGCTGCAGATTTTCCGGTTCAGCCGGTTCTCTATTAGGCTGCAGATTCTCCACTCTTAGCTGTTCTCAAGTATGGTGTGCAGCGTTGTGCGGTCCAGCCCTTCCACCAGCTTGATCAGCAGCTCTTTGGCAGCCGCGTAATCATCGCTGTGAATGATGGAGGAAGCGGTATGGATATAGCGTGAACAGATGCCGATGACAGCTGACGGCACGCCGATCCCGCTGACATGCACCTGACCGGCATCTGTGCCTCCCTGCGAGACAAAATACTGGTATTTGATCTTATGGGTATCCGCCATATCCTGTACATACTCGATTAATCCCCGGTGTGTAATCATCGTCGGATCGTAGATGCGCAGCAGCGCACCCTGGCCCAGCTGGCCAAAAGCCTGGCGGTCGCCGGTCATATCAGCGGCGGCGCTGGCATCGAGGGCGAAGTAAATATCCGGCTGCAGCAGATTGGCTGCGGTACGCGCACCGCGCAGTCCTGCTTCTTCCTGTACGGTTGCCCCGGCGAAGACAGTATTCGGTAATTTCTTGCCGTGCAGCGCCTGAACCAGCTCAATCGCCAGACCTACGCCATAGCGGTTGTCCCACGCCTTGGCCATAATTTTCTTGGGGTTCGCCAGCGGAGTGAACGGGCAGACCGGGAGAATCTGCTGCCCTGGAGCTACGCCGAAGCTCTGCGCTTCTTCGCGGCTGTCTGCACCAATATCGATGTACATTTTACGGATGTCGCCCGGCTGCTTCCGTTCTTCGTCGCTCTGCAGGTGGATCGGGGTGCTGCCGACAACGCCGGTAAGTGTGCCTTTGGGGGTGATAATCTGCAGCCGCTGGGAGGCGACCGCCGAGGCCAGCCAGCCGCCCAGGGGCTGGAAACGGATCATCCCCTTATCGGTAATGCCTGTAACCATAAAGCCCACTTCGTCGAAATGCCCGGCGACCATGATTTTGGGCCCGTTCTCTTCCCCGCGCAGCACGCCGAACAGGCTGCCAAGCCGGTCCTGTACGAACTCGTCGGTATAGGGTGCCAGTGCATCCTTGACGTAGGCGCGCAATTCGCGTTCGAAGCCCGGGGCTGCGGGGAATTCAGTCAGTGTTTTGAACAGATCAAGTGTTTCTGGATTCATTGTGCATATCGCTCCTTTACTGTCATCTAGTATGAACATTGCAGCTTGAATTGTCCATGACTGGAGGGCAAAATGAACACCCGGCACTACTGCTGCGAATACTATGCAATAATGGCTCTGCAGGCAGGGGCCGGGAAAGGAAGCGAAGCGGATGAGGGTGGCAGGAAGTGTTCCCCGGGCATGGGCCCAAAGTGTATCCGGCAGGCAGGACGCCCGCAGAATACGCCGGAGATACAGCCCGCGTTATATTGCTGAGCGCCAAGCTGTGCTTATCTTGATTCTATTCATCGTGCTGGTTATTGTGCTGCTGTATTTTACCTGAAACTGGCGGGACATAACGGAACGGCAAATGGCGAACAATAAGGAAAAACTTCTAACGAAGGGAGATGCCTGAGTCTTAACGGGTGCAGGCCTCTCTTTCGCATCCTTTTTACGGAGGTGTCCGATTTGCCGGCAAAAACCAGAAAATCAGGGGTTAAGCTGAAGCTTGACACTCTGACCCCGAACGATTATGAAAAATTGTCCAAGCCTTACGTTCCGTCCCGTCCGGTGTTCAAAAACTGTATCCGTGCCTTCCTCTCGGGCGGTTTGATCTGCGTGATTGGACAAGGCATCCAGGAGGCGTTTATGGCGATCTTTGATATGACCTCAAAGCAAGCGGCCAGCCCTACTGTTGCCATACTGATCCTGATCTCCGTGATTCTGACTAGCTTTGGCGTATATGACAAGCTTGCGCAATGGTGTGGTGCAGGCACAGCGGTTCCTGTCACAGGGTTCGCCAACAGCATGTGCTCCGCAGCGCTTGAGCACCGGGCGGAGGGACTTGTGCTTGGGGTAGGCGCCAACATGTTCAAGCTGGCAGGATCTGTTATTGTGTTCGGGGTAGTCGCCGCATTTGTCGTAGGCGTAATCTATGCCATTTTGGGCTTTGGAGGTGGACACCTATGAAGCAGCTTGGGAGCCAGACGTGGCAGTATACTACCCGTCCGGTTATTCTCGGCTCCTCTGCAGTTGTTGGCCCGGAGGAAGGGGAGGGGCCTCTGACTTCAGATTTTGATTTTATTTATGATTCGCTGAAAATGGGCGAGAAAACATGGGAGAAGGCCGAGCGCACCCTTTTCGAAAAAGCCTCCAAGCTGGCACTCATCAATGCTTCGCTGGAGCAGGAACAACTGGAATTTTTCGTCGGGGGCGATCTGATGAATCAGATTATCAGCAGTTCCTTTGCGGCGAGACAGCTGGGTGTGCCTTACCTGGGAGTATTCGGAGCCTGTTCCACTTCTATGGAGAGCTTGGCCATTGCCTCAATGATCGTGGATTCAGGCGGCGGCAAATATGCACTGGCGGGAACGTCCAGCCATAACTGTACGGTCGAGAAGCAGTTCCGCTATCCCACGGAATACGGCTCGCAAAAGCCTCCAACCGCCCAATACACCGTTACAGGCTCAGGCTGTGCGGTTATCGGCCGGGATGACGGCACGTCAGCAGGGCCGCATGTCGTTATGGCAACGATGGGCCGCATAATGGACCTGGGCCTCAAGGACCCTTTTAATATGGGGGCTGCCATGGCTCCGGCCGCTGCGGATACGATTACTGCGCATTTCCGCGACACTGCCCTTTCACCCGGGCATTATGATCTGATTGTTACCGGAGACCTTGCCAGTGTAGGCCTGCCGATTGCCAAGGATTTGCTGGCCAAGGAAGGCATTCCCATGGAACAGACCGATTTCAAAGACTGCGGCTTGATGATTTACGATCTGGACAAGCAGAAATATGTAATTGCCGGGGGCAGCGGCTGTGGCTGCTCTGCAACGGTAACCTACGGCCATATCCTCAAGCGGATGAAAAAAGGAGAGCTGAAGCGGGTACTGATTGTGGCTACCGGCGCACTGCTCTCGCCGCTGTCTTACCAGCAGGGAGAGACGATTCCGTGTGTAGCCCATGCTGTAGCCCTGGAGATGGGGGGTGATGGAGCATGATCTATTTATGGGCTTTCCTGATTGGGGGTGCCATCTGTGTCATCGGCCAGCTGTTGATGGATGTGCTGGGGCTGACACCCGCCCATACCATGAGTACGCTTGTGGTGGCCGGAGCTGCCGCTGATGCCTTTGGCATATACGATCCGCTCGTAAAATTTGCCGGTGCCGGGGCGAGTGTGCCGATTACCAGCTTCGGGAATTCCCTGGTGCACGGCGCGTTGACCGAGCTGGAACGGGATGGCTGGATTGGAGTCGTTACCGGCATATTTGATGTAACCAGTGCAGGGATATCGGCCGCCATTGTATTCTCTTTCCTGGCCGCACTCGTTGTGCGCCCGAAGGGCTAGCAAATTTTTTTATCATAAAGGCCGCCGATCGGCGGCTTTTTGTGATTTCTTAGGAAATTATACAATGCTAACAAAGTGGATAGCTATAAAGCTTCAGATGAATAAGGAGGTGCAGGCGGAATAAGCTCCATCGGAGGAATTAGCGGACAGAGGAGACTTTATTTTGCCAAAAAGTTTGCTTTCCTGACGGATAAAGGACTCAGGAGCCGTTATTTTGTTCATTCGAGGCTGAAATGAGGGGGGATCGGACAAATAGCGGCATCTCAGTCCGCATAACCTGCTGAACCGTCTGAATCGGCAAAATAAAGGCTCTCCTGTCCGCAAGAGCTGCGGATCGATCCCGAAGAGGCCAAATGACGCTAGTTTTGCCTAGGGTACAACCATCCGTGCCCCCAACGTGCCTCCAACGTACCCCCAGCGTGCCCCCGTCGATTTTGTTACGGTGAGGAAATCGCTGTGGTTATAAACTCCGGGCTGTTTTTCATCTTGAACATCATTTCCAAATTCGGGTTTCAGGATCAGCCCCCCCGATCAGAACCCCGTTTCAAATTTACTTTACCTCCAGCTTTTTAGACTCTGTTTTAATTTTCACATCTTTACTATTTCCATTATCCATAATCGAAAATTCAGCAACTGCCGAGACATAGTAAGTGCCCGATTTTTTGATCTTATAAGTGTAACCTTCCGAAATATTACTTTTACCGCTTAAAATACGAGCGATTCCCCCATCTGTAACGGCGTAGGCATTTATCTGAGTCCCACTTTCATCCTTGATTACATACGTAAACAGTCGTGTTCTACTCGAAATTTGCAAATTGGATAGGGTTTCTTTTTTCAAACTTGCTTCAATTGAAAACTCCTCATTGACCTTAACTTTTTGTGGTAGAGAAAGCTTAACCGTAAAAGGATTTTGTTTACCTGTGGAAGAACCTCCTTCTGCACTTGATGCAGAAGATTGATTAGGTATTTGCATTGGATAACTAAAAAGAATAAAAAGAGCAAGAAATCCCAAATAAAATTTTTTCAAAATCATTATCCATCTCCCCCCTCTCCCATCTAGACGGTAAAAAAGTTTTTTTGTTTCAATAAAAATCAAATTTTTTCCAAAATATTAATTAGGATTAGGGTTGAGATACATTATATTACATATTTCTCTTATTACGTTAAAAGGAATGAAAGTTAAAATGACCAACATTACAGTTAAAAACATGTCGAATAATGACGATAAACAAAGTAAGAAAAGCATCATAATAAGATGGGGGAAGTGCGAGCGTTGCAGAATCATAGATTAACCGAAATTATTTGGATGAGAAACAAGATTATCATCTGCGCTTTTTGGGTTGTGGCCCTGTTAGGCGTGGTTGTAGCCTTCCAATCGTCAGACTTGTGGATAACAAATGCGTTTGTTGTTCCCTTGAGTGCCGTTTTAACCGTGCTTCATCTCAGGAAAAAAGGAACTCTCATCATACCTTGGGTGTTTACCGTTATTCTTGGAGTATTATCCGTTTATCTGAATCAGGGTGAGGTTAACATTCCGGTGGCGCTGCTGTTTTGCTCGATGCTGCTGTTTTACCCGAATTATCACTATTTTGCGATTGCGGCGGGTGCGAATGCTGTTAATATATTCATTCAGACCGTTACGGGACATTCAGCGGGCGGTGCCAACTCGGATTTTCTGGCCTACTTGGGCGGATTTGGCATGTTTGTGCTGATCAGCGCCGTTATGCTCGGCGTATCCATTGTGAACCGCAAGCTGTTCCTTCGCAGTGAGCTGCAGCGGCAAGCGGTCGAGGCTTCGGGGGCACAGGTGGAATATTTGATGGAGCGTGTGAAAAAGGCGGTAGACGGATTGTATGCTTTTACCGGGAATTTCAAAGAGGAAGTGGAGATGGTCGATGCCATCACCAATGAAGTGGTTATCGGATTTCAGGAAGTATCCAAGGGCATTGAATATCAGGCGAGCAGCATCGCGGACATCACCGAGTCCATTTCCGTGTCGGATCAGCACATCCGCGATGTGGCCGGCTATTCCCAAGAAATGAAGCAGTTGTCTTCGGACACGGCAGACGTCAGCGAGCAGGGCAGCAGCAATATCTCCCTGCTTGCGGGTCAATTCGCCGAACTGCGGGAAGTCATGAATAACACCTCCGGGCAAATGCAGGAATTCTCCGAGCGGAGCCTGGACATGCACACGATGCTTGACGGAATTATGCAAATTTCCCGGCAGACCAATCTGCTGGCATTGAATGCTTCTATAGAAGCGGCACGAGCCGGGGAGCATGGACGGGGGTTTGCCGTAGTGGCCGGAGAGGTGCGCAAGCTTGCCGAAAGCTCAGGACAGACAGCGGATTCCATCAGCGAGGTACTCGCCAGCCTCCGCCAGCAGACCGAAGGTCTGATTGCACAGTTCGAACAGAGCCTTCAGATTCTGCATATGGGCAGTGAATCCGCACAGAACACAGAGAAGGTATTCCAGTCCATCCAGACTAACGCCAACAAGGTGCTGGCACAGGCCGGGGATGTGGAGCAAAGCTCAGCGGGCATGAAGCATTTTTCCGAAAAGGTGGTCGGAGAAATTACGGAGTTTTCCAGTGTTACCGAGCAGTCCAGCGCCGCAACAGAAGAGATTCTGGCAGGTGTGGAGGAGCAGCGCAACATTACCCATCACATGGTGGAGAGCTTCAAACAGCTGGAGAGCCTGATTGTGGGACTGAATGAACTGGTTTCGGGCGAAAACACAGATACTAAAAAAGAATAGAGTATAAGAGGCTGGCTGGGGAGACCCGTCCGGCTTCTTTTTTTATGTGTTTTTGCTGCATACGGCTATGAGGCCGGCTTCTCAACCCCGAATACCGCTGTGGTCGAATCAGTCCGATTGTCCTGTGGAAACGCCTGATCCGCCTAAATAACGGATTTCCTGTCCGCATCGTCGGCTACAAAGGCAAGCGGCTCCCGAGAAGCTTCAATGCCGAAGCGCTGATATCTTTATAATCTTTTTCGAGCCAGAGCCGGGGTTCCGGTTCATAGTCTTTGTTAAAAAGCAGGGCCGACAGGTTGCTGATCATTAGATAAGACGCATAAGGATGAGGGAAATCCGGATCGTTTTTGGCCTGCAGCAAAAATTTTTTTAGAATCGTATGATCCTTGGAATAGAATAGCTCGACTAACTTGGCCCGATATTCCAGCTCTGTGGATTTCATGTCAGGAAACTGGCTGTAGTCATACTGATGCTGCGCTTCGTGTTTCAAAAAGGAAATTTGAAATTCTTCTGACTGCAGATCGCCATAGCGCTTGAAATTGCAATACAGCCCTTCCACGTCGGCCCATCCACCGACCCATTTATGCTCACATGTAGCGAAGCTTATCCAGCCCTCCAGCAGAAAGTCCGACATCATATAGACCGTAACGTGCTGCTGCCCGGACGGAAGCTCAACCTCAAAATCCGCGCTTTCCATCGTGCGCCAGATATAGGGTCCTCTATAGGGAGGCGTGACACCTCCTAAGAAATAATAGCCTTTTTCTGCGAAGATAAGGGTCAGTTTCTGCTCAATTGCATCGAGGTCCGGCGTGTTCTCCAGCTGTACTAACGCAGCCAAAGCATTCTTGAGATTTTCCTCGGCGGCGGGTAACTCTTCGGTGCGGGTTAACACTCTACGGAAATAAGCATGGTAAGTTAGAATGACACTCTTGATCCAGCTATCCGGGCATACAATCTGCTCTTCATAATCTTGTGAATAAAAACGTTCTGTAAACTGCTGCTCGATTGCTGTGACTTCTTCGGTCTTGGGCTGGAGGGATTTCAGGTAATCCATAGCCTGGGGAATATCTCCTTGAAGGCACAGCGAATAAAATGTATCCATATCTCCACTTCTTTCTGCAAACATGATGCAAAACCGGGACTCATAATACTTTCTATTAAAAGTATAATTTTCCTCCATGGGATTTATTGATTTTGGGGGACGGCATGCCTGCGTATCTTAAAGATCGTAATCTCGAATAATGTACTTTGGGGCCCCTAATCATGTAAAATGTAAATATTACTGCTTATTCTGACTTAGGAGGATTACCCTATATGCCCGTACGTCAAGAATCCATGCAAATTATGAACGCTGTACGCAATAATCTGGAATCCTGCATCCTTGGTAAATCATTTGAAATAGAGCTGCTGCTGACTGCTCTGCTTGCCGGCGGACATGTTCTGATCGAAGATGTACCGGGAACGGGCAAAACCCAGCTTATACGGGCGCTGTCAAGATCCATGTCCGGTGAATACCGCCGGATCCAGTGCAATCCGGATATTCTGCCAAGTGATATCACCGGGGTGTCTGTCTATCATCCGCGCGATGAAATGTTCCATTTCCGTCCGGGCCCGGTCATGACCAATATTCTTCTTGCCGATGAGATCAACCGCGCCACCACCAAAACGCAGTCTGCACTGCTTGAAGTGATGGAGGAACGGAATGTTACTGTGGATGGGGAGACGTATCCGCTTCCGCATCCGTTCATGCTCTGCGCGACGCAGAATCCGATTGACTTCGAAGGCACCTATACGCTGCCGGAAGCCCAGCTTGACCGCTTTATGCTGCGGATCAGCCTGGGTTATCCGGATGCGGATACCGAGAAGAATCTGCTGATGAGCCATCAGGAGGGCCAGCCGGTGGACAGGCTGACCCCCGTTACCGGCATGGACCAGATTGCCGCCATTCAGGAGGAAATCCGTTCCGTCTATATCAGCGATCCTGTCCTGAATTATCTGCTGGATGTGGTCCGGCAGACCCGGGAGCACCCGCTGGTGCTGCTCGGGGCAAGTCCCCGGGCCTCCCTCTCGTTCATGATGGCCTGCAAGGCTTATGCGTTTCTGCAGGAACGCGATTATGTGCTGCCTGATGATGTGAAGATTCTGACCCCTTATGCCCTGGGGCACCGTATTCTGCTGCGTCCGGAGTCGCGTCTGGACAACGTTAATGTGGACACCCTGCTGCAGAAGCTGCTGCAGAGCATTCACGTGCCTGTCACGATGAGGCAGTGAGATGAAGAGCTATCTATCCGGGGCTGCGGCGGTTATCCAGCCCGGCAAACTGGCCGGGGTTCTTGCCATCTGGGGCATTACGCTGCTCTACGTACTTTTTCAGGGCGGCAAAACTTCCTTCATGCTGTTTATTATGGTCACAGTGCTGCTGCTGTATTTAATCATCGGGGGCCTGGGCGGCGTCCGCCGGGCCAGAGGCACGCGCAGCCTGTATTCTGAGCAGGACAAGCCTGATTTATTATATGCCGGCGGATTTCTGCGGGTGAAGCTGAACATTACCATCCCGGGGTTTCTGCCCTTGCCGTATGTAGTGGTAAGGGAAATACTGAAGCGCCACAACGGGGAATCCTGGGTGTTCGAGGAGAGTCTTATCCCGAGCCTGAAGGGCAAGGGGGAACTGCATTTTCAGACTCCGGCGCTGGAACGGGGTCATTATACTTTTGAAAGTACGGATATCCTCGCGGAGGATATCTTCGGTCTTGTAGAGCATAAAGGAACCTTTCACGCCGAAGGCCAGTTCCGCGTTCTGCCGCGCTCGGTATTCGTTCCGCGCTGGCAGCTCTATGAGCGGAGAGCCCGGCTGGCCGGGCCCCAGGCTTCCCTGGTCCCCTCGCGGCGCGAGACGACGCAGATCAACGGCGTCCGTGATTACGTCTACGGTGACCGGCTGACCCGCATCCACTGGAACGCGACGGCCAAGACCGGCGACTGGAAGTCGAAGGAATTCGAGCATGAATCCATTCCCAAAACCGTGCTGGTCCTGGACGGCAGCGCTTCGGCCTATGGCAGCAGCAATCAGTTCGAGCTTGCCGTTTCGGTCACTTCCTCGCTGCTGGGCTATGGCATCCGGGAGCGGATCGGCATCGGCATGTGCTGCCTGGATAAGAATACGAAGGTGTTCAGTCCAGCGGAGGGCAGTGCGGAACGCCAGAAAATGATCCAATATTTAATCGATATCAATGCTGAAGGCAGGGGACCGCTGATCACACGGCTGGAAAAGGCGTACCGCATGTTCCCCAAAGGCTCCTATTTTGTGCTGATCAGCCCGCAGTCGGGACAGCCTGTATTGGATGTGATGCGCTGGGCAGAGAGCCGGGGGATGACGCCTTCGCAGATACATGTGCGGAACCCGGCGGCCAAGAACCGCAATCAGGAGTGGATGGATGTGCTGGCATCACGCGGCATAACAGGCTACAGTGTGAGTTCGCTGCAGGAGCTCCCCGCGGTGCTCGGAGGTGACAGAGTCATATGATACGCTGGTGGAATGGAATCAAATCGTCATGGCATCACTCCTTCAGCCTATTGTGGCTGATGGTCATTGCCCGGCAGTGGGTTTCCTACACAGAGCCCTACTGGCTGGAAGTAACAACCGCCGCGGTACTGCTTACCCTGACTTTTGCGGCAGTTATTGAAATTCTTGTACCTGTCAAAATGATCTACCGTCTGCTGCTTGAAGCTGTTACAGGGGTATACCTTACCTACCGCATGATCCTGCATTATGGAACCTATGTTCCCGATCCCTGGCTGCCGGGGCTTCGTGAGAGGCTGCCGGATATCATGTCGCATATGACGCCGTACATCTGGTTTGCGCTGGGGGCGCTTGTTCTGCTTCTGCTGTCCTCCTGGTGGGTATCCTCGAAGCCGCGGATCCTGATGTTTACCGGAATGAATATCGCGGCGTTTGCTGCGCTAGACTCTTTTACTTCTTCTATTCTATGGCAAGAGGTAGCCTGGACCGTATTTGCCGGCATGGGCTGGCTGGTTACCCAGCATTTAAGAAGCTTTCAGCTGCATTATCCGCGCGGCTGGACCCAGTTGCTGAAATATCCTTTTAAAATCGCGGTTAATGTAGCCATTATCTTCTCTTTAGTGATTATTACCGGTGTAAATATGCCTGAAGTGCGTCCGACGCTGACGGACCCGTATACCGCATGGCAGGAATGGAACGGCAACGGAAGCGGCAGCTCAGGTTCCAAAACCGCCGGGTCGTCTGATAACGGAAGCGGTACAGCCTCTGCAGGCAGCACGACCTCCGGATACAGTACGGATGACAATAATCTGGGCGGAGGCTTCAATTTCGATTATTCGCCAGTGATGACTGTAACCGCGGATCTGCGCACGTATATGCGAGGAGAGACCCGCAGCGTATATTCAGGCACGGGCTGGAGCGACGACAACCCGTTCACCAGAGGAGACCTGAAAGGGGGCGTGGTCGGGCAGCCGCTGGAGCAAAATAAGGCCTCCAAGGTCCAGACAAGAGAGCTGAAGCAGACCGTAAAGATACTGGGGGGGAATTCCTATCCGGTGCTGTTCGGGGGCCTGTCCATTTCCAAGGTTAATTCGGTGAATGGCGCGGATACCAGCAGCAGTCTGCTCTGGAGAAGCGAGGGCAGCGAGCTGCTGTGGGAATCTGTGGAGAACAGCAGAGCGTATCCGAGAGAATATGTGCTGACCTCCCAGGTGCCTGTTATTCCCATACAGGAACTGAACAAGCAGACCTATGAGCAGCTTTATGGCGGGCTGGATATTGATCAGCAGTATCTGCAGCTTCCCGGAAATTTCCCGGAGCGGGTCAGAGAGCTGGCGGAAAAGGTTACAGCGCAGGGGAAGACGCCTTATGAGAAAATAGCGCTTCTGCAGCAATATTTGCAGCAGTCCTTTCCCTACACCAATCAGCCGGATCTGTCACGGCGCAAAAGCAAAGACCTTGTGGAAAGCTTCCTGTTCGAGATTATGGAAGGCTATTGCGACTATTATTCCACCGCGCTTGTGACCATGGCCCGTTCACTGGATATCCCGGCCCGCTGGGTGAAGGGTTATGCGCCAGGCGAGCAGGCCGAGCTTCCGGACAACCTTGCCGTTCAGCAGGGAGGCGCTGTGCTTAATAATAACTATACGATTACCAATGCGGATGCCCATTCCTGGGCGGAGGTTTATTTTGGGGACTACGGCTGGATTCCGGTCGAGGCGACTCCGGGGTTCACGGCTCCATTGCTGGCACAAAGCGAAGATACCGCGCCGCAAGCGACCGCCGCACCTGAAGAAGAACAAACCCGGCCGGAACAGGTAGAAGTGAATAAGGGAACGCAGGAGCAGAGCTTTCATCTGAAAATATGGATCGTGGCAGCGGCAGCGGCTGTGCTCCTGGCGTGGGCAGGGTTCCTGCTCTGGCAGCGCCGGTTCACCCTTCGCTTCTTCCTGCAGCGGCTCCGCAACGGCCAGCCGCTGTCGGCGGTTCAAAAAGTTGAAGCGGAAACCGCGCGTTGGGTAAGGTATGCCCGCAGGAAGGGCATGCTGAAGGAAGAGCATGAAACACTCCGTGAATCCGTGGACCGCTGGAGCCATGAGCGCCCTGCGGCTTCCGGCAATCTAACGGCGCTGCTGCGCATGTTCGAACGGGCAAAATACAGCCCCGAGGTTATTGAAGACAAAGACTGGCGCAGCGTGTATACTGAAGCTTTGCGGCTGCGCAAAAGCATCAAGTCCGGCAAGTGATGCAGCGGGCATACCATGGCCGCTGCAGATTCATTTGCGAAGCGCAAAGAGTATGATATAGTTTTTCGTAAGAAATCGAGGTGAACGTATTGTTTGAAAGGTTAGTACCCAAACTCCGGGTGAACACGGTATTCGATATTGCTCTTGAGGAACTGTACGCTCTGGGCTACCGTGGCATCATTACGGATCTGGATAATACGCTGGTCGGTGCCAAAGCGCCTCTGGCGACCCCCGAGCTGCTGTTATGGTTCGCAAAGGTGAAGGAGCTTGGCTTCAAGCTCATTATTGTGTCGAACAATAACATGGACCGGGTGTCACGCTTTGCCACGCCGCTTAATATTGAGTTCGTGCATCAGGCCCGCAAGCCCAGCAATACTCCATTCCTGAAAGCAATGAAGCAGATGGGGCTAACGCCGGAACAGACGATTGTGGTCGGCGATCAGATGCTGACCGACGTCTACGGCGGCAACCGGCTGGGATTGTATACGGTATTGGTATTGCCTATCTCCGTTAAGGATGAAGGGATCGGCACGAGAATCAACCGCAGGGTGGAGCGGATTGCAACGACACGGCTGCGCAAGCAAGGATTGTGGCACGAGGAGGATAAACCTGAATGAATTCAATGAATGAAACGAAGCGCCCTGAGAAATGCAGCGGCTGCGGCATTAAGCTGCAGACCACAGATAAGGACCTTCCGGGCTATATTCCGGGGGTGGCATTTGAGCGGGAGCCCGTGATCTGCCAGCGCTGTTTCCGTATTAAGAACTATAATGAAGCTTCTTCCGTATCCGTGGATCAGGATGAGTTCCTGCATCTGCTGAGCGGCGTCGGCGAGAAAAATGCGCTTGTCATTCATATTGTCGATCTTTTTGACTTTGAAGGCAGCCTGATCTCCGGCCTGCAGCGGTTTGTGGGCAACAATCCGGTCATTCTGGCCGTCAATAAAAGCGATTTGCTGCCCAAGGTGACGAACTGGAATAAGCTGCGCAACTGGATGCAGCAGCGCTGCAAGGAGCATGGCCTGCGGACGGCGGAGATTGTGCTCTGCAGCGCCAAGCGCAACCAGGGCTTTGACCGTCTGCTGGAGGCAGTGTCTGAGCTGCGCGGACAGCGCGATGTGTATGTGGTCGGCGCAACCAATGTCGGGAAGTCCACGCTGATTAACCGGCTCATCTCCGATTACAGCGATCTGGAGCAGGAGCTGACTACCTCCCGTTATCCGGGAACCACGCTGGATACTGTGAAGATTCCTCTGGATGACGGGCATTATATCATCGACACACCTGGGATTGTATACCCTTGGCGTTACAGTGAACTGGTGGAACGCAAGGATCTGGGAGCAGTCATGCCCGAGAATCCGCTGAAGCCGGCCGTATATCAACTGAACGAGGGACAGTCGCTGTTCTTCGGCGGGCTGGGCCGTTTTGATTTCGTGAAGGGGGAACGCCAGTCCTTCACCTGTTACATCAGCGGAACGCTGAAGATTCACCGCACGAAGCTGGAACGTGCGGATTCCCTCTATCAGGAGCACCGGGGAGAACTGCTGTCTCCGCCGGGAACCGCAGACATGGACAAGCTGCCGCAGTGGCAGCGCCACGAGTTCCGCATCGGCCGGAACAGCCAGAGTGATCTGTTCATCTCCGGCCTGGGCTGGATCAAGGTGAACGGAACAGGCGGAGCGGTTGTGGCTGTTCATGTCCCGAAGGGCATTAAGGTTCTGACCCGCCCATCGCTGATCTGATCTATAGGAGGGCGAATACGCTGTGACAACTGCAAACGGCCAGTACGGGAACAAGGATATACTGCTGGGGGTAATGGGTGATCCTATCGCCCATACCAAATCCCCGCTTATGCATACAGCGGCCTTGAAGGCGCTCGGCATTCCGGGAGCCTATGTTCCGTTGCATATTGCCCCCGGCCAGTTAGGTGAAGCCATTCAGGCAATCCGAACACTGGGATTCCGCGGGGTGAACGTGACCATTCCGCATAAGGTAGCGGTGATGGAATATATAGACAGGATTGATGACAGCGCGGTGGCTGTCGGAGCGGTCAACACGGTGGTCAATGACGATGGCGTTCTGACCGGATACAATACGGACGGGATTGGTTATGTCCGCTCGCTGAAAGCGGAAGCAACGCCGGATTTGGCAGGCTCCCGGATTCTTGTCATCGGGGCCGGCGGGGCGGCAAGAGGGATTATTGCCGCGCTGCTGCTGGAACATCCGGCGGCAGTGGTGATTGCGAACCGGACGGTGGAGAAGTCGAAGCAGCTGGCGGAGGCTTTTCAGGGCAAAGGTACGGTTAACGGCATCGGAAACGATGAGATCGCAGCCCATATTGCGGATATGGATATTGTAATCAATACGACCTCCGTAGGCATGTACCCCCATATAGACGCTATGCCAATCGACCCCGCCTTACTCCGTGAAGGCATGATTGTCAGTGATTTGATCTACAATCCGCTGCAGACCAGGCTGCTTACGGAGAGCCTGCAGCGGGGCTGCCGGATTCACGGCGGCCTGGGCATGTTCGTCTACCAGGGAGCTTATTCGCTTGAGTACTGGAGCGGCCGGAGCGCTCCGGTGGATATCATGCGGCAGACAATTATAGATTGTCTCGGCGGCAGCGCCTAATCCTCAACCTTCCGGTGCGTCTTGCATATCTTCTCTACAGGGATATCTTTTCCGCCAGCTTTATCAAATAGGGTTCATTAGTTTATTGCAGTTAGGGTAATAATATTTGTTAATTAAGGAGCTTGTTCATTTATGTTAACTGGAAAACAAAAACGCTATCTCCGCTCGCTGGCGCATCATCTGGATGCTGTATTTCAAGTTGGCAAAGGCGGGGTCAACGACCATCTGATCCGCCATATTGAAGAGGCGATTGAAAAACGGGAGCTGATGAAGATCAGCGTGCTGAACAACAATACGGATGATCCGAAGGAAATCGGCGCCGCACTTGCGGAGCAGTCAGGCTCCGAGCTGGTGCAGGTCATCGGCAAGACGATCATTCTGTACAAGGAGTCACGCGACAACAAAACCATCGAGCTGCCCCGCTAAAAGCGGCCCCCCCAGCTTGCGGGAGCGTGCAGTTAACCTGTTAATAAGAGGAGGTAGACCTCTTGAGAGTTGGAATTATGGGAGGGACCTTTGATCCTCTTCATATCGGCCATATGATGGCAGCGGAGACTGCCAGGGAGTCCTACGCACTGGAAGAGGTATGGTTCATGCCTTCGCATATTCCGCCGCATAAGCATGAGGCCGGTGCGTCGGGCGAGGAACGGCTGGCCATGGTCGAGGGTGCTGTCAGGAATCATGCCGCTTTTGGCATTCTGGACCTCGAAATCGCCAGGGGCGGCGTATCCTACACCTTTGAAACGATTACCATGCTGCAGGAGGAATATCCGGAGCATGAATTTTTTTTCATAGTAGGCGCGGACATGGTCCAGTATCTGCCGAAGTGGCACGGAATTGAAGAGCTGGTGCGGCGTCTGACCTTTATCGGGGTAGGACGGCCGGGCACACCGCTGGATCTTGCGGCCTTGCCCGGCTTCATTGCCGAGAAGGTGCTGCTGGCGGACATGCCGCTCGTGGATATCTCTTCAACGATGCTTCGGGCCCGGGCCGCCGAAGGCAAGTCTATCCGCTATATGGTGCCGGATGCTGTATATGATTATGTTCAAAGGAGTGGATTGTATGGCACTCAGCCGCGAAGCGCTGATTGAAGCCGTCTCCGCACAGATGCCCGACAAACGCTGGAAGCACACACTGGGCGTGATGGAGACATCGGTGAAGCTGGCAGAACGTTACGGCGGTGACCCCGTCCGTGCCGAAACGGCGGCGATTCTGCATGATGTGGCCAAATACTGGCCGGTCGAACGAATGAAGGAGATCATTGAGGCAAACGGGCTGTCCGCCGAGCTGCTGAGCTATGACAAGCAGCTGTGGCATGCGGAGGTGGGCGCTTTTGTGGCCGGGGATGAATACGGGATTACCGATCCTGAGGTGCTGGATGCTATACGGTACCATACCTCCGGGCGCGAGAACATGGGCCTGCTGGAGAAGATCGTATGTCTCGCTGATTATATTGAACCGGGGCGGGATTTTCCGGGGGTAGATCATATCCGCAAGCTGTCCAAGGCAAGTCTGGAGGAAGGGCTGCTGGCCGGATTCGACTCCACGATCAGCCTGCTGCTGCAGAAGCGGCAGATTGTGTTTCCGCTCACCGTACTGGCCCGCAACGACCTAGTAAGAATATTGGAGGATAAAATATGACGATAGAATCAAGCAAGCTTTTGCAATTGGCCCTTAAAGCCGCCGAAGATAAAAAAGCAATGAATGTGGTTGCGCTTGACCTGCGCAGCGTGTCACCGATCAGCGACTATTTTGTCATCTGCCACGGGAATTCCGACACACAGGTACAGGCTATTGCCACAGAAGTACGCAAGGTGGTTCATGAAGCCGGCGGCGTAATCCGCGGCATTGAAGGCATGGATGCAGCCCGCTGGGTCCTGATGGATCTGGGAGACGTGATTGTGCATGTCTTCCACCGCGATGAGCGCGAATACTACAATATCGAGCGTCTGTGGTCCGACGCCAAGGTTGTGGAACCCGTATGAGTCTGATTGCCGGAACTACGGTTACATTGGAAGTTTTGCGTGAGGTGTCCCCTTACGGGTACTTCCTGGGCGCGGGCGGCCAGGAAGTCATGCTGCACTATACGGAACTCGTTGGCAGCAAGCCTAAGACTGGAGACAAGGTGGAGGTATTCATCTTCTTCGATACGGAGGACCGCCTGGCGGCCACAATGAAGAAGCCGTTCCTGACTCTGGGCGAGATGGCCCTGCTGGAAGTGGCGGACATTCATCCCCGCCTGGGCTGCTTCCTGGAGATGGGGCTGGGACGGCAGCTGCTGCTGCCGATCCGTGAGCTCCCGGAGCTGGTTGAGCTGCGTCCGCAGGTAGGCGATAAGGTATTTGTGCTCATGGAGCATGACAAGCAGGGGCGCCTGCGCGCCAAGCTGGCCGGGGAGCAGGAGCTTGCACCGCTTGCCCTTCCTGCGCCTGCCTCCTGGATGGGGCAGACGGTTAAGGCCCGCGTGTACAAGCCGCTGCAGATGGGTACCTTTGTGCTTGTGGACGGCGGTGTGCTGGGCTTCGGAATCATCGGCATGGTCCATTCCTCCGAACGCAGCCGCCTGCTGCGGCTCGGCGAGGAATTCGAGGCCCGCGTCTCCCATATCCGTGAAGACGGCCGGGTGAATCTGTCCATGTCGCAGCGCAAGGAAATCGGCCGGGATGTTGATTCCGCCGCGCTGCTGGACTTCCTGAAGGAACGTCCGGGCGGAGCGATGCCGTATTCGGATGCCACACCGCCGGAGATCATCAAGCAGCGGTTTGGCATCAGCAAGTCGGCATTCAAGCGTGCCCTCGGCAAGCTGATGAAGGAAGGTCTTGTTACGCAAAAGGAGAATTGGACCTATCTGGCCCGCAGCGAAGAGGATGGAGCGGATCAAGGACAGTCCAAGGACAACGGGGTGCCCGGATCATAACGGGCCGGAAGCTGATAGCCTGCTCGTAATAAGGTGGCAGGGACTTAAGGAGCGCTAGCAGCCGGAAGCCTCAACCTTCCCTGTAGTCACAATCAACGATTTACAGACAGAAAGTCGGTGTAAGCCAGTGTCTTCCTATGGGAAATTTGCATATGTATACGATGAACTGATGGCGGATATGCCGTATCCGGATTGGCTGGCCTTTGCGGAGGCGGCATGGAGCAAATACGGCAAGCCCCTGACGGTTGCAGAGCTGGGATGCGGAACCGGAAGCATCACCATTCCGCTCGCGGCCTCCGGCTACCACATGACGGGAATTGACTTGTCTTCGGATATGCTCTCCGTGGCACAGATGAAGATGGAGCGCCATCCGCAGGGGCGGCGTTTTCTGCGCGAGGGCAGTGTGCGCTGGGTTCGGCAGAACATGAAGGAATGGGAGCTGCCGGAACCGGTCGATTCAGTCATTTCCTTTTGCGATTGCCTGAATTATGTGCTGGAAGAGCGGGATATCACCTCCGTATTTGAATGCACCTATGCCGGTCTTAAGGCCGGAGGCACCTTCCTCTTCGATGTGCATCATCCGAATACACTCATCCGTTATGAGGAGGAGCAGCCGTTTGTGCTGGACGAGCCTGCGGTATCGTATATCTGGACCTGTGAAATGGATGTTCCGCGCCGGGAGATTGAGCATCATCTGTCCATCTTCGCCCGTGAAGAGGGAGGGAGCGGCCTGTACCGCCGTTTTGAAGAGACGCACATCCAGCGGGCCTATGACCCGGAGTGGATGGCAGAAGAGCTGCGGAAGGCGGGCTTCAGCGAAGTGAAGGTCTACGCCGATTTTGAGTGGGTGGAGGCCGACGACAGCGCCGGACGGCTGTTCTATGTAGCGGTAAAATAAACAGTAGATGATGAAGGTCCTACCATTCAGGGAGGGCCTTTTTGCTGTTAAGGCGTGCCCGGAGGCACGCCTTGTTATAAAAACTATCAATCTCTTGTGAAGTTCTCTATCATTCCAGCTGGATACCGGCTACCTGCTGATCCATGTGGGAGGATCTCTTTAATACGCCCAAGATCAGCTTCTGTAAGATTGACATTAACAGCATTAATGTTTTGCTCAACCCGAGTAACACTGCGTGTACCAGGGATTGGGACGATATTCTCTCCTTGGTTAAGAAGCCAAGCTAGTGCCAATTCTGCTACAGAAATACCTTTGTCAGAAGCAAGTTCTTTAAGTTGTTCAGTTGCTTGTAGGTTGTAGATATAGTTTTCCCCTTGCCAACGCTCATCGAATCGACGCATATCTCCTTCGGGATACTCGTGGGATGGTTTAACTGCATCTGTCAGGAATCCTCTGCCTAATGGAGAGTAAGGTACTAGACCTATACCCAATTCATTCAAAGTTGGTAGTATATCGTCCTCGATCTCGCGTTCGAATATTGAGTATTCAGTCTGAAGCACAGACACAGGGGTAACTGCGTGAGCTCGACGGATTGTTTTGGAACCCGTATTACTCAAACCGAAATATTTAACTTTCCCTTCTTTGATAAGATCTCCAACGACCCCGGCTACTTCCTCGATAGGAACATCAGGATCAGGGATATGCTGATAGAAAACATCAATGTAATCAGTCTGCAGATAGCGAAGACTGTTCTCAGCTACTTTACGAATATTTTCTGGACGGCTGTTAAAACGTGTTCCGAGCTGCTCGGCTGTCATGTCAAATCCAAATTTGGTAGCCAGTACTACCTTGTCACGAAAATCCTTCACAGCTTTACCCAGCAACTGTTCATTGTGACCATTTCCATATCCATATAATTCTGCCGTATCAAAGAAATTAACTCCAAGCTCATAAGCTCGACGAATAGTCGCTATTCCTTCATTTTCATTTGAAGGACCGTATGCCATTGTCATCCCCATAGTACCCAAACCAATAGAAGAGACTTTTAAACCTTGTTGACCAAGAATTCGAGTTTGCATTTTTGTTCCTCCCTAAATAATGAAAATTAGATTGTTATCACCCAAGTGTTTAAAGCCTAGGAACAAAAAACATAATATCATGAGAACTGAATAAAGTAAACAAAAAGTATATAAAATGTCTATTTAGTATAGTTTGTCTAAAATCATGATTTTGAGATATAATATATTTTATAAGGGGGCAGTTAGATGGAACGGCAGATTGAAAAACAACATCAGATGAGGCAAAAGCTTACTAACAGATTGTTATTACACGTTAGAAAAAATGGGTTTCAAGGTTTGAAGATGGATGAAATCTCAAAGATTATGGATATAAGCAGGGCGACTTTATATAAATATTTCTCCACCAAAGAAGATATTATTACGTTTATTGTGAGTGCTTTTGTCGAATACATCCACGAGATTATTGAAGATTCTGACTCTGATCAATTATTCGTTCAGCGATTTCAGCAAACATTTGAACAAACAATCTTATTAAAAGAGTACATCACAGACATTTTCCTAAGGGAACTTGAAAATAGTTACCCTGAGAACTATGAGCGGCTAAAAGAAGCCATGAAGCAACGAGAAGATCAGGAATTGGCTTTTTATGATGAAGGAATAAAAGAGGGTTTTTTTAATAAGATTGATGGCAGGCTTATCATTATGCAAGATGAGATTCTAAGTAACGTTTTAGATGTAAAGTACTTGATGGAGAATCATTTGACCGTGTATCAGGTGCTATTTGACTATTACACTCTAAAGAAATTCCAGTTGTTTAAACCTGATAAAATTAAAATGATGGATGACAACCTGATGATCCCTAGAATTGAGCATATGGCACAAAAAATTTCGAAGAACTTGTATTAAACTTAGCAATGAGGATTAATTGACCATGTCAAAAGCAAGGAATACAGAAAGTAAGAGCATTTCTTTGTAATGAGAAATGCTTTTTATATTTGTCAAAAATAAAAGGATATCCAAATACAATAATAGTATAAAAACAATATATATTTATTTTAAAACGATAAATCATGTGCTAAAATGATGTTATCATTAAATAAGTGGAGGAGGTGTTTTAAATGAATATTAAACGATTTTCAACCACTTTCTTAAAGGTAATTATTTTTCTGGCTGGAATTGCAGTGCTTGCTTTGTGTATATTTTTAGTGCCCCATATGGCGAATTTCGCAGCAAAATTGTATCCAAATATTGCCTTGATGAAATATCTTGTTTTCATCGTGATGTATGGAGCGGCTGTGCCTTTTTACTTTGCTCTCTATCAGGCTTTCAATCTTTTACGGTACATTGACGAGAACACAGCGTTCTCTGAATTATCTGTAAAGGCGTTAAAGAACATAAAGTGCTGTGCGATTACAATCAGTGGTTTATATGTATTAGGTTTGCCACTCTTTCGTTTTATAGCGAAGAAAGTGGACCCTCCTATTGGATTAATGGGGCTCATTATCATTTTTGCTTCGTTGGTTATCGCCGTTTTTGCTGCTATCCTCCAACGGCTTCTACAAGAAGCGATTAACATAAAATTAGAAAATGATTTGACGGTCTGAGGTGGGGGATATGACAATTATCATTAATAATGATGTGATGTTAGCAAAACGAAAAATAAGCGTAACGGAGCTTTCGGAGAGAGTTGGAATTACTATGGCGAATCTATGTAAGACTTTGGATTGTCAGCCAAGTGATATTTTGGAGTGCAAACGCGACTAATTTATTAAACGTTTTTCAAAAACTGAGTAATCTCCAATTCAAAACCCCCGTTAAATCAACAACTCCAGTCCAACACTTTATTTTCACCGAACACGAAAAACCCTAGTTTTCCCGCTGATTCGGACTCAGGAGCCGTTATATCGTTCATTCGGTTTTAAAATGAGGAGAAATAGGTCACATAGTGGAATCTGAGTCCGTTTGCCCTGGAGAATAGCCTGATCCGCCCCCAATAAGGATCTCCTGTCCGCATCATTCGCGGCTGAATCGTGAGTGGACCACGTAAAGTGCCTCAGAGCTTGCACGAAGTACAACAATCTATGCTCTAAGCACGCCGAATCGGCGATAAACTTGCACGAAGTACAACAATCTACGCTCTAAGTACGCCGAATCGGCGATAATCTTGCACGTAATACAACAATGTACGCTCTAAGTATGCCGAATCGGCGATAATCTTGCACGGAGTACAACAATCTGTGCTCTAAGTACGCTGAATCGGCGATAATCTTGCCTATGGTCCAACAATCCGGGCTACGTGCGCCTCAAGTTCATATTCAACTGCCGAAGAAAATTTTATGCTGTGCAAAAATAAGAACCGGCCCAGGACGGGCCGGCATCTTTCAACCTTTTTCAGCGGTGCTCGAACAGATCGATGGCTCCCAGCACGATGTGGGCGAGGCCAAATCCAAGAATACCTGTAGCGGCCATCTTATACCGGCTGCCTAAAAAAGCTGCGCTTGAAGCGGTGACTACAGTTCCAAGAACGGTGGGAATCAAACCTTCACGCATCCGAAACACTCCCTCTTAAGCTGGTTTGAAAGACATGGTTAGTGTGGGTTAAGGCGCGGGACTTTATACTGTGGAGATGGCTTCCATAAAAAAGACCATATGCCGGGCAGCATGCCCTGCACATGGTCTTTGCGGTGCGCAGCCTATTCCGCGCTGGTTGGAGTGGGGCCGGAGACGTCTTCGACCTCGTGAACATCGTAGAGCACACGGGCCAGCAGGTCCTGGCTGTAATTGCCGAAATGCTTGCCGTATATGGTCAGTCCGCGTTTGTTGACCGGCTTGTCGGTGACGGCAATGCGGAAGGTCAGCTCGCTTTTGTAATCCAGCTTGATATCGTCCAGCGTAATATCCGAGATGCGGCAGCCGTCGATGAAGCTTCCTTCATTGTTGATGCGGATCAGCTTAAGCATGCCGTACTGGTTCAGGTGGGGGGGCCACCAGTCGGGGTTGAAGGTGCCGCGGGCAGCGCCGAAATCGCCGGGACTGGTCCAAAAGCCAATTTCGATACCGTTCACATAAAAATACAAATCCGAAGGATAATTGTCGCTGAATCCCGGAGCCTCCGATCCAATCTCCATGGAGAACTGAATTTCGCGGAAGGTCTGATTTGCCTTCAGGTAGTTCGGAATCCGGTATTCCAAAAAGCCTTCAGCCATCCAGATGATTTCGGAATCAATCCGCTGGGGATCGGCGAAATAGCGCGGTTCATCAAAGTCGCCAATGATACTGTCCTTAGTAGCCAGTCCGCAAGTCGGCACTGCGTGATAGTTGCTGTAATGCCCAACCTGGATTTCGACCTCGTACAGATTGTCAGTCTCCTTACTCCGCAGGTCCACCATCAGCTTATCTTTATTCAAATAGCACACCTTCTGGATGCCATGCTTGCCTACGGAAGTATTAATCTCGATCAGGCCGCTTTCCTCCAGCTTCTTGATGTGCATGGTGATGGCTCCATTGCTGAGATTCAGCTTCTTGGCAATTTCATTGAGATTGAGGGCCTGATTGGTGGCGAGCAGCTCCAGAATTTGAATCCGGATCTCGGAGCTGAGCGCTTTGAAGATATCGATCCCGCTCATTAGATCTTTAATATAAATCATGGTTAAGTACCTTCTTCCGCTAACGTCATTATCGAAACTATTTTATAAAATTATAAACTAATCAGGTTAAAAAGGGAAGTATTCTCCATTTTTTTGTCTAATAATTTAAAAATTAATTATATTTCAAACAAAAACTCACTTTTGGTTCAATATAAAATAAATATAAATGAGGAATTACGCGCAAAATTAGCGGTTTATTCTTTTATTAAGCTTATTTTTTGATTTTATTTTGTATAAATATAAATAGGTTTAGATATTATTGTTTACAAGGTGTCCTTTGTATGCTATTTTATACCTGTAAGCGAATACATTCAAATGTTTTTTAATTATTTAATGAATGTGTGAAAGAAGGCGTCTGAGTTAATTGTTTGCAAAAACATTTTTGTAGATGATTCACTAAAATTATTTCATTAGGAGGAGAAAGTGTGAAGAAAAAATGGGGGTTTTCAGTATTAGTACTTGTTCTAATGTTATCAACGTTATTAGCGGGATGCGGGGAAGACAACTCCAAGACGATTACATTCTGGACTCCGCTAACCGGTGATGACGGTGCCTATATGGACCAGCTTGTTAAGGATTACAATGCCACTAACCCGGAAATTAAGGTAAAGCATGTCATCACCTCTGATATGTACACCAAGCTCTCCACAGTGCTGAACTCGGGCAAAGGTGTTCCGGACTTGACTATTATTCATGCTGACCGTGTTCCGGGCTATGTCAAGCAGGGGGTGCTTGAGCCGATGACGGCAGTAACCGCCGCCCAGCCTGAGATCAAACAGGAAAATTATCTGCCGCAAGCCTGGTCAACAGGCACGATTGACGGCACTCAATATACAGTACCTCTCGATATCCACAGTAATGTTATGTATTACAACAAGGATTTGCTTAAGAAATACAATGCGGAATCCTTCCTCGACGATAATGTGGTAACGATTGATGAAATGCTCTCTCTGCAAGGAAAGCTGGATGAAGGAGATTATGTTGTTAATGATGCGCTGCTGGGCTGGGTCATTCTTGCTCAGATTCAGGACCTTGGCGGAGATATCCAGGAGAATGGCAAGCCTGCCGTGAATACTCCGGTGATGAAGCAGGCATTTGAGAATGTAAAAAAGATCAACGACGCGGGCTTGATGACGCCGTTCGGCGAAGACGGATACCTGATGTTCCAATCCGGGAACGTATTGTTCTCTACGGACGGGACCTGGAGTTCTACGGCACATGCCGGGGTGGAAGGTTTGAATTTCGGAGTAACCAATGTATATTCGCCTACTGCGGATAAGTTCACCAACAGATCGTCCTCGCACCTGTTCTCGATGATGAAGAATAAAGACAGATCCGAAGAAAAGGTCGCGGGCATCGGCAATTTCCTGGAGTTCATCCGCGAGAATTCCATCGAGTGGGCTAAAGCGGGACAGATCGTAGCCAGTAAGCAGGTCAATGAAAGTCCTGATTTCAAAAATTATATCCAATCCTTCTTCACCTCCAATGAAAAAGAAGTTGAATCCCTTTACATTTACACTTACGAATATTATCCGTATATTGCGGAAGCCGTAGATACGTATTGCGGGGATATTGTACGCGGCAATGTGGATATTGATGAAACCCTCCAGACGATGCAGAAATTTGTGGAGGATAAAATCGCCGAAGGAACGGGCGGAGCAGCGAAGTAAACGAAAAGCGGAAATGATTGCATGGAGCAATGGACCGCCATCCGGAGCATTGCTTCATGCCAAAGGAGAAAAGAATGCCTATGAAAAAGAAACTGAATCTCGCGCCTGCTTTCTTTGTAGGTCCACATGTCATTTTATTTGCCGTTTTCATCCTGCTGCCAACCTTTTACGGAATTTATGCTTCCTTCACCAAATGGAATCTGATGAACGAGCCGGTCTGGGTGGGCCTCGACAACTATAAAACCATCCTTTTTGACAGCGGCTCTACCTTCCACACGCAATTCAACAACGGGCTTAAAAATACATTTATTTTTGTTCTGCTCAGTGTCCCGCTGTTAATCGTGATTCCGCTGCTTGTTGCAGTAGCACTTGAACACAAAAAAGTCAAAGGGAAAAGCCTGATCCAGTCCATTATTTACGTTCCGGGCCTGATTTCCATATCTGCGGGAGCATTGATCTGGCTTCTGCTGTTCAACAAGCAGCTTGGGATGGCCGGCAATGTTTTTGGATCGGATGTTTCCTGGCCGGCTAACCAGCCGTATGCCTGGATACTCATTATTATCATCACGATCTGGGGGGGAGTCGGCGGCAACATGATTATTTACCGTGCCTCCATAAGCGGCGTATCGCAGGATTTGTATGAATCGGCAGAGATGGACGGAGCCGGAACGATACGCAGATTTACGAGCATTACGCTGCCCTCCATCCGTTTCCCGCTGATTTACACTTTTGTCATGACCACAGCAGGGGCCTTCAATGTATTCGGCCAGCCGTTGATGATGACAGACGGGGGACCGCGCCAGAGTACGCATGTGCTTATGATGTATATCCGCCAGTTGGCGTTCGGCAATGGAGAGTCCATTGCGGGTATGGCGTCCGCTATGGCAGTGTTGCTGGGACTGGTCATACTGGTCATCTCGGCTCTGCAATATTACGTCATGAACCGGAATGCGGCTTAATGTTCGGCAGGGCAAGGAACCAGTAATGGAAATTGAAAAGGCAGGTGTACCCGTATGTCCAATCAGGTGGCGCAGCAATATGATAAACGCCCCCGCTTCAAAGAGCAGGGCACAGTAAAAAGTAAAAGCCCGGGAATCAGCATCTCAAAGTATATCTCTTATCTGTTTTTGATCGTGCTTTGTATCATTTGGATCATTCCGGTGGTCTTTGGCATCACGACGTCCTTCCGTTCCCAGTCTGAGGTGGTTTCCTCCGGGTTCAGATTATTCCCAAAGGAATGGATCTTTGACAACTATGTCGCGATTTTGGAGAATACCTCTACCGCACCGATTCTGCGGTGGCTCATGAATTCACTGTTTATTGCCTCCATGCATACCCTTCTGGTGGTTGTGGTCATCTCCATTACCGGCTATGGCTACTCACGGATGAAATTTAAAGGCAGAGATACGCTCTTTTTTACGTTGCTCGGCATCTCATTTTTTCCCGGCGTGGTGAATTTGATTCCCTCATACAAAATTATAGACGCACTGGGCTGGGTCAACACCTCCTGGGCCATGATTATCCCGGGACTGGCGGGCATGGGCAATATCTTCCTGGTCCGGCAGTTCATGAACGGAATCCCGAAGGACCTGGATGAATCGGCTCACGTGGACGGTGCGGGTCATTTCCGGATTTATTTCTCGATCATTCTGCCGCTGATCAAGCCGGTATTGATTGTATGCGCCTTATTTTCCTTCACCGGATCATGGAATGACTTCCTCTGGCCTGTAATTGTGTTTACAGATGTGGACAAAATGCCGGTTACAGCAGGGTTATTGCTGCTTCAAGATATCTATGGAAATTACCGTATGATTGGTCAGCTGATGGGTTCAGCGGTTCTGGCGATTATTCCAACCCTGCTGTTGTTTCTGTTCGCGCAGAAGTACTTTGTCCAATCCATCAATCTGAATTCAGGCATTAAGGGTTAAAAAAATAGAGACAGCCAAGGAGAGAGAAACGATGACTACAAAAGCTAGAATCCTGTCGGATATGCCAAAAAGTAAAATTAATAAAAATATTTACGGCCACTTTGCCGAGCATCTCGGCAGATGTATTTACGAGGGCATTTGGGTAGGCGAGGATTCGCCTATTCCCAATACGGGCGGTATCCGTAACGACGTGATTGCTGCGCTGCGCAAGCTCGATATTCCCGTGCTGCGCTGGCCGGGCGGCTGTTTCGCCGATGAGTATCACTGGAAGGACGGTATCGGCCTTCCAGAAACCCGCAAGCGGATGATCAACACCCACTGGGGCGGGGTCGTCGAGAACAACCACTTCGGCACACATGAGTTCTTCCGGCTCTGCGAGCTGCTGGAATGTGAACCGTATATTTGCGGCAATGTAGGCAGCGGTACCGTGCAGGAGATGTCCGAATGGGTGGAATATATGACCTTTGACGGTGAATCCCCGATGGCGGGATTGCGGGCTGAGAATGGGCGCGAGCAGCCTTGGGCGCTGAAGTATTTTGGCGTCGGGAATGAGAACTGGGGCTGCGGAGGCAACATGCGTCCGGAATATTATGCGGACCTGTACCGCCGCTACCAGACCTATGCGCGCAATTACGGGGACAACAAGCTCTACAAAATCGCCGGGGGCGCCAATGTGGACGACTATAACTGGACGGAAGTGCTGATGCGGGAAGCCGGACAGTACATGGATGGTCTCAGTCTGCATTCCTATACGATTCCCGGCAGCTGGGAAGAAAAACGTTTTGCACTTGGCTTCGACAACGGCGAATGGTTCGAGACCATGAAGAAATCACTCTATATGGATGAGCTGATTACCCGTCATTCCAATATCATGGACAAGTATGATCCGGAGCAGCGGGTAGGATTGATTATAGATGAATGGGGAACCTGGTTCCTCAGCGAGCCGGGGACGAATCCGGGTTTCCTGTATCAGCAGAATACACTGCGCGATGCATTGGTGGCAGGGATTCACCTGAATATTTTCCAGAACCACAGCAAACGGGTACAAATGGCCAATATCGCGCAAATGGTCAATGTCTTGCAGGCGCTTATCTTAACCGAAGGCGACAAGCTGCTGCTTACCCCTACTTACCATGTCTTTGACATGTATAAAGTGCATCAGGATAACGAGCTGCTTGAGGTGGTTATGGAGAGTCCGGTGTACAGCATGGGCAGGGAGTCCATTCCCCAGCTTAGCGTGTCTGCATCCCGGGATGAAGCCGGCAGGGTGTACATTTCCCTGTGCAATTTGAGCCACGAGGACAGCGCTGGCCTCCGCATTGAACTTGCCGGAACTTCGGCTGGAACAGTGGCCGGGCAGATCCTGACCCATTCCGATCTGAATGCGCACAATACCTTCGAAGCTCCGGCAACCGTTGCTCCGGCTATTTTCGAAGGGGCTTCGCTGAAGAACGGGGTGCTGGACTGTCAGCTTCCTCCGGCATCCGTAGTTGTCCTGACCCTAGAATAAGAGAAATATATAAGATGAACTTGGAAAATTCATAAAAGGGAAGAAGTGCGGAGGGGAAGTTTGGATACTTACAGAGCGGTAGCGTCCGCCTGAAAGCTTTCCGTAGGAAAGCTCGCTTCGGAAGCATAATCAGTCACCGGATTTCAACCGCTAAAGGCGGTTCCAATCAAGAAATGTTCATCTTATATAGATAAAAGGAGAAACCATTATGAGCAGGAAAAAAGAATACAGCAATCCGCTTGTGGAACAGCGTGCGGACCCGTGGGTCTATAAACATACGGATGGCTATTATTACTTCACAGCTTCGGTGCCCGAATATGACCGGATCGAAGTGCGCAGGGCTGCAACCATTGAAGGACTAAGAGGCGCCGAACCTGTCGTCGCCTGGCGCAAATATGAGACGGGGCCGCTCAGCGCCAATATCTGGGCGCCCGAAATCCATTATATTCACGGGAAATGGTACATTTACTTCGCGGCGGCCCGGACTACGGAGACGAAGGAGGGGCTGTTCGATCACCGCATGTATGCGCTGGAGAACGAATCGGCGAATCCGCTGGAGGGCCGCTGGGTGGAGAAAGGCCAGGTAAAGACGGCCTGGGAGTCATTTGCTCTCGACGCCACGGCCTTCCAGCACAAGGGAGTGCTCTATTATGTATGGGCGCAGAAGGACCCGGATATTCCGGGGAACTCCAACCTGTACATTTCAGAGATGGAGAACCCGTGGACCCTGACCGGCCCGCAGACGATGATCGCCAAGCCGGAGCATCCCTGGGAAATCATCGGCTTCAGCGTTAACGAAGGCGCAGCGGTGCTTAAGCGGAACGGCAAAATCTTCATGAGCTTCTCAGCCAGTGCGACCGACCATAATTACTGCATGGGGCTGCTGACGGCAGACGAGGACAGCGATCTGCTGGATGCCGCTTCCTGGAGCAAGCACCCTGAGCCGGTATTCCAGACGAGTGAAGCGAACGGACAATTTGGTCCGGGGCACAACAGCTTCACAGTTAACGAAAACGGGGAAGATGTGCTGATCTACCATTGCCGCAATTACAAGGAAATTACCGGTGATCCGCTCTACGACCCGAACCGCCACACCCGCGCCCAGGTGCTGGAGTGGAATGAGGACGGCACGCCTAACTTCGGCGTGCCGGTGAAGGACGGCAGGGAGTAAGTTCGGCGTGCTGGTGAAGGATAGCAGGGAGTAAGTTCGGCGTGCTGGTGAAGGATGGCAGGGAGTAAGATTACCGGTTGCGGCCGCATCATTTTGCAAAATGAATAGCTAAACGGCTTATGATTAGTGTCCCGCCTTCCCTGATAAGGGGAGCGGGACACTTTTTGCTTTGCTCCGGAGCAACCCTATCCTTTATGCGTATTGCTAAAGGAACTGGAAGCTGCTCCAATCCTCGGCGTATGGTTAAAGTAACTGAGGAGCAGCTTTAACCCTAAGCGTGTGGTAAAGTAACTGAGAAGGAGCTCTAACCCTGGCGTGTGGTAAAGTAACTGAGAAGGAGCTCTAACCCTGGCGTGTGGTAAAGTAACTGAGAAGGAGCTCTAACCCTGGCGTGTGGTCAAAGTAACTGAGGAGCAGCTTTAACCCTAAGCGTGTGGTTAAAGTAACTGAGAAGAAGCTCTAACCTTCGGCTTATGGCTAAAGTAACTGAGAAGGAGCTCTAACCCTGGCGTGTGGTTAAAGTAACTGAGAAGGAGCTCTAACCCTGGCGTGTGGTAAAGTAACTGAGAAGGAGCTCTAACCCTAAGCGTGTGGTTAAAGTAACTGAGAAGAAGCTCTAACCTTCGGCTTATGGCTAAAGTAACTGAGAAGGAGCTCTAACCCTGGCGTGTGGTTAAAGTAACTGAGAAGGAGCTCCAACCTTCGGCTTATGGCTAAAGTAACTGTATTTTGGAGACAATTTCATAATTCAAAACCCTTGCTAGGATTGGTTTTTTTGAGCATAGAAAAGGGAGTACCTCCCCAAATCTCGAAGATATAGGTGACCAAACCAACATCCGAGAATGAAAAGAGGTAATCCCCATGTATTCTATTCGGCAAGAAGAGCTGTTTTCCTTTGAGGATTTGTTGCTGATGCGACCGGAAGATAAATACAGTCAGATCTTTGAACACTTAAATCTCGCTCCGGTCTTGCACGCGCTTGGAAAAAAGAACAACCGTGGGCGGCCGGAAGAACTAAACGTACCCGCGATGATCTACTCGCTGCTCATCGCAAAAATGGAGGGCATCGAGTTTGTATCCGCGTTGGTCCGGCGACTTCGATTCAGCGAGGAATTTCGGGTGCAGTGCCGGTTCACCGGTTCCAACCGCATCCCGAGCGAAGCCTCGTACTCCCGTTTGATTCATGTGCTTGAGCAAACGGGCATGCTCGAGGACCTTCAGGATACTCTGGTGCTGTCCGCCCTGGAGGAAGAGTTCGTTACGGGTATGCATCTCGCTTTGGATTCCTCTATCGTTGAGGCTTGGGATAGCCTATTTAGCGAAGCTGCATCCAAACGCCGCGCGGCCCGCCGTGCTAAAAAGCCAAGTGATGCTCCGGTGGCTCAGCAGCTGCAGCTAGAACTCACCGAGCCCGAGTCCGAGCCTGTGGACGAGCGGCCCAAAAAACCCGTCTACCCGCCTGGACGTCCTTCTGCTGAAGAAAAGGAACGTCGGCGCAAGGAACGGGAAGCTTATGAAGAGAGCCTAGGACCGTTTGAGAAAACCATTGAACAGATGCTGCCCTACACGTACGATGAATTGCTTGCAGCATTACCCCGGCATGCCGCGCGTTGTGACAAGAAAAATGCGAAAGGTAGACTTACCAGTTATTACGGGTTCAAGGCAAATCTGCTGGTCGATGCGGACTGTCAGTATATTCTTAGTGGCTTATGGAGTTCGGCGAATTTGAATGACCAGCGCATGGCGGTTATCCTTCTCAAAGGCCTGCTCCTGAAGTTTCCTAGGTTAAACGTAAAGCATGTCTTGGGAGACAAAGGGTACGACAGCGCAGCCATCTACCAGTTGATTCATTCGTTAGGCGCCTATCCTACGATTCCAATGATTCACCACAAAGAGCCGCCCAAGGGAATGAACTCGGACTACAATCCCGTATGCTCACAGGGGCATACCTACCGCTACGACAGTTTTGATGCCAAGTACGAAACGCTGAAGTATACCCAGCCGAGCCAGTGCAAAGACTGTCCACTTTCCGGTTCCGGCTGCCAAAAGGTGTTTAAAATCCGCATACAAACGGATTTACGCAAGCACACCTATCCCGCAAGAGGTAGCGAGAGCTTTACAGAGCTGTACAAGAAGCGTACGGCAGTGGAGCGAGTTTTTGCATATCTTAAAGAGTATTTTGGCATGAAACGTACGCGTCACCGCGGCGTCCGGGCAAGAGTTGATTTCCAGCTCAGTACACTAGCTTACAATCTCAGCAAGTTTGCGCTAGACAAGTTAAACCAGCGGTTACGCAACTCCCAGCAAGTGGCCTGATTTTTTAAAAAATGACCTTAGATTTTGGCCGAGTCTTGCTATTCAGCAAACTGAATTATGAAATTGACTCCAAAGTGCAATTAAAACCAGTTGGACTGCCAAAAGGCAGCTATTAACTGTACGAAGTGCAATTATTGCTGTAAAGCAAAGCAAAACACAAAGCACTGCCCTATGGGCAGTGCTTTGTGGCGAGTAGGCTCTGAAGTCATGGAGTGTACTGCTGTACGATCGAAGTAACTTTGCCAGCCTGGATTGTGATGTGGTAAGGGGACTGGCTCAGGTCGATGATGCCGGTTTTGGCGAATTCGCTGATGAACTTATCAAGAGATATGTGCTCATTCCAGTTGATATCCAGATCCTCCATGTGCCCGGTATGATCGTAAATTTGCATCGTTACCGCAGCATTATCGGCAATGGGATAGGAAGTAAGCGAGTCACTGTCATTTACGATATAGTAGCCATCCGGCGTACCGCCAAGCTCTGCCGCTGCGTCTGGCTCCCGTTCGGCAAAGATGCGGTCGGCTTCAGCGCCTTCATACCATTCGATCTGGTCGGCGGTCATGACCGTATGTCCGTCTTTGGACTTCAGCGCGTGTATGTAAACCGTCAATTCCTGACTTTTATCACCGCTTTGCGCTTCTGCGCGTGTACCTACTGTACTTGCCGTAGTCACAAGGGAGAGGAACAGCAGAACCAGAGCAGGAAACAGATAAACCGATTTTCTTTTGAACATGTAAAATTCCCCCTTGGTATAAATATGACCCGGTATACGTCTATATACCTAATTACCCTTCGCTGTATTTCTCAAACGGGTATTATATCTCTATAAACGTAGATCGCGAAAAAATGTTGCAAAAAGTTTCCGAACTGTGGTGCGGGAAAGTAAGGGAAGTAAAAAGAACTGCTCCAGGGCATATTAAACTATTCAGATTACAGCATAGAGGTGTGGTGAAACATGGCGGCAGTGTGGCGGATTTATAAAAAAGATTGGCTGGGCCTGTTCAAAGCACCGGTAGCCCTATTGTTGATAGCAGCACTCGCATTGCTTCCCTCGGTCTACGATTGGGTGAATGTCGCTGCGGTATGGGACCCCTACAGCAATACATCCGGCATCCCAATCGCCGTGGCGAGTGTGGATCAGGGAGCTTCTGTCGGTGGCAAAAGCTTCAACATCGGCGATGAGGTGCTGGAGAGCCTGCGGAGCAACAAGTCACTGGGCTGGCGGTTCACGGATGTTAAATCGGCAGAGCGCGGGGTGCAGCGCGGGGATTATTATGCCAGCATCGTCATTCCGGCAGAATTCTCACAGCGGATGGCGGGGGTTCTCGAAGGGGAACTTGTGAAGCCGGAGGTGGATTATACCGTCAATGAAAAAATCAACGCGATTGCGCCCAAAATTACGGCGAAAGGGGCTTCTACGATTACCGCGCAGATCAGTGAGCGGTTCACGGAAACCCTCAGCAGCACGGTGCTGACGGCCCTCAGTGCCATCGACCGCGAATTCCAGGCTGAGCTGCCGGTCATCCGCAAGGTGGAGCAGGGGCTGTTCCAGCTGGAGGCGGGCCTGCCGGAGATTGAACAGGCCGGGAGGCTGGTGCTCAAGCTTCAGCAGGACTGGCCGCAGCTTGCGGATTCGGCCGGGAGGATTGCCGCGCTTGCGGACAAGCTGCCGGAAGTGGAGCAGGCGGGCAAAGCGGCTGAGCTGCTCGACGAGCACTGGGGGCAGATCAGCGATGCCGCGGGCAGGCTGCAGGAGCTGCAGGGCAGGCTCCCGGATCTGGCCCGCGCGAAGGAGCTGCTGTCCGGCCTGGATGCTGACTTCAGCCGGGTCGGGGAGGTCCTGGACCGGGCCTCGGACAGGCTGGAGGAGGCCGGGAAGGTTGTTGCTGCGGCTGCCCGGGCTCTGCCGCAGACCGACCGGATCGCTGCAGCGGGGCCTGCCTTCGGGCAGGAGCTGCTGCAGTATCTGGCACAGAACCGCGCGGCTTTCACCGCGGTTCCGCAGGTGCTGCAGCAGAATCTCCATCTGCTGCAGCAGAATGCCGACAGCGCAGCGCTGCTGGCCAGCCAGCTCGCGGAAGGCACCGCGCCGCCGGACGCAGCGGCGGCTTCCCGGCTGCAGCTGGCCGCTGACCGGCTGACCGCCGGAAGCGGCGCGCTGCAGCACACGGCGGCTCTTTTCGCCGCCGTGAACACCCTCGCGCCCGGCACCGTGCCGGGCAGCGAGCTCCGCGCCCTGACCGGGGCGCGGGCCTCCTGGGCCGCCGGTGCTGCGCAGGCGGCCCGCCTCGCCGCCGGGCTGCGGGACGGCGGCGGGCTGGACCCCGCCGCGCTGGCGCAGCTTGGCGGGGATTCCGCCAAGGGCGCAGCAGCGCTGGGCGGAATCCTCGCGCGCTACAGCGCGGAGGGGCAGTCTGCGCTGCAGGGCACGCTGCAGCAGCTGACATCCGTGGCGGGGACCGCCGCCACGGCCTTGCAGCAGGCGCCGCAGCGGCTGGCGGCGCTGAGCGCGGTGCTGGATGAAGCGGGAACCGCCATCCAGTACGGGCAGACCGGCCTGGCCGCCTTGCGGGACAAGCTGCCCGCGGCAGCGGGCGAGGTCAGCGCGGCGGCAGCCGGTATAAGCGGCAGGCTGGCAGCGTTCACCGGCTTCGTGACGGATGTGCTGCCGCGCATTCAGAATGGGCTGCCTGCTGCCGGAGAACACATTCATGCGGCGGCTGAATTCGCCCGGAAGGACCTGCCGGGGGCGGAGGAGAAATTCCGCCGCGCGTCAGAGTGGATCACCGCCGGCCTTCCCCGTGCAGACCGGGGGGTGAACCGGGCGGCCGAGCTGGTGCGGAATGATCTTCCCGCCCTGGAGCATGCTGTCCGCCGCGCCGCCGATACGGTCCGCAAGGTCAAGCGGGAGGTCAACCTGGAGGAAATCGCCCAATTGCTGGGCGGGGATATCAAGGGCACCAGCGATTTTCTGGCCAGCCCTGTGGTTCTGAAGGAAAAGGCGCTGTATCCCATCCCCAATTACGGATCGGCGATGACACCGTTTTACGTAGTATTGTCCTTGTGGGTAGGCGGCACCCTGCTGATTTCTCTGCTGCGGATCGGTGTGGATACCGGTGGTATCCCATACCGGCGGCACCAGCTGTATTTTGGGCGCCTGCTGACTTTTCTTACCGTAGGCATCTTTCAGGCTCTGATAGCGGTATTGGGCAATATGTATTTGCTGAAATGCTATGTTGCCGACAAGCTGTGGTTCGTGCTGTTTGCCGTCCTGATCAGCATCGTTTTTGTGACAATCGTATTTACCCTGGTCTACGTCTTCGGCAATCTGGGCAAAGGCATAGCCATCGTGTTCATGGTGCTCCAGTTCTCCAGTTCGGGCGGGACTTTTCCGATCAGCACCACCGGGCGCTTTTTTCAAATCCTGAACCCGTTTATGCCCTTTACCTATGCCATCAGCCTGCTGAGAGAAGCCGTTGGCGGCATACTGCCGGAGGTTGCTGTCCGTGACGCCCTGTATCTGGTTCTTTTCGGTATGCTTGCCCTGGTGCTGGCGCTTACCCTCCAGAAGCCGCTGGAACGGTTCATCCGGCGTGCGGCAGAGCAGGCAGAGGCGTCCAGGCTGATCTCCTAAAACCTTGGTCTGACCGTGGAACACCTAATTCTTTCCTGTCAACCTGTGTTCAACCTGCCAATGAACATTGACCTGTGCCATAGGAGAACCTAAGATATAGGAATATCTGGATTATCGTTCAAATATATGGTTCTTAGGACGGTGTTTGTTTGCAATTCAAAAATACAATACAAGCAAAACTTGACGCTTACTTGAAGAGAGAAGGCATCACCATCAATCAGTTTGCCGGAATATCGGGTGTGAACTCCGGTACGCTCAGCAGCATTATTAATGGGAACCGTCCCGTTGCCGTGAAGCAATTGGACCGGATTACAGCGGGAATGGGACTTCCCGAAGGTGAATGGTATGAATTATATATAGATGAATATGTTGTCAACTCCACCCCTGACTGGCGGCGGCTGGGACCTTTTCTGCAGCGCTGTGCGGAGCTGGACAAGCTGGAATGCATCCGGCAGGTAGTGCGGACCATTATGGATAATATATCCTATGCCCAGGCGGTATTTGAAATGGGGGAGGAATGGTTCGGGCAAGGCAAACGCCAGGCGGCTGCGCTGCTGTACGAGGGCGTGGCGGAAAGTGAGAAGTATCAGCATTCAGAGCGGCTGGCCTTATGCCAATACCGCTTGTTCAAGATTGCGCTGGGACAAGACCAGGAAGCGAATCTGCGCGCGGCGATGCATTTTGAATACTTTGTGGAACGTCTGGATGAGGCGGACCAGTTGAATGCGCTGAAGGACTTGGCGAATATTTACGCTTCCTTGCACCGCTGGGATACAGTTGATTCTTTGGCGGAAAAAATGGGACACAAAGCTTCCATCCAGTACCACAATAAATATCATAAAGTCAGCCGCCGTGCGGCACAAAAGGAAACCGCCAGACCTCTTTGCTTCTATATTCTGTATTCGCATCTGCTGCGATCGGCTGTTTGTGCTGAACACGGGGATTACGGACAGGCCCTCCACTATGTCTCGCGTTATTCCGATTTCAGCTGGGTCCAGGAGAGAACGGAAGAGGCCCGGCAGATCATGGAGCAGTTCAGGGAATGGGCCGAGGCCAATACATATCTGTACCGCCTGATGTCAGGAGAGACGGCTGTGCTTGCCGGCTATGTCGATTTTATCAGCACCAGAGAGAACGAGATCATTCCGGGCCTGACCAAAATCATGCAAGCGGCCAACCGCTTTGGCTTGAACGTGGATTCTATTATTGAGCGCTTCGAACCCCACGCGGGCTTGAAAGAGCAACGGACCCTGATGGGGAAACGGAATATGCAGGTCACCGAAGATCAATATGCGGTTCTATTATTTGAGCTGTCTGTATATTATTTAAAAACTCAAAGAGTTCACAGGGGGCTCGCTTATTTACTTCAAAATCTGGACCTTTCTGTTAGAATGAACAGTGACAGTGCTATTGTTGGGTGTGTAGCATTATTTGAGCAGTACAGACATCTAAGCTCCGTCGAAGACCGGGAACGATATAAAATTCTAATTGGTGAGGTGCAGAAGACTGATGAAAAGAAAAGTGGCTCTGCTGCTGGCAATAGGTAGCATTGTTTTGGCTGTAGAAGCCCGGGCATGGGTGATGCAAACCGCTTCCGCCCATTCAAGCATTGAGCCTTTGACACATGGAATAGGCGCCGAATAGGTCTATGACTGAAGTAACGTGATTTTGTCAGGCGGTTGATTGTTCAAAAGCAAACCAAGCCTCTCTTTCACAAGAGAGGTTTTATTTAGGCTTTAGCCAGTTGAGTGCGTGAAACGCGCGAAACAAAAAACCACCCGCTATGCGGGTGGAGGGATGTAGGGTTTGACCACCAAGACCATTCCGATAAAATTGAGATGTTCAGGCTCAATTGGAAAGGAATGGTCTTAGATGGCAAACAAGAGCTACAGTTTGGCTCACACAAAGTGGATGTGCAAATACCACATTGTATTCACCCCGAAGTATAGACGGAAAGAGATCTATAATCAAGTGAGAAAAGACTTGATCGAAATCTTCAAACGTTTATGTAAATACAAGGGAGTCGATATTATCGAAGGTCACATGATGCCAGATCATGTACATATGCTCGTAGCGATCCCACCCAAAATCTCAGTATCCTCGTTTATGGGCTATCTGAAGGGGAAGAGCTCCCTGATGATATTTGAGAAGCATGCCAGCTTAAAGTATAAGTATGGCAATCGCAAATTTTGGGCGGAGGGATACTACGTCAGCACGGTAGGCCTAAATGAAGCCACAGTAGCAAAATATATACGTGAACAAGAAGCACATGACCAAGCGATTGATAAATTGAGTGTGAAAGAATACGAAGACCCGTTCAGTAGAAACAGTAGCAAGAAGAAGTAAACCAGTTTAACTGGTAAGTGAAAGGGACAACAACACTGAGCCTGAACGATTTATTGTCAGGCTAGCGTCTTTAGGCGCAGTTTGGCAACAAGGGGTTATACCCCAAGAGCAAACCACCCGTTGGACGGGTGGTTCTGATTGCATTCGGGGCATTGCTTTTGTACCCAGGTGTGTTTGAGGGTTGTTCTGTCAGTCACTTTGGTTTTAACATGAATCATTACACATGAAACTAACAACAGAGAGCGTTACTGTTAGACAAATCAGCAATGAAGGTTTTTACGGAAAGTTTTTCGTTTTTGAGGACCTGGATGGAAACTTATTTGATGTATGGGAGCATAAAGATTGTGAGTTAATCTTTTAAGAAAGCAATCTAAGCTACGAGAATTAGGCGAACAGAATCTGACCTGGAAGTTAACATTGTTTATTGCAAGGATAAGCAAACCCGAGGACGTCTGCATGCGGCAATTCCGCAACCGTCCAAAAGAATTAAAGAAACTGCCACGAAACTGCATGGCATCGGGAACAATACCTGCCTTCGTACTCAAACATTTAGTCGACATCGGCATGTTAAAAGTGTCTGATGAAGCATTCATATTCAAAAATTGGACACCCTATCTGTAAACATGGATGAGGTGTAATCAATGCTTATGATAAGAGTCATTATAGCTGTGGTTCTAACTGTGACATTGAGCCTGTCATCTCCCTTGCAATCAAACGCAGAAGCTAGTTATCGCGTTCCTCAGGAGGACTCAGAGGAGCTGAGATTGCAGGATATGCTTTTGAATTTTTTAACTCCATATATTAATGATGCTGTCCGGGATTATTATCGACGTTTATTAGTGGAACCGCCGCTAGTATATCCATATTTCGTTAATGTGGTCGACTCAATGAGGATAAATGAGTTTCGTGGTTTCAACTTATCGATAACGCTCGATGTAACGCCTGTTGTCGGACCACATATTTCTGTTGGAGAAGACAGGTTAACGTTTCAAATCTCAGTGGGACCTGAGGTTAAACTGGTTAATTACATCCACTTAAAGAGTTATGAACTCCCTCCTCATTGGCAGAACATTGTAAAGAATATGCTAACGGGAAACAAAAGCTAAAACACGATAGGGCAGCCGGTCAGTAAACGCGATCGGCTGCTTTTGATTGAACTAACAGGCAGGATAGTTCCAATTTGTGGTATCATTAAATTCAGTATAATATTTGCATCGGGGGTTGGTAGTTATTAATAAAAAGAACTTGTCCAAGGAATATATGAGTGATTTTTTAGCTATTAGAGAATTTGATAATGAATAGGACCCTAGAATTCGACTAGGAGGCGGCCTACGGTGAAAGACTCGGCAAGACTGTTTGATTTTCAAGCGGTTAACGAAGACATGGTCAGAAGGCTGTTCTCCGCTTTCGACCCCAAGGCAAGCATTACCCAAGTCTCGCCCTTGACGAAAGGCATGAGCACCAGCAATTATGCCTTACGGACAGACAGCGGCAGTAGGTATGTGTTAAGGATTTATCCCGCTAACAACGACCACAGCGGGATTGAGGCTGCAGCCTATCAGTATGCAAAAACAAAGATTCGCACCCCTGAGATTTTCTTCTTCGATGATAGCAAGCAGATTATCTCTTTTTCTTACCTAATCATGGTGTTCATTGAAGGCTCGACGCTAGGGGACTTTATTGCCGAGAACGAGGGATGTCCCGACCATGTCGTGCATCGAATCGGCAGCTCGCTTGCCTTGCTGCATCAAACCAAATATTCGCATATGGCGCTGTTAGACGAGCATTTGCAGATCGCGGGACAGCTTGAATCCTTCGCGAGCCAATATTACACCTTGCTAAACGGCCTTGCAGGAACCCACATTCAACCTTCAACCAAAGAGAAGTGCATGCAATTCCTGGCGGATCACGCTGAATTGGTAGAGAGGATTGCAGATAAGCATGTGTTCTCGCATGGCGATTTCATTTTCTCCAATATTATGGTCACGCCTTCATTGGAGCCTTGTTTCATCGACTACGAGTACTGTTTCGCGGCGCCTGTCTTTTATGACATAGGCAAATTCTTTAGGACAAGGACGCAAGTCGAGCGCTATATCGGCGCAGACACCATTGCCGCCTTCGAGGAAGGCTACAACCGTAACGCGCGAGAGCCTTTGCCCGGGGAGTGGTACGCGCTGTCCAAGCTTGCCGACATATCCACCATGCTCCACCTCATTAATAAATCGCAAATTCCTGACGGTTGGGGATCGGCGATTAATGGTGAGATCGAGAAGAATTTGAAGCTGCTGGCCGGGGAAGCTGAGCCGTTATTGGATAAATGAATTGGGATTTTGGTATTAAATACTGACAGTAATCATTGAGCTATCGGGGATCGTTAGCTCAATAAAAACAAGAAGGCAGCTGATCAACGTGATCGGCTGCTTTTGTTTAGGCTTTAGCCAGTTGAGTGCGTGAAACGCGCGAAACAAAAAACCACCCGCTATGCGGGTGGAGGGATGTAGGGTTTGACCACCAAGACCATTCCGATAAAATTGAGATGTTCAGGCTCAATTGGAAAGGAATGGTCTTAGATGGCAAACAAGAGCTACAGTTTGGCTCACACAAAGTGGATGTGCAAATACCACATTGTATTCACCCCGAAGTATAGACGGAAAGAGATCTATAATCAAGTGAGAAAAGACTTGATCGAAATCTTCAAACGTTTATGTAAATACAAGGGAGTTGATATTATCGAAGGTCACATGATGCCAGATCATGTACATATGCTCGTAGCGATCCCACCCAAAATCTCAGTATCCTCGTTTATGGGCTATCTGAAGGGGAAGAGCTCCCTGATGATATTTGAGAAGCATGCCAGCTTAAAGTATAAGTATGGCAATCGCAAATTTTGGGCGGAGGGATACTACGTCAGCACGGTAGGCCTAAATGAAGCCACAGTAGCAAAATATATACGTGAACAAGAAGCACATGACCAAGCGATTGATAAATTGAGTGTGAAAGAATACGAAGACCCGTTCAGTAGAAACAGTAGCAAGAAGAAGTAAACCAGTTTAACTGGTAAGTGAAAGGGACAACAACACTGAGCCTGAACGATTTATTGTCAGGCTAGCGTCTTTAGGCGCAGTTTGGCAACAAGGGGTTATACCCCAAGAGCAAACCACCCGTTGGACGGGTGGTTCTGATTCAGCTAACGAGCAGGATAGTTTAATTAAAGACGTTATCTATTGTCCGTGCCCTATTGAGTTTTGTTAGAATATTATTAGATTTTTATGAGGCATTAAGGAGGGATTAAGTTGAGGATTGTCTTTGCAACAGACTCAGACTATGAATACATACGAAACCGTGACCATCATATTTCTGAGAGCTTAATACTGTCAAAAATAAAAGAAAATGAGATATACATTCTGCGAAGTCAGGATGAAAGCAATATCGGATGGATGAGGTATGGATACTTTTGGGACAACACCCCTTTCATGAACATGATTGTGAACTGGCCCCGGCAAGCAGGCAGTTGTGATCCTTCAACTATAAGGATTGCAGCTGCTTTGTTTTTTGTATATACATAAGCATCGTAAGGTTTAATTAAGAATCTAGTAATAAATAAGAGAATTTTAGAAGCTAAAATATATATCATAACAAACCAATCTAAAAGTATATCAGGAGGATTTTTATGAAAAAGAAGATGGGTATCGCAATTGCTGCTTCTATTATCACTCTAACTAGTTTTACAGGAGGTACTTATGCATCTTCGAAAGCAGAAGTTTCTGTTACAGCCCCCTACAACACAAATCAGATAGCCGAACAGATAAAATGGTTAGAAGAGCATGCAATGCCATTAAAGACAACGGATCCAACAGCCTCTCTTCAGGATTTAAGTCCGCTTAAGAATATGATAGGATCAGCTACAATTGTTGGTTTAGGTGAAGCGACGCATGGAGCTCACGAAGTTTTTACCATGAAGCATCGCATTGTTAATTATTTGGTACATGAAATGGGCTTTAAGGCCTTAGTGTTAGAAGAGGGATGGGACAGAGCATTGGAACTCGATCGCTATGTTCTTACGGGTAAAGGGGACCCAAGCCAATATCTAAATCCTGTATTTAACACGAAAGAAATTGTAGATCTGCTTCAATGGATTCGCCAATATAATGCTGATCCAAAGCATAAATCCAAAATACGGATCATCGGGATGGATATCCAAAACGTAAACGAGAGTGTTTATAACAATATCCTAGTGTATGTAAAGAAATACGATTCAAAACTTGCCACTCGTTTCGAACAAAAGATGAAAGGCCTTATTCCTGTAACCAAGGATCTGGATACCTTTGGCGGCCTTAAGAAAGAAAAAAAGGAGCAATATATTTCAGATGCGAAACAAATCGGTGCTTTATTAGAACAAAATAAAAGTAAACTGAATGGAAAATCCCCAGAGTTCGCATGGATCAAACAAAATGCCCGTATTATCGAGCAATTTACGACAATGGTAGCGGCATATCCTGATAACCTGAAAGACTTTTATTTGAAACATGATATTGCCATGTATGAAAATGCGAAGTGGACAGAAGAACATGTAGGAAAAACAATCGTATGGGGCCATAATGGGCACGTTTCGAAGACAAACATGATCCCTTTTGTATACCCTAAAGTAGCTGGGCAGTATTTAGCAGAACATTATGGAAAACGGTATGTATCCATTGGAACATCTGTCTATGAGGGACGTTACAATGTTTATAACAGTAAACAAGAATTTGGGCCCTTTGGAACATTAAAATTGGATGACCCGAGTAGTTTTAACTATTCGTTTGGACAAGTCCATTACGACCAGTTTTTTGTTGATTTACGTAAGGCAAGCGGAGTGACAAAAACGTGGCTAAACGAACAACATCCGATTTTCGCCGGAATAACTACCGTAGGTCCAGATATCCCGACAACTATTGATTTATCATTAGGTAAAACATTTGATATCATTGTTCAAATTCAGAAAGTGAATCCGTCTCAACTGAACCGATAAGTTGTCGATGAAGTCCTTAAAAGTCGCGTAGTTCCGGCTTAAGAAGGAACGGTCCCAGCTGCTGCAGTGGATTGCAACGCAGATCATTGAAGAGAAGGCCCCGATCACGGTAGAATACGAATGGGTAACTGCAGGCAATAACTACTAAATCATAATCAAAGGATGAGTATTCATGTCTACTTTTTCTGGCAAAAGCAAGGTTTTTCTATTTCAAGGAGATTCGATTACAGACGGCAACCGGGGCCGCGACGAGGACCCTAATCATATTCTGGGCCACAGCTATGCGTATATCATCGGCGGCAGGCTGGGCAATGAGCTTGCGGAGCAGAAGCCGGTGTTCTATAACCGGGGCATAAGCGGGGACCGGATTTCAGATCTCTATGCCCGCTGGAATGAGGACGCAATCTACCTGAAGCCGGATGTGCTCAGTATTCTGATCGGGGTCAATGATCTCTGGAGAATAATGAAGGGCGAGCCCAGCGGGGTAACTGACCGTTTTGAGCGGGCTTACCGCCATGTGCTGGTGGAAACCCGCGAAGTGCTGCCGCAGACGAAGCTGGTGCTCTGCGAGCCGTTTATCTTGAGAACGGGAGCTCCGGCGGAAGCCTGGGACGAATGGTCGAAGCATATGGCCCATTATCAGCAGGTGGTCCGTGCGCTGGCAGAAGAGTTTGGTGCGCTGCATGTTCCGCTGCAGGCCGCCTTCGATGCGGCGGCGTCAAGAGCGGATGCCGCCTACTGGCTCTGGGACGGCGTCCATCCGACCCATGCCGGCCATGACCTGATTGCTAACGAATGGCTGAGCGCTGCCGGGAAGAGCGGAATTTTGCACGGCTAAGATTCTATTGCACTTCATACCGCAGAATGCGATTTCCGGCAGCATACGGTGCATTCTGCTGCACAAAGTGCAATCACACCGGGTTTTCTCGACAGGTGACTCGTAGGGCTCATAGGCGACTCATGGTGAATAGCAAGGTAAACAAGGGCACCCCTTAATATTGAAGGAGTGCTCTGTTTGATGTGCCGTCACACCGGATACCCGTTTTTGGGAATAAAGATGAACCAACATTGATATTCTTTTTTTGTTGACACCAGCCCGGGATCGGTCGTATGGTACAGGGGATGAAAGCTGGCTGCCCCATGTCCAATCCTCCGAATGCACGGGGGCATGCGCTGGTTGCCGGGGAGCTGGCGAAATTTCTGCTGTGGGAAGGGGAGAAGGCATCCATGAAGCTTTTGAGACAATGGGGCGGCCTGATCTGGAGCAAGTGGAGTGAACGTTTTTATCAGGTGTCCATCAAGCAGCGGGTGCTTATCTCTTTTATCGTATTGATAACGCTGTCAATCAGCGCCATGGGCGTTCTGACCTACCGGATAGCCGGGAAGGAAATTCAGAATAATGCGTTTGATACCAGCAAGGAGACGGTGGACAAAACCCTGCAGCTGCTGGACTACCGGCTGAATGATGTGGCGATGTCGGTCCAGTCCCTGATGCTGAGCGATGCTTACAGGCAGATGATGATTGATGTGCAGGCTCATGATGTGACGAACTATTATGTTCATTTATCCGAAATGCAGTACGTTCTCTCGCAGGCCACCTTCAATGAGCCGATGATTGAGAACGTTCTTATAGCGACGCCGATCGGCGATTTTTATTCCACCACACAGGTCCGTGCGCAGGATAATTCGTTCTACGGCTCGGAGTTGTACGACAACAGCAAAAAAAGCCCCGGCGGCTATTGGGCCAAAGGCCATTACGACCGGCTGTTCACCGGCAGCCAGCGGGTGGTTTCCTTTGTCGTGCGGGGGATTTATGAGAATACGCCTATTACCAATGTCTTCATTGTGGTCAACCTCAGGGAGAATAAAATCGCCTCACTGCTTGGCCAGGGCACATCCGGGAATGACCGGAAATATCTGCTTCTGAATACGGAAGGAGAGACGGTAGTGCAGACAGGCTGGCCTGCCAAGGGGGAACCCCCAAAGGACCCGGAATTTCTGCAGGACAGCACGGCGGACAGCGAGGGCAATTTCTTTTATCCTTTTGAAGGAGAGAATTATCTGGTCAATTATAAGCAGTCGGCGGTTGCGCCGAACTGGATTCTCGCCGGGATGCAGTCCAAGGATCAGGTGTTGGGACAGCTCAAGGGTGTGCAGCGGGCGGTTCTGTATGTGATTCTTGTTTTTCTGCTGACGACGTGGTTTTTCTCGAACAAGCTGACGGCTGCACTGCTCCGGCCCTTGTTCAAGCTGAGCAGGCTGATGCGCCGGGTGGAGGAGAACCAGCTGAGCGTTTCATTTGAGAGTAAATATAACGACGAAATCGCCCAGGTAGGGTTCCAGTTCAACCGGATGATGACGGAGATCAAAACGCTGATCGAAGATGTGCGCCAGAAGGAAAAAGACAAACGCCATGCGGAGATCCGGGCACTGACTGCGCAGATGGAGCCACATTTTCTGTACAACACGCTCAATACGATCTACTGCAAATCCGTGATGGGCGAAAATGATGATGTCAACGAGATGATCCTCGCTTTATCGCAAATGTTCCAGCTGGGGCTTGGCGGCGGCCAGGATCTGATTACGCTGGAGGACGAGCTTTCGCATGTGCAGCAATATTGCGCCATCCAGCAAAAATGCTATGAGAATCTGTTCGAGTACCATGCCGAAGCGGAAGAGGAGGAGCTTTTGTCCTTCCCTATTCCCAAAATACTGCTGCAGCCGCTTGTAGAGAACAGCATCCAGCACGGGTTCTCGGACCGGCGGAGCGGCGGCTGCATCCAAGTGCGGATTTCGCTGGAGCAGTCCATGCTGCATATTGTGGTGGAGGATAACGGCAAAGGCATGGATGCCGCCAAAGTGGAGCAGGGAATGGCCAAACGGGAGATTTCGAAAAAAGGCTACGCCCTGGTCAATATCAGGCACCGGCTCCAGCTGTACTATGGCGATGAGGCACGGATGGAGCTGTCCGGCCAGGCGGGCGTGGGCTCGCGCACAGATCTGTGGATACCGCTTAGCCCGCTGAGGGAAGAGGGAGGAAATTATGGAATATCCTGAAGTGAAACCAGTTAAAATCTGCGTTATCGATGATATTAAAAGTGTGGTGGATATGATCACCCGCAAGCCGCAGTGGCAGGAGTACGGCATCGAGGTGGCCGGCACAGCGCTCGACGGGGAAGAAGGGCTGCAGATGGTCCGGGAAATGAAGCCCGACATTGTGCTTACAGATATCCGCATGCCGCGTATGGACGGCCTGGAGATGACCCGGGCGATTCTGGAGTTTGCCCCGCACTGTAAAATTATTATTCTCAGCGCATACTCGGAGTTCTCCTATGCCCAGCAGGCGATTCGGCTGGGGGCGATGGATTTTGTCAAAAAGCCCTTCTCGCTGGAGGAGATAGTGAACGTCGTGCTGAAAGCCAAGGCGCTGTGCCTGCAGGAACGTGAGGAGCAGGAAAAGATCATGGCCATGCAGGCCCAGATCAAAGAGAGCCTGCCGATTCTGCGCCAGGAGTATTTGACCTTCCTGATGCAGCACAGGACAACGGAGCCGAGTGCAAAAGCCCGCTGGGAGTATCTTGGCATTCCGCTGGCGCAGAAGAATTTCACAGTGTTTATCGTGGAGATTGACCATTTTGCCGAGAAATACGGCCGCCAGCCGGTGCAGGAAATCGAGCTGATCCGCTTCAGCCTGCAAAATATACTGGAGGAGACGATCCATGCCTGGACGCAGGGAGTCATCTTCCGCGAGGCGACGAACCGCTATGTCTGCATCATCAACGGGGGTGACCCTCATGCTGCCGGGCTGATCACGGAAGCCTGCTGTGCGAATGTCAGCCGTTATTCCCGCTGCACGGTTTCGATCGGGGTGGGACTCTGCGTGGCTGCGATCCATGAGCTGGCGGATTCTTACGCACAGGCGCTCAGCGCGCTGGCATATCATTTCTATACCGGTGGAAACGCTGTGTACAGTTACGCGAGCATCGTGCATAAACCCCGGGCCGCGAGCCATTATTCCGTTACCGCCGAACAGGAATTTCTTTTTGCACTGCGTTCAGGCAACCGTGAGAAAAGCCGGCTGGTGCTGCAGCAGATTTTCGATGAGCTGCTGCAGCTCGACCCGCTGCCTGCCCCGCAGTATGTGGAGAACATCGGCTACGAGCTGTCCTTCAAAATCTGCCGGGTCATGCTGGAGCTGTTCCCCTATGAGAAGGTCCAGCCGCTGGAGCAGCAGGTGAACCAGCTGAAGAACCGCCTGCATCCTTCACTGCAGGAGATCCGCTCCCTGCTCGAAGGATTATGCGCCGAGGCCTGCCGCTGGATTGAGGAAGAGCGTTCGGTCGAATCCACCCGGATTATCCAGCAGGCCAAGGCCTACATTTGCGCCAATCTGCACACCAGCCTGACGCTGGAGCAGGTGGCGAAGCAGATCAGCCTCAGCCAGGGCTATTTCTCGAACCTGTTCAAGAAGGTGTCAGGCATCTCCTTTCAGCAGTTCGTCATGCACGAGAAGATGGAGAAGGCCAAGACCATGCTGATTGAAGGGATGCAGGTGCAGGAAATCGCTATGGAGCTCGGCTACGAGCACCGCCGCTACTTCAGCGAGGTGTTCAAGAAATACACTGACATGACCCCGTCGGAGTTCAAGATTTCATATCTCGGCAGGTGAAGTAAAGCGGGAGCCACGTGAGCCGCGTACGTTGAAAGGGGGAGCGGGAGCGCCTTCGCGGACCGTGCTCAGAAATTGCGGAAATAACGGCAGAAATGCCGTAATAGGCTTGCCATGGGTAGCATCAGAAGTTTGTGTAAGAAGCATTGAGTATCTTCTCGGCTTCGTTGGCTGGGTTAGGTGGAAAAAGGTTAACTAATTTACTCAAGCATCATGCTTCTCCGCAATTTAAGTGGAAAAAGGTTAACTAATTCAGCTCATTTCGCTCCTGACGTAGTAATGATGCCTAAATAAGTTTCCTTTTTCCACTTAGATCTCAAAATTGTTGATTTGGGTGAGAAATAAGTTCCCTTTTTCCACTTGCTGACCGGGTGATGTATAAGCTGAAGGGGGCACCAAACCGCCCCCTACCGCCCCAGCGCAGCGTCGCCGCCGGGCCAACGCGGACCGCGCCGCCCGTGAGATGGGCGCTCTATAATTTACGAACCCACGGGGATGGACGATCCGCTGATGCTGCGGGGTCCATCCCCGTTTGGCGTGGAGTCCAGCAAATTTCTGCCCTTAATGTGGGTTTACCCGCATTATGCAGATGCATGGCCTGCCCTATAATCAGGGTGTAAGGCAAACACAGCTTTGAACATTTAAGGGGGCTAACAGAAATGAAGAAACAACTGCTTCTGACTTCACTAAGCGCGGTACTGGCATTCGGCCTGGCCGCTTGCGGCAACTCCAATACCGCTGAAAATTCCGGAGAGGCCTCAAACGCGGGGAAAACATCAGACGCGGGAGCGGCATCGGGCGAAAAAACCAAAATCACTTACTGGACGGGTGACCGCCATGACGCTGAATTTGTGAAAGAGAAGGTAGCCGAATTCAACAAAACGAACACCGACGGCATTGAGGTGGAGCTGGTTGTCAAGGGTGACGATTTCGATACTGCACTGGACCTGTCCTTTCAGACTTCCGACTCTCCGGATGTAATCCGGGTGAAGGAGAACACCATCGGCACCTTTTATAAAAAAGAGTATCTCGCTCCAATCGATGAATATCTGTCAGATGACATGAAGGCGAAATTTCCAGAGATGACGGATCTGAACATCTTTGACGGCAAACGCTACAGTCTGCCGAACTACGGGACAACCATGCGCCTGATCTACAACAAGGATCTGTTTGCCAAAGCGGGGGTTACGAATCCTCCAACCACTCTGCAGGAATTGGTGGATACCGCCAAGAAGCTGACTGCTGCGGGCAAAGCGGACGGCGCTTACGGCTTTGCACAGAATTTCAAAAGTCCGGCCAGCGCATTTGGGCGTTCGGCCCGTGTCATTGCTGAGATGAGCGGGTTCGGCGGCTTTGGTTATGATTTCAAAACAGCACGTTTTGACTTCAGCGGCTTCAAGCCCATTATTGAGGCCTTCAAGCAGATCAGGGACGACGGCAGCATGCTGCCGGGTGTGGAATCGCTGGATATCGACCCGCTGCGGGCACAGTTTGCCGAAGGCAAGATCGGGATGTACCTCAGCTACTCCTCAGAACCTGGCGTTTACAGCACACAGTTTCCGGCCAAAATCGACTGGGCTGCGGCACCCGCTCCAACGATTGACGGCAAGGTCAAGGGAGCTTCCGGCTTCCTCGGCGGACAATGGCTGGCTCTGAGCTCCAAGTCCAAGCATAAGGATGCTGCCTGGAAGTTCATGGAGTACATGTACAGCGATCAAATGCTGACAACCTATCAGGAAAAAGGCTTTGGCATCTCGATGGTTCCTTCCATCAGCGCTGCAGCCAAAACACCGGAGGTCAACGGTATCGAAGGTTTCCTGCCGAACCAATATGACGGCGTATGGCCGGTATATCCATCAGTGGCGCCAGAAGGCATGAAATCAGATGACGCTTTCTTCAAATACATGCTGAACGGCGGAGATTTGGATGCCACCATCTCCGATCTGAACAAGCGCTACAACGCTGCACTGGATGATGCGATCAAAAATGACGGCCTGAAGGCAGAACCGGACCCAAGTTTTGACCCGGCCGCGCTTGCCGGCAAATTTGCCAAATAAGTTAAGGCAAGCTAATTCGAGCGGTTTATAGAGATGACCTGGGGAGGGGGGGATTCCCCCCTATCCTCACCGGTCTGCTGCAAGACAGGAAAGGAGCCTGGAAGAACCCATGAACAAATCCAAGAATGCCGCTTTTGCCTACAGCTTTCTGCTGCCGAGCGCACTGCTCACGCTGGTGCTGGGAATTTACCCGATTGCCTGGGCATTCCGCTACATGTTCTACAACTACAAGGGCTATGGAACTGCCCGGTTCATCGGCCTCGATAATTTTAGCCGGATTTTGCGCGATACAGAGTTTTGGAACTCGGTCGTGAATACATTTGTGTATGCGGGAGGCAAGCTGCTGCTCTCGATCCCGCTGTCCCTGCTGCTGGCAGCGATTCTGAACCGCAAGATCAGGGGCAGACAGCTGCTGCGGGCAGTCTTTTTTATGCCTACGGTAATCAGTACAGCCGTCATGGCTGTGGTTTTTTTTACCATCTTCAACTCATATAACGGAATTCTGAACCAGTTCCTGATCAAATTTAACATTTCATCCTCCGGCATTGACTGGCTGGGTCCGAAGCATGCCATGCTTACGGTCATTCTGGTAGCGGTGTGGGGCGCGGTCGGCAACTATATGCTGCTGTTCCTGGCTGGACTCCAGAATATTCCCGAGGATGTTTACGAGAGCTCTTCTTTGGACGGAGCCAATAAAATACAGCAGTTCCGCTTCATCACCCTGCCGATGCTGGGACCTGTGCTGCAGATGGTCATCATGCTGGCAATTATCAATGCGCTGAAGGGCTATGAGAGCATAATGGTACTCACCGAAGGCGGTCCTGCCGGTAAAACGGAAGTAATGTTCCTTTACCTGTATAAACTGTTCTTTCCGGTCGGCGGCAGCGCAGCCTCCACCCAGGTGCAGGAGTTTGGATATGGCAGTGCAGTCGCGTTTGTGTCTGCAGTTATCGTGGGAATGATTTCGCTGATCTATTTCTACGCCTCCAGACGAATGAATCGGATTGATTGAGGAGAGATGTGACATGAGAACAAAAGAGATAACGGGAAAGACGGTTTTATGGATCTTTTTGCTGGCATTCGCCTTTATAACCTTGATCCCTGTTGTAATTACCATACTCGGCTCGTTCAAAACAAACAGTGAATTGACTACAGGCGCAACCTTTCTGCCAAGCAAGTGGCATTTCTCCAACTACGCCGAAGCTTGGGACCAGGCCAATTTCTCCACCTATACGGTGAACAGTCTGATCGTGTCACTGTCCACGGTAGCCGGTACGCTGCTGGTAGCTTCCATGGCTGCTTATGTGGTAGACCGGATGGATTTTTTCGGCAAAAAAATTTATGTTGGCATTCAGTCGTTCACGATGTTTGTCGCCGTTGGGGCAGTGGTGCTGCGTCCGCAGTTCGATCTGATGGTCAAGCTGCATCTGCACAGCTCGCTGTGGGGTGTCATTCTGATTCTGATCTCCGCGCATGCTTCGATCTTTTTTATCCTGCTGAGCTTTATGAGAGGCATTCCGCGTGAGCTGGACGAAGCTGCACGGATCGACGGAAGTTCGCTGGGCCGCACCTTCTGGACCATTATCCTGCCGCTGCTGGGTCCCGGCCTTGGGGTTGGAGCTTTGTTCACCTTCCGCGGCGCATGGAATGAATACCTGCTGCCGCTCGTGTTCACGATGACGAAGCCGGAGCTGCAGACACTTACCGTTGGTTTGGCGAACCTGAAATACGGCATTTCCGCCGCCTCGCAGACCCACTACATGATGGCCGGTGCCTGCTTGTCCATTCTGCCGATTCTCATAGCCTATGTGTTTGCCAATAAATCCTTTATGCAGATGACGGCCGGTTCCCTGAAGGGGTAAGCGCCCGCTCCGGCATTCGCTGACACTGCTATTAACTATCGAAACTGCGTATAACAATGGAAATAGAGGTATTTTTGAGACTCTGACTAATCCTACTAGTCAATAATCAGGAGGTTTACAGCATGACAGTTCAGGTTCCCGCAATTCTAACATCCAGTCCGGTGATTCACCGCTATGAAGGCAATCCGGTGCTGGACGCGTCTAAGGTTCCCTATAACACTGCGCTTGTGTTCAATGCAGGTGTGACCAAATTCAAAGGCAAGTATGTGATGGTGTTCCGCAACGATTATGGCTCGCTTGCTGATCAGACGATTGAGCCGCATCATACCACCGACCTGGGGATCGCCTTCAGCGATGACGGAATTCACTGGGAGGCCAGTCCCAAGAAATGCTTCAAGCTGCATGACGAAGAGATTATCCGCGCCTACGACCCGCGTTTGACGGTGATTGGGGACCGCTGCTATATGTGTTTTGCCGTGGATACCCGGCATGGCATCCGGGGCGGGATTGCGGTAACGGATGATTTTGAGGAGTTTGAGATCCTCAGCCTGTCTTCGCCCGATTTGCGCAACATGGTTCTGTTCCCGGAAAAAATAGGCGGCAATTACGTCCGCCTGGAGCGTCCGTTTACTGTGTACAGCCGGGGCGGCAAGGACCGTTTTGACACCTGGATTTCGGAATCTCCCGATTTGAAATATTGGGGCAATTCCGACCTGCTGCTCGCTGTGGAGCATGTGCCTTTCGCCAATGACAAAGTGGGCCCTGCCGCGCCTCCGGTGAAGACGGATAAGGGCTGGCTGACGACCTTCCATGCGGTGGATATTGACCCTTCACGCGGCAAGCACGGCTGGGAGCCAGCCTGGAAGAAGCGGTATACTGCAGGCATCATGCTGCTGGATCTGGACAATCCCAAAAAGATTCTTGGCATGTATAAACAGCCATTGCTCGCACCAGAGACCAGCTATGAGATTGACGGCGGCTTCCGCAACAACGTTATTTTTCCGGGCGGCATGATTCTGGAGGATAACGGCGAAGTCAAAATCTACTACGGCTCTGCGGATACGATTGAATGCCTTGCTACCGCGCATGTAGATGATCTGGTCTCCCTGTGCCTTAAAGGCTGATAGCGAGGATGACGAACGGGGAAACGAACGGGATGACGAACCGAGAGACGAACAGGATATTGAACCCGTGGGATACCTTGAAAAACCCGCCTGCCGCCTACCGCTCCGTTCCGCTTTGGTCCTGGAATGACCTGCTTGAGAAAGAGGAGCTGGAGCGGCAGATTGAAGAGATGCACCGGGCGGGAATAGGCGGCTTTTTCATGCATGCCCGGGGCGGGCTGCAAACGCCGTACATGGGCGAAGAATGGATGGAGGCCATCCGCACTTCGATTGAGAAAAGCCGCGAGCTGGGGATGAACGCCTGGTTCTATGACGAGAACGGTTGGCCCAGCGGTTTTGCAGACGGGAAGGTTCCCGCCAAAGGACTGGACTATCAGCAGAAACGGCTGGTCTGTGAACAGGCTCCATTTGAGGATGTTCCAGCGGAACGGATCATCGGCTGGTACGCCGCTGGACCGGACGGGGGAGCGGACTACCGGCTGCTGCCTCCGGGTGAAGAAGCCCGTGCTGATCTTCGAATCAGCTATGATGTGAATCCTTACTATACGGATACACTCAGTTCTATGGCTGTAAAAGAATTTATCGACAGCACCTATGAGCGCTACTGGAAGCAGTTCGGAGAAAAATACGGCGGGGAGCTGAGCGGGATATTCACGGATGAGCCGCAGTTTGGACGCGGCGCGCTTCCCTGGTCTTTTGAGCTGGAGGATATGTTCATCAGAAGACATGGCGGCAACGTGAAGGAGGTTCTGCCGGCTCTCTTCCTGGATACGATGGGCGCAAGCAGGGCCAGATACGCTTACTGGGAGACCGTAACCTTTATGTTCACGCAGGCCTATGCCAAGCAAATCGGCGACTGGTGCGCAGGCAAGGGCTGGTCGGCGACCGGACATGTCGTCGATGAGCAGGAGCTGATGCATCAAGTGACCTCCGTCGGCGATCCGATGGCCTTCTATGAGCATCTGCAGATTCCCGGCTGCGACTGGCTGGGCCGGTTCGTCGGAAACGATGCCATGGTGCCGAAGCAGGTCAGCTCGGTGGCCCGCCAGCTCGGCAAAAAGCGGGCCATCACCGAGAGCTTCGGCTGCTCCGGCTGGAACGTCAGCTTTGCCGATCTCAAGCGGATCGGCGAGTGGCAGTTCGTGCATGGCATCAATTTGCTGTGCCAGCATTTGCAGGGCTATTCCTTAAGGGGGCTGCGCAAGCGGGATTACCCGCCTTCCCTGTTCTATCAGCAGCCGTGGTGGAGTGAATACAAAAACTTCAACGACTATTTCGCCCGGCTGTCCCTGCTGCTGTCCGAAGGCGCCGCCCAGGCGGAGGTGCTTCTGCTGCATCCGGTGCGCACAGCCTGGACGCTGCAGCGCGGCGGAGATTATTCCGCCGTGATCCCTTATCATGAGGCATTCGCCCGGCTCACCAGATGGCTGTGCCAAAGCCTGATTGAGCATGACTATGGCAGCGAGGGCATTATCGCCGGACATGGCCGGGTCAGCGGCGGCAGCTTCATCGTCGGCGAAGCGGCATACCGCGTAGTCATAGTGCCGCCAAGTGTGACGGTGGACCGGCGTACGGCAGAGCTGCTTCGGGAATTTTCTGCACAGGGCGGGACGCTGATTGCTTTTGAGCCTTATCCGGTGCTGGTTGACGGGCAGGAGGATGCAGAGTTTGCACGCTTCATGGAGGCAGCGGTCCTGCCGGAATGGAGCTGCGAGGCATTGTGCCGGGCGGTGTCTGCCGGGGCAGGACCATCTCTCCAGATATCCGGCGGGAACGGTGAACCCGTTGCTGCGGATACACTCAATGTGCGGACGCTGGAGCTTGCAGGTTCGATTCTGCATTATGTGGTGAACTCCGGCACGGAGTTCTACCCGCTGCTGAATATACAGCTGACCCGCCAGGGTACAGTTTCACTGGTAGATCTGGAAACAGGAGAGATCCGTCCGCTGGAGCAGAAACTGTTGGGGCGTGATCTAATGGAGCTGGAGCCGCTGGAGCGTGATCAAATGGAGCAGGAACTACTGGAGCAGGAACTACCGGAGCAGGAGCAGGTGCAGGCGGGGCAGAAGCAGATGGGGCAGAAACTACAGCCACAGGGCGTGCGCCTGCAGCTCCCGCTGCATCCCGGCCAGTCCTATATGCTGAAGGTCGATCCGTTTACGGGTTCAGCCCCAATCACTGGGGATTACGGGAGTGTGCGGGAACAATCGGATAACCAAGAACGTTCGCCGGTGGAGCTTGCAGCGGATTGGGAAATCGTGCATGCCGATCTCAACAGCTTGACGCTGGACAACGCCCGCCTTCGGGTAGATGGCGGTGAATGGTCGGAGCTGCAGCCTGTGATATTTATCCAGGAACAGCTGCTGGCTTATGGCCGGACAGTGACGGCGGAACTGGAATTTGCATTTGCAGTCGGCTTCGATACCGCGAGGCAGCGGGAGTTGTATCTCGTAATCGAACGGCCGGAGGAGCTGGAGGTTGAGCTGAACGGGGCCAGGGTAGAGACGGCCGGCAGCGGCTGGTGGCGGGATATCTCGTTCAGAACCATCGATATTAGCGGCCTGGCGGCTGCTGGACGGAACACGCTTGTCCTGAGAATGGAATTCCACAGCTCGCAGGAAATCGCGGATCGGCTGGCACGGGCCAAGGCATTTGAAGCAGAAGGCAACAAGCTGACGATCGATCAGGAGCTGGAGAGCATTTATCTGCTCGGCGATTTTGGAGTCCATTCCGGTTCGGGGTTCACGGACGGGGAGCGGAGAGCGGTATGTACTGAAGGGCCTTTTCAATTGATGGAGCCGGCCCGGCAGGTGCAGACGGGAGATTTGACCCGGCAGGGTTTCCCGTTCTTTTCCGGCAGCCTCCGTTTACGGCAGACGCTGGAACTTGATGCAGCGCGAGCTTCGGGAGCACAATGGTTCTTTCAATCCCCCCCTGACGCAATAGTAACCAAGCTGTTCATCAACGGGGCGGAGGTGCGCAGCTTCCTGTGGGAGCCGTATGACGCAGACATTTCTTCCTTTTTGCACAGCGGGAGCAACGTCATTGAACTGGAGCTGACGGGCAGCTGCCGCAATCTGCTGGGACCGCATCATCATATCAAAGGTGAAGTTTACAAGGTTGGGCCGGACAGCTATAAGGATAAGCCGGGCTGGACCGACAAGGACCTGGATAAGGATACGCATGTGTATCAGACGCGGTACGCTTTTGTAAAGTTTGGACTGGCGGCTTCTCCGCTTATCTATGTAGAGCAGGCTTAGTACAGACTGCCCATTGTTGCGTGAAAATAACTTGTTAGATGGGAACTAACCTCAGCTACAGCAAAGAGCCACTCGGTTGCACGGAGCGGCTCTTTGGCTGTATCGCGGATTGGGCGGTACAGTATTAGTTCCCCGGTGCAGAAGCGGATTGCTGATTGAGTTGCTGATAAGATCATGTTTGTCTTCTTTTAAGCTTGCCCCCGAACTCTAACTGTGTAGTAAGAGGTAAAAGTACCTCTGAATTCGACGCGCGCGGGCTAAATGAGGAATGAGAGGTAAAAATACCTCTGAATTCAGCCCACACGGGCTGAATGGCGGAATGAGAGGTAAAAATACCTTTGATTTCGGCCCACACGGGCTAAATGGCGAAATGAGAGGTAAAAATACCTCTGAATACCGCACGTGCGGGCTAAATGGCGGAATGAGAGGTAAAAATACCTCTGAATTCAGCGCGCGCGGGCTAAATAGACTGTATAGTTTTTGGTTGATGCGTTTTTTGCATATTATCTCCGTTCCCTTAATGAACTATAATTCTCATTCTAGGACAAGCAGCAGCCTTATGCTGCTTAGAAATAGCACGTCGTGCCGGTTGCCGGCATTGAACGGAGAAGCATCGGAATCTGAGTACATTAACCCATAACAGCTTTCTGTCATATCCTATTGAAAAAGCCAAAAGGGTGAACGGAATGACGGAAATACAAATAGCCGCTGTGGGAGACCTTATGGTCAAACGTTACATTATTTCGGAGGCCAGACGGTCTGACGGTACCCATTCGTTCGACGCCTTGTTTGCAAAAGTGGCTCCATATCTGAAACAGGCAGATTTGACGATCGGAAATCTCGAAACCACCTTTGCCGGAAACGGGCCAAACTCCCGGAGAACGCTACGGTCTTCCGGCCCGATATTCAAGTGCCCGGATGAACTGGCTCCTGCGCTAAAAAAAGCCGGGTTCGATGTCTTAGTGACGGCGAACAATCACTGCATGGATTATGGAACCCCGGGTCTGATCCGGACGCTGCAGGTGCTGGACCGCAATGGAATCAGCCATACCGGTACATCCAGATCATTGGAAGAATCCAAGCAAGTTCTGATCAAAAATGTAAAAGGGATTAAGATCGGAATCCTCTCCTATACGGCAGGAACCAACAGGATTCCCGTACCGGCGAACCGGCCGTGGCTCGTCAATCGGATCGAAACCGGCAAAATCAGCCGGGAGATCCGGAAATTAAAAAAGAAAGTCGATCTGGTCCTGCTGTATTTGCATTTTGGGAACGAATATCACTATACTCCCAACAAGAGGCAAAAACAGCTGGTGAACCTCTTCTTTAAACATGGCGCCAACATCATTCTGGGATCTCATCCGCATGTTCTCCAGCCCATGGAATCCCGGGGAAAGAAAAAATTTGTGATTTATTCGCTGGGGAACTTTGTGTCGACTAAACTTATGAATATTCCTTATACACAAAGCGGAATCATTCTTAATCTCACCATTCAAAAGGATCAAAAAGGAAACACGAATATCACTAACGTCAATTACATCCCGACTGGCGTGGATCGGAGAATGGCAAGCGGCAGCACAATGACTGAGGTTGTCCCCATCCGCGATGCATTGAAGACGGGCGTACCGGATAGAACAGGCCGGCGGAATCACCTGAATCGGATGCTGAACCATACCGAGTCCATTCTGAAGAGGGAAAAGCGCCGTCATTAACATCCCCCGGTCTGCCCACCGGAACATCATAGTTTGATAAAACAGCGGTAGTCCAGGACGTTATTGTCCGTGGCTGCCGCTGTTCCTGTTAAGGGGGGCATACGGTGAAACCACGGCCGACATACGGTCATTTCACTGTCCTCTGCGCCGCACATTGTCGAATTAGGGCCTGGAGTGACATAATCGTAGCATAGAGACTTTAAGGGAAGGCGTGAAAAGCTTGGACTATCTCCGCAGGCAATCGTTCCGCAGCAAACTCAAAATCGCATTTCTGGCCGTCATCCTGCTCTCGGTGCTGATGACCGGAGGGCTGTCCTATTACATCTCGGCGGCCACCCTGGAGAAAAATGCCCTGAAGCTTACACAGGACACGGTCGTAAGATCCGCGCAGATTGTGGATGAGAAACTGAACAAGCTGATGCTGATTATGATGACATTCATGATCAGCCAGCCCTTTCATGACATGCTGAAGGATGCCGCCGCCGGGGACACCAGCCGGTATTACACGCATCTGAACGATCTTGATAACGTTTTCTCGCAGGCGCGGATTGCCGAGCCGCTGATCCAGTCCATTTATGTTTCTACGCCAATCGGCGAATTCTACCCGTCGTCGATGAACCGCAACCGGCTCACCTCGTTCAAGGATACCTTTCTATACGGCCGCATCGAACAGGAGCAAAAAAACATCTGGGTAGAAGGCCATGAGGATATGCTGTTCTCCGGCAAAGACCGTGTCATCTCGCTGATCCTGGAGCCGATTTTTGACACACCGGTCAGCGGCGTCTATATTGTCGTGAATATCCGTGAAGACGGCTTCCGCAAGCTGGTGCAGGGGGACACCGGGGCTGGAGCGGCCAGTTTTTTGCTGAATGCAGAAGGGAAGACGGTATACCCGGTAAAAGAACCGCTCGTCCGGCAGGCGGTAGACGGCGGAAATCTCAGCGGCATGATGAAAAGCCCGGAGGGCAACCAGTCCTTCGACCTGGACGGGAAAACCTATCTGCTTAATTATGCCCATCTCGGCATTGCAGATTGGACGATGACCACCATCCAGTCCCAGGCCAGTGTGCTGAAGGATATGGTCTATGTCAAATGGCTGATCGGCGCGGTAGCCCTGGCGGCCTTCACCGTCACTACACTGATCTCCGGGGCATTTACGGGTTATCTGCTGGTGCCGCTGCAGGGGCTGATGAAGGTGATGAAACGGGTGGAGAGCAACGATCTGTCGGCCCGTTTTGAGAGCGGCAGCGGGGATGAGCTGGCCCAGGTGGGCTTCCGGTTCAACCGGATGCTGGAACAGATTGTTGTGCTGATCGGGGAGGTCACCGAGGCTGAAACACATAAGCGCTCAGCGGAGATCAAGGCGCTGTCAGCACAGATGGACCCGCATTTTCTGTACAATACCCTGAACACGATTTACTGGAAACTTAATCTGAAGCAGGTTGAGCCGTCGCAGAAAATGGTCCTGTCGCTCTCCCGCCTGTTCCAGCTGGGGCTGAACAAAGGCCAGGAAATCACAACCTTATCCAAGGAACTGGAGCATGTGCGCCAGTATTTGGAGCTGCAGTCGAGCTGTTATGAAGGCTTATTCCATTATGAGATTCATGTCCGCGAACCGGAGCTGGCTGCGCTGTCCATTCCCCGGATCATTCTGCAGCCGCTGGTTGAGAACAGCATTCTGCACGGCTTCCGTGATCTCGAAAGCGGAGGCCGCATCGAAATCGAAATTGCCGGGGACGGGGAACGCTGGGTGCTTGCCGTGCGTGATAACGGCAGCGGCATGGAGGAGGACCAGGTGCGCGCGCTTTTTTGGCAGGAATCGGAGAAGGGGTATGCCGTGTCCAATCTGATCCGGCGGCTTCAGCTGTATTACGGGGACAGTGCGGAATTCTACGTGGACAGCGCAGCTGGGCGCGGAACAGAAGTACGGATTTCTGTACCCAAGAAAGGGGAGCATTAACATGTACAATCACGAGACGGTCAGTCTCTGCATTATCGATGACATTAAAAGCGTAGTGGATGGCCTTACCGCCATGAGCTGGGAAGATCAGGGGATTCAGGTTGCAGGGGTGTCGGGCAATGGCGAGGAGGGGCTGAAGCTGATCACCGAAGTGCGGCCGGATCTGGTCATCACGGATATCCGGATGCCCAGAATGGACGGGCTGAGCATGCTGCGTGCGGTCCTGGAGGACAACCGCAGCTGCAAGGTGATCCTGATCAGCGGCTATGCCGATTTTGAATATGCGCAGCAGGCGGTGCAGCTGGGAGCTTTTGATTTTGTGGTGAAGCCTTTCTCCGAAGAGGATATCATGGCGGCAGTGCTGCGGGCCAAAGCTGAGATCCTTGAGGAGAGATCCAGGCGGCTCAGCCTCAGAGAAATGGAGATCAAGCTGCGCGAGAGTATGCCGGTGCTGCGCCAGGAATACTTTACACTGCTCGTGAGCCACCGTACGTCCTGGGAACAGGCGGCGGGGCGCTGGGAGTTCCTGAACATTGAACTGAATCCGCGCGGATTCGTGGTGATGCTGATCGAAATCGACCGTTTTCAGGAGCAGGTGGCCGAGCTGTCTATCCGTGAAGTGGAGCTGATCCGCTTCTCCCTGCTCAACATCACCCAGGAGACGATTGCAGAATATGCGGGCTGTGCCGTGTTCCGGGCCCGCCATAATCGGTACCTGGCTGTGATGAACGATACCGGCCCGGTCAGTCCCATTGAAATTGCGGAGCAGTGCTGCCGGAATATTGAGCGTTATACCAAGTTCACGGTATCAGTCGGGGTCGGCGGCAGAGTGGAGGAGACAAGCGAGCTGCCAGATTCCTACCGCCAGGCCCACCGGGCGCTGGCCCATCACCTGTTCACAGAAGGCAACGCGGCCATTATGTATGATGACCTGCACCAGACCGGGAGCCAGGAGCCGCTGGCCCTGGAGTACAAGGATGAACTGCTGCTGGCGCTGCGTTCCGGCAATGCCGGACGGGCTGACGCAATTCTGTCGGCCATCGCCGAGACACTGCATCCCCTCATCTCCCGGCAGAATCCCGATTATCTTCTCAGCCTGTACGACGAGCTGGCGGCCTCGGCGATCCGCACCTTTTATGAATTGGTTCCGTACCGGGACATTCAGCCTCTGATCCAGAAGTTCAGGGCGGTGCAGGGAACGGCGGGGCTGCCGCTGGCCTCCCTGCAGCGGCAGCTGCTGGCACTGTGCACAGAGGGAGCCGGACTCGTCCGGCAGAACAGCCTGTCCGAAGGGCAGAAGGTGATCTATGAAGCCATTGACTACATCAAAAGCCGCTTGCCGGAAGACATCACCGTCGGCGAATGTGCGGCTCATGTCCACCTCAGCGCCAGCTATTTTTCCAGCCTGTTCAAGAAGGTGACCGGGATGACGGTCACGCAGTTTACGACCTCGGAGCGCATCCAGAAGGCGAAGGCGCTGCTGGTGGAGGGAGCGCAGGTGCAGGAAGTGGCTTCTGCTGTGGGTTATGAGGAGCGCAGATATTTCAGCGAGATGTTCAAGAAAATCACCGGCCAGACCCCGACGGAGTTCAGGGCGGGCTATCATCCGGACCAGCCGGAGAGGTAAGGGACAGCTTCACAGACCATAGAATTCTATCCCTGGAGAGTGAGTCTGCCACACTCCCTTCGTCCGGGCAGGGGCCTATAATGATAGATGAGTTCACAATACAAATGTTAATCAAAGGGGTAGAACGTATGCAGAAAAAATGGTTGGGTCTCAGCCTGAGCCTCATGCTGGCAGCCGGAATCGCCGGCTGCGGCGGTAACGGAAACAACAGCGGAAACAGCGGTGCGGCGAATGGAGCGGCTGGAGGCAGCACAGCAAGTCCCTCAGCCGAGGCAGGCGGCAATACGGCCAAAAGCGGGCCTGTACAGCTCAAGTACTGGACCGACGACCGTCATGACCAGGAATATATCAAGGAACTGATCAACAAATTCAATGAAACCAATAGCGACAACATTCAGGTGGAATTGACGGTCATGTCCGAGAATTACACGCAAAGCGTCGATATCGCCTTCTCCAGCAACCAGGCGCCGGATGTGCTCCGGCTGAAGAGCGCCAACACCTCCGAGTTTGTCAAAAAAGGATATCTGGCACCGGTTGATTCCTATCTTACCGATGATATGAAAACCAAATTCAGCAGCCTCATGCTCGACAACGTCAACCGTTTTGACGGCAAGCTCTACTCTCTGCCAAATACCGGTCTGACTATGCGTCTGGTCTACAACAAGGATATCTTCGCCAAAGCCGGCATTCAGAATCCTCCGGTATCCCTTCAGGAAATGGTGGACGACGCCAAGAAGATTACTGAAGCCGGCAAATCCGAGGGCATTTACGGCTTCGCGCTGAACTTCAAAAATCCGAAGCAGGCCTTCGACCGTTCCATCCGGGAGATTCTCTCGCTGAGCGGTTATCAGGGCTTAGGCTTTGATCTAAAGACGGGCCAGTTTGATTTCGCACCTTACTCGCAGGTCATTGAATATTTCAAGCAAATGTACAAAGACGGCAGTGTTCTGCCGGGCGCTGAAACGCTGGATATCGATCCGCTGCGCGCCCAGTTCGCGGCAGGCAAAATCGGCATGTACCTCTCCTTCTCGACGGAGCCGGGGGTATACAAGGACCAGTTCCCGACAGAAATCAACTGGGCAGGGGCTCTGGCGCCAACGCTTGACGGCCAGATCAAGGGAACTTCCGAAATCGTGTCCGCCGGTACCTGGCTCGGCATCAGCGCCAAATCGGCTAACCAGGATGCAGCCTGGAAATTCATGCAGTATATGTACGGCGACGAGGTTCTGAAGACTTATCATGAAAAAGGCTTCGGGATTGCCGTTGTGCCAAGCATTGTGGAACAAGCGAAAAACCCGGACATCAAAGGCATGGAAGGTTTCCTGGTCGGAGAACATGACTCTCTCTGGCCGGCAACGCCAAGCGTCACTCCGGAAGGCTCTAACTATGCGGATGCATTCTTCAAATACATTCTTACCGGGGGAGATGCCAAAGCAATCACCGAGGATTTGAATACAAGATATAACGCCGCATTGTCCAAAGCTGTAGAAAAGGGCGAGGTTAAAGTAACGCCGGACCCTGCCTTTGATCCCACCAAACCGCAGGGTGAATAACAGGCAAGGATGGGGCTGCCGCGCACTTCTTGGCGGACGCCCCTTTTCTTTTCCCGAAGGAGGAATGAATCATGAGCATTAAATGGAAACGGCTGGGGGAAAATTCCCTGTTTCTGATCCCGAGCATTATTCTTACGGTTGCGCTCGGCATATATCCTTTGTTCTGGATGCTGCGCTACATGTTCTACGATTATGCCGGATACGGCGATGCGCTGTTCGTGGGCCTGGACAATTTCCGGCGGCTGATGCGTGACAGCCTGTTCTGGGAATCTGTCGGCAATACCTTTATTTTTGCCGGGGGCAAGCTGCTGCTGACGCTGCCGCTGTCGCTGCTGCTGGCGGTCATTCTGAACGGCAGGCTGCGCGGCGGAAATCTGCTGCGGGGGATCTACTTTATGCCTACGGTGATCAGTACCGCAGTCATCTCTGTTGTTTTTTATAACATCTTCAATTCCTATAACGGGATGGTTAATACAGTTCTGATGAAGCTGCACCTGGTCTCTCAGCCCGTCGACTGGCTGGGTCCGAAGCATGCCATGCTCACGGTCATTCTCGTGGCGGTATGGGGGGCGGTCGGCAACTATATGCTGCTGTTCCTGGCCGGACTGCAGAGCATCCCGCAGGATTTATACGAGAGCGCGGCCATTGACGGCGCGAACGCCGGAAGACGGTTCTGGAACATTACGCTTCCGATGCTGGCCCCGGTTGCTCAGATGGTCATCATGCTGGCGATTATCGCCTCCCTGAAAGGCTATGAGAGCATCATGGTCATCACGGAAGGCGGACCGATCGGCAAAACCGAGGTCATGTACCTCTACTTGTATAAACTGCTGTTCCCGGTATCCACCGGTTCACCGGTTGCCCAGCAGCTCGGGTACGGAAGTGCCGTAGGCTTCGCGAGCGCAGTCATCGTCGGAGCGATTACCGGACTGTATTTCTTCCTGAGCCGCAAAATGAACAAGGTGTATTAGTCGCGTTAGACACCAAATCTGCGAATATTCTTACTATTTGATCAAAACGCCGCAGTCTGAACTATCAATGAACGGCTGCAGGCGTACTGGAGGTGTGACAAGATGAACGAACAAGTGTTATCCCAACAGCCCCCTGTGCGGGAAAAGATGGCTGCCCGCCCCTCCGGCAATGCCGGCAGAATTCTCGGCCGTACGGTCATGTGGCTGTTTTTATTGGCAACAGCGGTTCTGACCTTGTTTCCGCTGGTCATGACCGTATCCGGCTCGCTGAAAACCGGAGCGGAAATGATGACCGGCGGCAGCCTGCTGCCGTCCAAGCTGCAATTCGCCAACTATGCCGAAGCCTGGAAGCAGGCCAATTTCGCCCGCTACACATGGAACAGCGCTTTTGTCAGCATCATGGTTACCGTCGGCACGCTGCTGGTGGCTTCGATGGCGGCTTATGTGGTGGACCGGCGTGATTTTCCCGGCAAATCCCTGTATGTGACGGTTCAGGCATCGATGATGTTCATATCCGTAGGAGCCATCGTGCTGCGCCCGCAGTTTGACCTGATGGTCGCGCTGCACCTGAATACCACACTGTGGGGCGTGATCCTGATCCTGGTCAGTGCTCATTCCAGCACGTTTTTTATGCTTCAAGGCTTCTTCAAAGCCATTCCCCGCGAGCTTGATGAGGCAGCGATGGTAGACGGCTCCGGGTTTATCCGCACCTTCTTCCGCATTATTCTGCCGCTGCTGACCCCGGGGCTTGGCGTGGCCGGACTGTTCGCCTTCCGCCATGCGTGGAACGAATACATTCTGCCGCTGGTGTTCACAATGACCAATCCGCAGCTCCAGACGCTGACCGTAGGGCTGGCCAATCTCCGTTACGGTTCCTCAGCGGCGATGCAGATCCATCTGATGATGGCGGGAGCGTGCCTGTCCATCCTGCCGATGCTGCTTGCCTATATTCTGGCGAACAAGACGTTTATTCAGGTGACGGCCGGTTCGGTCAAAGGCTGATAGACTACAAATTCAATTCTCTATAGAAGGAGCATTATCATATGAGCGATTTTACAGTTGGGCCCTTATTCTCCAGTCCGGTCATTACCCGGCATCCTGCGAATCCGATTCTGGCTCCCGGCGATGTCCCTTACGGTCCGGCTATGGTATTCAATGCAGGGGTCACGAAATTTAAAGGGAAATATGTGATGGTCTTCCGCAATGACTACGGCGATGAGGCCAAAGGAATCGTTGCCCCCTTTCACACAACGAATCTCGGCCTGGCCTTCAGCGATGACGGAATCAAGTGGGAGGTGCAGCCGGAGCCATGCTGGTCCTGGCATGATGAAGAGGTTATCCGCGTGTATGATCCCCGTTTGACGGTGATCGGCGGGCAATGTTATATGTGTTTTGCAGTGGATACGAAGCATGGCCTGCGCGGCGGCATCGCGGTGACGGAGGATTTCCGCTCCTTCGAGGTGCTGAGCCTGTCCCTGCCGGACAACCGCAATATGGTGCTGTTCCCGGAGCTGATCGGGGGCAAATATGTGCGGCTGGAGCGTCCGCTGCCGGTGTACAGCCGGGGCGGCATTGACCGTTTTGATATGTGGATGAGCGACTCGCCTGACCTCAAGTACTGGGGGAATTCCCGCCTGCTGCTGACGGTTGAAGAAGTGGCCTATGCCAATGACAAGGTGGGTCCCGGCGCACCGCCGGTCAAGACGGACAAAGGCTGGCTAACCTTGTTCCACGCGGTCGATCTGGACCGCAGCCGGGGCAAAAACGGGTGGGAGGACAGCTGGAAAAAACGCTACACCACAGGCATTATGCTGCTGGATCTGCATGATCCTGGCCGGGTTATCGGAAGGGCGGCTGCGCCGCTGCTCGCGCCGGAAGCCGCCTATGAAACCAGCGGCGGCTTCCGCAATGATGTTATTTTCCCCGGGGGCATGATTCTGGAGGATTCCGGGGAAGTCAAAATCTATTACGGTGCCGCGGATACTGTTGAATGCCTGGCCACCGCACATGTCGATGATCTGTTGCGTCTCTGTCTGGAGGGCGGGTCTGTTAAATAGAAGGCAATTCACCAGATGGGTGAATTTCAAGTTCAGCTAATATAGATTTGGAGGATGATTCTATGCATTACGGACATATAACCCTGCCATCCGCCAGTGTGCCGGTTACCCGCGAAGTAGACGTACTGGTCATCGGCGGAGGAGCATCCGGCATCGCCGCGGCGATTGCTGCTGCGGAAGGCGGGGCGAGCACCCTGCTTGTGGAGCAGAGGGGATTCCTCGGCGGAATGGGCACAGTTGCGCTTGTCCCCGCCTTTTGTCCCTTTACAGACAAGCAGAAGCCGATTATCCGCGGCTTAGGCCTAAAGCTGATGGAGCGGATGAAGCTGGCCTGCGGTCCCGGCTACCGCGAAGAATACCGGGACATGCTGGATTGGGTGCCGATTGATCCGGAGGTGCTGAAGCGGGTCTATGATGACGCCATTCTGGAAAGCGGCGTGACGCCGCTCTATCATACTTTTGTCTACGATGTAGTAGTATCGGAGGACCACAGAACGGTCGAAGGCGTCATTGTCGTCAACAAAACGGGGCGCTCCTTCATCCGCTGCCGCTATATTATCGACTGCTCGGGGGACGGGGACATCGCCGCGTTGTCCGGGGTGCCCTTCCAGAAGGGCGGCGAGGCGGGTAAGCTTCAGCCGGGCAGCATGTGCTATCTCCTTGCCAATGTTGACCGTCCGAAGTTCAGCCGTTTCCTGAAGGAGAGCGGGGATACGGGCCAGCTGCATGCAACGGTGGAGCGGGCAATAGCCGATGGCGCGCTGCCGGAGGGCCGCAAGTCCGTCTCCGGCCTGGCGTGGGTGAGCGATTATCTGGTAGGGGTCAACTTCGGCCATGTATTCGGCGTGGACGGCACCCGTGCCGAGGATTTGACGCGGGGCGCGATTGAGGGGCGCCGCACGGCAGAACGCCAGCTCCAGTTCTTCCGCAGCTATGTGCCGGGCTTCGAGCATGCCCATATGGTGGCGAGCGGGGAGCAGATCGGCATCCGGGAGACCCGGCGCATCGAAGGGGACTACGTCCTGACCGTCGATGATTTCATTGCTGCCCGCTCCTTCCCGGATGACATTGCCCGCAACGCGTATTATATCGACATCCATCTCGCCAACAGCAAAAGCGAGATGACCTTCAACCACTTGCCGCCGGGCGTCTCACACGGCGTCCCTTACCGGATCATGCTGCCGGCGGGTATCGACAACCTCTGGGTGGCCGGGCGTTCCGTGTCCTCGGACCGGGCGGTTCAAGGCTCCCTGCGGGTGATGCCGAACTGCTTTTCCATGGGCCAGGCTGCGGGGACAGCCGCCGCATTGGCGCTGCGTGACGGCACAGGCTCACGCGGCATTTCCGTCGCCGAGCTTCAGCAGCGCCTGCTGGAGCAGGATGTCTGGCTCGGCGAAAACTTCGTGCCTGCTGCGGAGCACACCGGCAGGAAGGAAGGGGATGCGCTGTGAAACAGCTTCCCTTAACGGATGAATGGTTCCACGGTGCGGTTTCACTGGAGCACCGGGAGGAAGGAGTCAAGCCGTGGCGTATTCCCTACGCGGATTATGAGCTGTATGCACCGGAGGGAATCGGGGGCAAAGCCGAGATTTGTGCCGGTGTGCGCCTGCGGCTGCGCAGTGATTCCGCAGAGGTAGCGGTATCGTTCCTCCCCCTCGCGGATGCAGCTGCTATGGACTGCCTGGTGGCAGGTCAATTGTTCCTGACCCTCACCCTTCCCCCAGGAGCAACCGAAGCCTTGTTCAGCGGACTTCCCGCAGGCATCAACGATCTGGAAATCTGGCTCCCGCAAAATATCGGGATGACGGTAACGGGCCTGCGGATCGGCAGCGGGGCTGCTGGTGATCCGCTGCCGGATCGCCGTCCCCGCTGGATCACCTATGGTAGTTCCATTACCCAGTGTGTGGCAGCTTCCAGCCCTTCGCGTGCCTGGCCGGCCATCGCCGCCGCTGATTGCGGCTGGAATGTGACCAATCTCGGCTTCTCCGGCAACTGCCACATGGAGCCGATGATCGGACGTCTGATCCGGGATTTGCCGGCCGACTTCATCTCTATATGCGTGGGGGTGAACATCTATGGCGCCGGTACCCTAAGCCCGCGGATGTTCAAGCCTTTGCTGATCGGATTGCTGGAAACGATCCGCGACAGACACAAGGAGACTCCGCTGCTGGTCATCTCCCCGATTTACGGCACCGTCCGCGAGACGGAGCCTAACCCGCTCGGCTTCACGCTGCCCATGATGCGTGAAGATATCCGGCAGACCGTGGAGCTGCTGCGGGAACGGGGGGACCGCCAGCTGTATGATCTGGACGGCCTGAGCTGGTTTGGCCCGGAGGACGAAGCCTTCCTGACGGACGGCTTGCATCCGGGAGCCAAAGGCTATGAACTGCTGGGCAGAAGGTTCCGCGCACTGCAGCAAACCGCTCTTCAGGCAAGGCAGCTGCAGCAGACCAAGGGTGAAATTTGAACTTCAGCTTGAAAAAAGCAGCAGGTATCGGGAGCCCCCGTATGCCTGCTGCTTTTTCTGAGCATAAGGTGACGGGAACGGTTGTGGGTGCGCTGCTGTGTTGCCCAGAAAAGGACGGAGCCGCCGTTTTGTTCTATATAGAGTGAACTTGAAAAACGAACAAAAGGGAAAAGGGATGGAGGGGAAGTTTGGAACTGTAGGAGCGTTAGCGTCCGCCTTTGTCTGCGGATTTCCACTGCGAACAGCGGTATAAATCAAGAAATCTGCAGACAACAGCGGCCGGAAGTCCAAACATTCACCGTAGTCCCGACGAAGTCCCTAATGTTAATATCTTAAGTTCACTCTATTATAGTTTAGGATCGGGCTTCATCCAGGGACTGAAGCGGACCGAGGAGCCCCTTATTTTGCCAAAAACCTTACAACGATCCGTCTTCAGCGTGCCCCCGTTGATTTTGGAACGGTCGGGTATCTGTGCGGTCGTAAGCTCCGGGGTGTTTTCACCCGCCAGGGTCAGTTTGTCCTTCTCCTTGGTCCCATGAAAGATGAATGCTTAGATCACTTGGTCTATTTCAACTGAAGGAACTGAGTCCAACGCCTAATTGTCCTGTCTGCGGGGACAGGCTATGATAGAAAGCAATCCCAGCTAGCTGTATGGGGGCGCATTAAATCTATAACTCTGCATAAAGGAGCTTTGGATGATTATGGATCACACACTGGAAACGCTTTTGGACGAAATGAAACAGGAGATTGACAGATGGGCAGCCTATATTAGCAATATAGACGCGGACAAAATCGTGAAACGCACAACGCTGCAGGTGGGGATTCACAGTGGCGCTCTGCTCGAATATGCCAAGGGCAGGGTGGAGGTGACGGATGGGGAACTCGATCTTACGGTGCCGGGAGGCAAGGCCGGACCCAGCGAGTGGCTGACCGGGGAACAAGTGCGGGAGCAGATCGTCCCTGAGCTTGCTTCCTATATGCAGCATAAATTGAACGGGATGCCGCCGGCATTAATCGATTATCACTTTACTTTTAACGGCAAGTTCCAGGTGCGGGAAGGCGGGGTCAACGTTCGTATTCTTGAATACGTCGACGGGACGAAGAAGAAACTGCTGCTGGAACGTATCTCCGCCTATGTCGGGAATAAGCTCGAAGCGGGAAAATATCCGACCAAACCCTTGGAGACCTTTTTCCTGTCCAGACACCTGTTGGATGAGGGACTGTTCCCGGAGCTGGACCCTGGCCGGATCATTTCTGTGTTCGAGAACATTCAACAAGTGAATAAAGGAAACAAACATCTTGCCGAGCACCGGAGTAATCTGAGCGGGGCTTTGCGGAATTGGGTGGAAAATCACTGGTTGCCCCGTTATTTCGATAATATAGGATCAGAGTGGCAGAAGGAATACAAGCGAAAAAGTGATGCCCGGCTGGACAATCCCGAGCAAGGTCTCATCGAACTGGTCCTGTATTCCGCAATCTTGATTTTGAAATATGAGCCTTCCTACAGCAGAAGTGTGGGGCTGTCTATGTTGAATTGCGCTATCGAGTTGGGAAGCACCCGGGCCAAACGTCTGACTGAGGAAGGCAGCGGAACGTTCGCCCGGGAAGATGTCTGCCTTCGCGGTGAACTGGCGGAATGCACAGCCAACGATGTGTTTGCCGAGGTAACCATAGCCATTAAGCAAGAAACGGAGGAAAGCTACGCGCGTGCGCTCCGGTTTCTTATCCGCTTGCTAAGCTTGGGTTTCCCTAAGAGCTATCAAATCAAGCTGAAATCCTCCGTCAAGCAATGGCTGCCGGTCAAAGGATTGGCCAAGTCGGGCACGCACCGGTTCTTTGCCAACGCCTTGGAGTATCCGAAATTGCAGCCTTTGCTGGAGGAGTATGCCGGGGTGGCGATGGAAACTTTCGAATGGTATACGGATACAGAAGGGGAAAAAAGCTGCATGCCGGGCAGTTATGCGGTTTTTGGCCTTGGTCTCGCGGACCGGGCGTATTTTCCATTAGTAGAACAATATATGGAGCAGGTCGACGAAGAACACCAGTCCGTTCAGAACAGCTTCACGGCTGCTTTGGCCGGGCGGCATGGCGTTAACGCGGAGACGCTTCCTACACTGGTGAAATGTATGCTGCATAGCGGTGATTCGATGAAGCTGAAGATCGATGCCGATCTGGGGGATGACAGGATTCTCAGGCTGCTGATCGATCAAGTTCGCGGCCTTAAGCGCCATGAGGTGGAGCATATTGTGTATTTGATCTGGGGCGGAACAGACAAGCTGAAAAAAATCGCCGCCAAAGCCGAAGGGGAGCGGGGGAAATGGCTATCTGAGCTGGCACAGGCGGCCAGCCGCGGCTAACCTTACGGCTTTGGGGGATCATACCGTCCTCAAATAGTAAGCTGGTTCAGTATGAGGGCGGCTGCCCCGGCGGCGACAGCCGTGTCGCTTAAGCTGCCTTGAGTGAAGCGGACCTTGTATTGCCCGCGGTAGTAGGTCTTCTCAAGGGCAGTCCTTGTGGCTTCCCGGTAGAAAAAATCCGCAGCCGAGAACAGGGGGCCGCCCAGAATGACCTCCTCCGGATGGAGAATATTAATCAGGTTGGCCAGACCAATGCCGCAATAGGCCGCCGCCTGCCCGAATATTCCGTTCACCACGGAATCCCCGGCCTGCAGCGCTTCAACTAAATGTGCGAATTCAATGTCCTCCGGGCGGCCGGCCAGCTCACGGAGCAAGGTGGGTCTGCCGCGTTTCCATTCCTCCCGGGCCTGCATTTCCAGGGTGCGGATAGAAACATAGGATTCCCATGCGCCGGAATTGCCGCCCGGCACGCTGGAAGGAACGCCGGAGCTCTCAATGATCATCTGGCCGACGGCCCCTTCAGTGTCGATGACGCCGTAGAGAATCCGGCCTTCGTTCATAATCGCGGAGCGCAGCCCGATGCCGGCGTGGAGATAGAGCAGCTGATGCTGCCGCCGGTCACCGCCGGCCCAATATTCGCCAAGCAGCGCGGTATTGGCTCCATTATCCAGACACACCGGCACATCAAGAAGCTGCTCCAGCCGTTCTTTGACCGGCACCTGTGACCAGCCCGGAGCTGCAAAGCCGGCTGGCTGCAGAATCATTCCTTCCTTGCGGTCCAAGGGGCCGACGGCTCCAATGCCAAGCCCGATAACTTGGCTGATATCAATGGAGGCTTGCTCCAGCATGCGCAGCACCTGGGCATGAACAGATTCGATCAGGCGTTCCGGTGTGGCCTGCTCATCCATAGGCCATGAATATTCATCCAGCAGCTTTAGATGGAGATCTGCAAGCACGAGCCTGGAAAACGTCCGGGAGATTTCCAGGCCGAATACATAGCCATAGGCGGGATTGGTTTCATATAGGGTGGGCCGTCTGCCGCCCGTGGATTCCCCGAAGCCTACCTCCAGCAGCAGGTTCTGGGCAAGCAGCTCATCAAGAATCCGGGTTAAGGTGCTGACAGTCAGGCCGCTTTCCTCCAGCAGGGTTTGTTTGGATACGGTCCCTTTTTTTCGGACAGATAAGTACATCTCTTTGGTTCTGGAATTAGGTATGAGTTCATGAATAGGCAGCACAAAGGTCTCTCCTTATGAGTAAGTATCCCGATCAGGTAAAGAGGGGAATTCTAAACCTGATATTACAATGACACAAAAAGGAGGGGGCCGCAACTGAATGATACATTTCGACGAAAGTGAAACGGCGAACTTGCGAACGGACCATGGCCGCGGGGCGTGCTGCCCGGTGCGGGCGCTGCCTAAGCAGCGCCTGCCTGATCCACTTACAGCGGCAGGTCCCGCCGCCGGAAGATCCGGATGCCTGCGGCAAAAGCCGCAAGGCCGATCAGCAGCAGCCAGAGGCAAATCTGCATAACTTCGGCTGTGCCCTGCACAATATGGGCGGGGCGGTAGAAGCTGAACAGGGTGAAGTAGCGCAGCACGTCAAGCTTACCGCTGATTTTGCCGAGCAGGTCGAGCGTGAAGAAGCCGAAGGTGACCGCACCGGAGATTCCGAGCGCCTTCTTCTCGTCATTGCAGGCGCAGGAAATCAGGAAGCATAGCCCGCCGATAGCGAAAAACAGCAGAAAGGCCACGGTATTCAGCTGGGTGAAGCGGCCCATATCGAATTCATATTTGGTGCCGAGAAACCAGCTTTTTCCGGCAAACCCCGACAACAGGGTGACCGCCAATATAATGAAGAGAGAGGTGACCAGGACCAGGCCTTGCGTGAAGGCTACCTTGCGGCGCGTGGTCGGAGTAGCCAGCAGATAGGCCATGGAACCCCGGTCCACCAGCCGGGCGATAAGCTGAGTGGAGAGCTGCACGCAGACGATGGACAGGATCAGGACCAGAATAAGCCCGTAATATTCCCCGGAGATAAAAGCCTCCGCGCTCGCGAAGCCGCTGTTCAGCCCGAACGCATTGCCTACGCCTTCCGGCATCGCCTTAACCAGTTCATCTATGGCTGCTGTACTGCCGCCCAAGCCGGGATACAGCCAGATCATGAACAGCATATAAAAAGCAGAGCCAACAGCGTAGTTCATGATTCCCTTCAAATTGACCCGCATCATTTCTTTATAGAGTGAAAAGTTCATTCCGCAGTCACCTCGCGGTCCCGGTCATAATAGTTCATGAAAATATCCTCCAGATTCTGCGTAGAGATGTCGATGCTGCGTACGGCATAGTGGGCCAGCTCCTGTGTAAATGCCGCATAATCGCCCTGAATGGCGATCCGTACCCGGTTGCCTTCATGCGATTCGACCTGCAGACCCGAAGCGGCAAACTGCGCGGCATCCTCCTGTGCTGCAAAGACCACCTCGAACAGCTTGCGCTGCATGGACTGCAGCTCGTGGATATTTTTGACGGTGACAATCCGGCCATCCTTGATAATCGCCGCCCGGTCGCAGGTGCGTTCAATCTCCTGAAAGCTGTGCGAGGACATCAGAAAGGTGGTTCCCGCTGCTTTTTCCTCTAATACCAGCTCGATAAATACCCGCTGCATCAGCGGGTCCAGACCGGAGGTCGGCTCATCCAGAATAATGAGCTTCGGGCTGTGCATGAAGGCGGCCACAATGCCGACCTTCTGTTTCATGCCTTTGGACATTTTGCGGATCGGTGTCGCGGCATCGAATTGCAGTCGCTGGATCAGGCGGTCACGCTTGGAGGTATCCTTCATTCCCTGCATCGAGGTCATGAAATTGAGAAAGCTTGTGCCGGTCATGCCGTCGATAAAGTTAATCTCTCCCGGCAGATACCCGGTCAGCTTCTGCACCGTTCCCTGCCCCTTCCAGGCATCGAGCCCGCCGATCGTAACCGAGCCGCGATCCGGCTGCATGAACCCCATGATGTGGCGGATGGTCGTGGATTTCCCTGCCCCGTTTGGTCCCAGGAATCCGAACACCTCGCCTTGATGAACTGTGAATGATACATTGTCAATGCCTCTGCCATTTGAAAACCGCTTGCTGAGCCCTTCAACCTTCAGCATGACGCCACCTCCGCAACAAATATGAAATATTAACGATTGAATATTTCATATGTTATAATAGTCCCGGGATTACGCGAAGTCAATATAATTATGAAATTATTAACTCTGAATATTTCATTATTTTTGGAATTGCATATTTTCTATACAAGCCGCTTAGGAGGACGAAGATGAACGGTTTTGAGAAGAGAGCAGCCCTGATCAAGAGCAAAATCATGAAGACAACCATGGAGCTGCTGAAGACTTGGGAGATCAAAAAACTGCGGATCGCCGATATTGCCAAGGCGGCAGGGGTGTCCCAGGTGACGATTTATAATTATTTTGGCAGCAAGGAGGCGCTGATCAGCGAATCCTTCAAGGATTTTGTGGAGGAATCCCTGCTGGAGTTCGAAGAAGAGATGCGGCAGCAGAAAACCTTGAAGGAGCGGATCACTTATTTTATTTTCAAGGATAAGGAAACCTATTCTACCCTGGATCCTGCGCTTGTCAAAGAGATCATGTTCGACGATGAGGCTATGTACCAGTATATCCAGCAGCAGTATGATGACAGGGTCATGCCGCTGATGGTCCAAATGGTGGAGGAGGGCAAGGCCAGCGGAGAAATTTCGCAAAAGGTGTCCATGGAAGCGGTGCTGGTGATGATCCAGATGTATATCAAGAGCTCCGGGGAAATGCTGGACAGTGTGGCGAAGCATGAGGACAAGAATCAATTCCTGGATGAGCTGTTCCATATCTTTTTCTATGGGTTGTGCGGCCGGGAGCCGGAGGAATAAGGAAGAAGCCTCTAGAGTGTGGGGTGCGGGGCTGGCATGAAGCAGGAAAAGCTGAAGCGGCTCCGGCTGAACAGGTACATCAGTTGTCAGGCAGCCGGAGGCCGCACCGGCCGGAAGGCCCGGTCCGGGTTAGAGCAGGGTTTTGAAGCTATGGCGGATGACATCGCCGCGGCTGATAATGCCGACAAGCACCCGGTTCCGCTCGACCGGGACTTTTTTGATCTGTTTTTTGCCGAGAATGGTTGCAATTCTTTCAATATCTTCGTCCCAGGGAACAGTGATGACCTTCTTCTTGGCGATATCCATTACATTCAGGCTCAGCAGTCTGCGGGTCCGCTCCTCGAATTCCTCATTATCCCCCACAAATACATTGATCTGAAAAAAAGAATCGACGATCAGATCTTCATGTCTGCCGATATAACGCATGATATCCCCATCGCTTAAATAGGCGACGATTTCATTTCTATCATTGACCACAGGCATGCCGCTGATCCGGAACTGAATGCAGCGTTCGATAAAGGTCCGCACCGTATCGGATTCCTTGACTTTGTATACTTGTCTGATCATAAACTCATGAGCTTTCATAATGTCCCTCCGCAGCTTATCATTCCGGAAAATAACTTGTATAATGAAAGTATATACTTGTATTATACAAGCGGGAATGGTAATGTCAATGATCATAATATGTAGATACAACTTGAGAGGAAAGGATGCAGCGTCATGAATAATACAGTTGATGTCATAGAACTGGAGATGGCCATTCTGGTGCGCCGCCTGGTGTCCATGACCACTTATAAAAAGATCGGCAATCTGGACCGCTCCGCCTATCTGCTGCTGTATCAAATCGACTCCCACGGCTCGGCCGGAGTGAAGGCGCTGTCTGATGAATTCCACCTGGATATTTCGACGGTCAGCAGACAGGCGGCAGCGCTGGAGCAAAAAGGGTATGTAAGGCGTATCCCTGACCCCGTTGACGGGCGGGCTTATTCGCTGGAGATGACGGAAGCGGGTCTTGAAGTGCTGAACGAGAACAAGAAGGCGCGGCAGGACAGCATCGGCAAAATGCTCAGCAGCTGGAGCGATGGGGAACGCGTGATTTTTGGAGAGTTATTGCGGAAATTCAATATGGCCATTCTTGAAGAAGCATTAGAATAAGACAAGCCTGCCCCTGCGTGCGGGCGAATTTTTTTTTACGAAGCGTTTAGGCTATAATTACTTATGATAATTGAGCATATGAGGTGTACCAATGACAGACGAAATGGACGACTATGAGAATATTGATGCTTTAATAGAAGCGTTCCAGCAATTTTCCCGGTTGAACTGGCGCAGGAACTCCATATCCAGTCTGAAGCCGAGCGAGCTCCGGATGCTGGTATCGATCAGACAGGGCAATGAACGGGAAGGCAGGAAAGGGCAGACCGTCTCCGATCTCAGCAAGCAGCTTAAGGTCACTTCTCCTACGGTTACCCAAATGGTCAACAGTCTGATTTCCCAGGGTTACGCCATCCGCACTACAGATGCCCAGGACCGCCGGATCAGCGAGATTACACTGACGGACCGGGGCGAGCGCCTGGCGGAGCTGGTTACGGTGAGAACCCATGAAACCTTTAAGGGAATGATTGATTATCTGGGCAAGGAGCCGAGCGACACCCTTAGACAGCTGCTGAACGGCGTGTATGAATATTTTGAACAGTTGAATAACCGTCAGGACGAATTTTAACCCCCGCATATATAAAAAGAGATGCCCCGCAGCTTACGCTGTTGAGGACATCTCTCCCGAAAGACTGCTATCCGTGCTTATTGTACAGCAGGCGCCTGTTCCTTCAGCTTGCTGTCTACGCCTTTTTCCCCGGTTTTGGCCTCTGTTCTGGCTTCGCTGGACCGCAGCGGAATCTCTTTGAGGAATACCACCAGAAGTGCCGCAATGACCAGAAGCGCTGTACCGCTCAGGAAGACAACCGTCAAGGAATCGCTTAGAGCGGACCGCAGCATCTCAATCAGCTGGTTAAACAGAGGCTGGATCTGTTCCGGCAGTGTCGCATGCAGCTCCTTGAGCTTGGGCTGATCCAGCAGCATTTGCGGATTCATGAATGCCGACAGCTGCCGGGCGGATTCGGCATCAAGTTTGGACATATCGGGACCCTGCCCCGAATGAACCGCGTTCTCCAGCTTATGTGTCAGAGTCGTGTTCATGACCGTGCCCATAATGGCAATACCGATCGTGCCGCCCAGGTTGCGGAACAGCGTTGAGGTGGCAGTAGCGACACCCAGCATAGCCGGTGCAACCGCGTTCTGCACGGTTAATGTAAATACCGGCATGGCAAGACCCAGACCAATCCCGAAGATGATCATGCTGGCTACGGCCATCGCAATACTGTTCATAAAGGCCATGATCAGCATCGCCGCGACCATAAACGGCATGCCGATCAGCGCATACCGCTTGTATTTTCCCGATTTGGAAATCCAGCGGCCGACCAGTGTACTCAGCACAATCATCATCAGGGACATCGGCATATTGATAAAGCCGGAATTGGTAGGCGATACACCTTCTACGCCCTGCACGAAGAACGGCAGATAGATCATGGCCCCCATCATGCCGGCATTCATCAGAAAGCCGATAACCATCGACAGGGAGATAATCGAATTTTTGAACAGCGAGAGCGGCAGCACGGGGCTTTTGGCTTTGCGCTCGATCAGAATCAGAATGACCGCGAAGACTACCGCTGCTGCGAACAGGCTGAGAATTTGCGGCGATCCCCAGTCATATTGGGTGCCTGCCCAGGAGAATCCGAGCAGCAGGGCCACAATGCTGAGCGAGAGGAAGACCGATCCCGGATAGTCGATGGATTCGGAAGCGGCGCGTGTGGTTTTGGGAAACATTCTCCAGATCATGACAAAGGCCACAAGGCCCAGCGGCAGGAAGATCCAGAAGATCCATTTCCAGTCCATATGGTCAATCATGAAGCCCCCGAGGGTTGGCCCGATGACGCTGGAGAATCCGAACATCGCCATCATAATTCCCGTCCACTTGGCTCTTTCCCTTGGAGCAAACAAATCCCCTACGGCGGTTACAGTCGCGGACATCAGAATCCCGCCGCCGACCCCCTGAATCCCGCGGTAAGCGATCATTTGAAAGATATTGGCCGACAGTCCGGACAGAAAAGCCCCGATCATGAAAATAATAATCCCGGCAAGCAAAAACGGCTTTCGTCCATAAATGTCGGACAGCTTGCCGACAAGCACGGTAGCGATAGTGGAGGTAAGCATATAGATGGTGATGACCCAGGTGTAATGCTCAATCCCTCCCAGCATCGCAATAATGCGCGGCATCGCGGTGCCCACAATCGTCTGGTTGATTGCCGCGAAAAACATGGCTGCCATTAATGCGATCATAATGGTAACCTTTTTCTTTTGCGTGAGATGCTCCACAATGATTCCTCTCCTTTATTCTAATTAGGTAGGCTAACTATCTTTTATGTATCATACAAAAAATAAAAGCATAGTACAACTAAATAATTTTTTAAAATTTAGATGAGTTGTTCTTGATTTTTGCGAAATAGGTAGGTAATCTAAATAAAATGAGGTTTTTTTCCGTCCTCTGCTCCCAACCATTAACCGGAGGTGCCTTATGGATACCCAGGACAGTCAAGAGAGAAAGCTGCTCATTGCACTGGAAAATATAAAACGTCTGACTACGCGTACCCAACTGTTTGCCTCAATTCCGCGTGCGGAATTTTTGACAATGTTCGTGATTAACGCCAGCATGCAAAAAGCGGAACAGGAGAAGGAAACCTCCCCGGGGGTGATGATCTCCAAATTAAGCGAGCTGCTCCAGATCAGCAGGCCTACCGCTTCGCAAATGATCAGCAGCATGGAAGAGAAAGGATATACCCGGCGGGTGATGTCCACATCGGACCGCAGAGTGATCTACATTTGTCTAACGGAGAAGGGCCAGGCCGTTCTGCAGATGAATTTGACCCGTTATTCCGGTGTTCTAAATGAGATCATCGAGAAAGTGGGCCGGAAGGAAATCGATCAGCTGATTTTTCTGTGTGACCGGTTCCAGGAAGTGGTGAACGAAGTGAAGCCCCGGCTGCTCGATAATCTTCAGTCTGCGGAGGAGCATCCTGTGGAAGAGCCGGTGTAGTTGCCGGTATAGTTGTATAGTTTCGTTAATTTGCGGGAACTTGATAGAAGTTCGGAACCCTGAGGGGAATATACCCCCTCGGGGTTTTTTGTATAGGTAATCATGATTGAGACAAACGGCGGAGGACGAAAACTTAATGGCAGGTAAGCACGTAGGCCCACTGAACGGTGGAATGAGAGGTAGAAATACCTCTGAATTCGGCGTTCTTGGGCTACAGGATGGAATGAGAGGTATAAATACCTCTGAATTCGGCGTTACCGGGCTACGGGGTGAAATGAGAGGTATAAATACCTCTGAATTCGGCGTTCTCGGGCTGCAGGGTGGAATGAGAGGTATAAATACCTTTGAATCCGGGGTTACCGGGCTATAGGGGGAAATGAGAGGTATAAATACCTTTGAATTCGGCGTTCTTGGGCTAGAGGATGGAATGAGAGGTATAAATACCTTTGAATTCGGCGTTCTCGGGCTACGGGGTGGAATGAGAGGTAGAAATACCTCTGAATTCGGCGTTCTTGGGCTACGAAGTGAAATGAGAGGTAAAAGTACCTCTGATTTCGCGTAGGCGGGCAAATTGGTGAAATGAGAGGTAAAAGTGCCTTTGATTTCGGCGTAGGCGGGCAAATTGGAGGAATGAGAGTAACTCATTTTTTTTGCAGCCTTACCCTTGATGTACAAGGGCAAATCAGCTATCCGCGGGTGGAGTCGACACCATATGTTTGATTTGAAACTGGATTAACTATTTTGGTTTTTTGTTCCCCATTCACATAACCACTCCAAAACGGGCAATAGTGTTTCTGCTTTATCGGTGAGGCTGTACTCGACTTTCGGGGGAACTTGGGGGTACTCTTTCCGTCTCACCATACCATCTGCTTCCAAGAGCACCTGATTGAAATCAGCGCCGTTGCACATATTGACTAACCCGGCAACCGCAGTTGGTGCAGCGCCTGGCGGCCTGGCTTCGAAAAGATGCGGCCGCTACTGGCGCGAAGCGGAAAAGCCGCCGCAAAAATCCTGACTTTTCACACGTCCATCGTCACTGAAATCCAGTATTGATAGGCTGTCGCAAACTCGGCCGCAGAACTTCGCTGCTAAACGGAAAAATAATAGAACAAGGATCTGCTTCATGATAACCATATTTAAGCTTTGGCTGAATGATACAGAAGCAATCGGAACCATTTGCTGCCCGAAGCAGACAGAGAAGACGTTATTTTGTGAAACACACTTTTTCCGGCTGATTCGAATAACCCGCCAGGCTTTATGCCTGACGGGTGAATAAGAGGAAACTCAGGGAGATATTAGGATATTTTGTATCTAATATTTTTGATTTTAGCGAATTAATCTTGAGAGCAGAATAATTTCTGCCAATCGTATGATGCGTCGTATTCTACGCCCTCTAATGATAGAACTTAGAATAAGAAAATCTGTACCAACCGATAGGATGGTTCCAGTATAAGTGCTGCAGGGAGTGGTTACTTGTACGGTTTTGCCCCGCAGTAATTTAGCTTGTTTGCGAAAGTTCATGGTTTAATCCCCCTTCCTTTTACTGATATGGAACACATAATAGATTATTCCTGATTAAAAAAGTTTGAAAGGGATAAACATGGAAAGAGTAAACCGAATCTCATCGTTTGCAGTCCAGGTGAATATTAGTTCCTATTTACCCAAGCACAGAGAATAATCCTGCATATCCTAGATTTGTAACCAATTATAAAGGAGGAGTTAACGAATGAGCGGACTTGTTGGAGGATATGGATGTGAGCCTGAAAAAGAAGTTAAACATGTTAGTCCTTTTACGTCGACAAGTGCAATACTGGTACTCTTTATCTTGTTAGTTATTATAACGAAAGCTTGTATATTCTAAATTTTATTCAATTACAAAGGAGAGACGTTTAATGGGTGAATTTGCTGGGGGATATGGTGGGTTTACTTCTACAACTGCAATTCTGGTGCTGTTTATCTTATTGGTAATCATAACTAAGACTTTCATGATCTAAGTTTCAAACCTCCCAATTTGGCTACTCAATTATCCGTCAGTATCTACTGGCGGATTTTTTATATTGATTAACGAACGCATGTTTGGTTGTGGATCATATCCATGGGTAGATAACTGGATATAATCAACGTCTATTTAACCATCGGTTGTCAGAATTTCCCCATTTCTAAAATGGTGGGATGAATGGCAACGGTCTTTCTTATCTAAAGGAAATTATCTTCCATAAATACGAACATTTGTGCTATGATGGATTCGTAAATTCCTGGAAAGGAGTTGCGAGGCATGTTCGTACTTAAAGCGTATAAGTATCGGATCTACCCCACCCATGAGCAACAACAATATCTGGCAAAGGTGTTCGGATGTGTCCGTTTTATCTACAACAAAATGCTTGCGGATAAGATCGAACACTATAAACAAACGGAGAAAATGCTCCATAATACACCTGCCAGGTACAAAAAAGAATACCCGTGGCTGAAAGAAGTGGACAGCCTGGCCTTAGCAAACGTTCAGCTCAACCTGGAGAAAGCCTATAGGCATTTTTTTCGGGATAAGAACGTGGGTTTCCCTACATTCAAAAGCAAGAAAACGAACAACAATAGCTTCACAACGAACAATCAAAACGGAACGATAGCCACCAAAGCTGGAACGATTAAAATTCCGAAACTAAAGACAAGAATCCGAATCAAGGTACATCGTCCATTCTGGGGGCGAATCAAATCCTGCACCCTATCCAAAACACCATCAGGAAAATATTTTGCCTCCGTACGGGTAGAAACAGATATCGCTCCTTTGCCAAAAACAGAAAAGAAGATTGGCGTAGATCTGGGACTAAGAAACTTTGCGATTACTTCGTGTGGCGAAGTGATCGCAAATCCGAAACATCTTCGTCAATCTGAACAACGATTAGCCAAACTGCAAAAGGACTTATCGAGAAAGAAGAAAGGAAGCCATAACCGAAATAAAGCACGTTTGAAGGTCGCCAAGCTTCATGAAAAAATAGCGAATCAGCGTAAAGACTTCTTGCACCAAACGTCAACCCAAATGATACGCGAAAACCAAGTGATCGTGATGGAAGACTTGCGTGTAAAGAACATGATGCAGAATCATAAATTAGCTAAAGCCATATCCGAAGTATCGTGGAGCATGTTTCGAGCGATGCTCGAATACAAGGCGAAGTGGTACGGGAGAACATTGATGATTGCCCCAAAACACTTTGCGAGCAGCCAACTATGTTCCTGCTGCGGCTATAAAAACGCAGAAGTGAAGAACCTTGCGGTACGTGAATGGACTTGTCCTGAATGTAGTGTACAACACGACAGAGATGTAAACGCAGCTAAAAACTTACTACAATTAGCCATATAAGATGGCAACGATTGGGCTAGGAACTAGCCTCTAAGCTTGGGTAAACTTGGAGCAGTAGCTCTATTGACCAAGAAGCACCCACCTCTTAGGTGGTGTGTAGTTCACACCTGTGAAAAAAATATAGTCCGGACACCACAGCTCCCAAAAATCACAGTGAAAAGGCTGAACATCCCTTATCATAGGAGAAACCAAATTCGCGTGAGAAGGGATGGATGAAACTATGCTGACAATTTGCTCAGCCGGAATAGAGGATTTGGAAGCCATGAGTGCGCTGCTTAGCGAACTGTTCGCCCTTGAGGCGGATTTCGCCGGTGCCTGCAATACGGACAAGCAGAAAGCGGGGCTTCTGCTGATTCTGAATCATCCGGACCGTGGGGTGCTGCTGCTGCTCAAACGGGAGGAAAGTGTTGTGGGGATGGTAAATCTGGCTTTTGGCTTCAGTACCTTTGAAGGCGGGCCGGTCATCATGCTGGAGGATTTTATTATATCTGCGGCAGAGCGTGGAAGAGGGGGCGGGAGATTTTTCATGGACGGAATTGTGGAATATGCAAAGGCGAACGGTTTCTTGCGTATCACGCTGCTGGCAGATGCCGGGAATGCGCGGGCGCTGCATTTTTACGAGGCTGCGGGCTACCGGTATTCCAATATGAAATGTCTGCGGCTTGCACTGAGCTGAGGCTTGCACTGAGCTGAGGCTTGCGCTGTTTGGAGGCTGCCCTGTGCGGTGAAGTGCTGCTCGGAGACAATCTGCTGCACATTCAGCAACAGAATGCTCCCGGCTCAGCCGAAAAACAAAATCTGCTGCATTCTGGAGTCAATTTCATAATTCAGTTTGCTGAATAGCAAGACTCGGCCAAAATCTAAGGTCATTTTTTAAAAAATCAGGCCACTTGCTGGGAGTTGCGTAACCGCTGGTTTAACTTGTCTAGCGCAAACTTGCTGAGATTGTAAGCTAGTGTACTGAGCTGGAAATCAACTCTTGCCCGGACGCCGCGGTGACGCGTACGTTTCATGCCAAAATACTCTTTAAGATATGCAAAAACTCGCTCCACTGCCGTACGCTTCTTGTACAGCTCTGTAAAGCTCTCGCTACCTCTTGCGGGATAGGTGTGCTTGCGTAAATCCGTTTGTATGCGGATTTTAAACACCTTTTGGCAGCCGGAACCGGAAAGTGGACAGTCTTTGCACTGGCTCGGCTGGGTATACTTCAGCGTTTCGTACTTGGCATCAAAACTGTCGTAGCGGTAGGTATGCCCCTGTGAGCATACGGGATTGTAGTCCGAGTTCATTCCCTTGGGCGGCTCTTTGTGGTGAATCATTGGAATCGTAGGATAGGCGCCTAACGAATGAATCAACTGGTAGATGGCTGCGCTGTCGTACCCTTTGTCTCCCAAGACATGCTTTACGTTTAACCTAGGAAACTTCAGGAGCAGGCCTTTGAGAAGGATAACCGCCATGCGCTGGTCATTCAAATTCGCCGAACTCCATAAGCCACTAAGAATATACTGACAGTCCGCATCGACCAGCAGATTTGCCTTGAACCCGTAATAACTGGTAAGTCTACCTTTCGCATTTTTCTTGTCACAACGCGCGGCATGCCGGGGTAATGCTGCAAGCAATTCATCGTACGTGTAGGGCAGCATCTGTTCAATGGTTTTCTCAAACGGTCCTAGGCTCTCTTCATAAGCTTCCCGTTCCTTGCGCCGACGTTCCTTTTCTTCAGCAGAAGGACGTCCAGGCGGGTAGACGGGTTTTTTGGGCCGCTCGTCCACAGGCTCGGACTCGGGCTCGGTGAGTTCTAGCTGCAGCTGCTGAGCCACCGGAGCATCACTTGGCTTTTTAGCACGGCGGGCCGCGCGGCGTTTGGATGCAGCTTCGCTAAATAGGCTATCCCAAGCCTCAACGATAGAGGAATCCAAAGCGAGATGCATACCCGTAACGAACTCTTCCTCCAGGGCGGACAGCACCAGAGTATCCTGAAGGTCCTCGAGCATGCCCGTTTGCTCAAGCACATGAATCAAACGGGAGTACGAGGCTTCGCTCGGGATGCGGTTGGAACCGGTGAACCGGCACTGCACCCGAAATTCCTCGCTGAATCGAAGTCGCCGGACCAACGCGGATACAAACTCGATGCCCTCCATTTTTGCGATGAGCAGCGAGTAGATCATCGCGGGTACGTTTAGTTCTTCCGGCCGCCCACGGTTGTTCTTTTTTCCAAGCGCGTGCAAGACCGGAGCGAGATTTAAGTGTTCAAAGATCTGACTGTATTTATCTTCCGGTCGCATCAGCAACAAATCCTCAAAGGAAAACAGCTCTTCTTGCCGAATAGAATACATGGGGATTACCTCTTTTCATTCTCGGATGTTGGTTTGGTCACCTATATCTTCGAGATTTGGGGAGGTACTCCCTTTTCTATGCTCAAAAAAACCAATCCTAGCAAGGGTTTTGAATTATGAAATTGTCTCTTCTGTACAGCAGTTTTCTGAGAATAGGCCCTGTGGAGGCGAAATCACAGAAATCAATTGCATGAAATACAGCAGATCGAGATTTACCGTGGTAATATACGCTTTTTATTGCACAAAATGCAATCATGTGAGTTAAGGAAACAGCGGATTCCCCTTCATCCCCACCCACAGCTCCGATTGCTCCAACTGGGCGGCCAGCTGCAGCAGCAGATCCTCGCGGCCTTTGGAAGCCATCACCTGGACCCCGATCGGCAGGCCTGCCGGTGTAAGATGCAGAGGGACGCTCATTGCGGGCTGACCCGTCAGGTTGGCCAGTTGGGTAAAAGGTGTATAGGTCAGGCTTGGCTCGAACATCTCGTAGATCATCCGCTGCTGTGCTTCCTTCGGCAGCTCGCTTATATGCAGCAAAGCTTCTATTTCCTCCGGCTGCTGGGTAAGCTCTCCAATCTCAGGCGCAGAGTCCGCATTGGCAGGTGTGATATACAGGTCATAGCGGCTCAACAGGCCCGCCATTTGCGCAGCAGCCACATCCCATTCGTTCAGGCTGTGCACGAATTCCGCTGCCGTGACCTTTTTACCGGCTTCGCCGAGCACCCAGGTCACGATGTCCACTTCATGTGCCGCTATGCTGCGTCCCATATCATTTTCCAGAGACATAAACATCGCTGCTACCTCTCCGGCGTTCATCGTATAGTAGTTCTCCATCAGCCACACGCCATTTACCGGGCTCAGCTTTTCTTCAACCTCATGGCCTTCGGCCTGCAGCCATTTTACGGTTTTCAGCACCGCAGCCACCGCCTCGCCGGAGACCGGCGTTCCGACAGGGGACGCGGTTGTATAAGCAACCCGCAGCTTGCGCTGCAGGGGCTTCATAAGATCGTCCCGATAGACGCCCGGATACAGCGGCGTCTGAAACGCGGCCTCCGGCTGCAGGGTCTGCAGCAGATCAAGCATGGCCGCGCTGTCGCGTACGGAGCGCGTCAGCGCAAAGTCAATCGAGGCCCCCTGCCACTGGCGGCCGACTCCAGGCCCTACCGGCGTGCGTCCGCGCGTCGGCTTCAGCCCGAACAGGCCGGTGAAGGAGGCCGGGATGCGGATCGAGCCGCCCCCGTCGCTGGCACCCGCCGCCGGTACGATACCGGAGGCTACCGCTGCGGCGGCCCCGCCGCTGGAGCCGCCGGGCGAGCAGTCCGTGCTCCAGGGATTCCGAGCAGGCCCGTGCAGGAGCGGCTCGGTGATATTTTTCAGCCCGAATTCGGGGGTGTTCGTGTGCCCGAGAGGAATAAAACCCCCGGCTCTGATGCGGGCGACGTAATTGGAATCCCGCTTCGCGATATTGTCCTTCAGCAGCAGGGCGCCGGAGGTCAGCGGTTCGCCGCCGATCGCCTGGGAGATATCCTTCAGCAGAAAGGGGACGCCGGCAAACGGCCGGGACGGATCATCGGGCGGCATCGCATCGGCTTCCTTCAGCGCCGCTTCACGGCGGGTGCGGACAACGGCGTTCAGGAGCGGATTCACTTCGTCCAGTCTGGCGAATGCGGCCTCTACAAGCTCGCGCGGCGAGACTTCGCGGGCCCGGACCAGCGCGGCAAGCCCCAGCGCATCATAAGTGGAATAAGCGGATAATGTCATGATGATAACCTCTTTTCGGCAGGGACGCTTTAAGCACGGGTCCGCTGATCTTAGTATTGGAAATCGTGTCTTTGTATGTACCGTGATCTGGTGGGCAAGCAGTGATGCTTCTTGCATTATACACCAGACGGTCTTGTTTTGAAGAATCGGAGGCGGGCTCTTATTCCGGCTGGAGCGGATTGTGCTGCAAAAAGGGAAGCACCGCAAGCCGCAAGCGGCTGCTGGTACTCCCCTTTTTTCACGCTTTGTGGAGGGATTTACATAAACTCAGATTATATGCGCCCGAGCTTAGGGCTGTACACCCGAAACCAGAGTGCCGTTTTGGTACAAGGTAACATGGTCCCATAGGCTGTAGGCTGTTTTGGAGGCATCGAAGGAGTAGTCGTTGTTTTCGTTAAAATGACTCCAGTCGCTTTTGAACAAACGAAGCTGAATATCCCCGGTCTGTTCTCCGGGCTGGAGATTTCCCGCTCCTGAGGTAAAGCCGACTTCCACGTAGGAATCTGCAGATGCGGCATTTGCCGTTCCAAAGGTAAGCGTTATATGGGCCGCACCCAGCTGTGCCCAATCTATTGCGCCATTTAGCGTCTGTGCTCCGTCTTTGGTGAAATAGTAACGTACCTTCAGCCCGCTTAAACTGACGGTAGAGGTGCCGTTGTTCTTGAGATTGAAATGGGGCTTGATCTGGTTGTCGTTCACATTCGTATCCGCCGCCCGGTAGTAGAGTGCAAGCGCTCCGGGTGTTGCCGTTGGAGTCGCGGATGGGGTGGCGGTCGCAGTTGGTGTAGCGGTTGCAGTCGGCGTAGCGGTCGCGGTCGGTGTCGGTGTAGCAGTAGGAGTTGCAGTTGGTGTAGCTGTAGGAGTAGGAGTTGCAGTAGGTGTCACGGTAGCCGTTGGCGAAGGTGTAGGTGTTGTCCCGTTGTCGGGTACAGGCACGTAACCAGGGGTGGTGTAGATTTTGTTGAGCGCTGAAGTTGCCTTTGTACCATAGGGGCCGTTCACAACGGATTTCCCCCAATCCGACAGGGTGCCGGCGGGACCGCTCGCCAAATCAAGATATTCGACCCCGCCGCCGTTTCCGTACCAGGACCATGCCAGCCAGCCGACCCCTTTTTCCTGCGAATAGCTCATAATGGCTGCTTCATCGACGTCTCCGCCCGAATGCTTCCAGCCGAACTCCCCGATGATGACCGGCACGCCAATAGCCAGGGCATTGTCAATATTGCTTTTTACCGTGGCGGCTGTCCCGCCGGAATATTCGTACATATGAATGGAGAAGATCGTATTCGCAAGGGGATCAGAATTGAACACCGCATTCCCGCTTGTAAAAATAGAGGATGGGTACTGTCCCCAGCCTGCAGCATCCACGACCAGAGTGTTCTTGATGCCGGCTGCCCGGAGGGCCGGGATGGCGGACTGATAGCCGCTGGCCCAGGCCGGCGTGCTCCAGGAGCCGAACCATTCGTTCGCGATATTGACGATGACCCGGTCTTCCTTGCCGATGAGCGCATCCTTGATGCTGATCCAATAATTGACGGCTGCGTTCAGCGTGGAAGCGTTGTCCGAACCCGTCGCATCATGCACCTCAAGCATGGCGGTCAGCTTATACTGATCGCAGAGCGCCAGGATATTCTGCACATCGGACAAGCTGTCGAGGGACCACTGGCCCCCATTGGAGAGTACGATACGGACTGTATTTGCCCCAGTAGCCGCAATCGCGGGAATGGCTGCCGCCAGGTCGTTTTTGTACCAGGTGTGCGCATGATTTACGCCTCGCATGACAAAAGGGCTGCCAGTGGCATCGAATAAATTGTTACCGCTTACATAAAAGCCCTTGACTGAAGTTCCTGCTGCTTCCGCCTGCTTCTGTGGGATCGAGAGGGAGAGGATAAGGATAAACGTTAGAGCCAAAATACCAATGATCCGGAATGAACAATGCTTGCTCGCTTGCATGGATAGTTCCTCCTTATAACGGATTTGGATTTGCTGTTTATATCTGCATACTCCCAGAAGTGTGTGCGGTACGCGCCAAACCACCTCCAATACCCATATATATCCAATATAACATATGGATATTTGTTTGGGAATCACTATAAAAAAATAATAACAAAATAAAAAAATGTTCAAATTTAAAAAGAATTGCCATGGCAGGCGTTTAAACCTAAAATGTAGTGAGAACTATTCTCAAATGGAGGGCGATATATGAACGCCATGCATCTGGAGATGTCCGGCTATCTCTACAGGCTTTCCGGACGGCTTCCGCCGGGCGGGGCCGGTTATCTTCATTCACTGCTGCTGCTGTCCGGTAAAACGGAGAGTTTTGTCCGGCCTGTCCGCCGTCCGACAATGCTTCAGACCGCAATGATTATTCCGCCGGGGGCTGACCTTTCAGCCTTCACCGGGGGCTGGGAGCGTATTATGGTATTGAGTTTTTCGATGCTTCAGGAGAGCACTGGCGGGCGGCATGTTCCGGTCTGTCTGGAGCAGCCCATTGAGTTCAGTCCAGGCCCGGGGTGCTCGCTGATGGATATCGGAATGGAAATCAGTGAAAAGCTGGATGGAGACGCGCCGCAGCGCATGAGGGCAAACATCCTGTTCCAGGAATTGCTGCTAGCCTTGTTCGAAGGGTCCTCCGGCCCGAATGAATCCGCTCAGGAACGGGCTATTGCCCAAACCGTTGAATACATGCACCGCAATTATCACCGCAGCGTCAGCCGGGAACAACTGGCAGAAGTGGCGGGGATGAGCGCAGATTATTATTCCAGGTTATTCAAAAAAAAGCTGGGCCAGACACCGGTTGAATACCTCACCGGAATCCGGCTGAAGCACGCCAAGCAGGCGCTGCTCTCCACCAAAGAATCCTTCCGCGCCATTGCCCAGAGCGTCGGTTTTGCCGATGAGTTCTATTTCAGCCGTAAATTCCGGACAGCGACAGGAGTGTCCCCCTCCCATTATGTCCGCCAGGTTAAAGCTGCGCAGCGGATTGTTTCCCTGCAGCATCATTTGACCGGACATCTGCTGGCGCTGGGCATCGAGCCGTATGCCGCTTTGGTCAACAGCTATTATCCGCTCAGGCTGAAGGAGGTACGGGACATTGGCCATTTCCGTCCCGATCTGGACAAGCTGGCGGCGGTGGGGCCGGATGTTATTTTTACCTGTGAGGTGTACGACGAGGAGACGCAGCAGAAAGCCAGAATGTTCGAGCATATTGCCCAGACGGTTACGATCCCGTTTTTCGAGGATTGGCGCACGCAATTGCGCAAGGTGGCCGTTGCCACCGGGAGGGAAGATGAAGCCGAGGACTGGCTGCAGCATTATGAGCTTAAGGCACAGCAGACACGAGCGGCTCTTTCACCTTTTACGGAGGGCAAGTCGGTGCTCATTGTAGGGGTAGGCAACGGGAGAATATGCCTGTTCGGCCATAGAAATGTAGGTGCGGTCCTGTACGGGGATTTGGGGCTTCAAGCCCCTGACGGCCTTGGCGACATCCGGTTGTACCGGGAGATTGACTATAGTGAGATTTATAGCTATGATCCGGACCTTCTGCTGCTGACCAGCTTTCGCAACGACGGCAGCCCGCTGACGAAGCTGGCAATCCGGGAAAAAATCCGGCAAATTGAAAGTGATCCCCGCTGGAAGGCTATGAAAGCGGTGCGCAGCAGCAAGGTCTACTCCTTATTTGAGGAACAGCATTTATATACCCTGTACTCCGCATATTCGCATAATTTGCTGCTGGATAAGCTCCTGGAGCTGTGGAGGACGGAATTGTCCAAATAATGAACGCAAACGGCTATGTTCACTCCACGCTCTTTTTCTATAATTAATAATGAGAATCAATATCATTTACAAAATTCTCATAACTATAGAGAAAACGGGGGAGTAAATCAATGAAACGTACCGGATATAGCTGGAAAAAAACGTGGATGGCCGCTATGCTGCTCGCGGTTATGCTGATTGCCGCAAGCTGCGGGCAGAATCCGGGAAGCGCGGCTGAGGAATCCGCACCGCCGGCCTCAGAGCAGGCTGCTGCACAGGCCGCTGCCGACCCGGCTGAGAACAGTACTGAACCGGCATCCGAAGAGGTGCGCACCATCAAGCATGAGATGGGAGAGACGCAGATTACAGGCACTCCTGTCAGAATCGTCAGCCTGTACCAGGGGGCGAATGACGCTTCGGTTGCTTATGGGGTCAAGCCTGTCGGAATTGTGGAGTCGTGGCTGGAGAAGCCGGTCTATGAATATCTGCGTGCAGATTTGGGCGGTATTGCCCAGATTGGAACCGAGGTTCAGCCCAATCTGGAGGAGATTTACAAGCTGAAGCCGGATGTGATTTTTGCCAACAAAATCCGGCATGAAGCGGTCTACGACCAGCTAAGCCAGATTGCGCCTACAGTGATGACTGGTGAGGTGTACGACTGGAAGGCGACCGTGAAGCTGATGGGCGAGGTGCTGAACCAGCAGGACAAAACGGCTGAGCTGATGGGTGAATGGGACAGCCGGGTGGCCGATTTCAAGCAGAAAATGGGTGACCGGCTGCCGATTGAGGCCACAATCACCAACTTCCGGGAAGACCATGCGCGGATATTCTACATGGGGTATGCCGGAGGCATCCTGAAGGAGCTTGGATTTACGAGACCGGAGGGCCATGACGCTGACACCTGGGGCGTGCAGCTGACCTCCAAGGAGAGCATCCCGGATATGAATGCCGATGTGATTTTTAACTTCAATTCCGGTACAGATGAAGCTGCGGTCAATAAGCTGTATACGGACTGGACGAGCCATCCGCTGTGGAAGAACCTGGATGCGGTCAAGAACAATCAGGTGCATATGGTGGACGAGGTGGCCTGGAATATGGCAGGCGGCATTCTGTCGGCCCATCTGATGCTGGACAGCCTGTATGAAATGTTTGATTTGCCGAAATGAGCAAGCGCAACACCTTGCTGCTGCTGATCCTGGTTTTGCTTCTGTGCGGGGCCTTCACCGCCAGCCTGATGCTGGGAAGGACGGTAATGTCCTGGAGTACGCTGGTTCTGGCCTTTACCGATTATGATGCGGGTGCCGTTGATCAGCTGATTGTGCGCACGGAACGCCTGGCGCGTGCTGTCATTGCGCTGGCGGTAGGTGCATCACTGTCTGTGGCAGGCACCCTGATGCAGGCGATGACCCGCAACCCGCTGGCTTCGCCGGATGTGTTCGGGATCAGCTCCGGCGCCATCCTGCTGGTTGTGCTGGCAGTGCTGGTGAATCCGGCAACGCCGCTGGTTGTCCTCTCTCTCTACGCTGTTGGCGGAGCCATTCTGGCTGCTGTGATCGTCTATGCGCTTGGATCGCTTGGACGCGACGGGCTGACACCCGTCAAGCTGGTTCTGGCCGGCTCAGCCATTACCGCATTATTCGCCTCCTGTACACAGGCGCTGCTGGTGATGAATGACTCAGGCCTTCAGGATGTGCTGTTCTGGCTGGCCGGGTCGATCAGCGGACGTTCACTTGAAAATGTGCGTCCTCTGCTTCCGTTCATCGTATTCGCCGGATTGATTGCGATGAGCCTGGGCCGTGCGCTGAATCTCCTTACAACCGGCGAGGATATCGCCAAAGGCCTGGGCCAGCGGACCCTGCTCGTCAAGCTGCTGCTCGGCGGCTTGATCGTTGTACTCGCAGGCGGTTCGGTGGCGATGGTGGGAGCGGTCGGCTTCATAGGCCTCTTCGTGCCCCACATGGCCCGGGGGCTTGCGGGGAATGATTACCGCTGGGTGCTGCCATTCTCTGCCGTGCTGGGAGCGGGATTATTGCTGCTGGCGGATGTTGCGGCGCGGCTGCTGATTCAGCCGTCGGAGGTCCCCATCGGGGTGATGACGGCTGCGATCGGGGTGCCGTTCTTTATTCATGTGGCCCGCAAGGGAGGTGCATGGAGATGATCAGATTGGTTAATCCGCGCACGAAGAAGAGCGGCGTGTACTTTCAAATGGAGCGTACAACCGTATGGGCGCTGGCAATCGGGTTTGCGCTGTATGTTACAGCTGTTGCTGCGGGAACCGGGTGGGGGAACGGTTATATTTCACCACCGGATGTGCTGCGGACGATATTCGGCAGCAGCCAGGGGGAATATGACTTTATTATCATGACATTGAGGCTGCCGCGGGTACTTACCGCACTGCTTGTCGGCTCGGCACTGGGCGTATCCGGTGCGATTCTGCAGGGGGTCATCCGCAATCCGCTGGCCTCGCCGGATATTATCGGGATTACGGGCGGAGCGTCGGCGGCAGCCGTAGCCTTCATTACCTTCCTGAGCGGCAGTGTGAGCATCAAGCTGCTGCCCGCCGCCGCCGTAGCGGGAGCGCTGATTGTATCCCTGCTGGTCTATGGCTTGTCGTGGAAAAAAGGGGTGACGCCCATCAGGCTCGTGCTGATCGGCATCGGCCTGTCGGCCGCAGCGAAAGCGGCCACGACATTGATGATTGTCATGAGCCCGGCGATTTCCGCCAGCAAAGCCTATCTCTGGATGACGGGCAGTGTGTACGGGGCTTCCTGGGACAACGTGCTCACAGTGCTTCCGGCTGTGCTCGCCGGAATTCCGCTGGCCCTGTATTTTGCCCGCAGCTTGAACGCCCAGGAGCTGGGCGATGATGTAGCCGGAAGCCTGGGGGTCACTGTTCAGCGGCACCGCTTTGTGCTGGTGCTGATCAGCGTGGCACTGGCCGGCTTTGCCGTTTCGGTAGCCGGTGCGGTCGGCTTCATCGGTCTGATTGCTCCGCATCTGGCCCGGCGCTGGACCGGAAGATTGTTCGGCGGGCTGCTGGTGATGTCGGCATTGACGGGCGGGCTGCTTGTCTTTCTGGCAGATCTGATTGCCCGGACGCTGTTCTATCCGCTGGATATTCCGGCAGGGGTGTTTACAGCAGGAATTGGGGCGCCGTTCTTTATTTACATGCTCTTCCGGAACCGGAATCAATGGTAGCGATAATAAAGGGGGGAGAGACATTGGCGACACTGGAAGCACGTGGTTTAACAGTATCCTACGGTTCCAAGACAGTAATTCAGAATATGAATGTGCAAATCCCGAAAGGGCGGATCACCGTGCTCATCGGCGGCAACGGCTGCGGCAAATCGACGCTGCTGCGCACGCTCGCCCGGCTGCTGAAGCCGGGCGGGGGAGAAGTGCTGCTGGACGGCGGGCGCATTGCCCGCTTGTCCACGCGGGAGGTGGCCAAGGCGATGGCAATTCTGCCGCAAGGGCCAACGGCTCCAGAGGGGCTAACAGTGCGGCAGCTGGTCCGCCAGGGAAGGTATCCGCATCAAGGCTGGCTGAAGGCATGGTCGGAAGAGGATGAGGCCATGGTGCGCTCAGCGCTGGAAGCAGCACAGGTGGCGGATCTGGCCGATCACACGGTGGATTCCCTCTCCGGCGGCCAGCGGCAGCGGGTCTGGATTGCGATGTCTCTGGCACAGGGGACGGATCTGCTGCTCCTCGACGAGCCGACCACCTATCTTGACCTGTCGCATCAGGTGGAGATTCTCGACATGCTGTATGAATTGAACGAGCGGCAGGGGCGGACCATTGTCATGGTGCTGCATGATCTGAATCTGGCCTGCCGGTACGCCCATCACATGGTGGCTGTGCATGCGGGGAACATCTACGCCGAAGGGGCGCCGGAGAGCATCATCACTCCTGAAACGGTTAAAGCAGTGTTCCAGCTCGACTGCGAGGTGATCCGCGATCCGCTGTTCGGAACGCCGCTCTGCATTCCCCACGGGAAAGGGAGAAGGATAGCAGCAGAGGCCGTAACGGGTTCTCCGCCTCTGCCGCAGGAGAAAGTACTGCTGCAGCGGGGCTGAAGCCCGGATAGATTAGAAGCATCTTAAGGAGCTGAGTATATGGGCATTATGGATTTTGACCGTCTGGAGCAGCAGTACGGCATTACCCTGCTTCCAGCGGAGCCTGAAGCCATGGTCATTCCGGCAGCGGAGCTGCTGCAGGCTTCGCGGATGGAAGAATTTCTGGATCATTACCGCAGCCTGCTGCGGGCAGACAACAGGCAGCCGGCGGCAGCTTTTACCGCAGTCAGCTTCGGCGGGGCGGGGCTCGCGCTCCAGTATTGTGTATCTGTCCATGACAGGGCTCCTGATTTCTCGCTAGACAACCTTGTCCTGCAGATGAGCCTCAGCAGCAAACGGCCTGATATTTCCTTCCGCCCGCTGCACTGGCGGGAGCGCGAGAGCCCTGAAGGCGAGCTGCCCCGGCGTCAATGGCTGGCCGAAGTGCTGGCCGGCTTCTATAGCGGCCAGGCCAGGCCGCTGCTGGAGAGCCTGTCCGCCGCAAGCGGACTGCATATCAGCCAGCTGTGGGGCCAGCTGCCTACCTGGTTCTACCGTGATATCCGGCAGCTGCTGGAGGAGGAACGAAGGGAGCGGGTCAAGGCCAGAATCTCTGACGATTACCGTTTTTTACGCGAGGGCTTAGAGGCCCGGTCCGTGTTCGGCCGTTCCAGAAACCCGTTCGCCGCTCAGATCCGCGCCTTGGAGCCGCTGGTCGACCCGAACAGATTGCCCCTGATGAAGACAGCCTGCTGCCTGAACTATATGACGGAGGATTACGGCTACTGCTACACCTGCCCGCGTCTGAATGAGGAGCAAAGAACCCTTGTGGCGGAAAGCTACCGGGCCCGGCATTGACAACAAATTTCGAATTGACTATACTTTCAGTAATCATATAGCTGACATACGTTGAACGAGATAGTAGCAGCCTTTGTCCCTGTCACAGAAAGCCGGGGGGGATGGAACCCTGGCACACACATGGACTGCGAATTACACTCTGGAGTATCTTGGGTAATGCCAAGCGGAGATCAAGCGAACGATACCTCGCTTAAGAGTGGTGCGGACTCTGCCGTCAGGCCGTTCGTGCAATCTGGGTGGTAACACGGTTAATTATAATCGTCCCTGTGTCTGAATAGACAAGGGGCGATTTTTTTGTGCGGAAAGATAAGGATCTCTATGGTTCACACCCTCTGTGGCCCTTATGGTTTACGATGAAACCAAAGCATCCCTATAGGGCGGAGTAGCCGTTTCAACTCGCTTGATCTACCGGAATTAGAGTGCAGCGCTGCTTGTTTCAGCGTACAGCGGATGGATACGAAAATATGGACAAAGGGGCTGTATCAGCTTGAACATTATTGATGAATTGGAATGGCGCGATGCGATCAACCAGCAGACGGATGCGGAAGGACTGCGGGAATTAACGAATACCAAGTCAGTGTCACTCTATTGCGGTGTTGATCCTACGGGCGACAGCATGCATATCGGCCATCTGATCCCCTTTATGGTGCTGAAACGCTTCCAGCTTGCCGGACACCGTCCGGTGATCCTGATCGGCGGGGCTACGGGAACGATCGGTGATCCGAGCGGACGGCAGAGTGAGCGCTCCCTCCAGACGCTGGAACAGGTGCAGGCGAATGTCGATGCCCTGACGGCGCAGATGAAGAAGCTGTTTGTGACGGAAAGCGACAATCAGGTGCGTATGGTCAACAACTATGACTGGACCCACAAGATTAACGTCATTGAATTCCTGAGGGATTATGGCAAAAACTTCAGCATCAACACCATGCTTGCCAAGGATGTTGTCTCCAGCCGTCTGGACAGCGGGATTTCGTTCACGGAATTCTCTTACCAGATTCTGCAGTCATTGGACTACCTGCACCTGTACCAGCATGAGGATGTGCAGCTGCAGGTCGGCGGCTCTGACCAATGGGGCAATATCACAAGCGGTCTGGACCTGATCCGTAAAAAAGAAGGGGCCGACGCCAAAGTATTCGGCCTGACCATTCCGCTGATGCTTAAATCGGACGGAACGAAATTCGGCAAAAGCGCAGGCGGCGCGATCTGGCTTGATCCGAAAAAAACGACCCCATACGAGTTCTACCAGTTCTGGGCCAACAGCGACGACCGCGATGTGGTGAAATACCTCAAATACTTCACCTTCCTGACCCGGGAGGAAATCGAAGCACTGGCGGAAAAGGTGCAAACCGAGCCGCATAAGCGCGAAGCGCAGAAGGCGCTGGCCGAGGAAATGACCCGCTTCGTTCATGGCGAGGAGCTGCTGGAACAGGCGAAGCGTATTACCGCAGCCCTGTTCAGCGGCGACATCCGCTCCCTCACTGCGGAAGAAATCGAGGAAGGCTTCAAGGAAATGCCGACCTACACCTCCGGCAAGGAATCGAAGAACATCGTGGATTGGCTGGTCGATCTGGGCATTGAGCCGTCCAAACGCCAAGCGCGTGAGGATATCACCAAGGGAGCGATTTCGCTCAATGGGGAGCGCGTCACCGAACTCGGTACGGAAGTGACGGCTGAAGACGCCATCGGCGGGCGCTTCATAATCATCCGCAAGGGCAAGAAGAATTACAGCCTGGTCAAGCTGGCCTAAGGCACATAAGGGATATCCGCAGCAGGCATAGGGCTGTCACAGACGCGGGATTTTTCTGCGGATGGGGCGGCCCTGTATGTTTCTTGCTGAAACGGCATGTGAAGTGGAATTAGGGAACTAAATGGGCTGAAAAGCGTTGCTGCATAGGTAATAGTTGGAATTAGTAGACTTAATCTTAGCGATTTCACCTGAAAGGGGGTGAATAGGCCGGATGAAGTCTACTTTTTCCCACCAACGCGTGCGGGAGAGCGGACAGAGGAGCCCTTATTTTGCCAAAAACCTTGTTTTTTCAGCGGTTACGGACTCAGGAGTCGTTATATCCATCGATGGAGCCTGGAATAAAGGGGAAAGGGACAAATAAGGGCATCTCAGTCCGTCCTGCGGAATAGCCGAATCTTCCTTCAATAACGGCTTTCCTGTCCGCAACGGCTGCGGATCGATCGTGAAGGAGTACAACGGTCCGTCTTCAGCATGCCCCCGTTGATTTTGGAGCGGTGGGGATCCCTGCGGCAGTAAGCCGAAGGCCAGCTTGCCCGGAAACAACGGCAGAAATACAGTTGTTGAGGCGGCGAAGGCCGAGTTCTGAGGGGTAGCCGGTCTAAATATCCTAATTCCAACTAGCAAGTTACTTACCGGTTTCTTCGCAGGTGCTAGTTGGAAAAAGGGAACTTATTTTTCCGAAAATTAAGAAATCCTGAGAATTAAGTGGAAAAAGTAAATCTAATTGGGCCACTTTTCCTGAACAATGGCGAAATTAGCTGAATTAGTGTCCTTTTTTCCACTTCATCTGCCCAAGGTTAGGGTGCTCCGGCAAATTAGTTAACCTTTTTCCACTTAAAAAGTTGCCGTAGGATTCATGGGGCATCGTTCTCCAGGTAACGCTAGAACAAAAACGGCTGCACTGTCCCGTGTAGGACGGCACAGCCGTTTTTGTTCTGAAACGTCTTTCAAAAGGTTGTGTACCCGTTTTCGATATTGTGCTTGGCCCGGCGGACCCGGTCTATTGTGAACTATAAAGACTTATGTGTTCTGCACGAATCAGGTGCGCTCATCCGTGAGGTACGTCTTCACCGGCGGCGGGGAATAGTTCAGGAATTGCCGGATCATGCCCTCGGGAGAGACATCGGTGAGGACCATGGACCGGTGTTTGTCCGGCATGAACTGTTCCCGGGCCATTTGGTCAAACAGGGCAATCAGCGGATCATAATAATGATGTACATTCAAAATTCCGCAAGGCTTCTGATGCAGTCCCAATTGCGCCCAAGTAAAAATCTCAAAGTACTCCTCCATCGTCCCCGGGCCGCCCGGTAAAGCAATGAAGCCTTCAGCCAGCTCCGACATTTTTAATTTGCGCTCATGCATTGAATCCACCAGGATCAGTTCCGTGAGATGCTTGTGTTCGATTTCCCGGCTTTTGAGAAAATGGGGGATGACCCCGATCACGTCCCCTCCGGCTTCCAAAGCGGCGTCCGCCACCTCACCCATGAGGCCGACAGTCGCCCCTCCGTAGATCAGGGTGATGCCGTGTTCTGCCAGCACTTTTCCCAGCGCATGGGCGCTTTCTTTGTAGACGGGTGAAGCTCCATCACGTGACCCGCAAAAAACAGCAATGCTTTTCATAGGTGAATAACTCTCCTTTGCTTGAGTAAGATCAACTCACCGGAAGCCGTCTCCAGGAGTATACTTCTAACGGTAGCACATTGATAAGCTTAATGCACTTCCTCTGGCTCAAGAATTAGGGGTGAAAGAGGGGAGGGATACGGGCAAACGGGTCAATAAAATCAATGGTTGTGCAGCGCCTTAACGTTGATCTGCTGCCACAGTTTATCCAGACCTTCCGCTATCGGGGTTATGACGTTGCTGCTCTTAAGGTAACCATTGTGGCATAAAGGGGTCCAGCCTTTGATAATTGTTCCAACATTGACATCCCGGTCTTCAGTCACAACCTTATCATAGGCAGGGTCAATACTCTTGAGCGGATAGGCTAGCACATCATCTTTATCGAAGAAGTTAATCCATTCGCCTGAAATCTGCGGATGCTGAGCGGAGAACTCTTTGCTGGGAACCTGGATCGGCTTGTCTAACTCAGGAAAGCGCAAGCCCCACAATGGCAGTGTGGTTCCACAGGAATAGAACAGCGACAAGGTGTCTCCCCGTTCCAGCGCGGAATCTGGATTCAAAATAGGAGGTTTCCGGTGGCCATTCTGCAAATCGTAAAAGAAATTGCTTGCAATCACAGTCCCTAGACTATGTGAAATGACACAAAGCGGTGCATCCGGTCCGGCTTCAGCGCTTAGTATGTTTAATTGCGTGCTTATCGTTTTATGAACGGCCTCATAATTATCGTCCCCGCCATCCAAGGGCTGGTAGGCTACAGCATCCGCTAAGTAGTGAATCATGAACTCCCTAAGTTCCCTATAGTGCAGATTGTAAGGAGGTCCTACCAGCGTCTTCATTAATTTATCTTCCCGGTTAGCAAAGACAGAAGCCCAATATACCGGCTTAACCACGATTCGCTGACCGGGCTCTTTTTCTCCGCTTACCGCCGAGAAGGCCTTGTGCATTTCTTCAATAAATTTATCTGCAAAGTCCTCATGCTGTTTGCCTAACCCGTGGATCACAATCACTGCCAGCTTTTGCGGCATGCCAATCCCTGCTTTCTTCAGATTTACCGTTAAAAAAGGAGCCATGATTTATCAGCTTGGCACGGGCATATTGCCGACGAGCGCAGTTACTGATTTAACGGCAGCCACCGCATTCACTCTTCCGTTGCCGTATTGGTTGTTCCAGCCCTGCTCAGCCGGGGGGTTCCTTTTTGTTGTGCTGAACAAAAGCCTGCGGATTTCATCTATGGAGAGCTTGAGATCATATTTGACGGCCTCGGCCAGCATTAAGGCAATGACCCCGGTAACGACCGGGGCCGCCATGCTTGTTCCTGAATCGATCTTAGGCTCGTTTATCGTGCGGGAACAGGCGGCAATGATGAAGTGGCCGGGTGCACTTATTTCAGGCTTTTGGCGGCCGTCACGGGTCGGCCCGGCAGACGAGAAATAGGAGATGGGAAGGGAGGGATCTTTGCCGTTGTAAGACCCGACGACAATGCTTTTTTGCCCGCAGCAAATGGAACCTAATGTACAGGTATTGTCCACGGGGGACTGGAACCGGGATTGATTGAACTTGTGCAGATTGCGGTTGTCATCCCGCTCAATCCAGGCGTGGAAGGTTCCGTGCGCGGCCTTCACTCCGTGAATTCGCACAATCCAGACTCCCGCTAAACCGGAACCGCTAAAAATCATGGCCTGATGGTCCCCGTTACTCCCTTTGGTATGGGCTGCAAAAAAGCCGGGTGAGTCTGCTTTTTCACCTACACCTATATTGAAAATGCTTTGATGATCCCGGTTAAGCAATTCGATGCGGAACTCATCTTCTCCAGAATACCAGATCTCCACTTCATTATTGGTGGTATCCCCTTCGAAGACTTCCCAATGCAAATCGGTGAAACTTCCTTCCGTAATCGTACCGGACGCATGTATGCGGTCGTCAAATGCATTGCCGGCAGCTATAACCACCGCACGATTGGTTTGCTCCATCACCAGACCATCAATGCCTTGTTCTACTAGAGAGGTTCCATCATGGGGACCGCCATAGGTGCCAAGACTAATATTAATCACACACGGGGTAGCACCAGCCTCATCAAACACATATTTTACAGAATTCAGCAGATTCCGAGAATCAGCGAAGTTACCCAGCTCTCCATTTTGAATATCCCTGTAATCCGGGTCCACAAAGATGATGTCCGCTTTTGGCGCTACTCCAGGGCTCATTTTCGCCAGTCCGTTTCCCGCAGCGATATCCATGACGTGAGTGCCGTGTGAGCTATAACCCGGATCGTATCCAAGCTGCTGATACGGATTAATGTTTTGGAGCGCAGTATTAATCTTGTCAGGCGTGTAGATGATTTCTTTGGTTTGTCCATTAATTAGATTTACACTCTGGGTCATAAGTGAGAGCAGCCGGGTAGTTCCATCGCTGTTCCTGAAGTTTTGGTGGGCAAAATCACAGCCGTGATCGATTATACCGATGATGACCCCATTTCCCCCGTTCATTTCCAGTGGACCTGGGGCAGAAAGGCCGATTTCTCTAAGGGTATCCTTCAGCATTAATTTTATGGGCTGTGCACTGCTCAAAGTCATGACCACGGAAGATTGCTGGATTTGTTCCAGCCGGGATACGGAGACTTTGGCGGTGACAATATGTCCGGATTTATCCGGGGCAAGCGTGATTCTCTTCCCTTGATAAACACCCGGAAGATCCAGAAATGTTTGAACGTTTTTAACCTTTGCAATTACGGAGACCAGTTCCTCTGCCTCTTCCGATGTTTCGAAGTTTTCGTTAGTTCCGGCCTGCGAGCGGGCAATCGTTTTTTGCAGCCGCGGGTCTAAATGGGATGGAGGATTTTGTTCACTCATAATAATCTCTTGTCTCCTCACATTAATTTTTCTTGTTTCTTCTGGCCTCGTCTAATTTTTCTGTGGCTGCCTCTATTTTTTTATCCGCATCAGTTTGCGCTTCCGCAACCTTGCTTTTATGTTCATCCCGGGCTTGAAGCAAGATTTTGTCCCTTTCACTTGCAGCATTCGCCAACTGTGTATCAGCCTGCGACTTTTGTTCCATATACTGAGCTTTAGCAGGTCCAAGCTTATCTTCGGCTTCTTTTAAAGCAGGAGCAATCCGCGCTTTGAATGCGGATTCCGCTGCTTGGTAAGTTTCTTGGGCAGGCAATAAATAGGCATAAGCTGCTTTGTTGGCTGTGCTGATATCTTCGGCAGCTTTTTGGGCGGCCAGCTGACGCGCTCTTTGGGCGGCCAGGAGGATTCCGGCAGCCTCGTCCGCCTTTGTCCGAAGGTATAGACTTTTTACAGTGAACTCACTCTCCTCAAACCTCATAGCCTGCTCGATGTTCTTCCCATCAAGGGTGGACCGGACAAGAATATGGTTTTGTTCCAGCCAGTATAGCCGCTTCAAATGAGGGTCAATCTCCAAGCCGGTTATGGCAGAATCGGATGTATAAATCACCTCACGGTCTGTGCCTTCAAGAGTCATCGCTTCAATTTTACGGTAACTATTCCAATACAACTTTCCGGCGGTTTCATCAACTTGTACTCTGGACGGGAACACACTATGGGCATCGGCAAGAGGGAGAGGATAACTGATCAACTTCCTTATTTCCGTACTATCCTTCTCTAATTTCCAGATCCCATAGTTGTTGCCTGCGGCAGTTTGTTTCTCCATCGCGGTCCAGAATAGAGCTCCAGTGCTTGTGAGCGTTGCATGGACAGCCGGTGTTTTGGGTGAAAAATTCGCTTTTGCAAGTTCATGAAGTTCATTTCCCCGGACATTCATGGACTGAATGGTTCCCGTAGGCGAAATCCAGATGATTTTTCCTTCCGCCGGATGAATATCCAATGAACCTGTTATCGTTACATCGACCGGGACGTTATACTGCATTTTTTTCAATTCCTCAATATCTGTACCCCGTAATGAAGTAGCAAACAGTGTAACTTCTACAAGCTTTCTTACGGGTTCACCTCCGTTGACGCTAATGGGCTGTGCGGTTGTCTCAATGATGAAATATAACTTATTGTTCAACGGGTCTACCGTCATGCAGTAGGCAAAGGTGGGAGTTTGAAATTGATCCTGTTCTTTTCCAAGTGCATCACAAATCCGTATTCCCCGGTCATCTGCAAGAAAAATGGAGTCTATACTTTTGTTGAATAGCTTAGTTGCCTGCACTTTGGCTCTTAGAATGGCTGCGGCAGACACTGTATCTGCTTCACTGATTTTTTGCTCGGACAACGCTGCTGCCTTTTTCATTTGAAGAATCCCATATGCGGTTGCACTCTTCAGAATTGCGGCTGAGGACAGAGATTCCAAATTTGCCATGTTCTTCCCCCTGGATTTTAATGATTTTTTTGTTATATGAGTTTTCTCTTCTTGAACACTTTTCCAATCTCATGTCCGGGGCTTTTTCCGAAATTTTTAATTTTTTCCGCTTCTTCTTTTGCCCAGTCCTCAATGCTCTTCCATACTTTGGCGGCTTCTTCCTCCAGTTTGGCGGCAAGCTCCTCGGCACTCTTGAGGATATCTCCCGCTAATCTATCCGCTTCGTCTTGAAGCCGTTTTTTCTCTATCCCTGCATCCTCCAAAAGCTTCCCAGCCTGCTCGCCGGCATGCTTCAGCACGGCTTCTCCTTCCTGGGCTAATCGGTTGACCTCCTCATCAGCGTGATTGAGAATGTCCTTGATTTCTTTTTCCGCTTTATTGGGGAAATCTTCAACTTGCATCTTAAGCTCTTCCGCTTTCGCCTTCGCATCATCAGCAATCTTGGTGACCATCTGAGCGCCATTAGCGATAATTTGCCCGGTTTCCTCGCTGAGTTTCGCCGCTTGCTCATTCACACCGGCCACTCCCGCACCGATGGTTTGAATCATCTTCTCCGCTTCTTCCGCAATCTTAGCCGCTTCGGCTGATGCATGGTCTATAAGGGCTTTGGCGTTTTCTCCAGCTTGTTCCAAGGCATGGTTTACGGCTTCAGCAGCTTTTTGCAGCACATCACTCGCGGAGGGGAATTGAAAGTTATTTTTCACAAAATCGGCTATCTTATCTGCCAAGCGGCTGGGCAAATGGGTGAGCACGTCGGCATCGGCGGTTAAACTAAAGGGAGGAAGGCTCATCTCGATTCCCTCAAACATGAATTTTCCGCTGACACTAAGTGTCCATTCCGTAAGGCTGCCGCTTATTTCTGCCTGGGCATTAAACTCGATATCCAGTCCGTACGTTCCCAAATCGGTCCCCAGCATTTTTATCGGACCAACCTTGATATCCAGATCGAGCGTGAATTCCGCCTTGGCGCGGAAGGTGGCCTGATCCGTTAACTGGCAGCTCCACTTGGAATTTATCAATTCCCCTATCCCGGTTTCCAGTTCAAAACGAAAGCCCTGATCGCTGATTTCAATCTCGGCTTCCTGCTCCAGCAGATCCAAAAATGAGATGCGCGCACTGGCATACAAGTAAGGCGAAGCTACAGTGTTAAAACGAAATACAGCTCCACCGGGCTCTATATAAGGAACTGTTCGCATGTCATACGCTTCTTCCGGCTCTTTTTTCAAAGTAATCCAACTGCCGTCAACAAAATACTCCTTGAGGCTGATCCCCTCACCGTTGCCGCCGATTGCAAGCCCCTTTCCCAGACGGAAAGGGGCTGCTTGCGCGCTTCCCTGAATTCCTCCACGGGACAGCATAAAAGAGGCATGGGTTCTGAAGCCGAACAGATCAATGAAGCCGTTAAAGCCGATTCCTTGGCTAACCAGCGTGCCGTCCGGTAATTCCTTGGAAATCTGTGACCAGTACATGAACACTTGCTTGGCTGCAAGCTTTTTCAGAAAGTCAGGGATTCCTGAGAGCGGTTTTCCTGTTACAGCAGCGTAGAAGGTTTCCAGATCCAGCTGTTCCAAATATCCATAAAAGAGCTGAGGGGAAATGAGCGGGCCTGTCAGGGCGACAGTGATTCCAAAGGCGTTCACGCCGGCGGGCTGTTCCTGGATATGAAAGGTTCCGTTCAAGCCCAGCAGAAAGGCCGGAGGTGTGAAAGTCCAGCCCAGGTCTACTTCAATTTCATCCAAGTGAAGGCCCGGCAAGCCAAGAGGGGAGGGAAGGGATCTGGGTTGTCCGTTTTCTTCCATATTGTTGACTCTAACGGAGCATTGAGCCTGGGTTTCGCCGATTTCCATCGTTGCGGTACACAACAGGATTTCTGCTCCAAGCGGAACATCCATAAGCCCCTCAAGCTGAACCAGCAAAGGGTCAAGGTTCAAATGAAGCTCCGGCTGCTTCAAAATCAGCGAAGCGGGACCGGCCTTAAGTGTAATCGGCTCTGGAAAGCGGGCGTTAAAACGTTGTCCGGTTAAAGGGGGGCTTAGCGGGGTCTGCAGCAGGAGGCGATCTTGTCCAGTGGCCGAATGGATGATTTTTAACAGCGGGTTATCTGCCTCGGACAACAATATTTCTGCACAGAAAATAATCCCGCGTTCAATGCTGCAAGGCTGCGACTCCATGAACTGAAACGAAGGCTGCGTGGAATCCGGCAACTCCGGAAGTTTGGGAAGCACAAAAACCTCATCTTCCATTGTAGAGAAAATACAGCAGGCTTCACGTATTCCAATCTGGGATATAAGACTGCCGACCATTTGGTCTAATGAGCCGCTTATTTTATCGGGAGGAATCAGGATTCCGAACACAAAGTTCCAGGTGTCTGCGGCATTGGTGGCCGCAAAAAAGGCATCGCCCAAGGCGGCTGACCGTGCGGATAGGAAAAAATGGCCGTTATCCAATTGAAGTTCAAAAGAAATGGAGCTAAACCGCAAATCCAATTGCATTGCTTCAATGGGGATGTTGTGCAGTATCCCCAGAGCTTCGGGAATATCCTGAAACGTCATCTCCTCCCCCGGAACCACTTTCCATTTGCCGTACAACCGTTTGGGATTCATCAGATCATACTCGATTTGCAACTGGGCTGTTCCGAAGCTGACACTGCCTTTGAGCAGTCCCTCCCAAACTTTCTGCAAGGTATCTGGTGAGGTTCGGGTATGCAAGGAAACATCAAGCGTGACGTCGTGGTCCTGCTGGCCTAGAGTCACAACAGAAAGAGATTCGGCTGCTACCTGGAGACCGTTAAGAGTGTCATCATCAAAAGCCGGGTTCTGCGTACCTTCCAGGCGAATATTCTGCAAATCAATCTCGGGTATTTCTTCAAGGTTGGGAACAGGCAGATTGGTACTGCTTAGAAATTTATTAAGAAGTTCAGGAAGGGTTGAACTGGAGGTAATGGAGTCTTCTTCCTCTGCGGTAAACGGGATGGGAGGCCCTGTAAAACCGGGTTCATTTCGAGTCACATCTGGCATCATAATCGTCTCCTTCGTTAAAGTCATAGTGTAGCATCCCATAAATGGATTTTTTTATGCAGCTTGTTTTAACGCTGAATCAATTCAGGGTTTTGTGGGGAACTTCTATGGATGGAAGCCAGAATATGAAGGAGGGCCTGAACAATGTCCAAAGGTCAAGGCAATATAGCTGCTATTGGCACAGCCGTTTTGAACACTAAGTGGGGTACAAATTATAAAGAGCTATTACGCAAAGGCGACAGTCATGCGGAAGTGGCAGTTCTCAAAGAGAATTTGCGGAATTACAGATCGGGTTCAAGAGGGGACTGGTCCAAAATTCCGGAAATCACGGATGTTTCACCGGAAACTTTTGATGAGCAGACTGAACAAAACCTGATCCAGTTCCAAGGATTCGAGAATCTCACCGCAGATGGGATCTATGGTCAAAGCTCAAGAAATCGGATGGCCGCCAGGATCGGAGTCTCAAGTAAAGGATTTATACGTTTGGAATCACCGCCTGGAGCCTCCTATATTAATTTCAACGATACAAAAGAAGGAATGAAGAAGGACCAGAAATATTTACTGGATCATTCCTGGTTAACGAAAGAGGCTGTTCATACGCTTGGCCAGCTTGCTGACTCCTTCCGGACCGCTACCGGCAAGAAGCTTGAAATCAATGACTGTTCCCTGATCGACGGTGAAGATACTCCTGAGCACAAAGGACACCAGACTGGCAAAGAAGTAGACATAAGAAATGCCGGAATGACTGCGGAGGAAGAGAAAACTTTACTGGAGCTGTGCAGTGGCAACGAACAGATTAAAACTGTTTTTTTTCATGAAAAATATGGCATTGTATCCGATAAGATTACATTGGACGCAGAACACAATGACCATTTTCATGTGGATGTTCTATAGGGGAGATTGAGGAATCAAATATGAAGAATGTAACTCATAGAAAACATCCATTTCGTAAAATAGATGTTAAATTTTATAAAATAAGAGAATTTAGGTAAAACATCATTGACACAAAATCCCATTGCAAGGTAAAAATCTTATATAAGATTATTTGTAACAAAAATTACCTATGCGAGGGGGAGTGGCTTAGTGAGCAAAATGTTTGTTCGTTCATCAAGTGCCTCAAGCGGCACTAATCAAGCGGTCTATCAGCTGGTTTCAAATGTAACGGGTCATAGGATCGAAGATTTGAATTCGGATATGTATCTGGAAGATGATCTGGGGCTGGATTCCATCAAAATGATTACCTTAATGAATGAATTGATCGGACTGGTCCCGGCAGAGCAAATGGATGATTTTACGGCCGCATACCCGGTGACTGTCTTGATGGGTCTGCAAACCGTCGGCGAGCTTGTGCAGATTTTTGAGGAATGGGAACATGCCCGGCAGCAAGGGGCAGAGGTGCAGGCTGCGGCCAGTGCCGTACTTCAAGCGCAAGAGGATACCTGGCCGGAGCCCGCTGCAGTCCAGATTCATTCCGCTCCCCCAGATCTGCGCGAACAGTTGAAAATAGAGGTTTGCAGGCTGATTTCCGGCATTACCGGACATAAGTCCGAAGATTTGCATACGGATATGGATCTGGAGCGGGATTTGGGCCTGGATTCCATTAAAATGATTACCTTAATGAGCGAGATGGTTTCCTTGCTCCCTGCCGATTCATCCGGTGGACACAGCGAAAGCAATTTAGTAACATCGCTCATGTCCATGCATACGGTTGGAGATATCGTGGAGATGCTGGCCGTCCGCAACGGGGGGAACAGCGGTACCCTGGCAGTTGCAGGTGACGTGAACACTATTGAGGCGGAGATTCCTGAAAATGAGCCTGAATTTCTTGAAATATTACATTCCCAATATTTATTTCTGATTACTTATTTGTCGGTAGCCAACCTGACCATAACGTCAGGGGTGCGCGTGAGGGGGAGACTGGATGCCGACAACCTGCGGAAGTCGTGGGGCGAGCTAATCCGCCGCCATCCTATACTGCGTGCCGTGTTCATCACGGAGCCGGCGAACGCGAGCTTGAAGGGGTACCGCCTCCAATTACTGAAGGCTGCGGTGCCGCCGGAAATTCCCGTCCTGGATATCAGACATCTGGATGAACAAGCGAGGCTCCGCTGGATCTCGGAAAGGTTCGAAGCGTCGCTGAATGAGAAATTGGATATCACCCGCTGGCCGCTGCATTCTTTGTCAGTTATCCAGACGGCCGACCTGGAATACGAGCTGATTCTGGACATTAACCATATGATCTCGGACGGTCTGGGCAACCAGCAGATTCTGAGAGAACTGTTGGAGATTTACGGAGCAGAGTCGCACAACAAAGCAGCCAGGCTGAGGCCCGCGCTGCCAGCCGGGGAATATAACCGCATTGTATCTGAAATCAATGCCTGGAATGCCCCGGAAGAGATGGAGGCGCTGGACCGGTATTTGCAGCAGCAGGGCCGTGGAGCCTACTTCTTCAACCCCGGCGGGGCAAGCCGCAAGGCAAATGCAGCAGGCGCTGCCGGAGCCGTAATTCATTCCCGCAAATACTGGGTCGGCGAGGAAATAACAGCACGGCTGATTGCCTCTACCAAGACCTGGCGCACCTCGCTTTTTATTCTTCTGGTCAGCGCCTATCTTAAGACGATCAGGCAGCAGGGGGAAGAGCGGAATCGGATTATTCTGAATCTTCCGACAGGCGGCAGGCTCTACCCCCACACGGATGCTTCGGAGGTGCTCAGCGCCTTTGCCCAGAATCTTGCACTCAGCTTCACCTGCGGGGATGCAAATGAAGAATGGGAATCATTAATTAACAGAACACATGAAGAATTCACCAATCAATTATCCTCAGGCATAGACAGGGCGCAGACCTACAGAGCTGCGCAGTATGCTAAAGACACCATCCATCTGCAGAACGGCGTTATGCCGGAAGCGGTGGCCTCCATGATCCGCTCCACGTTGAAATCAAACCTATATCTTTCATTTGTAGGCAATACATCCATACACACGCGATACGGGGATTACGAAGTTTACGATTATGAAGCTTATACAGGTACCAATCCGGGAACGATTGACTGCCTGGCTGAATTGTTTCAGGGCAGGCTGATGATCACGGCCAACTATGACAGCAGCTTTTTTGATGATGATTATATCGGGGAGCATATGGACAGGTTCATGGATAACCTCAGCCAGCTTGCCGGAATGGGACCTGTGGGCAAGCCGGTGCTTGCCGGGGAAGATACCGAAGGGCCGCATAGCGCGGAAATAAGAGAACGGCTGTACGGAATAGTCCGTGATATTTCCGGAACGGCGCTTGACGAGGAAGCCCTGTTCAAGGATATGGAGGCAGAGCTCGGGATGGATTCCCTCCAGCGCATCCGGCTGATTACCAGGCTGGGCAAAGTATTCGGGCATGCCGACAAGGGGGCATTGCTTGAATGCAGGACTCTCAATGAAATCATTACCCACATTTCACATGTTAATAATGCGATTGAACCGGCAGACCGGGATTCTGCTGCAGAAATTCCCTATCTCCATATTTCCCGGCAGTGCAAGGCAACTCCCGATGCGGTTGCGATATTAGACGGCACCAGGGAGGTTACCTACCGTGAGCTGGACGAACAGTCCAACCGGCTTGCGCATTATTTAATCTCACAAGGGGTGCGTTCGCAGAGCCTGGTCGGCATTCTGACGTTCCCGGGCCGTCTCATGCTGACCGGAATTTTGGGGATCTTGAAGGCGGGAGCGGCTTATGTGCCGCTTGATCCGATGTATCCCGCTGACCGGATTGAATATATCGCGGAGCATGCGCAGCTCAGTATCCTTCTCACAGAGCAGTCGCTGCAAAAGCAGACAGACCCTATAGTTCAGAAGAGTCCTTCTATCCGGAAAGTGGTCTATCTCGATGAAGGGTATGAAGTCCACGGCCATTTTGAACAGACGGGAACGGAAGTGTGGCAGAGCTGCCCCGCCGGTGATCTGCGGGTGGACAGCGCCCCCCATGACCTGATGGTTGTTCTGTACACATCGGGTTCAACCGGGAAGCCCAAGGGAGTTATGCTGAATCACCGCGGTTATATGAACCGGCTGGAATGGCATCAGCAGACCTTCTGCCTGCAGCTTGGCGAGCGTGTAGCCCAGAAGACCTCCTGCTGCTTCGATATTTCCGTGTGGGAGCTGCTGTGGCCGCTGATGTACGGCGGAACGGTATGCCCCGTAAGGCAGGAAATTGTCAAGAATCCCTGGAGCCTGGCCCGGTGGATGACGGACACCGGAATCAATGTCATGCATTTCGTGCCCTCCTTGTTCGGTGAATTTGTAGATTCATTGGAGGATGAGAGCTATACATTTCCTGCGCTTCGCTGGCTGATTTTCAGTGGAGAGGGGCTGCCGCTCCGCCCGGTGCAGAAATGGATGGACCGCTATGGAAACAAGACGAAGCTGGCTAATCTGTATGGTCCTACCGAGGCTTCAATCGATGTTACTTACCACATTATTTCAGGGCGGCCGGGTTCAGCAGGTGAGATGAGCATTCCCATCGGCAAGCCGATTCCCGGCGTGTATATCAAAAATCTGGATGAGCACATGCGCGAAGTGCCGGAGGGTGAACTTGGCGAGCTGTGGATCGGCGGCATTCAACTGGCCAAAGGGTACCTGTACAACCCGGAAAAAACCCGCGAAGCCTTCCACCCCAACCCGTTTCCGGAGATTCCGGGAGAATTTATCTACCGCACAGGTGATTTGACGGTCAAAAGGGCGGACGGAAGCTATGAGTACCATGGACGCACTGACAACCAGGTGAAGCTGCGCGGCTTCCGTGTGGAGCTGGGCGAAATTGAAGCTGTGCTGGGCAGCCATGACCATGTGGCCGAGGCGGCGGTGATTGTCACGCAGCCCGCGCCCGGACAACAGCTGCTGCTTGCCTGCCTGGCCGGCAAGCAGGTGCCGGACCAGGAGATCAAAAACTTCGCCGTCCGCAAGCTTCCGTACTATATGATTCCACATCGGGTGGAATGGCTGCCCAGGCTGCCCAAGAATCCGAACGGCAAGCTGGACCGCAAGGCGCTGAGTGTTATGTTCAGCGGAACAGGGCAAGCGCCTCAAACGCCTCAAGCTTCAGAGATGCAGATTCCTCCGGCTGCGGAGCGTGAGCCGCTGAGCGCAGGGGACCTGCTCCCGCTTGCGCCGGCGCAGAGCTGGCTGATGAATTATTTCGATGATCCCTACTGCTGGGCGGGCTATACCCGTTTCCTATACAAGCAGCCGCTGGATTTCCAGCAGTTCAAGCAGGCTGTTATGATGCTGAACCGGCGGCATGACGCGCTGAGAAGCATTCTGGAGCGGAAGGATAACGGCTTTGAACAAAGGTTCCTGCAAGGAGAGCTGGGGGGCAATGTGGATTTCTATGATGGAAGCCATATGGAGGAAGCTGAAAGAAATGAAGAAATCGGGGCGATTCTGACAGAAGCGATTCAAGGGTTCCGGGTGGACCAATGGCCGTTATGGCGGATCATTGTCGTTCAGGTATCGGAAGCGGTCTATGAGATTGCGGCGGTCGGGCATCACCTGATTTCGGATGTGGTCACGAATCAGCTGCTGCTGCAGGAGGTCTGGCAGATTTACGCTTCGCTGAGCCCGGGAGCCCGGCACATAAGCTTACCCGATGCCAAACCGTTTGCCGATTTTGTCCGGGCGGTCCAGGAGAAAAAAAGAATCCACGGGAAAGAGTACGCAGGCTACTGGTCCACACATTTCCCTCCTGAATCCGTGTGCAGGCTGCCGGCAGACTTCATCAAGGGACCCAATGACGAACAGTCTGCTGCGACTCAGCGCTTCACTTTTGACCGGGAGCAGACCTCGCTGCTTCTGACCAGGGCCAAGAAGCATTTCAACAGCAATGTGTATCCGATTTTACTGGCTCCCCTCTATAAGGAGTTGAGCGTTTTTTTCGGACAGCCGGAGGTTGTGGTGAGCCATCGGGTGCACGGAAGAGAACTCAGCGGCGGACAGAATTTCATGCAAACACCGGGCAACTTTGCTGTGAATTTTCCGCTGGGCATAAATGTGGAGAAGGGCAGCCATTGGAGCAATCTGATCGCAAGCATCCGCAAAGGTCTCGAAAATGTGCCGCTTGGCGGAGTGAGCTATGATCTGGTATCCGAGAATCTGCCGCGCTACATGTACCCGGATGTGAAGCTGACTCCAATCCGGGCGAACTATCTCGGAAACCGGGATGCCCCCCGCCTGCCGGGCCTGGAATTTTCCAGAGAAGGCATGGACCGCAGATTATCACTGCCGGGTCAAAAACGGATATCGGTCATTGAATTCTTTTTCTCCATTGAAGAAGGGAAGCTGACCGTTGAGATCGAGTACTCGGCCAATCTTTATGCTGCCGCTACGATCCAAAGTCTGGCTGAGCAGTATAGGGAGCAAGCCCTTGAGCTTCTGGAGTCCATCCAGGATACGCCGGTGCTGCCCCCGGCTCCCAGAAAAGGACTGCTGGCCAATAAAGTAGCGGTCATAACGGGCGGCAGCAGAGGCATCGGACGGAGCATAGCCCTGTCCATGGCCGGTGAAGGGGCCGACATAGTGCTGGTATCCAGATCCGGGCAGCAGCTCCGGGAAACCGCAGATGAAATCCGCCGGCTCGGGGTGAAGGCCATGTCCGTATCCGCCGATGTGAGTGACGCTCCAAGCGTCAATAAGGCGGTTGAACAGATTATTGGAAGCTTCGGCCGTATTGATATTCTTGTCAACGGTGCCGGAATTACCGGCATGGCGGCGATGGCCGACATGAGCCCGGGGGTGTGGGAGTCGATCATTCAGGTGAATCTGCTGGGAACCTATCATTTCTGCTATGCGGTGATCCCTTATCTGATCAAGCAAAAGCAGGGCAAGATCATCAACATCGGCTCGGATTCCTCATTTATCGGCTATCCGATGATGAGCGCATATGCGGCATCCAAGCACGGGGTGCTCGGACTGACCCGTGCACTGTCAGAAGAGCTGAAGAACAGCAACATTCAGGTGAACGCTGTGTGCCCGGCGCTCGTGGACACCGATATGGCGCCGGCGGCGTTCAAGGGGCGGGCGATTCCGCCGTCCGGGGTTGCGGACTCGGTGGTGTTCCTGGCCTCTCCGCGTGCGGACTATATTACCGGCGAGGCTGTACAGGTCTACGGCAAGCAGGATATGCACTGGTTCGGAGCACAGCAGATGCAGATGCTTCAGGCCGTGCAGCGCAGGCAGCCGTAATGGGGGCGGCGTGATGGAACAAAAGACGCATAAGACAGGGAAGCTGGGTGACCTTTTTGGAGGAGGGAAAGCCGTTATTTACGGTATCGCCCTTCTGGTAGGCACCTCCGTCGGTGTCATTAATCCGCTCTCCACCACTCACATGACGGCGAATCACGGCGAGGAAATATGGATTGGGGTGATCTCCTCCTCCTACTTTTTCTTCATGGCGCTTGGCTCCATGGCTGCAGACAGAACGATGAGAGGCACCGATATGAAGAGGGTCATTACGTCAGGCCTGCTGCTTACAGCAGTCTGCTCCGCGCTCTTCCCGCTGTTTACTGTAAATGCAGTCTGGCTGCTGCTGATGTCACTGATGGGGATAGGCATCAGCTGCAACATGATGGGACTTCAGACGGCGCTCCACAGTCTTACGGGTGAGAAAAGTCTGGGGATGGTCAGCGGAATGTACAGTCTGTGTTTTGCGCTTGGACTGATTGCCAGCTCTGCACTTGCGCCTATGGTCTATGACCAGGTGGCCTGGCTGCCGTTTGCGTTCAGCAGCTTCTGTCTGGTGCTTGCTTCAGCCGTTATCTATTTCAAGCTGCCGGGTACACTGGTCATTCCTGGGCATGCGGGGAAAAAGGTGCTGTCCAAAATCAACCTGCCGCTGTTCGGCGCTTTTGTCTACGGCTTCGGTGAAACGATAGTGGTGGCCTTGTATCCCCTGTATCTGATCCGTGAGCATGTTGCCGTTGCCCAGACGGGGTATGGCTTAAGCATCTTTGCCGTCGGCAGCATCCTCGGCCTGCTGCCGGTCACCTATCTGGCTGACCGGATCGGATGCAAGAGGTGCCTGATTTTATGTGTAGCTATCTCGATCTTTACCCTGCTGGGTATTGTGAACTCCGGCAGCATGCCTTTAAGACTGCTGTTCTCCTTTGCCTCCGGGTTCATCATCGGCCCCCTGTATCCTTTGGCGATGGCGCTTACGGCCCAGGTACTGACGCCAGCGGAGAGATCCTCAGGGAACGCTTTGTTTACCACATTTTATGGCTTTGGATCAGCGGCGGGTCCGTTTTTATCCTCAGTAGCCATGAATGCATGGGGCAATCAGCATTTATTCACTGTATGTGTGCTTCTGTTCTGCCTGTTCCTTGCCCATGCGGCAATAACAAGAAAAGGATCGAAAGTAAGGGTAACGAAGGAGGAAATATTGTGAGCAGTTCCAAACGGAAGAAATCAGAAACCAAACTTTCCATCCTGAAGGGCGAAAGCATCACCGGTAGATTTACGGAAATGGAGAATCTGGCCAATGTGCTGGTTCACGTGTCCGCCAATAAAGACCGGGGCATTACCTTCCTGCAGAATGACAATTCAGAGTTCTTTCTCTCCTATCCGGCCCTCCTTGAAGGCGCAACCCGCCGACTGGGCGGGCTGCAGGAGCAAGGTTTTACACCAGGCCAGTATGCGCTTATTTTGCTGGAGGACAGCCGGGAATTCGTGCTTACATTCTGGGCATGCATCCTGGGCGGAATCATCCCCGTACCGGCCTCCTATCCTGCGTCCTCGAAGGTCATCAATACCTCCCTCAGCAAGCTGCAGGCGATATGGGAGGTCCTGGAACGGCCGCTGATCATCTCGGACCACAGCCTCGCAGAGGCAAGGGATGAGATGGAGACAACACTCGGCATCAGCGGCCTGCGGATTCTGGAAGCCGCAAAGCTGGATACAGCCGGGCAGACCGGGACCCTTATGCTGGCCGGGGCGCATACTCCGGCGATGATTCAATTCAGCTCCGGGAGCACAAGTGTGCCGAAAGGCACCATTCTGACCCATGATAACCTGCTAACCAACATTGAATCGATTATCACCAGCTCAGGAATGTCGGAAGATGACCGTTCCCTTGGCTGGATGCCGTATCACCATGACATGGGACTGATCGGCTTCCATCTGTCCACGCTGGCCTGCGGGATTAACCAGTTCAATATGACGCCGATGAAATTTGTAAAAAGGCCGACCCTGTGGCTGGATATGATCGACAAGCACCGGATTACCTTCACCGGCTGCCCGAATTTCGGGCTTCGGCTTGTCAGCAGCAGAGTGAAGGAAGCGCAGCTGAAATCCTGGGATCTAAGCTCGCTCCGCCTGCTCTATAACGGTGCCGAGCCTATATCGGTCAAGACCATGCGGGAGTTCATGGACAAATTCGAGCATAGCGGGCTAAAACGCAGTGCGATGTATCCCGTATACGGAATGGCGGAGGCCTGCCTGGCGGTCAGCTTCCCCCGGCCCGGCGAAGAGCCGCTGGTTCATTCCGTCAACCGCGAGCGGCTGGTCGGTGAATCGCGGATTGAGGCCATCGGCGAGAATGACCGGCATGCCTCATTAATAGCCGATGAGGGCTACCCTGTGACAGGCATGGAAATCCGGATCGTGGACGATGCTTCCGGTGTAGTCGTTCCCCAAGGAACGGTGGGAGAAATTCAGATTCGCGGCCGCAATGTGACTTCGGGCTATATCAATAACCCGGAGGCTACCGCGCGGTCTTATCAGGACGGATGGCTGAAGACCGGCGACACCGGCGTTGTTCTGGACGGGCGCTTATCGGTAATCGGAAGAATTAAAGACATTATCTTTGTCAACGGACAGAATTTCTTTGCGCATGATATTGAAGCGGTAATTGAGGAGCTGGATGGGGTCGAGCCGGGCAAGATTGCCGTGTGCGGCTGGCATGATGAACAGGAAGGACAAGAGAGAGTCGGGCTCTTCTCAACGGTACGGCTGCAGGAACAAGAGGTTAAGCCGTTCTACGCCAAAATACTCCGTCATGTGAACGAGGTCATCGGCATTGCTGTAGACTATGTGTCCCTTATCCGCTCTATCCCCAAGACGACAAGCGGCAAAGTGCAGCGGTTCGTTCTTGTAGAGGCCTTCCGAAAGGGGGAATTCCAGGATAAGTCGTATTCCGCCGCGTTTTTCGCAGAGGAGACTAAGGGGGATTACTCTCTGGAGGCACCGTCCCTGGAGGCATCGTCCCTAGAGGCGCCGTCCTTGGAGGCACCGTCCTTGGAGGAACCCTTCCCTGTGGCGGCTCCCGGAGCTTTTCTGGAGAAAATCCGCGGCGTCTGGGCTGAAGTGCTGGGCCGTCCGCCTGCAGCGATTCCGTATAACCAATCATTCATGTCCATGGGAGGCACCTCGCTCAAGGCGATACAGATTCTGGGTGCTTTGGAGGATGAGCTGCACATTGAACTGACGCATGATCTGCTGATCCAATGCCGCACCATTGAGGAGATGGACAGCTATCTGGCCCGCAAGGTGAATATGGGCGGCAATCCGCCTTCTGCCGGGGAGCGGCAATCCGCTGCTGTTCAAGGAAGCGGCTGCGGCGATGCAGCTATTGCTGTAATTGCGATGGCCTGCCGGTTCCCGGGTGCTTCAAGTCCGGAGGAATTCTGGCATAATCTGCTGCAGGGGAAGGATTCCATCGGTGAAGTGCCGCAGGACCGCTGGAATATTGACGACTATTACAGCCCCACCCCGGAATTCGGCAAAATCTACTGCCGCAATGGCGGGTTCCTTGATAACCCTTATGGCTTTGACGCCGCTCTGTTCGGCATCTCCGGGGATGAAGCGGCGGTGATGGACCCGCAGCAGCGGATCGTGATGGAGCTGGTATACGAGCTGATTGAACGGGCCGGATATTCAAGGCAGCAGATGAATGGCAGGGATGTCGGGCTGTTCGTCGGAGCGGGCGGCAATTCCTATTTTGAATATCACCTGAATACCTTGAACCGGATGAATCTGCAGAGCTTTGACAGCTTTTCTACACTGACGAGCGTGCAGCAGGAGCGTATTATGGAAGAATGGAAGCGGAAGCTGGGGGTTACGGGAACCCATCCGAACCTTCTGGTGGATAATATCATCAATATGATTCCGGCCCGGACCTCTCAGGAGTTCAACTTCAAAGGGCCAAGCATGGCGGTAGATACCGCCTGCTCCTCTTCCCTGGTCACGCTGCATCTGGCCGCAGACTCCATCCGCAGGGGGGAATGCGAATCCGCCATTGCCGGCGGCATTCATCTTATGCTGACGCCGACCTCCTATCAATATTTCAGCAGCGCCGAAGCCTTGTCTCCCACCGGACGCAGCAGCGTGTTCGCGGCTGACGCGGACGGCTTCGTTCCCGGCGAGGGTGCGGGACTGGTGATGCTGAAACCTTTGGAGCAGGCGCTGAGAGACGGCGATCCGGTGCTGGCGGTGCTGAAGGCCAGCGGAATTAATAATGACGGGCATTCCATCGGCGTAATGGCCCCGAATCCGGACGGGCAAAGGGAGCTGATAGAATCACTGTACATCAGGCACAATCTCAGTCCGGCGGATGTGCAGTATGTGGAGGCTCACGGAACAGGCACCAAAATCGGCGATCCGAGCGAGGTTAGGGCACTGGACAGTGCCTTCAAGCGCTGGGGGCTGCTGCGGCAGTCTGTTGCCATTGGATCGGTGAAAGCCAATATTGGCCATCTATTGGGAGCAGCGGGCATTGCAGGCTTCATCAAAGTGGTGATGGCGCTGCAGCACAAAATCATGCCGCCGCAGATCAATGTCTCCGCTCCGAACCCGATGCTGAAATTTGAGAAGACGCCGTTCTATCTGCTTGCCGCAGCCCAGGAATGGCCGGTGGCCGAAGGAAAGGCCAGAAGAGCGGCGATCAATTCCTTTGGCTTCGGCGGCACCAACAGCCATATGGTAGTTGAAGAAGCGCCTGCACGGGCCTCGGCAGGTGAAGCGGAGCAGCCGGTGCGCGCGAAGCATGTTATAGGGCTGTCCGCGCAGACTGAGCATGCGCTGCAGCAGAAGATGCTGGAGCTTGCAGCATTTCTGGAGCAGCACGGGGACTATCCGCTGGCAGATGTCTGCTACACCGAGAATGCCGCGCGAACCGCATTGCCGCACCGCTTCCATGCCGTGACGGATTCGGTCCAGGACCTCATCGGAAAGCTGCAAACGGGAGTCCCGGCCGCTGCCCCGGTTTCTCATTCACCCGCAATGGCCCTGATGTTCACCGGACAAGGCTCGCAGTATGCCGGCATGGGCAGAGCGCTGTATGATGGACTTCCCGCCTTCCGGAAAAATGTAGACGCCTGCTCCGCAGCCTTCGAGCCTTATCTGGATCTGAAGCTGACGGATCTCATCTATGGCGGGGAAGCCGATGACAGACAACTTGCCCGGACGCAGCTTACCCAGCCGGCCGTCTTTACGCTGGACTATGCGTTTGGCCGCCTGCTGCTGGATGCGGGCATCCAGCCTGCTTATATGCTGGGGCACAGCATCGGAGAATGGACCGCTGCATGCCTTGCGGGCATCGTCAGCCTTGACGATGCGGCGAGACTGGTCGCCGCAAGAGGCAGGCTCATGAGCGGGCTTCCGGCTGCCGGAGCCATGGCTGCCATATTCACTTCAGGCAGCGCGCTGGAGGAACTGCTGCAACCTTTTGCCGGTTCCTTATGGGTTGCCGGATACAACATTACGCACCAAGTGGTCTCCGGCAGCAGCGAGGCGGTCGGGGAATTCCTCGCCGTATTGCAGGCCAAAGGAATCGGGGCCAAACGGCTGAATGTGTCCCAGGCCTTCCACACTCCGCTGATGACCCCGATGCTGGAGGCGTTCAGGAAGGAGCTGGAGGCCACTGTATTCCATGCGCCGCTGATTCCGGTGATCTCCAATGTCACGGCCGAAGTGATCGAAGGCCCGCCTGCGGCAGAGTACTGGCTGCGGCATATCCTGGAAGCTGTCCGCTTTGAACAGAGCCTTGCCTACGCGCTGGATCAGGAGGTCTCGGTTCTGATTGAATGCGGACCTGACGCCATCCTCGCCGGGATGGCCGGAGGGCTGCGGCACCCGGGCAAACCGCAGGTGCTTCATGCCCTTAGCCGCAAGAAGGACCCATGGGACACCTGGCTTGGCCTGCTCGGCCAGCTGCATTGCCTTGGCGCCAGGCTGGACTGGGCGGCTGTGGAGCAAGGCGGTCTTTTCCGTAAAGTCCCCCTGCCGGTCTATCCTTTTGAGCATACCATCTTCAAGCCCGATTTCGGGGATGCCTCTGGCTCAGACTCTGCTGTACATGCAAGGAAGTGGCTCTATGAATGGAAATGGAGACCTGAACCGCTTGCGGAAGACAACAGCCTTGCGGCCGGGGCGGTGCTGGTGTGGAAGGGGGAAACGGAGTTCGGAAAAGAACTGGAGAGCCTGCTCGACCCTGAGCGCAATCCTGTCTTTTATATAAGCTTCGGCAATGAACCGCATTATGACGGGGACCGGAGCTTCACGATTCGGATGGACAGGGAGGAGGATTACAGCACCATGCTGCGCCAGCTGCCGGGCGCGGTCTCCGCCGTGATTCATTTGTCCAACTACGCGCGGGAGAAGCTTGGGACCGCTGAGCTTTTAACGGACATCCAGGCGTTGAACGACGGAATCTGGAGCCTCTATTTCCTCGGCCAGGCTCTGGTGCTGCAGGGGCTGAGCGATGTGCGGCTGGTCATTGTGACGAATAAGGCGTTCAGGCTCGAGGGGGATCTGGAAGCAGGCAATCCGGCTCAGGCGGCAGCGGCTGCAGTGGGTCAGGTTATTGATCTGGAGCATGAAGGGATTCATGTTTCGGTGCTGGATATGAACAAGGAGGACTATCCTTCAGGCCGGGAATTTGCCGCCGCCCTGCACACTTCCCTGCTGCTGAGGGCAGACGGGGAATCTGTCACCGCGATCCGCAGCGGCACCGCGTATTCGCGGAGCCTGGAACGGATGCCGGAGCAAGCTGCCGGGGAAGTGTTTGAGCCGTGCAGCGGCGAGACCTACCTGATTACCGGCGGCACAGGGCTTGTCGGCAGCCGGATTGCCGAAGCGCTTGCCCGGCAGGCACGGATCAATCTGGTGATTACCGGCCGCAAGCCGGTTCCGGCCAACCCTGAGCTGCTCCTGGAGCTGGAGAAGCTGGGGGCGCAGGTGATGTATGCGGCAGTGGATGTCACCAGCCGTGCGCAAATGGAGGAACTGCTGGCCCGCATTCATGACGTCTATGGACCGCTGCATGGGGTTATTCATGCAGCCGGACAGATGGAATATGCTCCGCATAAGCTGCTGACCCGCAGCCAGGACGAGATCGAACAGGTGCTGGCTCCCAAGTGGCAAGGCACGATTATTGCGGACCTCGTCACCCGGCAGGAGCCGCTGCGGTTTTTTGCCGCCTTGTCCTCTGTCTCGGCTTCCCGCAAAGCCTGGGCTTCCGGTCTTGGGGATTATGCCGCGGCGAACGCGTTCTTGAACGGCTACTGCATTTACCGGGCAGGGGATAATGCGCCGGGGCGTTCCTTATCCATTAACTATTCCCTCTGGAAGGATACGGGGGCCGGAACGGATTTTGGCAGGCTGGTTGAGCTCGCCCTTAAGGGGCAAGGCTTGCAGCCGCTTGCCCATGAAGCAGCAGCGGCTGTTTTCCTCAGAGCCTTGTCCTCTCCCGGGTCTGATATCGTCCATGTGCTCGATCTCGTGGAGCCGAAAGCGCACAAGGAAGCTTTCGCGCTTCCTCCCAGCCGGCAGGAGCCTGCGCGGTTGGCGGAACAGAAGTTCATCCATCGCTCCGCGAGAGAAATCAGAGATATTGTCTATCAGGCCATCGGTGAGGAATTGCGGATATCCGTCCGCCATCTGGAAACGGGCATGAATTTCACGGAGCTGGGCCTGGATTCGGTGGGAGCGACGCGGGTGGTTGCCGACATTGGCGGCAAACTGGGGACAGAGCTTTACCCGACCCTGATTTTTGAATATCAGACGCCGGAAGCCCTGGCCTCGCATATTGCGGAGCAGCTGACGGAGGATTCAGCGGCTTATGCCGCTACAGCCCTGGAAACAGCGGGCCCAGCTGCTGAACCCGGCCCGGAAGAGCGGCAGGACATCGCCATCATCGGCATGGGTCTGCGCATACCGGGGGCGAACAGCCTGGAGGAATACTGGGAGCTGCTGTACAGCGGCAGAAGCGCCATCCGTGAAGTGGATCCCGGCAGATGGTCGGATGACAAGCACGTGAACGAGGATGCAGGCGTGTTTCATACCTCCTATACCGGCAAGGGCGGGTTCATCGATGCCCCGTATGATTTTGATCCGCTGTTCTTCGGCATGTCGCCCAAGGAAGCGGAGTCTGCAGATCCGCAGCAGAGAATTTTCCTGCAGATTTGCTGGGAGGCTTTGCAGCAGGCGGGATACGGCGGAAAATACCGCACCCGCAAAATAGGGGTGTTCGCAGGCTGTGAGCAGAACACCTACATGGAGCATTTTGCCAATTACCGTTCCTATATGCTGATTAAGGAACGATTGCTGGACAGTCCGGCCTTCCTCGGGATGCTGCCTGCTGAGCGGCAGGAAATTCTCGCCCGGATCTCCGGCGTGCTGGAGCCTGCACGGCTGGTCGCCGATGTCGTCGCAGGGAACGGCCTGAATGAAGTGGCCGCGCGGGTCAGCCATTGCCTCAACCTGAGCGGGCCGAGCCTGATCGTGAATTCCGCCTGCTCCTCTTCCCTGGTGGCCATCCATATGGCCTGCGAGAGCCTGCGGACCGGACAGTCGGAGATGGCGCTTGCCGGAGGGGTGAATCTGAACCTCAGCCCGACGCCGTTTGTGTCTCTAAGCCGGGTAACCGCGCTGTCTCCAACAGGCGAGTGCTATCCGTTTGACCAGCGGGCGAACGGAATGGTGCTGGGGGAAGGGGCAGGTGCTGTACTCCTGAAGCCGCTTCATGCCGCACTGCGGGACGGCGACCATATCCACGCGGTGATCAAGGGCTCGGCGGTCAACAATGACGGGCGCTCCCAGGGAATTACTGCGCCCCGGCCGCAGGGGCAGGCGGAGGTAATCCGCGAGGCGTTTGTGCGGACCGGCATTCATCCGGAGACGGTATCCTATATCGAGACCCATGGCACAGCCACACCGCTGGGAGATCCGATTGAGATTGAAGGCATGACCCGGGCGTTCAGCAGCTTTACGGACAAGAAGCAGTTTTGCGGCATCGGCTCCGTAAAATCCTCTGTCGGGCATATGTTATCTGCCGCAGGGGTGACCAGTCTGATCAAAGTGGTGCTGTCTCTGAAGCATCAGATACTTCCGCATACGGTAAATTACGAGCAGCCTAATCCTAATATCGATTTCGAGCATTCACCTTTTTATGTCGTCGATAAGCATCCCCGGCGGTGGGAAGCCGCCGGAGACGCCCCGCTGCGGGCCAGCGTAAACGCCTTCGGATTTGGCGGAACCAATGCCCACGTTATTCTGGAGCAGGCGCCGCCGGAGATGGTTGTTGTCCCTGATCCGGCGCAGCTTGCCCCGCAGCTTCTGCTGCTTACGGGCAGAAACGAACTTGGACTCAGACAGGTTGCCGGCAGGCTCCGGGCCTATCTTGCGGATAATCAAGAGCTTAGCGCCGCTGCCGTCTGCCGTGCGATGAACCGTTCGCAGAAGGAATTGCCGGTCAAGGCGGCGGCTGTCGTAACCTCCAGGGAGCACCTGGCCGGCATTCTCTCGGCTGTCGCAGACGGCGGGAGCCTGCCGGAGATCCTCAGAGGCCGGGCTAATCCGAACAGAACGACTCCGGTCCAATGGGTGCTTGACGGCGGAAAAGCCTTGAGCGGCCAAGAATTGGATGCTGTCAGCGCACGGTTCCCTGGCTTCGGCTTGGCTTACCGGGAGGTCATGGAAGCAGCGGGTGGAGCAAGTGGGCAGATCGAATGCCTGGCTAGCCAGTTTGCGCTTGGCAAGCTGCTTCTCGATGCTGGCCTCCGTCCTTCGGCTATTCTGGCTGAAGGGGCCGGCATTCCCGCAGCCCTGATGCTTACGGGACGAATTACGCTGCGCCAGGCTGTCCTGTTCATTCAGGACGGACGGGAACCGGCAGGAGATTCTTCGCCTCTTCCCGAAGGGCTTGTGAAATGTGCGGTGGTCATTCCTTCAGGAACCGTTGATCAGCCGTTCATGGATGGTCTTTGGCCGCAGATCGCAGAGTCCATGGTGAACAGTCTGGAGCTTACAGACTATGAACACTCCTTGGAAGCGGGCGATACGCTGCTGTATTGCGGCAGCCAACACCGCCGGAATAGCCTGCCCCTAGAGGGCATCCGTGGAGTGCATACCCTCTGCCTGCCGCTTGAGCATGACCCTGTGGAGCATTTGCTGCGGGCCATGGCAGAGCTGTATGTGCTGGGTGTGCCGTTTGATCCGGCAGGACTGTCAGTTCCATGCGGGCGAACCCTGCCCCTGCCGACTTATCCATTTGAATATGCGGCCTATAAGGCGTCGTACGAGGATGAAATTCTGCAACCTCAAGCATCAGGGACTCCATACGCTGATCCGAATTCCAGAAAAGGACTCAAAAAAATAGAGGTATAAAGGAGATGGCCATGAGCAAGCGCGCCAAAATATCTATGATTATCCTATTATCGGTTGTTATTCTGCTCATCCTGCTTGCCGGAGCGTTATTCACGGCAAGCGGCGTATTTAAGAAAGCCAAGTATCTGGACCCCTGGAAACGTGATTACGTTGACCAATTCAAAGATCCGAGAGTGAAGCTGGCGGCCTATGGCTTGCTTGCTCCCAACGGACACAATTTGCAGCCCTGGAAGATTCGTCTCGACAAGCAGAACCCGCTTAAATTCTCTTTGTATACGGACAGTTCACGCCTTGCGCTGGAATCCGATCCGGTGGCCCGGCAAACCATGGTTTCCCAGGGCACCTTTCTGGAATATTTGAGGGTTGGGGGAGAACAGCTGGGCTATCGGGCGGCGATCAGACTTTTTCCGGAAGGGGAATATGATGAGCAGAAGCTTAGCGGGAGTATGGACCAGAAGCCTGTAGCGGAAATAACGCTGTCTAAGGCGCAGCCTGCGGCCAATCCGTTGTTTGATTATATGTTTTTGCCGGATACCAACCGGATGGCCTATAAGCCCGACCCGTTGACTGCGGAGCAGCGCCAGCGTCTGGAGCAGACTAATGCGGATGGGGCTTTGAAGTTAATCTTCCTGGATGCTCCGGAGGACATCAAGAAGCTGGGAGAATACAGTCTGGAGGGTACAGACATCGAAACCGGACTTAAGCGCATGAACGATGAGTCAGCAGATATTTTCCGTTCGAATGAGAGCCAGAAGAACAAATACCGGTCCGGTTTTTCGTTTGAAGGGCAAGGAACCACGGGCGTGAAAAAGCATCTGCTGCAAGGCATGATAACGATCGTCCCATCCTTTAATAATGAGGAAGCTTCGACGAAGCTCGCGGTCGATGCGGCCCGGACGGCAGCTGAACATTCTCCGGCGTATGCGCTGATTCTCAGTAAGGACAACAGCCGCACAAGCCAGGTAAAAGCCGGCATGCTCTACAGCCGGCTCCTTCTCGCCGGACATGAGCAGGGACTGGTGATGCAGCCGCTGAGCCAGGTGCTGGAGGAGTATCCGGAGATGAAGGCGCCGTATACCCGGATTCATCAGGAGTATGCTCCGGGTGGCGAAACGATCCAGTTTCTGATCCGCTTGGGCCAGCCGGCACAGGATACGCCGCTGAGCATGAGACGGGAGGTCACCGACCTGATTGCAGACTGAGCGAGGCACACTCTGTCAATAATCAAGGAACATTAGAGTGCCGCTTCTCCTGACCAACCGGTTGCACTTTTTACAGCAGATTGGTCTGAAATAAGCTTAAAAACAAAATCTATTGTATTCTGTGCAGCAGATTTCAGGAAAATGGTCCTTAGGACCTCAATTCCTGGAATTCAATTGCATGAAATACAATAGATTTCTTTTTTACCGGAGTGAGTGGAACAATCTGTTGTACAAAATGCAATCACATTGTGGAACTCACCGGATCGGCAGGAACGGCTGCCACTGCTACGGAACAATCCGCTCAATAATCTCGATCAGGCGGATCTCGAAAGGCTCCAGAATCGCCTGGATCGGCAGCGCACCGGACGCGTGTACACGCGATTTGCTGAGTTTAGGCACGGATATGCTCCGCAGATAATGGATTTCATCGGCTGAATGCTCCATCGCGCCCCCGATGTTGTTTTCGTTGTCAAAGGCGCTTCCGAACTGCTGATTCACCAGGTGCTCTACGAGGTCATACGTGCCGCTGACAGGTGCCAGCTCGAAATTGAATTCCTTGCGCGATTTCGCCGGAAAATGGGAGTAGCGCTCATGATAGGAAATGCTGATGGAAACGCCTTTGGCGTAGACTTCATCATAATGATGATAATTGTGCAGCAGAATCTGAAAGCCGGTGCTTGATCTCGTAATGAAATATCCGTCGCCGCCCGCAATCCGCTCATTGCCCAGCTTGTTAAGGAAGGAAAAGGCGTGATAGGACGGTTTCTTGATATTGTTATAGGTAAAGAGGCCGAGACCCCCGTGGAAGAGCTGCTGCGGCAGCAGGTTTTCCTCATGGAGATCGGTCAGCAGCCAATAGCCGAAAGCATCGAGGCGGTCATAGTTCTCGGTGAGATTTTTAATGATATAAGCTGATTTGAAGCAGGTATCGCTCATCAGGTCTTTATGGGAGACTGTCGAATTCCATTCTGTCAGATACACCGGCAGGGACTCGAACCGTGATTCATGCAGCCGCTGCTTGAGCCGGTCAATAAATTCAGAGAAGGAATGGCTTACCGGGCTGAGATTCAACTGGTTGTCCTGACCGTTGTAATTCCATAAGTCGATATCGTAGTAGTGGATCGTGATGAAATCAGGCGTACAGCCTTGCTCTCTGCTGAAATTCAGGAACTGGAACAGCCAGTCTTCATTTTTGTTATAGGTCGAGAAGGCGGCGGGTCCCCCGAAGGGGATGGCAGAATCGATTTGTTTTACGGTTGTATAGGTGTTCTGGTACAGCTGATTAAAAATGTCGTCATGGCTGAATCCAAACAAGAGATTGGAGGAACTGGGCTCATTCCATACACAGAACAGCCAGCTTCTTACTTCCTCCAGGCCGTAACGCTGGATCAGATGCTGGGTAAGCGCCCGGATCAGCCCGTTCCATTTGTCTATGCTCTTTGGCGGGCTGGTATTGATGTGATTGTAAAAGACGGTCTTCTCCAGATTACTCGCGAGCTTCTTTGGCATGAAGGAGAACTGCACCAGCGGCTTCAGCCGGATGGAGAGCAGAAAGTCAAACACCCTCTCAATAAACTGAAAATTATAGACAGGCTTACCCTCAGCGTCCTCGTTGTACACCATCATGTCATCATCCAGCAGGCTGTGCATCTTAATATACTTGAACCCGATTTCCGCCTGGGCAATCCGCAGCGCCTGCTGCACATCGGCCAGCAGCACCTCCTTGGCCCGGCTTACCCCAATAAAGTTCTTAAAATGATGGCGAAGCCCTTGGCCGGAACCGGCAGCAGGAACTTTTATCAATGAAGTTCTGCTGCTGCCGATCCGCTGCGGCAGGTCAACGGGTGCCGATTCCAGATTGCTTTCGATGAACGCCGTAATATCCTCATAATAAGAGAGAGGCTCATCCTGGTAGTAATTCACGGATTTTTCCTTGGTCGCTTCGATGCTTCCCAACATTTCCCCCGCATGTTTCCTTCTCCAGACACTGGGGAGCTCTCCGTATTTCTCGGTAAAGGCCACGACAAATGACCGGACATTGGGGAAGCCGTTTTGTGCTGCAACCTTGTCTATCGTCAACGACTCGTTCAGCAGATCGTTTACCGCATGATGCAGCCGGATATCCTTCAAGTAGTCACTGAAGGACATCCCCATGTTCCGTTTGAAATATTTTGACAGATAGGGCACGGATAAATATTCGGTTTTAGCCATATTTTGCAGGGAGATCGGGTCGCTGTATTTGCTGTTGACGTAATCAAGAATCCGGCTGAGCCGGTCCAGATTTTCCTGGGAGTAGCTGTTAATGTCCTTGCCGTCCGTGCTGAAATTGGATCCTAGCTCATAAATCAGCTCGTACACAAGTGAAATATTTTTGAGATCGATATATTCGTTGGGATGGATATTGTACTTCAGGATTTGGGCGACGATCCGTTTCAAAGGTTTGAATCTGTCGGGGTGGCCGGAACGGGCCGAATTGCAGTCATAGTACATTTTTTGAACATCCGTCGAGACTTCTTTCAGCAGTTCCAGTTTGATTTGCAGCGCGATCATGGTGGCATCCTCTGCATGGAGTTCATGAACCTCATTGGAATTAATCAGAATAATATCACCGGCTCCAAGCTCATAGCTCTGGTTGCTGACGGTAATGTGTACGCTGCCTTTGATATTGATAATGAGCTCCAGCGATTGATGCCAATGGCGGTTGACCTGGCCGATGCGGTGGAGGAAGAATTTGATCGGGAGCTGTTTGGGAAAACTAATGACTTCATGGCGAAATTCCATAGGTGTGCTCCTTTGCTATATGGATTGAACTTAAAAATATACAAAAAAAGGGGAGCGTGGCGGAGGGGAATTTTGGAACTGTAGGAGCGATAGCGTCCGCCTTTGTCTGCGGATTTCCACCGAGAACAGCGGTATAAATCAAGAAATCTGCAGATGGGCAGCGGCCGGAAGTCCAAACATTCACTGGAGTCACGCCCAATCCCTAAAGAGAAAAATCACAAGTTCAATCTATTTATAGGCAAATATTTAATCTTTCATGCTGCTATTATATGCAAATATTTAATCTAATACTTAAAAATTTAATGAAGATAGCGTAGCTGTACTTATTATAGGTTAAAAATCCGCCCTAATCTAGTTAACATGAACAGTTAAGATTGGTTGTGGCAAATGTTACGATATAGCAGTGGGAGGTAAGCGATAACATATGGCAAAAGGAATGTTGGATATGGACAAGCAAGTATTTCTGGAGACCCGGAATATAAGCAAGAAATTTAATGATGTAACTGCTGTTAATCAGGTAAGCATGAATATCAGGCTCGGTGAAATCCGGGGGCTCATCGGAGAGAACGGCTCGGGGAAATCAACCATCTCAGCGATGATGAGCGGCTTATTGCCTGCTACGGGCGGAGACATGCGGATTGCGGGCGCTCTCTACCGTCCCAAAAGCACACTTGATGCCAGAGAGCATAAAGTTTCTATGATCGTGCAGGAGACAGGCACCATTCCTGAGCTGTCGATCGCAGAGAATATGTTTCTCGGCGAGGAGAAGCGGTTTGTCAAGCGCGGATTCGTTGACCATAAGCGGATGAACCAGGAGGCCAAGCGTGCGCTGGAGCTGATTGACCTGCATGAACTGGATGTGACCAGACCCATGTATACGCTTGGGTTTGAACAACGGAAACTGATCGAAATCGCCAGAGCCTTATATTATGATCCCACATTGTTCATTGTCGATGAGACCACAACCGCTTTATCGCATGAAGGCAGAGTTCTGATCCATCAAATCATGCGCAGGCTTAGAGACCAGAATAAGGCCGTATTGTTTATTTCCCACGATCTTCCCGAACTGATGGAAGTCTGCGATGTGCTCACGGTAATGCGGGACGGCAATCTCATTACAACGATTGAGAAGCAGGATTTTAATGAAAATCATATCAAACAATCGATGGTAGGCAGGGTCATTGAAGGGAATTATTACCGGACCGACTATGACGGTTCTTACGGTGAACAGGTCTTGATTTCGGTCAATAATGTCAGCGTTTCCGTCCTGCGGGACATTGATCTGGAGCTGCATAAAGGGGAGATTCTGGGGATCGGCGGGCTGTCGGGAAGCGGAATGCACGAGCTGGGCAAATTAATGTATGGAGGACTGAAGCCTGTGCAGGGGGAGGTCATTGTCTATGAGGAGCGGGAGGACGGCGCTCCGGCAATTCCGCGTAAACTGAACAGCATCAAAACGGCAATGGCCAGCAGAATCGGTTATGTTTCCAAAGACAGAGACAAGGAAACGTTAATCATGGAAGCCTCCATCAAGGACAACCTGGTGCTGTCTGCGCTGGACCAGCTTTCCCGGTTCGGCTTGATCCTGCCCGGCAGAGAAAAAAGGTTCGCTGCGGAACAGATGGAGGAACTGCAGATCAAAGCCAGCGGCATGAACCAGAAGGTCGGGGAATTGTCGGGAGGGAACAAACAGAAGGTGTCCTTCGGAAAATGGATTGGGAACCACTCCAAAATTCTGATCTTGGACAGCCCTACCCGGGGGGTGGACGTTGGGGTGAAAACCACCATGTACCAGCTGCTCTATTCACTCAAGCAGGAGGGGTATTCCATACTGATGATTTCCGAGGAACTGCCGGAGCTGATCGGCATGAGCGACCGGATTCTGATGATGAAGGACGGCAGAATCCGCAAGGAATTCGCCCGTTCGGAGAATCTCAGTGAGGCTATGCTGATTGAGCATATGATTTAGCGTAAAGGCGGGAGACTTAATGGAACAGGGCAATACGGCTACAAAAGGAAAGCGCAGCAGCATGGGAGAATCCCCCGGCATTGCCGGCTTTCTGAAAAATAATAAAAATACCCTCATTCAATATGCAGGCTTGGCGCTTGTTATCGTGGTCTTTGCTATCCTGACCGGCGGGGATCTGCTGTCCGGCTTCAATCTCCGGACGATTATCAAGCAGCTCGCCGTTCTGTTCACGATTTCAGTGGGCATGGTCTTTATATTTTCCCATGGCGGGATGGATATTTCAGTAGGCGCTGTTATGGCGCTGAGCTCTATGACGGCCGTATATACGCTGAATGCCGGTGCTCCGCTTGCAGTCGGTATCCTGGCTGCCGTTGCCGTCTCTGTCATTTGTTATTTGCTGAATGTTTTGATTGCCATACAGTTTGGACTGATGTCGGTCATTTCCTCTCTGTCGATTATGTTTATTGCAAGAGGGCTCGTGACCTATAACGTATCCACGACCACTGAGAAGCTTGGTGTCATGGATGCGGAACAGCTGAAGCTGCTGGGCAGAAACATTCCGTTTCTTCTGATTTTTCTTACGGCAGTCGGACTGATCGGGATTGTGTTATTTCATTACACGAAGATTGGCAAGCATAACCGGGCGGTTGGAGATAACCCCCTGGCGGCGATGCAAAGCGGAGTGCAGGTGAAAAAAGCCAAGATCACCGGCTATGCCTTGGCGGGCGTGCTGGTAGGCTTCGCTTCCATTTTATCCTTGGCCCGCTCGACGGTGATCAGCGAGAACACGGGATCAGGTATGGAGATGGATGTCATTGTAGCTCTTATTTTGGGCGGATTGTCCCTGAATGGCGGCAGCAAGGCGAAGATGAGCTCGGCGATTGTTGGCAGCATTACTTACATTTTGCTTAATAACGGGTTGGTCATGGTGGGGGTGGCTACGGAAGTGGTCTCTTTGGTCAAGGGGATCGTGTTCCTGCTGGTAGTGTTCCTGCTGCTTAAGCGGCCATCTTCAGAGGTTATGCCCCGTTAATGTTTAAAAATTCATAATAAAAGAGGGATAGACTATGAGAAAAAGAAAACTGGCTGCTACTCTGAGTGTGCTGATGCTGCTGATCGGGATCGTTCTGACCGGCTGCGGGGACAAGGCCAATAAGGCAGGCGGCAAAGAGAAGGACACGGTCAACATTGGGGTCATGCTCTACAATTATACGGATATCCAGGGCCAGGAGATCAAATCTTACGGGTCCTACCTGGAAAATAATTTTAATGTGAAATTTAACTATGCAACTGTCGGCTCAAGTGAGGAGGACCATATCAAAGGTCTGGAAAATCTGCTTGCCTCCGGGGTGGACGGCATCATCAGCGGTTATGACACTGCGCTCGAACAAAGCGTAAGCCTGGCAGAAGAAGCCGGTGTATATTATATGGTCATGCTTGGCGATGTGGACGGAAGTGTAAAAAGCGACTACCTGGTCGGGGGAATCAAGCAATTCGGGGATAATCCGGCGGATCTTGGAGCCCGCTACGCAGAGAAGGCTTACAGTGCAGGTGCCAGAAATATCGGCGTTACCTCGTTCCCCGAGTTTGCCTTCCGGGACGCACCGGCAATCATTTCCGGCTTGACCGAGAAGATGAAAGAGCTGGATGTGAAGCATGAGGCTGTCATTTATCCGACGGAATATCATTCTTTTGCACCTGAGAATGCAAGTGATGCGGTAACCAAAATCATCTCCGAGCATCCGGAGGTAGATACGATCTTTGGTCTGGGTTCAGGCATGGATTTTGTCTATCCGGCAATTCTTAACAGCTCTACTCCCGGAATCCGGTTGCTTGCGCTGGGATACAACAATTCTACAACAGCAGGTCTTCAGAATGGCAACATCTTGATGGCCGGAACGAACAACTACACACAAATTTTGGCCAACGCCTTTGCCCAGCTATACGACCGGATCAACGGAAAAACTTATTCGGACTGGCAGCTTAACGGAAAGGTCAATTATGTAACGCTGAGCTCTGTAGAGGAGGCCGAAAGTTTCAACAAATATGTGATTCCGGGTGACAAATCGGAAGGTTCGGTTACCGCTGACGAATTGAAGGAAGTTATGCTGAGCTACAACGAATCCGCGACCTGGGAATCGCTGCAGAAGTTAACCAGCCGCACCTTGTCCGAAATTCAAGCAGCCAGAAATGAATAGAACCGGGGAATGGGCTTGCCTGCCCCAATGTAACGGAGTGAGCGCATGAAGAAGCTTTTGATCAAGGGAGCTTGGGGTTTGCTGAGAACTTTTTTGTTCCCTGTATTGGTATATGCCATTATTTTGCTGGTCACTGTCATGATGGACCGGTCGGGTTATGCAACACCGGGGGCCTTTGACCGAATCATCAGAAGCAGTGTGCTTTCCACGATTATTGCCTATGCCATCGCCTTGCCCCTGTCGGGAGCGCGGTGGGATTTTGCGCCGGGGATCATCATCATCCTGTCCGGCATCATCGGCAGCAATCTGGCTATTGATCTGAATGCGGGACCGTTGACGCTGCTGTTTATAACGGCAGGAATTGCGGTAGTGCTCAGTCTGCTGGAAGGTGTTCTGTATCTCGCAATCAGAGTTCCGACCATCATTGTTTCACTTGGTGTAGTCATGGTGTACGAAGCGCTGTCGGGCGTCGTATACGGCGGGTCCGGGACTCAGCTGTACATGCATCCGGAGCTGACGGTATTTGCCCGGTCGCCGTGGATTTATATGGTGCTGGCGGTCATTATGGTGCTGTTCTACTTCCTGCTCGGCCGGACCAAATTCGGGTTCGATACGCGTTCCCTTGCAGCGAATCCGCGTCTGGCCGTCAACATGGGTGTGAAAGAGAAAAAGAATATCATGATTACTTATCTGACCGTCGGTGTGTTGCTCGGGGTGGCCGCTGTCATCAATGCTTCTACAGTATTGGTGTCTCCCGCCAATAACCTGAGCTCTACCTCGCTGATGTTTTCTTCGATGGGCCCGGTGCTGGTAGGACTTTATTTGGCGCGTTTCTCGAATATCCCGCTCGGCATTTTCGCCGGTGCCCTGGGAATGAACGCTTTATCCTACGGCATGGTCATCCTGGGGATCGACAGCTCGATGCAGACCGTCAACCTGGGCGTGTTCATCGTGGCTTTTATGGGCTACACCTCCAATCAGGAGAAGATACGCGCATTTTTCAAAAGATTCGGTGCACGTACTGAGGCTTAGAGCCTCAGTAAGGCAACCGCAGCAAGGATAGGAGTGGGAGAAGTGGATATTAACCGGTTGAGAGAGAAGCCGTTCTACTTGAGTGAAGAGGATGTGAAATGGGTACGAGCCGCCTTCGGGCAAATGACGGTGCAGGAAAAGATCGGACAGCTGTTCTTCATGGTCGGCTATAAGCAGGATGAGCCCTTTCTGAAGCATATCGCTCAAGAGATCGGGATCGGCGGATTGATGTGCCGCTCGATGGCGAAAGAAGAAGTTGTCGCTACTGTAGCCACCCTGCAGAGATCGGCGCGGATTCCGCTGCTGATTGCCGCCAATCTGGAGGCTGGCGGACAGGGAATTACCAGAGACGGTACCAAAATCGGTTCGAATATGGCGATTGCCGCAACCGGGAGCAGTGACCTGGCCTACCAATTAGGCAAAATATGCGCCGTTGAAGGCGGCAGCGTTGGAGCCAATTACGCCTTTGCGCCCGTAGTCGACATTGACTATAATTTCCGCAATCCGATCACGAATACCCGGACTTTCGGTAGCAGCCCCCAGGTGGTCATGGAGATGGGAGCCGCCTATGTGAAGGGCTGCCAGGAACAAGGAATGGCCGCTTCGGTCAAGCATTTTCCCGGGGATGGCGTGGATGAGCGGGATCAGCATCTTGTGACCTCCGTGAATTCCCTGACGCCTGAAGCGTGGGACGATACCTATGGCATGGTGTACCGCCATCTGATTGAAGAAGGAGCCAAGACGGTAATGGTGGGCCATATCGCCCTCCCTGAATATTCCAAGCTGCTGAATCCATCCCTCCGGGATGAGGAGATCCTGCCGGCATCCCTGGCAAGCGAGCTGCTGGACGGTCTGTTACGGGAACGCCTCGGCTTCAACGGGCTGATTATTACCGACGCGACCACGATGGCAGGAATGAACATCCCGCTGCCGAGAAATGAACTGGTCCCCCGGGCGATTGAGAACGGCTGCGATATGTTTCTGTTCACTAAAAATCTGGAAGAGGATGTAAGATTCATGAAGGAAGGCCTGGAAGCCGGCTGGCTGTCTCCCGGTAGACTGGACGATGCTGTCCTGCGCATCCTGGGGCTGAAGGCTTCTCTCAAGCTCCATGAGCGGGAGAATGTTCCGGTGCTTGCCGAGTCCTCCGCGGTGCTGAGACAGGACAGTCATCTGGAGATTGCCAGAGCTGTGGCCGACCAGTCCATAACGCTTGTCAAAGAGGAAGCAGGCGTGCTTCCGTTATCCCCCGGACGTTATCCGCGTGTGCTGCTCTATGATATCGAAAGCGAGGCTAATGCACTGGGCTACAGCAAGACGAACGGCCTGGCAGCGGCCTTTATCCCCCTGCTGGAAAATGAGGGGTTCAAGGTAACACGCTTTGAGCCTGCGGGCGTCTATGAGGGCTTGCAGAGCTCTTTTACAGAAATGAAGGAAAGCTATGATCTGATCCTCTATTTATGCAATCTGGCAACCAAGTCCAACCAGACAACTGTCCGGATCGAATGGCTTAACCCGATGGGACTCAATGTTCCGAATTATATCCACTCCATTCCGACGCTGTTTATTTCTACAGAGAACCCGTATCATCTTCTTGATGTGCCAAGGGTCAAAACCTACATTAATACTTATGGAGTGAACGATTATACGCTGCCGCAGCTGCTTGCCAAATTGATGGGGAGATCACAGTTTACAGGCAAGAGCCCTATTGATCCGTTTTGCGGCAAATGGGATACAAGATTATAGAAAGGGGCATACCCGTGATTCATCAAACCATACGGCTGTTGGAGAACTCAGCGGCCACACTTACCACTTATATCCAGGACGACGGGGAATTCGACCGGAAAAACATAGTCCGTCCGGCTGTTCTGATCTGCCCTGGAGGCGGTTATACAGTTATTTCGCAAAATGAAGGAGAACCAGTGGCGCTGGCTTATGCCCGAATGGGATACCACGCCTTTGTCCTGACCTATTCTGTAAAAATCGACAATCCGTTCCCCGCCGCTCTGCTTGAGCTGGCATATGCCATGGCCGTCATTCGGGAACGCGCGGAAGAATGGCTTGTGGACAAGGACAATATTTCAGTCATCGGCTTTTCCGCAGGCGGCAATCTGGCGCTGAGCCTCGGGATTTATTATAATCAGCCCCTGCTTACCGGCAATACAGGCTTAAGCGCTGACCAGATCAAGCCTAATCAGCTGCTGCTTGGCTATCCGGCGGTTACCCTGGAGCCGCGTTCGGAGAAAACTCCCGACTTTGTCATTGAACTGATGGAAAAGGGACTGATGCCCGATATGAGAGGACCGAACATCCGCGAGATCCTGATGGGCAAAGAGAATTTGACGGACGAGGAGAAGGCTTCGTTAAATTTGCTGCATAAAATTCATTCAGAGCTGCCCCGTACGTTTATTTGGGGCACTTATGAAGATTCGGTGATCCTGCCGACGGATTTATTCGGTCTGGCGGAGGCGCTGTTCCGCCATAATGTGCCTTGTGAACTGCATATGTTCGAAAAAGGGCCGCATGGCATGTCGCTTGGCGATGAAACGGTCAAACCGCCGGAGCAGGTACAGCATTTGCATCTCTCCGAGTGGTTTAACCTTAGTGTGAAATGGCTGCGGCAAGGAGTGGTTTCCTCTTGAGCACTTTTCCCCAAGCGGTCATCTTTGATCTGGACGGCGTTCTCACAGATACTGCGGAGTTCCACTACCTGGCGTGGAAGCAGCTCGGCGCGGAGCTGGGAATAGAAGTGGACAAAGCGCTGAATGAGCAGCTGAAGGGAGTCAGCCGCCTGCAGTCGCTGGAGCGGATTCTGGCGGCGGCGCCTGTTCCTCCGGTGCTGACAGCAGAGGAAATGGAACATTTGGCCGCCCAAAAAAATGCGCATTATACTGCGCTGATCGCCTCTGTCACGCCAAACGACATTTTGCCTGGCATCGCTGCACTGCTCCAGGCGCTGCGGGCAGCGGGTCTGAAGCTGGCGGTCGGTTCGGCGAGCCGGAATGCCCCGTTCGTGCTGGAGCGCCTGGGGCTGGACAGCGCATTTGATTATGTGGTCGATGCCGGCCGCATCCAGCGCGGCAAGCCGGACCCGGAGACTTTTACGAATGCCGCAGATTATCTTAAGGTTCCCTATGAGTCCTGCATCGGGGTAGAGGATGCTGCCGCTGGCGTTGAGGCGATCAAACGGGCGGGGATGTTCGCCGTGGGCATCGGTTCAGCTCAAACGCTCCGTCAGGCAGATTATCTGGTGACGGCTACTGAGCTGCTTAGCGCAGAGCATATCTTGGCTGCCTATGACCGTTGGATAGATAAAGCTTAAGCTGCGCAACCTTGGGCCGGAGGGGTTCAAATTCCAGGCAGCAAACAGGGGGGTGTCCCAAGCCATGTAATGGCTGCGGGCACTCCCTTTGTTTAAATATAAGACTTTATATGCTGAGCGCCATAAAGTTAATACAGTGTGAAAAATGTGGATATCTTGGAAGCCTCACAGGAATATACGCGATGCAGGAGGATAGGGCTCCATCCGCGGACTGATGCGGACAGAGGAGCCCTTATTTTGCCAAAAATCTAACTTTATCTACAGTTACGGACTCAGGAGCCGTTATAACGTTCGATGGAGCCTGGAATAAAGGGGAAAGGGAGAAATAAGGGCATCTGAGTCCGTAGTCCTGTGGAATAGCCGAATCTTCTATCCATAACGGCTCTCCTGTCCGTAACGGCTGCGGATCGATCGCGAAGGAATAGGACGATCCGTCTTTACCGGCTTCTTCGCAGGTGCTAGTTGGAAAAAGGGAACTTATTTTTCCGGAAATTAAGAAATCCTGAGATTGAAGTGGAAAAAGTAAACTTAATTGGCCCACTTTTCCTGAATAATGGCGAAATGGGCTGAATTAGTGTTCCTTTTTCCACTTCATCTGCCCGAGGATAGGGTACTCCGGCAAATTAGTCTCCCTTTTTCCACTTAAAGAGTTGCCGTAGGATTCATAAGGAGTCGATCTCCAGGTAACTGATTCCTTTTGAATTTTAAAAAACGAGTGTAGACATTGCAACGGTACTTTCCCAATTGTCAGGAAAAGAGGCATGGACTGCCCGGCCGCGCGCAGCTGACCGGGCTGTGTGTCTCTGCTACAATATCACATGGAATTAGATCTATAGCGTAGAATAGTAGAGAAGATTGAGGCCATTATACACGATATGCACCATGACCCCGGGCCAGATGGAGCCCGTCTTACGGAACAGTATGCCTGTCAGGATGCCGACCATGAATGCGTCGAACAGGATGACGTTGAATCCATGAACGAGACCGAAGATCGCAGCGCTGCCGACCACGCCGGCCCATGCTCCGTAACGGTTCAGCGCATTGGCAATAACGCCACGGAATACAAACTCTTCGCCGAGCGGTGTGAGGATGGCGCCACTGATAATCAGAATGAAGAGTGAGAGCGCGCCGCCTTGCGCCGCCGTCTGAAAGTCTGCCTGGTTGTTCGGCTCGGTGATGAAGTGAAAATACACCCCTTCTATAATGAAGCATCCGCCGAACGCGGCAACACCGAGGGCGGCTCCTACAAGCAGCCATTTCCGTTCGGGCACCCGGAAACCAAAAGCGCGCAGATTGCGAACCCGCAGGGCGTAGGCTGCGAACAAGGCGGCGAGGCCAACGAGACCATTGCCTACACCCCCGATGTTAATTCGCAAGCTGGCTTGCTCATCAGTGATTTGCGACATCCAAAGACCGAGTATAACAATGCCGATCAGATAGAGGAACAGTGCAGTTAGGATCTCAGGCCAGCCAGGCCGGGCTTGGGGGATAGTGGACGTGGAAGGGCTACTCAGTTTACTCATGCTAAAAACCTCCAGTTTAAATTGAAGTTAGTTGTCCGTCATAGCCTTTCGAAAACAAACATACGTAATGATTGCAGCGCCAATGACCCAAATGGCCATGATTCCGAGTGGCAGCCACGAACTGGTTTTATGGATGGCCATCGCCTGCACAATCGGAAACTTATCGATGATGGTAACGGCTATGCTGCCTTTATCAAGAGCGCCCAAAGTGCTAATCTGCGGTGTGAAACCGAACAGAAAAGTCATCGGGATCAAATAAACGGATACGGAAGCAAGCGAATTTGTGAATAACCCAATGCTGATGCCAATCAACAAAAAGAACAAGAGCAGCAAAATTAGTCCAAGGATAGCCCTGAAGTTCATTACCGGCTCAATCCCCACGAGGAGCAGCGACACCGTAAGGGTAATCAAAGTCCCTATTACGGTGACCAGACTCTTCCCAACAATAATATCCAGAAGCGAAGCAGGAGACTGAATCAGCCCACGCAATGTCTTCTTCTCCTTTTCCTCTGCCATCATAGTCATAATGGTGCCTGCCGTAACCAAGGTAAAAATCCCCCCGATTATCATATAGAGTAAGGCAATCGTAATTTTCCCATGAATAGACCGGTTCAAAATAAAAGAGAGCAGGATTGGAGCCGTCAACATAATTAACAACTCTGGGTTTTTCATCAGATCTTTGATATCTTTTTCAAAAATGGCACTTATTCGTCGAATGTTCATTATTCCAGCTCATTTCCAGTTACTTTTAAGAAGATTTGACCCAGTGTCGGGTTATCTGTATGCATCGCTTTCACTTGTCCCCTTGCAATCAGGTCGCTGACTTGATCAGCTTTCTCCGGCTCGTTTTCAATGACCAGTCTTTGACCGGCAAACGTTTCGATATGAAAGGCATGGGTTGAGTATTTGTAGCGGAGTGCGGCAGGATTGTCTAAATCCTGAAGCTCTCCGTGATGTAGAAAGGCCACCCGGTCGCATAATGCCGTCGCTTCCTCCATATTGTGGGTTGTCAGGAAGATCGTTGTTCCCGCTTCATTCAGTTTCTTCAGTCCACGGTGAATGTGCGCCATGTTTCCGGGGTCTAGCGCGGATGTCGGCTCATCCAGAAATAACAGCTTGGGTTTATGAATAAGCGCTTTGGCCAGCAGTACGCGTTGTTTCATCCCTCTTGACAGCTTTGAAACGGTTTTCGCAAGTTCATCCTGTAATTGAACCTCGCGCAGGATCACCTCGATCCGGTTCAGTGGTGCACCGTATAATTTGCCAAATAGTTTCAGGTTATCGTACACGGTGAGACGCTCATATAACGAGCTGTTATCCGATAATATCCCGATTTCAGATTTGAAATCCGCCGTTCCAAACTTGGCTGGCTCCATACCGAGCACTTCCAGGTTACCGTCAGTCGGTGCCAGTTCTCCGGTCAACATTTTGATCGTCGTTGTTTTACCTGATCCACTTGGCCCAAGGAATCCGAAAATTTCACCTTGCTTTACTTTAAAACTGAGATTTTTAATCACGGTCTTGTCGCCGAATGCTTTCCGCATTCCTACTGCTTCAATTGCATGCTCCAATCTGTAAGCCTCCCTTTTGGTTAACTGCTCTCATCTTATCGAAAGGAGCCGCAAAATACCGGCTTTTTGCATCGTAATGTACGATCTGGAGGGTGAACGGTACCTATTCCAGGTTGAATTTCTCCTGAATATCCTGAATTTTGGTTCGTGATAGCGGAATGGTTGATTGAATCTTGTTATCGATCCGGAGCGAATAGGCATTTTTTGACCAGGTTATAATCTCGCGTACCTTCTGCAGATTCACGATGTAGGAACGGTGGCAGCGATAAAATCCGTAAGCCTCCAATTTCTTCTCAGTCTCCAGCATGGTGGCATCCATCGCATATTTCTCGTTGTTAATGACGATCATCGCCTTGCCATCCTGGCTTTCGATGTAATCAATTTCAGGCGGGTCGAACAAAATCATCTTTTCGTCCACTTTTGCTGAAATCTTGAACAGCTTTGCAAACGCCGGCGCAGCTGCGCTTTCCGGCTCAGGCATTGCGGCGTCCTCTTCTGTTTCAACGGGCTTGATGCCGCTTGGCTGAAGCTTGTATACAACGTCCCCAACTAACAGCGCGTGTTCCAGGTTGGATACTAAAATGAGCACGGCTGCCGGCTGCTCTTTCATGGTTTGAAGCATTCGGACAAAGGTATGGATGGTCTTAATATCGGCGCCATGGATGGGCTCGCAGAACACCGCTGATGGAACGCCGCTCATATAATATTTGGCAAAGCAGACCCGCCGGATTTCGGATTCCGAACACTTGTGCAGCGGTTTCTTCGCATCGTGCTGCAGTTCAAACCGGACAAGAATTTCAGATAGCGGCTCCTTGCACCCGAACCATTTGTGGAAAAAGGCAATATTGTTTTCAACCGTAAGACGCATATACAATCCATCCTGATGATCAAAAACCGGGATGTCTGTATTGCTGCGCAGGTCCTTTACCAGTTCATTCTGTATATCGGGATCACTGTAAATAGCCGTAGCTTGGAAATCGCCTACGGCTAGGTAAAACGGGGAGAACGCCCCGCTGGTTAGTATCTCTTGATTAATGACGAAAGGTGCCATTTCTTTACCATCCCATCCTTACTATTAATAGTTTTTTGGTTTTTAATAAAATAACACTATTAATACGCAAAAGCGACTATTCTGTGCCATGCAAATTTGAGCGAATAGTTCTGCTTATTTGAATGAAATGGTTGGGTAAAGTGAGAAATGGGGAGTTATACTTATTTAAGGTGAAGCACGGCCTTGCCGGAAATGTTCCTGTCCAAGAGTTGTTGGGCAACGCTGCTAATTTCTGTCCATGGTGCTTCGACAGCGATTTTCGGTTTCAAACAACCGGTTGAGACCAGGTTGGTCAGAATAGCCAGATCGGATGCAGCCGGGTGACGTGTGAGCTCCTCACCGAGAAAAAATCCGTACAGCGTTCGTCCACCGTTGGTTATGAAATTACTCATATCAAGTGTTGACGAAGGTGATGAGGAAAATCCCACTGCTATGCAGGAACCTTGTACGGCAAGCAGCTGTACCAAAGCAGCCAGTGTATCGCCGCCTACTGAGTCAATAATTAAGTCATAGGGTCCGAACTGGCTCACATGTGAAGGAACTGAAGCACCAACAAGGACTTCATTTGCTCCGGCTTCCAGCACGAGTTCAGCTTTTTCTTCTGTACTGGCTATTCCGACATTGAAGGCTCCGGATAATTTGGCCAGCTGATGAGCAAACAAGCCAACGCCTCCCGTCGATCCTGTGATGAGCACGCGCTTGCCAAGCAACAGACCTCCTTTTCGCAGTGCATTCAGTGCTGTCAAACCAGCAACTGGCAGAGTAGCGGCTTCAGCAAACCTAACGTTGTCAGGAATTTCAGCAAGAGCAGAGGAAGGGACGGCAATCCGTTCGCCCCAGGCACCCATGGGTAATAAACCAACCACACGTGCTCCTGCTTTGGGACCATTCCCCATCTCAGCTGATTTTGCTACCACTCCGGCAAAATCCCAGCCAAGCCGGGAAGAAGTCCTTTGGTTGACGGCATCTTTTATTTCCCCGCGGTTCAGAGAAATAGCATGCACCTCTACAATAGATTCCCAAGGCTGTGCCTGAGGGGGGGCTACCTCTTGAATGGTTAAATTAGACGGGGAATTTGGATCACTAACTATCGCACGTATCATTTATCAATCTCTCCTTTGTTCTGGCTACCTTGATAGGCTCTGCTTATCTTGATCTTAGTTTTCATTCAAGAGTATACTCATAGGAGATTTTCAAACCAAGTGTAGAACTACACCTTGATATAAGTAGGAGGGGATAGATGTGCATACAAAAAATACGAGACTACAGCAGCTTTTATACATGATTGAACAATTCCGCATTGCCCGCCAACGGGAGATATCTCTGGGGAAATACATGCCTTGGAAGCGATTTACTCAACAGGAGTTGAACGATGAGGCCTGTGCAACATATAAGAATTTGCTAGTTGGCCGCTCTCTTCGTATACCGGATCGCAATCGTATTCTCACCATTGCCGATTATTTGGAACTTAGCTCTGACGGGCGCAACGATTTGTTGCTGGCAGCCGGATATCTGCCGATCCAGACAGAAATATCCGGGAACGCATTAGAGCAGGCAATCGGACAGGCGCAGCATACGATGAATGTGCTGCCTTATCCTGCGATGATTGTTACACATACAGAAGATATTAAGGGATATAATGAGTCTTTTCGCCGCTTGTTTGGTTTTCCTGAGAGCCATGCTTACGATCATCTGATGAATCGGATCGACTTGCATTTTAATCCGGATCTGCCTGTATACCTCCGTTCTACGTTTGACCGCTCATCCTTTGAGATGTGGAAAACTCATGCTGTCCAAGGAATTAGGCTGTTTAAGAACAATCATATACTTTCCCGCTATGACGATTGGTATCAAAGGGTCTTAAACCGATTTGAACATTATCTTGCTGAAGAGCAATGGCTAGAGGACGCCTTGGTCACCGGGGATATAGACAATGGGGAGTTGACGCAGACCCTATTAACCAGAAGTGAGAGTAACGGCGAGTTCATCCCCATTCAGTATAAGCAGGTTTCGATTACTACGGGGAATTTGATGACTCCCAAAGTGCAAGTCTTTTTACCCGTAGATGACGCTGCACGCCGGATATTTGAAGAACTGGGATGTCATGTGAATGAAGAGCTAAGATAAAATATGAAGCTATCATATTACAAAAACACCGCCTTAGTGAGACTATGGGCGGTGTTTTTGTGCCATATTAAAGATGATTTCGGCCATTTCATTTGCCGGCATAGCCGATACATAAGATTAAAATAGTCCAATCCCGGATAGCCAGATTGTCCAATTCACCTGCGCTCAATCTCAAGTTATAATGAAAGCGCAACCATTCAGAATCTATTTCCATTTCAATTGATTGGGCAATATGGGCAATAAAATTATATAAAAATGCAATGGAGGTTTCACACGATGTCTACACTAAAGCTTAAATGGTTCTCCAGTACGGAGCTGGCGCCCTGGACTGAACGTGACGTGCCGGAGACGCAAGCTCCTGGAGCAGAGAACACTGCGGCGGCAAACCTGACGTTTACAGGCGACACCTATCAAACGCTGGAGGGTTTTGGCGGCTGCTTCAATGAACTGGGTTATGTCGCGCTGGGCCATCTCACGGATGAGGAACGGGCCAAAGTGATGCATAATTTGTTCCATCCCGAGGGAGAACAGCGCTTCAGCATTTGCCGGCTGCCGATCGGGGCCAGTGATTATGCGCTGGACTGGTATAGCTTGAATGAAACGGATGGCGATTATGCCATGGAGCATTTCTCTATAGAACGTGACCGGAAGCTGTTGATTCCTTATATTAAGGAAGCTCTGGCGCTGAACCCGGAGCTTAAATTATTTGCTTCGCCCTGGAGTCCGCCGACGTGGATGAAATTCCCCAAGGCTTATAATTACGGTACGCTCCGCTGGGAGCCGGAGATTCTGGCCGCTTACGCGCTTTACTTCGTGAAGTTCGTTGAGGCGTACCGGGCCGAGGGGATCACCATTCACCAGGTGCATGTACAGAACGAAGTGGTTGCCGATCAGAAATTCCCGTCCTGTGTCTGGACCGGGGAGCAGCTGAAGATTTTTATCCGCGATTATCTCGGACCGGCGTTCAGGCAGCATGGGCTGGATACGGAAATCTGGCTGGGCACCATCAACGCCCCGGAGCCGTGGGATGAATGGCTGAAGAAGAAATCGAGCGATCACGATGCTTTTGCCGGAGTGGTGCTGGGTGATCCCGAGGCCTACAAGTACGTCAAGGGCGTTGGCTATCAATGGGCCGGCAAGCATGCGATCCAGCGGACGGTCCAGAGCTACCCCGAACTGCGGTACATGCAGACCGAAAATGAATGCGGCGACGGCGAGAACACCTGGTTCTACGCCAAGTATATTTTTGGCCTGTATCAGCATTATTTCATGAACGGTGTAAATGCCTATATTTACTGGAATATGGCACTTGAGCCGAAAGGGCGCAGCACCTGGGGCTGGGAGCAGAACTCCATGCTGACCATCGACCCCGTATCGGGACAAGCCATTAACAATCCGGAGTACTATGTAATGAAGCATTTCTCCCGCTTCGCTTCTCCGGCTTCGGTAAGAGCAGGGCTTAAAGGACCATGGAGCGGACATGCCATCGCGTTCCGCACGCCGGAGAGCGAAAGGGTGCTCGTTATTGCCAATCCCTACAAAGAAGCGCGGATGCTGCATTTAGACAGCGGATCAGCACAGTATTCTCTTCAGCTTGAAGCGGAATCTTTTCACACCCTTGTGCTTAGTGAATAGGCAGTTTTCTCTTAGAACTAACATCCGGTTTACCGGGCGTTAGTTTTTTACTGCAAATTTGCTGCAAGCTGCAAGCTGTCCCTCTATACTTTGAGAAAGGAAGCGGTTTCTTCTAAAGGAAGAGGAGACCGCTTCTGTCTATATTAATCTGCTCTGCCTTGGGTAAACTACGGCGTGAGAAACAAGGAGGCTGGGGCGTGTTATGTTTGCCAAATGGATGATGAAGCTGTCCGGTCCTTTCCGGCGCAGTATCCGCAATAAGCTCATTCTGACGATGATTCTTCTGGCCACCCTGCCCATTGTAGCCATAACGGGGCTTGCCGCCGAGAACAGCCGCCGCTCCATGGAGACCGAAGTCATTAATACGAATCTTTCCAATATGAAATGGACAGGCGTTTATTTGGGCGACCAGTTCACCCAGCTTAACAATCTGATCTACACAGTGATGATCAGTCCGCATTTAAGCGATTATCTGGCAAGCGCCGAAGAGCCGAATCTGTCCAGCCAGTTCACTGCACAGCGGAATATTATTGATACCTTGACGAATCTGTTCTACTCAGCCGGGAATCATGTGGTCGGGGTGGAGATGTATTTGAAGGAATACAACAAGCTGTTCACTGTCAATGCCTCAAGGAATGATATCCAGTCACCGGCAGTTGTTCCGGCTCCCTATAAGCAGCTGTTCGACCGGGACAAGGACTTCATGATCACTACGGACAGCAGTGATGGGACCAAGTTCCAGCTCATCCGCAGCATTAACCGTTTTGAGAATCAGGAGAAGCTGGGCGGCATTTCACTACAGATCCGCTGGGGGGTGCTCGACCAGACACTGGACCTGCTGGGGCGGGGAAACGAGCATACGGTATTTATCGCCGGGGCTGACGGCAAGGTGCTGTACCAGCCCTGGGGCAGCGCCCCGGCTTCCGGAACCTTGTCCCGTATCGCAGACACCGGCGAGAGCCAGGGATATTTTCGCAGCGACCATGAATATGTGTTCTACAATACCATTGATCCCGTGGGCCTGAAGCTGGTAACAGTAATCCCTGACAGCTTTATTAACCAGAGTGCAATGGCGACAATGAACTTCGGTTTGATCGTAGGCGCTGTCTCCATAGGCGTGGCAGTCCTGGTTGCCGTTGTTCTTGCCTGGCGGCTGGCTACGCCAATCGTCAATCTTGCCCGTTACGTTCAGGGCTTCGGCATGATGAAGGAGCGGGAGGTTCGTCTTAGCAACCGTGTGGATGAGATCGGCTTGCTGGAGACGAAGCTGGATCAAATGTCGCATCGCATCCGTGAGCATATCCGCACGGAATATATAATCAGCCTGGAGAAAAAGAGCAGCGAGCTTAAGGCGCTGCAGGCGCAGATCAACCCGCATTTCCTGCAGAATACGCTGCAGATGATTGGCAGCATGCTGTTCAAGAACAGTCCGGCGGAAAGCTACGGAGTGCTGCGCTCGTTAAGCGATATGTTCCGTTATATCATCCGTGAGCCGGAGGATCTGGCGCCGCTGCGGGCGGAGCTGAACCATTTGAACAACTACATGCAGATCCAGCAGCAGCGCTTCGCTGCCCGGCTGGACTACAGGCTCCAGGTGGATGAAGGAGCGCTGAACAGCTTAATTCCAAAGCTTACCCTGCAGCCCATTACGGAGAATGCTTTTTTTCATGGCCTGGAGCGCCAGGAAGGCCCTTGGGAGCTGGAGGTCAAAGTGAGCCGCACCGGTGAGGACACGCTCATTGTTATCCGTGACAATGGCGTGGGTCTTGAGCCGGACAAGCTTGCCGAGCTGCAGCGCAGGCTTACCAGCCGCAGCGGAAAGCTGTGGACGTATGGCGAGCGGATCGGGCTGAGCAATGTCGCTTCGCGGATTCATCTGCATTTTGGCGGCAGTTACGGCATTCAGGTGGAGAGCAGGGAGGGGCAGGGAACTACAGTGACCGTGACCATTCCATTATAAAAACAAACAAAATATAAATTGAGTTTGTGAATTTCAAATAAATACAGGCGAAAGTGTCGGAGTGGAAGTTTGGAACTGGAGGAGCGGCAGCGACCGCCTTTGTCTGCGGATTTCAACCGTTAAAAACGGTATGAATTCAAGAAATCTGCAGACAACAGCGGCCGGAAGTCCAAACATTCCGCGCAGACACGGCAGAACCCGAATTATTAGATTTTTATGCTCATTTTATAACCGAAAGGAATGACTCCATGATTAAAGTGCTGCTGGTGGATGATGAGAGCTGGAACCGGGACATTGTGCGGACGTTCGGCTCCTGGGAGGAGCATGGGATGGAGATTGCCGGCGAAGCGGAGGACGGACGGGAGGCGCTGCGCCTGACAGATGAGCTGTCCCCGCAGATCGTTATTACCGACATGCGCATGCCTGGCGCAGACGGCGTGATGCTGATGAATAACCTTCATGCAAGATACCCTGAGATTAAGGTCATCGTGGTCAGCGGCTATGATGATTTCAAATATGCCCAGAATGCTGTCCGGTACGGTGCGGTGGATTATTTGCTGAAGCCGGTTGACCCTAAGGAGCTGAATGCTGTGCTGGATAAATGCCGGAGGGAGCTGGAGGAGGCTGAGCGGGGGCAGAAGGCATATGCGCTGGATATTGATGTGTCGTTGTGCCTGTCTTCCTACAAGCAGCTAATGCGGGTGCATTTCAACGAATTGAATGCCGAGGGGGTAAATTCGGTTCTGGAAGGGATACGCAGAGAGCTGGAGCTTGGGGGAGCCAAAGGACCTGGAGCACTCCGGCAGGCGGCAAACGAGATGCTGCTGCTGCTCAAGGAGCTTATGCGGGGGAACCGGCTGGAGGATGAGCTGCTGAAGGCGGAAATATCTCATGAAGCACTGGCTTCAGCGGCGAATGTCGAGGCGTATCTGAAGGCGCTCTATGGGGCCGCCCTTGAGCTGCTGATCGGGCAGCGCAAGTTCAAGAATAAGCTGAAGCTTGATGAGGTGAGGTTGTATATTGACGGGCATTTCGCTGAGGCGGTAACGCTGGACGGGCTGGCGAGAGCTTTTTTTGTCAGCAAGGAATATTTAAGCAAAGTGTTCAAGCAGGAGTACGGCTGCAACGTTACGGACTACATTCTGGGGCTGCGCATGGAAAAGGCGAAGGAGTGGCTGGCCGATGAGAATATTCCAATCAAGACGGTCGCCGAGCTTGCCGGGTACGAGGACGTGGGCTATTTCTACAGAGTGTTCAAAAAGCATTACGGCGTGGCTCCGGGTGAAATGCGCAAGCAAAACTCCAGTTTAAAAATGTCCAACTCCGAAGGATAATTCCGTCCAATTAAACGCTTTCATAATCAAGATACAATGAAAGCGTAAACAAAACATAGATATTGGGAGGTCTTACATCATGAAAAAGATGAACAAAGGTCTACTCTGCACGTTCCTCGCCGCTGCCCTGCTTGCAGGCTGCAGCAGCAACAGTGGTGGAAATGAAGCGGCTTCAACCGGAGAAAATACAGGCAGCGGCAGCGCTGCCGCCAAAAGTGTAACGCTCAAAATGTTCATCGCTCAGCCCCGCTTCAAGGAGCAATACGATAACTACATCGCTGATTTCGTGAAGAAGGAAAAAACGGACAAGAACATCGATGTCTCCGTACAGTTGGAAATGCCTACGGCGGACAACGCCAAACAGATTCTGAAGACACGGCTTGCCTCCAATGATGCACCGGATATTTTTGCCATTCATGCCATCAACGAAATCCCATCCTACTATAAAGCCGGATACTTGGAGGATCTGAGCAGCCAGCCGTTTGTCGGCAAACTCCTTGATAGCGTGAAGCCTTCAGTGACCACTACAGACGGCAAGGTTGTGGCGCTGCCGCTGGAAACTCTCTCCTGGGGATATCTGTACAACAAGACAATTTTCCGCGAGCAGGGACTGACCCCGCCAACAACTCTGACAGAGATGAAGACGGTCATTGAGAAACTGAAAGCCAAAAAGATCACCCCATTCGTACTCTCCTATAAAGAATCCTGGATTCCGCAGCTCGTGCTGCCGCTTGCCGTAGGCGGGATGATAAAGACAAAAGATCCTGAATTCGTGAACAAAATGAACAAGGATGAAGGCTCCTTTACAGAGATGAAATCGGCGATCTTCGACGTGTTCGATCTGATCAATGCGAACGGCACGGAAAAAGCCACCGAGGTCGGCGGCGATGATGGCGCAGCAGCCTTTGCGGCAGGCAAAGGAGCGATGTGGCTGATGGGCCCATGGTATGCTGAAACGATCCTGAAATCGAATCCTGATCTGGACTTCGGCGTAGCTCCGCTGCCAATCAACGATGATGCCAATGCCACCCTGATCAATCTCAGCGCTTCGACATCGCTTGCCGTATCGCCAACCAGCAAGAACAAAGAAGTGGCGCGTGATTTCCTGAACTATGTGCTGGACGATCAGGCCTCCAATGCCTTTTTCCAATCGCTCAAATTCAACCCGGTATCCACGGTCCACACCTATGAAAACTATCCTTGGATCACTGAAGCTACCACCTATGTAAAAGCGGGCAAATCCGTGCAGGACCCGGCTATTCCGCAATCGGTCAAGGATGAAGTGGGCAAGGGGCTGCAGGCGTACTATGCCGGACAAATGTCGCAGGATGATGTTCTGAAGGCGCTTGACAAAGCTTGGAAGTCCTACAACAAAGTAAATAAATAAGCTGCTGCAGACTGCCAGGGATGGAAGAGGGCGACCCCGGCTTCATCCATCCCTGTTTGCTGCTGCCCACATTATATAGAGAGGAGCGGTTACTGTGCCGATTAAGGGATACAAAAATGTTCTTTCACTGCTTGCTTTCGTCGCACCCGCATTTATTATCTACTTATTGTTTCTGCTGATTCCCACGATTGGCGGTATGTATTACAGCTTTACGGACTGGAACGGACTCAATCCCAACTATTCCTTCACCGGCCTCGGCAACTTCATTGAAGCGCTGCGTGAAGACCCTGATTTTGTGAATTCGCTGTTGTTTACGCTGAAATATGTGCTGTTCATGATCGTTCTGCAAAATGTATTCGCGCTTGTGCTTGCTGTGTTCATTGAGACGAAGACCCGGACCAAAGGCTTCTTCCGCACCATTTTCTTCATGCCCAATATGATCAGTACCATTATCGGCGCCTTCATGTGGACCTTCGTGTTCTCTCAAGTGCTGCCGCAAATTGCCGAAAAAACAGCCATGTCCTTCCTGGACCAACTGTGGATCGGAGATCCTAAGGTATCCTTCTATTCGATCATAATCGTATCGCTGTGGCATGGCGTCGGCTATATGATGATTATATATTTGGCCGCCTTGCAGGGTGTGCCGCAAAGTCTTAAGGAAGCCGCTGTCATTGACGGCGCAAGCCCGTTCCAGACATTCCGCAAGGTGACGCTGCCGATGATTACGCATGCAGTGACCATTTGCTTCTTCCTGACGCTTAACGGGACGTTCAAGGTGTTCGAGGCGGTGTATGGCTTGACCGGCGGCGGTCCGGGACGCAGTACACAGGTCATCACGATGAATATTTATGAAGAGGCGTTCTCCAACAACTTCCGTTACGGCTATGCCAGCGCCAAATCGGTCATTTTGTTCGTGATCATTCTGATTTTCACCTTCATCCAGATTGGTGTCATGAAACGAAAAGAGGTGGAAGCATGAGACTAAGAAAAGGGGCTTCGTTATTGATTACCCTGTTTCTTTGTGTCGGAGCGGTGATTTCCTTCTTCCCGATCTATCTGGCCATCATCAATTCCGTCAAAACCCAGGGGGAGATGTTCGCTTCCTTCATAGCGCTGCCGACCAAGCTGCATTTCGAGAATTACAGCCAGGCCTTTGACAAAATCAACCTGCTGCACAGCACGGTGAACTCGGTGATTGTGTCTGTAATCGGCATTGGAGGCATCATCTTCTGCGCAGCCCTGGCCGGCTACAAGCTGTCCCGGACCTCCGGCAGACTGAGCGCCGCGATCTTCTCACTGTTCATCGCTTCGATGCTGGTGCCGTTTCATTCGATCATGATTCCGCTGACCCGGATGGCCAAAGCACTGCATGTCAGCGGCAGCACCTACGGCCTCGCCCTGATCTATATCGGCCTTGGTGTGAATATGGCGATTTTCCTGTATCATGGCTTTGTAAAGTCCATTCCCCGTGAGCTGGAGGAAGCGGCGCGCATGGACGGCTGCGGTGAGTTCCAGACCTTTTTCCGGATTATCTTCCCGCTGCTGGTACCCATTACGGTGACGATTGCGATTCTCGACTTCCTGTGGATCTGGAATGACTTCCTGCTGCCGCTGCTGATGCTTACGGATGCCAACAAATACACGCTGATTCTGTCGACGAATACTTTGTTTGGCGAATACAACAAGGAGTGGTCGCTCATTCTGGCTGCACTGGTGCTGACCGCACTTCCGGTCATTGTCATCTACGGGTTCTTCCAGAAGTTTATTATGCAGGGAATTGCCGAGGGGGCAATTAAGGGCTGAGTGAAATAAGGTAAACCTAAAATTTAATAATCGGGTCTCGTCGTACTGCAGGGACTGTTTGGACTTCCGGCCGCTGTTATGTTTGGATTTCCTGATTGTAACCGCGGTTTGCGGTAGAAATCCAAACATAAAGGCGGACGCTAACGCTCCTGCAGTTCCAAACGTCCCCTCCGTACTTTTACCCTTTTTATGTTTTTAAGTTCATCTTAATACTAGGGAGGAGAAGACAAAAAATGAGTACACTTCGCTACGGCGTAGCCTATTACGACGAATATATGCCTTACGAGAGGCTGGACGAGGATATTGCCATGATGAAGGAGGCGGGCATCAACACGGTCCGCATTGCCGAATCCACCTGGAGCACACATGAACCGCAGAACGGCGTGTTCGACTTCACCTCGGTTGACCGGGTGCTGGACGCGATGCATGCGGCGGGGATTGCAGTGATCGTCGGAACACCAACCTATGCCGTACCCGCCTGGCTGGTGAAGGAGCATCCGGATGTCCTGGCTGTAACACCTAAGGGACCGGGCAAGTACGGCGCGCGTCAGATCATGGATATCACGAACCCTGCCTATCTGTTCCATGCGGAGCGGATCATCCGCAAGCTGATCAGCCGGGTCTGCAAGCACCCGGCGGTAATTGGCTATCAGACGGACAACGAGACCAAACACTACGATACAGCCGGAGAGAATGTACAGCTGCTGTTCGTCAAATATATGCGGGAGACATTCGGGACACTGGAAGAGATCAACCGCCGGTTCGGGCTGGACTACTGGAGCAACCGGATCAACAGCTGGGAGGACTTCCCTTCAGTGGTGGGCACCATTAACGGAAGCCTCGGGGCAGAGTTCGCCCGCTTCCAGCGCGGGCTGGTCACGGATTTTCTTGCCTGGCAGGCGGCGCTGGTGAACGAGTATAAGCAGCCTGGGCAGTTCGTCACGCAGAACTTTGATTTTGAATGGCGCGGGCATTCGTTTGGGGTGCAGCCCTCCGTGGACCATTTTGCCGCGGCCCAGGCGTTCGATATTGCCGGTGTGGATATTTACCATCCCTCACAGCATGAGCTGACCGGTACGGAAATCGCCTTCGGCGGTGATATAGCCCGCTCGCTGAAGCGCAGCAATTACCTGGTGCTGGAGACACAGGCGCAGGCTTTTCCCCACTGGACGCCTTATCCGGGCCAGCTCCGGCTGCAGGCCTTCAGCCATCTGGCCTCGGGGGCGAATATGGTTGCCTACTGGCATTGGCATTCGATCCACAATTCGATAGAGACGTATTGGAAAGGGCTGCTCAGCCATGACTTTCAGCCAAATCCGGTCTATAATGAGGCAGTCACCATCGGCAGGGATTTTGCGCGCTTAAGCGGTTCGCTGTACGGTCTCCGCAAAAAAAATAAGGCTGCTGTAATGATCAGCAACGAAGCCCTGACAGCGCTGGAATGGTTCAAGCTGCCGGACGGCAAAAATTACAACGATGTTGTGCGCTGGCTCTATGACGGGCTGTACCGGATGAACATCGAATGCGACTTCATTCAGCCGGGGGATGAGGGACTGTCCGGGTATAGTCTCATTATCGTTCCGGCGCTGTACGCGGTCTCCGATGAGGCACTGGAACGGCTGAATGCATACGTGAAGCAAGGCGGCCATGCCGTGTACACCTTCAAAAGCGGGTTCGCGGACGAAACCGTCAAGGTGCGCACTGCTGTGCAGCCGGGCATCATCAGCGAGGCCTGCGGCATCAGCTACAGCCTGTTTGTGACGCCGCATGAGGTGCGGCTGAAGAGTGAGCGCGCGGCGATCAGCGCGGAAGATAATAAGGTGGAGTCGTGGATGGAGCTGATTACACCGGCGACGGCGGAGGTGCTGCTCCGGTACGAGCATCCGCACTGGGGAGAATATGCCGCAGTGACACGGAACCGATACGGCCAGGGCAGTGCAACCTATATCGGCTGCATGACCAGCAGAGAGATGGCGGCCAGCATCCTGAAAGCGGCTGTACAGGAGGCTGGATTATGGGGGCCTGACCAGGAGCTGGCTTTTCCGCTGATCGTCAAGACAGGCGTTAATCCCCAGAACCGGAAGGTGCGTTACTACTTCAACTACTCTGACTCGCTGCAATCCCTTGTGTATCCGCATGGACCTGCGAAAGAGCTGCTATCGGGACGGACGGTTGCGCCGAAGGACGGGCTTGAACTATCAGCTTGGGGCCTAGTGATTCTGGAAGAGGATACGGCAACACAGGGGGCTGATGAATAGGCTCCGAATTTGCCCGAGCCTCAAAAGGGTTTCCTTCTACTACGGAGTTTGCTGACATATGATGTAACAAGCCGGTTGAGAAAAAATGTTGACGCTTTCAAACATCCGATATATAATTCAATTAATCAAATACACCTATTAGACATGTGACTGGTAATGCAGGCAGGATCTAAAATGACAAGTATTCTATTGTCGTTTTAGGTCCTTTTTTATTTGTATAAAAGCCTGTTTCCTTTCACAAAATTTTACTAAAGGAAGGGGCATTGACATGAATTACAAACAGACTGCCGAGGAGATTCTAAAGCATGTAGGCGGAAAGGGGAATATTTCCTATTTTGAACACTGCTCGACAAGATTGCGCTTTTCCTTGATCGACAATACGAAAGCCGATGTCAAGCGGCTTGAAAGCATTCCCGGCGTCATTGCCGTAAAAATGGCCGGCCAGTGCCAGGTCGTCATCGGCAATGAAGTCGTTGAAGTTTATGATGCGGTCAATCAGTTGCTGGGTTCGCCGAACCTTAACTCCGAATCCGCTGAGGCATCCGCCGCTAAACCGAAGGAGAAGAAAAAACTCGGCAGCGTTATTTTGGATTTTATCGTAGGTGTATTTCAGCCGCTGATTCCAGCGATTGCCGGCGCGGGGATGGTGAAGTCGCTGCTGCTGCTGCTTGGGTTAATGAATGTTCTGGACCCAAACGGTCAGACTTATAAAATTTTGTTTCAAATTGGAGACGCCGCTCTTTACTTTCTCCCACTATTGGTAGCTGTTACCACAGCTAACAAACTGAAAGTCAGTACATTGGTGGCCCTGGCTGCCGTCGGCGCTTTGCTTCTGCCGAACATGACGGCCATGCTCGGGGAAGGCGCTCAGTTATTCGGCCTTCAGATCAAAAGCATCTCCTATGCCTACCAGGTCTTCCCGGCGATTCTAACCGTGCTGCTTTACGCTCAAATGGAGAAATGGTTTACACGAATATCGCCGAAGGTGATCCGGACCTTTTTTGTCCCGATGATGTCGCTGCTTATTACTGTTCCGGTTTCATTATTATTTCTGGGTCCGCTCGGTTATATGCTCGGCGAAGGTTTCTCAGCCATCATCTTAACCTTGTTCGATAAGGTTGGCTGGATTGCCGTAGCGTTATTGGCCGCCGTATTGCCGCTGATGGTATCCATCGGCATGCACAAAGCGCTCGTTCCTTACGCTCTCACCGCGATGGGGAGCACCGGCAAGGAATTGCTTTATTTACCTGCTTCGCTTGCTCACAATATCGCCGAAAGTGGCGCTTGCTTCGCTGTTGCGGTACGGACCAAAGATAAAGCGCTAAAAGCCACGGCGATTTCCGCCGGGATATCCGCCTTATTTGGCATTACGGAACCGGCCTTGTATGGGGTCGCCCTGCAAAATAAAAAAGTGCTCGCTAGCGTCATGTTCAGTTCTCTTGTCGGAGGGGCGTTCATCGGAATCGTCGGCTTGCAGGCTTATGTACTCGTCGGACCCGGGATTGCCAGTTTATCCATGTTTATCTCGGAAGATTTGCCGAGAAATATCATCAATGCCGTCATCGCGCTCGTCATTTCTTTTGTGGTTGCCTTCGTTTCAACCTTTATTCTCGGCAAAGACAACAAAGCCAAGGAGGAAGAGCAGCAATTAGCTAACCCGCTGACTGCGGTGAAGGAGTTCAAAAGTCCGGTAATCGGGGAAGTGATTCCTTTGTCCGAAGTGAAGGATGAGGTCTTTTCCAGCAAAGCGATGGGCGAGGGAATTGCGGTCATTCCCGCCAAAGGCGAATTGTACGCGCCCGTGGACGGCAAAATTGAAGTGGTGTACAACAGAAACCATGCGATTGCCATGAGTACTGCTAACGGTATGGAGCTGTTGTTCCATGTAGGAATCGATACTGTCCGATTGCGGGGCAAATATTTTGAACCCCAGGTGAAGGCCGGGGATGAAGTGAAAGCCGGCGATTTATTGCTGAAGTTCGATCTTGAAAAGATTATTGAAGAAGGTTATGATCCGGTAACCATTGCCATCGTAACCAATAAGGACAAGTATGCGGTCGAGGTTGCGGAATTAAAACAGGTGAACCGCCAGGATACTTTGATGGTTGTAACCGCTTTAGAAAACTAAACCAAGGGAGAGAATAGAAATGAGCAAAGGATTTCCGGAAAACTTTTTATGGGGCGGCGCCATTGCCGCCAATCAGGCGGAAGGCGCCTGGAACGTGGATGGGAAAGGTCCGTCCGTCGCTGACATAGCCATGTATAGACCGCATTTAAATGTTGAGGATTACGAAGCGCACCAGGTCGTTACCACCGGAATGATTGAACGGGCGATGAAAGATCCGGACGTTAATAAGTATCCCAAACGCAGAGGGATCGATTTTTATCACCGGTATAAGGAAGATTTGGCCCTGTTTGCCGAAATGGGCTTCAAAGCGCTGCGCGTTTCGATCGCCTGGAGCCGGATTTTTCCGACCGGTGAAGAGAACGAGCCCAATGAACCGGGGCTGAAGTTTTATGACGGTTTGTTCTCGGAAATGAGGCGGCTCGGCATCGAACCGATCGTCACGCTTTCCCACTATGAAATGCCTCTTGCTTTAAGCGTCAAATACAACGGCTGGGTGGAAAGAAAGGTCATTGATTATTTCGTAAAATTCAGCAATGTCTGCTTCTCGCGTTATAAGGACCTGGTGAAGTATTGGCTGACCTTCAACGAAATCGACAGCATCATCCGCCATCCTTTCACGACCGCGGGCATTGTCCCGGAGCGTTGTCCGGAGGGCAAGGTTGAGGAAACCATTTATCAGGCGCTGCATCACCAGTTTGTCGCCTCGGCGCTGGTGACCGCAGATTGCCACCGCATCATTCCGGGCAGCCAGGTAGGCTGCATGCTGACGATGCTGACGACCTATCCGAATACTTGCCATCCCAAAGATGTGGAAATTACGCTGATGAGGAATCTGCACACTTATTTTTACGCGGATGTGCAGGTATTTGGAGAATACCCGCCCCTGATCGAAACCATGCTCGAGCAGAAAAATATTCATCTGCAAATGGAACCGGGAGATAAGGAGATCTTGCGGAAGCACACGGTTGATTTTGTTTCTTTCAGCTACTATATGTCATTAACCGAGTCTGCGAAAGAAGGTCTGGAGCGAACGTCCGGCAATACGATCACAGGGGTGAAGAACCCTTATTTGCCCGTAACGGATTGGGGATGGCAGGTCGATCCGGTCGGCCTGAAAATTTCCTTAATCGAGTTATACGACCGCTACAGAAAACCGCTGCTCATTGTGGAAAACGGCATGGGCGCCGTGGACCGGGTGGAAAGCGACGGCTCCATCCACGACGACTACCGGATTAATTATTTTAGAGAACACTTTAAACAAATGAAGGAAGCAGTGGAAGCCGGCGTTGACCTGTTTGGCTACACAAGCTGGGGAGCGATTGATATCATCAGCGCCTCCACGTCCCAGATGTCCAAAAGGTACGGATTTATTTATGTCGATCAGGATGACGAAGGGAACGGCAGTTTACAGCGCAGCCGCAAGGATTCTTTTTACTGGTATAAAAAAGTGATTGAAAGCAATGGCGAAGATTTGGATTAGTTCCCCATCTTACGGTTAGGGAGGTGACCCGTGTGATCAAAATCAAAAAAGTGTTGAATTCCAGCGTAGTTTTGGTAGAGGATGAGCAGAACAAAGAATACATTCTGTTTGGCAAAGGCATTGGTTACGGCCAAAAAGAAGGCAATATCGTCGAGGAACATAAAGCCGACCAAGTCTTCGTGCCCGTCGAAAATGTTAAAGTCAAAGAGTATCTCAGTGTATTGGATACCACTCCTCCGGTATACGCGGAACTGACCGGGCGGATTGTGGCTTACGCGGAAAGAAAACTGCAAACCAAACTCAACACGGGGATCTATTTTACCCTAATGGACCATTTGCTTTTTGCAGTGGAACGGTATTACAAAAAAATCGCGATTACCAACAAAGTGTTTTGGGAAATTAAAAATTACTATGCCGAGGAATACGAGATCGGACTGTTTGCTTTGAAACTGATCAAAGAAAAGCTGCAGATCGAAATGCCCAAGGAGGAAGCGGCCAACATCGCTTTTCATTTGATCAATGCCCAAAGCGGGGAGAAGGAATCCAAGGACGGCATGAAGATGGCCAAAATGATCGGCAGCATCGTCAATCTGGTGAGGTATTCGATGAATATCGACATGGATACAGAAAACGTCCATTATACCCGCTTTGTAACTCATGTGAAGTTTTTTGTGGAGCGGTTGTATACGGATAAAATGCTGGAGGTTACGGACAACATCCTGTTTGAGCAAATCGCCAGCCTGTATCCGCAGGCGATGGACGGGGCTTTCAAGATCAAGGAGTATATTAACCAAGTGTATGGAAAGACCATTCCTAACGAGGAGCTCACCTATCTGGCTGTGCATATTCACAGACTGATCTCCTATAACCAGTTGGCCTAGACAAGACGGAGGTTCTTTAATATTGAAGCTGAACAACATTATGATTTCGTTCATCGGGTGTTTTATTATGGGGTTGGGTGTAAATCTCGGCTATGTTCCTGTTCATCTGTTCAGCACAGGATTTCCGGGAATCGGGGTTCTTGCTCTCTATGTTTTAGACTGGAATACAGGTATAGTTGTATTTGCTCTTAATGTTCCTTTGTTTTTACTGGCTTGGAAAAGTATTGGGCGTTCCTTCGTTATCCAGACGATAATTGTTGCAGGAGTTTTGTCGGTCTTCCTTGACCTTTTGTATCCCATTCGGAACTGGGTGCATCCGCCTTTATGGTTAGGCATTGTGGTTGGAGGGGCTTTTATGGGATTGGGGGCTGGAATCGTGTTTCGGCAAGGGCTGACTAGCGGGGGCGTAGGGCTACTGGCGCGGTTAATTCAACTTCATTATCCTAAACTAAAGATGGGGACGATTCATATTGGATTTGATTTTTTTGTGCTTATACTTGGAGCGGTGGTCATGGATATCACGACGGCATTCTACACTTTCTTGGCATCGATCATTATGGGACGTACGATGGACTTCACAAAATCGGTGCCCAATCTTATGGCAAGATTACGCTCCCCTAACCAAACGCATTAGCGAAATCCGCCATGGTAGTAACATTATAGTTGGGACTCCAATAAGTAATATGGTCGAGACGACAGGATTTGAACCTGCGACCTCTTGCTCCCGAAGTGTGGGGCGGGGGTCTTTTGGCGTGTTAAGGGGTCTTGAATGGTATTATATAGTATAAAAACAAAGTTGTTATTGCTGTTGAGTAGTAAGGTGTGTTGTTCAGTATTATCGGCGTTACTATATAATTACTACATGTGCTACATTGGGATTATCAGTCTTTTGCTATATCATGACGTTGTATCCGTTTATCTGAATTCAGGGTATAATATTGAACAAAGGAGTTGATGAGCATGTATCTGGAATTAAAGGATAAGAGCGGAAAAGTGTATCGTTCTTTTATGAATGACCGTCAGAAACCTGTAATTGTAATCAATGACACAGAATATGAAGTGTTCGAATTAATCCAGTCTCAGGACAACTCAGATGCTCTTTCGGCTGCGCAAATTGCTGAGCTTGATACTGATCCTGAAATTGCAGAAATGATCAAGCAATCCAAACGGGATATTATGCATGGTTCAATAATTTCTTCTAAGCAAATGATCGAGATGATAAGAAACGGAGAACTGTGATGCAGGTAGTCTGGACTAAAAGTGCAGCTCAGAGCTTTTCCAAGATCGAAAGCATCCACTTCTCACCACAGGAAACAGCAGAGTATAAATTAAAGCTGTTCATGCGGATTGAAGAAAAGGTGATTCGGTCAGGAAAGTTGTTTCCGTCAAGAACTTATAAAGATACTTACTATATTCGTATTGATCGTTATATCGTTTCCTATGAGCCATCTGAGGATGGCTCTACATACATAATTACTGCTTTTAAACATGGAAGGCAAGCCAGCAAGTTTTAAGTGACTTAGTTTAAATATTCATAAAATTCCATCCCTCTAAAATTTGAGTTAATATATGAGTTTCCAAAGTTATCGCTGTTAAGCACTCTATTTGCTGCTTGCTGACAATTTTTCAAATCTACATCCTTCATGCCAGAAATATTACTAATTGTAATAGGATTCATACCCTTGATGAACATATTTGTAACTGCGTATTTTGACAATCCTGACAATGTTAAGTGTGTACACTGTGTACCAAGAGTTTTTGTTGTATCTTTTTCAAGATTCTTCAAAAATTCAAAAAAGTAAGATGAATCAAGTTTTTTGTTATCATCTGCAAGAAAAAGCAGTTCACTTTCATTCATATAATTAGCTTCTAAGTCACTTATCTGTTTTGAAAGCTTATAAGGCAATTCAAGTTTTATGGGGGAATGTAGTGATGGAAGTGAAATCATTAATGTGCGCCTTTCTTGTGAAAAATCATCTTTTTTTAAGCTAGCTATAGTACCTATTTTAAATCCATAGAGAAGCATTAATTCAAAGACAATACAGATAACTTGTTCTTTATAAGAATTTTTAGAAAGCGAACTCAAGTACTCTAATATGAACTTAGCTTCTTTGTCTTTTATCTGATCATGAGAGATTTTAGGCATCAGGTTCTTCTGTGATTTCTCAACAATTTCTTCAAATAGTCCTTGGAACTCATTAATACTGTTCAATGGTGTGTTAGGATATTTCTTTATAATAACACGTTTGTGAAATTCGGCTACAGCAGTCAAATATTTTTTGACTGCTGCAACGCTTTTGACCTTCTTAGTGGTATCTACGTATTGAATTCCAGCTTGAACTATATTTGCACGGGTTATTTCGTGCATAAATAATTCGTCGATATTACTTATTTCACTATGAGCACTAACTAGACAAGGAAGAAAAGTATTTTTTAAAATAGGCATGTAATTAGACTTCAGCTTATTATTTAAAAGGTTTTCGAATTGTTCTAAAACAACTAATAATTCTTTCTCCATTTGTTGCTTTTCCATACAATCATTCCCTAATCAAATTTTTGTTTTATTATAATTTCCCTTGATAGATAATACAATGGTTATTTTTGCTAATGTTAATTTTGATTGAATAAAATTAGATTTAATAGTGAAAATATAGATGAGTTTATATCACTGATACTTATGCTGATAAGTAGTCCTCGCGAGCTACGAAAGAGAGCCAGATACAATCATGTTCCGGCTCTCTATTTTTGGGGATTTAGCGTCTATTAGATACTCGGTGTACTAATTTGTGTACTTTCGGAAAGTTCGATTAAAATGCTAGAGCCGCAAGGTTATACACCCTTGCGGCTCTAGCATTTTAATAATCGAGACGACAGGATTTGAACCTGCGACCTCTTGCTCCCGAAGCAAGCGCTCTACCAAGCTGAGCCACGTCTCGTCAGTACGGGTTCACCCGTTGTTAACCGCAGAAGGGTTCTAAACAATCCACATTATACGCCTGTAAGGAAGCGCTGTAAATAATCTTTTTATGTGCGGTTTGTCTGCCCGAGATTGACAGATATAGGGGCGCTGGCTATACTTGAAATGTTAAAATGCAAATCGGACAACACATTGATGAAATGGAGTACGCCGGAGAATGGCTTGATCAGAGAAGAGGTTCCTTTGCGGCAGTTGCCGCAATGGCTGTGAGAACCTTGAAGACAGGCCGGCGGAAAGCTGATTTCGGAGTGCGGGGAAATCCCGCCGGGGGCGCCCGTTAACAGCCGCACAAGGCGATCGTCTGTTTCATCTCCGTAACATCACGGATCATGGCGATAACCAGGGTGGTACCGCGATAATCATCGTCCCTGAATTTATTCAGGGGCGTTTTTGTGTTTTCAATAACTATAAGACAGGGGTTGTACATGATGAAAGCAAGTGAAATCCGTTCCAAATGGCTGCAGTTTTTTGAGAGCAAAGGCCACCGCATCGAGCCGAGCGCATCGCTCGTGCCGCATAATGACCCGTCGCTGCTGTGGATCAACGCCGGGATGGCGCCGCTGAAGGCTTATTTTGACGGGCGGGAAATTCCGGAGAATCCGCGGCTGACCAACTCGCAGAAATGCATACGTACCAATGATATCGAGAATGTCGGCAAAACGCGCCGCCACCATACGTTTTTTGAGATGCTGGGCAACTTCTCCATCGGCGACTACTTCAAAGAAGAAGCGATTACCTGGGCTTGGGAATTTCTGACCGGCAAGGAATGGATCGGCTTTGATCCGAACCGTATTTCCGTAACGGTATATGCCGAGGATGAAGAAGCGTTCAAGCTGTGGAATGAAAAAGTCGGACTGCCTGCCGAGCGCATTATCAAGCTGGGCGACGACAACTTCTGGGATATCGGCGAAGGCCCCTGCGGCCCTTGCTCGGAAATCTTCTATGACCGCGGCGAAGCCTACGGCAGCGACTTATCCGATCCGGAAATGTATCCGGGCGGGGAAAATGAACGCTGGCTCGAAGTGTGGAACCTCGTATTCTCGCAGTTCAACCACAACAAAGACGGCAGTTATACGCCGCTTCCGAACAAGAACATTGATACCGGTGCCGGTCTGGAGCGCTTCGCATCCATTCTGCAGGATGTGGACTCTAACTTTGACACCGATCTGTTCCAGCCGATTATTCAGAAGACCGCGAAGCTTGCCGGTGTCACCTATAAGGACAATCTGGAGCAGGATATTGCGCTGAAGGTCATTGCCGACCACATCCGTACGGTAACGTTCGCCGTGGGTGACGGTGTGCTTCCTTCCAATGAAGGCCGCGGCTATATTATCCGCCGTCTGCTCCGCCGCGCAGTGCGCTACGGCAAGACGCTGGGTCTGGACCGTCCATTCCTGTTCGGCCTTACCGAAACCGTAGGCGAAGTGATGGGGGTCTACTACCCGTCCGTAGTCGAGAACCGCGAATACATCGCCAAAATCATCCGCACGGAAGAAGAGCGTTTCCACGAAACGCTGTCCGACGGTTTGGCGATTCTGGGCGAAATCAGCGCCAAGGCTAAGGCTGACGGGCGGAGTGCCATCGCCGGTGCAGACGCGTTCAAGCTGTACGACACCTACGGCTTCCCGTTTGACCTCACCGAGGATTTTGCTTCCGAGCAAGGCCTTACCGTGGACCGGGAAGGCTTCGACGCTGCAATGCAGGAGCAGCGCGACCGTGCCAGAGCCGCCCGCCAGGACGGCGGCAGCATGAAGGTTCAAGGCGGACCGCTGGCTGAGCTGACGGTTAAAAGTGAATTTGTTGGATATAATGACACCGTAGCAGAGTCTAAAATATTGGCTATTGTGGTAGACGGGGAACTGGCGGAAACCGCAGGCGAAGGTACCGACTGCCAGGTTATTCTCGAATCAACGCCATTCTATGCCGAAAGCGGCGGCCAGGTCAGCGATACCGGCCTTCTGACCGGAGGTTCGGTCACGGCCAAGGTAACCGGGCTGTTCAAGGCTCCGCATGGCCAGCATGTTCACCTGGTCACTGTGGAAGCCGGTGAGCTGAGAGTGGGCGACAGCGTCCGTGCTGAAGTGAACCGTGAGCAGCGCGAAGACATTGTGAAGAATCACACGGCAACACACCTGCTGCACAAAGCGCTCAAAGAAGTGCTCGGCGGTCATGTGAATCAAGCCGGTTCTTTAGTAGAAGGCGCACGTCTGCGTTTTGACTTCTCGCATTTCGGAGCCATTACGCCGGAAGAGCTGAGCGACATCGAGCACCGGGTAAATGCGCAAATCTGGCGCGGCCTGGATGTGGTCATTGAGAACAAGCCGATTGACGAAGCCAAAGCTATGGGGGCGATGGCACTTTTCGGTGAGAAATACGGCAATATCGTCCGCGTGGTTCAGGTAGGCGATTACAGCCTGGAGCTGTGCGGTGGTATCCATGTCTTGAACACCTCACAGATCGGTATCTTCAAGCTGGTCAGCGAGAGCGGCATTGGTTCCGGTGTACGCCGGATCGAAGCGGTCACCGGACGTTATGCGTACCAGTTCACCGAAAGCCAGCTGGATCTGCTGAAGCAATCGGCAGGACTGCTGAAATCTTCATTAAACGATGTACCGAAGCGGATTGAAGCCCTGCATGCCCAGGTGCGTGAACTGTCACGCGAAAATGAATCCCTGCAGTCCATGCTGAGCGCTACCTTTGCAGCCGAGCTAACCAGCAGTGTGAAAACAGTAGGCAGCGGAACACAACTGCTCGCGGTTGCCGTTCAAGCCGGCAATATGGACGCACTGCGCTCCACGGCCGATGAACTGAAATCCAAGCTGCCGGATGCCGTGCTGGTGCTGGGCGCAGCTATGGACGACAAAGTCAACTTTGTCGTATCGGTTCCGCAGAGCCTCGTCCAAAAAGGCTTCCACGCCGGCAAGCTGGTGAAGGAAATCGCCGCAGTATGCGGCGGCGGGGGCGGCGGACGTCCGGATATGGCGCAAGCCGGAGGCAAGGACGCTTCCAAGCTGGGCGAAGCCCTTGTGAAGGCAGAAGAGCTTGTAGCCGCATTGGCTTAAAGCTGCTGAAGCAGGCTTCTGAGGCTGCTGCATAACACCAGGAATTACGGGGTTTTGCAGCTTTGGATCAAGGGATGAAGACGACGGGAGTTGCAGGTTTGCCGCAGCGGTACTGAGGGTGATTTCTCGGTACCGCTGCTTTGTTCAGGAGAAGCGGGGAAATGTATATTTTTTGGTAATATTCACTTTCAGCGATAATCTGCAATAGCTTAAAAACCAAAAAAATCACTAATTTTGTAGACGAAATGCCAAAAAAAGCGTTATCACAGTTGTGGGATTTCCTGGTTGGGCTATGAATATGTTATGATGAGGGCAGCAAGTCAGCTGTACAGCAGCAACTTTGCGAAGCCGCCCAAGAAGCGGGTGATTTTGCAGAAGGAAGGTGTCACAAATGGACTCCATGGACAAAACGGTCAAATTCAATGTGAAGGGCGATGAGAAGGAAGCTTCTTCCGAGGAAATCCTGCTCGCAGTATACGATGCGCTGGTGGAGAAGGAATATCATCCCATCAATCAGATCGTAGGGTATCTTATTTCCGGAGATCCGGCTTATATTCCGCGCCATAACAATGCGAGAAGTTTGGTCCGGAGAAAAGAACGTGATGAGCTGATTGAGGAACTGGTTCGATTCTACCTCGTCAATCACCGGGTGGATAATCCGAAATGATGAAGATGCTGGGTCTGGATTACGGCGACCGTAGAATCGGAGTCGCCACAAGCGATATTTTCGGCTGGACGGCGCAAGCTCTGGAGACGATTGAACGGCGCGGCAACGGCAATGAGTTTGAGCGTATCCGCGAACTGGTCAAGGAGCATGAGATTGGAGAGATTGTGGTCGGCCTTCCGAAGAATATGAACGGCTCAGTAGGACCCCGTGGTGAGATCTGTATCGAATTTGCCGATCAGCTGCGGGAAGAGCTCAAAATGCCCGTACACCTTTGGGATGAGCGTCTGACGACGGTATCCGCCGAACGGATGCTGATTGAAGGGGACGTCAGCCGGAAGAAACGCAAAGGGATTGTGGACAAAATGGCCGCAGCCCTGATTTTGCAAAATTTTTTGGATGCTAACAGTAAAAGGTGAGGGGTGTGTTGGATTGACAAACGAGCAGATTGGCCAAGAAGAAGAACCGGAAATTATCTATATTCCCGACGAGGAAGGTAATGAAGAGGAATTTGAGGTCATTATGAAGTTTGAAGTTGACGGTTCGGATGCCAAGTATATGATGGTGGTTCCGCTGGATTCCGAGGATGAAGAGAGCGATGAAGTGTACGCGTTCCGTTATGAAGAAGACGGTGACGATCTTCAGCTCTTTATGATCGAGAATGACGAGGAATGGGCGATTGTTGAGGAGACCTTCAATACATTGGTGGATGAGCTGGACGGAGGAGCGGGGAATGACTGATTTTTCCGCCGATCAGGTGGTTTGGACTTCCAAACTGAAAGAAGCATATGGAGAAACAGTAGAACTGGAAGACGAGCAGGGCAAATCTTCCATTTACGATATTATTGCCGAGTTTGAAGTCGGCAGCCGCGCGTATGCGGTGCTGGCCGGTTCCGGGAAAGGTGCCGAACAGGAGATTCTGCGGATTGTGGTGTCTCCTGACGGGCTTCCTGAGCTGGAGAGTATCGTGGATGACGAGGAATGGGAAGATGTCTCCGAATTGTACGACGAGCTGACTTTTCCCGCTGACGAGAGCGATTAAGCTGGAGCTGGATAGGCTTTTATCAAAGTTTGGCACGGAAGAGGGCGGGATTTTTCCGCGCTCTTTTTGCTTGTAAAGCGTATGTCCGCAAAATATATGTTGAATTTGAGACAATACAATTTTATACTTTATAGTCGGAAAGTGAGGAGTGACATTTGAAAGCCGCAATCCGTACTGTGCTCATTATCATCCTATTGCTGGCAGCATTGGGGGGAGGGGGAGCCTGGTACGTCTGGAATGGCATGCAGCCCGCGAAGCCGGGTCAACCGGTAACGTTTACGATAGAGAAGGGGATGGGCAGCTCGGAAATTGCTGATCTGCTCGAAGACAACGGCATTATACGCAAAGGGCTGTTTTTTAAAGGCTACCTGAAATGGGTCAAGGAAGGCTCCAGCTTCAAGGCCGGCACGTATACCGCTGCTCCCGGGGATACCTATGATGCACTTATTGCCCGTCTGAATGCAGGGGACGTGGTGAAGAAGGCTACAGTGGTCTTTACGATTCCTGAAGGATATACCGCCAGGCAGATTGCCGACAAGCTTGCTGTCGCCTGGAATCAGAAGCCTGAAGTATTCCTGAAAATAATAGATTCGGGGGCGGGGCTTGAAGCCGTAAGCAGGCTGGGGATTCCTGAGAACAGCCAGCTGCGCCACCGCCTGGAGGGCTACTTGTTCCCGGAAACGTATGAGCTGGTGAAGGAGAGCACCCCGGAGCAGGTTGTTGAAGCGATGCTGGAGCAGCTTGAGAAGAAGCTGGACTCGGTCGGGGGCTGGCAGGCCAAGCTCAAGGAACGCGGACTCTCCCTGCATGAGCTGCTGACGGTGGCTTCGCTTGTGGAGCGGGAGGTTGTAGTGGACCGTGAGCGTCCGATTGTGGCCGGTGTGATCTATAACAGGCTGGATAAAGGGCAGAAGCTGGAGATCGACGCAACTGTCCAGTACCTCCTGGATAAGCAGAAGGAGCGGCTGTATGAGAAGGATCTGAAGGTAGACAGCCCTTATAATACGTATAAAAATGAAGGTCTCCCGCCGGGGCCGATCAGCAGCCCCGGACTTGCTTCCATCAAGGCTGCGCTTGAGCCGAAAGCTTCGGATTATTATTTCTACGTGACGAAAAAGGACGGCTCACAAGGCCATTTATTCGGCAAAACCTACAAGGAACATTTAGCCAATATCAAAAAAAGTGAACAAAATTAGCTGGTAACCCATTAAAATAGAGTGTGATACGGTTATAACATAACCGTGAAGTAGGAGGATGCAACATGAATAACAAACCGGAGCTGCTGGCGACAGCGGCTTCCTTGGAAGAAGCGGCTGTGCTGCTGAAGGCCGGGGCCGATGCGCTGCTGATTGGCGATGACCGCTTTGGCATGCGGCTGGCAGGCCACTTCTCGCTGGAAGATACTGCGGAGGCCGTTAAGCTGGCTCATGAGCAGGGATGCAAGGTCTATGCAAGCCTCGGTGGCCTGATGCCGAACCGCCTGCTGGACGAGCTTCCCGCTTATGTAAAAGCGATTGGGGAGCTGGGTGTAGACGGCGTTGAATTCGGCGATCCGGCAGTGCTTGCCGCCGTAAAGAGGGAAGCCCCGCTGTTGAAGCTGCATTGGAACGCGGAAATGACCTCAACCAACTACGCTACAGCCAATTACTGGGGCCGCAAGGGCGCTTCGCGGGTCGTTCTGGCCCGTGAGCTGAACATGGACGAAATGACGGAAATGGTGCCGCTGCTGGAAGTTGAAGCCCAGGTGCAGGTCCATGGCATGACGAATATTTATCACTCCAAGCGCAAGCTGGTCGCAAGCTATATGTCTCATCAGGGCCGTCCGAGCGATGGTGGAAGCTTGGGCAAGGAGCGCGGCCTGTTCCTGATCGAGGCAGAGCGCCCGAATGAAAAGTTCCCGATCTATGAGGATGAGAACGGCACGCATATTATGAGTTCCGATGATATCTGCATCCTGGAGGATCTGCATTTTCTGCTGAAGGCCGGTGTGCACAGCCTGAAGATTGAAGGGCTGCTGAAGCCGGTTGCCTACAACGCAGCCGTCGTCAAGGCTTACCGTCATGCGATTGACCTCTATGCGGCTGACCCGGAGGGCTATGCCTTCCAGGAGAGCTGGATGGATGGCATCCGTGCGCTGCAGGACCCTGAGCGCGAGCTGTCCTTTGGCTTCTTTTATAAGGAGCAGGTGTATTAAAATATAAATAAGCAATGACTCAGCTTTTTTAAAATAGATTGAGAAGTTTACATTAAAGGTGCAGCAGCGGCCGGAAGTCCAAACATTCCCCGCAGCTGCGTGCAACACCTAAATGCAGAGCATTCAAGCTTTTTATGAGCTGAGACAATGGAGGGGAGAACAGGAATGGGAACCATGACCAAGCCGCAATTCAAGGGCAAACGTTACCGTCTGGACAAACCGGAGCTCCTTGCTCCGGCGGGTAATCTGGAGAAATTGAAATTCGCCGTGCATTATGGTGCGGATGCAGTATATATTGGAGGACAGAAATACGGCCTGCGCTCGGGAGCGGATAATTTCAGCTTCGAGGAAATGCGCGAGGGCGTGGAGTTTGCCAAAAAATACGGCGCCAAGGTTTTTGTCGCCACGAATATTTATGCCCACAATGAAGATATCGCCGGGATTGAAGAATACCTGCGCAATCTCTATGAAGTGGGGATCGCCGCCATTATCGTGGCCGATCCGGTCATAGTGGATACCGCCCGCCGGCTGGTGCCGGGCCTTGAGGTGCATCTGAGCACCCAGCAGTCCACACTCAACTGGCAGGCAGTGTCTTTCTGGAAGGAAGAAGGGCTGCCGCGCGTGGTCCTTGGCCGTGAAACGAGCCTGGAGGAAATCGCTGAAATTAAGCAGCATGTCGATATCGAAATCGAAAGCTTCATCCATGGAGCGATGTGCTCCTCCTACTCCGGCCGCTGTGTGCTGTCCAACCACTTCACGGACCGCGATTCGAACCGCGGCGGCTGCTGCCAGTCCTGCCGCTGGAAATACGACCTGTTCGAAGATGCCCGGCCTGAAGGCACATGGGTATCCGAAGAAGACCAGGCCCAGGCGCAGCAGCCGCCACTGCCGCTGCAGCCGGGAGTCACCCAGCTTCCGCTGCATCAGCCGGAGGATAATCCATTCTCGATGGGCTCGAAGGACCTGTGCATGCTGGAGAGTATCCCGGAGCTGATCGAAGCCGGCATTGACAGCTTCAAGATTGAAGGGCGGATGAAGTCCATCCACTATGTCGCAACAGTCGTCAACGCTTACCGCAAAGCGATAGATGCTTATATGGCCGACCCGGAAGGGTATGTGCTGAAGCCCGAATGGCTGGAAGAGCTGCAGAAAGCGGCGAACCGCCCGCTGAATACAGGGTTTTTCTATGATACGCCGGATCACGAGGATCATATTTATGAGCCTGAGGAAAAGGCGGCCCCTTATGACTTTGCCGGACTGGTGCTGGAGTATGATGCTGCTGGCGGAACCGCGCTTATTCAGCAGCGCAACCACTTCAAGCCGGGACAGGAAGTGGAGTTCTTTGGTCCTGACAACACGTTCTTCAAGCAGACGGTAGGCGAAATTTGGGATGAGGAAGGCCAGCCGCTGGATGCGGCCCGCCATCCGCTGCAGCGGGTGCGCATGAAGGTGGACCAGCCGGTTGCCTATTTCGACATGATGCGCAAGAAAAAATAGTGCTTTTTACGTTCGTTACAGGAGTGCACCTCTGAGAGGAGGGGCACTCCTTTTTGCATATAGAATAAAATGGGAAATCGCTAAAATATATAAAGAATCTGTGGTAATTTCTAAAGAAATCTAAGTAATTATACCCAGTCTGCCGATATAAAGAAGAGCGAACGCTTACATATGTCTTTTAATCTAACTGGCAGGTGATTATAATGGTTGCTCCTAAACGGGACAGCAATGGGGAAGAGAAGAAAGAGAGAAGGATGAAATTGACAAAGAAAAATAAAACCAGCAAGAAACCGCCGTCAAACGTCCAGAAATCTGAGGCAAACCAGGCAGATGTAGGACAGGCAGCAGTTAAGGAAGCGGCTTCAGCCAATGGAAAAGGGTCTGCCTTGTCCTTCAAGGGCGTGCTGCATGGCTCGGTTCGTCAGGTTAAGAGAGTGAATCCGAATAAGTCGGTTGGGGTGAAGCTGTTCCTGATCTTTTTATCCTCAATTGTAGTAGTTGTACTGGCTCTAGGGCTGTTGTCCTATAATAAGGCTAAAAACACGATTAAAGAAAATGTGTCGGAAGCGAACCGACAGACCATTATTCAGACCTCGGAGAAGCTTGATATTACGCTCAAACAATATGAGAGCCTGGCGATGCAGCTCTTTTTTGATCCGCAAATGCAGAATAATCTGACAGACCTGGTGTCTGCATCGTCAAGTTATGATAAATTCGTGGCTACGGATGCGATCAGTAAGAAACTTTCCAGCCAAACGACTACGGATTCTAATATCGTTGCGATTACTCTGGTTCCAACATCCGCAGATTACGATATCGTTTCAAGCGGAAGCTCCGGCATGAAGCTGGACAACGTCAGAGACCAGGAATGGTACAAGACAGCGGTTGCGAATGCTGAAAACTACCAGAGCTACTATTCGAAAGAAGCCAAATCCGCACAGAATTATTGGTTCCCTACGGCTGTAGCAGGAGACAACGGGAAAAATTTTGCGATGGTCAGATCGCTTAAAAATCTCGGAGCCAATTCAGGTTATGTCATTATGCTTGAGCTGAAGAATTCCCTGCTGGAGGAAGCTTTTGAGAGTGTTACCCTTGGTGATGGTTCCCGGATCCAGCTTGTTTCTCCGGACGGGACGGTAGTTGCTTCGTCCAATCCTGAAGAGGATGGCAAAGCATCAGAGCTTGGGTTTATCAAGGAGAGCAAAATTAACAATAAGAGCCAGGATGCCAAAGATGCCAACGGAGAAGATGTTCTGGCGGTCTACAGTCCCATGGTCAAAGCGGATTGGAAGCTGGCAGGCATTGTTCCTACCGGTGAGCTGGTGAAGGCGGCTACTCCAATCCTGTTCACCACCTTCCTGGCTGCCATAGCTGCAGCGGTGCTGGCCGTTCTGGTCGGGTTTGTGATGGTGCGGATGATCGCCCGGCCGCTGGCCCGATTGAAGGATCTGATGGTCGAAGGCGCAAAGGGCGACCTGAGCGTACGTACCGAATATGTATCCAAGGATGAGATCGGTGAATTGTCTGCTTCCTTTAATACGATGATGGAGCGGATCACGGAGCTCGTTGCCCAGACAACGGATACGGCCCGTGAGGTGCTGGAAACTGCAGGCGAGCTTGGCGATGCTTCCCGCAAGACAGCAATCTCCGCGAAGGAAATCGCTGCAGCGACCGAAGAGATTGCCGGCGGTGCAGGAAGTCTGGCTCAGGAGGCCGAGCGCGGCAATGAGCTTACCGACCTGATTGGAACTCAGATGCAGAGCGTAATCGCCGCAAATGCCGAGATGGACGAAGCCGCACGCGGCGTGGGAGAAGCCAGCGGCCAAGGGGCGAAGCAGCTCGAAGAGCTGCTGACGCAGACCAGCCGCACCGGAGAGATGACCACTGCGCTGGTGGACCGGGTCAATAATCTGAAAGAAACGGTATCCTCGGTCATTAAGGTGCTGGACGTGATGAAGAACATCACGCAGCAGACGAACATCCTGTCGCTGAATGCCACGATAGAGGCAGCAAGAGCTGGTGAAGCGGGACGCGGATTTATGGTCGTTGCCGATGAGGTCCGCCAATTGGCCGACCAGTCCAAACAGTCCATTGCCGTTGTAGCCGGAATTACCGATAAGATTATTACTGAAATGAATGAGACAGTGGCTGTATTGTCTGAGGTTGCACCGCTCTTTAAGCAGCAGATGAACTCGGTGAAGAGCACCAGCGAGATCTTTGTATCCGTACAAGGTCAAATGGATGATTTCATTTCCAGCCTGGAGTCGGTTACCGGAGCTATCGACAGCCTGAATCATTCCCAGGGTGTCTTGTCCGATGCCATGAGCAATGTTAGCGCGGTGGCACAGCAATCTTCAGCCACCTCGGAAGAGGTTGCTTCCTTGAGCAATGAACAGCAGAATGTGAGTGACCAGCTCGTTGCACTGTCCGGCAAACTGGAAGGCGCCTCGACCCAACTCAAAGACAAGCTGTCACTGTTTACGATCAAATAGAAGTCAAGGAGTCCGGAACTCTTGTCCTGAAGCGCCCCGCAGCCAGCAACTGGCAGCGGGGCGCTTTTGGATAACAGGATCGCCATATGTGCTGAAGCAAATTCCTTGTACATCGGCAGACTAACAAGTATAATTATTTTGTTAGGTAATTGTTATGTTCTGCGGAAAAGTTAGGTTAATGCTGAAACGAGGAGAAGGACCCAATGAAAGCAAAACGCAGTCACAGCTGGTGGTCCTACATCGGAGACATGGCCATGGAACGCAAGCTGCTCCTGGTCTTTCTGATTATTATTACGCTTCCGCTTTCAGTCATCAGTGTGATCAGCTTCAAAAGCTACTCCGAATCGATACAGGCGAACACCGTAGCCTATTCGGAAAAGCTGATTGATCAGATGATGGATTCCATTGATGACTATATAGAGGATATGAAACGGATTTCGTCCATGCCGGCATATGTTAACGATATCAAGCAGAACCTGATCCGCTCGAACCGCTATTATGAACAAAAGCAGATGATGGATAGCAAGGGAGGCAGCACCCCCGTGGCTCCGGGGGACTTCGATCTGCTGCTGTCCATTCAGCGGGGCATTGAAGGCAATATTTCTTTTATTAACAATATTAAGCGGGGCACCAACTCCGTGTATATTTTTGACGGGTACGGCAACGGATATTATTCTGCCAAAGACGGCGGTGTCCGGCTGGACCTGGAGCAGAGCTACAAGTTCTGGAGCGGGCAGTCGAGGGATTCCAGCGGCGAGGCGCTGCTCTTTGGCACTCAGGCGTACACAAGCAATCTGCAGAGCACCCGTTATGCCTTTACTGTGGTCCGCAAAATTGTCGACGGGCTGTGGAATCCGATCGGACTTATCGCAGTCGAAGCCAACATCAGCAATCTGGAAAATCAAGTGGCTGAGCTGGATACCGTAACCCATGGCAAATCAATCATTGTGGATGAGGGCGGCAAAGTGATTTATGACAGCGGCCGGAAGCTCCTGACCACCGATATTTCCCGCACGAGCCTGTTCCGGCAGGCTGTGGGCAATGCCGGAAGCTTTTATGATACCGTATCCGGCAAGGAACAGCTTAATATTTATTCAAGCTCTGCCAAGACCAACTGGAAGGTCATCATATCTATTCCTGTGGATGAGCTGACCCGCGGGGTGAAGCTTACCCGCAATGCGACCTTTGCCGCAACCCTGATTATTATTGTGCTGGCGCTGATCATTTCGATCATCCTGTCCTTTGCCCTGACGAAGCCGCTGACCCAAATGATCCAGCTGATGAAAAGGGTACAGAACGGCGACCTGGATGTGACTTTCCGCGTCAGACGCCGGGATGAGATCGGACTGCTGGGCCATCAGTTCAACCGGATGCTTGCCCGCATCCGGCAGCTGATTCAGGATATCTACCGGATTGAAGAGCAGAAGAAGGAAGCGGAGCTGCAGGCGCTGCAGAGCCAGATCAATCCGCATTTTATTTACAACACACTGGAGTCTATCCGTATGACCGCTGAGATCAATGATGACGTGGAGGCTGCCGATATGGTTTCCATTCTGGGCAAGCTCCTGCGTTACAGCACCAGTGATTTGTCCGGGACTACAACCATGAAGCAGGAGCTGCTGTATGTCCGCAATTATGTTGAACTGCTGGGCTGCCGCTATCCCGGAAGGTTTGTCCTGGATATCGATGTTCCTGCGGCGCTGGACAACTACTCCATGATTAAGCTGGTTTTTCAGCCGATTATTGAGAATGCGGCCTATCACGGACTGGATGACACGAAACCCCGGATGCATTTGAGCATCGCATGCGAAGTCACAGAGCAGAAGCTTCTGTTCCATATCCGCGACGATGGCTGCGGAATGGAGCAGGCCACGCTGGACAAGCTGAATGACAGCCTGAAGCATGAGATGCCTCCGAAGAAGAGCATCAATGGGGGGATAGGCATGAAAAATGTGCATCAGCGGATACAGCTTCACTATGGGGCGGCCTATGGCATTGAGGTCTTCAGCAGGCCTGGCGAGGGGACGGATGTTATTTTGTCCCTGCCCCTGCAGGTCCAGAGCGCTATGGATTGAAGGGAAGAGAATAAGGAGGAATCCGCTTGAAACGGATGAAGTTACGTTGGCCCATGCTTACCATCCTGGTGCTGCTCCTGATGTCGGCCGGTTGTGACAGCCGCAGCAATAATCAGGTTTTGCCTTCGCCGCTTCCCGGCACCGGCGCGAGCCCGTCCGGATTGTCCGGGACCATCGTGATGCTGACGAACCGGATTGATCTGATTGAGGATGGGACTTTCAAAAGCTATGCCGATGAGTTCACGAAGAAATATCCGGAAGCCCATGTGGAATTCGAAGGTCTGTCCAACTATGCCACCGACATACTGGTCCGCCTGTCCACCAAGGATGCCGGAGATGTGCTGCTGCTTCCGGTGAATCTGCCGGCAAAGGAGCTTAAGCTTTTTTTTGAACCGCTGACCCCAGAATTGGCTGCACAGGAGAAATTTACGACCTTCAACATCTATGACGGCAAAAGATACGGGCTGTCGACAGGCTCGACTACCAGCGGTATCGTCTACAACAAGCAGGCTTTTAAAAAAGCGGGGATTGAGCGGGTGCCGCAGACACTCGATGAATTCTACGCAGCCAGTGCCAAGCTGAAGCAGGCAGGCATCATCCCGCTGTACATGAATTACGGTGCCGTCTGGCCCCTGCGGGAATGGGGCAACAATCTTGTAAATTATATGACGGGCAATCCGGATTATCTGAACAACATGGTGCAGGAGAACAATCCCTGGAAGATTGACAATGAATGGGGCCAGGCCATTGCGATCGCCCGGACAATGGTTGCCAAAGGGTACGTGGAGGACCAGCTCTTCTCCAACAATTGGGAGATTTCCAAAACCAAGCTGGCCCAAGGGGAAGCGGGGATGTACCTGCAGGGGAACTGGACAATCCGCCAGATTCTTGACGCCGGTGCGAAGTCCGAGGATATCGGCTTCTTCCCGTTTCCTTATGATAACAAGCCTACCCACTACGCAGCGCTGAATCCGGATTGGTTCATAGGGGTCAGCAAATTCAGCAAGAATAAGGAGCTGGCCATGGCTTGGGTGGAGTATTTTTTGAAAAAAACCTCCTATACAGCAAATTTCCTCCCCTCTGACAGCTCGGAAGAGCCAGCCTTGCCGCAATACAGCGAGTTTCTCTCCTATCATCCCAAGCTGGTTGAGGCTACTGTACAGACGGATGCTTTTATCGACATGGCGAACCGGGCGAAGCTGTCGTTCTGGTCGGGCGATTATATTCAGGAGCTGCTCGCCGCGCCGGATTTGCAGAAATCTTTTGACGAATTAAATGAGAAATGGAAGGAAGCGCGGGAGGGACAGCAGGCTTCTTCCGTGCCGCAGGCGTCTGCCGTGCAATCAAGATAAATTCTGGAGGTATGTATAGTGGCAAAAAAAGTGACCATGCAAAAAATCGCCGACCATCTCGGCGTCTCCAAGTTTGTTGTCTCCAAATCACTCTCCGGCAAAGGAGGCGTCAACGAAACCACCCGGGAGCGGGTCATTCAGGCTGCATCGCAGCTGGGATATTTCACGCAGAAAAATGCTTATGTGCAAAATGTTAAACGCCCGTCCCCGGCAGGTGGCAGTGACCGCAACAAGCAGTCGGTGCTTGTGCTGATGCCGAATATCCGGTCGCAGACCCAGGATTCCCTCTATTGGGGCAAAATCGTCGACGGCATTGCGCTGGCGCTCGATCAGGTGGGTCTGGGGATGGTGATTGTCTCGGAGCACCGTGCTGATAATTTTATCAATATTCTTAATCCTAGCGGGCTGCTCGGTCTGGTAGGGGTGGGGCAGATTTCCACTTCCCTCCTGCTGGAGGTTCACCGCATCGGGCTGCCGATGGTGCTCATTGACCATGAGGACCCGCTGATTCCCAGCGATACCGTGTTCGCCAACAATATCGACTCCATGACCCGGCTGAGCAACCATCTGATGGGCATCGGGCATACGTTGCTTCATTTTATCGGCAATATCCGCTACTCGCGCAGCTTCCGTGACCGCTGGATCGGCTTCCGCAGTGCGCTGGAGGAAAATGATATGAAAACTCCGGCTGGCGATGATGAGATGCTGGTGCTGGAGGGGATGGAGGATGGCACGTTCCGTGACGATTTTAGGCTCTGGCTGGCCAAACGCAAAAAAGCCAAAACCATTCCCAGCGCACTCGTTTGTGCCAACGACTCCACGGCGCTCATCGTCTGTGAAGTGCTGAGGGAAGAAGGCGTAGCCATCCCCGCTGACATTTCGGTAACGGGCTTTGACAATATTGAGGATGCCATGCGGGGGATTCCGCCGCTCACTACCGTGCATGTACCGAAGGAGGCAATGGGCCGTACCGCTGTGGAGAAGCTGATGAACCGGATTCAGAATCCGTCTGCGCCGCTGGAGAAGATTCTGATCGCCGCCGATATTGTTCACCGGGATTCGGTGGCGGGACCGGGGAAGTAGCAGGGGGGTGGAAGTTCAAGGGAAAGAACTAAAGGAGGACGGATAGTTTTGAGTTATGAGGTACATATCACCCGGGCGGATCATTGGAGCAATAGTGCGGAAAAACCGATTACTTTGAAAGATGCCCAAAACTATTTCGCGACAAAAACTGATTTTGAGTACAGGCCTGAACTTTTGCAGCAGACCCCTTTTGGAAGTATGGCTATGGGCGGGGATTTTTTCATCTGGAAAAGTGAGGGCATGAAAGTACCGTTCCGTTATCAAGAGGGACGAATTACCGTTTCTGGAGCAGATGATTTCGCAATCGGCAGGATGAAGGAAGCGGCGCATGAGCTGAAAGCTATCGTTCAGGGCGACGAAGGAGAGATTTACTGATTTAGCCTTTAAGATTATGGGAGCCGGATAGCCGATCTGCTGCAGAAAGTGCAATTGAAACGTCCGGTTTTGCTGCTTCTGCCGCCGCAAACCGGATAGGTGTATTCTGTGCAATTAAAAAATGGAATAATACTGTATTTTATACGTTAATTGCATTGCGTACACTTAAAATGGGCGAAGGGATTACTTTAGCAGAAATTTTATTCATTTAGATGTACAGAATACAACTAACTCAGTTCTAACCCTAAAAATGAACTCTTTAGTTGTATGAAATGCAGTTATAGCTTCTGACTCCCATAAAAAGGTGGCCCCCGTGGAATTCCACAGGGGCCGCCTTTTACTACTTCTTACTCTCCTATAAAAGAACTTGAGAAATCAACATTAAGGGTGAAGTAACGGAGGGGAAGTTTGGAACTGGAGGAGCAATAGCGTCCGCCTTTGTATTCAGATGTTATCCGGTAAGCGGTATAATCAAAAACATCTGAATACAACAGCGGCCGGAAGTCCAAACATTCCCCGCAGCTACGCCAACATCCAAATGCTTCCCCCTCAAGTTCACTCCACAACTACTTCAACTGCAAATTCCTGTCGATTAGAGCAATCCGCTGCTGCACGCAAGCATAGGAGCGAAGCGGGTCTTCCGGGGTGTTAAGGACATAATCCAGCATCTGGTCAACCGTTGTGGTGGCGACATGGATACGGGTGTCGGACGATGCGTAATAGATGTAAATGTCTCCGTTGTCGCGCGCGATCACGCCGTTGCAGAAGACAACGTTGGATACATCGCCGACGCGCTCTTCACCGTCCGGAGCGATGAAGTGTCCGCCTGGCGTGTGCGTGACCTTGTTAGGCTCCTCCAGATCGGACAGGAAGGCATACAGCACATAGCGCAGTCCGGCAGCGGTGTTGCGGACGCCGTGGGCGATGTGCAGCCAGCCGCGAGGCGTTTTGATAGGGGCCGGACCCTGGCCGTTCTTCACTTCTTTGATTGTATGGTAATAGCGCTGGTCCATGATGGTCTCGCTGGTAATTACAGCATTTTCGATCGTGTCGGATAATCCCCAGCCGATGCCGCCGCCGGAACCGGCGTCGATGAAGCCATCCTGCGGCCGGGTATAGAAGGCATATTTGCCGTCTACAAACTCAGGGTGCAGCACGACGTTGCGCTGCTGCGCGGACCCCGTCTTCAGGTCAGCGAGGCGTTCCCAGGTCTTCAGATCCTTGGTGCGGGTAATACCGCACTGGGCTACTGCGCTGGACAGGTCGCCATGCGGGGCATCCGGGTCTTTGCGTTCGGTGCAGAACAGGCCGTAGATCCAGCCGTCGGCATGCTTCACGAGGCGCATGTCATACACGTTGATGTCCGGGTCCTCCGTTTCGGGAAGCACTACAGGATGATCCCAGAAACGGAAGCCATCCACACCGCTGTCGCTCTCGGCAACGGCAAAGAAGGATTTGCGGTCATTGCCTTCTACCCGGGCCACAATATAGAACTTGCCGTCCAGTTCAATGGCACCAGGGTTGAAGATGCCGTTAACCCCGATTCTTTCCGCGAAATAAGGGTTGGTCTCCGGATTGAAGTCGTAGCGCCAGATCAGCGGCGCATGCTCAGCAGTGAGCAGCGGATATTGGTAGCGGTCGTAGATGCCGTTGCCGTAGGGAACCTTCTCATTTTTGCGCCCGATCAGCGCCTCATAGCGTTCAGTCAGCTTCTGTTTGCGTTCTTGAAAGATTGTAGTCATTATTTTGTCTCCTTTATGGTGGGATGTAGGGTAAGCCGCCCGATCATTTCGAAGCAGGCTCTGCTGTTATGGTAAGGGCATTTCCAGGCGCTGACCTTGGGCTCGCGGGCCAGTGGCTGTAGCGCTTCATCAACGCCCCAGTACCATTCGCCAAGCTTGTGGTCAACGATATATCGGTCAGTAAAAATCCAGGCGTTCTCCGCAGCTTCCAGGAACCGTGTCTCATGGGTCAGCTGATAGGCGTTGTAAAAGCCGACAACGGCTTCGGCCTGCGGCCACCAGTCTCTGGACTTGTCGATGTGACCGCTGCCGTCCGCTTCATTCCAGATTCCGCCGTCTTCCGCAATGCCCTCCGCCAGCACGGCTTCAGCCATAGAGACGGCTACCTTGCGTACGCGCTGCAGCAGTGCTTCATCTCCAAGCACCTCAGCAGCTTCAACCAGCAGCCAGCTGCCTTCGATGTCGTGGCCATAAGAGATGCTCTGCGATTTCACATGCCACTCTTCGTCCAGGAACAGGTAGAAATGCTTGCCGTCTGCATCGATAATATGATCCAGCATGGTTTCGATCAGCTCCGCCAGCTTGCTTTTGAGCTCTTCCGATTTCCAGACCCGGTACAGGCCGGTGTAGCCTTCCAGCACATGCAGATGAGTATTCATGGATTTTTTCTCGTTCATGTCCTTGGAGCTGAGACTCAGGTTATCCGTCACCTGCCATTCACGCGACAGGGCTTCAATGTAACCTTTATAAATAGGATCATAGCCGTGTTTCTCTACAATATGGAACAGGTCAACCGCTTGCTGCAAGGCATCGGCGCGTCCGGTAGCGTGGTAAAACTCGGCCAGTGCATAGATGGCAAAAGCCTGGCCATAGATTTGCTTTTTCGGTTGGGAAGGAACTCCGCGGGCGTCTACCATCCAGAACAATCCGCCGTATTCGGTATCTGTGAAGTGCTGCATGAGATAGTCGTAGGCGCGTTCAGCCATAGCCAAGTATTCTGAAGTGCCATATAACCGGTAAGCGCTCGCAAAGGTCCAGAGGATCCGCGCATTCAGCACAAGGCTTTTCTCCGCGTCTGCTATGACATTCATCTGGTTGTCGATCTCACCGGCAAAGCCGCCATGCGCTTCGTCCAGCGTGTGCTCCATCCAAAAGCCCAGGATATTATTCTTCAGCTCATTCTCCAGCTGTCTCCGCCATTCCTCAGTTGAAATTTTCATTTTGCTTGTTCACTCCTTTATATTACTTATGAGTCTTGGAGCTGTAATACTCTTTGATGATATGTGCTGCGGATTTGCCATACATGCAGTAATCATCATTCTCCGCCGCCTCTTCAAGCGGGTAGAGCTGTGCCGGCCAATCCCAGAGCATGAAGCCCCGGACCCATTCCCGGCGCTCACAGCTGTGGAACATCGCCTCGTAATAGCGTTTCTGTTCGTCCTCGCTCGGTTCGCCTTTCAGGGACCAGTCATTCGGAATCGCGGCACTGCCGGTCCGGCTCGGACAGCCGGCTTCCATGAAGAAAAAGGGCTTATTATGCTGCTTCACTACGCCCTCAATCCGGTCAAGCTGTGCCTCCCAATCCTGCCCGGGGTAGTAGCCGCTGGAGGAAATGACATCAAGGGCATCCCACCAGGTCACATTGTCCTCTTGATACTTGTCGCAATTATAGGTAAGGATTCCGTGGTACACCTTGCGGACTTCGGCAATCAAGGCCCGCCACTGCGCTGCGCGTCTGTCGGACATGACCAGTTCGCAGCCGATGCAGAACATTTCGCAACCGCTTTCTTCGGCAATCGCGGCAAAATGCAGAATAAAAGCAGTGTAGGAGCTGAACCAATCCGACCATTTGGGCTCGCACGGAACATCTTTGTCGAAGAAGTTGATGTGGGCGCGCCAAGTGCCGTCTGCGCAGTTCACAATCGGTTTCAGGCATACCTTCAGGCCAAGTGACTTTGCTGTGCGGATCGCCCATAGGACCTCATCATCGGTAACCGTGGGTTCCTCCCAATAAGGAATTTCTGTGGATTGCGGAGTGGCCTGGATCGCACTGAAGGCGATAGCGGTCCAGTTCGCTCCAGTCACGGATTGCATAAGCTCCATTGAAGTCTTGGCCGCATCGTTAGCCCAGGTTCCGCGTCTGCCCATGAACCCCCAGGTAACGCCTCCGACATATTCATTCTGCAGTGACATCTCAGCTACCTCGCTTAATTAGAATAGTAGGAATTAGGCCTCGAAACATTTAGTTATTTTGTTATATTGTTATTATTATTTTGTTATTTAATAATAACAATATACAATTAAGTTATAACCTTTTTTAGGCATGATTTCAAGCAGAAAATGGGGCAAAGTAAACTGAGGACTATAAAAGTACAATAGAGTACATATGCTAATAAGAAAATGAAGCTTATAATTGATAATGACAGCGCAATCATTTGTAGCTTTAACGAAACTGGAGGCGATTTGCTGGTGATCAGGGTCATGATTGCGGACGATGAGGAAGTGATTCGCCGTGGGCTTGAGAAAATTACTTCCAGAATGGATTTGGAAGTTCAGGTTATCGGTTCCTATGGCAACGGACTGGAGGCCTGGAATCATCTCCGGGAGCTCAGCCAGGACGATATAGACCTGCTTATTACAGACATCAAGATGCCGAGAATGGACGGTTTTAAGCTGATTGAAGAGGTAAGAGGGCATTTGAAGCAGCTTCCCATAGCCGTGCTGAGCGGATTCAGTGAATTTGAATATGCCCGCCGGGCCATGCGGCATGGTGTGCTCGATTACTTGCTTAAGCCCATTGAGAAGGCGCAGCTGTACGATTTGCTGAAAAGTGTGGAGGAGAATAAGAAGCTGCGGCCGGTGGCAGCGGAGCCTGAAGAAGCGCCCCACCAGGCCGGTGAGGGCGGGGAGCACTACGTGGTTGAGCAGACCAAGAGCATCCTGGAGAAGGAGTATGGCCAGAACTTTGAGCTTGAACGGCTGGCTGAGACGGTCGGAATGAATGCCAGCTATATCAGCAGGCTGTTCAAATATAAGACAGGCCAGACGATAACAGACTACCTGATCGGCATCCGCATCGCCAAGGCCAAGGAGCTTCTGATCGGACAGCCCGATCTGAAAAATTACGAAATTGCCGAAAGGGTCGGCTACAGCGATCCGGTCTACTTCAACAAGCTGTTCAAAAAAATGTGCGGCATGACGCCGAAGGATTATAAGAGCCGCTGCAGATAAAAGGATGAGCTTGCCAGCAGGCAATCTGCTAAAAATACAAACAGAGGCGCGTCCAATGGCCTTAGGAAGAACCCCGCTTACCGCGGGGTTCTTCTGCGTGTGCCGGCTGAACGGTGCTTCCGTTATGAAGCCCGCCTTGAAGCAGGATGTGCTCATAGGGCAGTGAAGGGTTGGCAATCCGCCACAGCATCCGGTCAGCCGCACGGCCGCCGGTTTCCTTCACAGGCAGCGTGGGCCGGGCGATGTCCGGAATAATGTTCCGCAGGGACGGCTCCGGTTCCAGACCCATCAGGGAGTAGTCCCCCGGAATGTGCTTGCCGGTGGTTTGACAAGCCAGATAGACACGGGTCAAGGCTTGTTCCGAGGCGCAGATGAAGGCCGTGGGACTATACGCTTCGGTCTGGCGCTTCCATAACGCCGTCCATTCCTCCTGCGGCAGATTCATTTCAAAGATATGGGAGTCCGGCTCCACCTGAAGCCCGGCTGCTTCCAATGTCATGCAGAAGGCCTGCCAGCGCAGCTGGTAGCCCCGGCTCAGCCACGGATTTCCAATGTACATAATCCTGCGGTGCCCCATGGCGATCAGATGTCTGGCGGATTGCTGCATGGCGTCATGGACATTCCAGATCACACTGTCCACGTTTGCACCGGGAGGGGGGAAATTGAGCAGAATCCGGGGCATTTTTAGCTGGATCAGATGTGCCTCTACGGATTCCTCAATCACCGGACTAATAAAAATGCCGTCTGCATATGAGAGATTATGTTTGTTCTCCCACCCGGTGAAGGCTTTTGCCGGCTGAAGTCCTTCCGGGACGAATAATAGTTCTACCTTGTGGCCTGCCTCGCCCAGCCGGTGCTGCACACTCTCCAGGAGAATATGGTGCAGCGGGGACTGCAGACCCTGCCTGGCGGCGATCAGAAAGATGAAACGGCGGCTTGGTCCGGAGTAGACAGGAGTGTTCTCGAACAAAAGACTGCGCTCCTGCTCCTTGGTGTGATAGCCGAGCTTTTGCGCCAGCAGGAGCACTTCATTTCGGGTGTACTCCGACATGCCGGGGAGGCCCCGGAGGGCCTTGGACACCGTATGGACCGTCAGGCCCAGCTCGGTGGCGAGATGCTGCAGCGTTACTTTTTTGCGGATGGGCATCAGGCAAGTCACTCCTATAAATGAAACAAAAGTGTAAGTAAAATGAGGCTTTGATTTCATTATATAATAAGTGCAGTTCATAAGATAACAAGGAGGCCGATGAAATGAAGACAATCACAGTTCCAGCAGATCAGATCCCGGTAAGCCGTGAAGTGGAGGTGCTGGTCGCCGGAGGGGGGCCTGCCGGGATCGCCGCCGCCATCGCTGCGGCCAGGAACGGGGCATCCGTTCTGATCGTAGAGCAGAGAGGGTATCTGGGAGGAATGGGAACGGCGGCACTCGTTCCGGCATTCTGCCCTTATACGGATCATGAGAAGCCGGTCGTGCGCGGGATCGGCCTGGAGCTTTTGGAGAGTATGAAGCAGGCCTGCGGCCCGGATTACATGAGCAGATACGGAGAGCAGCTGGACTGGGTGCCCATTGACGCGGAAGTGCTCAAGCGGGTCTATGAAGCCAAGGTGCTTGAGAGCGGTGCCGGATTGCTGTACCATACCGTGGTTTCCCAGGTAGTTATGGGCGCGGACGGCTCCCGCGTAGACGGGGTGGTGATTGTTAATAAAAGCGGCCGCTCCTACATTGGGTGCCGCTATGTAATTGATGCTACCGGTGATGCGGATATCGCGGCAATGTCCGGAGTTGCCTTCCAGAAAGGCGGGGAGCAGGGCGAGCTGCAGCCGGGAACGCTTTGTTATGTATTAAGCGATGTGAGCTATAGCCGGTTCCATGAATATCTGAAGCGGACCGGGGATACCGGCCAGATTCCGGCTCTGGTCCAGAAGGCGCAGGCAGCAGGGGATCTTCCGCAAGGGCGCAAGGAAGTGTCGGGTTTTTCCTGGATATCGGATACACTGGTCGGGGTGAACTTTGGGCATATCTTCGGGATCGACGGGACCCAGGCGGAGGATTTGACCCGGGGGGCGATTGAAGGAAGGCAGGGGATTAAGGTGCAGCTGGATTTCCTGCGCAAATACGTGCCGGGTTTTGAACAAGCGCATCTCGTGACCTCCGGGGAGCAGATCGGCATCCGGGAAACCCGGCGGATCACGGGCGATTATACGCTGGTGAAGGAGGATTTCATGAGTATGAAATCCTTCCCTGATGATATCGCCAGAAATTCGTATTTCATTGATGTTCATCTGGCGGACTCCCAGTCACAGATGGATATTCAGCATTTGCCGAGCGGCAGATCACACGGTGTGCCTTACCGGGCGCTGCTGCCCGTTGGCGTCGACAACCTGTGGGTTGCCGGACGGGCCGCTTCTTCGGACCGGGTGGTGCAGGGTTCGCTCCGCGTCATGCCGAACTGCTTCGCCATGGGCCAGGCGGCAGGCACCGCCGCCTATCTGGCCGGCGCTTCGTCCATGACTTCACGCGAGGTTCCAATCCGCGAGCTGCAAAATCTGCTGGTCCGGCAGGGGGCCTGGCTCGGTGAGGAGGTACACACGGCACTGAATATCTGATCTGGTGGAGGCTCTTTTCCTCTTCGCCTCACTTTTTGCATAATAAATCATTTTCGCTGCAGGCAAATTTCCCGAAATGGGAGTTTGCCTTTTTTTCATTTAAAATAGATAACAAATAAAATATAATAAAAACAAAAATAACAAATTGAAGACCAGAAAAAACAATTGAAACCATCGTTTTAGGTTTGGAAACGATTTATAATAGGCTTGTAAGCGATAACATCATCACTTTTCAAGCGAAAGCGGGTACAAACCATCTTTTCTGAAGTATACATCGTTGATTTGTGATGATTTTTGTTAGCTTTTTGTTATTGTTATTTCAAGGTTCAAAATGAAGAGAGGGGTCAACAAACAATGAAGAAAACCAAAGCAGTTACCAGCCTGGCGGCATTGACACTGATGGCTGGTTTGTTCGCAGGCTGTTCATCGAACAACAATAATGCCGGCAATGCAGCAGCAACCAATGCAGGCAATACCGGAACAAACACCGAGGCGGCAGCAGCCCCTGAAGGCGGCGCAGCTAAAGATATCAAAGGTGAGATCACGGTTATCACCCAGAGAACGGATATTGTTGATACCGTATTCAAGGATTTCGCCGCAAAGTTCAATGAAAAATATCCGGATGTCAAAGTGAACTTCGAAGCGCTGTCCAGCTACGAGGATCAGATCAAAATCCGCATGAGCACCAATGACTATGGCGATGTGCTGCTGCTGCCTACAAGCGTAGCGATCAAGGATCTGCCAGACTTCTTTGAGCCGCTGGGTAAGATGTCCGATCTGGAGAAGCAATATACCGGTCTGGAGGAACGCGCTGTGGACGGAATCGCTTATGGAATTCCAACTACAGTTAACTACTCCGGGGTTATCTACAACAAACAAGTGTTCAAAGATGCCGGAATTACGGAGATCCCCAGAACCTTTGATGAGTTCAACGCAGCTCTGAAAAGCATCAAGGATAAGACCGACGCAATTCCGCTCTACACGAACTATGCAGCTGGCTGGACGCTGACCCAATGGGAAGCGGATCTGGCTACCGTAGCCGGTGACCGGGATTATGTCAACATCGGACAAGTAGCCTCTGATGATAACTTTGTTAAAGGCCAGCCTCACTATGACTTGTACAAATTAATGTACGATGCAGCCAAAAATGGCCTGATCGAAGAAGATCCAACTACAACGGACTGGGAATCCTCCAAAGCCGATTTGGCTAACGGCAAAATTGGTACGATGATGCTCGGTTCGTGGGCTATCGGGCAGATCAAAGGGGTTGCTGCCAACCCTGATGATATTGGCTTCATGCCTTTCCCGACCAACGCCAAAAAAATTCTTGTTCCATTGTCTGACGATTATACGCTCGGCGTAAGCATCCACAGCAAGAATAAGGAAGCCGCGAGAGCATGGGTGGATTGGTTCATTAACGAATCAGGCTATCCTACAAATGACGGCGGCGGTATGAGCCCGGTTAAAGGCGCTGAGCTTCCGGAAATGCTGAAACAATTTGAAGGCACGGATGTTACATTTGACACCCTTGCCCCTGCCAAAGCCGGTGAAGAAGGCTGGGTTGACGCTATTGATAAACAAGCTGAGATTGGCCTCTGGCAGCCTGACTTCAAGAAAGTCATTATCGAAGCCGCCATCGGTAACCGCAAAGATTCCTTTGATGACATTATGAAAGACCTGAATGACAAGTGGAAAGAGGCAAGAGCTAAAATTACCTCTGGCAAATAAGACTTAATAATTTTTACCGCAGAAGTGAGGACAGACTCAAAAGAACGGGAAGGTGCCTTAGCAGGCATTTTCCCCTTCACTTATGCGACGGAGAAGGATTAGGAGTAGTAAGCATGTGTTCTTAGGAGGTGTGGAGAGTGCCCAAATTGTCCAACATGAGCTACAAAAATCAACGTATATTGATCATCTTTTTATTTTCACTGGTTCCCGTTGTCCTGCTGCTGACGTTTTCCTATTTGCCCGTGTTCAAAATGTTCCAGTACAGCTTCACAAGCTGGAATGGATTTAGTAAAAATATGGAGTATGTCGGCTTTGACAACTACAAAACAATCTTCACCAAACCCGAGTATTTCGCCGTGTTCAAGGTCAGCTTGTATTATTTCTTTGCCACCTTTGTCCAAATGGGGCTGGCGCTTTATTTTGCCACCATTCTAAGCTTTAACGTCCGCATGAAGAACTGGTTCAAAGGAATCCTGTTTTTTCCGACATTGCTGAACGGCGTGGCTATCGGTTTTATCTTCCTGTTTTTCTTCAAGCCGGAAGGAACACTGAATACCATCCTTGATCTCGTCGGGCTTGGAGCCTGGCAGCAGAAGTGGCTGCTGAATCCCCAGCTGATCAATATCTCCCTCGCCTTTGCTTCGGTATGGAGATACATGGGGATGAACTTTATCATCTTCCTTGGAGCGATTTCCTCTATCGGCGGCGATATTTACGAAGCTTCGGAAATTGACGGCGCCAACCGCTGGCACCAGTTCAGACACATTATTATTCCGAGCATCAAACGCATATTGCAGCTCAATCTGATCCTCGCGGTGAGCGGAGCGATCGGTGTGTTCGAAATTCCGTATGTCATGACTGGCGGTTCCAATGGCAGCGGCACTTTTGTCATCCAGACCGTCGATGTGGCCTTTAAATACAGCAAGCTGGGACTAGCCTCGGCAATGGCTGTAGTGCTTCTGGGAATTGTGGTTCTTGTCACCGTTCTGCAGCGTGTTCTGATTAAGGAGGAGAAGTAAGAACTATGCATACTCTAAAATATAACTTAGCCTCTTTCTTCAAATACCTCACTTTGATTTTGGGAGCGCTGATGGCGCTGGTGCCGATCGTCGTCGTCTTTTTTGCCTCTTTAAAAACGAATAAAGAATATGCGTCGACAGGCCCGCTTACCCTGCCGGAAAACTGGCTGAATTTTTCTAACTATTCCAAAGCATTTATCGACGGGAATATGCTGCTCGGCTTCATGAACACGATTATTATCGTGCTGATTTCCATTGCTGGTGCTACCCTGACCGGTTCCATGATGGCTTACATTTTGGCCCGGTTCAGATTCAAGGGCAGCAAGCTGCTCATGGGCGCTTTTCTGCTTGCCACGCTGATTCCCGGAGTAACCACCCAAGTGGCTACCTTCCAGATCATCAACTCGCTGGAATTGTTCAACACCCGTTGGGCGCCGATTCTGATGTATCTGGGTACGGATATTATCGCTGTTTATATTTTCATGCAGTTCCTGGACTCCATTTCCGAATCGCTCGACGAATCTGCAATGCTGGACGGAGCGTCTTACTGGACCATCTACTGGAGAATTATTCTCCCGCTGCTCAGTCCGGCTATTGTAACAGTGATTATCGTCAAGGGCGTTAACATCTATAACGATTTCTACACGCCTTTCCTGTACATGCCTAAAAGCAGCCTGCAGGTGGTCTCCACCGCGCTGTTCAAGTTCAAGGGTCCGTACGGTTCACAGTGGGAGGTTATCTGTGCCGCCATTATGATCGCAATTATACCGACACTGATCGCCTTTATCGCTTTGCAGAAATACATCTACAACGGTTTTGCGCAAGGGTCGGTAAAATAAGGCCTGACAGACCGTAGTTGATTGCAGCAGAGCATTCAGAATATCCGCGTTTTGCAAGAATATAATAACCGCAGCATGCGCTGCTAAAATTTGGAGGGACTTTATTATGAAAGAAGTTAAGCTGACCGCAAGCCAGAATATTCCCAATATGCCTTGGCAGGACAGACCGGCCGGGAATGACAATCCGGTATGGAGACACAGTGACAATCCGGTAATCAAGCGCAATCCGGCTAAGGGGGTCGCGCGTATTTTCAACAGTGCTGTTGTGGCTTATGAAGGCAGCTTTTTGGGCGTATTCCGTGTTGAAGACAACACCACCCGTCCTCATCTGCGAATGGGGCACAGTGTGGACGGCCTGGATTGGAAAATTGACGATGAACCGATTCAGTTTGTAGACGAAGCCGGCGAACCGTATATGCCGCGTTACGCGTATGATCCGCGTCTGGTCAAGGTTGAAGATACGTATTACATCATCTGGTGTACGGATTTCTACGGGGCCGCGATCGGTGTAGCCAAAACCCGGGATTTCAAAACCTTCATCAGTCTGGAAAATCCGTTCCTGCCGTTCAACCGCAACGGTGTGCTGTTCCCCAGAAAAATCAATGGCAATTTCGTGATGCTGTCCCGTCCGAGCGACAGCGGGCATACACCTTTTGGTGATGTGTTCCTGAGTGAAAGCCCGGATTTCGTGTACTGGGGCAAACACCGCCATGTCATGACCAAAGGCGGGCAAGGCTGGTGGCAGAGCACCAAAATCGGCGGCGGCCCTGCACCTATCGAAACTACCGAAGGCTGGCTGATGTTCTATCACGGCGTTACCGGAACCTGCAACGGCCTTGTGTACAGCATGGGCGCTGTTATCCTCGATAAGGATGAGCCGTCCAAGGTCAAATACCGTTCCAAAAACTTCGTGCTTACCCCGGAAGAATGGTACGAGGAAAGAGGTTTCGTGAACAACGTGCTCTTCCCTTGCGCTACCCTGAATGATGCTGAAACCGGCCGTATCGCCATCTATTATGGCGCCGCCGACACCTATGTAGGCCTTGCTTACACTACCGTCGAAGAAATCGTCAATTACGTGATCGCAACCCATGAGGAAGTCGGCGACGACGCCGGATTGGGCAAGATCTAATCCAACCCTAAGGAGGATTTCTAATGACGTCAGAAAGATCTCTGACCCAGCTAAAAGCTTACGAAGGCTCCAGCCCGAAGCCTGCGGATTTTGATTCATTCTGGGAACGCGCCCTGCGTGATCTTGATGCCCAGACCTTGGACTACGAACTGCTGCCTGCGGAATTTACCAGCGAGCTGGCCGAATGTTTTCATTTGTATTTTACCGGCGTGGGCGGTGCCAAAGTGCACTGCAAATATGTCAGACCGAAGAAGGCGGAGCAGGCGAAAGGGCCTGGCGTGGTCATGTTCCACGGCTATTCCTGCGACAGCGGCGACTGGATGGAAAAGGTTGCTTATGCCGCGCACGGCATCAGTGTGCTCGCAATGGATTGCCGCGGACAAGGCGGGTTGTCCGAAGACAACCTTAAGGTGCAAGGCACAACCATCCGGGGCCACATTATCCGGGGGATCGATGATCCGGATCCGGACAAGCTGTATTACCGGAACGTGTTTCTGGATACCGCCCAGACCGCACGGATTTTGATGAATATGCCGGAAGTGGACTCTGAACGGGCCGGGGCATTCGGCCTCTCCCAAGGCGGAGCGCTTACGGTCGCCTGCGCTGCCCTTGAGCCGCGGATCAGGCTGGCCGTTCCGGTCTATCCGTTCCTTTCCGATTACAAACGGGCGTGGGAGCTGGATATCACGACTTCTGCTTATGAGGAGATTAACTATTATTTCCGCTTTTTTGATCCTCATCATGAACGGGAGGAAGCAATTTTTAACCGGCTCGGGTACATCGACATTCAGAATCTGGCAGGCCGGATCCGGGCCAAAGTGCTGTGGGTGACCGGACTTGCAGATACGATCTGCCCGCCTTCGACGCAATTCGCTGCATACAATAAAATCACAGCAACAAAAGAGCTGATGGTATATCATGAATATGGTCATGAGTATCTTCCATATCTTTCCGATCGGGTGCTACAGACCTTCATGACCTTGTAACGGGGGGCCGTGCAAGAATATTGTAGATCTGGCGGTGATTTTTTTGAGTAAACAGGCAGCAGACAGCAAAGGATTTCTTACTCGGCTGCATCCCTCCAAGTCGCTGGGGGTGCGGCTTTTTCTCGTGTTTTTTATCGCGACCATGGGAATTGTATTATCCCTTGGGTATACCTCGTACTCCGTTGCCAGACAAACCATTGAGAACAACGCCCTGTCATCCAATCAGCAGACCGTTGAACAAACGGCAGAGAAGCTTGACGTAATCCTGCTGCGTTTTGAAGACAGTTTGGGGCAGCTTTTTTACAATAGGGATATTCAGGAGGCAGTTCGTCAAGGAAGTATCTCCACTGCCAGCAGCGCTGAACGGAACAGCCAAACGGAACGGATTAATAGTGAATTAGACCGCTGGATCACTTCGGTAAAGGGAGTGCAGGCCGTATACTTGGTACCCTTGAAGAATGAGTTTCCAGTGTCTGCTACGGGAACAAAAGATAACGCTTTTATGAAAGGCATCCGGGAGGCTTCCTGGTTCAAGCAGCTGAAAGAGAAGCCCCACAGCTTATGGATTACACAAGGATTGAAGCAGGGGGATACATCGGGCGTATTTCATTTTGCCAAATCCATGGCAGATGAATCCGGCGGGACAGGCTATATCGCAGTCTGCGATATCAGTACCAAAGAATTGGACAGCCAGCTGAGCAAGGTCAACCTCGGGCTGGATTCCTACATCCAGCTTCTGACCAGCAAGGACGAGCTGATTGCTTCCTCCCAGCAGCAGACGGATTCTTATCTTCGCCTGGGCGGAACATTGTTCAAAGGTCTGACTGAAGCATCGGGGTCTTTGCCAACCCAGGACGAAAAAGGCAAATCCATTCTCGCCGTATATGGCACACTGCAGAGTTCGGGCTGGAGAGTACTGGGCGTTGTGCCTTCGGAGAATCTGGTCAAAGATGCAGGCCGTATTCTGGGAACGACCTACATTGCTGTTGCCGCCGCAGCCCTTATCGCGATTCTGATCGGCTTATGGATGGTCAGAATGGTATCCCGGCCGCTCTCACGGCTCAGGGATCTGATGTTCCAGGGGGCGGAAGGCGATCTGCGGGTGCGGACCAGCGTTGCTTCCCGTGATGAAATCGGCCAGCTGTCGTCTTCCTTCAATGTGATGATGGAGCGGATCACGGAACTGGTGGTTCATACCAACGAGACGGCACGCGAAGTCCTCGAAACAGCAGATGCGCTGGGCAATGCTTCGCGCAAGACGGCTGCGTCGGCCAAGGATATTGCAGCGGCGACCGAAGAGATTGCCGGAGGAGCCGGAAGTCTTGCGCTGGAAGCGGACCGCGGCAATGAGATGACGGCGCAGATATCCGAACGGATGGATATGGTGATATCTGCTGCCCGCGAGATGGGCAGCATGGCACATCATGTGGGACAATCCAGTGAGGAAGGTGTCGTGAAGCTGCAGGAACTGCTGCACCAGACGTATACCACAGGCACCATGACTGATAAGCTGGTGATGAAGGTCAATGACCTGAAGGATACCGCTTCCTCCGTCATGAAAGTGCTGGAGGCTATGCAGAGCATTACGCAGCAGACGAATATTCTGTCGCTGAACGCCTCCATTGAAGCCGCACGCGCAGGCGAAGCGGGCAGAGGGTTTACAGTTGTGGCCGATGAAATCCGCCAGCTGTCCGAACAGTCCAAACGCTCCATTGCGATGGCGGCGGAAATAACGGATAAGATCATGACGGATATGCATGAGACTGTTGCGGCCCTGTCAGAGGTATCGCCCCTGTTTGACGAGCAGATCGTTTCAGTCCGCAACACAAGCGAAATCTTTGTCTCTGTACAGGGACAAATGAATCATTTTATTTCCCGTCTGGATTCTGTAGGAGCCTCAATTGAGGGGCTGAATCAATCCCAGTATGTGCTGTCGGATGCGATAAGCAACGTCAGCTCTTTTGCCGAGGAATCATCGGCTGCTTCACAGGAAGTGGCCTCTCTCAGCGGGGAACAGCAGAATGTGAGCGATTATCTCGTGGACCTTTCTGCCCAGTTGGAGAATGCTTCCTCGATGCTGAAGGAAAGACTCTCAAAGTTCACGGTGTAAACAGGTTGCTGAGTGAATGTGCAGCTGCCGCCGTATGAAATGTTAAGAGTACCCACTCAAATCTATAACCCGGACCGTTTCTTCCAACAGGGAGAGGCGGTTTTTGTTATTATTTTGGGATTTACTCTTATGCTGTACAAGTTGGATAAGATACAGGGAAAGTAAGGGATAAGTGATAATGGGGTGTATCAAGCTGAACCTGTGGAGTCTTTTTTGCTGGAGGGGGCTGGGGAGAAATTGAAGGCGGCTGAGAGGACGGGGGCTTAAAGGAAGCTATAGTGGAATTAGTATACTTAATTGAACAAAATATCCTCATAAAGAGGAATTAGTGGGAAAAAGTAGAGTTATTTCAGCAAATTGACCTGAAAAGCGGCGCATCGGCTGAATTAGTTATCCTTTTTCCAACTAGCACTACCTCGGAAACCGGATCGGGAGGAATTAAGTTTACTTTTTCCACTTAAACTTACTGCTTGGTCCAAGTAGAAATATTTTAACTCGCCTAAGCTATGTGTTCGTCCCTAGGTATACTTTTGATTTCAAGCGTGGATAATGTTAAAAGGTTTTATTCGTAATCTGTGGTTAATGGGGGGATTGGGTTGACGTACCAAGAGGTATACGACCTTCACGAGCAGCTGCTTTTAATCTATGAAAAAAACAGGAAGTCTCCAAGTCCATATCAGCGGGAAATCAATCATTACAAGAGGCAATTTTATATCGCCCAAGATATTGTCCAGCGGATATACGTATTGAATCAGTTAATCATCCTCCATGAGAAGAGCAGGGAAGAGCAGATTAAATGGTGTTCTAAAGAGTATTTTAATTGAACCCTATCACGGAATAAATAGGAGTCCTGATGATCAAGAAATCCTTGATGATCAGGGCTTTTTTTAAAAGGCACCGGGCCTGCATCACCGGACAACCAAGCCGGCAATAAGTCAGGTAATAAATCCGCAACGTGGGCATAATAGATGCCATGAAGTCCATCTGCCGAATAGGGTATCATTGGAGGAATGGCTTTGCACAAGCTTATTCATAAACGTATTTTTTGGGGCTCGCTTATCCTGTGTTTGCTGGTGGCGGTGCTGATCGTCCGGCTGGCTTGGGTACAGTTGCTTCTGAAGGACCGCAAAGTACCGGGGGCGAAATACTCCATGGCCCAGATGGCCGCGATCCAGAGTGAGCGGGAGGTGGTGCTCGACAGCGGCCGGGGGCGGCTGTACGACCGCAGCGGCCAGCCGCTGGCCGGCGAAACGGTGTGGACGGCGGCTTTTTTCCCCCGGGACGAAGCGGAAGCGGACGCAGAGGAGAGTGCTGCCGGCAAAGAGAAGCTGCGGCAGCTTGCCACAGTGCTGGGAGTGACCTACGAGCAGCTTCAGGCTGAACGCAGCGGGCTGAAAGAGCCGCTGCTCTGGCCTTCAGGCAGCGGCAAAAATCCGCTGGAGCTGACGCCGGGGCAGGCTAAAGCGGTTGAAGCGCTGGCCGTCGGCGGTGTGCGGGCGCTGCCTTTTGCCCGCCGGTATACAGGGGAAGCAACAGGCCGCCAATGGCTGGGCTACCTGTCGGAAGCAAAAGCGGCGGAGGCGAAGGAATCACCGACCGGTCTGAGAGTTCCCTGGACGGGAACCGCCGGTCTGGAGAGGACGCTGGAGCCGCTTATGCAGGGGGTGGGCCATACCGAAGCTTATGCCCAGGTGGATGCGCGCGGCAGCCGTCTTCCTGACAGTCCCATTAAAGTGAGAGCGCCGGGGAATCCTTATTATCCGCTGTCTTTGTACACGACCATAGACAAGAAGCTTCAGGAGAATATTGAGAAGCTCGCTGTGAAATCCGGAGTCAAAGAAGGCGCTGTAGTGGTGCTGGATGCCACTACCGGTGATATTGAAGCCATGGTTTCATTGCCGTTCTATAATCCGGCGCAGATTTCGCCGGAAGGAGGCGAGTGGAACAACCGGGCGCTTCAGGCTGCGGTTCCCGGCTCTATCTTCAAGATTGTAACTGCCGCTGCGGCACTGGAAGCCGGTGTGACTTCCCCTGAGGAAAAGTTCTATTGCTCCGGGCATTACGGTAAATATGGCTTGTCCTGCCTGAATGGGAAAGGACACGGCTCCCTTACCATGGCGCAAGGGTTCGCCGTGTCCTGCAATACCGTATTTGCCTCCCTGGCTGAGCGGCTCAGCGGAGCCCAGCTGCAGTCCGCCGCACTGGCGCTGGGGCTTGGCCGGGATATCAGCTGGCAAGCGGAAAATACGCTGGGCCTGCCGCTGCTCCGTCCGCTGTCCGGGGAACAGCCGGGGGCGATCTTTACCACTCTGCTGCCCGATGACGGCGGGGCGAGGGTGCAGACGGCGATTGGCCAGCGCGATGTCCGGGTCACGCCGCTTCAGGCGGCCAACCTGCTGGTTACGCTGCTGCACGGCGGAGAAGTCCATGCGCCGCGTATACTCCAGCGGGTGGCCTTCGCCAACGGACAGACGCTGAAAGAGCTTCCAGGTCACTTAGCCCCGTCTCCCCAGGGCCGAATCTCGCCGCCGACAGCCCATGTGCTGCTCTCCCTGCTGCGGAAGGTTGTCACCGGGGGAACCGGCAAAAGCCTGCAGGGCAGTAAATGGCCCCTTGCAGGCAAGTCAGGTACAGCCCAGACATGGGTGAAGGGCATGCCCCGCAATAACCAGTGGTTCATCGGCTACGGACCGGTCGGGCATCCCCGATTTGCAGTGTCCGTCCTGGTGGAGAATGTGGCCCCCGGGAGCCCGCATGCGGCCACGAGGTTGTTTGGTCAGGTGTTTGATCTGCTGGCGGAATCCTCCGGCGCGTGAGTCCCGTCTGAATCACCCGAAACGGCCTCGCCTCCTGGAGTGGACGGCTCACCTGACGCTGCGAATGGCGAGACAATGAACTCTTCCTTCGGCAGGAAAATCCAGCGCTGTAGATAGCCCTGCTGAAGCAGTTCCTTGAGCAGTATGAGCAGGATCGGCGAGAGAATCAAGCCCGCGAAGCCAAAGATGGAGCTGGACAGAATAACGAACGACAGCATCAGGAAGGCGGAGGATACGCCGATGGAATTACCGGTGATCTTCGGCTCCAGCAGCTGCCGCACAATCAGCACCACCGCAAGCAGCACAATCAGGCCTATGGCCAGCGTGGTGTTGCCGATAATGAACAGATATACAATCCAGGGAATCAGTATCGTTGATACGCCGAGCAGCGGCAGCACATCAAATATGGCGCAGACCAAGGCCATAGTGATTTCATTGCCGCTTCTGAGAATAAAGAGCCCGGCCAGAACTATGACGAAGGTGATGCTGATTAGAATCAGCTGTGCTTTGAGATAGGACCCGATGGCCTTGAAGACATTTCCCTGCAGAAAAGCATAAGCTGTCTTAAATGTTTTGGGCATCTTGTCATGGGCGATTTTGCGCCAGTCCTTAATCTCCATGCTGAGAAAAAAGGCGAGAATAATCGCGATGCCGAAATTAGCCATAAATGAAGAGAAGGAGCCAAGCACTCCGATCATATATTTAAGGAAGATGACCAGCCAGCCCGAAAGCACATTGGTGGCTTGTTTAAAATACCCGTTGATTTTGTCGGTAAGGTCCGGCGGAAGCGCCTCAACCTTGTGCTGCAAATAATTGGTCGTCTCAGCAAATTGCTGCTGGACTATATATGTATATCTGGGCAGATCATCCTGGAACTTAAGAGCCTGCATCGTAATGAGCAGCCCGGCGCCGAACAACACGCCCAGCAGCACAATCAGGAACAGGATAACTGAAACCGCGGAAGCAAACGGTTTGGCCATTCCCCGGCGGTTCAGAAAACGGGCCAGCGGCTCGATCATCAGAAATACAAAAAATGATAAGAACACAGGCGCGGCAAGCCGGTACACCGTACTGAAAGCGAGCATCACAAGATATACGGTAAGCACGACTAAACCGATGTCGAATATGGTGCGCCAATATTTTTTGTACAGCGGCAACATGAATATGAACGACTCCTTTTTAGATAGAATAACAAATTCAACTTTAATTCATTGTACACGATTTTAACAAAAAAGCGTCTTTTTCTTTGATACCTGTGTTAAAATAGGGGGTAACGTTTTTTCGTGGGATTCTGCCTACTTAAAAACCGCGGGGCATACTTCACTCTACTTGGCCGTATCACTGAATCTGCTTGCAGACCTAACGCGAGCCAAAGTCAACTCTGGAAAAGCGGGGAATTTATATGCAGACTTTGCTGCTCTGGTTATTTTATATTTCAACATTTTATGCCTTTATCCCTGGGATGATCAGCCGGATATTCGGATATCGTGTCTTCCGCAAAGGGATTGGCCGCAGTGAATTTGCGCTTACTTTTGACGACGGGCCGGACTCGCTCTATACACCGCTGCTGCTTGATCTGCTGAAACGCTACGGTGCCAAAGCCACTTTTTTTGTCGTCGGCTCCCATGCTGAACAGAACCCGGAAATAATCAAGCGCATGCATGATGAAGGGCATTTGATCGGAATCCATAATTACGTTCACAAGACGAACTGGCTGATGCGTCCGGCTACTGTCAAACGCCAGATCCAGCACACAGATGACATTATTTTCAGTATTACCGGTGAACGGAGCACTTATTACCGTCCGCCCTGGGGAATTGTTAATCTGTTCGACTTTTCAAAACGCCGCCAGGTGCAGATTGTGCTGTGGTCGGCAATGTTCGGCGACTGGAAGGAAAAGCTCGGCGCAGACCGGCTGACAGAAAAGCTGCTTGCCAAGCTGAATCCGGGCGAAGTGATGCTGCTGCATGATTGCGGCACCACACTCGGGGCGGACCCGAATGCGCCGGAGCATATGCTGGTCGCCTTGGAGCGGATGCTGCAGGAGGCGGAAGGGCGCGGGCTGCGCAGCATCCGCATCGATGAGATGATCAGGATGGTGCAGAGCTCTCCGGTTCAAAAGCTTTCTTTTGGCAAAAGGCTCCTTGTCGGCTTATGGCTGGCTTGGGAACAGGTATTCCAGCTGATGCTGCGGATTAAGACCATCTCACCGGCAGATCCGTTCCTGCATTACCGCATGCGCAAATATAAGGGCGAGCCTGTACAGATGGAAGGCGGCGAATGGCTGGCCAAAGGCGACAAGGTGATTGAACTGCATATCGACAACAGGCAGCTGTTCGAGCTTGGCATTCATTCCCGTTCCTCGGCGCAGCTGGCGATCCGCATGATCCGCCGGATGGAGAAGGATATGCCGGTGCTGGCGCAGCGGATTGCTGCGGATATTGACCTGGCCGAAGCGAAAGCGCTGTACGGTGTCAGTATGATCAACCGCGGGCCGGAGAAATTCGGGTTCATGGTGCTGGATCTGCCGAAAGGGTGGTTTGCGCGGTCGACCAAGTTTTACCTGAGCATCCTGCTGAGTGTCATCCATCCGGCAGGCGGGGCAAGGCTGAAGGAACGGAGCGAGGTACTGGTTCCCAAAATGATGCTGATGCCCGTCTCCCAGCTGCTTGACCAGATGAACCAGCAGCGCCCGCAGAAACAGGTGAAGCCGCGTGAACAGGTGCGGGAAGAAGACTTGTCCCTGGAAGCCGAGCTGCCGGCAGCCACGGTTGTGCACTAATGATCACTGCTAATTGAAACGAAACAGCAATTATAAGATAAGCTTCTGTGACCCCGGGTTGCAGGAGCTTTTTTTGATTTTTAGGGAACAAGCCGGCAAACTGGCGCTATTATTCGGATGATTTCTAAACTATGAAGGATATTTTGCACCCCGGGGGGCGGGCTATAATTGGAATAATCAATCGAAGTAGAGGCTACCCTGAGGAGGCAGAGCAATGAAAATCAACAGACATCCGGAGAATCCGATTGTCGTTCCGGGCAAGTATGACTGGAGGCTGGCGACGGTGTTCAATCCGGCAGTCATCAAGGACGGCGGCAAGTTTTATATGATTGAGCGGACCGCTGGCTCATTGACCCCGTGCAAAAACTTTCTGGGCCTGCTGGAAAGCGAAGACGGCGTGCATTTTACACATGTGAAGGAGGAGCCGGTGGTCACCCCCGATATGCTCGGCTTTCCTTACGGCAGCGTGCAGGACCCGCGGATCGTGAAGATCGGAGATATTTTCTACATGACGTTTGCGCTTCGTCCCTGTGCGATGAACTACTACCCGACTGGGACCGGTATTCCTGAACGCTCCATTCCCGAATATCCCGATGGCTGGGGGAAAGAAGAGGGGCACTGGCTGACCCGCTCCATCCTGATGTCTTCCCGCAATTTGACCGACTGGGAATATGTAAGCACGACTACACCGCTGGAGATCAATGACCGCAATAATATGCTGTTCCCGGAGAAGATCGGCGGCAAATACGCGCTGCTGCGCAGGCCGGAGGAGTATATCGGCGAGGCGTACGGAACAGAGCAGGCGGCTATCTGGATTTCCTATTCGGATGATCTGAAGAGCTGGGAAGCGCCAACGCTGCTGGCCAAAGCGGAAAACGGCTGGGAAAATAAAAAAATCGGTGCTTCCACCCCACCGATCCGCACGGAATATGGCTGGCTGCTGCTCTATCACGGCGTAGACAGCGATACGGTGTACCGTTTGGGCGCGATGCTGCTGGATTTGGAGAACCCGTCCAAGGTAATCGCCAGAACGAAGGAATTTATTATGGAGCCGGAGACTTATTATGAAAAATTCGGCTATCAGATTCCCAACGTGATTTTCCCGACCGGCTGTGTGCTTGATAACGGTATTCTCCATATTTACTATGGTGTGACCGATACGGCGATTGCATTGGCTACGGTTCCGCTCTCCGAGATGCTGGAGCATCTGCTAGGGGCGGCTGTGCTGTAGCAGCAGAGGTAATATAACCGCTTGACCCTTTCAAGCGGTTATATAAACCCTTGCATTGGAAGCGTTTACCGTGAAAATAAAGAAAGAAAATGTCATTTTCATTACATTGAATGTAATATAACATGACTTATTTTCAAAGAAATTTACAATTTTTAGCGATTTATTGCAAATCATCTGAATAATCAAGGATATAATCTAACATTTGTGGGATATAGGGAGCCGCCGATAGCTTCTATAATTAACGTATCGTTAAACTTATGAGAAAGAGGGTTGATTATAGTGACAATGAACAAGACAAAAAAAGCAGCATTACTCGGTATGACGGGTGTACTGGCCCTGTTCACGGCCGCTTGCGGCAACAGCAACAGTGCGGATAACGCCAGCGGAAGCGGGAACGGGAACGGAAATGCGGAAGAAACCGTCACCCTGAACATGATGCATCCCTGGACATCGCCCAATGTGGACAATGAGGTGTACAAGGCACGGATCGCGAAATTCGAGGAAGAACATCCGAATATCGTCATTAAGCAGGACGGTGTGCCGTCCGCACAATACAAAACGAAGCTGCGTACACTGGCTGCCGCCAACAATCTGGCGGACATCAATGTCGTCTGGCCGGGAGCGGATCTGGAGCCGCTGGTGGAAGGAAGTCTGGTGGAGCCGATCGACAGTCTGATGGACAACTGGAAGGCGATTTTGCCCGAGACTGCTCTGGCCGGGTTCAACATTGGCGGCAAGCAATATGCGATTCCGACGAAGCAAACTTTTGTGGACATTATTTATTATAACAAGGACATGTTCGCCCAGGTTGGTTATACGGAGTTCCCGGATACCTACGATAAACTGATCGATGCGGTCAAAAAGCTGAAGGCTGCCGGCATTACGCCAATCTCACTGGGCAACAAAGAGCAATGGCCGCTGCAGTCCTCCTACCTGTCCATCATCGGGGACCGCTTCACCGGTAGTGACTTCCTCAGCAAGGTGATGAAGAAGGAAGCGAAGTTTACTGACCCTGACTTTGTCAAAGCCATTTCAGTCATCGATGAATTGACCAAGCTGGATGCCTTCAATACCGATGCCAACAATATGGATTCCGTGCAGGGACAGGACTATTTCATCCAGGGAAAAGCAGCTATGCATATCTCCTCCTCGACGGTAGACGCACGAATCCGCATCAATAATGACGAAGGCGCCAAGTTCGGAATTGCCCTCTTCCCAAGTGTGAACGGCGGCAAAGGCGACCCGGTCAAGAGCGCAGGCGTTGTGCAGTACGGCATTGCGATCAAGAGCGGACTGGATGAGAAAACCAAGGCGGCAGCCGAGGAGTTCATGAAGTATTTTGTGAGCGAGGATCTGTACAAGGAGCTGATCCGCAACGGGGTAGTGGTACCGGCCACCGTAGAAATTCCCGAGGATGCCAGCCCGTATCTGAAAGAAATGCTGGAGCTTACCAGCAAAGGCACGGCCCCTGTATTTGACAGCATTATCCCGACGCAGGTGGTGGATGTAGTACAGAATGGTATACAGGCGCTCACCGTGGGCCGCGGCACACCGGAACAGGTCGCCAAGGATGCGCAGGAAGCGGTTGACCAACTGAACTAGGACCGGATAAGGAGAAACGGAGTCCGTCTGTGGAGTCAACAGGCGAAGCCGTTTCTCCGTTTCATAAGCAGAAGAGGAATCGACTGGAAGGGGGATGCCCTGTGCATACGCTTAAGCAAACTAGACTGGCGATCTTTATCGGATTATTTCCGGCGCTGGTCATCTATCTTGGAATTGCGATCATACCGATCGGCATTTCGCTTTACTACTCGGTGATGGACTGGAACGGAATCGGTAAGATGACTTTTATCGGCCTGGACAACTATTCGCGTATTCTCACGGATGATACGTTCTGGCTTTCGGTTCAGAATAACGTTGTGATTATGCTTACCGGATTGGTCGGGCAGATTCCGCTGGGCCTGATTATGGCTTTGCTGCTGAACCGGGGGCTGAAGGGCTCCGGCTTTTTCCGTACCGTAGGGTTTATGCCCGTTGTAATTTCTTCTGTCATGGTTTCCTTAATTTGGGGCATGATTTATAACACAGAATACGGAATGCTGAACAGCATGCTGGCGTTCTTCGGGCTGGGAAGCTGGCAGCAGAACTGGCTGGGCGACATGAAGTGGTCCATGCTGTCGATCAGTGTGGCGTACATTTGGCAGAACTGCGGGCTGTACATGGTTATTTTCCTCGCCGCCCTGCAAAATATTCCGGATGAAGTCAATGAAGCAGCAGAGCTGGACGGCGCAACAGGCTTCCGGCGCACGCTGCATATCACTATTCCGATGCTCCGCAGCACGATTATGGTTGCGGTGGTGTACAGCATCAGCAACTCCTTCCGTGTGTTTGATCTGATCCAGGTGCTTACCGGCGGCGGCCCGGCGCATCAGACCGAAGTCATGACGCTCTATATGTACAACAGTGCGTTCATGAATCTGCGCTACGGGTACGGCAGTGCGGTATCCATTCTGATCCTGCTGTTCAGCCTGATTGTGATTAGCATCGTCAACCGGATCGGCCGGGAGAAGGATGCCCGAGGATGATTTTATCAGAAACTAAGGTTATTTATGAAAGGAGGAAGACATAATGAAGAAAAAATCGCCGTTGTTCAAAATCTTCGCCTACACATTTTTAAGCCTGTTCGCTATTATGAATATAATTCCGATTTTCTGGATGATCGTCAACTCCTTTAAAGAAGAGCAGGAATATGCGGCGAACCCGTTTTCCTTTCCAGCCACACTGCATTTCTCGAACTATACCAAAGCTTGGGAAGTTGCCAATATGAATATTTACTTTTTGAACAGCCTGCTGATTACGTTCGTATCGCTGCTCGTGACCGTGCTGCTGGGCTCGCTTGCCGCCTATTTTCTCGCACGTTTCACCTTCAGGCTGCGCGGGTTTACGTATGCGCTATTCTTGCTGGGGATGCTGGTGCCGATTCACGCCACCTTGATTCCCATCTTTCTGATTATGCAAAAATTAAGTCTCATTGATACGTATTTATCGCTTATCCTGCCTTACACCGCTTTTCACCTGTCGCTGACGGTGTTTATCCTGGAGGGCTTCATGCGGGGGTTTCCCAAGGATCTGGAGGAATCGGGCATCATGGACGGGGCCGGGGTATTCCGCATTTTCTGGTCTATTATTCTGCCGATTACCCGCCCTGCGATGGCTACGGTGGTAATACTCAACTTTATATACAACTGGAATGAATATTTATTCGCGCTGGTGCTGATCACCTCCAATTCGCTTAAGACGCTGCCTCTCGGCCTGGCGAACTTTGTAGGGGTGGAGACGGCGAGTTATACTTTGCAGATGTCGGCGCTGACCATCGCGCTTGTTCCCATACTGATCTTCTATCTGCTGCTGCAAAAGCAGCTGGTAACCGGGATGACCGCAGGGGCCGTCAAGGGCTGAGCCTGGAGACTCCGGTCCATCGGCTGGCAGCTGCAAAGAAGCAGGCGGCGGAGAGAAAAAGGAGTCTTAACGGATGAAGATACGCTGGAGAAAGCCCCGCAATTTCGGTCTAAAGCGCAAGGCGCTGGTCATATTTCTGCTCTTTGTCATTCTCCCGACCATCGGAGTTGGGGTCATTGTGCAATATAAATATAACAAGGTCCTGCGCGAGCAGTTCATCAGCTCCACCAGGCGCAACCTTGACAATGTGACCAGCCAGCTTGGCGAGCAGACCAAAATGGTGGAGGACATCGCGGATTATTTTATCCTGAGTCCCGACATGCGGAACTTTCTCAGCAGCTATCCGCCGCTTGGGAATGAACAGAAGGCGGTATACAAACGCAATATTGAAGATTTTCTGACCTTTCAATTGATGTCAAAAAGTTATATCCGCTCCATCGTCATCTCCGGCTTCAACGGCAATTCCATCGAGATGGGCGAGCCGTTCAGCGGGGATGAAGGGGTGTGGGAACGTGAGGCGGTGGCCCGTAAAGGCGGGATATACTGGACGGAAGGCTATCCGCTGAAAAGCTCCTGGAACGGGCAGGTCCGGGTATTGTCGATGATCCGTATCCTGAACTCCTTCAGTGAGATCACGAAGCCCCTCGGCATGCTGACCATCCGCTTAGATGAGGCTTCCATAGCCGCACAGCTTGAAAAAGGCGTGCTGGCTGCTGACTACGGAAGCGTGTTCATGGTAGGCGGGGCAGGGGATCTGATTCTGGAATCGGTCAACCGTCTTCCGGGCGGCTATGTTCCCGGCCCATCCCAGATGCATGCGCTTACCACCGGCACAAACAAGCTGGCAGCCTACACGGTTGCCGGCAAGCGGTACCTGACGATGTACAATCAAATCGAAAATTCCAAGTGGAAAGTGGTTGTCATGATCTCTGAGGCCAAAATGGCGGAGGAATTCCGCGGTGTCAAGATCGTGATGCTTATCATCCTGACAGCCATACTGGTACTGGCGCTCACCGCACTATTCGGGTTCCACTACACCATTATCCGTCCCATTCTAAGACTGAAAATCGAAACGGGGCGGGTGGCCGGCGGGGACTTCAGCGCGCGGGTGCCTATCGACTCACAGGATGAAATCGCCGAGCTGAACAGCAAGTTTAATGAGATGGTAATGACGATCCAGCAGCTCATTGAACATAAATATAAGCTTGAGCTGCGGGAGAGGGAATCGGAGCTGCGGCTGATGCAGAATCAGATGGACCCGCATTTCCTCTATAACACGCTGGATATGATCCGTTGGACGGCCCGTCTGGAGCAGGCGGAGCAGTCCAGCCAGCTGATCGAAATGCTGTCCAGGTTCTTTCGGGCCAGCGTCAATAATGGCAGCTACCAGACGACGCTGGGCAAGGAAATGGAATTTGTCCAGGCCTACTTGTATTTACAGCAGTACCGGCTGGGGGACAAGCTGTCTTATTCGCTGCACCTGGAGCCGGGAATTGAGGATGCAGTCACCCTGAAGGCGACCATTCAGCCTCTGGTGGAGAACGCGCTTAAGCATGCCTGGGACCGGAGCAGGCCTGTGAACAGGATCGAAGTAAAGGCTTATACAGCCGGAGATGAAATCAGGATTGAGGTGACCGACAACGGCAAGGGGATGACGGCGGACCGGGCGCGGGCGGTAGCGGCAGCCCTGAAGCCTGGGCCATCAGAGCGAATAGCCGGGCACGGGGGCGCGCTGCATAATATTCATGAACGGCTGTCCATTTTCTTCGGACAGGCGTTCGGACTGAAGATCATCTATACTTCGGATGAAGGCACGGGAATCCGCATCATTCTCCCGCTGCAGCGGACCGAAAGAGAGGGGGGTGAAGATCATGAGCAATAACGGAAAAGGGAATGCCAATGGGCTTAAAATGCTGATTGTCGATGATGAGCCGATCATTTGCAAGGGACTTCGCTTGACCATCGACTGGGCTGCGCTTGGGATTGAGGTGATTGGCGAGGCCTATGACGGGGAGGAAGCGCTGCAGGTGATGGCAAATACTGAAGTGGATTTCCTGCTCTCAGATATCCGGATGGAGGGGATGGACGGTCTGCAGCTGGCCGAGCAAGTAGGACAGCGGTACCCTGAGGTGCGGATGGTCATCATCAGCGGCTATGAAGATTTCGATTATGCGCGCCAGGCCATGCGGCTTGGGGTGAACGATTATTTGCTGAAGCCGGTCAATGTGGACGAGCTTACCGGGGTAGTGGGCAAGCTGGCGGATGAAATCCGCCGCCGGCAGCAGGAGGGCGGCAAGGATGAGGTCAAGCTCTGGCTGACCCATATGGCCAGGCATGGCATTGCCTACCGCAGGGCTGTTCCGCCATCGCTGCAGGGAGCCCAGTTCAGAATTCTGGCGACACAGCTCGGGTCTTTTCACGAGCGTTATGCGGAACTCGGCCAGGAGAAATACGAGCAGCTGCAGGAGCAATGGGTTAGCAGGCTTCATCAGCGTCTTTCGCTGCCCGGCCTGAGGCTGGTCTCGATCTTCGATCATGAGAATCTGCTGATCACGCTGGGGGTGTCGGACCATTGGATGGAGCCGCAGGAATGGCGGGTACTGCTGGACCGCCTTATGGAGGAGCTAATCCCCGAGGCGGAGCTCCACTGCGGTGTATCACAGGTTTATGCCGATGCAACAGAAACGGCAGACCGCTGTACCGAAGCCGCGGAACTGCTGCGTTATTCCGTGTTGGGGCAAGCTGTTGTTTTAGATCAAGAGGCAGTCCGGCAGTGGAGCGGCGTCCGGGAGCCGGCTGCCCTGGATATTGCAGATATGGTGCAGAAGCTGGTCGCGGCTTTATTCAAGCAGGATGCCGGGGAAACGGGCGGTCTTGTGTCGGAGATGCTGCAATTTTTTAGGCGCGAGTCGTATTTGCTGCATGAAATTATGACGGTGTATGAGGAACTGTTCGCCCTGCTGCGCCAGCGGCTGCGCAAGAGCGGAATCACGGGAATGGATTACGGCCGTCAGGTCCCGGATCTGTATCTGTATAATTCTTACGAGGCTCTGGAGGAGCTGATCCGAAAGGACATGGCTGATTTGCTGGAGCTGATTGAGCAGAATGGAACAGACCGCTCCTACTGGATCGTCGAAAAGGCCAAACGTTACATCGAAGCGCAGTACCGCACCGATCTCAAGGCTTCCGAGGTCGCGGCCTGGCTGAAGATCACGCCCAGCTATTTCAGCTATATTTTCAAGCAGAGCACGGGCAAAGGCTTCACCGAATATATGAACGAGCTGCGGATCGAGCAGGCCAAGGCGCTGCTTGCGTCCACACATGACAAGGTGTTCGAAATTGCCGACCAGGTGGGCTACAAGGAATACAAGTACTTCGTAACGGTATTCAAATCCTATACGGGCATGACCCCCAAGGAATACCGGGGACTCAGGGCGAGCAAGGACTTGTAGGGCTGGGGCGGTAAAGTGCAGAAGGTCTGCTTCCTTGCTGATATTTGCATATTTAATCTTTAGCGTTCAGTTTAGATGAGGGCAACAAACGGGAGGAACAAATAGATGGAGGTATACAAGAATTCATCTTTTCGTGTAGAGGAGCGGGTTCAGGATCTTCTGTCCCGCATGACGCTGCGTGAAAAGATAGGCCAGCTTAACCAGCGGATGTACGGCTGGGATGCTTACGCCTGGGAGAACGGGGAGCTGGTGCTTACCGAGGCTTTCCGGCAGGAGGTCGCTGCCGGTGGAGGCATGGGGGCGCTGTATGGATTATTCCGCAGCGACCCTTGGTCCGGCGTCGATTACAGCAATGGCATTACGGCTGCGGACAGCGCCTCAGCTGCGAACAAGGTGCAGCGTTATATTCGGGAGCACACGCGGCTGGGTATTCCCGTGCTGCTCAGCGAGGAGTGTCCGCATGGCCATCAGGCGCTGGACGGTACGCTGCTGCCGGTGAATCTGGCGGTCGGGGCGACCTGGAATCCGCAGCTGATGGAGCAGGCCTACAGCAAGGTGGCCCTGGAGCTGCGCAGCCGCGGCGCGCAGATTGGACTGCTGTCTGCGCTGGATATTCTGCATGATCCGCGCTGGGGACGTTCCGAGGAATGCTACAGCGAGGACCCGTTTCTGGCCGCTGCCTTTACGGCAGCAGCGGTGCGCGGGATGCAGGGAACGCGCGGAGAGCCGGCTTCGCCGGGCAAGGTGGCGGTGATCCTCAAGCACCTGTGCGCCCAGGGGGCTGCGCAGGGCGGAAGGAACGCCGGACCGGCAGCCATCGGGGAGCGCGAGCTGCGCGAGATCCATCTCCCGGCAGCGCGGGCGGGAGCAGCGGCAGGTGCTGCGGGATTCATGGCCGCGTACAATGAAATCGACGGCATTCCCTGCCATGCCAATGAGGCGCTGCTCAGCGGTATTTTGCGCGGGGAGTGGGGGTTTGACGGCATTGTTATGGCTGACGGCCAGGCCATCGACCGTCTGGTGGCGCTCACCGGCAGCCATGAGGGGGCAGCGGCGCTGGCGTTGAGCGCCGGGGTCGATCTAAGCCTGTGGGACAAGGGGTTCACCACGCTGGAGGAGGCGGTGAAGCTGGGGCTGGCCAGCGAAGCAGATATTGACCGCGCAGCCGCACGCGTGCTGACGCTGAAGTTCCGGCTCGGCCTGTTCGACGAGCCGTATACAGATGAGCAGCAGGCGCTTACCGCCGTGGGCCATGCGGATACCCGCGAGCTGAATCTGCAGGTGGCGCGGGAATCGGTTGTGTTACTGAAGAATGAAGGAGGCCTGCTTCCGCTTGCGGCTCAACACCGCCGGATTGCCGTCATCGGTCCCAACGCAGACCGGCTGTATAATCAGCTCGGCGATTATACGAGCATACAACGCGAAGGAACCGGTACGACAGTGCTGAAGGGCATCCGGCAGTGCGCTCCAGGCGGTGCCGAGGTCGTGTATGCCCTCGGCTGCGGTATCCGCGAGTCTTCTACAGCAGGGCTTAGCGAAGCGGTGGAGCTGGCGCGCAGCGCGGATGTAGCTGTGCTGGTGCTCGGCGGCAGCAGCGCACGGCAGTTCGGCGGCGACTTCGAAGCCAACGGCGCCGCGATTATCAGTGAAGGCAGTCCGTCCGAAATGGACTGCGGGGAAGGGGTTGACCTGGCCGACCTGCGGCTCGGCGGCATCCAGCAGCAGCTCGCGGAGGCGGTTGCCGCCACCGGCACGCCGGTCGTGGCGGTCATTATCCAGGGCCGCCCGCATGCCCTGGACGGGCTGGCGCCGCTGGCTGGTGCGCTGCTCTGCACCGGGTATCCGGGGACTGAAGGCGGACAGGCTATCGCCGAAATTCTGTTCGGCCATGTGAATCCCAGCGGCAAGCTGCCGGTGTCCCTGCCGCGCTCTTCAGGGCAGCTGCCGGTCTACTACAACCAGAAGGACCCTGGCCGCCCCCGTGTATATGTGGACATGCCGTCAGCCCCGCTGTATCCTTTTGGACATGGGCTCAGCTACACGAGATTTGAATACAGCAGCGTGGCACTATCGGCGGACTCAATCTCCGCCGGTGACCTTAAGGCAGGCCGTGAAGTAGCCGCCAGCATCAAAGTGAGGAATACCGGAACCTCCAGGGGGATGGAGACCGTCCAGCTGTACATCCGTGCCCGCGAGTCCGGCATTACGCGCCGTATAGCGGAACTGAAGGGCTTCCACAAAATCACGTTGCAGCCTAATGAAGAGAAAACCGTGACCTTCCGCTTGGGTGTGGAAGAGTTAGGCGTGTGGAATACTGCGATGAAGTTTGCTCCCGTGCCTTGCCGGGTTACGGTTATGGCCGGAGGAAGCTCTGCGGATACCCAAGCGGCGGAGCTTGTGATCACGGGCTGATTTCTGGCCGATTGGCAGGGGGAGGCAAGAATGTTCCTTGTCAACAATTGATGTTGACGCAGTATATTACAAAAGATGCCCTACAGTCACTATGACTGTAGGGCATCTTTATCTGCTCCAACGATATCGCCTTTTGTTTAAAAGCTGCAGCAGTTGTTGGTTAACTGCTGCTTTTTGCCTACGGACCACTCGACCACTGGCTCAGTCTACTGAGCCAGTCTTAACACAATGGTCCTGCTCTCCGTGTAACATGGAGATTGGCCCGCCGCCGCGTCGAACCCCGCAACAACGGCAAAACTGCCGTTGTTTGGCCCCGCTGCCGCGTCGAACCCCCGCAACAACGGCAAATCTGCCGTTGTTTAGCCCCGCTGCCACGTCGAACCCCGCAACAACGGCAAAACCGCCGTTGTTTGGCCCCGCTGCCGCGTCGAACCCCGTAACAACGGCAAAACTGCCGTTGTTTGCCCCCGCTGCCGCGTCGAACCCCCGCAACAACGGCAAAACTGCCGTTGTTTGGCCCGCCGGCAGGTGAGCAGTTGGAAAAAGGGAACTTATTTTTCCCTAAAATAAACATTCGCGAGGTTTAAGTGGAAAAAGGAAACTTAATTCGGCAATTTCACTCCGCCAGGAGAGAAACGGGCTGAATTAGTGTCCCTTTTTCCACTTAGCCTGCGATGCGCAGCGTATTCGAGCGAATTAGTGTCCCTTTTTCCACTTAGCCTGTGGAGCGCAGCGTTTTCGAGCGAATTAGTGTCCCTTTTTCCACTTAGCCTGCGGAGCGCAACGTTTTCGAGCGAATTAGTGTCCACTTAGCCTGCGATGCGCAGCGTATTCGAGCGAATTAGTTGTACTTTTTCCATCTAACCCCCGCAACAACGGCAAAATCGCCGTTGCTGCGGGGCCGCAGAGAACGAGGGCCTCCTGGCTGAAACACCAGCCAAGAGGCCCTCGCAGTTCCGTGCTTCCTGCATTGAAACGTTAGCCCGGCCTGGCGCCGATTAGATCTTCAGCACGCCGCCCTTGCTGGCATTGGTTACCAGCTTGGAGTAGCGGGCCAGATAGCCGGTCTTCACCTTTGGCTCGAAGCCCTTCCAGCCGGCGCGGCGGACCGCCAGCACTTCCTCGTCAACCAGCAGCTCGATCTTGCGGTTGTTGAGGTCCAGCTCGATGATGTCGCCGTTCTCGACAAAGGCGATTGGGCCGCCTTCGGCAGCTTCCGGCGAGATATGGCCGATGCTGATGCCGCGCGATGCGCCCGAGAAGCGGCCGTCGGTGATCAGACCTACCTTGGCGCCAAGACCCATGCCGACGATCTGCGAGGTTGGAGCGAGCATTTCCGGCATGCCCGGTCCGCCCTTCGGACCTTCATAACGGATAACCACTACATGGCCTTCTTTAACTTTGCCATTGGCAATCCCTTCCAGCGCTTCCTCCTGGGAATCGAAGCAGATGGCTGGTCCTTTGTGGTAGCCGCCAACGGAAGCATCCACCGCACCGACCTTGATGATGGAGCCCTCAGGTGCAAGGTTGCCGTAGAGGACAGAGAGTCCGCCCACTTCGGAATACGGGTTGTCCAGGCGGTGAATAACCGTAGTGTCCAGGATTTCATGTCCGGTGACATTTTCGGCCAGCGTTTTGCCGGTAACGGTCATGCAATCCCCGAAGATTGCGCCCGGCTTCTTCAAAAGCTCATTCAGCACGGCACTCACGCCGCCCGCCCGGTCAACGTCTTCAATGAAGATGTCGGAGGCCGGAGCCAGCTTGGACAGGTAAGGCACGCGGTTAGCGACTTCGTTAATGCGTTCCAGCGGGTAATCAATTTCCGCTTCCTGAGCCAGCGCCAAGGTGTGCAGCACAGTATTGGTGGAGCCGCCCATAGCCATATCAAGTGCAAAGGCATTGTCGAGCGATTCCTTGGTTACGATATCACGCGGCTTCAGATCCAGCTTGATCAGCTCCATGAGCTGGGTTGCCGATTTGCGGACGAATTCCTTGCGTTCTTCGGCTACAGCGAGAATGGTGCCGTTGCCCGGCAGCGCGAGGCCCAGTGCCTCGGCCAGACAGTTCATGGAGTTCGCAGTGAACATCCCGGAACAGGAGCCGCAGGTTGGACAGCCGTATTGTTCGAGTTCAAGCAGCTCATCATCATTGATTTTACCGACCTGGTGTGCGCCTACGCCTTCGAATACGGAAGTCAGGGAGAGCTTTTTCCCCTTGCTGTCCACACCGGCTTTCATAGGACCACCGCTGACAAAAATCGTCGGGATATTGACGCGCAGGGCGCCCATCATCATGCCCGGGGTGATTTTATCACAGTTGGGAATGCAGACCATGCCGTCGAACCAATGGGCGGAAACAACAGTTTCCAGGGAATCGGCAATGATCTCGCGGCTTGGCAGGGAGTAACGCATCCCTATATGTCCCATGGCGATCCCGTCATCGACGCCGATGGTATTGAATTCAAAAGGAACGCCGCCGGCTTCGCGGATCGCTTCCTTGACGATTTTGCCGAATTCCTGCAAATGCACGTGGCCAGGCACGATGTCGATATAGGAATTGCAGACCGCGATGAACGGCTTGCCGAAATCCTCCTCTTTTACACCTGCTGCCCGCAAAAGACTGCGGTGCGGAGCACGGTCGAAGCCTTTTTTGATCATGTCTGAACGCATTTTCTTGACTGCCATGATGACATTCCCCTCCTAATTAAATATGAACCGGATATAGTGCCGCATTAACGCAATGCAATCCCAAAATCTGCGTATCTGCGGATTATAGAAAGAACGGGGTCCAGCTTCCTGCAGAAAAATAGAAGAGGGCGAAGCCGTTTCTATAAAATATAAGCGGATATAATACGAACGTTATTAGAGAGTCTATCACAAAAAGCCGCTTTTTTCTACCGGACAATGTGAAGTTTGTCATTAGAAGATTCCCTTGCCGGACGCGGAAAAAGCCCATCCCGGAGGGGATAGGCTGATTTGGAATTATGTTACAGGGAACGGCGCAGGGCAGCACGCTGCAGGGAAATCATCCAGTCCACAGAAGGCTCGACCAGGGGATGCAGCAGTCGTTTGACTGCGGGCTGGGCCAGCAGTATTGTACAAGCAACAGCGCACAACAACACAAGTGCTGCTCCGGCGGCATTGCCAAGATAAGCGTACATTCCCGACACGGCAGCGAGGCGGACCACAAAGCCATGCAGCAGGAAAACATAGAGGGTGCGGCGGCCCCAATCGGTCATCCGGCTCAGCCGGTGAGGCACCCATCCCAGAAAAGCGAGCGAAGCGGCCAGCTGCAGCCCGTACATTCCCAGCCGGTACACACCCGCATACCATTCAGGCGCGTCAAGCTGCATGTAGGTCATGCTGCCGTACAGCCAGCCCGGCGGAAGCTCCGAACCGAACGTGCCCAGCAGGAGGAGCAGCAGTACCGATGCGGCGGCGGCAGCGATTTTGACATATCTATTGTAGAACCGGACAAAAGCCTCAAAGGAGAAGTGGTAGCCGATCACGAAAAACGGCAGATAAACAAAGGTACGGCTGATGCTGAACCAGATACCGTCAAGCTGCAAATAACCAACAGCAATACCGGCTGAAACGGAGAAAATAATTTGTGCCGCCCTGCTCCATCTGCCCATGCCGAGCATCAAGAGGCGCCAGCAGGCATGACTGGCCAGGAACCACAGCAGCAGATAAGGCGCGAAAAAGGAATGATGGATATTGGCTGCATGGAAAACAGATACGTCCAGCACGGAGTACAGAGTCTGAAAAATGAGGTATTGGAGTCCGATTTGCAGCAGCACCTTGCGCCCGGCGGCTCCGGTGAGGCTTTTTCCGGCAAAATAGCCTGTAACAAGCACGAACAGCGGCATATGGAAACTGAAAATCCACAAGTACAGGCTGTGCATTCCGCTCAAGGACTGAATCAGAGGTTCAATGGCATTGCCGGCAAAAACGGTGACTATAAGCATGAAGCGCAGGTTAAGAAAAAAAGTTTCTCCGCGTGCTGTTAGTGAGCTGTTAGCTGCCATGATTTTACCTCCAATTAGGCTTGCGCTAAGCAAATTACTTTAATTTTAAAATACTGGATTTCCGGAAAAACAATTGTGAATTACATCACAAATAACGGTTTGGTAAGCGCTGTCATAGCGGATAATTGTGGCGATGTGTTGAAGGTTGTTTGAATGCATTGATTCCTCTATAATTTTCTGTATGCAGTCATCGGGAGTGAGCATTATGGGGAAAAAATTAACGAAGCGCCGTGTCCTACTGGGTATTTTTTCCATTCTGATTGCGGCAGGTTTTTTTCTATGGAGATATTTAACACCTTATGCGCCGGAGGAAAGGGCTGAAAGTGCGCTGGTCTCCGCAGGTGGCGTCCGGGTGGAACAAAATGATAACTGGATTTCATTTGAGCCTTCGGTCACTCTTGGAGCGGCCGTGATTTTTTACCCGGGGGCGCTGGTTGCGGCGGAGGCTTATGCTCCTCTGGCCAAAAAAATCGCCGCTGCCGGACACCCGTTCTATATCGCCAAAATGCCGCTGAACCTCGCGTTGATCAAAAGCGATGCGGCCGGAGAGATTATCCGCGTGCATCCAAAGCTGTCTTTTGTGCTGGGCGGCCATTCGCTGGGCGGTGTCATGGCTTCGCGTTATGCGGCGGAGCATGCGGACCAGTTGAAGGGGGTATATTTTCTGGCCTCCTACCCGGATGAGAAGGGTAGTCTGAAGGATACTACGCTGTCAGTTCTGTCCATACTGGGTACGGAGGATCGGGTGGTTGACCAGAAAAAGTATAATGAAGGCCGTTCCTATCTGCCCGGCAACACGATATATTATTCGGTCAAAGGCGGAAATCATGCCCAGTACGGAAGTTACGGCGAGCAGAAGGGCGACGGGAAAGCCGCGGTTTCCGAGGAAGAGCAGCAGACCCTAACCACGCGGGCGATGCTGGATTGGATGGGCAATCTGCGTTAAGCTGCCCTGTAATTAGGAGAGGAGCTGAAGAATGGCTGTACTGCATGTAAATGATCTGGCCATACCCTGCAAGGGCATATTGTTCGACAAGGACGGCACCTTGCTCGATCTGCTCGCGACCTGGGGAACCTGGGCTGATCTGATGCTGAAGGGGCTGGAGAACCAGTTGGCGTTAATCGGAAAAGACAACTCTGGCCCCGGCCCGGGCCTCGCCAGGGTGCTTGGCACGGTGCATGACGACGCCGGGCGGGTGATCGGCTATGACCCTGCCGGTCCGCTGTCCATGGCTACCGCAGAGGAGACAAATGGCATCCTGGCCTGGCAGCTGTATACGGCGGGAGTCCCCTGGAACGAGGCGATTGCCCGGGTGACGGCCATCGGCAAGGAAGCGCTGAATGAGCTGCGCCGTCTCCGGGCGGCACATCCTTTGCCGGAGCTGCTGCCGTTTCTCCGGCAGTGTGCCGCAGCTTCATTGAAGCTTGGCGTTGTTACTTCCGATGGGGCTGTGACCACCGGCGAGCAGCTGGAATGGATGGGGATTACCGGTTATTTTGACACGGTAGTTACAAGAGAACGCGTCACGCACGGCAAGCCTGCACCTGAAATGGCGGAGACCGCCTGCCGGGAGCTGGGCCTTGACCCGGAGGAGGCAGTGATTATCGGCGATAGTAATGCCGATATGCAGCTGGGCAAAGGCGCAGGCCTGCGCCTGTCCATTGGCATATCACCCGCCGGGAGCGCCGCTCACCTGCTGGAGGCGGATACTGTCATTTCCGGCTATCATCAGCTTCGTCTCACAATCTGAATATGAACTATAGAAAGGATGCGTGCAGGCTTATGGACCCATTGCAGACACTGGTTTCCTGGATTAAGGACAGCGGGAGTATAGTTTTTTTTGGAGGGGCCGGAACATCCACCGAAAGCGGAATACCGGATTTCCGCTCGGCGGCAGGGCTGTATCAGACACAGCACAATTCTCCTTATCCGCCTGAGGTAATGCTGAGCCGCAGCTTTTTTATGTCCTCACCGGACATTTTTTTTGACTTTTACCGCAGCAAAATGATTCACCCGGAAGCGAAGCCGAACGGGGCGCATCAGCTTCTTGCCCAGCTGGAGCGTGACGGCAAGCTCAAAGCGGTCATTACGCAAAACATCGACGGCCTGCATCAGCTCGCCGGAAGCCGCCGCGTGCTGGAGCTGCATGGCTCCATTCACCGCAACCACTGCATGGATTGCTCGCGTTATTATGGGCTGGACCAGGTGCTTGCCTCCGAGGCCGGAGTTCCGCGCTGCCCGGAATGCGGGGGGATAATCAAGCCGGATGTGGTGCTCTATGAAGAGGAGCTGGATCATGATGTCCTTGTTGAATCGGTCGCGGCCATTGCAGCCGCAGATCTGCTCATTATCGGCGGGACTTCGCTTACGGTGCAGCCAGCCGCCAGCCTGATTACTTATTTCCGGGGCCGGCATACCGTGCTGCTGAACGGGGATCCGACTCCGTATGATCATCAGGCCGATCTGATTATTACGGACCGGATCGGCGCTGTGATGGGGAAGATTCAGGAACTGCTGTAAGACGGCCGGCAGCCCTGCCGGGAAGCAGAAAGAAAATATATTTTATAGCCAGCCTGCTTCTCACTATATAAGTTGAACTTAAAAAATTCATAAAAAGGGTAGAAGTGCGGAGGGGAAGTTTGGAACTGGAAGAGCGAATGCGTCCGCCTTTGTCACCGGATTTCAACCGCTAAAGGTGGTTCAATTAAGAAATTCTTACGACAACAGCGGCTGGAAGTCCAAACATTCCTCGTAGTTACGACCATACCCCACAATGTTAAACTATAGTTCAACTTATAGAGATTACATTTACCTTCAGCGGTTTAAAATAGGGTATTGCATCTATCAGCGAAACGAGAGGCAGGGATGAAGAATGGTATATGTGGCTAACGATGAACGGTATGAAAGGATGCGTTACAACCGCACGGGCAGATCCGGCCTAAAGCTTCCGGCAATTTCACTGGGACTCTGGCATAATTTTGGCGGCATCAATACCTATGAAAATGGCCGGGAGATGATTACCCGCTCGTTCGATCTTGGAATCACCCATTTTGATCTAGCCAATAACTACGGACCGCCCGCGGGGTCGGCGGAGGAAATGTTCGGCAAGGTGCTTGCCCGCGACCTGGCTCCCTACCGTGATGAGCTGGTTGTTTCAACCAAGGCAGGGTATTATATGTGGCCCGGCCCCTATGGGGACTGGGGTTCACGTAAATATATGCTGGCGAGCCTCGATCAGAGCCTGAAGCGGCTGGGGCTGGATTATGTGGATATTTTTTATTCGCACCGGCCTGACCCGGAGACGCCGCTGGAAGAAACGATGGGCGCTCTGGATACTGCGGTCCGTTCCGGCAAGGCGCTGTATGTCGGGCTGTCCAACTATACGGCGGAGCAGACCGCCGAGGCTGTCCGTATTCTTACCAGCCTCGGCACGCCGCTGCTGATTCATCAGCCCCGGTACTCCATGCTGGACCGCTGGATTGAAGGCGGGCTGCAGGATGTGCTGGAGGAGCATGGCATCGGCAGCATCGCCTTCACCCCGCTGGCGCAGGGCCTGCTGACCAGCAAATATCTCAACGGGATTCCGGAGGATTCCCGGGCGGCAGGGCCGTCCGCTTCTCTGAACGAAAGCCGGATTACCCCCGAGGTGCTGCGCAAAATTCACGCGCTCAACCAGCTTGCCGTCTCGCGCGGCCTCTCCCTGGCGCAGTTCGCGCTGCTCTGGACCCTGCGCGGCGGCCGGGTTACCTCTGCGCTGATCGGCGCGAGCCGCGTCAGCCAGATTGAAGAGAATATCGCCGCATTATCCCACGGCGAGTTCTCGCAGGAGGAACTGGACCGGATCGAAACGATTCTGAAGACGGACAGCGAGTAGTCAGAATAAGCTGCCCGGTATAACAACATCATCACACCTGAAAAGCCCGCTTCCTGCCGATCCGGAAACGGGCTTTTCGTGCAGACTGGGGATTGTCCGGCCGGTGACCGGTCATGCGAAGGATTTGCATGAGCTGCTTGTATTGCTAACGCAAGCATCACTAATTCGCCCATAAACGTCCGGAAGTGATGAAACTGCTTAAATTAAGTGGACAAAATCCCACTAAACCCTGTTCCCGCCAGATTTCCGGTAAATTAGTTTTACTTTTTCCACTTAGCACTCCTGGTGTAACTATCTGCTGCGGCACTCTTAGTGGAAAAAGGTACCGCTAATCCGGCACGACTGTCCGCTGGGACACTTTAAGTGGAAAAAGTATCACTAATCCGGCATACCAGTCTCCTTGGGCAACGTTTAGTTGGAAAAAGTACCACTAATTCGCCCATAAACGTCCGGATGTGATGAAACTGCTTAAATTAAGTGGACAAAATCCCACTAAACCCTGTTCCCGCCAGATTTCCGGCAAATTAGTTTTACTTTTTCCACTTAGCACCCTCCCGCAAGTGGTGTTTCAAGCGGGAGCAATCTGAGCAAAAAGGCGTAAGTACAAATTTACTTAGCGTTCAGCCAATGTTGGCGATTATGAACAGGATGGACTGGATCAAGGGTGGGCTGGCAGAAACTCCACGAGCCCCGGCCGTCCGCGAGCTCCGGCCGTCCGCGAGCCCCGGCCGTCCCCCAAGGCCGTCATCTACTTCTCCCCATGCCTTGCCGTAGCAATGCGGTAAGCGGTGGGGGACTGCGCGCAGAAGCGCTTGAACTGGCGGGAGAAGTACAGGGCATCCGTCAGGCCGACCGAGGCCGCAACCTGCTCGACGGACAGCTCCGGGCGCTCCCGCAGCAGCAGCCGCGATTTCTCGATGCGCAGCTTCAGCAGGTAAGTCACGGGCGACAGGCCCGTTTCCTGCTTGAAGATGCGTGACAGATAAGCGCGGTTGTAGCCAAGGCTGGCGCACATCTGCTCGATGGAGACAGGATGGGCGTACTGGGCCGCCATGTAGTGGATCATTTGCTTCACGGTGCGCTTAACCTGCGATTCCGCGCCGGGCAGCCGGGAAGAGGCGAGAAGCAGATCGGCTGCTTCGCCGACGAGCAGATAGAGATAGCCCAGCGAGGTGAGATGGGCGCTCTCTTTGCCCGTATAGAAGGCACGCATCATCCCGGCCAGGGCGCCGGGGAAGACACTGCCTTCGGCGGTGGACAGGACCGGCTTCTGCGGAGTGAAGCCGGTCTGCAGCACGAGCGCGTCCGCGTCCGTGCCGGTGAAGGCCGCCCAGCGGTAGCGCCAGGGCTGATCCTCATCTGAGACATAGCTGACGAGCTGTCCGGGATGAATCAGGAAGCAGTCACCCGGCCCAAGCTCATACTTCCGCTCTTCGGTGCGGAAGGTTCCGAAGCCGGATTCAATGAAATGCATGAGGTAGTAATCATAGATTTTGGGACCGGCCTGATGCAGAGGCAGAGTCTGGCTCTCGCCGGCAAAAAGCACATGCAAATGCTGCCGGTCATAAACCACGGGATTTGATCCTACGGAATAAGTATGTTCCACGCTGGAACCGCCTTTCTTGAGTTAACGCTGCCATAACCGTGCAGACGGGTGAATAAGGTGAAGGAACTTCCTTTTGATTATATCGCCACTTTTTCGGAAAGTCACATTTGTCCATGCATTACACACATGATTGCATTATCAGGGCAAGTCTGATTTTATTATAATGTAAGCATAAACGAAGCAATACGCTTTCCAAAGTTCTAGCGGGAAGCAGCGAAAGGATGGAGTGGCATTAATGAGCTTACAGGATCTGAAAGTCAAATTTATCGAGAAATACGGAAAAAGCACAGAGGAGGTGCGTGTATTCTATGCTCCGGGGCGGGTGAATCTCATCGGAGAGCATTTGGATTACAACGGGGGATACGTGTTTCCGGCAGCGCTGGACTTTGGGACTACACTGATCGTGCGGCCGCGCAGCGACGGCAAGGTTCAGTTCGCATCGACGAATTTTCCATATGAAGCTTCCATTGACTACAGTGAAATCGGCAAAGCCAAAACCGGGGAATGGGTGGACTATCCGGTAGGTGTGATGGTGGAACTGGCCAAAAAAGATCTTCCGGTCTCTGCAGGTTATGATCTCCTGTTCCATGGCGAGATTCCGAACGGCTCGGGCCTGTCCTCCTCGGCTTCCATCGAAGTGGTTACCGGCTTCGCCTTCCTGACGCTGCTCGGCGGAGATACGGATACTGTGGAAATTGCCTTGCTGTCGCAGCGTGCGGAGAACCAGTACGTGGGCGTAAACTCCGGGATTATGGACCAGTTCGCCGTGGCCAACGGCAAGCGCGATCAGGCGATCCTGCTGATGTGCGACACGCTGGAGTACAGCCTGATTCCTTTTGTAACCGGATCTTATAAGCTGGTGATCAGCAACACGAACAAGAAGAGAGGCCTGGTGGACTCCAAATACAATGAGCGCCGCAGCCAATGCGAAGAGGCCCTGGCGATTTTGAAGCAGGAGGTTCCGGGCTTGTCTTACCTGGCAGAGCTGAAGCCTGAGCAGTTTGAAGCACACAAGGACAAAATCACCGACGAAACGGTACAGCGCCGCGCCCGCCATGTAGTGGAAGAGAACCAGCGTGTGCTCGACTCCGTGGAATTACTGAAGCAGAACGATCTGAAGCAGTTCGGTCTGTATATGAATGATTCCCATGTCTCTCTGCGCGACCTCTATGAAGTCAGCTGTGAAGAACTGGATGTCATGGTGGAAGAAGCACAAAAGATTCCCGGCACTCTCGGCTCCCGGATGACCGGTGCAGGCTTTGGCGGCTGTACTGTATCGCTGGTGCATGAGAATGACGTGGAACGGTTTATTCGTGAAGTAGGAGAAGCCTACAGAACCAGAACCGGTTTAATCGGCGAGTTCTATGTATGCGGGATTGGCAATGGTGTAGAAGAACTGAAGGGAGTGGAGTAAGATGGCGATTCTGGTAACAGGTGGAGCAGGGTATATCGGTTCACATACCGTAGCGGAGCTGCTGGAGCGGGGCGAGGAGGTTGTGGTGATTGACAATCTGCTGACAGGACACCGCGAGGCGCTGCTGGGCGGCAAGCTGTATGAGGGCGACCTGCGTGACAAGGTAACACTGAATAAGCTTTTTTCGGAAAACAAAATCGATGCCGTCATTCACTTTGCCGCAAGCTCACTGGTTGGCGAGAGCATGAAGGACCCGGTCAAATATTATGACAACAATGTGTATGGCACCCAGTGTCTTTTGGAAGCCATGCAGCAGGCCGGTGTGGATAAAATCGTCTTCTCCTCCACAGCCGCAACCTACGGCGAACCGGAGAAGGTGCCGATTGAGGAAACCGACCGCACGGAACCGGCCAATGTGTACGGTGAAACCAAACTGACCATGGAACGGATGATGGCCTGGTTCGACAAGGTGCTGGGCATCAAGTATGTGGCGCTGCGTTATTTTAATGCCGCAGGTGCCCATGCCAGCGGGAAGATCGGGGAAGACCACCGTCCGGAGAGCCATCTGATTCCGCTGGTGCTGCAGACCGCCCTGAAGCAGCGCGAGAGCATTGCGGTGTTCGGCGACGATTATCCGACAGAAGACGGTACCTGTGTGCGCGACTATATCCATGTCAGCGATTTGGCGGATGCCCATGTACGGGCAGTGAATTACCTGCGCAGCGGCAGTGCCAGCAACATTTTCAACCTGGGCAACGGGCTGGGCTTCTCCGTCAAGCAGGTTATTGAAACGGCGAAGAAGGTAACCGGCCTGGATATTCCGGTAGTGATTCAGGAGCGCCGCGCCGGTGATCCGGCTGTACTGGTCGCTTCCTCCGACAAAGCCCGGTCTGTCCTTGGCTGGAATCCGCAGCACGCCGATGTCGAAGACATTATCCAAAGTGCCTGGAACTGGCATTCGGCCAATCCGCAGGGCTATGGGGAATAGATATCCGGCCAGGCCGAATATCTGCACCATTAGGGTAAGCACAGCCAGATGAAGGAGTAATGAAATGGATAACGAAAAGAGTGCCGCTCCCGCCGCGCAGAAGGCGCTGCATGCGATCGAACAGCTGGTGCTGTTTGCCGGCCACCAGCAGCTGATTCAGCCTGCGGATGCCGATTACAGCCGCAATGCGCTGCTGGACCAGTTCGGCTTCAGCGAGCCGTATGCTGCAGAATTCACAGAGGCTCCGCTTGAGAGCCCGCAGGCTCCGCTGGATGTTCTGATTGACTACGGCTTTGAAACCGGCCTGATTCCCGAGAATACCGATACGTACCGCGACCTGCTGGATGCCAAAATCATGGGCCTCCTCATGGCCCGCCCTTCCGAGGTCAATGCCGAGTTCTACAGGCTTTCCGCGGAGAAGGGCATTGAGGCGGCAACCGACCGCTTTTATAAGCTGAGCATTGATTCCAATTATATCCGTATGGACCGCATCTCCAAAAATGTGTTCTGGCTGCAGGATTCCCCGTACGGGGACATTGAGATGACGATCAATCTGTCCAAGCCGGAGAAAAATCCGAAGGAAATCGCCATGGCCCGGCTGCTTCCGCCGCCGGTGTATCCGAAATGCCTGCTTTGCCGCGAGAATGTAGGTTATGCCGGAAGGCTCAATCACCCGCCGCGGCAGAATCTGCGCGTTATTCCGCTGAAGCTGAACAACGAGAACTGGTTCCTTCAGTATTCTCCTTATGTCTACTACAATGAGCACTGCATCGTGTTCCACCACGATCATGTGCCGATGAAGCTGACGAAGGATTCGCTGAAGCGCCTGCTTAGCTTTGTGGAAGCTTTTCCGCATTATTTCATCGGCTCTAATGCCGATCTGCCGATCGTTGGCGGCTCGATTCTGACCCATGACCATTTTCAGGGCGGGCGACATACTTTCCCGATCCAGAAAGCACCGAAGGAAATTACCTTCACCCACGCTGCCTATCCGGGTGTCAGTCTCAGTATCGTGAAGTGGCCAATGTCGGTGCTGCGTCTGCAGGGAGCCGATCCGGCAGTGCTGCTCGAATGCGGTAATGAAATCTATGAAGCGTGGAAAGTCTACAGTGATCCTGAAGCGGAAATCCTGGCCGCCAGTGAGGTAGACGGGGAGCAGACGCGGCATAATACCGTCACTCCGATCGTACGCCGGTCAGAGGACGGCGGATTTGAGATGGATCTGGTGCTGCGCAACAACCGGACCAGCGAGGAGCATCCCGAAGGGATTTTCCACCCGCACCGGGAGATGCACCACATCAAAAAAGAAAATATCGGCCTGATCGAGGTAATGGGGCTGGCCATTCTGCCCGGCCGCCTGAAGGAGGAGCTGGATGCCGTCGGCGGAATTCTCGCCGGAGATACAGCTCTGCTGGAAGCCGTGCAGTCCCAGGCAGATCATGCGCTGGCACAGCATGCTTCCTGGATTCAGGAGCTGGCCGCACGCTTTGGGACAGCTATGGAGCGTGAAGAGGCAGTCAAGGCCGTGCAGAATGAGGTCGGCATCAAGTTCACCCACATTCTGGAGCATGCCGGTGTCTATAAGCGGACACCGGAAGGCCAGGCGGCTTTCCGCCGTTTTGCCCACAGTCTGGGCTTCCGGTGAGCCGGCGTCTGCACAGCTTCCTGTGGCTGTACAGGGCTTCGGCGAAGCCGTGCAGGCTCTGCTAATTGTATAGCTCTGCTTTAGGAAATGTCCCCGGCTGCTGCGGCGCGGGGGCATTTTTGTTCTTGTATAGGAAACTATGCAATGCTAAACAAAGTGGATATCTATGAAGCTTCAGAAGAATAGGAAGGTACAGGGGGAATAGGCTGCATCGGCGGAATTAGCGGACAGAGAAGGCCCTATTCTGCAAAAAAAGCATGCTTTCCTGGCGGATACGGACTGAAGCCGTTATATCGTTCATTGGAGCCTGGAATAAAGGGGAAAGGGACAAATAAAGGCATCTCAGTCCGCATAGCCTGCTGAACCGCCTGAATCGGCAAAATAAAGGCTCTCCTGTCCGCATCAGCCGTGGATCTATCGTCAAGAGGCCAAATGGCGTTAATTTTGCCTATGGTACAACCATCCGTGCCCCCAATGTGCCCCCAACGTACCCCAACGTACCCCAACGCCCCCCAACGTGCCCCCAATGTTCCCCAACGTCACCCCAACGTGCCCCCGTCGATTTTGACACGGTGAGGAAATCGCTGTGGTCAAATAAGCTCCGGGCTGTTTTTCACCCCGCCTGGGTGATTTTGTTCTTGTATAGGAAACTATGATACTTCCGCATGTGAATAAAATTATGCTTAAAGTTGTAGAATAATTACTTTGGACCCGTTTGTAACGAACAACGGCAGAAATACCATTGTTGGGACGTCGAAGGCTGGTTTGCCCAGAAACAACGGCAGAAATGCCGTTGTTGGAGCGTTGAAGGCCGGATTGCCCGGAAACAACGGCAGAATTACCGTTGTTGGAGCGTCGAAGGCCGGTTGGCCCGGAAACAACGGCAGAAATACCGTTGTTGGAGCGTTGAAGGCCGGATTGCCCGGAAACAACAGCAGAAATGCCGTTGTTGGAGCGTTGAAGGTCGGTTTGCCCGGAAACAACGGCAGAAATACCGTTGTTGGGACGTCGAAGGCCGAGGTCTGAGGGGGGAGTCGTTCCCCTGGTAGCGCTGGAACCAAGACGGCTGCACTGTCCGTGGAGGACAGCACAGCCGTTTTCGTGCTATGTTTTGGGGGAAGCAAAGCTTACCCCTTATTTATTTTCTTATGCCCGGCGGATAGTTTAAGTGCTGATTTGAATGCTGCGGGCGAGAGGTCTATAATAGGTTATTGCATCACATTCCTGAAATAACGGAGGGTTCATCCTTATGCGCAAGTTTGAATTTTATAATCCTACCAAGTTGATTTTTGGACAAGGTACCTTAAGCGCGCTTCAGACCGAAGTACCGAAATACGGCAAAAATGTACTGCTGATGTACGGCGGCGGCAGCATCAAGCGCAGCGGTCTGTACGATAATGTAATTACCGGGTTGAAGGCCATCGGTGCTGTAGTTACGGAATTGTCCGGCGTAGAACCGAATCCGCGTCTGTCCACCGTACATAAAGGTGTAGCCCTGTGCCGCGAGAAGAATATTGAGCTGATTCTCGCCGTCGGCGGCGGAAGCGTGCTGGACTGTGCCAAGGCGGTTGCAGTCGGTGCGAAGTATGATGGAGACATGTGGGACTTTGTGGAGCGCAAGGCGGCTCCGCAGGGAGCTTTGCCGCTAGGGACAGTGTTGACTATGGCTGCTACAGGCTCTGAAATGAACAACGGCTCCGTGATTACCAATGAAGTCACCAAAGAAAAAATGGGCTGGGGAAGTGTTCACGCCTTTCCGGCCTTTTCGATCCTTGATCCGGAGAATACCTTCTCCCTGCCGCGTGATCAGACCGTGTACGGAATGGTGGATATCATGTCCCACGTGCTGGAGCATTATTTCCATACCGATGGCAATACTCCGGTCCAGGACGGGTTCTGTGAGACGCTGCTGCGCACGGTGATTGACACAGCGCCGAAGCTGATTGAAGACCTGAACAACTATGAGCTGCGTGAAACGATCATGTACTGCGGGACCATGGCACTCAACGGAATGGTCAGCATGGGCTTTGCCGGTGACTGGGCTACCCACAATATTGAGCATGCCGTATCGGCGGTTTACGATATTCCGCACGGCGGCGGGCTGGCGATTCTCTTCCCGCACTGGATGAAATACAATCTCAGCACGAATCCTGCACGTTTCCGCCAGCTGGCTGTGAACGTATTCGGCATTGAGGCTGCCGGCAGATCCGATGAAGAGGTTGGCCTGGAGGGCATTGAAGCGCTGCGCCGTTTCTGGGATTCCATCGGCGCGCCAAAATCACTGGGCGACTACGATATCGACGGCAGTGAAATCGGCAGCATGGCCGACAAAGCCGTCCGCTTTGGACCCTTCGGCAATTTCCGTAAGCTGCAGCGTGAAGACGTTGTAGAAATTTATACGATGGCACTGTAAGAGCATCCGGCAGCCCGCTGCCGTTCAGTGCCTATAAACAAGAGCCGCCCCTTCCGGGGCGGCTTTTTTTAAAATATAATTTATATGTTTTGGGGAAACTGACTTCCCTCTTATTTAACTGTAATACAGTGTAAAAAAATGTGGATATCTTGGAAGCCTCACAGGAATATAAGCGATGCAGGAGGATAGGGCTCCATCCGCGGATTGAAGCGGACAGAGGAGCCCTTATTTTGCCAAAAATCTTACTTTTTCAGCAGTTGCGGACCGAGGAGCCGTTATATCGTTCAATTGATCCTGGAATAAAGGGGAAAGGGAGAAATAAAGGCATCTGAGTCCGTAGTCCTGCGGAATAGCCGAATCTTCTATCCATAACGGCTCTCCTGTCCGTAACGGCTGCGGATCGATCGCGAAGGAATAGGGCGATCTGTCTTTACCGGCTTCTTCGCAGGTGCTAGTTGGAAAAAGGGAACTTATTTTTCTGGAAATTAAGAAATTCTGAGAGTGAAGTGGAAAAAGTAAACCTAATCACCCATGGCCTGGCGGCCACCGTCGGTCATGAAAATCAGGTGAAGTCAGAGTATATATTTGGTAAAATCGTGCTGTGGATCAGAGGTCGATTCAATATTGGTGAAACATCCCGTAACCTAATCTGACCAACTGCAACGACGAGGATCGCCGAGTGTTGCCACGAGCACGTGTATAAAATTTCACCTCTTTAGGTTGCATGATCCACGCATACTTTTAGCTTGGAGGTAGGGAATATGGATGCCATTCGTGAACGCTGTGCCGGGTTGGATATTCATCAGGAGACGGTGGTGGTTTGTCTACTGAGTGGCCCCCTGGAGAAGAAACCCAAGTCCGTGATCGAGACGTTTGGAACCACGACCCGCGAGCTTTTGAGATTACAGGAGTGGCTGGAGCAGCAGGGATGTACCGAGATTGCCATGGAAAGTACAGGGGTCTTTTGGAAACCCGTGTGGAACATTCTAGAAAGCACCTGTACGATCACGCTGGCCAACCCGCAACGCATCCGCAATATGCCCGGGAAGAAGACCGACGTCAAGGATGCCGAGTGGATCGCCAAGCTCCACCGCTGCGGCTTGATTGAGGGAAGCTTTGTCCCGGACGAGCCCATCCGCGATTTGCGTGACCTTACCCGGTATCTGCGCAAGCTTAAGCAAAACGCGACGCAAGAAAAGAACCGGATTCACAAAATTCTACAAGATGCCAACATTAAACTGACCACGTATGTCTCCGATCTTTTTGGCGTTCTGGTCGTGCGCTACTGGACTCGATTGTGAATGGCGAAGTGCTGGAGGTGCATGAGGTCCGCAAGCTGGTGCATACCCGGCTGAAGATGAAGGTGCCTTCTCTTGTTGAGGCATTGAACGGCCGACTGCGCCTGCATCACCGGAAGATGATCCGGCGTCATTGGGATCATTTGCAGTATCTGGAGAGTGAAATGCAGACGTTGGAAGCTGAAATTGAGGAACTGGTGCAACCCTACATGAAGGAAATTGAACTGCTGGATACCATTCCAGGCGTGAGCACGGATGCTGCGGCGAGCATCGTGGCGGAACTGGGTACCGACATGTCTCCTTTTCCAAGTGAAGCCCATCTGGCCTCTTGGGTCGGGGTGTGTCCGGCCAATCATGAGAGTGCGGTAAAAAAAAAGTAAAAAGAACCAACGCGGGAATCGAGGTCTGAAAGCCGTACTCGTCCAGTGCGCTTGGGCAGCGAGCAAGACCAAGAATAATCGGCTTTCCGCTATGTACAGTCGGATCGTGAAACGGGCAGGAAAACAGAAAGCCATCGTCGCTTTAGCCCATGCAATGATCCGAATCATGTATGTGATGCTTCGGGATAAAGTCCCCTATACCGAGCTGGGGACGGAATATCTGAACACCCCAGAGCAGACCGCAAATTACCTGATTAAAAAACTTCAAAAGCTAGGCTACCAAGTGGAACTGACACCTATTACATGATACCCACTTTTTAAAAAAATGAAGTTCCGATATAGGGGATCTTTAAAGCAAAATTTACTTTCGAGCTGTGAAGCGACAAAGTTATTTTCGTATAAAGTGGGCCACATTTCTGGCCCAATGGCGAAATGGGCTGAATTAGTGTCCTTTTTCCACTTCATCTGCCCAAGGGTAGGGTACTTCGGCAAATTAGTTAACCTTTTTCCACTTAAAGAGTTGCCGTAGGATTCCGGGGAGTCGTTCTCCAGGTAACACTAGAACCAAGACGGCTGCGCTGTCCCGTGGAGGACCGCACAGCCGTTTCTACTTGTACATTGTTGTCCCCGCAAAGTACCTGAATCGCTGCTTCTAAGCTAAAGCCCCACTTTCTGGGTTATTTTATCGGGGCCCCGGCTAAGCCCCGCTGGACCTCAGGAAATGGCCCCGCTGATGAGGTTGATTATATAACGTTTATGTATGGCTACTCCTTGATTTCATACATTCTTGAGATAAATACCCAAGATTGTGAAACCAAGGACATGGTTTATACGTTTAAGCTATTATGACAGTCCGGAAGTAAAGACGGGAGGAGAACGATATGGAAACGCTGTATTTGGGCTGTTTGGCGCTTGGCGTCATTTTTGCCGTAGTCAGCGTGCTTTTGGGAGATCTGATCGGCAGTGCTTTGGACGGAATTTTTGATGTGGTGTCTTTTCATTTTATCAGCCCTGCGGTTCTGGCCGGAGGCATCACCGTATTCGGGGGGGCAGGCATTTTGCTGACCCGCTACAGCAGTCTGGAGAAGGGTCCGGTTCTGGCATTGTCTCTCTTGACGGCGGCGTTTATGGGCGTGGTCATGTATCTGGGCGTAGTGAAGCCTGTGAACAAGAGCGAAATGTCCAGCGGATTTTCCATGAGTGAACTGCCCGGCAAAATCGGGGAAATTACCGTCCCCGTTCCGGCACAGGGCTACGGCGAGATTATGGTGAAGTTCGGTGCAGGCAACAGTCTGCATACGGCGGCCAGCTTTGATCATCATCCTCTGCCTGCCGGAATAAAGGTTGTAGTGGTTGATGTCGAAGATGGTGTTGCGCTTGTGTCTGAATTCGAACAGCGAAGAGGAGTGGATGCGTAATGTTTGGTTTGCCTGATTTTTTGTTTATTCCAGCTGTGGTAATTGCGGTGCTTCTGGTGCTCGGGATTGCCTTCTGGGCGCGGTACAAGACGGTAGGCCCTGATGAAGGGATGATCGTTACCGGTTCCTTCCTTGGCAGCAATCATATATCCGATGACGGCTCCGGCCGCAAAATCAAGATCGTCCGCGGAGGCGGGGCATTTATTCTTCCGGTCTTCCAGAAGGCGGAATTCATGTCGCTGCTGTCCCACAAGCTCGATGTGACGACACCGGAGGTGTACACGGAGCAAGGGGTGCCTGTCATTGCCGACGGGGTGGCCATTATCAAGGTGGGCAGCTCCACCGAGGATGTGGCTACCGCAGCCGAGCAGTTCATGGGCAAGCCGATTGATGCGCTGAAGAGCGAAGCCCAGGAGGTGCTGGAGGGCCATCTGCGGGCAATCCTCGGTTCGATGACCGTGGAGGAGGTCTACCGCAACCGTGACCGTTTTGCCCAGGAGGTTCAAGGGGTAGCTGCACGTGATCTGAAAAAAATGGGGCTGCAGATTGTCTCCTTCACGATTAAGGATGTGCGCGACAAGCATGGATATCTGGAAGCGCTCGGGAAGCCGCGGATTGCGGCTGTTAAGAGGGATGCAGAGATTGCCGAAGCGGAAGCGCTGCGGGATGCGCGGATTCAAAAGGCCAATGCCGAAGAACAGGGGCAGAAGGCCGAGCTGCTGCGCGACACGAACATTGCCGAAGCCTCCAAGGATAACCAGCTCAAGGTTGCCGCTTTTAAGCGCGATCAGGATACTGCGAAGGCGGAAGCTGACCAGGCGTACCATATTCAGGAGGCACGTGCCAAACAGACAGTGGTAGAGGAGCAGATGAAGGTCGAACTGGTCCGCAAGGAACGTGAGATTGACCTTCAGGCCAAGGAAATCCAGGTCCGTGAGAAGCAGTATGACGCGGAAGTGAAGAAAAAAGCCGAAGCCGACCGCTATGCGGTGGAACAGGCGGCGGAAGCCGACAAGGCGAAGAGAATGCGCGAAGCGGATGCCTTGCAGTACAGCATTGAAACCCAGGCCCGCGCGACTTCAGAGCAGAAGCGGCTGGAAGGCCAGGCGGTGGCGGATGCTGAGCTGGCCAAAGGTAAAGCGGAATCCGAGGTGATCCGGCTGCGCGGTCTTGCGGAAGCGGAAGCCAAGGAGAAGCTGGCGGAAGCGTTCCAGAAATTCGGCGAGGCCGCTGTACTCGATATTATCGTGAAAATGCTGCCTGAGCTGGCCGGACGCATCGCCGAGCCGCTCGCTTCGATCGATAAGCTTACGGTGGTGGATACCGGCAACGGGGAGGGGGCGGCCCGGGTCAGCAACTATGTGACCCAGCTGATGTCCACGGCTCCTGAAATGCTGAAGAGTGTGTCCGGGATTGATGTGGAGGCGTTGATCAAGGGGCTGACCAAAGGGAATACGCACACCCCGGCATCTTCCGGTCCGGCTGTAACCCAGCCTGCAGCTTCTGCTCCTGTAGCACTGGCTGAGAAACGCGAAGAATAGTAAATAAGCACCAAGATCCAGGGGATGACCGGCTTCCGCCTGTCGTCCCTTTCTTTTTAAACATCCGCAGTTATGAGAAGTGGAGGTGGCCCGGTTGCAGCTGATTCTGGATAATATCCGCAAAAGCTTTGATAACAAGACAGTGCTGAAAGGCATCGATTTTACCTTTGAACAAGGCAAAATCTACGGCCTGCTGGGGCGCAACGGAGCCGGGAAGACTTCGCTCTTCAATTGCCTGAGCGGAGAAACCCGGATGGACAGCGGTGGAGCTTTTTTACGGCGAAATGAAGTAAGCCTGCCGCTGCGGGAGGAGGAGATCGGGTATGTCTTTTCTCTGCCGATCCTGCCGGAATTCCTGACAGGCTATGAATTTGTGAAGTTTTATATGGACATCAACCAGGATAAAATACAGTCCGGCAGAACCATTGACGGCTATTTTGACATTATCCGGTTTGAGCAAGAGGACCGGCACCGGCTGATCAAAGGCTATTCCCACGGCATGAAGAACAAAATCCAAATGCTGTGCTTTATCATCACCCGTCCACCGCTGATCCTGCTGGATGAGCCGCTTACCTCGTTCGACGTCGTGGTGGCGCTGGAGATCAAGAAGCTGCTGCGTGAGATGAAGCAGGACCATATTATTATTTTCTCGACCCATATTCTGCAGCTTGCCGCCGATCTGTGCGATGAGCTGGTCATTTTGAATAACGGTGTGCTTCAGGAGATTCCCGCAGACACCCTGCACAGTCCGGAATTCGAGGAACAGATTATCGCACTGCTGAAGGATGGCAGCCATGATTAGCACGCTGAATACCATAATGAAGATCCGCGGGGCCTCGGGGGCGAACCGTCTGCTATACTATTTTGGAAGGCTGCCTCTTATCGGTAAACTGATGAATGACAACGTGTACTCCAAGGCCTCCCTCAAAAAAACATTCACCATAGCGGTCCTTATCCTGAAAATGATCTGGGGTTTTCTGTCCAAGTTTGCCTATCTGGGGCTTGTGGTGTACCTGCCTGTCCAGCTTGCCGTCAAGGAGCTGCCGATTGCGGAGCAGTACGATCTGTATCTGTATATTCTGGTTCTGCTAAGCTTTGGGGTGGGGGCTGTGTCGAATGCGATTATTCTGGAACCCAAGCGGGATAAATATATCTGTGTCAAGCTGATGAGGCTGCCTGCGGACAAATACATGCATGCTGTGATGGCCCTCCGGGCGCTGACTTTTTTTGTTTATTTTATTCCTGCAATGGTGGTATTTGCCCGGGCCTATGGCGCGCCGCTCTGGCAGGGTCTGCTGCTGTCCTTACTGCTGTCCTTATGGCGTATAGCTGGTGAAGCGCTGCATTTATGGATTTTTGACCGGAAGGAAATTGTTCTGGTGAAAAAAAACGGCCTCGTCTGGACCGTCATTGGTGCAGGCTATCTGCTGGCTTATGTCCCGCTGTACATGGGAAGCTCTCTGCTTGATATGGATAACATGCTGTTTAGCCTTCCCTTGAGTCTGGCGCTTGTGGTTCTGGGAGCTGTATCCGCTTGGTATATTGCGAGGTATGCCGGCTACCGGAACGCAGTGGATGCGGTCACCAAAATAGATGATCCGCTGCTGGACATGGGAAGGATGATGAAAGAGGCAAGCATGAAGCAGGTCGAGACTAAGGAGAAGGACTTCTCGGCAGAGAAGCTGAGGCCTGGCCAATTTGCGGGGAAAAGCGGCTTTGCCTACTTGAACGCCATTTTTTTCTCCCGGCATAAACGTTTCCTGATTCAGCCCATTCAGCGGCGGCTGGTGATCATTGGCGCGCTTTCTGCTGCCGGGCTGCTGGCGATGTTCGCCGCCCCGGACGCCTTCTCGAAGCTGGCCCGCTATTTAATCAGCAGCCTCCCTGTCCTGGTCATTGCCATGAATTTCACCTCCATCGGGGAACGGGTCTGCAAAGCGATGTTCTTCAACTGTGACCTGAGTCTGCTGCGGTATGGATTTTACCGCGAACGTTCGGCGATTCTGAGCAATTTCCGCACCCGCCTGCTCCGCATCAGCGGCCTTAATCTCATTCCGGCCGCAGCTATCTGTGTCGGCGTGAATCTGCTCCTTTTCTTGTCCGGGGAGCATTGGGGTGTTGGGGAAGCACTGATTGTAAGCTGTGCTATCCTGGGGTTGTCACTGTTTTTCTCCGTACATCATTTGTTTATGTATTATATCTTCCAGCCCTACAGCACGGAACTGAATGTGAAGAATCCGTTCTTCAGTATCGTGAACAGTATCGTTCTGGCGGTGGGCGTCGTCTGCATGCAGTTTCAGAGCTCGCCGGCCCGGTTTGCTATGGTCGTGCTGCTTGCGGCTGCGGCCTATATGCTGATTGCCTTGTTTTTGGTATACAAATATTCGTCCAGAACCTTCCGCGTGAAATGATATCTCCTTCCAGCCTCTTCTAAAATGGAATTCTTGATGTTATGATGATAGCTCAAGTATAATCTACAGATGCTGCGGCGTTATACGGGCTGCTTTAAAAAGAAAGGGTATTCAGAAGTAAAAGAGGTGTCGGAAGTGAGCAGTATAACAGTAGCAAAGGTACTTAACAATAATGTGATTATCGCCCAGCATCCCCAATATGCCGAAGTAGTTGTCATTGGCAAGGGCATCGGATTCAACCGTAAAGTACGCGATATGATCAATCTGTCCTCCGTGGAGAAGATGTTTATTCTCCGCAACCAGGAAGAGCAGGAGCAATATAAGCAGCTCGTTCCCCAGGTGGACGAGAAGCTGATTGAGGTTGTGCAAGAGATTGTACTGCATATCCTGCAGAACAGCCGCCAGCCGCTGAATGAGCATATTCATATTGCGTTAACCGATCATATCTCTTTCGCCATCCGCCGTAACGAGCAGAATATTGCCATACATAATCCGTTTCTGTACGAAACCAAAGAAATCTATCCTGAAGAGTACAGCCTGGCGGAGTATGCGGTGGGGAGGATTAACGAGGCGATGGGGGTGAAACTGCCTTCAGACGAAATTGGTTTTGTCGCCCTGCATATTGTCAGCGCACTCAGCAACCGGCATATTTCCGAGGTCAAGGAGCATTCGCTGCTGATTGGGGATTTGGTGAATCTGGTGGAGGATCATCTGGAATATCATATTCCGCGCGATTCCCTGGATTACTCCCGGCTGGTGACCCATCTGCGCTTCGTGCTGGAGCGGCTCCGCCGGGGCGAAACAGTCCGCGAAACCTCCTCGCTCGATGGATTGATGAAACGGGAATATCCGGAGATGTATATGCTGGCCTGGAAGCTGACCAAAGTTATCGAGAAGCGGGTGCGTATTCCTGTATACGCGGCAGAAGTAAGCTACCTGACGATTCATCTGCAGCGGCTTGCCCAGAAAAAAGAGGATGAAGCGGACATGCAGCAGCCGGATTAAGCCTTACAACAAGGGACGGTTTTGCTGTCCTCTGAAAGATGCGCCTTCATATGCATTCTTACATTTGGAGCCAAGCCCCGCGTTTCGTTTTTTTTGCTTGCATGTTCAAAAAAACGGTGCTACAATGTTCCCTGGTAAAACAAAACAGAATTCAAAGCGTGTAACTGATTCGATCAGGCATGAGTGATTTACAGTATTTTGGTTGTTCAGCCCCAAGTCGGGGTAATCTAACGTTGTGTTAGAGGAACAACCTGTATACTGTATTGCTCATGCCTTTTTTGGCTTCTGTTTGAACGAAATTAATGTGTAAGGGAGTGAACTCCATGTTCAAAAAGCTGTTTGGCGTGCTGCAGAGGGTTGGTAAGGCACTTATGCTGCCTGTTGCCATTCTGCCTGCTGCGGGTCTGCTTCTTGGGATCGGCAACATGCTGGTTAACCCCGACTTCCTCCAATACGTTCCGGCGCTGGAAAATGATGTAGTTCAAGCCGTTGCAACCGTATTGATGAATTCCGGGCAAATTGTTTTTGACAATCTGTCGCTGCTGTTTGCCGTTGGTGTAGCCATCGGCTTGGCCGGAGGCGAAGGGGTCGCCGGTCTGGCCGCCATCATCGGGTTCCTCGTCATGAACGTAACGATGGGGACGGTTGTCGGTGTGAATGCTTATGTGCTTTCCTGGAAGGATTATGCCTACTCCAGTGTGCTCGGCATTCCTACATTGCAGACCGGTGTCTTTGGCGGTATTCTGGTAGGTATTCTAGCGTCAGCAATGTATAAGCGGTTTTTCCGCATAGAGTTGCCGTCCTATCTCGGCTTCTTTGCAGGTAAACGCTTTGTGCCAATTATGACTGCAGTAACATCACTGTTGCTTGGTCTCCTGCTTACACTGATCTGGCCGCCGATTCAGCACGGTCTGAACTATGTATCGCAGAGTATGATCAACACGAACCTGACACTGTCGGCGTTCATCTTTGGGGTCATCGAGCGTTCACTGATTCCTTTTGGCCTGCATCACATCTTCTATTCGCCATTCTGGTATGAATTTGGAAGCTATGTGGATAAAGCGGGCGATCTGATTCGCGGGGACCAGCGGATATTCATGCAGCAGCTCCGCGATGGTGTTGAGTTTACAGCGGGAACCTTTACGACAGGTAAATACCCATTCATGATGTTCGGTCTGCCTGCTGCGGCGCTGGCAATCTATCATGAAGCCAGACCCGAAAATAAACGGGTGGTCGGCAGCTTGATGATTTCTGCGGCCCTGACTTCATTCCTGACCGGGATTACCGAGCCGCTGGAATTCTCGTTCCTGTTCGTGGCTCCGCTGCTGTTCGCAGTACATGCCGTATTTGCAGGTCTGTCCTTCATGACCATGCACATCCTGAACGTCAAAATCGGGATGACCTTCTCCGGCGGGTTCATCGACTATATGCTCTTCGGGGTTATTCCTAACCGTACAGCATGGTGGCTGGTTATCCCGGTAGGTCTTGTGCTTGCGGTCATCTACTACTTCGGATTCCGCTTTGTAATCCGGAAGTTTAACCTCAGAACACCGGGCCGCGAAGATCCGTCCGATGATGTTGAAGAGACTGACACTGAGAATGTATCCAGAAGCGGCGACGATCTGCCGCGCAACATCTTGTCCGCGCTTGGCGGCAAAGAAAACATTACCCACCTCGACGCTTGTATTACACGCCTTCGTGTAGAGGTCAAGGATAAAGCCGGAGTTGACAAGAACCGCCTGAAGAAGCTGGGTGCATCCGGCGTGCTTGAAGTCGGCAACAACGTGCAGGCGATCTTCGGAACCCGGTCCGATACGATCAAATCGCAGATCCAGGATGTGATGGACGGCAGAACGCCTGCCGCTTCACCGGCAGCGGCCGCACCGCAGCCTGAGCTTGAGAAGCAGGCAGGTGAAGAAGGCGCAGCCATTATCCCTGAAGATATCGTGTCTCCGGTCAACGGAGAACTGCTCGATATCACCCAGGTACCGGATGCCGTCTTCTCCCAGAAGATGACCGGTGACGGGTTTGCATTCCTGTCGGATGACGGCAAGATTGCCTCGCCGGTATACGGCAAGGTGTTCAACGTCTTCCCGAGCAAGCATGCGGTCGGCATCATGTCCGATGGCGGCAAGGAAGTGCTGGTTCATATCGGCGTCAACACGGTTAAACTCAAAGGGAAAGGTTTTACAGTCCTGGTTGAAGAAGGTGATCTGGTTGCCGCAGGACAGCCGATCATGGAGGTTGATCTGGAGTACGTCAAGGCAAATGCGCCTTCTGTGATTTCACCAGTGATATTCTCCAATCTGCCGGAAGGATCAGCGGTCACTTTGAAGAAGCCGGGTAAAGTGGTTATCGGCGATAAAGATATCATCAGCATCATGTAAAATGTGCAATGGCGAAGCGCTTCCTATATAATTAAAGGGAGCGCGGCCTTCACCATATAATACAAACCTATATGAACAGAAAGCGAGTTGGATATTATCATGCAAAAAACATTCAGAATTATTGACGAAGACGGAATTCACGCACGCCCGGCAACAGCGCTGGTAAATACAGCAACTAAATTCAAAGGCACTGAATCCTTTGCAGAAGCCAAAGGTAAAAAAGTAACGCTTAAATCCATTCTCGGCGTATTGTCTTTGGGTCTTGAAGCCGGCGATACACTGACTCTGATTACAGAAGGCAGTGAAGAAGCTGAAGCCCTGAGCGCACTTCAGGAAGTTATGGTTAAAGAAGGGCTGGGAGAGCTGCATGAGTAAAATTTCAGGAATCGCGGCTTCAGCAGGTATTGCCGTAGCCCGTGCCTTTATCCTGGAACATCCGGACTATACCATTACAAAAACGGCTGCCGCCGACGTGGAAGCAGAGATTGCTAAACTGACAGACGCGCTGGAGAAATCCAAAGCCGAGCTGCAGAGCATCAAGGAGCGCACGCTTGCTGAGCTGGGGGAGAAGAAAGCGGAGATTTTTGAATCCCATCTGCTGATTCTGGATGATCCCGAGCTGATCAGTCCGGTAATGGACAAAATCCGCGAGGAAATGGTTAATGCGGACTACGCCTTAAATGAAGTGGCCACACAGTTTATTGAAATGTTCGAAAATATGAAAAGTGCGTACCTGCAGGAACGTGCGGCGGATATGCGTGATGTGACCAAACGCGTGCTGAACCACCTGCTCGGTATTCATTACGTCAGCCCTGCCGAGATCAGCGAGGAAGTCATCGTGATCGCCCAGGATTTGACCCCTTCCGATACAGCACAGCTGAACCGCAACTTTGTCAAGGGCTTCACTACGAACATCGGCGGACGCACGTCACACTCGGCCATCATGGCCCGTTCGCTGGAAATCCCGGCGGTAGTCGGCACTAAGAATGTGCTGTCTGAAGTCAAGGCAGGAGATCTGGTGATTGTCGACGGCCTGAGCGGCGATGTGCTGATCAATCCGAGCGACGCTGAAGTGGCGGAGTACAAAGCCAAGCAAGCCGCTTATGATCTGCAAATCGCTGAGTGGAAAAAGCTCCGCGACGAGCCGACGGTATCGGCAGACGGCAAGCATGTGGAGCTGGCGGCCAACATCGGCACACCTAACGATGTGAACGGTGTAATCGATAACGGCGGGGAAGGCGTGGGCCTGTACCGCACCGAGTTCCTGTACATGGGCCGCGACAAGCTGCCTTCCGAGGAAATCCAGTACAATGCTTACCGCACCGTACTGGAGAACATGAAGGGCAAACCGGTTGTGGTGCGCACGCTCGATATCGGCGGTGACAAGGAGCTGCCTTACCTGGATCTGCCGAAGGAAATGAACCCGTTCCTCGGTTTCCGGGCGATCCGCCTGTGTCTGGACCGTCAGGATATTTTCCGCACCCAGCTGCGTGCCTTGCTCAGAGCGAGTGCCCACGGTGATTTGCGGATCATGTTCCCGATGATCGCTACGCTCGGCGAATTCCGGGCAGCCCGTGATTTGCTGCTGGAAGAGAAGGCCAAGCTGCGCGAAGAAGGCAAGGAAGTATCGGACAGCATTCAATTGGGCATTATGGTGGAGATTCCTTCCACGGCGGTCCTGGCTGACCAGTTCGCCAAAGAAGTGGACTTCTTCAGTATCGGAACCAATGACCTTATCCAATATACAATGGCTGCTGACCGTATGAATGAGCGGGTATCGTACCTGTACCAGCCATACAACCCGGCCATTCTGCGCCTGGTCAAAACTGTGATTGACGCCGCCCATGCTGAAGGCAAATGGGCTGGCATGTGCGGTGAAATGGCTGGCGACAGCACAGCGATTCCGCTGCTGCTTGGCCTTGGCCTTGATGAATTCAGCATGAGCGCCACCTCCATTCTTCCGGCACGCAGCCAGATCTCCAAGCTGTCTGCCGCAGAGATGAAGGAAATGGCTGCGAAGGCGCTGCAGCTTAGCACCGCCGAGGAAGTTGCCGCACTGGTGCAGAGCAGCGTCAAATAATTACTTGTTTCAGGAATTACTCCGTTTGATCCGCAAGTCACTTTTCCAACTACTTTATGCCGGCCTCCTTCGGGAGGCCGGTTTTTTTGCATCAATTTACAGTAGCTATCCAAACCTTAGCAGGTTATACTTCCGGTAGACCAGCTGTTTTCGCTGGATAAGCTTAAGCGGGGAGCTGTAACAGCCGATATAGGAATGTAGACAGCAGAATAGGTTCTTGGACCCAAACTTGTGAACATAGTGTTACATATAATAAGTTAAGCCAAATAATAGGTTGGATCCTGCTTGCAAAGCTGTGCAAGTATTATTTTTCACCCGTGCGGAAATAGCTGGATAATAGCAGCAGTAAATCCGTTTTCCGGCAGCATTGCGGAGAACCTGGGATGGTGATTAAGAATGAACAGCAATTATATAAATACAGAAAAAGAAATCGAAATCTATACCGGTAAAGATCTGGGCTTGACCTATACAGCCGATTACAGCCTTTTCAAAGTATGGGTACCCACAGCCTTTACCGTTTCGCTGGTGTTGTATCAGACGGACGGGAATAATATAGAAGGCATGGTTTCCGGTTATAGGGACAGCGGCCGGATCGTGAACATGCAGCGTCAGGAGGGGGGAATCTGGCAGGCCCGTCTCCATGAAGATCTGAAGGGCATGTATTACATGTATCGTGCCGTATTTGAAGACGGCACGCTTAATGAAGCCGCAGATCCTTACGCCAAGGCGGTGTCGGCAAACGGTGTACGCTCGGCCATTGTGGATCTGCAGGACACCGACCCGGAAGGCTGGGACCGGGATGTATCGCCGGCCTTGCCGCATCCCGCCGATGCTGTGATTTATGAGCTGCATGTGCGGGACTTCTCGGCGGCTGCCGATTCGGGCATGCGGTACAAGGGCAAATTTAAGGCTTTCACTGAGTTCGGGCTGAAAAATTCCGCAGGGCAAGCTATTGGGGTTGATCATTTGGCTGAGCTGGGCATCACCCATGTGCATCTAATGCCGGTAGCCGATTTTCAGACCGTAAACGAACTCGGAGTGAACAGCGAACGGTCTGCCGAGCCTTTTTTTACCGAATATAACTGGGGATATGATCCGCAGCACTATAACGTGCCGGAGGGGTCTTACAGCACCAACCCGTCTGATCCAGGCACCCGTATCCGTGAAATGAAGGAAATGGTGCAGGCGCTGCACAGTAAGGGCATATCTGTGATTATGGATGTCGTATACAACCATACCTATTCTGTGGAAAAAGGGCCTTTTCAGCCGCTGGTGCCGGACTATTTCTACCGGCATGACTATACTGGCAGACTCTCCAACGGCTCCGGTGTCGGCAACGAGCTGGCTACGGAACGTCCGATGGTACGCAAATATATCAAGGATTCATTGGCCTATTGGGCTTCAGAATATCACATCGACGGCTTCCGTTTTGATCTTATGGGACTGATGGACAGTGTGACCATGCGTGAAATTGCGGAAGAGCTGCGGCTGGAGGTTAACTCCGATCTTCTGCTCTATGGTGAACCATGGACCGGAGGCGACTCTCCGCTGGCAACCAAAACTCTTAAAGGTGTGCAAAAAGGCAAGGGTTATGCCGTCTTCAATGACAATTTCCGTTCTGCGGTCAAAGGTGACAGCGACGGCTGGGGCAAAGGGTTCGCAACCGGAGAGTATGGCAAGGAAGGTGCGGTTGCTTCCGGAATCAAAGGAGCGATTCATGAATTCACCGACTCCCCGGTGGAAACGGTGAATTATGTTACCGCCCACGACAATCTGAATTTGTGGGATAAAGTGCTTGCCACCCAAGGGCTGCGCCAGGCAGCAAGGCTGCCTGAGCTGGAAAATGGGCGGCTGAAGTACGGAGGCTCCGTGGAAGCGGCGGTTGCCGCAGCTGATCCTTACATTGGGATGGATCCGGATGACATTCTCGGCAATGAGACGGTGCGCCGGACACTGCTGGCGAACGGGATTATCCTGACCTCGCAGGGGATTCCTTTTCTGCAGGCCGGTGATGAACTCCTCCGCAGCAAGTACGGTGACCACAACAGCTACCGCAGTCCCGATGCGGTTAATGCCATCCGCTGGGAGAACAAGGGGAAGTTCCTCCCTGTTTTTGAGTATTATAAAGGGCTGATTGCGCTGCGCAGCGGGCATCCGGCCTTCCGGCTGCATGGACGGCAGGAAATTGAGCGTTCTCTGGAATTCCTTCGCTGTGACAGCGGAGTCGTAGCTTATCTGCTGAAGAATAACGCAGGCGGTGACGTCTGGAATAATATCGTGGTGATTTTTAATGCCAATCCCGGACCAGTCAGCCAAAGGCTTCCTGAAACGGACAGCTGCTGGAATATTGTCGTTGACCATACCGCTGCCAGGACCGATGCCTTCCGCAGTGTCCAGGACCCGGAGGTACAGATCGAAGGGTTGTCCATGATGGTACTCTACGATAAATACGGCCAGCCTGAGCCAAGGTCCAAGGTGATTGAAATCCGTTATGAACGTCCGGATGGCGATTATCGGGGCTGGAATCTATGGGTATGGGGTACAGGCATTCAGGATGGACAACATGATTTCCGGCAGATGGAAGACGGTGGTGCGGTGGCGCGGATCGAAGTGCTCCCGGAAACTTCGTCGGTAGGCTATATTCTCAGGCTGAATGACTGGGAAGAGAAAGATAGCGCCGGAGACCGTTTCATCGACTGCTCCGGCAGCAGGGAAGGGGTTAAAGTGACCATCCGCGACCGTGAGCAGGAGAACAGTGGGGATAAGAATGATCCGCTGCAGATGACTAGTTAGGCTACAAGCAAAGGAGCTGTTCTGTACGGCCTCCCTCTTAGAGGGGGGACTGGCAGAACAGCTCCTTTGTAATATTTTAGGGTTTCTCTACGCCATCACTTGAGCAGACTTCAAGTTAAGGCCTGGTGCGGGGAAAGTTTATTTAGGCTGGTCCTTATATTCTTCATCCACAAGCTCGCTGTAGAGATTGGCTTCGTTGCCGCCGTGTTTTTTGGAACGGTACATCGCCAGATCGGCGGCGCGCAGAAGCTCATTGATGCTGCTGCCGTGCTGCGGATACAGCGCAACGCCGATGCTGGCTGAAGTATGGAAGCTGGAGCCTTTGTTGACCGACCAGGATTTATTGAAAAGCTGCAGCAGCCGGTCCAGGATTTCATCCAGCATCTCGGGACTGGCAAAGCGGTGAAGCACAACGGCGAATTCATCCCCTCCGATCCGGAATGCCTGGCCGGTGCCCTTCACGGTCTGCTGCAGCTCCCGTGAGAGCAGCTGCAGGAATTCATCCCCGGCGAGATGGCCAAGGGTGTCATTGAGCTGCTTGAACCGGTCGCAATCGAGCAGGGCAAGCGCAATTTCCTGTTTGCGTTCCTCCGGCTGGCTGATCAGATTCTCCATGTACATTTTGAAATGGGCCCTGTTGGGGATGGCGGTCAAGTGATCGTAGAAGGCCAGCTTATGCAGGCGTTCTTCATGCTGCTTCCGTTCGGTGATCTCGCGGGAGACCAACATGAACTGCGCAGGAACAGCACCGCCCCCCTTAATGGGGGTAACCTTTGTTTCCAGCCATACCCAGTGGCCATCCCCTGCACGCATGCGCAGCTCGGAAATCCGCGGAGTGGACTGTACTACACTTTTGAGTTTCACCCAGGTGATTTCCGCCTCGCGGATATAATTGGTGAGCGGAGTCCCCCTGCCCGGAAGATAGCCGAGCAAGCTGGAATGGGAGGGGGAAGCATACAAGATCTGCCCGTTGGAGTCGGTCAAAATAATAAAGTCGGACATCGTCTCTCCGATTAATTGATACAGCGACTTCTCCTCAAGCATTTCGTTCTGGAGGTCTATCAGCTTGCGGCAGAGATAGATAATGACAAGTACCAGTAAAAACAGGAAGAGTGAATACAGCGCGAATAATGAGCTTTTTTGGTCCCGGAATTCCTGGGTAACCTGGCGGGCGTAGCCGTCAATCAACCGCTCGGAATTATCGAGAGGCTCCCGTACATTTTTTAGAAGGACATTGGCTTCCAGGGCAGAGTAAGATTCAGGATTCCAGCCGCTCCGGACCCGCCGGGCCATAAGATTCGTGCCTGTATCCTTCCAGATTTGAAAAGGGGCATCAATACTGCCCAGTGTCTCTCTCAGCTTGCTTAGCAGCAGTTCGCTCTGCCTCATCTCGCTGAACGGGTTCTTTACGGAATTGATGTTATCGCTGGCCATTCGGAGACGCCGCTCTGCCTGGGCATTGTTCTCCTGAAAATCCCGGGACAGCCTGCTGTACTCCCCGCTGGTCAGATTCCCGTTCATAGCTGTGTGGAAGGCCAGGGAGGCCTGGTACAGGTCGCGGTCGGCGTTCAGAATAAGCTGGGAATTCTGATAGACATCGCTGTATAAGGAGTCGGACAATTTGTTCATCGTATGATTCAGATACAAAAGGGAAGCAACACTGATGCCGACCAGAAGAACGGAGATAGCGGTGAATAAAAGGATTAATCTGCGTGTGTTTTTGATCTCGGGAAAACCTGCCACTTCATCCACCCCCTGCAATAAACAATTAAGTGTTCTCTATTGGTGTGTACATGAACACGCGAAGTATATCCATATTGGGACCATTTGCTATGTGTGCAGGACATTGAGAGACAACGATAAGCGAGTCATACAGAGCTGGGGAAGGTTGAGGCGGCAGAAATGGGAATCTCCCGGTATGATCGAAGTTTCTTCTCATCAGTATAAAGGAAGCACTCATGCAGGGCAATTGCCCGGAAATTAATGGATACCGCGCGTAATTATCTCAGAGACTTCCGCTGTTTTGGACCAAGAATTAGGCCTTTTTCCATATGGAGAATGGACAAATAACACGTGAAACGGACACAATTTTTATCTTTAATAAGAGTATGTATAACCTGCTACCCTATGAATATTCCAGCCCTTGAGTCCTATTACCCAACTTAGCTGCAAACGATACCCTCCCCGGAATAATCCGCTGATATCGGTCCCGGGTTGCCTTAGGCATAAGGCAGAAGTCTTGAAAGAACTATACCGCAAGCCCCAGGTAAAATGTGGTTTACACTTAAATTGGTTACAGTAATTCAGCTAGTCATTATCCAGCGCATAAGCCGGCCGGAATTTGTTCCACTTGTCAAAACGGCTGATTTTGCATATAATGAATGGACATATCTTCTTAAGCAGAAGATGCCATTGATTCAGCAGCATCCACATGAAATGCATTGATGGAGAAGAGTACGCAGTGCCTGGCTTACAGGGAGGAGACGCCGCAGATTGAGAGCGTTTCTAGGAGAGCAGAGCTGCCGAAGTTCACTCCGGAGCAGTTCCCTGAATTTTTTTTCGTTCTATATGGAAGGAAAGCGTAGGGGAAACCGGCCGCAGACCGTTATTTCTGCTAAAGTGAGACAGGTCTCTGTCATGCCTTAAGGGGAATAATGCTCTTGGGGTATGCGGTTCAGGGCGGTCTAACAAGGGTGGTACCACGGTCTTTTCGTCCCTTACCGGGAGGAAAGGCCTTTTTTTGTTGATTAACATCATGATAAGGAGGCAGTACACGGCCATGAAGGAAAAGCTTGAAGCATTGAAGGTCGAAGCATTGGCGAAGCTGCAGGAAGTTACCGATCCGCAGCTTCTGAATGATTTGCGCGTGAAGTATCTGGGGAAAAAAGGTGAACTTACAGAAGTCCTGCGCGGCATGGGCGGGCTCAGCGCGGAGGAGCGCCCGGTGATCGGCCAGGTGGCCAATCTGGTGCGGAGCGCCATTGAGGAGATTATCAGCACGAAGCAGGAGGCCTTCCAGCAGCAGGAGACGCTAAACCGGCTGAACGCTGAAAAGGTAGACGTAACCCTGCCGGGCCGCAGACTGCCGCAAGGCGGGATTCACCCTGTGAGCCGGGTCGTCCGGGAAATCGAGGATATTTTCATCGGAATGGGCTACCGGGTGGCTGAAGGTCCGGAGGTAGAAACGGATTATTATAACTTTGAAGCGCTCAACCTGCCGAAGAACCACCCGGCCCGCGACATGCAGGATTCCTTCTATTTGACGGAGGATATCCTGATGCGCACACAGACCTCTCCGGTGCAGATCCGCACCATGCAGGCGATGAAGGGGGAAACACCCGTCAAAATCATCTGCCCGGGCAAGGTATTCCGCCGCGATGACGACGATGCGACCCACTCCTTCCAGTTCCACCAGATCGAAGGTCTTGTAATCGGCCGCCATATCCGCATGAGCGATCTGAAGGGCACGCTGCAGCAGTTCGTGCAGGAAATGTTCGGACCCAACACAGGCATCCGCCTGCGTCCAAGCTTCTTCCCGTTCACGGAGCCTAGTGTTGAGGTGGATGTGAGCTGCTTCAAATGCGGCGGCCACGGCTGCCGTCTCTGCAAGCAGAGCGGCTGGCTGGAAATTCTCGGCGCAGGCATGGTTCATCCGAACGTGCTGGAAAAAGGCGGCTATGATCCTGCCGAGTACAGCGGCTTTGCCTTCGGTATGGGTGTGGAGCGGATTGCAATGCTGAAATACGGCATCGATGATATCCGCTATTTCTACACGAACGATATGGCTTTTGTGAAGCAGTTCAAGGGGATTTAGATTTTTGGCGGGGTTGCGGGACTGGGGTGGAGAAGCAACTGTCGAGGAGCTTTGTTTCTGTTTAAACAATCTGTTAAAAATGGACCGGAGGGGAAGTTTGGAACTGGAGGAGCGTTAGCGTTCGCCTTTGTATCCGGATTTCATCCGCTAAGAGCGGTATAAATCAAGAAATCTGGATACAACAGCGGCCGGAAGTCCAAACATTCCACGCAGGGACCCTATTAACAGACGTATTTTTAAATAGAATTAAAAGTTCCGCTCGCTGCTCTCTGTCTCCCCATAACCAAGCAAACCCGGCACGTAGATAAATACATCTGAAACAAAAAGGAAGTGTGCGAACATGAAAGTATCAACCTCCTGGCTCGCGGATTATATCTCGCTTGAGGGCGTGACCGCAGCTGAGCTGGCAGATAGAATCACCACCGCCGGCATCGAGATCGACGGTGTGGAGCGCCGCAATAAAGGCCTTTCCGGCATTGTTGTCGGCTATGTGAAATCGAAAGAAAAGCACCCTGACGCCGACAAGCTGAATGTGTGCATCGTGGACGCCGGACAGGGCGAGGATCTGCAGATTGTCTGCGGAGCCAAAAATGTAGCCGCAGGCCAAAAGGTTCCGGTTGCCCTGGTGGGCGCCAAGCTGCCGGGCCTGGAGATCAAGAAGGCCAAGCTCCGCGGCGTACTGTCGCAGGGCATGATCTGCTCCGCTAAGGAGCTGGGGCTTAATGACAAGCTGCTCCCTAAGGAGCTTCAGGAAGGTATTCTGGTTCTGCCCGAGAACACGGAAATTGGCCAGGATATTCTGAAGGTGCTGGGTCTGAACGACGAGATCCTGGATTTCGATCTGACCCCGAACCGTTCCGATTGCCTCAGCATGATCGGGGCCGCTTATGAAGTGAGTGCGATTCTGGGCCGTGACCTCAAGCTGCCGGATCCGGCAGCGGACTTGGTGGAAGCAGGCGGTCTGGCCTCTGACTCCATCTCCGTCAAGATCGAGAATGAAGAATACTGCAGGCATTACTCAGTGCGCTATATTTCCGGGGTGAAGCCTGCCCCGTCACCGCTCTGGATTCAGAACCGCCTGATGGCGGCGGGTGTGCGTCCGATCAATAACATTGTGGATATTACCAACTATGTGATGCTGGAGTACGGACAGCCGCTGCATGCGTTCGACGGCGATAAAGTGGAAGGCGGAGTGCTGGGGGTGCGGTTTGCCCGCGAAGGCGAGCTGCTGACCACGCTTGACGGGCAGGAACGCAAGCTGGAGCCGCAGATGCTGGTTATTGCCGACGGTGCCGGCAAGGCTGTGGCTCTGGCCGGAGTCATGGGCGGTCTGGAGACGGAAGTAACGGAAGCTACCGTGAACCTTGTACTGGAATCTGCCAAGTTCGACGGAGGAACGGTCCGTAAAACCTCGCGCCAGCTGGGCTTGCGCTCCGAAGCTTCCCTCCGCTTCGAGAAGGAAGTTGATCCGAATGCCGTGATCCCCGCATTGAACCGTGCCGCTGCCCTGATTGCCCGTTATGCCGGTGGCACTGTGCACACGGGGATTGTGCAGGCCGGGACTGCGGCTGCGGAGGAGAAGGTGCTGACCTTATCCCTGGAGAAGCTGAACCGTTATCTCGGTACGGACCTGTCGCTGCTGGAAGTGAAAACCTTGCTCACCCGTCTGCACTTCAAGTGCGGAGATGCGGATCAAGGACTCGTCGAGGTGCAGGTGCCGACAAGACGCGGTGATATCAGCTATGATGTCGATTTGATTGAAGAAGTTGCCCGTTTATACGGCTATGACAATATTCCTACAACCCTGATTGAGGGTGTGACTACACCGGGAGCATTGACCAGCCGGCAGTTCCAGCGCCGGGAATTGCGGCGCCTGCTGGCAGATGGGGGCTTCCAGGAGGTTATGGGGTATTCCTTCATTCAGCCGGAACAGAGCAAGCTGTTCCCGGCACTTGCGGATGGCCTTCTACCGGTGAAGCTGGCAATGCCGATGAGCGAGGAACGCAGCGTTCTGCGCACCAGCCTGATTCCCCAGCTGCTGGACATTGCCCGTTACAATACGAACCGCCGCCAAAGTGATCTGGCGCTGTTCGAAATCGGGAATGTTTTCTTCACGGACGAAGAGCAGCTGACCCGCCAGCCGCGTGAACTGCCGGTGCTGGGCCTTTTGCTGAGCGGCAGCCGGGCATCCAAGCAGTGGAATGTGGAGGAGCAGCCTGTGGATTTCTTCGACCTCAAAGGTGCGCTGGAAACCGTGTTTAACTATCTGGGCCTTGGCGACAGCGTAAGCTATGAAGGCGATGCGCCGGAAAATTACCACCCGGGCCGTTCCGCCTCCATCTATTTGCAGGGCCCTGAAGGGCGCGTGAAGCTGGGAACCCTCGGCCAGCTCCATCCGGAATTGCAGCGTGAGCTGGACCTGGAAGATACCTACGTGGCCGAGCTGCTGCTTCAGCCGCTCTACAGCGCCGCCCGCACCAATCTGCAGTACACTGAGCTGCAGCGCTTCCCGGGAATCGAGCGGGATATCGCTGTTGTGGTGGATTCCGCAGTGCCTGCCGGGCACCTGCTGGCTTCCATCCGTGAGAACGGCGGGACTCTGCTGCAGAACGTTCAGGTATTTGATGTGTATACAGGCGGCAAGATGGAGAGCGGCAAGAAAAGCATAGCCATTTCGCTGCTGTACCGTCATACCGACCATACACTGACCGACGAAGAGGTTGTAGAGGTGCATGACAAGGTGGTTTCCGCACTTCAGCAAACTTTTGGCGCAGAATTAAGAAAGTAGCAGGAATTGTGCAAAGCCGCAGCGAATCCATTTACAAACGGAATTCGCTGCGGCTTTTTTTACTTTTTTGAGCTTCTGCGGTTACCGGAAAATTTATGAAATCAGCGCTTTTTGGCAAAAGAGAATGAATCACGCTACAATAGGAGCAGAGAGACCAGCTTAGAATCCGCACACATACAAAGGAGGGCACAACTGTGGCTATGGACCGGACTCGTGTCGCCGTGGAGATATATGGAACTTCTTATAAACTTGTCGGAAGCAGCACTGAATATATGAAACAGGTTGCCCGTTATGTAGACGAGCATATGCGGGCAATTTCCAAATCACATACGAGACTGGATACCCCGCGGATTGCAGTGCTTGCTGCCGTACATATGGCGGAACAGGCTATTCAGGTACAGGACTTTAAGAACGAGCTGAACATGCTGACCGGGGAACGCACGGAGCTGCGTGTAGAAGTTGCACGCCTCACGGAGGCGCAGAAAGAACGGCAGGAAGAATATGAACGGCTGGAAGCGGCAGCCCGGGAGGAAGCGGCCCGCCTGGCCGCTGAAGCCGAAGAGGAGCGCAGGCGGCACCTGGAGATTCAGGAGCAGGAGCGGAAGCTTCACGCCGAGGCACTGCTGGAAGCGGAGACGGCTGCGGCTGCAGCCCGTGAGCAGCTGGCTGAAGAGCTGAAGGCGCGTGAAGCGGAGCTGAAATCGCTCCGGGAGCGCTATGAGCAGGAGCAGGCAGCCGGGCGTGAGAGCCACCGGCAGGAGCTGGCAGCCGCCGAGGCGGCCCGTCTGCAGCAGCTGGAAGAGCTGAAGGCTGCTCATCAGCAGGAGCTGGAGCATCTGCGCGAAACGCTGGACAAGGAGAAGGCGGAATCGCTGTCCCGGCTCCAGGAGGAGCTTGCAGAAACCCGCGATTCGCTCGGAGGGGAGATTGTGGAGATCCGTTCGGCGCTGAGCAAGGAGCTGGCGGATACCAAATCCACGCTTGAGAAGGAGCTTGCGGAGGAACGTGAGGCGCTGCAGAAGGAGCTTGCCAAGAACAAGGAGCTGCGGCAGTCGCAGGGCACGCAGGAGCACCGCCATAAGCAGCAAATGCAGGAGATGGAGAAGCAGATTGGCGAGCTGCGCGGCGGCACCGGTCAGCTGCAATCCAGGCTGCGCGCGGCCGAAGCTGGACTGAAGAGCGAGCGCGAGGGCCGTTTGACGCTGCTCGCCCAGTACGAAGCGGTGCTGAAGCGCGAAGAGCAGCTGACGGAAGAGCTTCGTGCTGCTGCCGAGCAGGGAACGCTGCGGCAAGAAGAGCTTGAGGCGCTCCGCCAGCGTTATGAGGCTGTGCAGCAGGAGGCTGCCGGGCTTAAGGAATCGCTGCGGGGAACCGCAGAGAACCTGAGCCGGGTAGAGACTGAGCTGCATTCTGCCAATGAGCTTGGAGATCTTCTCAGTGATGAGCTGGAGGAACTGCGCCAGCGTCATAGCAGGAAGCAGGAAGAGGCTGCTGTGCTTCACCAATCACTGGAGGAAACGAAGAGCAGCCTGCATCAGCTGGAAGGTGAGCTTGCCCAGGCTGCTTCGGAAGCGGCCGCCTGGCATGAGCTGGCCGACAAGCACATGGAGGATATCGGGGAACTGGAAATGAAGCTGCTGGAAGCGGAAGAGAAGTCTTCGGCGCTGCAGACGGAGATTGATACGCTGCGCGGGCAGGCGGACGGCATGGTTCAGCAGCTTGACCGTGAATCCGGCCTGCGGGCTGAAGCGGAAGCCGAGAGCCGGCAGTACCGGGCGGAAGCGGAAGCCGCCCGCAAGGAGCTGGCTGCGCTGCGCGGCCGTTATGAAGAGCTTATCGCACAGTATGACGAGGTGCTGCAGGATGGCGAGCAGCTGAAGGAAAGATATGAGCTGCTGGAGGCGGAAGGCGAAGAAACGGCCCGCCGCCTGGAAGAGCTGTACGAGGCTGGACGTGAAGCCGCCGCTGCGGCGGCAGAGCAGCAGGAAGCGCTGCGGGAGACCCGCGAGGTCGAAGCTTCCTGGAAGCGGAAATACGAGGAACTCCTGCAGAGCCAGCAGGAGTGGAGCGAGACGGAAGCGCAGCTCCGCGAAGAGATCGAGATTTGGGAGCAGGAAGCGAGCAAGGCGGAAGCGGAAGCCGAATCCATGAACCGGGAGCACTCCCAGGTGCAGCAGCAGCTTGATGAGATCGGCGAGAGCTATGAGCTGGTTCAGGGCCAGCTGCGCCTGTTGCAGGCGCAGTCTGAAATGCGGCAGGGGGAACTGGACAAGCTGTCCCAGGAGCACCAGAGCCTGCAGGCGGAATATGCCAAGCTGCAGCGTGAATATAATGAATGGATTCAACTGATCGAACAGGACAGTTGAATGGCGGACGCATGAAGAGAAGGGCCCCAGGCAGTTCCTACTGCCTGGGGCCCGCTTTATTTGTTCTTAATTAGGATTGCCTCCATCGATGGAAATAATGTGCATAAGGCTGGGGGTAAACAGACGGACGTGAATTCGCGCATTTAGGCGGAAAATCAGCCAGCTTCGATAGTCTTTTTCCAACTCAAGCTGGCTATTAAACAGGTGAAACAACCGCTAGGTGGAAAAAGGAAACTTATTTCCCCTCCAAATCAACAAATGAGGGATTTAGGTGGAAAAAGGGAACTTAATGGGGCAATTTCACCCCCTCAGGAGCGGTATAAGCTGAATTAGTGATCCTTTTTCCACTTAAGCTGCGGAGATCGGTGTGCTGGGGCAAATTAGTGATCCTTTTTCCGCTTGGAACTGCCCTCTGGACTCATGAAGGGCCTTGCAGGCAAGCGCTAAATTGAAATCCCAAGCAGCTACGTTATCCGGTAAAGGACGGCGTAGCCTTATTTGTTCATGGTGTTGGGACATGTTTCTCCTGTCCGGAATTACTGTTTACTTGTCCTCAGAAGTGAAAGCGGCAGCTCCATATTTTCCGGCCCCTAACTCCCAAAGCCATCGTGCCCTACTCGACAATCACCTTGGCGCTCATGCTGCTGTGGCCAGAGCCGCACATGATCGCACAGGTCATTTCGAACGTTCCGGCTTCCTCGGGGACAATGACCTGTGAGGAATCTTTTCCATCCAGCCGCAGGTTCAGCTCCGGAACAAGGATGCCATGATTGCCGCTTTCATTTTTAAACACAATATTGACGGGAACCCCTTTTTTCAAGTGGTATTCTTTTTGGTCGAAGCTGTAATTGGTTGCCGAAATAATGAGTTCCTCGTCTGCGGTGAGGCCGGTTTCAGCTGCTCCATCCTTGTTGCTTGCGGTTCCGGTGTTATTGCCTGTCCCGCCGCAAGCCGCGAGAATAAGCAGGGAGCCGATGGACAGCAGCATGGCAAATCTTCGGATCATCGTTATCCTCCTCCTGGAATCATATTAAGCCTTGCGTGCCCCTAGCATAACTTAATTCGGCAAAGATGTCTCGGGAAATTGAAGGAGGTTTTTTCTACTGTCGAAGGGACTCCAAAGTTTGTCGAAATATGCAAAAATATGATGCAATAATCATTAAAATTTATTATACTTAATGCTATATATCATTAGGTTGAGAAGTAGGGGATCATATTAATATCGCCGAATATTCGCCGAATACGGAGAAATGGCACCGTAAAATATTGACCGGTTACTGGATCATTGTGTTTTGTATGCTGGTGGCCCAGCTTTTATATGTTTTGTCGAATCATGTCATTGAAGTCAGATCCATCCTGCTTCCCAGCAAAGGCCATTTGTTCATCGGCTGCAATCTGATGATTGTGATCGCCATGGCCACGGCGGAAATGTGGCTGCGATCGACCTCGCTGTACCACAAGCAGGCGGTTGTGGTCTGCGGATTTGCGGTTTCTTATCTGATGTATTTTGTGCTTGAGCCATTTGTCGACGGTGCGCAGATGACTCTTATGATGCCTATAATGATTTCACTTGTCTATTTTGACCAGCGGCTGCTTAATGCTCTGGGAGCTTTCAGCCTGCTGTTTTATGCCGCGATTTATTTGGGGCTGGAGCAGAGGCTGCTGGACAAGCCGCTGCTGGAGTTTCTGATGGTGGAATGTGTGTTTATCGTGTTCGTTGTCATGGCCCAGGCGGTCATCATCCGTGCCCGTGAGGTTCGCGAGCATCTGGAGCAGCTGACCAAGTCCGAGCAGGAGCTGATGGTGGAGCGGGCGATTTCCGACAAGCTCCTGAAGATTGACGCGCTGACCGGACTGTACAACCATAAGACCTTTCACGAATATCTGGTTTCGCTGCTGGAGCAGTGTGAGAGCAATGGCCTCAGGCTGCAGCTCGCATTGTTCGATATAGATAACTTCAAGCGGGTGAATGATACCTACGGCCACTGGGTCGGGGACCTTGTATTGAAGGAGGTTGCAGCCAAGGTAGGCGGATTGATCGGGTTAAATGATTTTGCGGCCAGATACGGCGGGGAGGAATTTGCGGTTATTTTTACGGATAAAAGCATTCACGAAGCCTACGCCGCTGCCGAGGAACTGCGTCTGAAGATTGCGGCGATGGAGCATCCTTATGCCGGGGGCAAGCCGATTACCGTCAGTATCGGGTTATGCGACTACCAGCTCGGGGACGGCAAGGAGAAGCTGTTCCGCAAGACGGACCATGCCTTGTATGCCGCCAAACATTCGGGTAAGAATGCCGTAGTTACTGCTTCCGCTGCCCATGACGATGACAATATTCTCTCCTATGCCTAAAAGAATACAACAAACCCCCTATTACCGGTGAATTCCGGAACAGGGGGTTTTGTGTCTGCAGAATGCTGTGCAGTTTGCTTTTATTTCCCGGCTTCAAACGGTGTGGAAACCGGCAGGAAAAGGTCGATAATCCCAATGACCAATGCTGCCAATAGTGCTCCCAGAACGGTGACGCTGACACCGCTCACGATGAACTGGGCAATCCAAATGACCAGTGCGCTGACCAGGAAGCCGACGATGCCTCGGCCGAAGGGCGTTGTTTTTTTGCCGAAGATGCCCTCAATCACCCAGCCGAGAAGTGCGATGACCAGAGCGAGAACAAGCGCGCTCCAGAAACCGCCAACCGTAAACTGCGGAACAATCCAGCCAACCACCATCAGCACAATCGCTGCCACGATAAAACGGACCACATGACCTAAAAATCTCACTGAACTAACCTCCTTTGGCCTTCGCATAAGGATATGTGCAGTTGTTATTGTGGCCTGCCGCAAAATTTCTATTCCCTGAAAACATACCCAAATAGCGAAACCCGGCTGAATTAGGTATAATGTAACCATCTATGAAGGGAGCTGTGACTGTAATTGGACGACAAAATTTTGCATACGCTTGAATATCGCAAGATTTTAAATAAATTGACGCAATATACGCAGACCCCGATGGGGCGGTTAGAGGCGGAAAGTCTGAAGCCATCCGGTGATTTTGAAGGCGTGAAAAAGCTGCTTCAGGCTACGGATGAGGCGGCGAACGTTGACCGGCTGAAGGGCATTCCTTCCTTTGGCGGCGTAACGGACATCAAGATGGCCTTGAAGCGTGCTTCCATCGGAGGGTTGCTGGGGACCAGCGAGCTGCTGTCTGTGGGGAACACGATCGGCGGCGCGCGCAGGGTCAAGCGGTTTTTGGCGGCGATGCATGAAGATGAGAATATCCCGCTTCTGTTCGCGCAGAGCGATCTGCTCTCGGAGCAGAAGCATGTGGAGGATGCCATCCGCGCCTGTATTGACGAGAACGCTGATGTGCTGGACACGGCAAGCCCTGAGCTGGCCGCCATCCGCCGCGAGCTGCGTGGTGGCGAGACGCGTATCCGGGAGAAGCTGGATTCCATGATCCGTTCTTCCTCGGTAGCCAAAATGCTGCAGGACCAGCTGGTAACCATCCGTGGTGACCGCTTCGTCATTCCGGTCAAAGCGGAATACCGCGCCCACTTCGGCGGCATTGTTCATGACCAGTCGGGTTCCGGTGCCACGCTCTTTATCGAGCCGGAATCGATTGTGGCCATGAACAACAAGCTCCGCGAGACCCGGCTGCGCGAGGAGCGGGAGATTGAGATCATCCTGCACCGGTTGACCGCGCTCGTTGGCGATATTGCCGAGGAAATGGCCTATGATGTGGATATCCTGGGCGAGCTGGACTTCATCTTTGCCAAAGCCCGTCTGGCCCGTGACATGAAGGCGACCCAGCCGCGGATGAATGACCGGGGCTACCTCAAGCTGCGCAAGGGCCGGCATCCGCTGATTCCGGCGGAGCAGGTCGTGCCGCTGGATGTGGAGCTTGGCAACCAGTACAGCTCTATCATCGTTACCGGCCCCAATACGGGCGGGAAGACGGTGACGCTGAAGACCATCGGGCTGCTCAGCCTGATGTCGATGTCGGGATTGTTCATCCCGGCGGAAGAAGGCAGCCAGATGTGTGTTTTTGATGCTATTTATGCCGATATTGGTGATGAGCAGAGTATTGAGCAGAGCCTCAGTACCTTTTCCAGCCATATGACTAATATTATCTCCATTCTGCGCAGAATGACTCCGAAGAGTCTGATTCTCCTGGATGAGGTAGGTGCAGGTACCGATCCCGCTGAAGGCTCGGCGCTGGCGATTGCGATTCTGGAGAATATTCACCGGACGGAATGCCGGATGGTGGCCACCACCCATTACAGTGAGCTGAAGGCCTATGCTTATGAACGCAAAGGCGTCATCAATGCCAGCATGGAATTTGATGTACAGACTCTAAGCCCCACCTACCGGCTGCTGGTCGGTGTGCCGGGACGAAGCAATGCATTTGCTATTGCCGAGCGTCTGGGCCTGCCGAATGAGATACTGGAACACGCGCGCGGAGAGGTCAAGGAAGAGGACCTGCGCGTCGAGCATATGATTGCTTCGCTGGAAGAAAACCGCCTGGGTGCGGAGAACGAGCGTGAACGCGCCGAAGCGGTCCGCCGTGAAGCGGAGGAATTCCGCAAGCGGCAGCAGCTGGAGCTGGAGAAGCTGGAGAGCCAGCGTGACAAGCGGCTGGAGAAGGCCGAGAAGGACGCCAGCGCCATCCTCGACAAGGCCCGCAAAGAAGCGGAGCAGATCATCAGCGACCTGCGCCGCCTGGCTCTGGAGGAAGGGGCTTCCGTCAAGGAGCATAAGCTGATTGAAGCCCGCCGCCGTCTGGATGAAGCGGAGCCCGCGCCCCGCAAGAAGACAGCGGCCCGCAGCAGCGTCAAGGCGCCGCGGAAGATCCAGCCCGGCGATGAGGTGAAGGTGCAGAATGTGAACCAGAAGGGCTATGTTGTGGAGCTTAGCGGACCCAAGGAAGCCATTGTCCAGTTTGGCATTATGAAGATGAAGGTCAACCTGGAGGATTTGGAATTTCTGGCCTCCGCACCGGATTCACCGCCTCCTGCGCTCCGCCGGGCAACTACGGTAAAACGTACCCGTGATGAGAACATCCGCAGTGAGCTGGACCTGCGCGGGACAAATCTGGAGGAAGCCATCATGGAAACAGACCGCTTCATTGACGAGGCTTTTCTGGGCAATTTGGGGCAAATCTCCATCATTCACGGCAAGGGAACCGGAGTGCTGCGCACCGGTATTCAGGAATATCTGCGCAAGCATAAGCATGTAAAGAGCTACCGGCTCGGAAATTACAATGAAGGCGGCGCGGGTGTAACCGTGGCTGAACTGCAATAGCGGCTGGAGTCCAGCAGAAAGAGGGAGAAGGATGCAAGAAAATATTGATCTTTTGCTGGATCATCCGCTGGGAGCGCTGCTCGGCTACTTCACTGTGGCCATTCTTGGCCTGGTGGTATTCCTGTCTTTCTTTGAAATGGTGACCAAATATAACTGCTGGGAAGAAATCCGCAAGGGGAACGTGGCGGTAGCTATGGCAACCGGAGGCAAAATCTTCGGCATCTGCAATATTCTGCGCTTCAGCATTTCAGCAGGCGTCTCGATCTACGAAACGATGAAATGGTCGGTTGTGGGGTTTCTGCTGCTCATTCTGGCGTATTTCCTGTTCGAGTTTCTGACTCCGGTTTTTTCCATTGACGATGAGATCGCCAAAGATAACCGGGCTGTGGGCTTGACCGCCATGATGATTTCCGTGTCCCTTTCCTATGTCATTGGTGCTGCCATTTTCTGAAGCGGGGGTAGAATACATGAAGATTTTGGTTCGGGTTTTGTTTTTTTCTGCCCTGACTTTTCTAGCGGCCGGTATAATTTATCTAATGATCAACTGAATTCAAATGTGAGGTAAGAAGGAGATAGTCAAGATGGAAACAACAGTTTGTCCTTGGTGTCATACAGAGATTGTATGGGACGAGGAGTTCGGGCCGGAGGATACCTGTCCCCATTGCAACAATGAGCTTAGCGGCTACCGGACGGTGACCCTGGGGATTGATGACCTGGAAGATGAGGATGAACCGGAAATGGCCGGGGAGCCGGACCAAGATCCGGTTAGTGACGAGAATCTATGGAATGATGAGGATAAGGAAAGTGTAGTGCCGATCTTCAATACCCTGGTTCAATTCGGTGAAGATTATGACCTGAAGCACTACGAGTCCAAAGTGGCGGCTATTCTGGCAGCTCAGCTGGAAGCGCCTGAATGTCCGCAGTGCCATGAGCTGATGCTGCTGTCCGGCACGCAAAAAGTAGAGGGTTTTGAGCCGTCGTCCCCAGATGAGCTGGGCGGGCCGGTGCTGCAACCGCCATTCGCGCTTAATCTCTTCGTCTGCCCTTCTTGCTTCCATGTGCAGCACAGTCTGGCGCAGGAAGACCGCATTCAGCTGGTACGCAATCTGAGCATAGGAGCCAAGTAATTTAGGTTATGCTTTCTCCTTGAGCTGGGCATGTTAAGCAAAACACGTCCAGTTCGCAAGGGGGAGCAGCATGAAGGATTCAGCGCATAAACAGGAGGTACTGCTGCTTGCAGTCAACGGGTTATGTTCACTCGCAAGCGTGCTGGCAGGAACCTTTTTGAACGTTTATTTGTGGAAAAACCAGCAGAATTTTGCCATGATCGGCTGGTTTACGGTGGCTCAGCAAGTGACTGTGGGACTCAGCTTCTGGCTGGGCGGCAAATGGGTCAAGGAACATAACAAGATGAACGCCCTGCGGCTGGGACTGGCCGTTTCGGGCCTTTTTTATTTGCTCGTACTGTGGCTTGGCAACCGGGCGGTTCATTACATTTGGCCGCTTGGTTTGGTGTTGGGCATAGCGATCGGTTTGTTCTGGCTAGCGTACAATATTGTTTATTTTGAGATTACGGATGCCGGAAACCGGGACTTTTTCAATGGCTGGATGGGGCTTTTGGGTTCATTTACCGGCATATTGGGCCCTTGGGTGTCGGGCTGGATCATTTCGGCCCTGCATGGCGAGCGCGGGTATCGTCTGGTCTTCCTGTTGTCGCTCTCCATTTATGGACTTGCTGTGGTTTTAAGCTTTTTCCTTAAGAAACGCAAAAGTGAAGGGGCGTACTTATGGATGGAGCCTTGGAGGGAGCTGCACCGCAAAAGCAGTGCCTGGAGGCCGGCAGCGGCAGCCTTGGTGTTTCAGGGGCTAAGAGAGGGTGTGTTTTCCTTTCTGATCGGTCTTCTTGTGTACATAGCCGCTAAGCAAGAAAGCAAGCTGGGGCAATTTGCACTGATCACTTCAGCGGTTGCACTGGTCAGCTACTGGGCTGCGGGCAAATGGTTCACACCGAAACTCCGCTCGGGGGGGATGCTTGTTGGCGGCATTCTGCTGGTTGCAGTCATCACACCGCTTCTTTGGAAGGTCAGCTACGGCACCTTGCTGATTATGGGCATTGGCACCTCTCTTTTTCTTCCATTATATATGCTGCCGATGACCTCAAGCGTCTTTGACCTCATGGGGGAGTCGAAGGAAAGTGCGGGCAAACGGGTGGAGCTGGTCGTTCTGCGGGAGCTTTGCCTGATGTGTGGCCGGATGCTGGGCATCTTTGTGTTCATCGCAGTGCTTTCGGTGAACGATTCGCCGCGTGTCATTACCTGGCTGCTGTTGCTGCTGGGGGCGGCTCCGCTGGGAAGCTGGGCTGCACTGCACCATCTGCTGAAGCGAAAGGCCGCAGCCTCCCTCCCGCAATGATTTGAAGGATTTGAACAGGGGGGAAAAGCGTATTGGTCAAAACAAAGGATTACGGTCTGAGGACAAAGGTTACCATCATGGTCTCCGCTGTGGTGATGCTGGTCATGCTGGTGCTCTACATTATTTTCAGAAATCAGATTATTCCCCAGACCAGACATGCCCTGGAGGACAAGGCAACGGCCATCGCCCGGACCATTGCCCTAATTCCCCTGGTGTCAGAAGGTCTTAATGAAGGACGGAGCAAAGAGATCCAGGCTTATACCTCCAAAATCACCCGCCGCAATGATATTATGTTTGTAGTCGTGATCGACATGCACAGCATCCGCTATTCCCATCCCGATCCATCACGGATCGGGAAGCCTTTTGTCGGGGGAGGGCAAAAGGCTGCGCTGCACGGTGAAGAAAGCATCTCTGAGGGTGAGGGGTTGCTCGGCAAGTCCCTGCGGGCCTTTGTGCCTGTGTATAATAACAGAGGCTCCCAGGTAGGTGTAGTGGTCGTAGGCCTCTCCATGGAAAGGGTTCACCTGCTCATCCGGCAGAATGAATGGACGATCATCGCGATTCTGCTGTCCGGTGCCGTGCTTGGAGCGGCCGGAGCGATGGTCCTGGCCCGGAAAATCAAGCAGATGATGTTCGGCATGGAGCCAGCGGACATCTCCAAGCTGCTGCAGGAACGCAGTGCTATGCTGCAATCCACACGCGAGGGGATTATTGCGGTCGATCATGCCGCCCGGATCAGCATGATCAACAGGGAAGCGGAGCGGCTGCTGGGCACCGCCGGGATTACAGGCAATGGGATGACCCGGCATATCGCCGATTATTGGCCGGAGCTGCGCCTGGAGCAGGTGCTGTCCAGCGGCGAGTCCAGGCAGGACCAGGAGCTGGAGCTGAACGGAATCACTTTGCTCGTGAGCAGTGTGCCAATCCAGGTGAATGGCCGGATTGCGGGAGCCATCGCTACCTTTCGGGACAAGACAGAGCTTGCTGTACTGGCGGAACGGCTGTCCGGCATATCCGTCTATGCGGATGCCTTGCGGGCAGGGGCACATGAATATATGAATAAGCTGCATGTAATTATGGGCATGACGCATATGGGCCTTTTCGATGAGCTGCAGGAGTACATCTCGGGAACCGTGAGCAACTATCAGAATGAGATCGGTTCGATCACCAGGCAGATCAAGGACCCGGTCATGGCCGGCTTTCTGCTCGGGAAGCTTAGCCGGGCCCGTGAAGCAGGAATTGAACTGCAGCTTGCTGAGGACAGCTACCTCCCGGAATCCGCCGATCCTCAGGTGATTCATCAGCTGATTACCATCGTCGGCAATCTGCTCGACAACGCTATGGAGGTGCTGGAGGGGCAGCACATGAAGGAAATCGAGCTCTCTTTTCAATATGAACGGGGACGTCTGATCTGCACTGTGCGGGACAATGGTCCGGGAATCCCTGAGCCTTTGCGGGAGCAGATATTTGTCCAGGGATTTTCCACCAAGGGAGAGCAGCGGGGGATGGGCCTTTACCTGGTTCGTAAAAGTGTGGAAAAGCTGCAGGGCCAGCTTAAGATGATACCCGGCCGGGAGCCGGGAACGATATTTATGGCCGACGTGCCATATGCAGTAAAGGGTGATGAGACCAATGACCATTAAGGTATTGATCGTTGAAGATGACCCGATGGTGGCGAAGTTCAATCGGCACTATGTGGAGCAGGTTCAGGGCTTCGAGTTCGCCGGCTGGGCCGCTTCGGTCGATGAAGCCAGGAAGCTGCTTGCCGGACTGAAGGTTGATCTCATTCTGCTGGATATCTATATGCCGCGTACCAGCGGGCTGCAGCTGCTGTCCTCTCTGCGGGAGCAGGGCAGCGTGGTTGACATTATCGTCATTTCTGCAGCCAGCGACAATGCCAGTATCCGCAAGGCCCTGCAGCTGGGGGCCGTCGATTATTTGATCAAACCGTTCGAGTTCGCCCGCTTTCAGGCGGCATTGTCCGCCTACCAGGAGGATTACATGCTGATGAAGCACAGGGAGCATCTCAGCCAGGAGCAGTTGGACAAGCTGCTGCGCCATTCCACAGGAACGGAGGAGGACAAAAGCGGCGCGCTGCCCAAGGGGCTTACCGAAGGAACGCTGGAAAGCATATGGAGCACCATCCAGAAGCTGGAGAGTCCGGTATTTTCCACCGAGGAGATCACGGCAGAGGCTCCGATTTCACGGATCTCCGTACGCAAATACCTGACTTTTCTCACAGAGGCGGGTGTGCTGGAAATGGAGATCAGCTACGGTGCGGTAGGCAGACCGGTATATATGTATACCGTGACCGCTTCAGGACATGAAATTATAGCTGCATATATTTAAGCGGCCGGCCGCGAAAGAGGACCTTTGGGTCCTTTTTTTAAAATATAAGAATTTCTATGCTTCACGCTATAAATTATCCTTCTATTTCTCGCTGAAACGGGTACCGTCTTAATAAGGACGGCGTAGCCGTTTCTACTTGTGAAATTGGTTTGGCTGAACCATGAGATATTTGAATCCAAATTTGAAGGTATTTTCAAAACAGATTATGAAAAGGCACATTCTGCTTCTGAAAAATCCGGTAGAGTTTGGAAACTTTGAATCGTAGCGGAATGTAAGCCCCGATTGATAAATAACGCTAAAGTGTTACCTAAAACAGGTCGATTATGGTCAGATACCGCCATGATTGACCTGTTTTTGTTACCTTCGTTTTCTTACAGTTTTTTCACGTCTAACGCAACTTTGCGAATAGAGATGGATACAGAGTCGGGAACATCGCAACAAATTCGCAGGATATCCCGACAACTATATTGTCAGGACTAAATGGAACATCTAACAATGGGAAGGTCATAAAAACTAACCACCCAGCCTCTAATTAAGCACGAAATTCGTTAATAATCGGGAGGAGGGCTTCATGAAAGGAATGATTGCGTTCCCCCCCAACCCCGCTTACTTTAATTACTAAACTATTTTTTTAATTACGTAAGCTTCCAAGAACCGCACCTTTGCCGCTATGATTATTGTGAAAATATGCACAAGGGGGCAATAACACCATGAAAAAGAAAACAGGCGCTGCTCTTATTCTCATTCTCTCGGTCATGCTCGTTATCGCAGGATGCGGCAGCAATGGCAACAGCAACAGTGCCGGGAACAAGAGTAAGGACAATGAGGCCAAAAAAGAAACGACTGAAGCAGTATCGGGGGCATCTGAAGCAAGCTATACACCGTACGATCAATTAAAAGATAAATATGATATCATCATCGTCGGTGCGGGTGGTGCCGGCATGTCGGCAGCGCTTGAGGCCAAAGCGAAAGGCATGAATCCGGTTATTTTGGAGAAAATGCCGGTAGCGGGCGGAAATACAACCAAATCCTCTTCGGGGATGAACGCTTCGCAGACGAAGTTCCAAAAAGAGCAAGGCATTGAAGACAGCAATGATTTATTTTATGAAGAGACGCTAAAAGGCGGCCACGATACCAACGATAAAGAGCTGCTCCGTTTCTTCGTGGACAATTCTGCGGGTGCCATCGACTGGCTGGATTCCATCGGAATCCGCTTGAACAATATCACTATTACCGGCGGGATGAAGGAAAAACGCACACACCGTCCTGAAGACGGCTCTGCGGTAGGGCAGTATCTGGTCAAGGGATTGGTGAAAAACGTACAAGAGCAAGGTATCCCGCTATTTGTGAATGCGGATGTTAAGGAAATTACAGAAAAAGACGGTAAGGTTACTGGTGTCAAAGTCCTGTTCAACCAGGCAGACGAAAAAACAATAACAGGTTCTGCTGTCATTGTCACCACCGGAGGTTTCGGAGCCAATAAAGAAATGATTGCCGAGGTTAGACCTGATCTGGAAGGGCTCGTAACCACCAACCAAGTTGGCAGCACCGGCGACGGCATCAAAATGATTGAGAAGCTCGGCGGCACCACAGTCGATATGGATCAAATCCAGGTTCACCCGACCGTGCAGCAGGAGAAATCCTATCTGATCGGGGAGGCTGTTCGCGGTGAAGGCGCAATCCTCGTATCAAGTGAAGGCAAACGGTTCACCAACGAAATGGATACCCGTGATCATGTCACTGCAGCCATTAATAAGCTTCCTGAAAAAGCAGCGATTCTTGTCTTTGATTCCGGCGTTAAATCCCGTGTCAAAGCGATTGAACAATATGAGAAAATGGGATTTGTTCTGACCTCAGACTCAATCGAAGGCCTGGCCAAAGAAATGAATGTTCCGGCAGATGAGCTGCAAAAGACAATGGATACCTGGAACAGCGCAGTGAAGAATAAGAAGGATGCCGAATTTGGCAGAACTACAGGAATGGATAACGACTTGTCCGGCGCGCCATTCTACGCGATCAAAATCGGTCCCGGGATTCATTACACCATGGGCGGTGTAAAAATCAACACAAACACCGAAGTACTTAATAAAGAAGGTCAACCGATCACAGGTCTGTTCGCGGCTGGTGAAGTAGTAGGCGGGCTGCACGGCCAAAACCGGATCGGCGGCAACTCGGTTGCGGAAATTATTATCTTCGGGCGTCAAGCAGGGATTAAATCGGCTGAATTTGTAAAAGCACAATAAATCATCCAAACCATTAATAGGGAAGGGTTGTCTCGCAGTAGATTGTTTCTACTGGTGAGACAGCCCTTTTTTATTGAGCATGAACATATTCTAAGCAATATCTTCTAAAAAACAGCTTCGAATCGTCCGGGTTATGCCTGAACAGCCGGAGAAGAAGGAGAAGGTCTGGACGTCCGGGTCAGTGAAAATAGCTCAAGCTCCGGCCGGGAAATGCCCGCCAGGGTATCGGCCAGGAGTTCTGCTGCGAGCATGCTGTAGACGGTTCCGTTGCCGCCATAGCCTTCGATGAAATAACAGTGGGGATATTCCGGATGGGGGCCGATAAAAGGCAGGCCGTCATGGGAGGTCCCGAATACACCGCCCCAGGCGAACTCTGCAGCTGCCCCCTTAATCTCGGGGAAGAGGGCTTCAAGCTCTTCAAGCAGCCGCCGGCTCCGGGACCGGACTCTGGCCTCGCGTTGTCCAGGATCAGGTAGCTGCTCATCCTTGCCCCCGGCAATGATCCGCCCGTCATTCGTTGTGCGGAAATACAAATAAGGCCGGGCCGTTTCCCAGATCAGGCTTTGTTCATGCCAGCGGGGGAGGTTCTTCAATGGCCGGGTCATAATGGCGTAGGTATAGTTCAGCTCGGCTCCCCGGTCCTTTTTCATCTCCTGAGTTTCATAGCCCAAGGCAAAAATAACATGGTTGGCAAAGATGCGGCCGCTCTCTGTGTAACAGGTTACTCCATCCGTTCCAAAATCAAAATGACGGGCCTTTGTGTGTTCATATACACGGACACCGCTTGCGTGTGCTTTATGAATGAGACTGTGCAGCATCCGGAACGGGTTCGTTTCCGCATCCCCCCGGGAGTAGATGGCTGCCGGTTTGGCGAAGGAGTAATGGGCCCTGATTTTGTCCTCCTCCCAGAATTCTGTGTCGAAACCATGCGCGGCCAGATGTTCATGCTCCAGCTTCAGTGCGGTAACATCCTCCGGAGAGCTCGCATACAGCAGGCTGCTTCTGGGAATAATGTGCGGATCAATATCCAGTGCGCCCGGCAGCTTCAGGATATCCTCCATCGCCTTGCGGCATAGCTTGTAGAATAATAGGCCATTGTCTGCTCCAAAAGTATTCATGCAGGAGGTAAGGGATTTGTCGCTGGTAACTTGGAGCAACCCGGTGTTGGCACATGTGCTGCCTTTTCCCACTGCATATTTATCAATCAATACGGTACTGGCTCCGCTTGAGGACAAGCGGTAAGATGCCATCGCCCCTCCCATACCTCCGCCTACAATCAGGCAATCGCATGTGATATCTCCATCCAGCACAGGATATACAGGAAAATGAGGAAGGGTTCTCTCCCAGGGCACCCGCCCGCTGATTAATTTCATCTGTTGATCTCCCCTTAAATGAGATTCGGATAAGGTAGTATTGGTCGCTGTACTGACTCTCATACATCGCTGCCTGCTTCCATAGGCAGGGAGTTGTGCAGTTTAACACATATTTAGCCTTCATGCGCGCATACTAAAGCTGCTTGAACCATTTTGAAGGAGGGAACAGTGAATATGCAATCTACGCAAATGCAGCCGCTCAGCGGAAAAGAACTGGAATATATTGCCGACTCCATCTCCAATGAGGATCTGCTGATCAAGCAGTTGGCGGCTACCGCCGGCAGCACGCAGAACTCGACAGTTAACCAGATTTGCAATCAGCAGATCCAGAGCCATACCCACCATTTGGGAGTGCTCGTTCAGCTTTTGCAGCAGCACCAGCAATATGCACCCACACAACCCCAGCAGTAAGTGATTTTTCAGCATGCTGAATCTAATTCATATTCAAGGAGGTTATTAAGTGTACACACAAAATGGACAATTTATGGCGGATGAAGATCTGTTGACTATGATTTTGGATGACCTGAAACGGACAGTACGCGAATATACGACAGCGGCGACAGAATCAAACTGTCAAACTGTGCGCCGGGCTTTCACTGACCTGACTCTGGATACACTGCGGATTCAGGGGGATCTGTACAACCAGATGTCGCAGATGGGATTCTATAAGGCACCGGACAAAGCCCTCCGGCAAGCCGTCGATAAACAGATCCAAAGTGCACAGCAGATCCAGCAGAAAAGCCAGCAGTTTGTGCAGCAGAAAATGAATGGCACCGGCGATTACAGACAGGCTCCGAATGTGCCGCAGCATCAGCCTAACGTGCACAGTTCCTATTATATGTAACCCGGCTGCCTTCCGTCCGACGCAGCAGAGCTAATCGCTCACGGATTCCTGACGGAAGCGGCTGCTTCAGTACAATGCAATCCGTTAACCCCGCTCCTGCGGGGTTATTTTGTTTGCAGTGATGCCATTTTCATGTCATATTAGTATTAAACTCTTTTCGCAGGAGGGAAGGCATGAAGGAAATGAATGAATTAAAGAGGAAAGTGCTGGAACTGCTCAAGGAGGACGCGCGCAGCTCTACAGCGCTGATGGCGACATTGCTTGGAGCGGAAGAAGAAGATGTCAAGCAGGCCATTGAAGAAATGGAAAGAGACCACGTAATCGTAAAATATGCGACAGTCGTGAATTGGGATAAGGTCAGCGATGAACGGGTAACCGCACTGATCGAGGTACAGATTACACCGGAGCGGGGCCGCGGCTTTGAGGGGATTGCCGAACGGATCTATTTATATCCGCAGGTGAAATCGGTCTATCTGATGTCAGGCGCCTATGACCTCTTGGTTGAAGTCGAAGGCCGGAATCTGCGGGAGGTAGCCAACTTTGTCTCCGAGAAGCTGTCGCCGATTGACGCAGTGCTCTCTACCAAAACCAATTTTACGCTTAAAAAATACAAACAGGATGGTATCATCTTTGAAGAGCATGAGGAAGACAACCGTCTCATGATATCTCCGTAAAGGAAGTAATCATATGATCACGAATAACAGTCAGCAAACCGGAGATACAGGCAAATCCATGCATTCTTATTTGGCCCCGCTGGTCCAGCAGATTCAGCCTTCGGGCATCCGCAAGTTTTTTGATCTGGCGGCAGGCAGCAAAGATATTATCTCCCTTGGGGTCGGGGAACCGGACTTCAAGACGCCTTGGCATGTCAGGGAAGCCTGCGTATATTCGCTGGAGAGGGGGTTCACCGGCTATACCTCGAATGCGGGTATGCCGGAGCTGCGGGAAGGCATCGCCGAATACCTGCACACCCGTTTCGCCGTAGAATACAATCCGGCCAATGAGATCATCGCCACAGTAGGCGGCAGTGAAGCGATTGATCTGGCGCTGCGCGCCTTAATCTCGCCCGGGGATGAAATTCTTATTCCGGAGCCCTGCTATATTTCCTACTCGCCGATTACAGCAATAGGCGGAGGGATTCCCGTTGGCATTGAGACATTCGGGGAGAACAACTTCAAGCTTACCGCCGAGGGGCTGGAAGCCAAGATTACTCCGCGTTCCAAAATCCTTATTCTCTGTTATCCCAGCAATCCGACAGGAGCGATCATGAGCCGTGAGGATTGGGAACCAATCGCCAGGATTGTGGAGAAACATGATCTCATCGTGATTTCAGATGAAATCTATGCCGAGCTGACGTACAGCGGCAATCATGTCAGCTTCGCTTCCCTGCCGGGCATGAAGGACCGGACCATTCTGGTCAGCGGTTTTTCCAAGGCTTTTGCCATGACAGGCTGGCGGATGGGTTATGCCTGCGGCCACCCGGATTTGATTGCCGCGATGCTGAAGATCCACCAATACACCGTCATGTGCGCACCGTCCATGGGCCAGGTGGCTGCGCTGGAGGCACTGACCAACGGCATGGAGGAGAAGGACCGGATGGTTGATTCGTATAACCAGCGCCGCCGCCTGATTGTCAAAGGCTTGCGCGATGCCGGGCTGGAATGCCATGAGCCGCAGGGCGCATTTTACGCGTTCCCGAGCATTCGCCGGACCGGACTGACCTCTGACGAGTTCGCCCAGCGCCTGCTGCTTGAACACAAGGTAGCCGCAGTTCCAGGCAGTGTTTTCGGATTAGGGGGAGAAGGGTATCTGCGCTGCTCTTACGCCACTTCCGTCTCCCAGCTGAATGAAGCCGTTGAACGGATAGGGGCATTCGTCTCACAGCTTGAACGCGAACGAACGGAGTAATGCAGCAAGAATGAAGTAAATCGGACTATGGCGGATCTTCCTGTTCTATGGTATTATTTTACTCTGGGAACAAGAAACACCTGTATATGTATTTACAAGGATTTTCTTTTCTGAATAATACATTTAGGAGGGATGATTGTGCTCAGCGCCGATTATTACTTGCCTTCCTTTGGTGGCGAATGTTTGACCGGAAGCGGCAAACGGCCCCCCAAAGGTGATGTTAACGCACGCAGACTCTCTCTGGAGGATGAGATCCTCACACTCCGCAGCAGAATGGAACAGCTTTTTGTTCAGGAGAATTCCTTCACTTCAGCTAAGGTGATTGAAATCAGCAGCCTGCTGGACCTGAAAATAAATGAATACATGAAGGGGCATTCCCGCCGGCGCTAGGCTGGTGATGCTCTTGACCAGGGACCTTCGGGTCCTTTTTTTGTGTCCGTGTCCCCCGCAGACAAAGCACTAGAAATGTTGATTGATTTTCACCAGCATTTCTTTGAGGAGCTTCTGCTCATCGCTGGAAAGGGGTTGAACGATTTCAGCCTCCACTTGTTGAAAAGACCTCTTGAACTCTTCAATTAACTCAACGCCTTTGGGCAGTACATATATATTTTTTTGCCGCTCGTTATGGGCCGGAATTTTACGTTCGATGTATCCCTTTTTTTCAAGACCTTGAAGTATGCTCGTAATGCTTGCTCCGCGGGCATGGAACCGGTCGGAGAGATCCCTCTGAATTACCCCCTTTTCTTGATGCTTATGAATATATTCGATCATTTTTCCCTGCTGGGCATTTAATCCTAATTCTCTGATGCTCTCATCAGCCCGTCTTTTCAACTTCAGCCCGATGAGCTGCAGTAATTCCAGATAGGGTGTATCCTGCTGAGTATCCATTAACGTTTGTCCTCCTTACGCTAGAATTATTAAAGTTTTATATAGAGTGAACTTAAGATATTTACATTAGGGACTTCGTCGGGACTACGGAGAATGTTTGGACTTCCGGCCGCTGTTGTCTGCAGATTTCTTGATTGTTACCGCTGTTCGCGGTAGAAATCCGCAGACAAAGGCGGACGCATTCGCTCCTACAGTTCCAAACTTCCCCTCCATCCCTTTATCCTTTTGTTAGTTTTTCAAGTTCACTCTATATATCTGTCAATAATGAAACTTTATTAGGATTCTAAATAATTGTCAATAGAATATTCATGGATTGACAATTAGAATTCTAATAATTAAAATACAATCAATCGGTTGGTCGTTAAGACGGACTGAACAAACTGAGGAGGTCATAAAATGAGCAGCGGCGAACAAAGTCATCCAATGGCAGGGGTAACGGCTATTACGAATGCCCGTATTTTTGATGGGGAGAAGGTTATCAGCGCAAGGCATATTATCATTCAAGAGGGCATGATCATCGCTGTAGGGGGAGAGATTCCGGCACATGCGGCCGTGATTGATGCGGATAATGCAACGTTGATGCCTGGTCTTATTGATGCGCATGTTCATACCTCCATCGGCGGGTTGCGGGATGCTCTCAAATTCGGCGTAACAACTGAACTTGAGATGAATGGCGGTTTTACGGAAAAAGGTCGTGAAATTCAATTGCAGAATTTGGGCGGCATCGCGGACGTTCGTTCGGCCGGCATGGCTGTCACGGCTCCAGGCGGTCATCCCGACGAATTATTGCCGGATGATGGTGAGATTCCTGATTTTGTGCTAAAAGAACTAGAGAAGTTAACGGAGAAAGACCGGAATGCGATGCTCGAAGCTTTTGCCCATGATCATGATGAGGCACCTCAAGTGACAACTATAGAGGAAGCGGTCAAGCATGTTCATACTCAAGTGGAGAATGGCGCCGATTATATTAAAATTATGATTGAAGAAGGAACAGTCATGGGGGTGCCGGGACTTCCCGTTTTAAGTGAAGACATTCTAAAAGCGGCTGTAAGAGAAGCGCATAAGCTGAATAAAATCGTCCTGGCCCACGTGTTGACAGCCGACTCTTCGCAATCTGCCATCCGAATTGGTGTTGACGGTCTCGCCCACCTATTTATCGACCGGCCTGAATCAACGTCCGAAGTAGTGGCAGCTATTAAAGATTCCGGTGCGTTTGTTACACCATGTTTGGTATTGAACGCGTCAATCATCGGAAATCCGGCGTCCGAACTGGCTGGCGATCCGCGGGTGAACTCGAAATTAAGCCAGGAATGGATTGATATCTTGAATTCCAGCTTCAATACGTATCCGCAAGGGAGCTTGGACAACAGCTTCAAAAGCGTGATGGAGCTTCACAAGGCCGGAGTCGATATTCTTGTCGGGACTGACGTCTCCCCCGTTCCGCTCCACAACCTCGGAGGTCTGGCTCATGGAGCCAGCGTTCATCATGAGATGCAATTGCTGGTGCAGGCTGGCTTCACCCCAGTAGAAGCTCTACAGTCAGCTACCTCCAAGCCGGCCCGCCGCTTCGGTCTCCAGGACCGGGGGCGCATTGCCGAAGGCTTGCGTGCGGATCTGGTATTGGTGGATGGTGATCCGACAACCAGCATTTCGGACAGCCTATCCATCCAAGCGGTGTGGTTAAAAGGAGAGGGGCAGCAGATCTGATTAGAAATTCGGTTACGGCAGGGGAGTGTCTTGTAACAGTAAGTTTGTTCTTATTTATGATAATTACACATCCCTCCTTATAATAGTAGTTAAGTGCCCCGCATCTCCCGTCACCATTGGCTGATTTTGCGTTTATTGAGTACGGGGCACTTTACTAATGTAGTGAAGGATGGGAACAGCCATGGTTAAGGTTTTTAAAAGTGAAGCAGGCAAGGAAGCCGTACTGCATTCTTACAACATGCTGCTCAGGCAGTGGAATACTGAAATTCAGGAGTTGGATATAGAGACTCCTTACGGTACGACACACTGCATTGTGGCCGGCAATGCCGCCAATCCGCCGCTGCTGCTGTTTCACGGGGTAGGGGATAACTCAGCAGTGATGTGGCTGCTCAATATGAAAGAGCTCGTCCGGCATTTCTATTGCATCGCAGTAGATACCATAGGCGGTCCGGGAAAAAGCGTGCCTAACGGGAATTACAGCAAGCAGACGTTCCGGCAGGTAGAGTGGATCAGCAGCATTGCTGACAGTCTGAATCTCACAACATTTAATATTGCGGGAGTATCCAATGGGGCTTATATGGCTTTCAACTACGCAACACAAAAGAGTGAAAGAGTTGAACGAGTGGTCTGCATGGAGGGAGGTATGGTCACTGCGCCGTTCAAGGCCATGCTGCAAACGCTGCTGATGATGTTCCCCGAAATCCTGGTTCCCACCCGCAATAATCTGCTGAAGGTTGTGGACAAGCTCAGTTCCCCGGATTCCCGTCTGTCCGAGAAACATCCCGAAGTGGCGGAGCATCTGGTGCTGCTAATGAAAAACCACAACCAGCAGGCCATGTTCATACATAAGCTGGAGCTATACGATAAAGAGAAAGCGGTTGCAGTCAAAGAGAAGCTTTATTTTTTAATAGGAGAATATAAGCTGGACCGCAAGCGGGATTTCATCAAGCTGCTGACCGACGGGGGATTCCGCTATCAAGTCATACCGGGTGCCGGACACGGCATCAACCATGAGCAGCCGGAGGCCGTCAATCGGGAAACCGTGGGCTTTTTGCTTGGGAAGGAGGTGTAGAGATGATTATGGATGAGGTAAAAAAGCAGGCTTTTGCAGCACTTGGCTGTGATCCTGAACAGGCGAAACTGCTTGGAGGATATGACAGCAATGTGTTTGAAATAAACCGCAGCGGCGAAGAGATTGTGGTGAAGATATTGGAAAATGCCATTACAGACGAGGAGGCGCTTTTGTCGGAGTTTGAATGGCTGGAGTATTTGCGCAGTGAGGGTCTGAGTGCAGTCAAGCCGATTCTTTTGAATACCGGACAGTACATTTTTCCAGTTTCGGAGAAGTACTGTTGTGTTGCCTATGAAAAAGTTGAGGGCACCACTCTGAATCCTAATGACATAATGAGCTGGAATCCTAATGTGTTTGAACAATGGGGAATGGCCATAGGAAAGATGCATGTTTTGGCCAAAAGCTATCAGCCGGTCCATAAACGTCCGCAGTGGTTCCATCACAGTCTGCTCAAAGGCGGAGTTCTTAATAATGACCCTATTTTGGCGGAAAAGTGGCAGGGATTTAAGGATGCTTTCAAACAGCTTCCAGTTACCCGTGAGAACTTTGGTCTGATTCACGGCGATCTGCATCATTCCAACGTTCTGCTTCATCAGGGGAATTTGACGCTTCTTGATTTTGGGGACAGCGAGTATCACTGGTTTGCATATGATATCGCCATTTCTGTATATCACATCGCCTATACTGTTCCCGCGGGACCGCAAAGGCAAGCTTTTGTACAAGCGTTTTTCGGCTCTTTTATGGACGGGTATGCCCAAGAGAACTGCAATATCGGGTTTATTCCGCAAATTGATACTTTTATAGACTATCGGCATCTATTCTCTTATACCTATCACACAGCTTACGCTGATTGGAGCCAACTCACACAGGGTCAAGTGGAATTTCTGGGCCAAATGAGATCAGCAATCTTACAGGATTCACCTTGTTTAGGTTTTTCTCTGGCATAAAGGATTCTCAGATATACAAACAGGGAAAAGTGGGGGAAGAGAAGTTTGGAACTGTAGGAGCGGTAGCTTCCGCCTTTGTCTGCGGATTTCCACCGCGAAGAGCGGGAATATCAAGAAATCTGCAGATGGGCAGTGGCTGGAAGTCCAAACATTCTCTGTAGTCCCGACGACGTCCCTAATGTAAAGAGCTTAAGATCACTCTATATAGAACTTATATTCTATTGCATTTTCTGCAGCAGATGACCCATAAATCGGTCGATAAGCTCAATCTATTGTATTCTCTACATTAGAATCCTCTGGCGTACAGATGCTGTTATTCTCCGTCCATGGACGGAGGGCGGGAACATACGTCAGCCTGATGAGGGGCTCCGGCTGTAGGGAATATAATGATCTCATACGTGTGTACATGCGGCGCCGGCTGTGCTGCACAAGAAAGAGGATGAGAATCATGTTAAAGGCTGATATGCTGCGGGACCCGGGTACTTTTGACAGGTTGGAGCTAACGCCTGCAGGGGCCGTGAACCCGGTAAATGGACAATGTTATCCGTGGGAGCACGGATTTTTTGTGTTTCTGAATGAGGCTGATACGGAAGGCAGCAACAAAAAGTATCTGGAAATGTATAATAAAATCGCCCGTTTTTACCGGCTGAGCAACAAAGCCTATTTCGCACTTAAATTTGGCGGGGAGCGGAACTATAGACGACAGTTTCTCTCCATGCTTGAGCTGCGGGACGGCGATCGTGTGCTGGAGACCTCAGTGGGCAGCGCCGATAATTTCCCCTATATTGATGCAAAAGCTGAGTTCTATGGATTGGATATCTCCGGCGGGATGCTGAAGCAGGCGGTCCGCAATCTGCGGCGCTGGAGGCTCAAGGCTGAGTTGTTTCAGGGGCAAGCAGAGCACCTGCCTTTTCAGGACAATAGGTTTGACTGCGTGTATCATGTAGGGGGCATCAATTATTTTAGTGATCCGGGCCGTGCGGTGCTGGAGATGATCAGGGTGGCGAAAAGCGGCACCAGGCTGATGATTGCCGATGAGACGGAGAAGCTGGTCAAAGGAACCTATGAGAAGGTGCCGGTGGTCAAGGGTTATTTTGAGAAGGGGAAGGATTTGCCGGGTATTCTGGGCCTGATTCCGGAGAACATGCTGGAGATAGAGTACAGGGAAGTCTGCAAAGGGTTGATGTACTGCATAACATTCAGGAAACCGTAAATGCAGCAGAATAGCTGCTGCTCACCCCGGCTCAGGATTTTGCATAACAGAAATTCCGGTCTTTGTTTGCCTAATGTGCATGGGAACGTATAAACTAATTACATGTGACTTATTAGACAGGGGGACAAACAATGGCGATCTATACACGTACGGGAGACAAAGGGGAAACCTCGGTTATTGGCGGCAGAGTGGGCAAGGATGATGTGCGCGTGGAGGCCTACGGCACGATTGATGAGCTGAACAGCTTTGTCGGCCAGGCGCGCAGCCTGATGGAGGACGCGAAGTTCGCAGATGTCCGGGAGCAGCTGCTGGAGATTCAGCATGAGTTGTTCGATTGCGGTTCTGATCTGGCTTTTGTGAAGCTTAGCGAGAACAAATATAAGGTGAAAAGCGGGATGGCTGAACGCCTCGAAGGCTGGATCGATGCTCTTCAAGCGGAGAATCCGGTGCTGGAGCGCTTCATCCTGCCGGGGGGAAGCCAGCTCTCTTCGGTGCTGCATGTCTGCCGCACGGTATGCCGGCGTGCGGAACGGCGTGCGGTGACGCTGGGCCGGAGTGCGGATATCAACCAGGAGGCTGTGATTTATCTGAACCGGCTGTCGGATTACTTTTTTGCGCTGGCCCGCGCAGCCAATACACGGCTTGGGATTGCTGATGTAGAATATGTGCGCAGCAAAAAGGTGTTCCGCAACTAAGATGACAACGGGCTATTATTCACCAATTACCTATCAAGTGCCGCCGTCTGAGGACGGCTGGCTGCTGAAAACCATTCTGCAGAAGCGGATGGATGTATCCCGCAAGCTGCTGTCCCGGCTCAAAATGACCGAGCAGGGCATTATGCTGAATGGAGAACGGGTCTACATCAGCGTCCGGGTCAACACAGGAGATACTGTACAGATCCGTATGGAGCAGGAGACCTCGGAGGATATTTTGCCGCAGCCGCTTCCTTTTGAGATCCTCTATGAGGATGAGCATCTGCTGGTTGTCAACAAGGCCGCCGGGATGATTGTGCATCCGACCCACGGGCATTATACGGACACATTGGCAAATGGAGTCGTCTATTACTGGGCGCAAAAGGGCGAACAGTTCCGCTTCCGTCCCGTCCACCGGCTGGATCAGGAGACATCCGGCGTGCTGGTTATTGCGAAGAATCCCTACAGCCACCAGCATATTTCCGAGCAGATGATTGCCGGAACAGTGGACAAGCGTTACAACGCTTGGGTGCACGGCGTTCCTGCTGTGCTGAGCGGCGATATCGACGGCCCGATCGACCGCGACCCGGCGGAGCCGCACCGGCGGATCGTGACGCCGGACGGCTATCCTTCCTTGACCCGCTACGAGGTCAAGGAGGTGTACCCCGGCGCAGCTAAGGTCGAGCTGAAGCTGGAGAGCGGCCGCACCCATCAGATCCGGGTGCATATGAGCTCTATCGGCTGCCCGCTGATCGGTGACGGCATGTACCGTCACCCGCTCTATAGCAAGGCGGGCTTGCCGGCCGGGGAGCCAGGGGCACGGGTCCCGGAGCGGGCGCAGCTGGAGCGGGTAGCGGAGCTGGATGCGAAGGAGCGAGTGCAGCTGGAGCGGATAGCGGAGCTGGATGCATCCATTTCGCGCCAGGCGCTGCACGCGGTGCGGCTGTCCTTCCAGCATCCGGTGCTGCGCACGGAGCTGGTGTTTGAAGCTCCGCTGCCGCCGGATCTGGCGCTGCTTCAGGCGAAGCTGCAGCGTGAGACGGCGGCAGCGCCGGCGCCCGGCTGTGATCGAAATGAGAGGTAAAAGTACCTTTGAATTCATCCCAAGTGAGCAAAAAGAGGAAATGAGAGGTAAAAGTGCCTTTGAAATCGCCTCGCGCAAACGCGTTGTACGCAGAAGGAGATTTTTAACTCCACTATTTACTTTAACTTACTCAACCCATTAATCTCAATATACACCGGAGGAGCAGCCGATGAGTCATCTAAAAGTCTATCAATATCCTAAATGCAGCACGTGCCGCAGTGCGGTTAAGTGGTTAAAGGAGGCAGGCCATGAGCTGGAGCTGCAGCATATCGCCGAGCAGCCGCCTACCGTCCAGGAGCTGCGCGTGCTGGTGGCGAAAAGCGGGCTTGAGCTGAAGAAATTTTTTAATACAAGCGGTGAGGTCTATAAGAACCTTGGCCTTAAGGACAAGCTGCCGGGCCTCAGTGAAGAAGAGCAGTTGGACCTGTTGTCCAGGCACGGCATGCTGATCAAACGGCCGGTTGTCACTGACGGCAAGAAGGTTACTGTGGGCTTTAAGGAAGAGCAATTCAGCCAATCTTGGTCAATGTAGCCATCCGGATTTCCCTGCTGCTTAAGGACCGCCCAAGCTATGCCGTTAATCCAGTCCGCCGAATCGTACTGTACCTCCGGGACAGCGATCTGAATTGACATTACTTTAACCCGGCGTTGATACTGTGATAATTTTTCCGCTTTAAAGTAAACATGAGAGAGCCAACTTAAAGCCGCAGGGTAGGAGACGAGGAGAAAACCCTCTATGCGTCAAAGTGAATGCAGGCCCGTTTCGGGTTTGATTTCACCTTGACGGATTGCAGGGTTTTTTGTGCTGCTCAGATTTCACTACGACATTTGGGAGGGTACAACCGCAGATGCAAAAAGTGCAAAAAGTGCGAAAAGCAAAAAAGCTTGTGAACCTGGTGGCAATTGCCGCCATATTGACCGGCCTACTGGATACGTCATTATTGCCCGCAACCGTTTCGGCTGCAATGTCCTCTACAGCGGCGACTGAATCTTCATCACCGGTGACAGTAGAGTCACCGGCATCAGAGAATGTGCCAGCGGAACCTGCAGCAGCGATACCTGTGCGGTCAGCAGCTGCCGAGCCTGGAAGAGCGGAGGCTGAGGTCAAACGGACATTGACCGCTCCGGTTATTGACGGCAAACTGGACGAAGGTTTCTGGAGTCTCCACGAGTCATTAAGCGTGCGGACCGGGGAGCCGGCAGGGGAGAACAGCAGCTTCGGGCTGCTGTGGGACAGCACCTATTTATACATTGCTGTGGATGCGCCCGACAGCACACCTGTCTACGACGGTGCGGGATATTGGTTCGATCAGGACAATCTGAATCTGTTCCTTGACCCGACGCTGCACCAGTCATCCCCTTTTGCGAAGGATGATATGCAGATTGGCATCCTTTACCGGCCGGGGAGCAGCACGCCTGAATTCCGTTTTGGGGCGGCGCTGAACAATCATCAGGGCAAGGATGAGAAGCAGATACTGCGTTCTATCCACCAGACCGGGGAAGGCTGGAGCGCGGAAATTGCCGTACCTTGGGAGATGCTGGGCCTGGACCCGCATCTGACAAAGCAATTGGGGCTGGAGCTGAGTGTGACTGACCGGCTGGAGAAATCTGACGCCACCGCGCAGCGCACAGGGTACTGGAGCGCCTACAATTCCTCCAGCTTCTGGAATGATACTTCCGGCTATGGAGTCATTACGTTAAGTGACGAACAACCGGTCAGCGGGGAGGTTAATCCAATACTGCTGGAGGAGAATTTCGACGGTTATGCGGATGGAACCTTACCTGAAGACTGGATTGCTGACGGGAGTGCAGGCAGCAGCCCATTTGCGGTAGTGCGGGAGCCGAGTGTGGTGACGGAAGCAACATACAATTCAGGCCAAGACATTGCCAGCGTTATGGAAGCAACCTACGACCCAGACCCAGACCCAGACCAAGATATTGCCAGTGTTACGGAAGCCGTCTACAACAATGGCAGATTGCGGTTTGATGGCAATGCCGCCGGACGGCAGGGCCGGATTGTGGCCCCGGTGCAGGCGGATCATTATACGATGGAAGCAGATGTCCGCTTCGAAAGTGTGCTGAACAGTGCCCGCTGGGCAGCGCTTATGTTCCGCGTCCCGGCCAACGGCAAACTGCCGTATTACCAGATGGCGGTGCGCCAGAACGGGAAATACGAGCTGGCCTACCGGAAGCCGGACGGGAACTGGAATGTGATGTCGGACGGAAGCGGTGCACCGCTTGCCTTGAACAAGGATTATACAATGAAGGTCCGTGTCTTCGGCGACAACGTCAAGGAATACATCAAGGCCAAGGATGAGGCGGATTATACTCTGCTGCTGGACAAACCGCTTGAAAATGGGCTGCTGGATAAAGGCAAAGTGGGCTTCCAGGTTGATCAGTCGGCGGTTTCTTTTGACAATCTGAAGGTGACACGGATTACAGCCGACCGTCTGGAGCTGGATCTGCCACAGCAGGCGGAAGCGCTGGCAGGTCCGCTGACGGTAACAGCTTCGGTGTATTATTCTGACGGGCTGACAGAGCCGGTGCAGGCAAATGGCTTGAAGCTGTACTCTTCCGACGAGAGCATTGTGCGGATCGTCAACAATCAGCCGGTGCCGGTCAAAGAAGGGCAGGCAACGGTCACAGCCGTCTACTATCAGGCGGAGGCCAGCCGCCTGCTGACCGTTACGCCTTCCAAGACAGGGGCAAAGGTGCTGAGCCTCAGTCACGAAACCGGCTATGTGCTGGAACAGACTGGCCGGGAGCTGGCACTTGACACACTGACGTTCCACGCGGAATCCAGCGACTACAGCTCGGCAGAACTGAAGGGGGATGCGCTGGAATGGAGCACAGACAGCAAGGGGGTTATTCTCGGCAAGGACGGGATAGCTGTCGAGACGGAGGGCATACACCAGTTGACCGGGCGGAAGGATGATGCAGTTATCAGATTAATTCTGGTGGCCAAAAAACCGGAAGCCAAGGAATACGTGTTGTTTGAGGATAACTTTGACAGCACACCGGAGGGGACGCTTCCTGACGGCTGGAAAAGGGTGCAGGGCACGACAGCCGGCAAGGCTGCCGTGAAGGGGGGAGCGCTGGAGCTGAACGCCACGGCGGCCCCGGACAATCCGTTGCGCGTAATGCTGCCGGATTATCTAAGCCTATTTGGCAACTATATGATTGAAGCTGATGTCACCCACACGGACGCAGCGAATGCCTCGCGGTGGAATTCGGTGATGTTCCGGGTCCAGCAGGGTGATTACCCGTATTACCAGATGGCGGTGCGCAAGGATCCTTCCGCTGCCAATGGTGTGGAATTCGCCGAGCGGACGGCGGCCAATCAATGGAATGTTATGGAGAGAGGCTCCTATACGGAGCCGCTGGCCGAAGGTGCACCGTTGCACTATACGATCAAGGCTTACGGCAACCAGGTTCAGGAGTGGATTAACAATCAGCTGATGATCGAGACGCTCCGGGCGGACAGTTATGCCAAAGGCGGGATTGGCCTGCAGGCGGACAGCAGCAGAATGCGGGTCGATAACCTTCGGGTGACCTTGCTGGAGGAACCGCTGCCGGCACCTGTGATCGAGCCCTTCATTAAAGTGGCGGAGCCGCAAACGCAAATTGCGCTTGCCCCGACGATTGTTACAGAGATCAAGCAGTCAAGCGACCTTGGCAAGCTGGCCGCAGACCAGCTTCCGGCCACGGCAATCCTGCATCTGAACCCGGAGCTGATGGTGATTGAGCCGGGAACCGGAGCGGTAATTGCGGCTCTGCCTGAAGTGCTGGCGGCAACCGGGGACCGGGTAATCCCTGCTTTGTATGTCCATGATGCGCTGACGGTGGACCGGCTGGTGCAGGTGCTGCGGGAGCGCGGGTTGGAGGATGTGTTCGTGGCTGCGGAGCAAGGGGAACTGATTAAGCGGGCCAGGGCGGCTTATCCGATGGCACGCGGCATTCTTGACTTCACCGCAGCCGGAAATCCGGGACCGGAGGATCTGCTGGAGATGCGCCGTGCCACAGCGGCCAGCGGAGCGAGAGTAGCACTGCTGGCTGAGAATGCAGCGACCCGCGGGAATACGGCGTATCTGCAGAAGCTGGCGGTAATGGTCTGGAGTGAGGCGAAGACGCCTGCGCCTTCCGGCACGACGGCCGGATTGCATCAATTGATCACAGCCGGCGTGAACGGTCTGGTAACGGATGTACCCGCTGCGGCTCATGCGGCACTGGCGCTGTACAACCGCGATACCACGCTGATCCGCAAGGTGTATATCATTGGACACCGCGGGATGCCTTCTGTGTCGCCGGAGAATACGATCGAAAGCAACAGGCTGGCACTGGATGCCGGAGCGGATTTTATCGAAAATGACATGTTCCTGACTACGGACGGGCACCTGATCATTACGCACTCCCCGGTGCTGGAGACCACAACGGACGGCAGCGGACCGGTGGAGAATTATTCACTGGAGCAGCTCAAGACCTATAATGCCAACAAGACTTACCCGGAGGGCTTCCCGCTCGTGAGAATGCCGACCCTGGATGAACAGCTGGAGCTGGCGCGTTCGCGCGGCAGGCTGGTGTATGCCGAGATCAAGACGCAGACGCCGGAGGCGGTGGATGCTTTTGTCCGCACAGTGAAGGAGCACAAAGCAGAGGATATTGTAAATGTGATGTCTTTTTACCCGGCCCAGCTGGAGCGGCTGAATAAACTGATGCCGGAAATCCCCGCCGGACTGCTGACCGGTTATATCGCCAGCGAAAATAACGTGGAAGGCTCGCTGCGGGATACGCTGAAGACGGTGTCGAAGCTTAATCTCACCTTCAATACGGATTACAGCGGGCTTGGACCGGAGTTCATGGAGGCGGCGAAACACCGCGGCCTGCTCATCTCCCCCTGGACGCTTAACAAACGCGAGGATGTGATCCGCTTCCTGAAGCTTGGAGCCTTCGGCATCACTACAGACTATGCCTATTGGGCATCCGATTGGGCGGCCTCACTGAGCGCGAAGACAGCCCGGATGGAATTGAATATAGGTGAAGAGCGGAACCTTGAAGCCATCGTGGAGACCTATAAGGGCGAGCGCAAGGAGATCACACCTGAGCTTGTATTCCTGGATGGGCAGGAGCTGGTGCAGGCGGACGGAGGCCGGGTGAATGCCCGGAAACCGGGAACCGCCCATGTGCTGCTGCGTTACTCAGCTTCCATTGAGAACGGGGGCACGTATGATCTTTATTCGCAGCCGGTGGAAATTACGGTGCAAAGTGCTGCGGGTCCGACATCCACGCCAACACCGACAGCAACGCCGACGGCAACACCAACGGCAACACCGACAGCAACGCCAACAGCAACACCAACGGTAACACCGACTGCAACTCCAACGGTAGTACCAACGCCAACACTATCGCCGACGCCTGCGGCCACTATGGCACCAGGTAGTGGAGGCTATACTCCTCCGGGCGCAGCGCCCGGATCTGGAAATACCAGTGTGCCTGGAACAGTTGGCGTGACCCCTTCCCCGGCAGTGCCTGTACTTGAAGCGGTGGATGGCACAGTAGAGGCTGCTGTTCTGGAAAAAGCGTTCCGTACCTCCGCGCAAGCGGAAGTCAACTTCGCAAGCGATACGCTGGAGCTTCCGGCGGCTGCGCTGCAGAACGCCGCGCACAGCGGGGCCCTGCTGAAGGTGACTCATACTGAAGCGAAGGCCGGATACATGCTCCCGCTGGAGCAGCTGCAGCTTGAACAGCTGGCTGCAGAACTGGGCACAGGCTTGCAGGAGATGAAGCTAAAGGTTACCATCCGCAAGCTGGATGGAGCAGCGGCAGCGGCAGTAACCCGCGCCGTGGAGCTGGCCGGTGGCCGGCAAATGGCCGCAGCGGTAGAGTTTAATCTTGAAGTGCTGTCAGGCGGGCGCTCCACTCCGGTCTTATCCGGTTCCCGTTATCTCACGCGTTCACTGGCCCTGGACTCGCCGGCTGGCAGCACGGCAACTGGAATAATGTTTTCGCCGGAGAAGGGAACCCTGTCCTTCGTGCCCGCTAATTTCACAGGCGATGGAACCGGGGGAATGCTGCGCCAGATCCAGAGCGGCAGCAGCATCCTGAGCGTCATGACGCTGGATACATCATTCCGTGACCTGAATGGCCACTGGGCTGAGCGGCAGGCGAAGCAGCTGGCAGACAAATTGCTGCTGAACGGAACCGGCGGCGGCCGCTTTGAACCGGATCGTGCGGTAACCCGGGCGGAATTCGCCGCCATGCTGGCGCGCGCGCTGGCCCTGCCAGCCGGTCAAGGCAGCGGGAAGGCGGCAGCCTGGCCGGACGTTCAGCCTGCGGACTGGTTCGCAAGCGACGTATCCGCCGCTGCTGCTGCGGGGCTGATCAGCGGCTACGGCGACGGAACTCTCCGTCCGGATGCCAAGGTGACCCGCAGTGAGCAGGCGGTGATGCTGGCCCGCGCCCTGCGCTACATCGGGCAGGACGGCGCCGCTGGCGGCACAGCTGCGGAATCACGGCCAGCCCTGGAGCTGTTCAAGGATGCGGCAGGCATCGCATGGGGGCGTGAGGAATGGACCATGGTCATTCAAGCCGGATTAATGAACGGTGTATCGCAAGAGCGGCTGATGCCGGGAATGAGCGCCACCCGCGCCCAATCGGCCGTGCTGCTGCAGCGGTTCCTGAGCTTGGCGGGCTTTATCCAATGAAGTGTGGGCGGGACTCCGGTCCCGCCGTTAATACCGCGCTGACAAACGGCTGTTACAATGGTCAATATTCACTGGTACAGAAGGAGGATAACAGGTGAAGAACGGACTGTTTGCGGGAAGCGGCAACCATAGGATTATACCGGCAGTGCGCAAGGCTGAAGATCTGCAAAAGGCCTGCGACAGCGAGTGGCCGATGATCTTTCTGCTGATCGGGGACCTGTTCACTGTGAAGCAATATGTGAGGCAGGGTCTGGAAGCCGGCAAGAAGGTCTTTCTGCATGTCGATTTCATCGGCGGATTGGGCAGTGATCCGCTCGTGGTCAAATATATTGCCGAGAAGATTGGCCCGACCGGCATTATCTCCACCAAGAACCACATGGTCAAGCAGGCTAAGAAAAGCGGGCTTCTGGCGATCCAGCGCCTGTTCCTGATCGACACCTCCGCGCTGGAGCACGGCATAAACAACGTGCGCCAGAATGAATCGGATGCGCTTGAAGTCATGCCGGGGCTGATCCCCAGGGTCATTACCGAGCTGAGCAGCAGTACTTCCCGCCCTATCATTGCCGGCGGCCTGATCAAGGATCATCAGGAGATTGAGGCTGCTCTCCAAGCGGGAGCGAGTGCAGTATCGATGGGCAACCCGGAGCTTTGGCACAGTTTTGCACAAGCTTAACCTGGAGTTAATATCAGGATGACATGGTTAATTTATAGTGAAGAAGTAAGCGTAAGTTAACACCATTCAATTTCATAATCAAGGGTCGGAGACGAAGAGAAAACCCTTATGCAGCTCATGTACACGGCGGATTCAGCATGCCCGCTTATTGAGCTGGATATAGGGTTTTTTGGTTTGTTTCCATTAAGGAGGCTGCTTTCCCATTGCAGGATGTGCTTGCATACGAGACGTATTTTTTTGATTTGGACGGCACCATTTTTATTGGTGACCTGCTGCTGCCGGGAGTGAGGCAGACACTGCAGTATTTAAGGGAGCAGGGGAAACAGGTGCTGTTCCTGAGCAACACCACCATTCGGACCCGGGAAGAATGCCGGAACCGGCTAAGGCTGATGGGGGTTGAAGCCCGGACGGAGGAAGTGGTGACTGCGGCTTCGGTATCTGCGGCATATTTCCGGGAAATGCAGGGAATGAACCGCAGGCCGCAGGTGCTGGTGATTGGGGAGCAGGCGCTGAAATATGAGGTCGCCGGCGGAGGCACGGTACTCACCGATGAACCGATGGAGGCCACGCATGTGCTGGTGGGAATGGACCGCGATTTCGATTATGAGAAGCTGCACCGGGCGATGAAGGCTGTCCGGGCGGGTGCATATCTGATTGCCGCAAATCCTGATCCGAATTGTCCGGTAGTGGGCGACCTGCTCCCCGATACCTGGGCTATGGTCAAGGCCATTGAGGCAGCCAGCTGCGGTACTGTGCAAGAGATTATCGGCAAGCCATCCGCCTATTATGCGGAAAAGGTGCTGGAGCAGAGCGGGACCCGCCGGGAGAACTGTCTCATGGTCGGGGACCGGATGGATACAGATATCCGGTTTGGCCTGAGCCACGGCATCAACACGGCATTGGTGCTGACCGGGGTGACTGCGAGAGAAGACCTGGAGCAATATTCGGCCATGCCGGATCATATCTGGACCTCAATGTCCGAGATGCTGCAGGATCATTTGCGCCTGTCCTGAATGTAGAGGGCAATGAACAACAGGATCACTAAGGGATTCCCATGTTTGCCAAAGCAAGAGGATCTGCCGTCCGCAGAGGGCTGCCGGTCTTCCTGCTACTTATGAATAGATAATGGAGGAGATCACAGGGATGCGTAAAGTAAATGTAATGGTAATGGCGGCTGCACTGGGAATGTCGGTATTGGCAGGCTGCGGCAGCAACACAAACTCAAACACGAACACGAACACAAACAACAATAACGCCGCTGGCAATAGCAGCGGCACCGGGACTGGTGAAGCCGCAGCCGCACCGGCGGCCAGCGGAACCAAAACGGAGCTGACCTACTATTACCCGATTGCTGTCGGAGGGCCGCTGACGGCTACGATTGAAGCGATGACTGCGGATTTTATGAAGGAGAACCCGGACATTGTGGTTAAGCCGGTATACACCGGCAGCTATGCCGATACAGCGGTCAAAACCCAAGCCGGAGTCCAATCGAAGCAGCCGCCCGATGTAGCGGTATTGCAGTCCACAGAGCTGTTCAGCCTGCTGGATATGGATGCGATTATTCCGCTGGATGAGTTCATTGCGCAGGAGGGCGGAGACACTTATTTGTCTGACTTCTACCCCGCTTTTATGGAGAATTCCCAGACAGAGGGCAAAACCTACAGTATTCCGTTCCAGCGAAGCACCATCGTTCTGTATTACAACAAGGATATGTTCAAGGCTGCCGGACTGGACCCGGAGAAGCCGCCTGCAACGTGGGCAGAAATGCAGGAATACGCGGTCAAGCTGGCCGGTAACGGCAAGTGGGGGCTGGAGATTCCGGTGACCGGTTACGCCTATTGGATGCTTCAGACCTTCGCGCTGCAGAACGGCAACAATCTGATGACTCCTGACGGCAAAAAAGTAATGTTCAACACCCCGGAGAACGTCGAGGGTCTGCAGTATTGGGTCGATCTGGCGGCGAAGCACAAGGCCATGCCTGGCGGCGTAACCGATTGGAGCACGGTGCCTTCCGACTTCCTGGAAGGAAAAACCGCAATGATGTACCATACCACCGGCAACCTGACCAATGTCAAGAAAAATGCGTCGTTTGACTTCGGTGTCAGCTTCCTGCCGGCGCAGAAGCAATACGGCAGCCCTACCGGCGGCGGCAACTTCTATATTTTCAAGGATATCGACAAAAAGAAGCAGGAAGCAGCCTGGAAATTCGTCAAGTTCATGACTGAAACCGAACGTGCGGCGCAGTGGAGTATCGATACCGGCTATGTGGCGGTGAAGAAATCGGCATATGAAACCGAGCGGATGAAGGCTTACGCCGCCGAATTCCCCGCTGCGCTGATTGCCCGGGACCAGCTGGAATATGCATCTGCTGAACTATCAACCCACAACAACGGTAGAATTGTCAAAATCCTCAGTGACTCCGTGCAGGCCGCACTCACCAATGAGCTGACACCGGCGGAAGCCCTGCAGAAGGCGCAGAAGGATGCGGACCAGGCTCTGGCTTCTTTTAATAAGTAAGATGAACGCCAGTCTGAGACGAAACGGGTTCGCCTGGCTGCTGCTGCTGCCCTCACTGTTGTTCCTGCTGTTGTTCACTTTCTACCCGATTGCGCTGACGCTGCGGCTGAGCCTGTTCCAGGCGGACCTGTCCACACCGGAGCCGGTCTTCACGGGCCTGGCGAATTACCGCACGATGTTTCAGGACGAGGTTTTCCGTAAGGTTATGAGTAACAATGTGCTGTTTGCGCTGGGGACGGTTCCACTCGGAATCGCTCTGGCGCTTTTGATGGCGGTCTTCGCCAACAAGGCGCTGCGCGGCAGGGGTTTTATGCGGTCAGCATTCTTTTATCCGACTCTGATCCCCATGATTGCAGTGGCTAACATTTGGCTTTTTATTTATACACCGGAGTATGGATTTATGAGCAGGCTGCTGTCCTGGTTCGGGGTGAATGATATCAACTGGCTGGGCACACCGGGGCTGGTGATGTGGGCGATGATCCTGATGATCATCTGGAAGGAAGCGGGATTCTTTATGATTTTTTACCTCGCCGGTCTGCAAAATATCTCCAAAGAGCTGTATGAAGCCGCGCATGTCGACGGGGTGGGCCGGTTCACCGTGTTCCGCAAAATCACTTTCCCGCTGCTGATGCCGACTACGCTGTTCGTAAGTATTGTAGCGCTCACCAACGCCTACAAGCTTGTCGACCACCTGATGATCATGACCCGCGGGGGTCCCAACAACGCCAGTAATCTGCTGCTCTATTACATTTATGAAACAGCATTCAGCTATTGGGATCAGGGAATGGCGTCTGCGCTGACGGTCGTGATGATTGCCGTATTGCTGCTGATTGCGGCTGTGCAGTTTTTTGGCCTGGACCGGAGAATTCACTATAACTAAATTTGCACGGCTGCCGGAAGGAGGGCAATTCTATGAAAACCAAACTTACATCCAGACTCGGAAATATACTGATGCTGGCCCTCGCGGCCTTCTGGCTGATCCCGCTGCTCTGGATGACGGTGACGGCGTTCCGACCCCGTCATGCGGCGCTGTCGGGCCTGTTCTCACTGGACTTCACTTTGGGCAACTTCGCTACGGTCTGGTCTGCCGCGCCCTTTGCCACTTATTATCTCAACACCATTCTGATTGTAGTGTGCGTGTTTGCTGTGCAGATGCTGACGGCCAGCATGGCTGCCTTTGCCTTTGCCCGTGTAGCCTTTGCCGGCAGCAGCATAGTGTTCCTGCTGTTTCTGGTGCAGATTATGATCCCCGCCGATGTGCTGATCTTCCCCAACTACAATGTCCTGAAGCAGCTGTCGCTGCTCGACACCAAGCTGGGCATTATGCTGCCGTTTCTGGCTTCGGCGTTCGGAATCTTTCTGCTGCGCCAGGTATTTAAGACGATTCCTGCCGAGCTGGAAGAGGCGGCGCTGATCGAGGGCTGCAGCCAATGGCAGGTGCTGTGGAAAATTTATTTCCCGCTGGCCCGTCCCACCTATGTGGCCTTCGCCCTCGTCTCGATCAGCTACCAGTGGAATAACTTTCTCTGGCCGCTGATCATCACCAATTCGGTGGAGAACCGGCCGCTTACGGTGGGGCTGTCGATTTTTGCCCAGTCGTTCGAGATTGGGGTGCAGTGGACGGAGGTCAGCGCCGCTACACTGCTGGTGATCACGCCGCTGCTGCTGATCTTCCTGGTGTTCCAGCGCCAGTTCATTGAGAGCTTCATGCATTCCGGTATTAAATAGAGCTGTTCAAGGAGGAGTACGGATGACGTCATTACAGGACTGCGCGGTCTCTACTTATGTCTACATCGGCCGTCCGCTGGCTGAGGCTATTGAATTACTGGCCGCTGAGGGCTGGAAGCACATTGAGATTATGTGCGAAGGCAGGCATGGGGAGCTGCTGGAATGGACGGCAGACCAGTTGGCTTCACTGGCCCGCAAAGGCGAGGACCTTGGCATCCGCTGGAGCATCCATGCGCCGATCACCGGCTGCAATCCGGCGGCAGAGGATGAGCAGCAGCGTGCGGAGGCGGAAACGCTGCTGCTGGAAACGCTGCGTGCTGCCGATGTGCTGGGCTGCAGCTACGTGGTGCTGCATGCGGGCGAACTGCCTGCTGCGGGCACTGAGGGGACAGCAGCGGAGCCAGGGGCGGCATCGCTGCCGGAAGAGGCAGCGGCCGAGGCAGGTGCTGGAGCGGCAGCCGTTGATCCGCGGGAAGCGGCCAAGGTGCGGGTGGTGCGTTTCCTCCAGCGGATACTGGCGGAGACTGCCGGTTCTGCGGCAGTTATCGCGCTGGAGAATGTTCCCCCGTACCCCGGGCTGCTAGGGACGGAGGTCACAGAGCTGCTGGAGCTGGCCGCGCGGGTGGATTCCTCCCGCATAGGCCTGGTATTCGACAGCGGCCATGCCCTGATGGCAGGCAAGGAACGCTGCCTGCTGATGCTGCAGCAGGCCATGCACCGTCTGATCGCGCTGCATCTCAGCGACAATGCCGCAGAGCAGGATGAGCACCTGGGGCTCGGCCAGGGCAAGGTGCCGCTGGAGGCGATGCTCGCCGGGCTGACGGCAGGCGGCTTCAGGGGCGCCTGGGTGCTGGAGCTGCGGCATCCCGGAGATCTGCTGCCGTCCGCAGCCAGACTTCACCATTTACGGAAGCAATACCAGGCTGTTTATGGCATTGAACCTGTCCCGGGAATAAGGTAGACTTGATAGAGGAATGCATGTTCCAATATCAATAAAGCAGGTGTTACACACAATGAGTTCAGAACCAAAGGGCCGGGTAATGATCGTTGACGGAATGGCTCTGCTGTTCCGGGCTTTTTATGCGACCGCCTATGGCGGATATATCCGCAAGACTAAGGCCGGACTGCCGACGAATGCGGTGTACGGGTTTTTGCAGTATTTTTTCGATGCGGTCAGCACGTTCGAGCCTTCCCATGTAGTGTGCTGCTGGGATATGGGCAAGGGGACCTTCCGTACGGAGAAGTATGACGGCTACAAATCGAACCGGATTGATGCGCCGCTGGAGCTGATTCCGCAATTCGATCTGGTCAAAGAGGTAGTAGCCGAGCTTGGCGTGCCGAATATCGGTCTGGCAGGCTATGAAGCGGATGACTGCATCGGCACGCTGGCTTCGTGCTACAGCGGGGAATCCGAGGTCTACATTCTGACCGGGGATCATGACATGCTGCAGCTGGTCAGCGACAGCGTAAAGGTCGTGATTATGAAAAAAGGCCGCTCCAATTACAAGGTCTACGATCCGGCGGAGCTGCTGGAGGAAAGAGGGCTTACCCCGGCCCAGGTAATTGACCTGAAGGGCTTCATGGGCGATACCAGCGACAACTACCCGGGGGTGCGCGGCATCGGGGAAAAGACGGCGCTGAAGCTGCTGAGTGAATACGGCACCGTGGAAGGCGTGATCGAGAACCTTCACCTGCTGCCCAAAGGGGTGCGGGCCAAAATCGAAGCCGACCTCGACATGCTCCATCTGTCCCGCGAGCTGGCCGAAATCCGCTGCGATGTGCCGGTGGTCTGTACGCTTACAGAATGCCTGTGGGAGCTGCAGCGGGAGAAAGCCGCACGCAAATTCCAGGAGCTGGAGTTCGGCAGCCTGCTGCATCTTGTCGGCCCGGTGAAGGATGAACAGGGGATTGTGCAGATTGAGCTGGGGGATCTGGGTTAAGACCAGATTCTCTGTTCAGCAGGGCCATAATACTGACAACAAATCACCGGATTATGCAGAAGCGCTTCCTGAGCCGACAACGGCAGGGAAGCGTTTTTTTGTTGTTGACGGATGCAAAGCAAGCCCTTTATAATGTTAATATAATTATTAAGTAGTTAATGAATATATTAATTAAGAGAGGCGGCATAGAAATGGCTCAGCGTGTTGTGCTTCATACGGATATCCGCAAGGGAACGATTAACCGGAATATTTATGGTCATTTTTCCGAGCATTTAGGACGTTGCATTTATGAAGGCATCTGGGTAGGGGAGGACTCTCCGATTCCGAACACCAAGGGCATCCGCAATGATGTTGTGGAAGCGCTTAAGGAGATCAAGGTGCCGGTGCTGCGCTGGCCGGGCGGCTGTTTTGCCGATGAATATCACTGGAAGGACGGCATCGGAGCGCGCGAAGGCCGCAAACGGATGATTAATACGCACTGGGGCGGCACGGTGGAGAACAACCATTTTGGAACGCATGAATTCATGGAGCTGTGCGCCATGCTGGAATGTGAACCGTACATCAACGGCAATGTGGGCAGCGGAACGGTGCAGGAAATGTCAGAATGGGTGGAATACCTGACCTTTAACGGCGTATCTCCGATGGCTGAGCTGCGGGCCAAGAACGGCCGGGAAGAGGCTTGGGCTGTGAAGTATTTTGGCGTGGGTAACGAAAACTGGGGCTGCGGGGGCAATATGCGTCCGGAATATTACGCTGACTTGTACCGCCAATACCAGACGTATGTGCGCAACTACGGGGACAACCGGATTCACCGGATCGCCTGCGGCCCGAATGCGGATGATTATCAATGGATGGAAGTGCTGATGCGCGAAGCCACGCGGTTTATGGACTCCATCACGCTGCATTACTACACCGTTCCCGGCGCCACTTGGGAGCACAAAGGTGCGGCTACCGGCTTTGATACTGCGGAATATTTCACCACTCTGGAAAAAGCGCTGCGCATGGAAGAGCTGGTCACCCGCCACAGCGTCATTATGGACAAATATGATCCGGAGAAAAGAGTCGGCCTGATCGTCGATGAGTGGGGAACCTGGTATGATGTGGAGCCGGGTACGAACCCGGGGTTCCTGTACCAGCAGAACTCGATCCGCGATGCGCTGGTTGCCGGTCTGACGCTGAATATTTTCCACAAGCACAGCGACCGTGTGCGGATGGCGAACATTGCCCAGACGATCAACGTGCTGCAGGCCGTCATCCTTACCGAAGGCGAAAAAATGCTGCTGACTCCGACCTATCATGTATTTAATATGTACAAGGTGCATCAGGATGCCGAGCTGCTGGATCTGACGCTGGACAGCGGGTCTTACAGCTTTGACGGCAAGGAGATTCCGGAAGTTTCGGCGTCGGCTTCGGTAACGGCCGAGGGTGTGATTCATGTCAGCCTGTGCAACCTGAATCATGCGTCTGCGGCTGTGCTTCCGCTGGAGCTGCGCGGCCTTGCCGGCCAAGCGGTGGATATTGCCGGCACCACGCTTGCCGGGGCAACCATTGATGCCCATAACTCGTTCAGCGAACCGGAAGCGGTTGTTCCGCAGCCGTTCACAGCCTTTAAGCTGGAAGGGGATACTGTTACTGTCGAGCTGCCGGCCATGTCGGTAACAGTACTGGAAATTACACCAAAAGCTTGATAAAGGAGAACCGCTATGGCCACAACCTCTGCCTGCAAAGGCTGCCGGGATGATTATAAGGTCACGGAAGCGCAGATCGCCCGTATACTGGCGTCATCGATGTTCAATGAAGGCAATACCGCGTCAGATCAGGTGTATGCGGAGCGGATCGCACTTTGCAGTACCTGCCCCAAGCTCCAGGATGGGGTGACCTGCACTGCCTGCGGCTGCATCATCCCGGTTGTTGCCCGGCTGAAGGCGCGCGGCTGTCCGCTTCCCGGCGGCGGCCTGTGGCAGCCGGTTAACGGCTCCAAAATCAACTGATCCGCAATGAAGACCACAGAACAGATTTCAAATTCAATCTGTTCTGTATAACCCAGAATCCCCGATCCTTCGCTGGCTTGATCCGCAGCGGAAGATCGGGGATTCTTCATTGCAACCCTCTGATGGAGCCGGGTTTAAGGTGTTCCGGCAGCGTCAGGACTGTCGGATATGCCGGATATTTCCGTATAGAACAGTTCAACCAGCATGTCCTGGTTATAGTTGCCGAATCCTTTGCCGAACAGGGTCAGCCCTCCGATATGCTCGGCATCCTCCTCCACGGACAGTCTGAACGTCCACTGCTTGCTGCGGATGTCCACTTGATCCAGCGTGACCCCGGACAGCTTTTGCCCATCCATGAAGGTCCCCTTGGGGGTAACCCGCAGCTGCTTGAGCAGCCCGTATTGGTTCGTGAGTGCGGGCCACCAGGACGGCGTATATTTGCCTCTGCTGTCTCCGTAATCTCCGGGGCTGGTCCAGAAGCCCAGCTTCGTTCCGTTCAAGGTAAAGGTGATATCCGAAGGCCAATTGTTATTGATGGAGGGGGCTTCAGAGGCGATTTCCATTGTAATGACAAGCTCCTCCGGCTGCTCGCTGGACAGGAGGAAGTTGGGGATTTTGTATTCGACATAACCTTTGCCGAACCAGAGGATGCCTGCATTCATCCGTTCCAGATCCCAGAAGTAGCGCGGGTCGTCGAAATTGCCGATGACCTTCTCTACCGTTGCCAGACCGCAGGTCGGTTCGATCTGAAAGTCGGAGTAGAGGCCGACCGGTATCTCTTTGCGGTGGCTTTTGCGTTCCGCCGGGGCTTGAGCGGGGAAAATGATCTCTGCGCCTTCAGCCGCCAGCGTGCAGATTTTTTGCAAACCGCTCCGCCCGGGAGCCATATGTGTCCGGATCAGTCCGGCCGCCTCCAGCTTGCGGACATGCATCGTCATGATCGCGCTGCTGAGCCGGGCTGCCGCTGCCAGCTCCTTGACATTCATCGGCTGAACGGCGAGCAGGCGGAGCATGCGGAGACGTACGGCGCTCGATAAAGCTTCGTAGACAGGCAGGGATTCTTCGGTAAGATCCAGTTTCATTGGACAGCCTCCGGGTACAGGTTAATAAAATAAGGGGACGGCAAAGCCGTTACTGCTTGTATAGTTAACAATTATATTATTCAAATGAGGTTCTTACAAGCTTCTTGCCTTTCAGGGACACCTCCACTTTTATCACAGACACGCTTATGCCATGTCCGCTATGATGTACAGGATGAATTAGCGATGAAACAAGGTGCCTTTGATTCACATCAAGGGATAACAGGGAATCGGGTGCAACTCCCGAGCGGTCCCGCCACTGTAAGGAAGAGCCAGCTTTCAACAGGTCACTCGGTTGCTCCGGGGAAGACGAAGGCCAGCGATGATCCCGAGCCAGGAGACCTACCTTGTTTGCGCACACACGACTCTACGCGGATAGGAGCGGTGTACGAATGGGTTGAGAGATAAGGGTGTGCCGCTAGTTTTGGCGGGTAAGCAGCCTTTTCTTTGTGATCCGGATACGTACATGATACTCCCACCCCCAGGGGCGGGAGTTTTTGGTTTGACGCCGCACACGAAAATCAAATAGGAGGTGCAAGGATGAACAAACGGAGCTATTGGCGTTTCACGGTACTGGTCGGCGTATTTGCCGTTTATCTTCTGCTGAATGAGCCGGGTACGGCGGAAGCAATGCACATTATGGAGGGATTTTTACCGGTTGGCTGGGCGGTGTTCTGGTGGGCGGCTTTTTTGCCGTTCTTTTTCCTGGGCGTCCGCAAGCTCACAAGGATGACCCGGGACAACCCGGAGCTGAAGCTGTTGCTGGGTTTATCCGGAGCGTTCACCTTTGTGCTCTCAGCGCTCAAAATGCCCTCGGTTACGGGAAGCAGCTCTCATCCGACGGGGACGGGACTTGGCGCAGTGATGCTGGGTCCGCTGCCGATGAGCGTGACCGGTTCCATTGTGCTGCTGTTCCAGGCACTGCTGCTGGCGCACGGTGGAATCACCACGCTTGGCGCGAACGCCTTCTCCATGGCAGTGGCCGGGCCTTTTGCCGGTTATGCGGTCTATAAGCTGATTATGAGGCTGGGCGAACGCGAAAAGCTGGCGGTATTCTTCGCGGCTGCGGTAGCGGATCTGATGACCTATGTGGTCACTTCCTTTCAGCTTGCGGTGGCTTTTCCGTCTGCGGATGGCGGTGTGCTGGCTTCCATGGCGAAATTCGGCGGTATTTTTGCTGTGACCCAGATTCCGCTGGCGGTCAGCGAGGGGCTGTTGACAGTGCTGCTATGGAACTGGCTGAAGGCCTACAGTCCACAGGAGCTGTCCCTGCTTAAACGGGGAGCCAAGGGAGGAAATACACTGTGAAGATAAAGAACAAATGGAAAAACCTGCTGATGCTGCTCGCGGTGGTTCTGCTGGTGGTCCTGCCGCTGCTGTTCGTGAACGGGGAGTTCGGCGGGGCCGATGATGCGGCAGAGGGTGCAATTACAGAGATTGACCCTGCATATAAGCCCTGGTTCAAGCCGCTGGCTGAGCTGCCGGGTGAAACGGAGAGCATGTTATTCGCGCTGCAGGCGGCTATCGGCGCAGGGGTGATCGGCTATACGCTGGGTCTTTTGAAGGGGAGACAAGGCCGGCAGAAGCTGAATGATCAGAAGAATTGATGTTATATCCTGCAGCAATGCCCTAAGCCAAGTGTCCCCGATGTGGAAAAGCCTCTTCGCAGCCGTCATGTTCGCCCTTGCTTATGTGCTGCATCCGGCCCTTCAGGTTCTCATTACGCTGTGGATGATGCTGTGGTGCCTGCAATATGCCAAAATCCCGCCGCGCGCCTACGGACAGTTGTTTGGCACTGCGCTGCTATTCTACGGCCTCAGCCTGCCGGCACTGCTGGTGGAGCTGGGTCGTCCGGCAGCCGGGGAGGCCGCCCTGTACCTGCCGATTCCGGGCACAGCCCAGTTTCTGTACATGACCCGGGCAGGAGGCGTGCGGGCAGCGCTGCTGCTGGCGCGGATATCGGCCTGTCTGGCCTGCTGCCTGTTCATCATGTTGACCACGCCGTTCGGCGAGCTGCTGCAGGTGCTCCGCAGGCTGCGGATGCCGCAGATCGTGCTGGAGCTGATGCTGGTCATGTACCGGTTCCTGTTCCTGCTGGACGATGCCGCCCATGGCCTGCTGCTGGCCCGGCGGCTGCGCGGAGGCCGCAGGGGCTTCAGATCCAAGCTGCGGGAGGCTGCAGGTATGGCAGCGTCCTTGTTCGCAAACACCATGCACCGTTACTATGGGCTGTCGCAGGGGCTTGCTGCCCGGGGGTTTACCGGGGAGATTCTATTACCGCCGTATGTGAGGCGGGAAGTGCCCCGAAGGTTTGCCTTTGAGGCGTATGCGGGAATCGTCCTGCTGGCGGCGGCACAGCTGTGGATGCTGTGGACCTGATGAGAATGGCAGAGATCAATTCAGTGAGAAGTCTGGAATCGGAACTGCTGGAGAAGGAGAACGGCATAGATATGGATTACAGTTTAGCCTTCGAGGATGTCGTATTTCATTATCCGGACACGGTGGAGCCAGCGCTCCGGGGGCTGACAGCAGCGATTCCCAGAGGCTGCAAAACAGCCCTGCTTGGACATAACGGTTCCGGCAAATCAACCTTGTTCCTGCATGCGGTTGGCCTGCTGCGGCCGCAAACGGGAACGGTCCGGCAAGCGGGACTGCCCGTATCCTATGCCAAAAAGGAGCTTGCCGCTCTGCGGCGCAGAGTCGGGCTGGTCTTTCAGGACCCTGAGCAGCAGCTCATTTTGAGTACTCCGCTGGAGGATATTTCTTTTGGGCTGCGGGGCACCGGTATGCCTGAGGCAGAAATAACGGCACGGTGTGCTGCGGTGCTGGAACTGCTTAACCTTACCGCGCTGAAGGATAAACCGATTCATCAGCTCAGTCTGGGCCAGAAAAAGCGAACTGCGCTCGCAGGGGTGATAGCGATGGAGCCGGAGCTGATCTTGCTCGACGAGCCAACCTCCTATCTGGACCCGCTGTCGGAGGCGCAGCTTCTGGATGGCCTGGACAGCATACACCGTAAGGGTACCACAGTGGTGATGGCTACGCATGATATGAATCTCGCCTACCGCTGGGCGGACTGGATCATTGTCCTCGATCAGGGCGTCTGCCGGGCGGCCGGAGCGCCGGAGGCTATTTTTGCCGGCGGGGAGCTGCTGCAGGCGATGGGCCTGGCGCTCCCGCTGCTGGCTGAGCTGTGGCACAGCCTGCCTCCGCGCGTAACGGCGGGGCACGCAGCTCCCCGGAATGCGGAGGAGTTCAAGGCGGCGCTGAGCAGTCTGCTGGGCGAAGGCCCGGGGGAGAGATGAGGGGAAGCTGGTCGTCAGCAATAGTAGAGCAGAACTCACTTTTTAGTGTTGGACGCTTAGAGGGTAAGTGCATTTGCTGCAGTTAAAATGAGGTGCAAACCCGCATTTTTAAAAGTAAATGTACTCTGTACAGTTAAAATAGCGGTTTGGGCTTCTTTAGCTGAAATACGGTCCCTTTAAGTGTACAGTGTGCAATTAAATCGGTTTCAGCGCAAAAATAGGACTCTTTAGTTGTATCAAATACAGTTAGAGCATGAGCATACAGTTAGAGCATGAGCATCAATTTAGAGTCAGTGTTGGAGTTACACACGAACGGGGGAACATGAATGAATAAACAAGGAAAGCTGCTGATTATCGGCTTTGGTCCAGGCAGGCTGGAGCATATTACAGGCCGTGCATTGGCAGCCCTGGAAGAGAGTGAAGCCGTGATCGGCTACACCACTTATGTAGACCTGATTAAGCCGCTGCTGCGGCAGCAGGAGATTGTCGGCACAGGCATGACCGAAGAGGTCAGCCGGGCCCAGGAAGCCGTGCGCCGCGCGGAAGCCGGGCAGACGGTCGCCGTCATTTCCAGCGGTGACGCAGGGGTATACGGAATGGCGGGACTGGTCTATGAAGTGCTGATCGAACGGGGCTGGGACCGTGTTACGGGGGTGGAAGTCGAGGTGATTCCCGGGGTATCGGCTATTCAATCCTGTTCTTCGCTGCTGGGTGCGCCGATTATGCATGATTCCTGCACGATCAGCCTGAGCGACCATCTTACGCCTTGGGAGAGCATTGCGGCACGCGTGGAGGCGGCGGGGGCCGCGGACTTCGTGATTGCCTTTTACAATCCGCGCAGTGGAAAGCGCACACGCCAGATTGAAGAGGCCCGCCAAATCCTGCTCCGCTACCGCGATCCTTCCACACCCGTAGGCATTGTAAAAAGCGCCTACCGCGACCGTCAGCAGACCATTGTCACAACGCTCCAGGATATGCTGGACCATGAGATTGGCATGCTGTCGACCGTGATCGTCGGCAACTCCGCAACGATGGTTTATGACGGCCTCATGGTTACACCGCGCGGCTATGAACGCAAGTACAGCCTTGGCGCCGATACGCAGGCACTGAAGCCGCATGAGCGGCTGCGGACCTCTTCGGAGCCCTGGTCGCTGGCGGCGCTGAATCCCACGGATAATGTGGTGAAGGTGAAAACCTGCGGCTTTTGCGGCATGAGAAAAGAGAGTGCTGCCGGAGCCGCACGGCGGTTACATCAACAGTTAAACGGCCGGCTTGTGCCAAGAGAGCTGCAGATCAGTGTGGCTGGCTGCGGGATGGCCTGCAGTTCGGCGGTCCTGGAGGATATCGGCCTTGTCTATTCCAAGGGCAGCTATGAATTATATCTTGGCGGAAAAAAAACCGGACGTACCCCGCACGCGGGCAGCAAGGTCCGTGCGGGGATGAGCGAAGAGGAAGCAGTGGCCGCTGTAACTGAGGTTGTTGAGCAATACTGTGCGCAGGGCAGTCAGGATGAACGGTTTTATGCTTTTTTTGAGCGGATGGGCAGTGGGATTTCAGCACATTACCCGCAAGCGGAGAGCGCACTCCGCTGTGAACACATGCACGCGCACTCGCACCATAATCATGATAGAGCACAAGGGATAACTTCAGTATTACTTGTAGGACACGGCAGCCGTGTGGAAGAGGGGAATGAAGAGCTGCGGAATTTCACCCGGGCGCTTGCTGCCCGCAGGCCGGAGCTTGCCATTGAAACCTGCTTCATTGAGTTGTCGGCTCCTTCCATTTCCGAGGGGATTGACAAATGTGTGCTGGGCAGAGCCGGGACGGTCTATGTTGTGCCGATTATTTTGTTCGCGGCAGGACATTCCAAGCTGGATATTCCGCTGGCTCTGGATCAGGCGAAGCTGAAATATCCGGGTGTGGAGTTTGTATATGGCCGTCCGATCGGAGTGCAGGAGAGAGCGGTAGAAATTCTGCTGGACCGGATCGCCGGGGCTGTTCCGCAGCCGGTCCAGGTAGCGGCTCAGCCGGAGCTGTCCGGAGAACCTTTGGAGGAAACGCTGCTGGTGGAGCGGGGTTCGTCCGGGCAACAGAATACTGGCGGGCTGGAGACTGCCGCTGCGTTGTCTGTTGGGGAAACGGCCTCAGCTGCTGCTAGGGATAAGCCTTATTCCAAAGTAAAGGATGAGGACACCATCGTGCTTGTAATGGGCCGCGGGGGCAGTGATCCGGATGCGAACAGCGACTTATGCAAGCTGGCCCGCCTCCTCTGGGAGAGAACTCCCTACAAAAGCGTTGAGGCCTGCTTTATTGCCATCACCAAGCCTTCGCTGCCCGCAGGGCTGGAGCGCTGCCTGGCTCTCGGCGCACGTAAAATTATCGTGCTGCCGTATTTATTGTTCACCGGAGTGCTGATGAAGCAGTTCAACGAAACGGTGAGCCGTTTTGCCGCAGCGCATCCGGAGATTGAAGTGGAGGCTGGCACCTGTCTCGGCTCCCATCCGCTGTTGTCAGACATGCTGCTGGAGCGGATCGAAGAGACCCTGGCAGGCCGGACAGCCGCCAACTGCGACAATTGCATGTACCGGGAGGAAGCGTCTGCGCACCATGATCACCACCATCACCATCATGGTCACCACCATCACGATGATCATCATGATCACCACAGTCATGGTGAGGAAGGGCATGGGCACTATGGACATCAAGGCGGGCATCAGGAGCGTGGCGAGCAGACCGCATATGATGGGCATAAGTCCGGGCGCCGCGGCCAACCGGCCTCTGCAGACGCAGAGGTGCCGGTCCCGCCGCAGCCTGAAGCTTCCTATTCGGAGGATGCGGTGCACCCGGCAAGTGCTCCTAAGGAGCATTGACCGCAATGATATTTATGCTGTGCGGAACCAGTGACGCCCGTGAGCTGGCGCTGGCCTTGTCACGGGAGCGGCTGCCGCTGCTGGCTTCCGTTGTGACGCCCAGCGCTGCGGAGCGGCTTGAAGCAGCTGGCATCACAACCCGTGTCGGCCGGCTGGACCAGCAAGGGATGATCGCCTGTCTGCGCGGGCTGGACTGCAGCGCCATTATTGATGCCAGCCATCCGTTTGCACAAGAGGCGCATGACCATGCAATGGGGGCTGCTGAAGCGCTGGAACTGCCGTATTTGCGTTATGAGCGGCGCAGCCTCAAATATGAGCCGCATCCACGGTTGCTGGTTGTGTCTTCCTACGGGGAGGCGGCCCGCAGGGCCAAGCAGCTGAAAGGCTCTGTCATGCTGACTACAGGCGGTAAAACCTTGGAGATTTTTGCAGAGGCGCTGCTGGGTGACCCTGCGATCCGGCTGACGGTCAGACTGCTTCCCTGTCTGGAAAATATGCAAAAATGCCATTTGCTTGGGATAGAGCAGCGCAATATTATTGCGCTGCAGGGACCTTTTTCACGCGAATTGAACGAAGCATTGTACAGGCAGTATGGCACACAGGTCATGGTTACTAAGGAAAGCGGCGCGGAAGGCTCCCTCGATGAAAAAGTGCACGCCGCGCTCGATATGGGGATATATGTTATTTTGATTGCGCGGCCGCAAGCCTTCTATAAAGGGCATGGCAGGGTATATGAGTCATTTGAAGAGATAGTGTCCGCAGTTACTGCTTTTAATAAGAAATGAGGGATAGCTATGGAGTTTGGGACGGATTTTAAGCCGCTCACAGTGCAGCCGCAGGAAATAGAAGGTCTGAGCTTTCAAATGATTACCCGCGAGCTGGGCGATCATGAGTTTAGCGCCTTACAGTACCCGGTCGTGCAGCGGATCATTCATGCATCCGCCGATTTTGAGCTGGGACGGAGTCTGGTGTTCCATCCCCGGGCGATGGAGGCAGGGATTTCTGCTATTTTGGAGGGGCAGCCCATTATCGCCGATGTGCGCATGGTCGAGGCCGGGATTGCCAAGGAGCGGATTCATAAATACGGCGGCGAGGTACGGGTGCATATTTCTGATCCCGATGTGATGGAGGCGGCTAAGGCACAGGGAACAACCCGGGCCATCCTCGCCACACGGAAAGCCTGCGCCGAAGCGCCGGGCGGCATCTACGTGATCGGCAATGCGCCAACGGCCCTGCTGGAATTGATCCGTCTGATCAAAGAAGGTGCGGCACAGCCAGGGCTCATCATCGGCATGCCGGTCGGTTTTGTGTCAGCGGCGGAGTCTAAGGATGAGCTGCGCAAGCTGGATATCCCTTACATCACCAACATCGGCCGCAAGGGCGGCAGTACGGTTGTGGTTGCGGCAGTCAACGCCCTCAGTCTGCTGGCTGTCCGTCAGGCAGGGGAATCGCAGAATCAGGGCGGATAGAGCAGAAGCAAAGAGATGTATCCTTTATCAGCAGAGAGAGGAGAAACGGGCCATGGAGCAGCAGGACTCACAGAGTGTACAGGACTATAAGCACAGCGGAGATTTGCAGCCTGAACACAAGGGCCAAGCTGCATCGGAGCTGCAGGGGAGCCAAGCTGCGGCAGAACTGCAGGGGAGCCAAGCTGCGGCAGAACTGCAGGGGAGCCAAGCTGCGGCAGAGCTGCGAGAGAGCCAAGCTGTAGCAGAGCCGCAGGGGAGCCAAGCTGCGGCAGAGCTGCGAGAGAGCCGGACCGCTGCACCGCTGCGCCGTGGCTACACCACAGGCGCCTGCGCTGCCGCAGCCGCCAAAGGTGCTGCGCTCCTGCTGGTCACGGGCGAGGCCCCGCCGAGCGTGGAGATCGATCTGCCCGCTGGCTTCCGGCATACGTTTAAGCTGACCGGGGGGCAGCGCAGCGGCAGGGAGACGGCAGTCTGTGCAACAGTGAAGGATGCCGGAGATGACCCGGATGCGACGCATCAGGCGAGGATTGAGGCTGCTGTGAGCTGGCGCGATAGCCCCGGCGTAGAGATAGACGGCGGCAAGGGGGTAGGCAGAGTTACGAAGCCGGGATTGCCCGTGGCGGTCGGAGAAGCGGCGATCAATCCTGTGCCGCGGCGCATGATTTTGGAGGCGGTGTCCGAGGTGCTGGAGGAGCATGGTGCGGCCCGGGGAGTACGGGTGGTTATCAGTGTGCCGGAAGGCGAAGCTATCGCGCTCAAAACGCTGAATCCGCGGCTTGGCATCCTTGGCGGCATCTCCATTCTGGGCACGCGCGGCGTGGTGACGCCGTTCTCCACGGAAGCCTACAAGGCCAGTGTAGTACAGGCGATTTCGGTCGCTGCGGCCATGGGGAACAAGCAGATTATTTTGACCACAGGCGGCAGCAGTGAGAAGTATGCAATGGCGATGTTCGCTGAGCTTCCGGAGGAAGCTTTTATCCAGATGGGTGAATATGTCGGCTTCTCGCTGGAACACGCCAAGGCCTTCGGAGTCCGTAAGATCACGTTAGTCGGCATGGCGGGCAAGTTTTCGAAGGTGGCGCAGGGGGCCATGCTGATCCATTCCAAAAATGCGCCGGTGGATTTCAGTTTTTTGGCCAAAATCGCGGCTGAGTCCGGGGCGGATAACGAACTGGTGGGGGAGATTGCGGCGGCCAACACGGCCTCACAGGTGACGGATCTGATGACCGCGGCCGGGAATGGGGTGTTTTTTGAACAATTGTGTCTGCACGCCTGCAGGCATTGTCTGAAGCATATGAATGGAGGCATGACCGTGGAGATGGTGCTGGTCACCATGAAGGGCCGGGTGCTGGGAAGGGCGGAAATCCGTGGCTGACATTATTTATATTATAGGCATCGGTGAGGATGGAGCCGGAGGATTGACCCCGGACAGTCTAAGCAAGGTGCAGAGGAGCGAGGTACTGCTCGGCGGGGAGAGGCAGTTGTCTTTTTTCGGCGGGTATCAAGGGGAAAAGATCGTTCTGAAGAACGGTCTGAAGGCTTTTGCCGATAAGCTGGAGGAAGTGTGGAAGGAGCGGCGTGCGGTGGTGCTGGCATCCGGTGACCCGCTGTTCTTTGGGATTGCCGGGTATCTTGTCCGCAGATTCGGGCCGGAGCATGTCGAGGTGATTCCGCATTACAGCAGTGTCCAGCTTGCTTTTGCCCGGCTTGGGGACAGCTGGCAGGATGCGGAGCTGGTCAGTCTGCATGGACGTCCGATCCGGGGATTGGCCCAACGGATAGACGGCAAGCACAAAATCGCCCTGCTCACCGATGAGACCAACACACCAGCGGTTATCGGCGCTTATTTGCGTGAGTTCGGAATGACTGAATATGAAGCCTTTGTCTGTGAGCGGCTGGGCGGGGGCGAGGAGGTCTGCCGGTTCTGGGAACTGGATGAGCTGGAAAAAGGGAACTTTGCACCTCTGAATGTGGTGATTCTGCGGTGGAAGCCGGGAAGCGGGACTGCGGCGGTGCGGCGCGGTTTTGCCTATCCCGATGAAGCTTTCCGCCAGCGGCGCCCGGAAAAAGGTCTGATCACCAAACGGGAGGTGCGCGCCCTAGTCCTGTCCGAGCTGAATTTGTTTGAAGAAGCGGTGGTCTGGGACATTGGCTCCGGTTCGGGAGCGGTGGCAGCCGAATGTGCGCGGATCGCCCGCTGTGGCAAGGTATACGCCATCGAAAAAAGCGCAGAGAATCTGCCGAATATGGAGGCTAACCGCCGTGAATTCCGCGCCGATTTTGAGATTATCCGTGACAAAGCGCCGCAAGGCCTGGAACGGCTGCCGGACCCGGATGCAGTATTCATTGGCGGAAGCGGAGGCGAGCTCCAGCATATTATTGCGCACTGTACGCACCGGCTGCGGCCGGAAGGACGGATAGTGATCGGGGCAATTACAATTGAGACACTGTATACGGGCTTGGAGGCGCTGAAGCTTGCCGGGATGGCCACCGAGGTGACGCAACTCCAGGCATCAAGGGGCAAGCCGATTCTTGGCATGACCCGTTTTGAGGGGATGAACCCTGTATACGTGGTAAGCGGGCGCAGGCCGGACTGATTTTGATTTTAACCGTTACTTGTACTCTATCGGCCTTCCTGTTCTATGTGACCAGCTGCTGGCAGAAAGGGTTTAGCCTAGGCATCGCTGCATAAATAGATTAACTAACCTAAAGGAGGAGCGCTCATGACGACAAGGTTACAAAAAAATACGACGAAACCTCATCTGCACTCCATGGATGAGCAGGCTGCCCATGAAGAACAAATCACCGGAGCGGCCATGCAAACTGCAGTTGCAGCATATCATGCTGATGATGAGTATCCGCTGGTGGAGCCTGAGCTTGCCCCAATCGGAACAGGGACCTTGTACGGAGTGGGTGTAGGTCCGGGTGATCCCGAGCTGATTACGCTCAAAGCCTGCCGTTTGCTGAGGGAATGTCCGGTAATTGCCTACCCGGCAACCAAAAAGGGCGGGAAATCCTATGCCCACGAAATTGTGGAGATGCATATCAAGGCGGATGAAAAAGTCATGCTGGGACTTGTCTTTCCGATGACCAGAGACCCCGGGCAGCTGGCAAGCGGCTGGAACCGCACGGCTGAGCTCTGCTGGAACGAGCTGAAGCAGGGCCGGGATGTGGCTTTTGTGACGGAGGGCGATCCGAATCTGTACAGCACCTTCATTCATCTGGCCCGGTTGATGCAGGAGCTGCATCCTGGCGTGCCGATCGTTTCAATTCCGGGAATATCGTCGGTGCTGGGCGCCGCTGCCGCGCTTGGACAGCCCCTTGCCGATGGCGATCAGCGGGTGGGGATTATTCCGGCTACCGAGGACCCGGAGGCCTTGAAGGAAGCGCTGCTGCATCATGATACGGTGGTGTTTTTGAAGGTGGCGAAGGTGCTGGATCTGCTGCTGGATGTGCTCGATGAGCTCGGGCTTGCGGGAAAAGCATCCGTCGTGACCAAGGTAACCTCTCCTAATGAAACGGTGTGGCGGGACGCCCGCGAGCTGCGTGGCCAGGAGCTTGAATACCTGAGCCTTATGGTGGTGAGCAAATGACGGCGGCTGGCTTGGAACCCAAAGTATATATCGTAGGTGCAGGGCCGGGCGATCCCGAACTCATTACGTTAAAAGGCAGCCGCATCCTGCGTTCTGCAGATGTTGTGCTTTACGCGGATTCGCTGGTCAGCGGGGAGCTGATTGCCAGTGTGAAGCCGGGAGCCGAGGTGCTGCAAAGCTCGGGAATGGCTCTGGAGCAGCAGGTGGAGATCATGACTGCAGCGGTGAAGGCCGGTAAAAGCGTAGCCCGCATCCATACCGGTGACCCTTCCATGTACGGGGCAATCCTGGAGCAGATGTCGCTGCTGAAGCTGAACGGCGTCAGCTATGAGATCGTGCCGGGGGTCAGCTCTGTTTTTGCTTCGGCGGCAGCGCTGGGTGCAGAGCTGACTGTGCCGGAGCTGACGCAGACCGTGATTCTGACCCGTGCCGAAGGGCGGACGCCGGTCCCGGAGCGTGAGCAGCTGCGGCAGCTGGCGGCGCATCACTGTACCGTAGCCCTGTTCCTCAGCGCTTCGCTGGCTGAACATACGGCATCCGAATTTCTCGCTGCCGGGTGGAGCCCCGATACGCCTATCGCTGTGGTGAAGCGGGCGACCTGGCCGGACCAGCAGATTCTGCGGACCACCGTGGCACGCCTTGCAGCCGACCTGCGCGAAGCGGGCATCACCATGCATGCGATGATTCTCGCCGGCTGGGCCCTGGACCCGGCGCTTACGGACCGTGACCAGCACCGTTCGAAGCTGTACGACAAAACCTTTACCCACGGCTGCCGGGAAGGGATTGACGCTGATGGCTAAGCGGTATGCAGCCGTTGCGATTACTGCAAATGGTATCCGGCTGGCGTTGAAGCTGGGTGAACGGCTGGCGGATACCGAGGTTTTTTGCTGCGCCAAGTACAGTGGAAACGTACAGGACGCCACGGGGCATGGGCAGGTGTTTGCGGAACCGGTCAAAGAGCTGCTGCCGAAGCTGTTCCGGCAGTACGAAGGGCTTATCCTGTTTTTTTCGCTGGGGGCGGCAGTCCGGCTGATTGCTCCCCTGCTGGCGGATAAAAGAACCGACCCCGCCGTCATCGTCATTGATGAACGCGGAGAACATGTGATCAGCATGTTATCCGGCCACTTGGGCGGGGCCAACAGGCTCACGCGGCAGGTTGCACAGCTGATGGACAGCCATCCGGTGATTACTACCGCTTCGGATGTGCAGGGCATCTTCGCCGTGGATCTGCTCGGCTCGGAGTTCGGCTGGCGCGCAGAGGGCTTCGCGACCATGAAAACAGTCAGCGCCGCCCTGGTCAACGGGGAAGCCGTGGCCTTCCTGCAGGAGAGCGGCGAACGCGGCTGGCTGCCGCCCGGTGCTGTGCTGCCGGAGCATGTCCGCCTCTGCGGAAGCATGGCGGAGCTGCAGGAAGCGACGTTCAGCGCGGCAGTCGTGGTCACGGACCGGCAGCTGCCGGAGCAGGAGATTGCGGCTCTTGGAGAGCGGACTGTAGTCTACCGTCCGCGCAGTCTTGTGCTCGGGCTCGGCTGCAACCGCGGGACCACGCAGGAGGAGCTTGAAGCAGTGGTGCTGGATACGCTGGCGGATATGGGACTTTCACTGCTTAGCGTCCGCAACGTCGCCACTGCCGCGATCAAAGGCGATGAGGCCGGTCTACTGGGCTTGTGCGCCAAATATGGCTGGGAGCTGGCACTGTTTTCGCCGGAGCAGCTGAATACGGTGGTGCTGGAGCAGCCCTCGGAGATTGTTTTTAAGGCTACCGGAGCTTATGGGGTCTGTGAGCCGGCAGCCCTTTTGTCCTCTGGTGCCCGCAGCCTGGTGCTTAAGAAGAAAAAAAGCGGCAATGCGACCATTGCAGTAGCGAGAGTCAGCTTTGCTGAAACGGAGGGGAACCAGAATGAATGAGCGGAGCAGACCGGAGCAGCTTCCCCGGCTCCGCCCGCGTTTCGTGGTAGCCGGAACAGGCAGCGGTTCGGGCAAAACAACGGTGACGCTGGGACTGCTGCGGGCTTTTGCCCGGCGCGGTCTTACCGTGCAGGCCTTCAAATGCGGCCCGGATTATATTGATCCGGCCTACCACGCGGCTGTAACGGGCCGGACTGCCCGCAATCTGGATTCCTGGATGACCTCGGGCGGATATATGCTGGAGTATTTTTTGCGTTCCTCGGAGGGAGCCGACCTGTCCGTAATTGAAGGGGTTATGGGGTTGTACGACGGCAAAGAAGCAACCGGGCTTACCGGATCAACGGCGGAAATTGCCCTCCTAACAGGAAGTCCGGTGCTGCTGGTGGTGGATGTACGCAGCATGGGACGCAGTGCGGCTGCAATTGTGCTGGGTTTTCAGCAGCTGGAGCCGGACGTGCGCATCGCTGCGGTGATCGTTAACCGCTGCGGGAGCGCCAGCCATTACCGGACGGTCAAAGCCGCGATTGAAGCGGCCTGCGGCATACCGGTCATCGGCTGGCTGGCACGGGATCAGGGACTGGATATCCCGGAACGGCACTTGGGGCTGCTCCCTGCCGTGGAACGCGGCGAGCTGGAGCCATTATTTGACCGTGCCGCCGACCTGCTGGAGGCAGGGACGGATCTGGAGGTGCTGCTGCAAATTGCAGCGGCAGCATCTGTCCTTCGTTACCCGGCGGCGGGAAAAATACTGCCGGAAGAGGGGCCTGCCGAAGAGCTTCCGTCAGAGGCTGTTCCGGCAGCCAGGAAGATCCTTCAGGAAACAGGCATGCAGGATGCACAGGAACCTCCGGGCGGGGGGCCTGCTGCTGCCGCACTTGTCCCTTCGGTAGTTTCTAAGATTCTTCAGGAAACAGGTGTGCAAGATGCACAGGAACCTCCGGGCGGGGTGCCAGCTGCTGCACTTGTCCCTTCGGTAGCTGCTAAGATCCTTCAGGAAACAGGCGTGCAAGGTGCACAGGAATCTCCGGGCGGGGTGCCAGCTGCTGCCGCACTTGTCCCTTCGGTAATTTCTAAGATTCTTCAGGAAACAGGTGTGCAAGATGCACAGGAATCTCCGGGCGGGCAGTCTGCCGACGCCCCTTTTCCTCCGACAGCTGTTAAGGAAGCCGGTAATCTACTGACCTATCCACCCTTGGATAGGTCTGCTCCCCAAGCTCTCGCCTCGGTATATGACCCTGCACCGGTCATTGCCGTTGCACAGGATGCGGCGTTCAATTTTTATTACGCCGACAATCTGGAGCTGCTGGCCCGGGCCGGGGCCCGGCTGGCTCCGTTCAGCCCGCTCAGCGGCGAAGGCATCCCGCCGGAGGCGGATGGGATTTACCTCGGCGGCGGTTTTCCGGAGGAATTCGCCGCCACAATCGCCGGGAATTCGGCCTTCCTGCTCGGCCTAAGGGCTGCGGCAGCGGCTGGTATGCCGCTCTATGCGGAATGCGGCGGCTATATGGTGCTGGTCCGCAGCCTTACCGACCGCGCCGGGGCTGTGCATGAGATGGCCGGGATTATTCCCGCCCATTCGGTCATGCAGGACCGGCGCACCGCACTCGGCTACCGCGAAGTCACCGCGCGGGCCGATTGCCTGCTGCTGAAGCAGGGCGAGCGCCTGCGCGGGCACGAGTTTCACTATTCCCAGATGAGCTATTCGCCCGGGGAGCCGCAGCTGTACGCCTATGATAGCCGCGGACGAAGCGGCAGCCAGCCGGAGGGCTATGCCCGCGGCAATATCATGGCTGCCTATGCGCATATACATCTGGCTTCCCATATCCCGGCGGCAATCCGGCTGGTAGAAGCCTGCCGCAGCTACCATAGGAGTAACAAAGACATGCTGCGCACATAGGCCAATCTCTTTGAGAGTGGGGCCAGAATAAACGGCATGATCCCGGCAGATAAGCTCGGATCATGCGCACACTTGGAGGCGGGTGGAGGTTCTCCCAAGTTCGCATAGAGCCTGAGCTCTAAGTGGAAAAAGTAAAACTAAATCGCCGGAAATTACTCCAAAAAAGGATTTAGTGGGAATTTGTCCACTTAATTCCGGAAAATGTACGATATCAGGAGCAAATTAGCCGAAATAAGTCTACTTTTTCCAACTACTGGTGTCCGGACAGCCCAGCGGCACCGAATAAGTTTACTTTTTCCACTTAAGTTAGCACAGCCAGGTCGGCGCCCGCCCACAAGTCAGATTCACTCCAGCCAGACCGGTGCCCGCCCACAAGTCAGATTCACTCCAGCCAGACCGGTGCCCGCCCGCAAGGGCAGATTCACTCCAGCCAGGCCGGCGCCCGAACACAAACACGTTCTATTTCCCGGAGCAAGGCTGCTTTGAAGCTAGTTCCTTTTTCGTATGTCAACCGCTTGTCACAGGTCTGCGGGCCACGTATAATAAGGGAAAGAGAACGCTTTATTACACACATGGCCAATTTTTGGCTGAATGTTTATGGGGAAGGGAGACTGCTGCAGTGAAGGTACTTGGAGCAATTGAAGCAGGGGGAACAAAGTTTGTATGCGGGATTGGAAATGAGGACGGGACGATTATCGACCGGGTCAGCTTTCCGACTACCACGCCTGAGGAAACGATGGGGCTTGTGCTGGACTATTTTACCGGCAAAAATGTGGAAGCGATCGGCATAGGCTCATTCGGGCCGATTGATCCGGTGATTGGCAGCCCGACCTATGGCTACATTACAACCACACCTAAACCCCATTGGGGGCAATACAATCTGGTGGGAACAGTTGCCGGGCATTTTTCCGTGCCTGTCGGATTCGATACGGATGTGAACGGTGCGGCGCTGGGGGAATACAAGTGGGGAGCGGCTCAAGGGCTGGACAGCTGCCTGTATATCACAGTCGGAACAGGAATCGGAGCGGGTGCGGTAGTGGGAGGCAAACTGGTGCACGGCTTGTCCCATCCTGAAATGGGGCATATTCTTGTGCGCCGCCATCCGGAAGACAAGTTTGAAGGCTTCTGCCCTTACCACAGCGATTGCCTGGAGGGTTTGGCAGCAGGCCCGGCAATTGGCAAACGCTGGGGCAAGCCGGCAGGCGAACTGCCTGCGGATCATCCGGCGTGGGCGATGGAAGCCCACTACCTGGCGCATGCGCTGATGAATTATGTGCTGATTCTGTCACCGCAGAAGATTGTGATGGGCGGCGGTGTGATGAAGCAGAGCCAGCTTTTCCCGCTGATTCATGCCAAGCTTCAGGAGCTGCTGGGCGGCTATGTGCAGCATCCTGCACTGAACGAGGCTGTCGGCAGCTATATTGTTCCGCCTCAGCTGGGCGACAATGCGGGTCTGTCCGGAGCGCTTGGACTGGCTAAGCTGGCGCTGGACCGGGAGTAGTCTGAGGCCGGGGATAAGGCTGGATTGGTTTTGCGGCTTAATTTATCCTTTTATTTCGGCTGAAACGGTTACTGTTCCTATGAGGAACGGACAAGCTGATTCTAATTTAGTACAAAAAGAGATTGACTGTTTCTCAATATATGGGTATTGTAAGCATTAACAGTATAGCATTCCAGAGGAAGCACCTCTTTCACATCATTTGTGGGAGAGGTGCTTTTTTGTGTGCACATATAAGGCGGGATAAGCTTCACGCTCTATATCGGCCTTATATCTTCCGGTGACGGGTCTGGCTAAGGAACCGTTCATCCGGTGAGTAACGGGATTATGCATGCTGTAAGACAAGGAAGGTAGGGATTGGGATGCAGATTGTATTTATGAACCGTTTGTCGAGAATGTCAGGGGGGGATCAGGAGGTATTTGCCCAGCTCTGGATCGGGGAAGAAGAAGGCGTCTGGCGCCTCGGCTGGCGCGAATTCTCCGGCTCGGAGGATAACGGAGACAGCTTGTGGTATGAGGGCGGCTCCTGGAATGAGATGCTCTGCGTCTACCGGCATGAGCTGGCGGTGAAGATGGGCGATGGCTACCGGCCTCTAATCGATGGTGCCTTTCACGATGAAGACAGCTTGTCCGGCAGCCGCAATCAGGAGCAGCTTAAGCTGCAGTATTTCAGCGAGCAGCACGCCAATGAATCCGTCTACGAAGAGCTCTGCTCCTGGCGCCGGGGCAAAGCCTCCAGTGAGCGGAAAGCGCCTTACATTATTGCCAGCAACCGCCTGCTGCGGATGCTCAGCGCATTTCTTCCCCGTACCCTGGAGGAACTACTGCAGATTCCCGGCGTAGGCGAGGGCAAGGCCTCGCAATACGGCGAAGACTGGCTGAGCATCACCTCTGCCGCAGAGAGGGAGCATAGCTTTCCGCTGGGCTGGGTGCATGAAGCCGTTGACGAGGAGCATTTTGTTTCCTGGCAGTACAAGCAGAAGGAGCTGAAGTACAAGAAGCAGCTGGAACGGCTGCGGCTGCGCAGGGTTCTGCTGCAGGGAATCGGGGAAGGCCTTGGCATTGAGCAACTGAAGGCACTGAGCGGAATAAGCCGCCGCGAGGTGCTTGAAGCGGTAGAGGAGCTTGACAAGGACGGATATTCCGTCGAAAAGCTCATTGCTCTCGAGCTTGCTGAGGTATCCTCCAGCGAGCAAGCCAGTGTATGGGCCGCCTATGAACTGATGGGTGATACCTTTCTCAAGCCTGTACTGTACAAAGCCTACGGGGAAGGGTTCTCGCCTGCGGAAGGCCTGGATATGTATTATGAACGCCTGCGGCTGATCCGCATCCGCTACCGGCGGGGGCAATCCGCTCAGCTGGAAGCGGCGACGAATTTATAATTGCCTAATGTCTGTGTCCGCAGGAAATTCAACGGGGGCTTGCCCCTATTTCTTAACTTCAGCTAATGACTGCACTATATAATTGAACTTGAGCTTTTTGATTTCGGGTTTGTCCGTGGCTACGGATTTCAAGTTCAATCCACATAATTCGCCTAGTTCCGGCATCCCCACAGTGTGGCTGCCCCGCCCTGGGTCAGAATATACTACAGAGCCCTGTGTTTTCGGCTGAATGCCGTTGGGGCCCTCTTTAGGAGAAGGCCTCTGGGGACTCCCTTTAGGAAAATGCCGTAATTTGGAGTAAACTACAGGTATTCCGCATATAAAGGAGATAAACCTATGATCGTAACATTAACGGTTAACCCCAGCGTAGACGCCAGCACAGGTATTGACAGGGTTGTTCCCGACCATAAGCTGCGCTGCCGGGAGGCATCCTATAAGCCGGGGGGAGGCGGGGTCAATGTGTCCCGGGCGATCCACAGATTGGGCGGGGAGTCCTTGGCTTTGTATGCATCGGGCGGACTGCACGGGCAGCTGCTGCATGAGATGCTGGAGCAGGAGGGTGTCGGGCACCAGGAGATCCCGATTTCGGGGCAGACACGGGAAAATCTGATTGTTGTGGAAGAATCCACGGGCCAGCAATTCCGGTTCGATATGCCCGGCCCGCACTTTATCGAGGGCGATTGGCAGCAGTGCCTGGAGCAGCTGAAATCCCTGGGAGAAAAGCCGACCTACATTGTGGCCAGCGGCAGTCTGCCTCCAGGATGTCCGGCGGATTTCTACGGCCGTGTAATTGAAGCCGTGAAGCCTTGGCAGGCGCGGGTGATTGTCGATACCTCGGGAGAAGCGCTGCAAAAGGCGGCTGATGCAGGCGTATACCTGCTCAAACCGAATGCGCGCGAGCTTGAGGAACTGGCCGGACATTCCATTACAGGGGATGCAGAGGTCCGGGCGGCTGCGTTGGAGCTGATCGAGCAAGGGCGGACCGAAGTGGTGGTGGTGTCCCTTGGCGGCGAGGGGGCATTGCTGATTACCAGAGAGGGCTGCGAGCATCTCAAGGCCCCCGAAGTTCCCGTGCTGAGTGTAGTAGGGGCAGGGGACAGCCTGGTGGGCGGGCTGGTCTACAGTCTGGAACGGGGCTGGCCGCTGCGCCGGGCCGTTCAATTCGGAATCGCCTCCGGAGCGGCGGCGGTAATGAATCCGGAGCGTCAGCTGTGCAAGCGTGAGGATGCAGAACGGTTGTTTAAGCAGATTGAAGCAGCGGATGCAGAGTTCCTGAAATAAACCAAAAAGACGAAGGTTTCCTTGCCCGCGGGCAGTGAAGCCTTCGTCCTGCTTATTCGTCCATTGATGTTCATAGCCAATCCTTTTTGCGGAAAACAACCAGCATGCCGCAGCCGAGCGTTACCATGACAGCAATAACTCCATAATAGCCGTATTGGGAATGGGTCTCGGGAATGTTATCAAAGTTCATCCCATAAATACCGGTAATCACGGTAAGCGGCATGAATATTGTGGTGATCGCGGTGAACACTCTCATGATCTCATTGGCACGGTTGGCGATACTGGATTGATAGGCTTCACGTAAGTTCCCCATGAGATCGCGGTACGTTTCAAACGTTTCAGAGATCTTGACCGCATTTTCATAAATATCGCTGAAATACTTCTGCAGCTGATCATCGATCAGGCGGAGGTCCTTTTTGTTAAGGGTGTTGATAACTTCCTTCTGTGGCCCCAGCATCTTCTTCAGCCAGAGAATTTCACTGCGCAGACCAATGATTTCGCTCAGATGCGATTTCTTGGTATGCATCAGGATATCCTCTTCCAGCTTCTCAATCCGGGCTTCAATCCGGTCGCCGACGGAGAAATAATTGTCTACGACAAGGTCGATCAGCAGATACAGGAAACGGTCAGGCTCGCTGACCTCCTGCTCCCACAGAATGGGTTTCAGCACGCGCAGCTCGTGAATTTTTTGCTTGGTTACGGTGATAATGAAATGTCTGCCCAGAAACACGTTGAGTGCACGGAGAAAAATCTCTTCATCATCAAAACGGATGCTGTTGACTACAATAAAATAATGGCTCTCGTAAATTTCCAGCTTCGGGCGCTGATCCTCTTCGCTGAGGCAGTCCTCCACAGCCAAATCATGCAGATTGTATAAGGGCTGAAGCAGCTCCAGATCCTCAACATCCGCATCAATCCAATAAAATCCCTCAGTTGGGGCAGTCAATGTTTCTTCAATGTCATCTACAGGCGTAAAAACCCCTGCGTTTACCAGCCGGATTTTCATCTGATCCACTCCTCTTGACCCTGGTCTTCTCCAGGGCCTGTGCTAAATTAAGGCACAGGGAAAAATCAGCTTGGCCGGTGGTACAGTCAATGTATAAGGCCAGATGACGGTTCGAGGGCATGAAGAAGAAATGCTCCCGCCGCCGGCAAGCTGATGTTAATCCTGTGTGGTTGTTCTTTCTGGACGCTTAACTGCGAACTCGGGTCGCCTTCCATTCTTCTCTCACCTCTTCTTTTCGTCAGGTAGGGGCTGTGAAACCCTTGTCTAGTATAACCCCCGGGTATGGGTCTTTCAAGCTAAATTCTTGTCGCTTTTCGGACCAATAGCATTGTATGGACTTGACGAAAAGGAGGTTCATGATTTAAAGTAAATTTTAAGAAAAGCATTTAACGTTATGTGACTTTTTCTCAATTGAATACAGCGAAATCTTATCAAGAGCAGGTGGAGGGACTAGCCCGATGAAACCCGGCAACCGGCGTGTGAACGCACGGTGCTAATTCTTGCGGAAACTTTGTATGGGAAGCCTGTCCGGCTGCCCGGTACAAGTTCTCTGGCAGATGAGAGAGGCGCATATGACTGCAGATATATGACCTTTCTCACATGAGAAAGGTCATTTTTACATTGACATCAAAGAAGGAGTGGAAACCAGAAATGCCGATAAAAATTCCCGACAGCCTGCCGGCCAAAGAAGTATTGTCCGGAGAAAATATTTTTGTAATGGATGAAAGCCAGGCCTTCCACCAGGACATCCGCCCGCTGCGCATCGCGATCCTGAACTTAATGCCTACAAAGGAAACGACAGAAACGCAGCTGCTGCGTCTGGTCGGGAATTCACCGCTTCAAGTGGATGTTGTGCTGCTGCACCCAAGCTCCCATACCTCGAAGAACACTTCGGCGGAGCATTTGAAGAGTTTTTACAAAACCTTTGACGAGATCAGCGACCGCCGCTTTGACGGGCTGATCATCACCGGCGCTCCGGTGGAGCAGCTCGAATTTGAAGACGTGAATTATTGGGAAGAACTGAAAGTGATCTTCGAATGGAGCAAGCATAACGTGACCTCGACCATGCATATCTGTTGGGCGGCACAGGCAGGACTCTATCATCACTTTGGCGTGCGCAAGGTGAATCTGGACGAGAAATGCTTCGGCGTGTTCCCGCATACCGTGAGTCAGAATAATGTAAAGCTCATGCGCGGCTTTGACGAGGTGTTCCATGTTCCGCATTCCCGGCACACGGATGTCTCGCGTGAAGATATCCTGGCCAATCCCGAACTGCAGATTCTGGCCGAATCGGAAGAAGCCGGGGTGTATCTGGTTTCGACGCTTGACGGCAAGCAGATTTTTGTGACAGGGCATTCCGAATATGATCCGTTTTCGTTAAAGTGGGAATATGACCGGGATATCGCCAAAGGAATGGATATTGCGATTCCGAAGCATTACTATCCTCAGGATGATCCGCTGCGGACACCGCCGGCAGTCTGGCGTGCCCATGCCAACTTATTATTCTCTAATTGGCTCAATTACTATGTATACCAGGAGACTCCTTACGATATAGACCAGGCGGATTATTTAGTATTCTAAATATATAGAAGAGAACACCACACTTAGGAGGCAGCAGCAATGGATGAAAAACTGAGGATTGAGAGCAGATTGGCGCAGATAGGTTCACAGGAGGACCCGGCTACGGGGGCAATTAATTATCCGATTTACAATGCGACGGCATTCCGTCATCCCAGACTTGGGCAGAGCACGGGGTTTGATTATATCCGTACCAAGAATCCTACCCGCTCGGTGCTGGAAGAAGCTGTGGCAGAGCTTGAGTCCGGGGATGCTGCCTTTGCCTGCAGCTCCGGGATGGCTGCGCTGACAACCGTGTTTGCCTTATTTGGACAAGGGGATCATTTAGTGGTTTCGCTGGACCTGTACGGCGGGACCTACCGTCTGCTTGAACGGATTCTCTCCAAATACGGCATAAGCGCCTCTTATGTGGATACGAACGATCTGGACGGCCTGGAGGCTTCACGGCGTCCGAATACCAAGGCTGTTTTTATCGAAACGCCTACCAATCCGCTGATGATGATCACGGATATAGAAGCTGTCTGTACATGGTCCCGCCGCCATGGGCTGCTTACGATTGTGGACAATACGCTGCTGACGCCTTTTTTCCAGCGGCCGCTGGAGCTGGGGGCGGATATCATCGTCCATAGCGCGACCAAATATTTGGGAGGGCATAACGATGTGCTTGCCGGACTGATCGTAACCAAAGGCACCGAACTGTCTGCGGAAATGGCCATTCTGCACAATTCCCTGGGCGCAGTGCTTGCGCCGAATGACAGCTACCAGCTGATGAAGGGCATGAAGACACTCGCGCTGCGCATGGAACGGCATGAGAGCAATGCGCTGGCGCTGGCCCGCTATCTGCTGGAGCATCCGGCAATCGCTGAGGTCTTTCATCCGGGGCTTCCTGACCATCCGGGGTATGACATCCAGAAACGCCAGTCCTCGGGCAACACCGGAATCTTCTCCTTCAAGGTAAAAGATGCCGGATATGTCGAGCCGCTGCTGCGCCATATCCGCCTGATTGCCTTCGCCGAAAGCCTCGGCGGGGTGGAGTCGCTGATGACCTATCCGGCGGTGCAGACCCATGCAGACATCCCGGTGGAGATCCGCGACGCTGTCGGTGTGGATGACCGCCTGCTGCGTTTCTCCGTCGGGATTGAGCATGCGGATGATTTGATTGCCGATCTCGGACAGGCGCTGGAAGCGGCCCGGACCGAGCTGGAAGAGGCATCTGCCGGCACAGCATCGGCAGCAGAATAATAAGCTTAACAGCGGCGCCCCACCCGGGCGCCGCTGTTTTTTTGACAACAAAGATATATTGGGGTCGCAGCAAAGGTTTCTCAAGGCGTCCGGATTGTGATACGATGGAAGAACGAGCTTATTCAAATGTTGTACAAATTTAATTCATCCATTTTATAGTATAGGCGTAAAAAAGGAGGCTGCGAACGATGAGCGCGATTGATCTGATTCTGGACAAAACGCTGAAGGGCGAACGGCTCGGGCTGGAGGATACGGTCCGGTTGTTTGAAAGCAACGAAATTGAAAAAATGGGCGCTGCCGCTGACATTATCATGAAACGCTGGCACCCCGACCCGCTGGCTACATTCGTTATTGGCCGCAATATCAACTATACGAATGTATGTGATGTGTACTGCCGTTTCTGTGCCTTTTACCGCAGACCGGGCTCTGAGGAAGGATATGTGCTGCCCGACGAGACGATTTTTCAGAAAATCCAGGAAACCATTGATGTGAATGGTACAGAAATTCTCATGCAAGGCGGAACCAACCCCAATCTGCCATTTAGCTATTATACGGATTTACTGCGTGGAATTAAGCAGCGTTTCCCGGAGATCACCATGCATTCCTTCTCCCCTGCGGAGATTATGAAAATGGTCGAAGTATCCGGTTTGCCGCTGGAGCAGGTGGTCCGCGAGATTCACGCTGCAGGTCTGGATTCCCTTCCCGGAGGTGGTGCAGAAATTCTCGATGACCGGACCCGCCGCAAAATCAGCCGTCTCAAAGGCTCCTGGCGGGAATGGATGGATGTCATGCAGACCGCGCACAAGATCGGCATGAACACCACGGCAACCATGGTTATCGGCCTTGGCGAGAGCATGGAGGAGCGGGCGCTTCATCTGCTGCGGGTCCGTGAGGCCCAGGATGAGTGCATCGCGAACAAATATGACTCCGAAGGGTTCCTGGCGTTTATCTCCTGGACCTTCCAGCCGGATAATACCAACCTGAAGCTGGACAGACAGACCCCGGAAGAATACCTTAAGACCGTGGCTATCAGCCGTCTGGTGCTGGACAACATCAAAAACTTCCAGTCCTCATGGGTTACGATGGGGCCGGAGGTCGGCAAGCTGTCCCTGCAGTATGGCTGCAATGATTTTGGCAGCACCATGATTGAAGAGAATGTAGTATCCTCAGCGGGGGCAACCCATAAGGTCAACATCGAGTCGATCACCCAGATCATTCGTGAAGCAGGCAAAATCCCTGCGCAGCGCAACACGCGTTATGATATTCTGCGGGTGTTCGACGATGCGGATGCGAAGATTGACAATGATTTTGTCATGCAGAACTAATTATTTAATAAAATTCAAAAGATTTATCACTTTATGTGTGAGATTTTTTTGCGGAGTCTATCCTTGTGGAATTCCTCTCTGGGAATTTACAAAGATAGGCTTTTTTTGTGTTATGTAAATTTTCATAGGCATTTTACCCAAAATTAACGGTCGAAATGTGATATTTTACACAACTATTACTTAGATTTAATGCATTTTGCTAGATTCATATTTTTGGGTATGATACAATCTTGCGGTCAGCATAAGTAGGAATACGAAACATATGGGGAGGATATCTGACTTATGGGAGAAAGAAGATGGAACAAGCCGATAGCTTCTATATTGGCGACCACCGTTCTGGCAGCACAAGTGCTGGGCGGAGTTTTTGCAGTTCCGGTTTTGGGAGCGGGCAAGGCAGAAGCCGCAGGCGCTGAAGCAGTTGATCCGGGAACTCCGGGGACAATTAATCTGCGTTTGATGAGCACCACGGATGTTCACACGAATGTATACGGGTGGGACTACTTCAAAAATGCGGTTTCCGCTTCAGTAGGACTGGACCGCACATCAACACTGGTAAAGGAAGCACGAACCGAGCAACCGAACAATCTCCTGCTCGACAACGGTGATTTGATCCAGGGAACTCCGCTCGGGACCTACATGGCGAAGGAATCGGGTTTTGAAGAAAGCGCTGACCAGATTCATCCTCTTATCGCTGCGATGAACGTAATGAAATATGATGCTGCGACATTTGGCAATCATGAATTCAACTATGGATTGAACTATCTGGACCGCACGATCAACGGAAGTGCAGCCGATAAATCAAATACAGATGCGGATTTTCCTTATGTAAATGCGAATATCTATAATGTTTCCGATGGCAAAAATACGTTTGAACCGTATGTTATTATTCCTAAAAAGGTGACCGACAGCCAAGGCAATGAGGTAACGATTGATGTAGGCCTCCTGGGTCTGGTAACTCCGCAAATTATGGATTGGGACAAGGTGAACCTTGAAGGCCGGGTGATCACCAAGGATATTGCTGAAACTGCGGCAAAATTTGTTCCTGAAATGAAGGCGAAAGGCGCCGATGTTGTCATCGCAATGGCCCACACTGGTTTTGATGCCGCAGCGGTTATTGGAGACGGCTCGGAGAATGACATTAATGCTCTGAGCAAGGTTCCAGGCATTGACGCCATCACCTTTTCCCATACGCATAAGGTGTTCCCTACGAACGGGGATGACACCAAATTGGATGCTTCCTTCAAGGATCCAGCTACCAAGAAGCCTTATGATTCCGCTGTGGCCAAGATTGATAATGTCAACGGGCATATCAATGACACTCCGGCAGTTCAAGCGGGTTATGGCGGGGGGAATTTGGGTCTGATCGATTTGAAGATTGTTTCCGACGGCAGCAGTTGGAAAGTGGACAAGGCAGCTTCGAAGGCCTCGACACGCTCCATTGCTGGTGTAGAAGTTGATCCTGCTATTGATGCGGTGGCCGGAGCTGCCCATGCTGCCACAATCGAATATGTAAATCAGCCATTGGGCACAACCATTGCGCCAATGAACAGCTATTTTGCTCTGGTACAGGATGATCCGACCGTTCAGATCGTAACCTATGCCCAGCAGCAGTATGTTTCGAATTTGGTCAATACCGATGCTGCGTTGGCCAAGTATAAAAACCTGCCGATTCTCAGCGTAGGTGCACCGTTCAAAGCGGGACGCAACGGGCCTGAGGAATATACTGAAATCAAAGCAGGCGACCTGACGATTGCCAGTGCAAGTGACCTGTATCTCTATGACAACACACTAAAAGCGATTGTGGTCAAGGGTTCGACTGTGAAGGAATGGGTTGAGATGAGTGCAGGTGCGTTCAACCGCATCAAGCCAGCCATCTCCACTCCACAGCCGCTCTTGAATTCGGCATTCGCTGTCTACAACTTTGATGTCATCGATGGTATCCAATATACAATTGACGTAACCAAAAATGCGAAGTACAAGCCGGATGGAACGGTTAATGATGCTTCTTCCAGCCGTGTGACTTCCATTACCTATGGCAACGAACCTTTGAATCCTGAACAGGACTTCATCGTTGTTACCAATAACTACCGTGCAAGCGGCGGCGGGAACTTCCCGGATGTTAAAGGTGCGCAGATGATTATTGATTCTCAAATGGAAAACCGTCAAGTTCTGATGGATTATATCAGTGCAGCCGGAACAGTGAATCCGACAGCTGACAACAACTGGTCGATCGCTCCAATCCAAGGTAATGTCAACGTGACTTTCACATCTTCTCCAAAGGCTGCGGCTGTTAAACCTGACAATGTTACAGACACAGGAAATAAAGATATCAAAGGGTTTGAAATTTACAATCTCAACCTAAAACAAAACGTTCCAGCTCCAACCGGAGATGTTGAGGTTCACCTACTGGGAATCAATGATTTCCATGGCCAATTGGATACAACTTCCTATGTAGGCAGTGATGCTGTGGGTACTGCTGCAACTCTCGCAGCTTACTTGAAAAATACCCGTTCCCAATATGCCAATTCTCTGCTGTTCCACAACGGTGACTCTGTAGGTGCATCCGCTCCCGTATCCTCGCTGGAACGTGACGAGCCGACGATGGAATGGATGAACCTGATGAAATTCGACGTGGGTTCTCTGGGTAATCATGAATTTGACCAGGGCGTTGAATCCATGAAGACACAGATTTATGGCGGTAAAGATCCAAAGACCATCAATAACACCAGTATCGTTCATAAAGGCGCTGATTTTGACTATATCAATGCCAATGCGATCGACAGCTCCACTGGAGTGCCGATTATCAACCCTTACGTCATCAAAGAAGTGGGCGGCGTAAAAATCGGATTTATCGGTGTGGTTACCAAAGCCACTCCAAGCAAAGTATCTCCAGCCGGCACAGCCGGTGTGAAATTCCTAAGTGCAAGTGAAGAAGTTGAAGCGATTGAAAAGTACGCTGCCGAGCTGCAAAAGAAAGGTGTGCAGACTATCGTTGTTCTTGCCCATGATCCGGCGACAACCAAAGGTGATTCGACAACGGGCGAAGCGGCTGATTTGGCAAAAGCTCTTCCTGCGGATTCTCCGGTTGACGTTGTGGTAGCAGGCGACAATCATGGATTTGCCAACGCGATCGTAAACAACAAGCTGATTGTTCAGGCTTATTCCTACGGAACGGCATTTGAAGACATCAAATTGGTTATTGATCCAATAACACAAGATGTTAAGAGCAAATCCGCTACGGTTACCAGCACGATTCAAAAAAATGTGACACCGGATAAGGAAACCCAAGACTTGGTTAACTACTACCTGAACAAGCATCCGGAGCTAACCAAGCCTGTGGGAACTACAGATGGTACGATTACCCGTACAGACGCTTACAATAATGAATCCAATCTCGGCAACCTGATTGCCGACGCAATGCGCCAAGCCGATTTCGGTGACGGCAAAGGCTCTGCTGATTTCGCCTTCATGAATCCGGGTGGCATCCGCGCCGATCTTCCGAAAGGCAATGTATCTTTTGGCGACCTGGCGAAGGTCCAGCCATTCGGCAACACGCTGGTGAAGCTGACGCTGACCGGTGAGCAGATCAAGACCCTGCTTCAGCAGCAATGGGGAACCAAAGCTGACGGAACGGCTGACACCAAAACCCTTCAGATCTCCGGTCTGAAATATACTGCAAATATGTACCTGCCGGTGGCTGACCGGATTGCCAGCCTGACCAAAACGGACGGAACACCGATCAGCATGACACAAAGCTACACGGCAGTGGTCAATAACTTCATGGCTGCGGGCGGCGACAACTATAGTGTACTGACCAAAGCCAGTGAATCCCTGGCAGGTCCGATTGACCTGGATGTTTTCTATGATTACGTTAAGAAGACGTTTAAGGGCGGCCCGATTACAGCCGCGATTGAAGGCCGGATTACGAATAATCTGACAGCTTCAACACCTGCTCCGGGTCAAGGCGGCGGAGGCGGAGGAGGGACTGCCCCAACAGCAACGCCAAAACCTACGGCTACGCCTGCACCAACTGCAACGGCAACACCTGCACCGGCTGCAACGGCAACTCCTGCCCCTACAGCAACGCCTGTAATCACTTTTGAGGATTTGGGCAAAGTGGCTTGGGCTCAAGAGGCCATCAACGCTTTGGCGGCCAAGGGAATTATTAAAGGAATAGACGGCAAAAACTTCGCACCGAACAAAACAGTAACTCGCGCAGAATTTGTAACGATGCTGGTTCGTGCACTGGACCTTGCTCCTTCAGGAGCAAGCACCAAATTCAGCGATGTGAAGCAAGGGGTATGGTATACCGATGCCATTGCTGCTGCTGTTAACGCCGGTATTGTAAAAGGCTCCGGCAACGGCAAGTTCGAGCCGGGCCGTGAAGTGACCCGTGAAGAAATGGCGCTTATGATCGCGGCTGCACTTAAGGATCAATTGCAGTCTATCGACACAGCATCTGCATTGGCCGGCTTTGGCGACAAGTCGAAGATCGCATCCTATGCTCAAGAGGCTGTAGCACAGCTTACACAGCTAGGCATTGTCAACGGGGTGGATGGACAGAAATTCGCACCGAAGAGCGATGCTACCCGTGCCCAGGCTGCGGTGATCATTTACCGTATGCTGGAGAAGAAGGCTTCCTAAGCTGTAAATATGAAATGAAGTCATAATCTGAAAAAGAGCTCCGCCCATCGAGTTGATGGCAACGGAGCTCTTTTTTGTAAATATTACGCCAGAAATTATATGTTTCACGCTACAAATCATCCTTATATTCTCGCTGAAACGATACCGTCCTTTTAAGGGACGGCGAAGCCGTTTCTGCTTGCGGAAAAGACTAATTTTCCTGCTGATTCGGACTCAGGAGCACCTGCAAGGGTGAATTTGTAACGCGGTGGCAGAATACGGCGAAGGGCGGTTTGCCCGGAAAGAACGGCAGAAATGCCGTTGTTAGAGCTTCGCAAGTGCTAAGTTGGAAAAAGGGAACTTATTTCTCCTTAAAATGAACAATTATGAAATTTAAGTGGAAAAAGGAAACTTAATTGGGACATATTCCTCCGTCAGGAGCGAAATGAGCTGAATTAGTGGTCCTTTTTCCACTTCACCTGCGGAGAACAGGGTGCCCAAGCAAATTAGTTACCCTTTTTCCACCTGGAATTGCCAAAGGGTTCATAAAGTATTCCCAAGGCAACGCTAAACTGAAATCCAAAACGGCTTCCTTTTCCAGTCAAGTACGGCGTAGCCGTTTCTACTTGACAGGTAGGAATATGGTTTGCGTTACTTAACGGCAGCTTCCCACTTGCAGCGGATCGGGGAAACAATCGCATTTTCTTTTTTCAGCTCGGTGAATGCCTTGTCGATGGCTTTGCGTTCCAGACCGGACAGCTTTTCAACCTCGCCTGCGCTGAGCGGAGTTTCCGATGCCTTAATAATATCGTATACCTGTTCCTTAACACTCATGTGTTTCCACTTCCTTCTTCATTAGTAGTATTGAATATAGCCTTTGATAGTTTTGTAGTATAAAAGAAAACGGGCAAATATGCAGTGATTTTTAGGTTTACATTCATATCCAAAAGTGATATCATAATTATATCAAATACATATCTTATGGAGGTGCCTTTCATGAAAGAAAGAACATTGCATCCGGTCAGCGGTTTTTTGGTTATTGCGCTTATTGCCATCTGTGTGGCAGGGGGGATTTATGGTGCAGTTTATGATTATGCTGCAGTTCCCGTAATCCTGTTCGTCTTAGCCGGTGTGCTTTGTACGAGTATTACGGTAGTACAGCCGAATAAGTCAGTCGTGGTTACCTTTTTTGGTAAATATGTCGGTACCATTGTCAACAGCGGACTCTTTGCCGTCATTCCGTTCAGTATCCGCAAGACCGTATCCCTGCGGGTGCGTAATTTCAACAGTGTGAAGTTGAAGGTAAATGATGTCGAGGGGAACCCGATTGAGATTGCTGCAGTTATCGTATTTAAGGTTGTCAATTCGGCCAAAGCGCTGTTTGATGTAGACAAATATATGGCTTTTGTAGAAATTCAGAGCGAGACAGCGCTGCGGCATGTGGCCAGCCGGTATCCTTACGACAATTTTAACGAGTCCGGGATGTCCCTGCGGGCGAATTCAGATGAAATCGCCAAGGAGCTGGCAGCGGAGCTGCAGGAGCGTCTTTCCTTATCCGGTGTTGAAGTCATTGAGGCGCGCCTGACGCATCTCGCGTATTCGACTGAAATCGCCAGCACCATGCTGCAGCGCCAGCAGGCTTCCGCCATCCTGTCCGCACGGCAGATTATTGTTGAGGGTGCCGTCGGCATGGTGGATATGGCGATCCGCCAGCTGAAAGAGAGCGGTGTAGTAGAGCTTGATGAAGAACGCAAGGCGGCGATGATTAACAATCTGATGGTAGCGATTGTGTCCGAGCGCGGAGCGAGTCCGGTCATTAACGCCGGCTCGTTATACTAAGGACGGTTCATCATGGCGGCCAAGAAGAGCTTCCCGCTGCGGATCGATCCCGAACTGCACGAAGCGCTGGAACGGTGGGCGGGAGAAGAATTTCGCAGCGTAAATGGACATATCGAGTATTTGCTGCGTGAGGCTTTGAAGCGCGCAGGCCGCTTGCCTGAACGGAAACGCCGGGAAGAATAGAGTGGCAGGGCAGAAGGCGGCTTCTGCCCTGAATTTTTTTGGCGGTGGTATTGCGGATGATAATTGAAGGGATTGACTTGACGGAACGCCGGAGGCAGAATTATAATTACACATGATTCATGTTAACAGCGTTGACGAAGATAGGGATTGTTACTATAGGACCGCTTCAGAGAGAGGGAACTTCAGGCTGCGATTTCCTCCGGTATCCGGTAACCGATCTACCCCTTTGTAGCTGCGGTTATGAACTCCAGGGTGCTGTCTGCGGACAGCCTGCAGGGATAGTAAGAACCGCCGGTTCATGGCCGTTATTCCCATGCTGATGAAGGATTCTTGAAGGCTCGGAATCGAATTTGGGTGGAACCACGGGTGCAATCACTCGTCCCTTTGCGGGACGGGTGTTTTTTGTATGTATTGGCTCGCAAAACTAAGGCTTTCGATCCTCACAAAACTTTCAGGGGGAATAATCATGTCGGTAAATATTAAGCTTCCGGACGGCTCGGTCCGGGAATACGCGGATGGCAGCAGCATTGACGATGTAGCGGCTTCGATCAGCAGCGGGCTCCGCAAGAATGCGGCAGCAGGCAAGCTGAACGGGGTTGTTGTAGACTTGGCAACGCCGCTGCAGGAAGGTGCGCTGGTGGAGATCGTGACCCTGGATTCGCCGGAAGGCCTCGAAGTGATGCGCCACAGTACTGCCCACTTGATGGCGCAGGCGGTACGGCGCCTGTTCGGAACCAAGGAGGTTAAGCTGGGGGTAGGTCCGGTAATCGAAGACGGCTTCTACTATGATATGGATCTGGAGCACCCGCTGAATCCGGAGGATCTGCTGAAGATCGAGAAGGAAATGGAACGTATCGTATCCGAGAATCTGCCGATTATCCGCAAAGAGGTCAGCCGCAAGGAAGCGCTGGAGCGTTTCGGCGAGCTGGGTGATCCGTATAAGCTGGAGCTGATCGAGGCGCTGCCTGAGGATAGTGTGATCACGATTTATGAGCAGGGAGAGTTCTTTGACCTCTGCCGCGGTCCGCATGTCCCTTCCACAGCGAAGATCAAAGTATTCAAGCTGATGAATGTAGCCGGAGCTTACTGGCGCGGCGACAGCAAGAACAAGATGCTTCAACGGGTATACGGAACAGCCTGGATCAAAAAGGCACAGCTCGATGAGCATCTGCGTCTGCTGGAGGAAGCCAAGAAGCGCGACCACCGGAAGCTCGGCAAAGAGCTGGAAATCTTCACCTTCAACCAGCTGGTAGGCCAGGGTCTGCCGATCTGGCTGCCCAAAGGCGCAAAGCTGCGCAGTATTCTGGAACGTTATATCGTCGATCTGGAAGCCAGCCTAGGCTATCAGCATGTATACACTCCGGTGCTTGGCAACGTGGAGCTGTACAAAACTTCCGGGCACTGGGAGCATTACCAGGAAGACATGTTCCCCAAGATGACGATCGATACTGAAGAATTCGTCCTCCGCCCGATGAACTGCCCGCATCATATGATGATTTATAAAAGCTCGATGCACAGCTACCGCGATCTGCCGATCCGTATCGCTGAGCTTGGCACGATGCACCGCTATGAGATGTCCGGCGCGTTGACAGGTCTGCACCGCGTGCGCTCCATGACGCTGAACGATTCCCATATCTTTTGCCGTCTGGACCAGATTAAGAGCGAGTTCACCCGTGTGCTGGATCTGATCAAGCGGGTATACAGCGATTTCGGTATTCACGATTACCGTTTCCGCTTGTCCTACCGCGATCCGCAGGATACCGAGAAATATTTCCAGAACGATGAAATGTGGGAGACTGCACAGCGGATGCTGCGCGAAGTGGCTGAAGAAGCCGGCCTGCCGTTCTTTGAAGCGGATGGGGAAGCCGCGTTCTACGGTCCGAAGCTGGACGTGCAGATCCGGACGGCGCTGGGCAAAGAAGAAACATTGTCCACCGTACAGATCGACTTCCTGCTTCCTGAGCGCTTTGAGCTGGAGTATGTCGGCGATGATGGCCAAAAGCACCGTCCGGTCGTGCTTCACCGCGGTATCCTCGGTACCATGGAACGTTTTGTAGCCTTCCTGCTGGAGAACTTTGCCGGTTCCCTGCCGCTCTGGCTGTCCCCTCAGCAGGTGAAGATCATTCCGGTATCCTCGGCATTTGATGATTACGCCAAGGATGTTGAAGCAAAGCTGCTGGCCAGCGGAATCCGGGCCGAAGTGGACCTGCGCAACGAGAAAATGGGCTACAAGATCCGGGAAGCACAGCTGGAGAAGCTGCCTTATATGTTCGTGGTCGGGGAAAACGAGATGAACGCGGGAAGCGTTTCGATCCGCAAACGCGGCGAAGGCGATATCGGTGCCCAGCCGCTGCAGGAAGTCATCGCCACATTGGTTAAGGAAGTTGCGGAGCGTGTAATCTAAGCTGCTGCCGCAGACATCCTGATAGTGTTATTGCCATTTATAAGCCTCTGTCATATGCCCCCTGCGTCCGTTACCTTACGGCTGCAGGTATAAAATTTTGTGAAACGGGAAACCTTCGCTAATAGGGGGAGGTTTAACTAATGAACAAAATGGGCTTATGCCAGAGGTTTTGGTGTCTTTTCGTCACTATTGTACTTTTGCTGACTGCTGCCGGAGTCTATCCTGATTTTGGGCGCAAGCGGGTGGAAGCTAACGGGACGGGAGACACTGCAAATCAGCTAAGCAGTACAACAAAGTCACTTGATCCGCAATATACAAAGGATGCTGTACCGTTCAGCAGTGCCAGCAGTCATGCTCGGAATGACATGCTTGCGGTTGGCCAAGCCGCGCTGTACGCTCAGGGGGAGTCCGTTTCCAGAGGGGTTTCCCGTTCGGAGGCGCTCGCCCAATCGGGCCGGCCGGCAGCGGCTCAGGCTCCCGGGCATCGGGCAGCTCCACAGGCAGTCCAGCCATCGGCGAAGCAGCCGCTGCGGCCTGCATCCATTCAGGTAGCGGCACCTGCGCCGGAGCAGATTATCTCTTCTTTAAAAGTAACGGCTACAGGTTATACAGCAGGTTATGAGTCTACAGGTAAAACCGCAAAACATCCGGAGTACGGCATCACCTATTCAGGTGTCAAAGTCCGCCGGGATAAAAATGCCGTATCGACCATTGCCGCCGACCCGAAAGTAATTCCGCTTGGCAGCGTGCTGTATATACCCGGCTATGGCTATGCGGTTGTAGCGGATACAGGTTCGGCCATTAAAGGCCGGAAGATCGATCTTTATTTTAGCACCACCAAGCAGGTCTATAAGGAGTGGGGTAAAAAGACGGTAGTGGTTCAGCTCATTAAGCGGGGGAACGGAAAATGTACCGAGAACATGCTGAAGAGTCTGGGACAGGCCATCCAAACTTATAATGCCATTCCGCAGGATCTGCTGGAGGAAGTCATTTAGATTCGCCGTATACACCGGCAGTATGAATTTTATTTCACTTAGTCATGAATAATAATGCCTTGCCCTACTCATAATACGGACTGGGGCAAAGCAAAGCCTCTTTCGTTAGAATCTCGGACGCAATCTGAAATCAGGCTGCCAAGAGACAAGGGAGGTGAGTTCCGTGGCTACTTCTAAAAAACCAAAGGTCCAAGAAAACTATAAAACACCTAATGAAAAATTCAATGCTGAGTTTGCTGTTGAAAATGACGGCGCATCGAAGCAAAGCATTGCCAAACCGGTCCAAAAACCACAGCAGTAATGCTGTTGTCTAGGCTTTTGGAGCAATAGCTTTCGAATTGCATCTGCTATTTAATCGGCTGTCCCGATCCCGTTCAGTTCCTGAGCGGCGGGGCGGCCTTTTTATTGCGCTAAAAATTTACTTTATTTCCCAAACTACTCAGTCCAGAGACTGAGTCAAGTTTCCTTCTCCCGGCGCTGTTCTCCGGCCGCCTGTTCCTGTAGACTAAGGCTATAAGATTGAACGAAGTGAGCTACATCAATATAAAGGGGAAATGAAGGATGAAAAGACGATTCACCAGCCAGATCCTCGGGGGGCTGATCCTGATTGGACTGGGAGCGATGTTTCTGCTTAGGCAGATGGGGTACACGGATTTCAACGCAGGTTCTTTGTTCGCCGATTATTGGCCGGTTATTCTTATTGTTATGGGTGTACAGAATTTTCTGTCCACCAATGACCACGGCAAGGGATCATCTGTGTTTTGGGGCTTCTTTTATCTCGCGCTTGGGGTGTTTTTCCTGGGCCGCAACCTGGATTGGTTCTATGTATCGGCAGGTGATTTCTTCAAATTGCTGATACCCGTTATGCTGATCGGCGGGGGGCTGTATGTCATCTTCAAACCGCGGAACCATACTCCTCCCGTTCCTCCGGCACCGCCAGCACCGCCAACTTTTTATCCTCCGGGACCCGGGAAAAGCTCTTTCGATGTGGAACCTCCCAAGCCTCTTGAATCCACACTCGATGAGCAGTTCGAGCAGAAATTCGGCAAGCCTGAGGGCAAGCGGGATTGGAACGAGTATCTGCAGAAGGATGATGAGGACGAGGATGAGGACAACGGGCATATCCGCTCTTCGGCAGATTCACGCTGGCAGGAAAAGCATGAGCGGCACGAACGCAGACGCCAGGAGCGTCACGAGCGCCACGCCCGCCGGCATGGCGAATGGCATGGCAGATTTAACGATACGGATGATGCTAAGGAAACGACGCACCGCTCCGCTTTTATCGGGGATGTTCATATGGGCAAGGACCATTTCCAGCTCAAAAATACGAATATTTCGCAGTTCATCGGCGACACCGTGCTGGATCTGACCAATGCGCAGATTCCTTACGGGGAGACCAAGATTAATATCTCTGCTTTTGTAGGGGACATCAAGGTCTACGTGCCGGAAGACATGAATCTGGGAGTTAAGGTCAACAGCAGCTCTTTTATCGGAGACATGCAGGTTCTGGAACAATCACGGAGCGGGTTTATGAGCAATGTTCAATGCAAGACCCCTTATTATAAGGAAGCCGGCAAAAAAGTCCGCATTAATGTCAGTGCCTTCATCGGCGACATCAAAATCAAAACGGTAGGTTAGGCATGGTGAAATTGCTGAGCAATACCAAATGGATGCTGCTGGTGTATTTTCTTCTTAGCGGCGGTGTAACCGCTGGACTTATGTATGCCGGAACATGCCTGGGCTATATCGAGGTTCAGGATTACCGCATGTGGCTGTATCTCTGCGCGGGGATTGTACTGTTCACGGTTATTGTCGGGTATATGGCGGGCCAGCGGATTCAGCGGCGGATTGATCTTCTGGACCTGAATATGCTTCAGGTAGCCAAAGGCAATCTTTCGGTCCGGATGCCTGAGAGCGACGACCAGTCTTTTACCAGAGTGTACCACGAATTCAACATGATGATGGACACGGTGGAGAATAAAATGCAGCTGCTGCAGCGTTTGGGCGAGCAGGAAGTGATCGAGAAGGAAAAGGCAGCGGAGAGTGCGGTACTTGAAGAGCGCAGGCGTATGGCCCGGGATTTGCATGATACGGTGAGCCAGCAGCTGTTCGCGATTCATATGTCCGCTTCTTCGCTGCCTAAAGTGCTGGAACGGAACGCAGAGCACGGCAAGACCGTTATGGATCAGCTGATTACCATGTCCCAAATGGCCCAGAAGCAGATGAGAGCCCTGATTGCCCAGCTTCGGCCGGTGGAACTGGAGGGGCGCAATCTTTTTGAAGCGCTGGAGAAATGGTTCCCGGATTACTGCCGTCAGAATGGACTTAAAGGCGTGAAGGAGCTTGAGCTGCAGGGTGAGCTGTCCGAAGCGATTGAGCATCAGCTGTTCCTGATCATACAGGAATCGATGGCGAATATCGTCAAGCATGCAGGCGCGCGTATGGTCAGTCTGTCGCTGCGCGAAGTGCCGAGACAAGTGGTGCTGAGCATCAGCGATGACGGCCAGGGCTTCGAGCATGTGCAGCATAAGCAAGGCTCCTACGGGCTGACAACGATGCGGGAACGGGCGGAGAAGCTCGGCGGACAGGTGGAAATCATCAGCCGCAAGGGGGCGGGGACCACGATCCGCGTACATATACCCAAATTTTTGCAGGGCGGTCCGGAGCCGGAGAGCGCCAGTGCGGCCGAGGGCTGACCATGAGAGCCTGAAGAGATATGCTGGCAGCTCCATAAAACTCTGAGGAGGATAAACATGAGTATCATTAAAGTTCTGCTTGTTGATGATCATGATATGGTCCGGATGGGCCTTAAAACATATCTTATGCTGGACCCGATGTTCGAAGTCATCGGAGAGGCGGCGAACGGGCAGGAAGCGCTCAATATGCTCCGGAACTGGGGGAAGGAGGCGCTGCCTGACCTGGTGCTGATGGACCTGATGATGCCGGTGATGAACGGCGCAGAGACTACCCGGGCTGTACTGGCCGAATTTCCGGGCCTCAAAATCGTCATTCTTACCAGCTTCCTGGAGGATGATCTTGTCGTGGATGCCATTGAAGCCGGGGCGGTGAGCTATGTGCTCAAAACCGTCTCGGCAGAGGAGCTGATCTACGCGCTGCAAGGCGCATTCCGCGGCATGCCGGTTATGACCGGCGATGTGTCCCAGGCCCTTACCCGGGGTATCCGCCAGCGGACGGTGCAGGGAGATTCCTCCGGCCTTACGGAACGGGAGAAGGAAGTGCTGCTGCTCATTGCTGAAGGCAAGACCAACAAGGATATCGGCGAGGAACTGCATATCAGCATCAAAACCGTAAAAACGCATGTCAGCAACCTGCTGATGAAATGCGAGCTGGATGACCGTACCCAACTGGCGATATATGCCCACCGCAAAGGCTGGGCGCAGGGTTGAATATGCTGAAACTTAGTATAATTACCAGTTGATTGTTTGAAACCCTCATGGATCAAGGATTTCGCCAATGCAGCAGGTTGAATTCTTAAGTTCACTCTACTAATAGAGCAATTTGCGCGAATAGTTTATAGGTAACTACTTGACCTGACCTAACTGGAAAAAGGCCTAACTGCACTTCATACAGCTATTTCGAGTGAATGAGGCAATGATTTCATTTTTACTGTATTTTGTACAACTAACTTTGGGTCAAAGGCTGACTTCCATGCTTTTTCGCAAAAATAAGTGTACCAAATACAATTAACCTTTGGGATGCGACAACATCCACTATTTTAAATGTACGAAATACAATTAAGGGTCCGGCGCGTTTTGTGCGCTCGGGCCTTTTTTCGCTTCCATTCGCGAATATCATAGCGAATATCGGATCTCTGCTACCCTGCAAGGGGCCCGTGTGGTAAGAGCGGAAAGTTTACGGCCGCCTTTAAACTCGTGTTCCACCCGCAGGGTCAATTCAAAGGAACACGAGTTTAACAGCGGTGCAGCCTGACACACGGGTTCCCGTAACCCTATTTATCTTTTATCTCCGTTTAAATTGTTTTTAATGTGACCTTAAGGTTTAAAGTACAAAATAAGACCAAGAAAACAAATTAACCCTTGCCGGATAGCGCAAGGTGCGGGAGGAAAGATAAACATGGACGATAACAAAAACAACTATGGCCGCGAAAACAACTTTAATCGTGATAATGAACCCTCGCCGGAGCGGGAATGGGATAGCAATAGCAGCAGCAATAATAATGAATCTACTGAATCCGGCTCTTCCTACTATTACTCTTACGGACCTTTCAAATCGCTTAACAAAGATGAGATGAACCCGGATGATCCGCAGCACTATAGCCGCCGGGAACCGGAACATGTAGAGGTTACGCCTCCACAGCCGGTCAGACCGGTACCGTACAGCACCTCGATCCGCACAACCGGATTTGACGGCAATGGCGGACGGGGCGGCAGCGGCGGGAATGGAGCGGACGGCGGCAACGGCTGGCAGTATAACCACAAACCGAAGAAGCCGGTAAAAGCGGTGCTGCTCTCTTTTCTGGCCGGTATGGTGGTTCTCTCCGGTTCCATGTTCATGGCCGATCGCGGCAACTGGTTCACGGGGGACCCGGTTACTACGGCAACTGTATCGAACACTGCGGCGAAGACGGCTAACGGCAGCGCGGATGTCACACCTGCAACCACGACAACTTCGCTGCTCACAGGCACAACGGATGCTTCGAAGGTAGTGGATTCCGTTGGACCGGCAGTCGTCAAGATTGAAACTTTGGTGAAAACAAGCTCCCGCCGAAACTCAACCAATCCAAATTTTAGCGATCCGTTTTCACAGTTTTTCTTCGGTGATCAATTTGGCGGCAACAGTTCTTCCGGCTCAGGGTCGGACTCGAATTCAGACTCGAATTCCGGCGCGAATTCTTCCCAGCTCACACCTTTCGGAATCGGAACAGGCTTTATCTATGACTCCGCAGGGTATATCTTGACCAACCAGCATGTAGTTGACAACGCAGATGTAATTCAGGTAACTGTAGATGGCAATACTAAGCCATATGAAGCCAAGCTGCTCGGCTACAGCAAGGATCTGGATTTGGCGGTGCTGAAGATTGAAGGCAAAAACTTCCCGACCGTACAGCTTGGCGATTCTGACAGCATCAAGGTCGGCTCTGAAGTGGTGGCTATCGGGAACCCGCAGGGTTTTGACCATACCGTTACGGCTGGTGTGCTCAGCGCCAAAAACCGCAGCATTGACATCAACGAAGAAGACGGCAGCGGCACCCGCAACTACAAAAACCTGCTTCAAACAGATGCATCCATCAATCCTGGTAACTCCGGCGGCCCGCTGCTTAATCTGAATGGCCAGGTTATCGGAATGAACGTAGCCGTAAGCACGGATTCTCAAGGTATTGGTTTTGCCATTGCGGTAAATACCATTAAAGAGGTTGTTGACAAACTCGAAGCCAACCAGGAAATTCCTAAAGAACCAGTTCCGTTCATTGGCGCATCACTCATGACCATTACCGATGAGGTCGCGAAGCAAATGGGTACGGATATAAAAGAAGGCTCCGTCGTAGCGGAAATCATCTTCAAATCGCCGGCCTACACCGCTGATCTGCGCCCTTACGATATTATCACAGGTGCTAACGGCAAGAAGTATGCAACCAGCCAGGATTTGATTACCTACATCCAGACCCTCAAAGTGGGTGACAAAATCACGCTCAACGTTGTACGCGACGGCAAAACGCTTGAACTTCCTGTAACTATCGGCAATAAAAACGACTTTAACACTTCTCAGACTCAGAAGCAGTAACAGACAACGGACGGTGAAGTGCAGAGCGGAAGGGGAGACCCTTCCGTTTTTGCTGCACTGGCTGCTAATGCTAGCAATCATGTTACAATAGAGATATACGATTTGGACAATGGGGGTTGTTTGGATGCGGCCGAATATTCTAATTATTGATGATGATGAAAAAATTATTTCCATGCTGCGCCGGGGTCTTGCTTTTGAGGGCTATGACGTAAAAACGGCCACGAACGGAGCCGATGGCTTGCGCGCTGTACTGAACAGTGATCCGGATGTCGTTGTCCTGGATGTGATGATGCCGCAGGTGGACGGATTCGAGGTCTGCCGGCGTCTGCGCGAAGGGGGAAGCACGGTTCCGGTTCTCATGCTTACGGCCAAGGATGAAATTGAGCATCGGGTAAAAGGTCTGGATCTCGGAGCGGACGATTATCTGGTGAAGCCGTTTGCGCTGGAGGAGCTTCTGGCCCGTGTGCGTGCGCTGCTGCGCCGCAAAAGCGAGCAGGGCGGAGGAAGCTCCGACCAGGCCGTCTCCTACGAGGATATTACGCTGGATGTGGACTCGCGGGAGGTCACCCGCGGCGGCAAACGTCTGGAGCTGACAGCGAAGGAGTTCGAGCTGCTGCATTTATTTATGCAGAATCCGAAGCGCGTGCTGTCCCGTGATCTGATCATGGATAAAATCTGGGGTTATGATTACAGCGGAGAATCCAATGTGCTTGAAGTATATATTGCCATGCTTCGCCAGAAAACCGAGGAGCACGGCGGCAAAAGACTGATTCAGACGATCCGGGGAGCCGGTTACATCCTAAGAGGTGACTAATATGTCGATACGATTGCGGCTGACTGCTTGGTATTCAGGGATTCTGGCCGTTATGCTGCTGGCCTTATCAGCCGCAATTTACGGATTTGTGTATTTTAATACTTATGGTGATATAAAGGACCGGCTCAAAAATCAGGCAAGCCAGATAGTACTGCAACCTGTTACGTATTTAGACGGGTCTTCAAATATATTCGTAGGCGGAAATCTTGAAGGACAAAACCTGTTTGCGCAGATGTATATTTATGATATTGACAAGATTATTCCCAATAATAATATGAAGACATTCAATTTGCGGTTTAATGTTCCGGAGCAGGAGACTATTGTAAGCCAGCAGGGCTTTGTCCGGGCAAGCTATGATGGAAATCCATTTCTAATCTATCAGAGGCCGGTCGATATTCCGGGTTACGACGGTAACCCTGCTGCAGTACTGCAAATGGCTGCCTATACAGGTGAACAGGACCGGTTAATGCTAAGGCTGAAGAACATCCTGATCGTCGGCTCCTTCGCCACTCTGATCGCGGCATTCACCTTCGGCCTGTTCCTGGCCCGCAAGGCGATGAGCCCGATCGGCAAGGTTATTGAAGCGGCCAACGGAATTCAGACGGGAACCGACCTCAGCTCGCGGATTGTATATGATGGACCGCAGGATGAGATTGGACGGCTGATTCAGACCGTCAACAGCATGCTTGGGCGGATGGAAGGCTTTTATACAGAGCTTGAGGATTCTTATGCCACTCAGCGCCGCTTTGTGTCCGATGCTTCGCATGAGCTGCGGACACCGCTTACAACCATCCGCGGGAATATTGATCTGCTGCAAAAAATATGGGAAATGAACCCTGATGAGAGCCGGATGACAGAAGCGGAGATCCGCCAGCTCTCGATTGAATCGGTCAAGGATATCGCCGATGAATCCAAACGCATGAGCCGCCTGGTGTCTGATATGCTGTCGCTCGCCCGGGCCGATACCGGCCGGACGTTTGATATTGAACCGGTAGCCCTGGAGCCGATGATGACCGAAGTGGCCCGCAGAGCGTCCTTCCTGCCGCGGCAGGCGGAATGGTCCGTAGGAAATCTCGGACATTTGAACGGCAAATATATTGTTGGCAACAAGGATTATCTGCAGCAAATGTTATTTATTTTTATTGATAATGCCTTCAAATACACTCCTTCCGGTGAGGTTGCGATGGACGCTGTGTTTTATCAGAACCAGGTGGGAATCCGCATCTCCGATACCGGCATCGGAATGGATAAGGACGAGGTTCCGCATATCTTTGACCGTTTTTACCGCGCTGATGAATCGAGAGGAATTACGGAAGGAATCGGCCTCGGGCTGTCGATTGCCAAGTGGATTATTGATGAGCATGGAGGTTCGGTCGAGGTGGTTACGCGCCAGGGCGAGGGGACGACTTTTGTCATCTGGCTACCGCTTCTCTTTGCTCCGCCGCTGGAATAGGGTATAATTAGGCAGGTCCTATTACAGCAGTCTACGACAGCAGAAAGCCGGTGAATTCATGGAAGTCATCAAAATTTCTCCCCGGGGTTATTGCTATGGCGTCGTCGATGCCATGGTGATGGCCCGGCAGGCCGCGCAAAATCTTGATTTGCCCCGGCCGATTTATATACTGGGCATGATTGTGCACAACAGCCATGTTACCAACTCGTTTGAGGACGATGGAATTATTACGCTGGACGGCCACAACCGTCTTGATATTTTGGATAAAGTGGACAGCGGTACGGTGATTTTTACCGCCCATGGCGTATCGCCGGAGGTTCGCCGTCTGGCCCGGGCCAAAGGACTGACCACAGTCGATGCCACCTGCCCGGATGTAACGAAGACACATGACCTTATCAAGGAAAAGGTCGCCGAAGGCTGCGAGATTATCTATATCGGCAAGAAAGGCCATCCGGAGCCTGAGGGCGCCGTGGGGATTGCGCCTGAGCATGTTCATCTGATCGAGAAGGAAGAGGAAATTGCCGGATTGTCCATTCCCTCTTCGCGGATCGTCATTACGAACCAGACTACCATGAGCCAGTGGGATATCAAGCATATTATGAAGAAGCTGCTGGAAGCTTTCCCCGGTGCAGAGGTGCATAACGAGATTTGCATGGCTACCCAAGTGCGCCAGGAAGCGGTCGCGGAGCAGGCCGGTCAGTGTGATCTGGTCATTGTTGTCGGCGATCCGCGCAGCAACAACTCGAACCGTCTGGCCCAGGTGTCGGAGGAAATTGCCGGTGTGCCTGCACACCGTATTGCCGATCTGTCGGAGCTGAAGACGGAATGGCTGCAGGGAATTACCAAGGTCGGGGTAACCTCCGGGGCATCTACGCCTACGCCGATTACCAAGGAAGTCATCAGCTACCTGGAGCAGTACGATCCCGCCCTCCCTGAGACCTGGGAGATCAAGCGTACCGTGAACATGTCGAAGCTGCTGCCTCCAGTGAAGAACAAGAGCGCAAGCACTACCTGATCAGATTTTCCATGCGGACTTATACCTTAAGTAGAAAGCACGCGCCTTCCGGTTTTTGGGAGCTGCGTGCTTTTTTTGCTATGGCGGAATCCGGAAATGTACCCTGAAGTTACCTGAGGGAATTAGAGGGAAAACAGAGAGGCGCCGCCATAATATGGACATAAAGCAGACAATACGGCTGATTTCGGATTGACTAATACGGGTGAATGAGTTAAAATTACTTTAGCGCTTAAAAGCGTACACGCGTCGTAGCGAAATAGTGTTTTTGTTGTATTTATAGCCGATTTAAGAATATTTGTCCAAAAAGGGGAGCTATCATATGATCGTCATTACATCCAATCAAACACCGCAGGAGCAGGTTAACGAAATTATCGCTGTTATTGAAAAGGAAGGCCTGCAGGTCCATCTCTCGCGCGGTGCGGATCATACGGTGATTGGTCTGGTGGGCGGAGTCACTCCAAAGCTGGCCGAGCATCTGCGGCAGATGAAAGGCGTGGAGAACGTAGTGAAGATCTCCAAGTCTTACAAACTCGCGAGCCGTGACTTCCACCCGGAGGATACGGTTATTGATATCCGCGGTGTAAAAATCGGCGGCGAGAATCTGGTGATCATGGGCGGGCCCTGCGCCGTGGAATCCCCTGAACAGATCGATGAGATTGCCCGTCTGGTCAAGGCTTCCGGCGGCCAGGTGCTGCGCGGCGGAGCCTTCAAGCCGCGGACGGGTCCTTACAGCTTCCAGGGTGTAGGCGTGGAAGGCCTCACGATGATGGCGGAAGCGGGTAAACGCCATGGCCTCTTGACGATCACGGAGGTAATGACACCGGAGTATGTTGATATTTGTGCGGAGCATGCGGATATTCTTCAGGTCGGCACACGCAATATGCAGAACTTTGACCTGCTGCGCAAGCTGGGCACCTGCGGGCGGCCTGTGCTGCTGAAGCGCGGCTTCAGCGCGACTTACGATGAGCTGCTGAATGCGGCGGAATACATTCTGGCCGGAGGCAACCGCGATGTCATGCTCTGCGAACGCGGAATCCGAACATTCGAAACATACACACGCAATACGCTTGACCTGTCAGCAATTCCTGTGCTTCAGAACCTGAGCCACCTTCCAGTCATTTCCGATCCAAGTCATGGCACAGGCCGGCGTGAGCTGGTTGAGCCGATGGCCAAGGCTTCGGTTGCGGCGGGAGCCAATGGTCTGATTATCGAGATGCATACCGACCCGGACAACTCCATGACGGGAGATGGCGTGCAGTCTCTGTTCCCTGAGCAGTTTGATAAGCTTCTGAGAGATCTGGAGAAGCTGGCACCGCTTGTCGGGCGCAGATTCTCCAATTCGCTTGAGGCAGCTCCCGCCCTTTAAGAGCTGCGGCAAGCAAGGCATCCGGGCAGTCCTCCGTCCCTTTTTTGGGCAGTCCTCCATCCCGCTTCCGGACGGGAAAGAGGACTGTTTTTTTGTATGCCGGAGTGAGCATAACAGGCGGTTGCACAAGGTGTGCATTTTTCACCAAAGCGTCAGAATATCTTACATTGTTGCAAGAAATACCTGACATAAGCATTGACGATGTTAGGTTTGGGATTTATAATGACGACAGCAAAAAAATTAAAAACAAGAACATTTGATACTGTGAGCGGCCTAATGTTCGGAACTTGGGGAGGAATTAATTCATGTCGGTTGAAAAAGTGTTGCAGACGATCAAAGAGAACAATATCGAATGGGTGGATTTTCGTTTTGTAGATTTGGGTGGACGTGCTCACCATATCTCACTTCCAGCTTCTGCTGTTGATGAAGAAACATTTGTGAACGGTGTTGCATTTGACGGTTCTTCCATTACAGGTTTCCGTGGGATTGAAGAATCAGACATGGTTATGATGCCCGATCCTGGCACTATATACATCGATCCTTTTACAGCTCATCCAACGCTTAACATCATGTGCGACATTTTCACACCTGATGGCGAACGTTACGAGCGCGACCCGCGTGGTATCGCAGTAAAAGCAGAAGAGTTCCTGCAAGCAAGCGGTGTAGGTACAGCAGCATTCTTCGCACCTGAGTCCGAGTTCTTCATCTTTGATGATGTGCGTTATGAGAGCGGAATGAACAGCTCCTCCTACTTCGTAGATTCCGAAGAAGCGGTATGGAACACCAACCGCAAAGACGAAGGCGGCAACCTGGCATTCAAAGTAGGCGTTAAAGGCGGCTACGTGCCGGTAGCACCAGTGGATTCCCAACAGGATATCCGTAGCGAAATGTGCCGTTTGCTTAGTGAAGCAGGCCTCGAAATCGAACGCCATCACCATGAAGTGGCAACTGCAGGCCAGGCGGAAATCAACTTCCGTTTTGACACGCTGAAGAAAACAGCCGACAATCTCCTGACTTACAAATATATTGTGCAAAACACTGCACGCCAATACGGCAAAGTGGCAACCTTCATGCCAAAACCGCTGTTCGGCGACAATGGCAGCGGTATGCACGTTCACCAATCCATTTTTAACGGCGATTCCCCTTTGTTCTACGAAAAAGGCGCTTATGCCAACCTGAGTGAAATGGCTTTGAACTACATTGGCGGTATCCTGTATCATGCTCCGGCACTGATCGCACTGACCAACCCAAGCACGAACTCGTTCAAACGTCTGGTTCCTGGCTACGAAGCACCGGTTAACCTGGTATTCTCCAAAGGTAACCGCTCCGCTGCAGTTCGTATCCCGGTAGCTGCTGTGACACCTAAGGGCTGTCGCATTGAGTTCCGCACACCGGACTCCACTGCCAACCCTTACCTGGCATTCTCCGCAATGCTGATGGCAGGTCTGGATGGAATCAAGAAGAAGATCAACCCTGTTGAATTGGGTTATGGTCCTCTGGACAAGAACATCTACGAATTGGCCGATGAAGACAAAGAGAAAATCCGCAGCGTTCCAGGCACACTGGAAGAAGCGCTGGATTCCTTGGAAGCTGACTACGAATTCCTTACAGAGGGCGGCGTATTCACTAAGGACTTCATCGATAACTACATCGCTCTGAAACGTTCCGAAGCTCAAGCGGTTGCCATTCGTGTTCATCCGCATGAATATTCCCTGTACTTTGATGTATAAGATCGCTTAATCATCCGAATAAATCTAGAGGCCTCCGGGAAACCGGGGGCTTCTTTTTTTGTGCTGTGTTTTGTGCTGTGTGCCTTTCTCCGGGCTTTGCAGCGGTACAGTGGTACCTTTGTGAAGGATGAAGTTGAAGGGCGCTGTGAAGGAGCCAGCGGCCTCTGGGATTCGTCTGGCAGAGGCAAGGAGCTTCTGCTTTGGTATCTATGCATTGTTCAGTAAAATCTTGAACTTGAAAAAGTTGGAAGCGAACTTCAGCGGGTGAATTAGACGCCGATGCAGACGCGGGCGCGGATGCGGGCGCCGATGCGGATGCTACCGATGCCGATGCCGATACCAGTGCGAATCTCTTTTCAATTAGGTCAGAACTCGCATTCTATCCTGAAATAACGATGTCCGAGCCGGGTACATTGTTATGGAAGCCTCGTATTTGGCGAAGCCGAATTGAGGGCACATCTCCGAAATTTCATCGTCTGAAGTGAAGTGCCGCAAAAAAGCGACATGGATATCTATTGCATTATGTGCAGCAGATGATCCGTAAATCGATCAAAAAACTCAATCTACTGTATTTTGTACATTAGAAATCCCTAGAATAGCTGATTTTGACTCAAAATCCGTAAAACTATTGCACGAAATACAATAGAATGTGAATTAGCGCAGAGAACTAATAATTCTATTGCACGAAATACAGCAGAATGTGAATTGGCGCAGCGCACTAGTTATTATAGAAGAAAATATATCTGGATCTTACGAAAAAGTTTCGGCAACATACTGCAATAATGACTGAGATTTCAGTTTTTCAAATTGGAGAGCGCTTTCCTTTTTGCGGATAAACTATTTTAGAAGTGAAAATTATAAGGAAATAATCATTTTCTATGCTGAATTTGGATATTTACGAAAGTGGTTTCGTTGAAATTACACCTTAGAATCAGCTTTTATTAGCGTTTGGTTTGCTATGAAATCGGCTTGTTCCAAGGTTTTTTTGTTTTCCCTTACGGTGCTTCAGAAAAATCTTTACAAAAAAATGCAACGGTGTAATAATAAAAACCGAAACCGGTTTCTGTTATGTTTTGACGTAACGGTCTGCCGTTTTAACTTGCTTAGGTTAACCTCAATATAGTTTGCCTATGAGCAATAGAGTATGAGCAATAGAGTATGAACAGTAAAGTGCGAACAGTAAAGTATGAGTAATGGAGTAATGAGCAAGGGGATATGAGCAATAAAATAGGAGCAATAGAGAGGATGAACACAATGAATCAGTCGAAAACAGGATGGGTTTTTACCGGAAGCAACGGGGATTTCCGTCTTAAGCAGCCTGACCGGAGCAGTTTTTTATATTTTCCTCTGGTCAATGAGGGGGGAATGATGTCTTCTGTCAGTCCGAAGCTCCATGGTCAAGTCACTTCAGGCCATAATACATTTCTTACTCCGCCCTTGTCTGTGGAAGATCTGCATAACTCCCGGGCCTCCCGCAACTTCTGGGTGTATGTGGACGGCAAAGGGGCCTGGTCGGCAGCAGGGAACTCCGCCCGGCAAAATGCCGGTATGTATGGTGAAGAGGCTGAAGATTCAGAACTGGAGGCGGGTTTGCTGTGGCACCGTGTAACCCGTGAGAGCCGGGAGTTTGGCATCAAGGCGGAAATCACCAGTTTTGTACCCGCAGGCAACGATAAGGTAGAGCTTATGAAGGTTGTGCTTACCAATATCTCTGCTGAGGAATTGACTGTGACGCCTACAGCAGCGGTTCCGCTCTATGCGCGTTCAGCAGATGATCTGCGGGACCACCGGCATGTCACCTCGCTGCTGAACCGGATCTATACCTCTGCGCATGGGGTTGAAGTGCAGCCGGCGCTATCCTTCGATGAGCGCGGACACCGGGTGAATCACACCTCATATGGTGTGTTTGGGGCCGCAGAAGGCGGCGGGAAGCCAACCGGTTTCTTTCCGGTACAGGAGAAATTCATTGGTGAAGGCGGAAGTCTGGATTGGCCGGAAGCGGTAGTTTTGAACCGGGAACCGCAAACCGGCGCAGGCGGCGGTGTACATAGGGAAGGTTATGAGGCGCTTGGCGGACTGCGGTTTGCTGCGGCAGCTTTGCAGCCGGGCCACAGCATTTCATATGTGCTTGTGCTGGCGATCGGTGATGAAAGAATCGATGTTGCTGCGCTGATGGACAAATACGGTTCTGTCAGAGCTTTTGACGCCATGCTCCGGGAGAACAAATCGTTCTGGGCCGACAAGGTGAACACAGTGGAATTTCATACTAGTGACCCGGTGGCGGACCAATGGATGAAATGGGTTACCCTGCAGCCGGTGCTGCGCAGACTGTATGGCAATTCCTTTTTGCCGTACCATGACTACGGCCGTGGCGGCCGCGGCTGGCGGGACCTTTGGCAGGACTGCCTGGCGCTGCTGATCATGGAACCGGGAGATGTGCGCAGTCTGCTGCTGAATAACTATGCCGGGGTCCGAATCGACGGCAGCAATGCGACGATTATCGGCCAGCAGCCGGGCGAGTTCATCGCCGACCGCAACAATATTCCGCGCGTGTGGATGGACCACGGGGCGTGGCCGTTCCTCACCACCATGCTGTATCTGGACCGGAGCGGGGATCTGGACTTTCTGCTTGAGCAGCAGAGCTACTTCCGGGATTCCTTTATGGCCCGCTGCCGGGAGCGGGACGCTTCCTGGGATGCGTCCGCAGGCAGCACTCTGCAAACAGCGGACGGAGCGTCTTATACGGGAACCATTCTGGAGCATATTCTGCTGCAAAACCTTGTTCCGTTCTTCAACGTAGGGGAACACAACAATATTCTGCTGGAAGGCGCAGACTGGAATGACGGTCTGGATATGGCGTCACAGCGTGGTGAAAGTGTCACCTTCACCTCTTTCTATGCCAGCAATCTGCTGGACCTCTCCCGGCTGCTGCGCATACTGAAAGAGCGCAAAGGGCTTGAAACGCTGGAACTGGCGGAAGAAATGACGCTGCTGCTGGATTCATTACATGATGCTGTGGATTATGAGTCCGTAGCCGCCAAGCGGGGACTGCTGGACCGTTATTATGCTGCTGCACCGAACAAGGTAAGCGGCGTCCGTTCGGAGCTTACGCTGGACAGGATAGCGGATGATCTGGCCCGGAAGGCCGAGTGGCTTGTTGATCATTTGCGCCGGAACGAGTGGATACAGGGCAATCAGGGAGACGGCTGGTTCAACGGCTATTACAATAATGACGGGGAACGTGTGGAAGGAGAAGCCGGCGGCAACATCCGGATGACGCTGACAGGCCAAGTGTTTCCGCTCCTCGGCCATGCTGCCGCTCCTGAGCAGATTCCGCAGATCATCGCAGCGGTGGAGCGTAATCTGTATGATGGGAAAATCGGGTACCGGCTGAATACGGATTTTGGCGGCATCCAGCAGAATTTGGGCCGCGCATTCGGGTTTGCCTTTGGTCATAAAGAGAATGGGGCTATGTTCAGCCATATGACCGTGATGTACGGAAATGCACTGTATAAGCGCGGTTATGTAAAAGAAGGGCGCAAGGTGCTGGATTCACTGTACAGCCTGAGCGTAAACTTCGAGCTCAGCCGGATGTATCCCGGCATTCCGGAGTACATTAATGAGCAAGGCAGAGGCATGTATACGTATCTGACCGGCTCGGCGAGCTGGCTGCTGCTGACCATGGTTACCGAAGTATTCGGGGTCAAAGGAAAACTCGGGGATCTCTTGCTTCAGCCTAAGCTGATGAAAGACCAGTTTGACCAGGACGGGAAAGCATCGATACGGACCATTTTTGCGGAGCGCGGGCTGGACGTTGTCTACACCGCTGCAAGCGGCGCTGAGTACGGAGACTACCAGATCCATTCCGTTACGCTGAACGGCGCTGAGGTGACGCTTCAGCGCGTCTCAGAGGGTGTTTTGATTCCCCGCAGCGTGCTGGCCGCCTTGCCGGAAGAAGGGTTCCATCTCCTGCAGGTGGTGCTGGCATAGCAGCTGAAATATCATGAGGGGAGCGCCAGCTTAGCCGGATTTACGGCGGCGGGCGCTTTTTCACTGGACTTGAAACCATTGTCATGATATGAGATGCTTTCCGGCAGAATGAATGGTTTAATAAGTGAGGGTTGAATAAATACTGCTATATAAAGTGAACCTGAAAAACGAACAAAAGGGAAAAGGGATGGAGGGGAAGTTTGGAACTGTAGGAGCGAATGCGTCCGCCTTTGTCTGCGGATTTCCACCGCGAACAGCGGTACAAATCAAGAAATCTGCAGACAACAGCGGCCGGAAGTCCAAACATTCTCCGTAGTCCCGACGAAGTCCCTAATGTAAAGATCTTAAGTTCACTCTATATAGATATGGAAAGGAAGGATTGAAAATGGCTTACAGTCTCTCAAACGGCATACTTCAAATAGATATAGCGGATGTCGGAGAGTACAGCGGTACCCGTTTTGACTGGACCGGATTTATTACAGGGGTGACTTTGCTTGAGGGAGGGCATACATACTGTGTGCCGGAAAGCCTGGTTCCAGGTCATGGCAGCGGAGGGATGGGGCTGTGCAATGAGTTCGGCATTTCCCGGGCAATTGGCTATGAGGAAGCAGCGGCCGGGGAGTGGTTCCCAAAGCTGGGAGTTGGGCTGCTTCAGAAGGTAAGCGATGAGCCCTATGACTTTTTCGGAAACTATCCGCTTATTCCGTTCAAAATTGAAGAGGAGCGCAGTGCACAGTCGGTCACCTATACGGTTCAGCCGATGGAGTGCCGCGGATACAGCATACGATTAACTAAAAAGATTACGCTGCTCGAAGACCGGCTGAATATTTCCTACTTGCTTGAGAACATGGGCGACAAGCCGCTGCATACAGAAGAATACATTCATAACTTTGTAGGGATTAACGGTGCAAGCGTCGGCCCGGACTATGAACTGGGAATCCCAGCCGGACTAAGGGTGGAAGACCCCGAATCGTTTTATACAGCGGATCTGCTGGCGGTATCCGGCAATTCCCTCACATGGAAGGCGGAGCCTGAACGGCCGTTTTACTGCAAGCTGGGCATCTGGAATAAAATGGATGATGGGTGTTTTTGGGAGCTGCGGCATAAGCCAAGCGGAGCCGGTGTGAGGGAGAGCGGGGATTTTGCCGCAGAGCGGATGGCGCTGTGGGGAGAAAAACATGTAATTTCTCCCGAGGTTTTTGTGAACATCAGCATTTTACCGCGTCACAGCAAGCATTGGAGCCGCAGCTATCAGTTTTTTACCTTGTGAAGGACCCCGATCTTACCTCTTATGTGAATAATTATACTTGCTGGTGTGTGTGATTACTGCTATCATATCGATATCCATATTCATAGGAGAGAAAGGGTGGGGAGCAATTTTGAGCAAGAGAGCATACAATTTTAATGCAGGTCCGGCGGCATTGCCGCTGACAGTACTTGAACGCGCACAGGCGGAGTTTGTCGATTTCCGGGAAAGCGGAATGTCCATTATGGAGATGTCGCACCGTGGGGCAATATACGAATCCGTGCATAATGAAGCGCAGGAACGTCTGCTTTCGCTCCTCGGCAATCCTCAAGGCTACAAGGTTCTGTTCATTCAAGGCGGAGCAAGCACACAGTTCGCCATGATCCCGATGAACTTTGTCACTGAAGGCAAGGTCGGCAGCTATGTCATGACGGGAAGCTGGGCAGAGAAGGCATTTAAGGAAGCGAAGCTGGTTGGAGGCGCACATGCCGCAGCATCTTCCGAAGACAAGAAGTTCCTGGCCATTCCCGAGCTGAGCAGCATCAAGGCTGCGGACAATGCGGCATATCTGCATGTTACCTCGAATGAGACTATCGAAGGAACACAATTTGCGGAGTATCCGGATGCCGGTTCCATTCCGCTGATCGCGGATATGTCCAGCGACATTCTCAGCCGTTCCTTTGATGTGAATCAATTCGAGCTGATCTATGCCGGGGCGCAGAAGAATCTGGGACCTTCCGGTGTTACTGTCGTGATTGTCAAGGAAGAGCTGATCGCCAAGTCGCCTTCCAATATTCCGACGATTCTGCGTTACGATACGCATCTGAAGAACAACTCTCTGTACAATACGCCGCCATCCTTCTCTGTATATATGGTTAACGAAGTGTTAAAATGGATTGAGGAGCAAGGCGGACTGGCCGGCATTGAAGTTAAGAACCGCGACAAAGCAGCTCTGCTGTATGATCATATCGATGGCAGCGGCGGTTTCTACCGCGGAGTTGCGGAAGCAGGCAGCCGTTCCATTATGAACGTGACCTTCCGGATGCAGTCGGAAGAGCTGGAGAAGCAATTTGTCAAAGCAGCCGAGCAGGAAGGTTTTGTGGGGCTGAAGGGCCATCGCAGTGTGGGAGGCTTGCGTGCTTCCATCTACAATGCGGTCCCTTATGAGAGCATTAAGGCGCTGTCTGATTTCATGAAGCATTTCCAGCAAACTCAAGGTTAATGAATGCAAATTTCGAGCCTTCCGCCTGTTGGCGGAAGGTTTTCTGTAAATTTAAGGCTTTATATGCTGACCGCCATGCCTCCTACAACATCAACGGGCTGAATAGCCTGCAGAGAGGAAGTTCACTACATTATGGCATTACACATTGTGCTGGTGGAACCGGAGATTCCGGCCAACACCGGCAATATCGCCCGCACCTGTGCAGCAACAGGCACCCATCTTCATCTGGTCCGCCCGCTGGGCTTCCGTACAGACGATGCTACACTGAAGCGTGCCGGTCTGGATTATTGGCATGCCGTACACATTGAATATCATGATTCCTTTGGGGAAGTGCTGGAAAAGTATGCGGAAGGCCGGTTCTTCTATGCAACAACGAAGGCGGACAAGCGCTATACCGATTTCACGTTCCGGGATGGGGATTTTTTTGTTTTTGGCAAAGAAACCAAGGGCTTGTCCGCTGAAATTCTCGAAGCCGGCAAAGAAACTGTAATGCGCATGCCGATGAGTGAGGCGGTTAGGTCCCTGAACTTATCCAACTCTGCGGCAATTATTGTGTATGAAGCGCTCCGGCAGCTGAATTTCCCGCAACTATTCTAAAAGTAAACATATTTTTTTAATTTCTTCAGCAGGATTCGACATTTAGGTAACGAAATAGAAGAATAGTGCCGAAATAAGTAGTAGATACTAATTTTTTGTTGAACAGGAGAGTGTAAGTTAAATATGAAACCTGCTGGCGTAGTTCGAAAAGTAGATCAGCTGGGTAGAATTGTTCTGCCTAAGTCCCTGCGTAAAAGATACCAAATGAATGAAGGTGATCCTGTAGAAATTCTGGTGCAGGGCGATCATATCATTCTTGAGCGTTACCGTCCGAAATGTGTTTTTTGCGGATCGATGGAAGGCGTAAGCGAATATAAAGACCGTTATATTTGTGCGGACTGCCTGACTGAAATGACCCAATTGTCAAGACACGCCTAATCAGATCAGATCAGGTTTTCCAAGAGAACGTGCGCAAGTGGCAATTGTACATAGGAAAGGCAACAAACCTGCGCCCTCTTGGCGGATTACCGATTCCAGACTTTTGTACGAAAAGTGGGCTGCAGCCAAGCGGCGACTGCTGTGCCATAGGGCGGTAACCATTCACTTAAGGGAAGAAGGATGAACAGCTATGTGAGCCTTTACATCCTTCTACTGCCCAGAACAAAGAGCGCCGCACATTTGTGTGGCGCTCTTTGTTTGAAATATAAGGGTGGGCTTAGTTACTGTCTGCGGCTTCTACAGGCCCTTGGTCTGGTCATCGTTGTACGCAGCGGTAAGGATACCAGCCAGAAACAACAGGAACACAAGGGAGATAATCCAAAAGGTAAGGGAAAACGACATGCGTGCACCTCCATGAGTGACTGTATTCGTTTCCCTGATTATACCCCGAGGTCTTCCAAAAATAAATGAAAATGTGATTTACCGCATAGACTATACATAATGATTATTTAAAAAAGAGAAAATTGGTAGGGACCTTGCGCAGATTCCCATCTGAAGGCTTATTGATGACCCGTCCGTTGAAAATCAAAGAGGAGGACCCGCCGCCATCCAGATTGTATGCGTCAATGACGCCCATATTCGACAGTTTGTTCTGAAGCTCTTCCAGAGTTGCCCCGGAGTTGCCGTTTTCGTTATATCCGTCTGCCACCATTACCAGCAGCTGATCGTCTTTGTACTTGCCGATCACCGTACGGGGAGCACGCTTCGGGGACAGCTGCCATTTGGCCGGGATGGGCACTTTGACGCTGTTCTTCAGCAGGACCGGCACAAAGGTGGCTCCGAAAACCGGCTGCAGCTGGTCCAGCTGTGTCCGGCTGTAGAATTTACCGCCGATCAGCTGGCCGGAAGCGTTCAGACCAACGAAGCTGAGATCCTTGTAGGTGGATTCGAAGCCATACAGATACTCCCCGCCGATAACGGTTGTGGAGAGCGGGTAGCGCTTGCCGGCCCTGTCGGCGAACCCGCCTGCATTGATGCCGGCAGTTGCGCCGTAGCGGTTCGCGGCCTGCAGCGTCGTTTCGGCTCCGCCTTTGCCGTCTCCAGCCAGACTCATTTTCATGGCGGACGGGTCCTTCAATTTTATTTTCATTGCGTAAGCTGTATAATTGCCGGGATTTAGCCGGTAGAGTTCAATGGTTATCCGGTCGCTTCTCGCGACATCGGCGGGAATGCCCAATCTGGAGCTGATCCGGCGGTTATAGATCAGTTCCGGACGCGCGGCCTGGGTCTTCGCCATTTGGACCAGCGCATTCATGGCATTGGTCGTCTGATTGTACAGCTTCGCGCTGGCACTGATGGAATGGATGGTGTAAGAGGCCGCGGCCTGGGCTGTAGTAAGCGCACTCTGCAGCTCAGCTGTCTCCTTGATCGGTCCGGGCTCCGCAGCGAATTGCCCAACATCCAAATTCAGATCAAGCGGCGGCTGGTACCACCATAGGCAGAGCAGCAGGCCAAGAAACGGCGCGGTCAGCAGCATAAAAAAACGGTTGACTCGTTTAACCGGCGTCATCATTTCAGCAGATCCATTTCTTTTTGCAGCGCTGCCAGCTGTTTGCGGACCTCGTTCAGTTGGGTGTACAGCTTGTTGCTGTTATCTGTTTTGTTGCTGGCATTATCTTTGGTAAAGGTAAGAAGTTCGTTAAAGGTGTCCACGGTGCTCTGCAATTCCTTGACTTGCTGGGAGAGGACGCCAATTCGCGACTCGTAATCGGTCTTCAAAACGGTAAGCTGCTGCTGGCTCTGGGTGCTAAGCGAGCTTAGCACTTGCTCCTTAAGATGGTTGGTGTAGCTGTACACGGCGTAAAAGCCGAGCCCGATCATCACTATCCAGAACAGTAAAAACCATTTTACGGAAGATCCGTTTCTCGCTGAAGTGCGGCGCGAGTGTACCGGTGTCGATTCCGCTAGCGGTTGCATTTAATATCACCTCAGGCAAATTTTTTTCAAGTTCTCATTCTATCAGACTTTTATAATATTCGCAAAAGTGAAAAGACTTATATCAACGTGAAAAATTAATTGCGCTCTATTTAACTACTACGATACAATTTCTATAGATTGGAAGTTCTGATGGACGTATTCAAGGGAAAAGAAGGCAAAATTGACAAGTCATCCTGAGCCTTGCATGCGTACTGACAGGAAACGCTATAGCGCTTCCCTTTCTGGGTAAATACATAGATAGCAGGAGGTCTGGGCATTAATGATGAAGGTGTGGCGGGTGATCATCGTGGGATGTCATCCCACAAGTATGCTGGGTACAAAATTGATTCTGGAGGAAAGCAAGGAGATTGAGGTGGTGGGGATGTTCTCCAACTGGAGCGAGGGCGTCCACACGGTACAGCAACAGCAGCCAGATCTGGTGCTGACGGATTATCAGATGCCGGAAGGCAATGTCGAGGGTGCGCTGGTAGAGATGAAGCAAAGCTCAAAAAGCACCCATTTCATCATTATGACCGAGGAAGAGGACAAGGAGCTGTTCCAGCCGCTCATCGAGCTTGGGGCCAGCGGTGTGCTCTCCAAGGGAGCATCTCCGCGTCAGCTGCTGCAGATGATCAGCGGGCTACGTGAAGGTTTTTTGTCCATTCCGCTGGAATGGGCCCAAGACGGTTTCCGTCCGGTTGCTTCGTCGCGCGGGCTGGATGGGGTACTGCAGTTGACCCAGACCGAAATGTTCATTATGGAACGGATCGTTCAGGGAATTACATACGATAAAATCGCTCTAGAAATCGAAGTCAGCCGCCGTTCCATCGATAATTATCTGCGGAAGATTTATGTGAAGCTGGAGGTGTCTACAAGAGCGCAAGCGATTGAAAAGTTCGCGCTTTTCTCCAGACAAAACAAGCAAATGTACGCATAGCCCCAGCATAACGACATAATGCAGCCTGTAAAGGAATATTCTTGGTACCAGGGAGAAGGGGGGATCATATGAAATATGAGTTTTCTGCCCGCGCACATACATTGCACTCTTCAACGCTGCTGAGCATACGTACAGAGACGCGCAGGGGGACGCTGATTTCACTGGCTGAAGAGCTGCCGGCCGAAGAATTGTTTCCATTGTCTCTACTGGCTGAAACGGCTTCCACAGTGATCTCGGCAGACGCCGGGGCGCTGCAATATGGTGATCCTGAGGGGTATGGGCCTCTTCGCGAATGGCTGACCGGGGACTGGCTGAAGGCCAAAGGGGTGGCGGTTGCCGCAGGCGGGGTTCTGCTGACAACGGGAAGTCAACAAGCGATAGATCTGTTGTCCAGGGTCTATATTGATCCCGGAGACCGTGTGCTGGTGGAGAATCCGACTTCTCCGGGTATTCTGCAGGCCTTGCGGATGCAGGGTGCCGTGATTATTCCGGTCAAGGGCGATCAGGACGGTCTGCTGCCGGAGCATCTGCGTACCCAGATCCGCCTGCACCGGCCCAAGATGCTGTTTGCTACGCCGAGCTTCACGAATCCGAGCGGAATTCTCTGGAGTCTGGCCAGACGCAAGGAAGTGCTGGAGCTGTGTACCACGCACAATCTGCTGATTGTCGAGGATGACTCTTATGGCGATCTGCATTTTCAAAGGTACACGGAGCATCCTTCCGTGAAGTATCCGTCTCTGTATGCGCTGGAGAATGTCAGCGAGGGCGGACATGTGCTCTACATTGGCTCCTTCAGCAAAACGGTCGCACCTGCGCTGCGGACGGGCTGGGCGGCGGGCAGCCGTGAGCTGATCGGGATGATGGCTGCCGCGAAGCAGATGGCCGATTGGCAATCCAGCTCACTCAACCAGCGGCTGCTGCATCATCTGCTGGATGTGACGGCCTTTGATCTGCGTGAGCATATCGCGCTCCTCAACCGGGAGTACAATACCCGGCTGAAGCTGATGGCAGAGCTTCTGAAGCGCCCGGCCTGGAAGAGCAGCAGCTATTGTCTGCCGGCTGGCGGCATGTTCCTGTGGGTAACGCTGCCGGAGGGCCTGGATGCGATGGCGCTGCTGAAGGCCTCGCTGGCCAAGGGCGTGGCATTTTTGCCCGGCCCGCTGTGCAGTGTGAGCGGAGGAAGCGGACGCATCCGCCTTAACTTCAGCCATCCGGGCAGGGATGAGCTGCTGCTGGGCATGAATCTGATGAGCGAGGCCGTGACGGAGTTTACGGCACGGAGCTGAGCGTGGCGCTTTTTGTTAAAGCCCTGAAAAGGGCTTTTTTCTCGTTGGATAGTGGATAGGGAACTATATAGTGTAAAAAAGTGTGGATATCTTGGAGGCCTCAGAGGATATAAGCGATGCAGGAGGGTTGGGCTCCACAGGAGGATTGAGCTCCATCCGCGGACGGAAGCGGACTGAGGGGACCTTATTTTGCCAAAAACCTTACTTTTTCAGCAGTTACGGACTCAGGAGCCGTTATATCGTTCGATGGAGCCTGGAATAAAGGGGAAAGGGACAAATAGAGGCATCTCAGTCCGTCCCGCGGAATGGACGAATCTTCGTTCAATAACGGCTTTCCAGTCCGCAACGGCTGCGGATCGATCGTGAAGGAAGCTCATCGTGTCCGCAGAAGGACCCACACCATAATCATACGGCCCACAATCCATGTCCAAACTGACTTCTGGGCGGGCGTTGTGCATGTGGCATAACAATATGAGCTCTAACAAGCCAAAGGATGCTAAGCCTGCCTGTCATACAACGATCCGTCGTCAGCATGCCCCGTTGATTTTGGAGCGGCGGGGGATCCTTGCGGCCGTAAACTCTGTGTTGTTATTCACTCGCCAGGGTAATTTTGTTAATACACCGGTAACTATAATTACTTCTTCATAGTGGATAAATTATGCGGGAAGATGGGGATAAACACCTTTGGACGAATTTGTAACGAATAACGGCAGAAATGCCGTTGTTGAAGCGCCGAAGGCTGGTTTGACCATAAATAACGGCAGAAATACCGTTGTTAGAGTGGGGAAGGCCAGTTTGGCCATATCCCGAAAACTATAAAGCTGAGGAATCAGCCGCTCTAGATTTCCTCATACCGACTAGCGCTTGCTCCCCGGCTTCTTCACAAACGCTAGTTGGAAAAAGGGAGCTTATTTTTCCCAGAATTCAATAATCTTGAGATTTAAATGGAAAAAGTAAACTTATTTGAGCTATATTCTTCATCCAATGGTGAAATGAGCTGGATTAGTTGACCTTTTTCCACTTAGCCTGCGGGGAAAAGGTAGTGTGGAGCCAATTAGTGATACTTTTTCCACTTAACCTGTGAAGAACGACCAGTGACGATCCACTTAGTTAACCTTTTTCCACTAGATCGACGGGGAGTCTCCGGTGATAAGGCTGTAGGTGGTGCAGGAGCAAATGGGATCAATCTATTGTAGAGTCAAACGGACAGAGCAGGCGCCATTTTACGAATAAGTCTAGTTTTATTGAAGATTCAGACTCAGAATCCGCTATAACGTTTATTTTAACTTAAAATGGGGGGATTGGCTGAATAACATCTGTGTTCGCTTGGACTCTGGGACTCGCATGATCCGTCTGAATACGGGATCTCCTGTCCGCATCATTTGCGGCTAGAATTTCAGTAAGTCTGCTGAACAGAATAAGGCGGGGGAATCTACTTCCCCCAAAGGAAGGCGGCCTTCGCGAGGACCGCCTTTTTTGTGTGGCCTGCTCCGGGTTAGCGGGCGGTATATTTTATGACAAATCGAAGAACAATGCCTTGATTTTCACACAGGCTGCGGGGATTGGACGGTTCGGGGCGTCTAAAAGAAACAGAGGGACTGGTGCAAAATGGAAAGCAGAAAGCAGAAAGCAGAAAGCAGAATACACAGCCAAGGAGATGCAAGTGATGGAGAACGTGCTGGAGTGCAGCAACCTGACTAAAAGGTATGGTAAAAAGGTGGCCCTGGACAATCTGAATCTCACCCTGCCGAAGGGGAGGATTGTAGGATTGCTGGGTCCGAATGGGGCGGGGAAAACTACGCTGATGAAGCTGATTGTATCCTTGCTGCGCGATTACCGGGGGTCTATTACCGTCTGCGGACGACGGCCCGGCCTGGATACCAAAAAGATCGTGTCTTATTTGCCTGACCGTGAATTTCTTTATCCCTGGATGACTATAGAGGAGTGTATCGCGTTCTTTCGGAACTCCTTCGCCGACTTTCAACTGGATATGGCTTACGCCATGATTGAAGAGCTTGGCCTGGACCCCAATGAGAAGGTGAAGAATTTGTCCAAGGGAATGCAGGAGCGAGTGAGTATTTCTCTCGTCTTTGCGCGCAAAGCGAAGTTGTATGTTCTGGACGAGCCGCTGGCAGCTGTGGACCCTTCGACAAGGGACAAGATCATGCGGATCATCCTTGAGCATTTTGACCCGGAAAGCTCCATACTGCTCAGTACACATCTCATTCATGATGTCGAAAGCCTGTTTACGGATATAGCGGTTGTTAATGAAGGCCGGGTGCAGCTGTACGGAGGAATAGGGGAGCTGCAGCGGGATTACGGGATGCCTATCGAGGAGATTTTTAAACAGCTGGTCGGATGATTTCAAATATAAGGGAGAGAGCTTCATGGTTCAACTTAACCAATTCAAACTGGAATGCCGGAAACATTGCGCCGTCTTCGCGGCATTTACCGGAATCAGCGTGCTTACGAATCTGTATTTTTTGTTCAGCCAGGATCAGGATCTGTCCTTTGTCTTTCTTCTGGTGAACATGGTGATCGGCATTCTGCTGCCTGTATACATCTATCTGGATTATTACCGCGAGTTTTTTACCGGCACCATGCCGATTAATCATCTGCTGCCCCTTAGAACCTCGGCATTGTTCGGTGTGAAGTCGGCGGTTTTTATGCTGGGGCTTATCCTTGTGTGGCTCCCCTCTTTGCTTGATGTGTTTGTGAATCCGGTAGGCCTGTATCACCAGCGGATCATGCATTCGGACAACCCGGCTCTAAGCATCGCTTATCTGGTGCTGTCCAAGCTATGCAGCATTCCTGCCGGTCTGGCCGTGATGGGACTGGCGCTTGCCGCTGCCAAAAGACTGCGCAAACCGTTGCTCAGCCATCTCTGCATAGCTCTTGTAATGGTCCTGGTGGTCGGCATTCAATTTGCGCTGGTGGTCCGGAACAGCTGGCACTGGAGCATCGGAACGTCCGCAGCGGAGACCTTCAAGCAATATGCGAACCTGCTTACGGTCAGCCCGGTCAGCCGGGTCCAGCCCGCCGATATCAACGAGTCGATTCAATGGTCCTCGGTGGGCATGAACCTTCTGGTAGCACTGGTTGCGGGAGCCATCGGCCGTTATTTGTTCAATTCCCGGAAGTATGAAATCCTCGGGAAATAAGCGCAACGGGCTAAGATTGTAACGGGAAGGCTGTGAACAAAAAAGTGTGAATGCTATTAAAACGCAGCAGCCTACAGCTTGCCCGCGCTGATCTCCGCGATTGCGGCGTATTCGATCAGCGCCGCGGTTCCGGCGGCCGTGAGCGTGTAGCGGCCGCGCCCCACCCGGAAGAACCACCCGTAGTAGTTCTTCTGCAGGAACGCGGCGGCGCCGGGCACGCCGCTTCGCTTGCGCAGCTCGGCGGGGGTCACGCCGCGCGCTGCCTCCGCCCGGCCGGGCGCAGCCGCCGGGCCCCCGGCAGACGCAGCAGCGCCGGCCGCTGCTGCGTCTGCCCCTGGCGCGCCGCTCCGCGCAGCGCGCCTTCCGGCCGCCTCGGCGGCTTCGGCCTCGGCCGCCTGCAGCGCGAGGGCCACGCGCAGCGCCTTCTCGCGGTAGGCCGTCACGAGCTTGACGCGTGTGCTGCCGCCGGTGTTGTAGTCCCCGCTGCGCTCGCGGAACTCATAGAGCAGGCGCTCGCGCCGTCTTGCGCCGCTGCGGACCTGCGGCGGCGCGTCGCCCGGCTCCGCGAGTACCTCGACGAGCGGGGCCTTGGTCTTGTAGAAGACTACGGTGACCAGCCCGAGGCCGAGGCGGCGGCACAGCCCGGTAAGCTCGCCCCAGCGCTGGTTCACCGCGCCTTTTTTGTCCCGCACGCGTTCTACCGCGAGGTAGACGTTCGGGCTGAGCCGCAGCCGTTCAACCCCCTGCAGCAGCAGGGCGAGGTTGAACGATTTTTTCATCTCCACAATCAGCGGCTGCTCTTCATTCCCCCGCAGGCCCACCAGATCGCAGGTCCGCACCTCGCCTTTGATATCATAGCCCTGCTTCTCAAAAAAACTCTTCAAAGGAGCATACAGCTCCGTTTCATGCTTAACCGCCATGGTTGTCACTCCTGCGCCCTATTTTTAAGGTATATGCATTTTCCTGGTTTTTTTAGCGTTGCTCTATTATAGCACAGCAAAAAAGAGGTCAACTATTCCAGGCTCACCGCATAGTTATGTAATACACTTTCTAAGCTGGTGGAGCAAGTAGGAGCGCAAGAGGAGGCAGCGAGCAATGGATATATTTGAGCGTATAGCTTCGTATCGGGCTGAGAACGACCGTTTGGCGTGGAGCGGCACCTTCAAGGAGTATATAGAACTGCTGAAAAAAGACCCCTCTCCCGCGAAAACGGCTCATTCCCGCGTATACGACATGATCAAGTCACACGGCGTAGAGGACATCAACGGCCGCAAAAGGTATAAGTTTTTTGAGCAGGAGATATTTGGACTTGACCGTGCAGTAGAAAAGCTGGTGGAGGAGTATTTCCATTCCGCCGCCCGGCGGCTGGATGTGCGCAAACGGATATTGCTGCTGATGGGACCGGTCAGCGGGGGCAAATCGACACTGGTTACTTTGCTGAAGCGCGGGCTGGAGCAGTATTCGCGGACGGATGAAGGAGCGGTCTATGCCATAGAAGGCTGCCCGATGCATGAGGACCCGCTGCATTTGATTCCGCTGGAGCTGCGCCCGGAGATTGAGCGGGAGCTGGGGGTCCGCATCGAAGGCAATTTGTGCCCTTCCTGCCAGATGCGGCTCAAAAATGAATATCACGGCGACATCGAACAGGTAAAAGTGGTACGTGTGCTGTTGTCGGAGGAGGAGCGTGTCGGGATCGGGACCTTCAGTCCGTCCGATCCGAAGTCGCAGGATATCGCCGATCTGACGGGCAGCATCGATTTTTCGACCATTACCGAATTCGGCTCGGAATCCGATCCGCGCGCCTACCGCTTCGACGGGGAGCTGAACAAGGCCAACCGCGGGCTGATGGAGTTCCAGGAAATGCTCAAGTGCGACGAGAAATTCCTCTGGAACCTGCTGTCACTGACCCAGGAAGGGAACTTCAAGGCCGGCCGGTTTGCGCTGATCTCTGCAGATGAAATGATTATTGCCCATACCAATGAAACAGAGTATAAATCCTTCATCTCCAATAAAAAGAATGAAGCACTCCAGTCCCGCATGATTGTCATGCCGGTCCCCTATAATCTGAGAGTGTCCGAAGAGGAAAAAATCTACGCCAAGCTCATCGCCCAAAGCGACATGAAGCATGTGCATATTGCCCCGCATGCGCTGCGGGCCGCAGCGATATTCTCTATCCTGACCCGGCTTAAGGAGAGCAAGAAGCAGGGCATGGATCTGATCAAAAAGCTGCGCATGTACGACGGCGAAGAGGTTGAAGGCTACAAGGAAGCGGATCTCAAGGAAATGCAGACGGAATATCTGGACGAAGGCATGTCCGGGATCGATCCGCGTTATGTCATCAACCGGATTTCCAGTGCGCTGATCAAAAACGACCTGAAATGCATGAATGCGCTGGATGTGCTGCGGGCGATCAAGGACGGCCTGGACCAGCATCCTTCGATTACGAAGGAAGAGCGCGAGCGTTATCTGAACTTCATTTCCATTGCCCGCAAGGAATACGATATTCTGGCCAAAAGCGAAGTGCAAAAGGCTTTTGTCTACTCTTTTGAGGAATCCGCCAAGACACTGTTCGAGAACTATCTCGACAACATCGAAGCTTTCTGCAACTGGACCAAAATCCGCGATCCGCTGACGGATGAGGAAATGGAGCCGGATGAGCGGCTGATGCGTTCGATCGAAGAGCAGATAGGCATTTCCGAGAATGCCAAAAAAGCCTTCCGCGAAGAGATTCTGATCCGGATTTCCGCCTACTCCCGCAAAGGTAAAAAGTTCGAATACAACAACCATGACCGGCTGAGGGAAGCCATTGAGAAAAAGCTGTTTGCTGACCTGAAGGATATCGTCAAAATCACCACCTCCTCCAAAACGCCGGATGAAAGCCAGCTCAAGCGTATTAACGAAGTCTCCAGACGCCTGATTGACGAACACGGCTACTGCCCGATCTGCGCCAATGAGCTGCTGAAATATGTCGGAAGCCTGTTGAACCGCTGAGGTTATCAGAAAAAATTGCACGGACTGCCTGCCGGCGGTCCTTTTTCTGGATAGGCTTGTCCCATAACAGGTGTACTCGTATGGATGCGGTGCAGGAGGACGGGGGCTGGCCGCCCCCTCCTGCGCTAAAGAGCCCGTCGCGGATTAATCCTCAGACTGTTCTGCTCCCTTAGACTCCTTATCCTTGCCGCCGATGTTAAAGCCGAACTGCCCATTATATTTGCCTACCTGTCCGGCCACTCCTAAGCCTGCTCCTTGACCGCCGCCGAGCTGCGCCTTGGCCTTGGCGCCGAGGCCATTGTCCCCGCCGAGCTGAAGCCCGGTATTGAAGCCGGCGCCTTGACTTAGGCCCAGGTGGCCTTCTGCACTGGCCTGCAGACCATATTCTCCCCCGAGCTGCGCCCCCGTTTGGAACCCGGCTCCTTGACCGCCGCCGAGCTGTGTTTTTGCCTGAGCTGCCACTCCATACTTGCCTAAGGCCTGGGCTTCGGCATTGATCCCAAGTCCCTGACTGGTGTTCAGATGGGTATTGCCTTGCGCATGTATTCCGTAAGCCGGGGCGCCCATATGGCCGCTGGCATGCATACCCGCGCCGTTATGGGCTAAGCTGCCGCCGGCATCTAAGCCAATGCCGTGTTTTCCGCCCACTTCGCCTCCGGTATTGACGTGAACGCCCTGTCCGCTGCCAACGTTCGCGTTCATATACCCGGTTACAAGTTCTTTTTTGGGGTTTTGGCTGTCTGCCGGGCTGCTTTCTGAACGGACGAGATGGTAGTAGTGAGAATAGGGGAAAGTTGTGTAACGGGGGGAATAAGGATATGCAGGTGAATTAGAATTAGTTTGGCTGTTAAAATATTCGTTCCCTTGGGTCATAGGGGATACCTCCATTATTTAATTAATGATAACAGCCTATTCATAGTAGAGTTGAATTGATACCCTTCTTAAGAAAAACGTATTCGCCGCTACGGCTCCAGCAGTCCCCAATTCCCTCCGTTACTCTTACTTGCTGCTTCTCATCGTTTTTAGATATTGCTCCATTTGCCGCTTATGGTGTTTGTCGTGGGGAATAAAGTCTCTCAGATACCCACGGATACTGAATTTCTTGCCATCTCCGTCCAGATAAATCTTGGTGAATTCTTCATCGCTCAATCCCGCTGTGGACTCCAGGATTTTGGTCCGGTACAGCACGAATTGTCCGATGGCTGCCTGCGTGGTCAGCGATTTGGCATATTCAATGGCGCGGGCGTTGAACTCATCGAAGTTCTGATGCCTGCTGGTCAGGGGCTGGCCATTCTGTATTTTGGCGAAAGCCTCCTCATAAAAATACTTGTCCCACTGCGTAATGTGGCACAGCATTTCTTTTAAGGTCCATTTGCCGGCCGCGACCGGAGTTTCCCAATCTGCGTCTTCCAGGGTAGCGAGGGATTGGATGTAGGGGATTAGAGATTGAAATTCAAACACGAGCTGTTCGTTCGTTTTCGCTGCCATGAAATGACCTCCAGTTCAAATGTATACCCAGATTTTTCTTCTGTATCTTAACTATACCTCATGGAACTTGACTGCAGCCTGTCAGGTTTAGGACAAGGTGCTGCGGAGCGCAGCTTAGCAAAACAGGAACAGCCCGCTTAACAGCCGGCTGCTATAATGAAAACACCGATCGGGAAAGGCTGGGTGGCTGCTTGAATTACAGCAAGGATATCGAGAGATGTGTTGAATATATCGAGGTGAATATTAAAAGAAATCTGACTGCTGAGGAGATTGCGGCGGAGGCCGGGTATTCGCTGTATCACTTCAGCCGGGTGTTCAGCTTGTGCAAGGGGATGTCCGTGATGGAGTATGTGCGCAGCCGGAAACTGTCCCTGGCCGCAGTCGAACTGTTCAGCGGCAAGCGTATTATTGATATCGCGCTGGATTATGGCTTTGAAACGCAGAGCGGGTTCACGAAGGCGTTCCGTAAGGCTTTTGGCTACAGTCCCTCGCAGTACGCGGCGCGGATGGAAGGCTTTTTACAGATGGGCTCTAAAATAGATATTGGAGGTTATATGATGAATCCAGTGATTGTACAGAAACCTGCATTCAAGGTTGCAGGCTACGGCATAGAAACAAATGTAGCGGAAGGAAATTATACGAAGGATATTGCATCGTTCTGGAGCCACTATGAAGGAGAAAATCTGGAATCCAAAATGTACGATATTCTAAATCCGCCCAAACACGGCGAAGTTGGTTTATGTGTTCCGGCTTTTGACAGCGGAAATGCTGTTTATCTGCTTGGGGTCATTGTGGAGGACTTCAGCCGGGTCACCGATGAGATGATCACCGTGGATGTGCCAGAAGCGGAGTATGCCGTGTTCACCACACCGCCAGTGGATACCTCCGAAGGGAAGGATCAGGAAGAGTTCGTGCAGACCATCAAGAGCACCTGGAAGTATATTTTTGAAGAGTGGTTTCCGGGCAGCGGATATGTGTACGATGAAGGCAAGCTCAACTTTGAGTTTTATGACGAGCGCTGTCATTCCCGGGTGGATACGGTGATGGAGATTTATGTTCCGGTGAAGAAGCGGGCGGGAAAATAGGAACTTTGGAGCTGCGGTTTCCTATAGCCGTCAAGCTTAATCCTGTTCATCCTAAAACGCCAAAAGGTAAGCCCCGCTGAAGGGAGCTTACCTTTTGGCTTTCTTTTTATAGCCTACAGCTGAATCGCCACGTAGCTTCCTAATTCGATCATACCTGCATTGGCCAGCTTGCTTGCATCGTATTGCTTAATGACCTCGGCGGTTTTCTGCGTGAGCTCCGCACTGTCGGTATCGGCCAGGACGCGCAGCACAATCAGGGTCTTTCCTTGCTTCAGCTGCTCCGCCAGCTTGGTTTTGTAGGCTTCAAGCGAATCGGCCTCAAGGCCATGGGTCACGTAATAATCGTGGGCATTGCTGGTTGCCTGGAACAGGGACAGCTCATGGTCCAGCCAGGAGGAGTTGTCCATGACATAATCTACATTGGCGGCGGTGGCATCGTTGGAATTGTAGAGCAGATACGGAAGTCCGGAATTGGTCTCGTTATTGGTCGCATCGACATTGACCCATTCCCCGCCGATTTTGACTTTGTTCCAGGCGTGATTCACGCCGTCCATCGTTCCTGTGACCACCATCGAAGGGACCTGGACCAAGTCTGAGAGCAGCTGGAAGGTGTGAGCATAGCTCATACATACGCCAACCTTTTTGACCAGAATGCCGTAGGTACTGAAGGAATCGTTGAACTTGGCATCCACACTCTTGAACTGCTGCTGCTTGGCATTCTCCAATGCGGCATCGTCGTAGGTAGTATTGTCATTCAAATAATTGTAGATCGCCATCTGCTTCTCATCTGCGCTCATGCCGTCCTTGATGGCGGCTGCAATCACTTTGTCTGCCTCTGCGAGGATTTTCAGCTGTTTGGACAAGATGACCTCGGCAGGATCATCGAACTCTGTATGCAGAGTCAGGGTCTTATAATCGTAGCTATAGCCGCGGAATCCAAGAATGAGCGGGTTCTGGTAGATTACTTTTTCCACTTCATCCACCAGGGTGCGTGCATTTTGGGCCTCCGGGAAGGCCTGCAGTGAAATTTCGGTCTTCCCGCTTATCAGATTCAAGGCGAGATACTCTTCCAGAGCAGAGTCTGCATGAATCAGGTCTGCCGGTATCGTTGGCGCAGGTACGGCCTGCTTGTTCCCTTCGTCTACCTTGCTGCGGGTATTTTCTTTTTGCTGGTCAATGACATTATCACCGGATTCGCCGGCATTCCCGTTATTGTCAATGATGGTCGGCACATCGGGTGCAGGAACATAATCCGTGTTATTCTGCGGCTCCACATACCCTTGATTGGCCCCTTTGCTCTGGGCGGCCGCCAGACTCGCAATATCCGCATCCGTCAACTTCTCAACCTGGACGTACCCCTTTAGCGCTGTGCCTTGAATGGAGAACTGGACATCGGTTGGACCGGACTGCTGAATGGTGATGGAATCGGTGTCGTAAATAACAGTTCCCGGGGCTTTGGAGCCGTCAATATACTGGACCGGGACTGTCTTGGGCAGTTCCCCGGCGCTCTTGAACAATTTCAGGTTGAGATTATCCTCGGAAGCTACGGTACGCGGCAGTTGTTTGGACAGCGCAACAGTATCCACTGAGGCACTGAACTTGGACTCTTTGTCCCCCTGAACGGCGGTTACGTAATATTCACCTTGAACATTGTTGTTCTGGAGGCTCGTGATTGTCTCATCCACAATACCAAGCGCGCCGCGCCCGTCTTTCATGAAATCGTTATAAGAAGTGCCGGGAACCGTCGCGATAAGCAGCGGACGCTGATCCGCATATCCCTGCTCCGCACCGCTCAGCGCCTCATTGGTATTCTCCATTGTAATATGCGAAGCATTGTAAATATTGTAGCTCTCTGCTCCCGGCACCTCGCTCCAGACCAGTGCCAGTCTGCCGTCAGGGCTGATGTCGGCCTGCAGATTCGGCACGGGCAGATCCGATTTCACCGTAAACGGAATGATAATCGGCTGCTTCAGCGGAGTAGGTGTTGCCGCATCCAGGTCATAGTTGAGCCGGATGTAGTATACGGGGGCGTTCCCCCAGGAGCTGCTGCCGGCTTCGCGCAGGGAATCGGAAGCGAGTACACCAAAGCCAAGCGGCTTGATGGAGTATACGCTTTTGCCATCTACAAGCTGTGAATCTTCAAGGGTCCCCACCTTGCTCTCCGGCAGTGCCTTGATATCGGTATGTACGGACAGCGTATGTCCAATAGCTTCTGATCCGAGATCCGTATTGAACCTGAATATAAATTCCATATCCTGATCAACGTTGTACATTGGCATAATGCCCGGATTATTGTCGGTATCGTACTTCTGCTTCAGATCGTACACCGTCTGCGAAGCTTCCGGTGGAGGGTTCCCTGAAGGTTGCTTTGTCTCTGCAGCCGCACTGGCTTGCGGGGCGGGTGACGGCTCTGGGCCGGCTTCGCTGCTGCCTCCCATGCAGCCCGTTAAAACTACACACATGATGAGCATAACCATTACTAATTGTTTCACTTTCACTAATGTCCTCTCCCGTCTGGTTTGTCTGGATGAGCGTAATTTATGGATTGATCCATAATTACCCATTATAAATAACAGAAGATATATAACCCATTCCGATACTATTAAAACAAAAATGGGATAATTTATATTTAAGCTGCTGAGTAAATTTAATTTAAATACCCCCTGCCGGGTAGCAGGGGGCCAGGAGGGCGGGATGAGGTAACTGTATAGATTGAACTTGAAAAATTAAGAAAAAGGGAAAAAGTGGCGGAGGAGAAGTTTGGAACTGTAGGAGCGGTAGCGTCCGCCTGAAAGCTTTCCGTAGGAAAGCTCGCTATCTTCAGCATAATCAGTCTGCGGATTTCCACCGCGAACAGCGGTATACATTCAAGAAATCTGCAGACAACAGCGGCCGGAAGTCCAAACATTCTCTGGAGTCACGACCAAGCCCAAAACCGGAAAATCTCGAGTTCAGTTTATATAGGGAATAGCCCGGCGGGCAGCGAAGAGAAGACTACATAAACCGCCGCTGTACCTTTTTGCCGTCATAGGTAAAAAGGGCTTTTTTGTCTTCCACCACGGTTTGCAGATGGACAGTGCGGCCCCACAGCGCATAGATGTGCGGCAGGGTGCGCTCCAGATATTTCAGATCCAGCTCGATGCTCTCGTAGCGGTGGACGATCAGCAGCTCGCCGTTGCGCTCGTAGTCTGCATCCTGGACGACCAGGTAGGGCGAGCCGCCGTTGACCCGGGCCAGCACCAGCTGGTCGCGTACATTTTCCCAGGCCTTGTCGGTGATTTTCCACTCCGGGCCTTTCTTCTCGAAAACGTAGAGATCCAGGTCATTGACCAGCTGCTTCGACAGATAGCTGCGGATGAAAGAGATGTCCGAGTCCAGCTCGCGGACCTCGAACATTTTATCGCGGTCCCAGCGGCGCTCGATGTCCTCGAAAATCTTCAGCCCCAGGTAGTAAGGGTTGAGGCTCTGCCGGGAGGGCTGAACGACCGAGGAATTGAGCTTGGCGTATTCCACCGTCTCCTCAGGTGTCAGATCTAGCTCGCGCATAATCCGTTGGTGCCAATACGAAGCCCAGCCTTCGTTCATGATCTTCGTCTCCATCTGCGGCCAGAAATAGAGCATTTCGTCACGCAGCATGGTCATGATATCGCGCTGCCAATCCTCCAGCGCCGTCGAATACTGCTGGATGAACCAGACCATATCTTTCTCCGGCTCGGGCGGGAACTTGCGTTTTCCGGCCGTTTCCGGTTCCGGGCCGGCAGTCTTGCTGTTCTCCAGATCCCAGAGTTCCTCGTAGGGATTGGCCGGGCTGCTGCCCCCGGGAGGAGCGTCCTTGCGCTCCTTCATTTTGGCTTCGAGCAGGTGGGTCTTGCCCAGCTTGCGGGGCTGGATCAGGCTGGGGTCGATATGCTCCTGAACCGCCAGCACGGAATCGATGAAGCTCTCCACGGTATCTATACCGTAAGTCACTGAATAATCGGCGATCCGGTCCGCCGTGGCCGACATACTCTCGACCATGTCGCGGTTGGACATGGAGAAGCGCATATTGTTTTTGAAGAAATCGCAGTGGGCGAGGACATGTGCGACAATCAGCTTGTTCTGGACCAGTGAGTTGCCGTCCAGCAGGAAGGCGTAGCAGGGGTTGGAGTTAATGACAAGCTCATAGATTTTGCTGAGTCCAAAATCATATTGCGACTTCATCCTGTGAAAATTTTTGCCGAAGCTCCAGTGCCCGAACCGGGTAGGCATTCCGTAAGCACCGAACGTATAAATGATGTCAGCGGGGCATATCTCATAACGCATCGGGTAAAAATCCAGCCCAAACCCGGAAGCAATCTCCGTAATTTCGGCAATCGCCCGTTCCAGCGCCTGAATCTCATCTCCGGGCATGAATCCATCTCTCCCTCCAGCTTGGGCTTATGCTGCAACCTATTCTGACAAGGCCGCCAAGGTGCTGCGGCCGCATCCGGAATTGTTCTTCTAATGTATATGGGAGGAGGGAGGGGAGTATGATGGGGGAGTGAGAATGTAAACAGGCAGGCGTAAATCTGATGTTCCAGAAATACGTCTGCCTAAGCGGTAACTGTATTTTGTACAATTAAATGGACGGAATATCAGCACAATCCTAAGATAACTGTACTTCGTACACTTATATTTTGCCCATTTGAGCAAAACAACACAAGTCGCCTTCTATAACTGTACAAAATACAATTAAAGCTAAAAACAGGCGTTTAGACTGCATTTTAGCTGCACAGAATACAGTTAGCTATCCTGAGGCCTCAGACAGAAGTCTCCAGCGCCAAGAACTAGCGTCCGCTATCTTCATTGATTTTGCAAACCAGCTATCGTCGTCTCCACCTCAATACACAAACCTTCGCTGCGCCCAGTAGCTGAACAGGAAGATTGAAGCCTCGGTCAGCAGCTTGGCGGCGGCGAGCGGGATGATCAGTTTTTCGTTGTAGAAATAGAGCAGTCCGTAATTGAACAGCAGCACGAGGAGCACCAGCGCAAAGTATTTGGGCAGCGACTGTTGCAGCTTGGACATCTTGCCGCCGGTGAACACGTATCTGCGGTTCATGGAATAGTTGAAGATGGAGCTGCATAATCTTGCGGCGGCAACCGACAGGAACAGGTTATGGGTGAGACGCTGGAACAGGAACAACAGGGTGAAGTCGAGCAGGGCCGATACCAGCGATGAAGTGCTGAACATTAGAAGCGGCAGATAGATCCGGAAGGAATCTGCCAGAGGCCGGAAATGAGATGATTGATTATCCTCCAGATAGACGGTATCAATGAACTCTTCGGTAACTGTATAGCCCTCCCGATGGGCGGTGAGCAGCATATTCATTTCGTATTCGAAGCGTTCGCCGGGAATTTGGCACAACCAGTCCAGCATCTGGGGGGAGAAGCCCCGCAGACCGGTCTGGGTATCATAAATTTTGGTGCCTGTAGTCAGGGAAAAGACAACGCGTGTCACAGAGTTGCCGAAGCGGCTGCGGAGGGGGACGGTCCCGCTGAAGCGGCGGCTGCCCAGGACGATTCCGGGAGTGGTCTGGTTCTGGAGGACCCCGGCAATCCGCTTAATGTCATGGGGCAGATGCTGGCCGTCACTATCCGCACAGACCACATAGCCTGGCAGCCCGGCCTCCCGGATATACCGTAACCCTGTTTTGAGGGCGAGCCCTTTTCCGAAATTGACCGGATGGGTCAGAACCGTGCAGCCGAATGCTGCTGCAATGTTGAAGATTCCCTGGTAAGCCGGGCCGCTGCCGTCATCTACAAGGACAATCGGTCCAAGCTGATAATCGCAGAGCTGTTCAATTAAATCCAGCAGCCGTTCATCGGGCTCATAAGCCGGGATCAATATAGTCATGATGTTGCCCCCTCTTTGATATACAGAATGTCGCTGACGCCGCGTTCCTGGTTCTTGCCCTGCGGATTATTCACGACCCGTCCCATGAAGTACATGGTGGATGAGCCGCCGCCGTCCAGATTGTAGGCCTCGGTGGCTCCGAGATCCGACATGACATTTGCCAGCTCGGTCAGGGTCATTCCCCGGCTATACCCTTCACTGCGCCCGTCTACTACGACGAATACATAATGGTTCGGGGCAATCATGCCCACCGCAGTCCGGGGATTCGCATTCTGGATGGAGCGGTTGCCGAAATTGGTGTCAATTTTGACATTGCTGAAATCACTGGCGATCTTGCCGTCCTGAATCAGAATCGGCCCGAAGGACAGCGTGTTGGCGGCTCCCTGCGCCAGCAGGTCGGACGAAGAAACTTCTTCCTCGCTGTAGGTCTGCATCGTCCCGTCCTTGAACAGCGCCATCGCATCCCGCACCGGGTCATCCCGGTAGAGGGTGCCATTGCGGATAATCACCCCGTCGTTACGGAAGCCATAGTAATCGCCGTTGATGGCAAAAATCGCATTGTTGCTGGAGGCTATCTCCGAGGTATCTTCCGTGATATTCGTTCCAAAGCTGTTGTCGGCAAAAGCAGCCCGCAGGCTGCTTGTATCCTTAAGGACCACGTCTGCGACAAAATACGTGATCTGGTCCGGGCCGGACCCGGTCTGCACCTGATCGATCCGGATCTGGATATCGTCGCTGGAATAATTCCAGTCGTCGGCTGCGGCATTGACTTCGGCGGCTGTCGCAGCTGCATTTTCTGAACTGCCGGCTGCGGCTGCGTCATCCGCTACGGCGACTTCGACATGCTCAATCAGGTAACGGTCTGCGAGACTATATATCACTGTACCGAGACCCAGGAGGACCACGATCATCACGACCAGCAGTTTGCGTTTGAAGCTCCAGGCTTGTCTTGTCCGCAAGTTTTTCATTAGAGGATCACCTCATCAAGTAAGTTGTTAAAATGATCATACCTGGCCTACCTTTAATGAAACTGAAATAGAAATGGACCGGATGATTTGGATTGATGGTATACTTTAACCAGCGTATTTTGAATTACAGGGAGGTTCGGACATGCCACAGCGTGTGTTATTGATAGAGGACGATGAGGCCATCAGTGAAATGGTGCGCTCGTATTTGGTAAAAGAGGGATATGAGGTGGAGACGGCATTCGACGGGGATGCGGCGGAAAGGCTTTTTCACCACGGCGGGGCTTATGATCTGGTTCTGCTGGATCTCATGCTGCCCAAACGGAGCGGCAGCGATGTGCTTCAGACGATTCGCCGGGACAGCCTGGTGCCTGTGCTGATTATGTCCGCGAAGGACAGTGATGTGGACAAGGCGCTGGGCCTCGGCTTTGGCGCGGATGATTATATTACGAAGCCGTTCTCGATGATCGAGCTGGCCGCGCGGGTGAAGGCGGCAATCCGCCGGGCCGGGTATGCTGCCGTGGGAAGTTCCGGCCAGGAAGCGGCTCCGGCGCAGGAGAAGGCTAATATTATTTCACTGCGCGGACTTACTGTGGATCTCGATAATTTCTCGGTGCTGAAGAACGGCGAGGAGGTCAAGCTGACCGCCAAAGAGTTCCAGATTCTGGGGATGTTTGCAAGCAGTCCCGGACGGGTGTATACCAAAGCGCAGATTTACAAGAGTGTCTGGGAAGATGATTATTACGGGGATGAGAATGTCATTAACGTACATATGCGCAGATTGCGTGAAAAAATTGAAGATGACCCGTCGAAGCCGGAGTACATCAAAACATTATGGGGCATTGGCTACAAGCTGGGGGATGTGCTGGAATGATTGCTTTTTGGAGTGTGGCGGTGCTGCTGCTTCTGCTCGTGATCCTATGGCAATACCTGCGTCTGCGGGAGCATTCCCGCCGGCTCGAATATATCCATACCAAGCTTACGGACATTATGGACCGGGACTCGCATGAAAGGCTGCTTTTGTTCAACAGTGATCCTCATCTGCAAAAGCTCCTTACCGACCTGAACCGGCTGCTGGACGTCAACCACAGGGGGGCAGTAGAGCTTGCCAAGCTGGAAAAGTCCATGCGCAGCATGCTGGCGAACATCTCTCATGATCTGAAAACCCCGCTGACGGTGGTACTTGGTTATATTGAAACGGTTCTTCAGGATCAGACGATGCCTATGGAAGAGCAGGAGAAGATTCTGCGGATGATTCATGCCAAGGCAGAAGAAGTGATCCGGCTGATGAACAGTTTTTTTGATCTGGCCAAGCTGGAGAGCGGGGACAAGGATATTCCCCTGTCACGGGTGGAGCTGGGGGAGGTCTGCCGGAGAAACATTCTCTCCTTCTACGAAATTCTCAATGCCAAGGGCAGTGAAGTGGACATTGAGCTCCCGGATGAGGCGCTGTATATTATGGGCAACGAAGAGGCACTGGACCGGGTGCTGTCGAATCTGCTCTCCAATGCAATCAAGTACGGGGATGCCGGCGGGGTGCTTGGGCTTAGGCTGTACAGCGACGGAGATCAGGTGTGCATAGAGGTGTGGGACCGGGGCAAGGGCATCACTGAAGGCGACCAGGACAAGGTTTTCGAGCGGCTCTATACGCTGGAGGATTCCCGCAACCGCGATTACCAGGGGAGCGGACTGGGGCTGACCATCACCAAACGGCTGACAGAACAGATGAACGGCAGCATTACCTTGCGCAGCAAACCTCATGTCAAAACAGCATTTACGCTTTCTTTTCGCAGGCAGACTTTCTGATGCTCTTATGGGTCCGGCGGCTTCCCGGGGTTTATGTCTGCAGCTTAAGAATTTTGTAAGGTTCAGGTAATAAAAAAGAAAATTCCGCTGTGTACAATAAGAACCAGGAAGACAAACGAAGAAGCCAAAGGGGATAACGGGAATGACAACCATATTGCGAACGTGGGATTTAACCAAGGAGTATCAAGGCAAAGAGGCTGTTAGCGGCGTGAATATGAGCGTCAAGCAAGGCGAAATTTACGGGTTCCTGGGACCGAACGGGGCGGGTAAAACCACTGTAATGAAAATGATCACCAATCTGGTGAAGCCGACGGCGGGGAATATCGAATTTTTTGGAGAGAGCATAACAGACCATTCCTATGAAATGCTGAAGCGCATGGGCTGTATTATTGAATATCCGGTGTTCTATGACAAGCTGACGGCGAGAGAAAATCTCCAGCTGCACGGGGAGTATATGGGGTACTACGATGCAAGGGCCATGGAAGAAGCACTGGAGCTGGTCAAGCTGAAGGGTGTGGACAAAAAGCCGGTCAAGCAGTTCTCCCTGGGGATGAAGCAGCGGCTGGGCATTGCCCGGGCGGTAATGACCAAACCGGAGCTGCTCATCCTGGATGAGCCGATCAACGGACTGGACCCCATGGGCATCAAGGAAATGCGTGAAGTGTTCCGCATGCTGAGCCGGGAATATGGAATGACGCTGCTGATCTCCAGCCACCTTCTGGGGGAGGTTGAACAGGTTGCCGACACCATCGGCGTGATCCGTGACGGAATTTTACTGGAGGAAGTGGCGATGGATATGATCCGCAGCCAGAACACGCAATACATCGAACTGATTACCGGAGAGAGCAGCAAAGCGGTGTATGTGCTGGAGCACAAGCTGGGCCTCACCAACTTCAAGGTGCTGGACCCCCGGACGATCCGCATTTACGATGCCGTGCAGCAGCTTGAACTGAATAAAGCACTGGTAGAAGCGGGCGTGGAGCTGGAAAGCCTGAGTAAAAAGAATCATTCGCTGGAAGATCATTTTGTGGAACTGATGGGGGGTGAAGGCATTGCTTAAGCTGATACAACTGGAAATCCGTAAGAACAAACTAACAGGTATGCTCAAAGGTGTGGCCATTGCCGTGTTAATGATTTTGGGCTTTATGCTGCTGCTTACTTACGTTGACGCTGAGGACGGCAGCGGCCGCGGGGAATTCAAGACTTATGCAGATATGTTCGAAGGCTTGTATGTTATAGTCAAGGTGACCTTTGTGGTGTTTGCTTCGGTTGTGCTGAGCAAGCTGGTGATCGACGAGTATAAGAACAATACCATTACATTGCTCTTTATGTACCCGATCTCCCGTAAAAAACTCCTGGGTGCCAAAATTATCATCGTGTTCCTCTTTACACTGCTCAGCGTTTTTATATCAGATATTCTGATTAGCGCCCTCCTGATTGGAATTAACTCTTTCACTCATGTGATTCCTGAACAGCTGGATTGGGCTGGTATTCCTGGAGAGCTGCTCCGGATGGGGATGGATGCGATATTTGCGGCAGGGATTGGACTCATTCCTTTATACATCGGAATGCGTAAAAAATCCGTACCCGCTACCATAGTTACTGCGGTGCTGTTTGTCAGCGTGAGTTCCTCCGATTTTGGCGGCTTCCGGATGAGCAATCTGGTAGGGATCTCCATCTTCCTCAGCCTGGTTGGCGTAGCCATCGCTTATCTGTCGATCCGGAATATCGAACAGAAGGATATTGCCTGAATGTAATTCGATTCCCCCTGCGGGTGTTTTCATTTCGAGAGTTCCTCCGTTGCGGTGCAAGGGTTGTTCTGTACGTCCCTGCTCATCCGTGGAGGGACTTTTTTTGCTGTAAAACCGCTTGACATCAATGTTTTTATGGCGACCAACTGTAGTTTTTTTGCTATAATAGTGTATTATTCAGCAAATTCCGAGCGGGGTACAGATTGAAATTACATAGACAGTTAGACCGCAGTTTCTGAATAGATGAGAACACCGGATCGAAGCAGCAGAGGAGGTGGGCTATGCCTATAAAATGGTCTTCCATTCTGGACCGGGTGCTTTCCGGGGAAGGCGCCTATAAAGCATTATATGATCATCACCCCGACCTGATAATTGTGCTGGACAGGCAGGGGTACTATGTGGAGAGCAACCGTGCTTTTGAAGCGGTTGCTGGAGCAAAAGCAAAAGCGGAGGCAGAGCTTCATGAGCCATTGTCCTGTTCCCGGCCGCAGCCTCCCGGAGAGGAACATTTTGCCGCAGCGCTTGGAGGCATTGGCTCCAGGGTGGAGCTGCCGGTGGAAGAGGGCAGCGGAAGCAGCCCGGCGGCCATTACGTATGTGCCAATACAAGCTGAGGAAGGAATCGCAGGCGTATTTGCTATTATCCATTATGGCCAGAGCTGCGGTCTTCCGCTTGAGGTTGAAAAGTGGCTCGGCAGTCTTATCACCCGGGAGGAGCCTCCCCCGGAATGGACAGATGACCGGGCACCGGGACATGAAGAGATGCTTGCTGCAATCGGGGCAGCAGCGGAACAGCAGCAGGCGGAGCTGGTGCCGGGGATGTCTGAAGACAAGCATCTCGGCCTGATACTGAACTCTGTTGCGGCGGGGATTTTTGGACTGGATACACAGGGAAGAATATTTTTTATCAATCGTGAAGGGGCAGATATGCTGGGATATGCTCCCGCTGAACTGATTGGCCGGACTTTTGCCGGGCAGGTTCATCATATCCATGGAGACGGGTCAAGGTACCAGAAGATTGAATCCCCGATCGCGCAGACCCTCCAGGACGGCCGTACCCGCAGCAAAGGGGACGAAATCTTCTGGCGGAAAGACGGCACCAGCTTTTTTGTCAGCTGCCGGATTGCCCCGCTTATGCATAAAGGCATGATATGCGGGGTGGTGGGTTCCTTCAGCGATATTACAAATGAACGGGAGATTCTCCGGGCCAAGGAAACAGCAGAGCAGGCCGCTCAAGCTAAAGCGGATTTTCTGGCGATGATGAGCCATGAGATCCGCACTCCAATGAACGGAATGATCGGGATGGCCGATCTGCTGCTGGAAACGGAGCTTGAGGAAGAACAGCGCACCTATGCCGAGATTCTGCGCAGCAGCAGCCACAGCCTGCTCAAAATTCTGAATGACATCCTCGATTTCAGCAAAATGGAAGCCGGGAAAATGCCGCTGCTGTCGGAGAAATTTGATCTGCGCGAGATGATGGAGAGCGTCATCGATTTATTTACTCCCAAAGCGGAAGAGAAAAAGCTGGCGCTGCGGTGGTGGGCGGATACCAGTGTGCCGTCCATGGTTACTACCGACCCCAGCCGCTTGCGGCAGATTATTGTCAATCTTGTTGGCAATGCGCTGAAATTCACCGAACGGGGCAGCGTTACCCTGTCCGTGAAGAATATTCAGCTCCCGGCTTCGCCGGAGTATCTGCTGGAATTTTCAGTGCGGGATACAGGGGTGGGCATTGCCGACAGCAAGCTGAATCTGCTGTTCCAATCCTTCTCCCAGCTGCATCCCTTCATCAACCGCAAATACGGCGGCACGGGGCTTGGACTGGCCATTTGCAAGCAGCTGGTGGAGCTGATGGGCGGAACGATTTTTGTAGAGAGCGAAGAAGGCCGGGGCTCCACCTTCCGCTTCATGCTTCCCTTCATCAAGGAGGAGATGGAGGCGGATATCACTCCTTAAGGCTGTTCTGGTGTGACCGGGCTGCCGGACAGCCGGAGGCTGGAGGCCTCAGCGGACCTTTCCCGCGGGACCTGCTGCAGAAAACAGTACATATTCATATTGCCCCATAATCCAAAGCAGCAGGCCTCCAGTGACGGAGACCTGCTGCTTTTTGTGTGCAGACTTTTTGTGTGCAGACTTTTTGTGTGGAGACTTTTGTGCGGCAGACTGTTTGTGTGCAGAATCTCCCACCGTTGGTCAGAGCTCGCAATCGCTAAGTGGAAAAAGTAAACTTAATCCAGCAAAATATGCAGAAAACCGTGAGTTAGGTGGAAAAAGTAAACTTAATTCATTCAGGAATGGAGCATTGGGGCTATAATTGGATATTTGTTAATATGTAAGTGGATACATTCCACCTAAATTCTAAAAAAGAACAAAATAGTGAAAATTAGGTGGAGAAAATCCACTTAGCTGCTAGACTAAGGAGATATGCATGCCCTATAAAGTAGTCTACCTGTAAGAATGGATGGTGTGCAGAACAGGCATCGTAACTCCTTTTGTTGCTCTAATTGCCGTCCGTACTCTATTACTGGCACCACTTGTGGTACGGGTAATCAGGATATGCAGTGACTTCTAATGCATATACATGAGACCGACGGTACCTGGACCACAGTGGCTTCCAATCACACAGCCGGCGTGAATGATGGCGATTTCGCCGGAACCCGTCTGCTCACGCAGTGCTTTCTCCAAATACTTGGCATCCTCTTCCGCGAGGGTGTGGGCAACAATGATAAGCTCTTTGTCGATAGTGCCGGCATGCTCCAGAGCGTGGTGCAGCATCTGCTCGATCGCCTTTTCCTTTTTGCCGCGAATCTTGCTGACCGGCACGATGGCGCCGTCAATCAAACGCAACACAGGCCGGATCTTCAGCAGGCTGCCGATAAAATTCTGCATGCCGGAGCAGCGTCCGCCCATGTACAGGTAGTCCAGCGTATCCACAACAAACTCCGTTTGCACCTGGCTGCGGCACTCTTTTACCATAGCGGCAATCTCCGGAGCACTTTGGCCTCTGGCGGCAGCACGGGCAGCCTTCATGACCAGGAGGGCAATCCCTCCGCACAGCGTCTCCGAATCTACGACATGCACCCGTCCTTCCGGGAACTCTACTGCCGCGAGCAGGGCATTCTGATATGTAGAGGATAAAGCAGAGGATAGACTGATATAGACGACGTCTCCTCCGCTGCGGATTACCGGCTCAAAGGCAGCCATGAAATCTGCGGGCGAAGGGGCTGCGGTCTTCGGCAGGGCACCTTGAGCGGCTACCCGGCGGTACACTTCCTCAGGTGTAATATCCACCCCGTCCCTGTAAGTAGCGTCTTCAAATACGACATACAGCGGAATGATGCCAATATCATACGTTTCCTTCCAGCCTTGCGGCAAATCGGAAGTGCTGTCTGAAAAGATTTTTACGATAGACATGAATTTCTCCTTCACCGGTTCTCGGATGACAATCTTCCATAATATGATCCATATAATCTGTAATTATACCAAGCCAGCGCGGATTCTCAAAATGAAATAATAGTTTTGCCGCTGAAGCCGCGAAAAAAGACCAGCCGTTTCGGACGGCTGATCTTGAAAATAAATGTAGGAGGGCTACTTCTTCTGCACCGGGATCCACACTTCACAGACATAATCCTCTGCACCCGTATCGCCTGGCGGGTACAGCTCAAACTCCGGTCCGCCCGTATGCTCATAGCCGGTCCCCGGGAACCACTCCTGAAAAATCCGCTGCCACACCTTCTGAATCGCATGGGGCATCGGGCCGGCTGAAGTGAATACGGCCCAGCTTGCAGCCGGAACCACTGCGGTCTCGTATCCCTGCGGGTCGGTTTCAGGTGTGCCTTCGACTCCGATCCAGTAGGACAGCAGCTCCTTCTCCATATCCATGCTCATACAGATGCCGAGCCAATCTTTGCCCTTACCGATTTCAATCAGCTCATCCGAAGTCCCGTCCGCATTGCATTCATTCCAAAACTCGGGGATTCTGCGGAGATTTTCTCCGTCCCGGGTAGTCACCTCCATGGATTTGCCGATCACAGTAAAAGCAGGTTTCTCTACGATTTTGTATTCCATTTCCTGATCTCCCTTCAATGATAGATGAAAGGTGAGGCGGGGGAATGCTTTGAGCTGCACCCCGGGCTCCCGCGCGGCGGAGGGGGTTAGCCCGTGCGCCTTACGGAACGCTTTGGCGAATGCCTCGGGGGACTCGTATCCGTATTTGAGCGCCACATCGAGCACCCTGATCTTTGAAATAGCCAGCTCCTGGGCTGCCAGGGTCAATCTCCGTTTGCGGATATAGTCTGCCACCGTAACTCCGGTCAGCATGGCGAACATCCGCTGGAAGTGAAACGGAGAGACATGGGCTACCTTGGCAACGTCCTCAATGCGCAGCGGCTCTGTCATCCTGCTCTCCATGAAATCCAGTGCATCTTTCATACGAATCAGCCATTCCAAGTCTGCCATCTCCCTTTGAACCCATCCTATCATGCCTGCTCCCGGGTGGTCCTGTTATTCTCTGCTCGTTGCAGACAGGTTAGTTCAGACCCCATCCGCGCATCCAGCAGAGCATGTTCCTTTTAGTATAGCCCAGGAGTGGAGAAGGAGTCAGCCCCCCAGCCGGCAGACTCTGGCTTCATAAGGACGCAGGGTTTCCCGGTCCATGGCCGGCTGCTCCTCAGGATAGTTGCTGATGATCGTTTCAGTCACAGCGTTCAGTTCCTCCAGGAGATCTACAGTCTGCGGGGTGTCACAGAAATTCAACAAGATCAGCCACCGTTCCCCTTCCAGCGTCCGGGTATAGGCATAAATGTATTCATGCTCCGGCAGCAGCAGCTCATAATCGCCATATACCATAACAGGATGGTTTTTGCGCAGACGGATCAGCTTCTGATAATAATAAAATACCGAATCCGGGTCAGCCAGCGCCTGTTCCACATTGATCTCTTCATAGCGCGGATTGAGCTTGAGCCACGGGGTTCCTTCGGTAAATCCGGCATTGGGGGAGGAGTCCCACTGCATCGGTGTGCGGGCATTGTCCCGGCCTTTGATATGGATCGCCTTCAGGATGGCTTCATGATCACCGCCGCCCACCGTCACCTTTTCCTTGTACATATTATGGATTTCAATGTCCTTGTAATCTTCAAGCTGCGGGAACTGCACGTTCGTCATACCGATTTCCTCGCCTTGATAGATGTAGGGCGTGCCTTTCAGCGTGTGCAGCAGGGTAGCAAGCATTTTGGCCGAAATCACGCGGTATTCCCGGTCATTGCCGAATCTGGAGACCATCCGGGGCTGGTCATGGTTGTTCAGGTACAGGCTGTTCCAGCCGCGGTCCGCCAGACCTACCTGCCATTTATGCAGGATATCGCGCAGCTTGGTCAAGTTCCAGGGGGTGACATTCCATTTGCCGCCGGGGCCGGAGTCCACATCCATATGCTCGAATTGAAAGACCATCTGCAGCTCATTCCGGTCTTCGGCGGTATACAGGATGGCGTCTTCTACCGTAGCACCCGGCGTCTCGCCAACGGTCATTACATTATATTTGGAGAGAACCTTCCGGTTCATTTCCTGCAAATATTCGTGGACACGCGGGCCGTTCATATAATATTCTCCGCCGCCGGCCAGTTCGCCGGGAGCAAGGCCCTCATAATGGGCGGAAGGCAGGCCTTCCACCTTGGAAATCATATTGATGACGTCCATCCGCAGCCCGTCTACCCCTTTGTCCAGCCAAAAAGCCATCATCTTGTACAGCGCCTCACGCAGCTCCGGATTCTCCCAGTTGAGGTCCGGCTGCTTGCGTGAGAAGAGGTGCAGATAATATTCGCCTGTTTTTTCATCCAGTTCCCAGGCCGGCCCGCTGAAGATGGAGCTCCAATTGTTCGGCAATTCGCCATCCGGACCGCCGGGCCGCCAGATGTAATAATCCCGGTACGGATTATCCTTGGAGGAACGGGATTCCACGAACCAGGCGTGCTCATCCGAGGAATGGTTGATGACAAGGTCCATCATCAGCTTGATGCCGCGTGCATGCAGCCCGTCCAGCAGTTCCTCCCAGTCGTCAAGGGTGCCGAATTCATCCATAATATCCTCATAATCACTGATATCATAACCATTGTCGTCATTTGGAGATTTGTAGACCGGCGACAGCCAGACGACATCGACCCCCAGCTTGTGCAGATAATCGAGCCGGGAGATAATCCCCTGCAAATCCCCGATCCCGTCTCCGTTGCTGTCCTGGAAGCTGCGTGGATAGATCTGATAGACTACGGCTTCTTTCCAAAAGGTTCTGTTCATGCGAATTAGCTCCTTTGAATGGTATTGGAAGATAAAATGAGCCCTAAAATGAAACCAGCAATAGTGTCGGCTCCAGAGAAGATTTGGAGTTCCGGCCGCTGTTGTCTCCAGATTTCTTTTTTCATTATTCCGCTGGCAGCGGATGAAATCCGGAGACTGCCTATGCTTCCGAAGCGAGCTTTTCTACGAAAAGCTTTCAGGCGGACGCTTTCGCTCCTACACTTCCAAATTTCCCCTCCACCTTTCTTGCTGATTTAATTTTCCAGTTTAACTTATAGAAACAGCCCCGAAGAAACCTCCGGGGCAGCAGCAATTACACCGTAACGGATGAGCCTTCTGCAGTAACGCTGCTCAGCCCGTTCACCGTATAGTCCTTGCCGTAAATCGTGATGGACGCCGGAATATCCGTTTCATTGACCACTGTAACCTGCACATCGGTTACACTCACCTTCAGGCGGGAGCCGCGGAACATGATTTTGAACGAATAAGCTGTCCAGTGGCCCGGATTGGAAGGATTCAGGATCAGCCGGTCAGCCTGCACCCGCAGTCCGCCAAAGCCATGCACGATCGACATCCAGGTTCCGGCCATGCTGGTGGTATGGCAGCCGTCTTCCGTATCGTTGTTGTAATTGTCGAGATCCAGTCTCGATGTGCGCAGGTACATTTCATACGCCTTTTCCTTGTATCCCAGCTCACAGGCGAGAATTGCATGGATGCAAGGGGAGAGGGAGGATTCATGGACGGTAATCGGCTCATAAAAGTCGAAATTCCGCTTTTTGGTCTCCAGGTCATAACGGTCGCCGAGGAAATAGAGTCCCTGCAGCACATCGGCCTGTTTGATGAAGCAGGAGCGCAGAATGCGGTCCCAGGACCATTTTTGGTTCAGCGGAAGGTTCTCCGGCAGCACATCCTTGACCTGGATGATCTCCTTGTCGAGGAAGCCGTCCTGCTGCAGGAAGATGCCGAGTTCCTCATCGGCTGCATAGTACATTTTGGCGATAATGTCGTTCCACTTTGCGGTTTCATCCTCTGCCAGCTCCAGCTTGTCGACAAGCTCCGCATAACGGGCGGCTTCATTCTCCTGCAGATACGCCAGCGCTTCCAGGGTGTATTCCATCGTCCAGGACGCCATACGGTTCGTATACCAGTTGTTGTTGACGTTGTTCTCGTATTCGTTCGGGCCGGTGACGCCGAGCATTACATATTTGTCCTTGTGCGGCACGTAGTGCACGCGTTCCTCCCAGAAGCGGGAGATTTCCACCAGCACCTCCAGGCCGTATTGGCCAAGATAGGCTTGGTCTCCGGTGTAATTCACATAGTTATAGATTGCATAAGCAATGGCGCCGTTGCGGTGGATCTCTTCGAATGTAATCTCCCACTCGTTGTGGCACTCCTCGCCGTTCATCGTTACCATTGGATACAGCGCGCCTTTTTTGAAGCCGAGCTTGCGGGCGTTTTCCTTTGCCTTCTCCAGATGTTTGTAACGGTAGATCAGCAGGTTGCGGGCAATCGAAGAATCGGCAGTACTTAAGTAGAATGGCACACAATAAGCTTCAGTATCCCAATAGGTGCTGCCGCCGTATTTTTCCCCGGTGAAGCCCTTAGGTCCAATGTTCAGCCGGTCGTCTTCGCCGGTATAGGTCTGATTGAGCTGGAAAATATTGAACCGGATCGCCTGCTGCGCGGATACATCGCCTTCAATGATAATATCGCTTTCCTTCCACTTATCCTTCCAGGCCTCAGCCTGTTCGGTCAAAAGCGCCGCAAAACCGGCTTCCCGCGCGCTGTGCAATGCGGTTTCTGCTGCTTCAACCAGCTGGCCCAGCCCGTGATTGCGGGAGGTGACATTGGCAGCATACTTATAGATAACCACCTGATCGCCGGATTTTACCGGGAAGCTTACTCTGCTGGCTACATATTTCTCTTCCTCGAGGGTAACGGCTTCACGGGTCAGCTTTTCACCATTCAGGAGGATGTCGAAGAGATAGGCAGAGGTGACGTGAAAATCAAGTTTTTTGGTCTTCAGTGTCAGATGTCCGCCATCCGGCCCGCTTTTTTTCTCCACTTCATTCCAGAACTTCTCGTCGTAGTTGGCGTCTTTGTTCTTGATGTCGCCGTCCAGGTAAGGGGTAATGGTTAGCTCACCGGCAAAATTAACCGGGCTGACCGAGTACCGGATGGCGCCAATCTCACGGCGGGCCATGCTGACAATACGGAGGCTGTCGACCCGGACTTCCTTGCCGTCAGCCGTAACTGCGGTGAAGCTGCGGGACAATGTGCCTTCCTTCATGTTAAGCTCCCGGCGGAAGTCAGTGACGGTGCAGGCCGCCAGATCCAGCGGTGTGCCGTCAATATCAATGTTGATGCCGATCCAGTTCGTGCTGTTCAGCACCTTGGCAAAATACTCCGGATAGCCGTTTTTCCACCAGCCCACCCGTGTTTTGTCGGGGTAGTAGACGCCGGCCATATAGCTGCCCTGCAGGCTGTGCCCGCTGTACTGCTCTTCAAAGTTGGCGCGTCCGCCCATATACCCGTTGCCAATGCTAAAGACACTTTCGGAAATTTCCTGGGTCTGCGGATCAAAGGATTCTTCGATAATGGACCATTCGTCGATTTTTAAATATTGTTTCATAAGTACCGCTCCTTCTAAATAGGGGTTGATATAAATGGAACTATCCGTTCGACGTTGCAGGTTACGTGTTAAGCCGCTCAGCTATCACGTAACTCCAGTTCTCACACATAGTTCTATTATAAAAAGTAGGGCAGAAGTGACTCGCATTGCCTATAACTGTTAATGTTCGTCAAACGCCTGCAAATGATTCCCTGAGGGCTGCAACGCTGATGTGTGCCAGCGAAGGGACAACAAGGTTGGCGGCTCCGAGTGTCTCGGGCGAGCCAATTCCTACGCTGCGCATGCCGGCGCGGATGGCGGCGGTGATGCCGGCTTCCGCATCCTCGAAGACGACGCATTGCCCGGGTTCAGTGTAGGTTGCTCTGGCTCCAAGGAGGAAAACCTCGGGATCGGGCTTGGCGGCGCTGGTATGCGTACCGTCGATGATAGCATCGAAATAAGGGGTGAGGCCGGTGTTGTTCAGGATCAGCATTGCATTTTTGCTCGCCGAGCCGAGAGCCGTTTTTATGCCTTGGGCACGGCATTCCTTGAGAAAATCCAGTGCACCCGGCAAAATTTCCGAGCTGTCCATCTTGGCGATGTATTCGACGTACCGGTTGTTTTTCTGCTCGGCTAGTTCGGCCTTGCGGGTTTCGTCTAGGGTTAGTCCGCCGATTTCCAGCAGAATGTTCAACGAAGCGGTCCGGCTGACACCTTTGAGCCGTTCATTGTCTTTCTCAGTGAAGACGAAGCCAAGCTGCTCCGCCAGCTCTCTCCAGGCGATGTAATGATATTTGGCGGTGTCGACGAGTACGCCGTCCAGATCGAACAAACAGGCTTTGATTTCTGACATATTGAACCTCCTAAAAGTTGTGTAAGCTCCGGCTCCCTGCTGCTGCATCGTACAATGCCTTTGCAAAAGGGGAAGAGTGGATCATACGAATTGTCATGATGATTAAGTGAAAAGGGGGGGAAACCCGCCAAACTAGCTGAAATCCTGCACAACGTACAACAATGAGCCTGCTGTCAGTGTTACGGAAAAGACTTTTTATGTAGCGCAAACGTTTGTACAAGTTTCGAAAAAATAAATGAAGCATCGGTTGCTTCATTTATTTTGTTCCCAAATCATTTTTTCACGGGTGAGTGCATGGATGACTCTCTGACGATCAAACGGTGGGGAATCACGAACCGGTTCGTGTATCCGTCATGGTTATCCGGCTTCTGGATACTCTGGATCAGCACCTGGGAAGCTGTGTAGCCAAGATGATAAATGCCGATATCGATACTGCTGATCGGTGGGCTGGACAATTCCGACAATGGAATGTTGTTAAAGCTGACGATTGCCAGATCCTCGGGAACTTTGTAGTTCAGCTCATTAAGCCCTCTCAGTACACCGAATGAAACCATATCATCGACTGCAACGAGTGCTGTGGGACGGTTCGGGAGATTCATGAAAAAAGACATCGCCCTGTAGCCGCTATCCTGCAGAAACTCGCCTTCGACAATCCATTCTGCCCGCATTTCCAGTCCGCTGTTTGCCATCGCTTTGCGGTAGCCTTCCAGCCGGTCGCGTGAAACGATGAGATTAGGCGGCCCGCTTACGAAGCCAATGCGTTCATGCCCCATGGAAATCAAGTGGTTGGTAGCATCGAAAGAAGCCATGATATTATCATTATCCACCGATAAAATATCCTCATAGCGGTCACTTCGCCCTACCAGAACAAAGGGATAGCCACCTGATTCCAGAAAATCAATCACGGCATCATCCTTGCGCGAATACAGCAGAATAACCCCGTCCACACGGCGCCCCTTGAGCAGCCGCGATACAGATTCCAGCTCTTCCTTCTCGTTCGCGCCGGAGCTGATCAGCACATCATAGCCGGAACGGCTGGACTGTGTAACGATCCCGCGGATTAATTCCATAAAAAATAAATTGGAGAACAGCTCTTCAGCCGGCTTCGGTAGAATGATGCAAATGCTGTTCGTGGTCTTCGAAACCAGGCTTTTGGCCATCATATTCGGAGTGTAGCCCATTTCCTCCATGATCTCTTTGACTTTACGGGAAGTTTCTAGGCTAATTCTGGGATGACCTGACAACACCCGGGATACAGTGGAGGGAGATACTCCCGCTTTCTTAGCCACATCCTTGATGGTAACTGTCATAGAAACCTCCTTATGGAACCGTTTGCTTTACTCTGTAATATTAATCGAAGTGCTGTAAATTGTAAATAGCTTTCGAATTGAGCGGACGCTGCGCACTGTTCGAAATGCAGGTTGACAACGTTCCAGATATTGGATTAGTATGGTGAACAGAATAGAAAAGCGCTTACATTTGTTGATTTTAGGCTGACATTCCGCATCAATCTCTGAATTTTATGAGACTGAGTGTGGCATACAGTTATTTGCAAACGTTTGCGCATGAAGATGTGAGCTACTGGTCAGTGCCGGTTTATTCTGATTAGTGGACAGTCCCGATTTTATTCTGACAGGAGGAGGAGAAACAAAGGGAGCAGGCTTGAGTGGCTTGAGGTCAAAATTCAATTATGGGGGTATCCGCAATAATGAAATGGGCATTATGGGGCAAGAAGGCATTCTCGGTTAGTATGATTGTGGTGCTTGTATGTTCCTATTTTTCTTTTTATCCAGGCAGCGTGGTGAATGCGGCAGCGTCCAAGGTAGTGCTTGTAGGCAGCCTTCAATCGGAATTATCCACGGAAGCTGAGCCTGCGGGGGACTGGGACCCTGCTGCCAGCGTAACTGAGATGACCTATGTGGACAATGGCCTGTACAAGTTCACGGGCAGATTGCCCGCCGGCGTCTATGAGTACAAGATCGCGCTGAATGGCAGCTGGGAGGAAAGCTACGGATACGGCAATTATACCAATTCCGCAGGGGTCAATAAGGACGGCAATATTCAGATATCGCTTGCTGCCGAGACCAGCGTCACCTTTTATTATAATGACCTCACGAAAAAAATTGCAGATTCCACGTACTACACACCGGTTGAGGCTGATAAGCTGCCCAGGCTGACCGGCACTCTGCAAACGGAGCTTGGCGATGCCCGGGATTCTTCTCCGGCTGATGCGAAAGCCACGTTGTCCGATCCGGATTTGGATGGAGTCTATGAACGGTCGGCTGAACTTCCCGCAGGGGAATATGCCTATAGAGTCTATGTTCCCGGAGATACACCAGATACGGATATGTTCTATCCTGGCGGGGAGCAGAAGCTGAACCTTCCTGCCGCTTCAAAAGTAACCTTTACGTATAACGCGCAGGATCACGGGGTGAAAGCCTCTTTTACCGTGCCGAATGCTCCAGGAGCAGCCGTTCCTGTACCGGAGGGGCAGCTGCGGATTCATTATAGCCGGACAGCCGGGGATTATGCCGGTCTAGGGCTGTGGATGTGGGATGATGTGGCTGCGCCATCTGCGGGCTGGCCGTCAGGTGCAACCCCTTTTCCTGAAGGGCAGACCGATGCTTATGGAGCTTATGTCGATGTGCCGCTGAAGGCGGGAGCGAAAAAAGTCTCGTTCCTCGTCGTCAACCGCAGTACGGAGGCCAAAGACGGAGGCAACAAACTGTTCATGATCAATACGCCGCAGACCAATGAGGTGTGGGTTAAGGAAGGCTCGGATACCGTGACGCCGTATGAACCGGTTGTATTGCCGGCCGATACGGTCCGGGTTCATTATGCGAGAGCAGACAGCAATTGGAGCCAGTACGGCTTGTGGCTGTGGGATGAGGTAGCCTCTGAACCGGTAACCTGGCCGGGTGATGCTCTTCCTTTTCTTGCGGAGCATACGGACGCTTACGGTGCCTATGTGGATGTTCCGCTTAAAACGGATGCCCAAAAAATAGGCTTTCTGGTGGTCAACCGCTCCAGCGGCGATAAAGACGGAGGCGACAAAACCTTCAGGCTGCTGGACCGCTACAATCAGCTGTGGATCAAACAGGGGGATGACCATGTATATGTATCCCCGTTTGGCGAGCAGCCCGTGAGCCTGGTGTCGGCGGAAATCCTCTCGACCCGCAAAATTCTGCTCACCTTCACATTAACCGACGGTCTGGATGCTGCCGGGTTAAAGTCCCTCATTACGGTAACGGACAAAGAGGGCACTCCGGTTCCAGTCAATGCCGCAGCGATAAAAAGCACGACTTCGGTTGAGGTGGACACAGCCGCTTTTGCGCTGGAGAAGGCTCCGCTGAGCGTAGCTTATTCCGGGAAAAATGTATCCGCTTCCGCAGGCTGGCGGATGATTGATGAAATGTACAATTACACCGGAGACGATCTGGGCGCCACCTATCACCCGGCGGACCAATCGGCTACTTTGAAGCTGTGGGCACCTATGGCCAGCAGTGTCGTTGCGAATGTGTACAGCAAGACAGATGCCGCGCAGCAGGTGGGCCAAGTAAGCCTGACTCTAGGCGATAAAGGCGTCTGGTCGGCAGAGCTGAAGCCGTCTGATCTGAGTAAGGCTGCTGCTGCAGAGGATGTGCGTGGCTACTACTATCAGTATGAGGTGACCAATAACGGTGTAACCAAGCCGGTGCTTGACCCCTATGCCAAGTCAATGGCTGTGTTCACCGTGGACTCTACGGGGGCGGCAGGACCGGACGGGGATACGGTCGGCAAGGCGGCTATCGTTGACCTGAGCGGCACGAACCCGCCGGACTACCGGGCCGGGGATATCCCCGGCTACGAGAAACGCGAGGATGCTGTTATTTATGAAGTCCATGTGCGGGATTTCACCTCTGACGTGTCGATTGAAAGCGAACTGGGCGGCGAGCGCTGGGGCTCGTATGCGGCTTTTGCGAAAAAGCTGGATTATATCAAATCCCTGGGCATCACCCACATTCAACTGATGCCGGTCATGGCCTGGTACAACGGGGACGAAACGCGGATGACCCACCGGGAGTCCGGCTATTCCACCCAAAACAATGAATACAACTGGGGGTATGATCCCCATAGTTATTTCTCGCCGGATGGCGCCTATTCGCAGCAGCCTGCTGATCCCGAAGAGCGGATCAAAGAGCTGAAGGGCCTGATTGATGCAGTCCATGAAGCGGGTATGGGTGTGATTCTGGATGTCGTCTATACCCATATGGCGAAGAAGGATTTTCTGGATGATATCGTACCGAATTACTACGCTTTTCAGGATGCGAACGGCAACTTTGTCGGCGGCTTCGGCAACAATCTGGCGACCAGCCACAAGATGGCCGAGAAGCTGATGGTGGATTCGGTCAAATACTGGTTCAGCGAATACAAAATCGACGGTATGCGCTGGGACATGATGGGCGATGCCACCTACGATGCCGTTCAGGCGGCTTATGATGCCGCTGAAGCCATCAATCCGAAGGCGCTGTTCATCGGGGAAGGCTGGAAAACCTTCGCCGGGGATGCCTCCGATCCGGCATTGGCCGGCAAAGGCGCAGATCAGGCATGGATGGACAAAACGGACAGCGTTGGCGTATTTTCCGATGAATTCCGCAATGAGCTGAAGTCCGGTTATGGCTCGGAAGGCGAGCCCCGGTTCATAACGGGCGGAGCGCGCTCTATCGCCGCGATTTTTAACAATATCACAGCCCGGCCTTCGAACATTCCGGCAGATGATCCGGGAGATGTTGTGCCGTACATCGAGGCCCATGACAATCTGACATTGCATGATGTCATTGCACAGACGATCAAGAAGGACCCGTCGATTCCTGCTAATGAGCTGGAAATTCAGCAGCGGATCCGGTTGGGCAATCTGCTGGAGATGACCTCCCAAGGCACGGCCTTCATACAGGCAGGCCAGGAGTATGGACGCACGAAGCAGTGGAAGGCAGCCGGAGTTCCGGAGCAGAAATATACGGAAATGAAGGATGCGAACGGACAGTCCTTTGGCTATTTTATCCATGATTCCTATGATTCGTCGGATGCGGTCAACATGTTCGACTGGGCCAAAGCGACGGACGAAGTGAATTACCCGGTTCAGAATACGACAAGGGCATACACCTCCGGGCTCATTCAGTTGAGAAAATCCACCGATGCCTTCCGGCTTGGCGATAAAAGTCTAGTGGATACGAATGTCAATCTGATCACAGCACCGGAAATCAAAGCAACCGATCTGGTGATCGGCTACAAAAATAAAGCGACTGACGGAACCGGACTTTACTATGTTTTCATGAACGGTGATGATGCTGCCAGAACTTTGACCCTTTCCGAGGATTTAACCGGAGGCCAGGTGCTTGTGGACAATGATCAGGCCGGAGTGACGGCGATTCCTGCGGAAAGCCAGAGCGGCTTCACGTTAACGTCAACTTCAATTACTCTGGACCCTCTTACTGCTGTGGTCATCCGCAAGGATGCCGCCGCCGCTGTTCTGGCTTCTCTGGGAACGGACAGCACGGGATATGCGCTGCAGGCCGGCAGTACGCATCAGACAGCTGTAACAGCCAAATACGATGACGGCAGCGCAAGAACGGTTACGAATGCAGCAGCCTATATATCGAGCAACCCGGCGGTTGCCGCGGTGACAAGCAAAGGACTGGTCAAAGGCGTGAAGCCGGGAACAGCCACAATAACAATCACATATGGCGGGCTCTCTGCCAAGGTGAACGTGGAAGTGACCAAAGAGCCGGTTGACACCAAACGGTATGTGCAAATTACCTACGTCCGTGACGACAAGGATTACGCCGACTGGAACCTCTGGGTGTGGAATACAGGTGTGAAGAACGATCAGATCGATTTCACCACCTTCAAGGATGGCAAGGCCAGTGTGTTGATTGAGGTGGCGCCGAATGCGACGAGTGTCGGTTTTGTCCTCCGCAAGGGCACGGACTGGAATACCGGCAAGCAGGATTATCCGGATGACCGGGTCATTCCGCTGACGGCGGGCGAAGCTTTTACCAAAGTGAATGTGACCAGCATGGTAAAAGAGCTTGATATCAAGCCGGTGATTAACGGTCCGGTGATGAAAGACGGAACGATTACGTTCCGGTACCGGGATGATGCGCTGTTCCGCACAGATCAACAGGAAACCATCAGCGGGGTCAAGGTTAAAGTGAACGGTAAAGAGTATCCGATGGCTTATGAGGCAGCGGAGGAATGGTTCAGCTATAAGCTGCAGGATGTGCAGGAAGGAACGTACAAATATAGTTTTCTTGTAACCAAAGACGGAGTGACCGAAGAGCTGACTGACCCGAAAAACACCGTGAACGGTGAATCCGTTGTAGTCTATCATATCCCTAAGGTGGCGATTACCGCGGAAGTTCAGCCGGAGGCCATCAATTCCAATGAGAATGCAGTGGTTACGGTAAAAGCTGCTTCAGAGGAACAGGTATCCTACGTGGATGGTTATATGGACCTGTCCGCTCTCGGCGGACCGGAAGCAGTGAAGCTGGATACAGAGCTCCTGCAGCAGACGGTTGCAGTGAAGAACAGCGTGCCGGCAGGCCTGAAAAGCATTCCAATTACCCTGCTGGATCAATATGGCAATACACACAAAGGGACTGCCCAGATTGAAGTGAAGGCGAGAACCTATACGGGCGGCCAGCTTGATTTTGATTGGGATGAAGCGCGGATCTACTTCGCTCTTACGGACCGGTTCAAGGATGGGGATGCCACGAACAATGCGGATGTTGATACAACCCACCCGGAAGCCTACCACGGCGGGGATTTCCGCGGGATGATCGATAGTCTGGATTATCTTCAGAAGCTGGGGATCAATACCCTGTGGATTACGCCGGTTGTGGACAATATCGATTTCAACAAAGGTGCCGATTTCGGCGGTACACAGTATGGCTACCATGGCTATTGGGCCAAAGATTTCACTCAGCTGGATGAGCATCTGGGCGATATGGCAACCTTCAAAGAGCTGATCGAAAAGGCCCACGATAAAGGCATCAAGATCATGGTGGATGTTGTGCTGAATCACGCGGGATACGGCCTGAAGGCCGAAGACAACTATCCGGGGGTTACGGCTGAGGATAAGGCGCGTTTTGACGGTATGCTCCGCAAGGATGGCGTATCCGCTGATACGGACCCGATCAAGGGTGAGCTGGCAGGCCTGCCCGATTTCAAAACCGAAGATCCGGCGGTCCGCCAGACCCTTATCGGCTGGCAAACCGGCTGGCTGGACAACGCACGGACGGAGCGCGGAGACACGATTGACTATTTCCGTGTGGACACCGTGAAGCATGTGGACAGCACAACCTGGAAAGCGTTCAAAAATGCGCTGACCGCCATCGATCCAGCCTTCAAGCTGACCGGTGAATATTTTGGCGGCACGCTGGACAATGACGGCGGCAACCTGCACTCCGGCCAGATGGACGGTCTGCTGGATTTCGGCTTCAAGAACGCCGCGAAGGATTTTACAGACGGCAAAATCTCGGCTGTGGATACGTATCTGCAACACCGGGAAGCCCAAATGGACAATACCGGGATGATGGCCCAATTCCTGAGCAGCCATGACGAAAACGGCTTCCTGTCTAATTATGTGGATGGAGACAAGAGCAAGCTGAAGATTGCTGCCGCCCTGCAAATTACGGCAAAGGGACAGCCGGTCATTTACTATGGGGAAGAACTGGGACGTTCCGGTGCGAATTCCGGGGACTTGTCCAAAGGAGAGTTCAGCGAGAACCGCGGGGATATGCCATGGGATCAGCTGAGTGCGGAACAGGGACTTCACGATCACTATCAGAAGCTGCTGAATATCCGTGCCAAGTATTCACAAATTTATTCCAAAGGTATCCGTACCAAGCTGGCAGGCTCTGATGAGCTGGGGTATCTGGCTTTTGACAAGCAGTATGACGGAGCAAACATTGTAACGGCTATCAATACAAAGGCTGAGGCGGTATCCGTAAGCCTTCCGGTTCCTTTTGCCGCACAGGCTGCCGTTGTGGATGAATACAGCGGCAAAACCTATACGGTATCCGGGGATCAGAAAGTGAGGGTTGAGCTGCCGGGCAGGGGTGACGGGGGAACGGTTATACTGGCTGTTGTGCCGAAGGTGACGCCTACGCCAACACCAACTGCAACAGCGTCGCCGACGCCAACAGCAACGCCAACACCAACGCCAACAGCAACGCCAACACCAACGCCAGAACCTGGAAATGGGTCTGGTTGGAATCCGGTGGTTACGGCAACGGCCACCCCCGCCGCTGATACACAGCTTATAAACGGGGACAGTCTGAAGAACGGCAAGGATGGCAAAGTCACAGTGGAGCTCGCCTCAGGCAAGCAAGCGGCGCTTCTTCCGCTTCAGGCTGCGGCCATGCTGGGGACAAATGATCTGGTGCTTACAATGAGCGGTCTTTCCATAACGCTGCCTGTCCAGGTTCTCCGCACAGTTCAAGGAACCTTAACTGGAGCGGATGCAGAAGGCGCGCAGATTCTATTGGGTGCAGCACCGCTTGCAAGCAATGCGGCGAGCGCTCTGGTTGCGGGGCTTAGCAAGGATAATATGTCGGTAACTGCGGCATCGGAGCTCTATGAGTTCAGACTTGAAGTTATCCGCAAGGATGGTAAGAGGGTCCCGGTGACCTCGTTCGCAGAACCGGTCAAGCTGGCCTTCCAGCTTAAAGGGAATCCCGACAAGGCACTGCTTGGTGTCTACTATTTGGGGGACAACAGTTCACTGCAATATGCTGGGGGATCGCAGCAAGGGGATATCATTACAGCCGGAGTAACACATTTCAGCACATATGCAGCGCTTGTGATCAATAAAGCCTATTCAGATGTACCGGCCGCCTATTGGGCAGAAACAGCGATTAAGTCACTTAGCGCGAAGCAGGTGATTACAGGGGTTACGGCTTCCGAGTTCAAGCCCGGGAACCCCGTCACCCGTGCGGAATTCACCGCTCTGCTTGTGCGCGCGCTTAGCCTTCAGACTGAAGGGCAGGCTGCATCGCAGGATGTGAGGGCGGGAGAGCAGAGCGGATTCACGGATGTGAAGGCGGGAGAGCAGAATGGATTCACGGATGTGAAGGAAGATGCCTGGTATGCTTCCTATGTGTCGGCTGCAGTCCGTCAGGGGGTTGTGACTGGACGCAGCAATGGCTTGTTCGCACCGGATGCTGTGATCAGCCGTGAGGAGATGGCTGTTATGATTATCCGGGCGCTGGAGTTGAAGCAAGGCAAGAAGCTCGAACCGGCCAATGGCGGATTGCGGTTTGCCGATGCTTCCAGCATCAGCTCTTGGGCTGCCGAATATGTGAGTGCCGCAGCAGAGCAGGGGCTCCTGCAGGGCAGAGCAGCCAACAAGTTCGCACCGGAAGCTTGGATGACCCGGGCTGAAGCTGCCCAGGTGATCTATAGATTGCTTGGAAAGTAAAGTAAAATAGCAAAATAAAGCAACAGGAGTGGATTAGCAGTGGATCAACAGAGTATAGTAGCACAGTAAAGCAACATGGACGGATTAGCAAAGTAAATAAATAAAACCCAAAGGGCACTCTTCGCCGGGAAGAGTGCCCTTTGGTGTTGGAAGATATGTCCTGCACATCTCTCGTTGAGAGTCTCATTACGTTAAGTGGAAAAAGTGAAACTAATTAGCTGAAAATCCCGCCGCAACAAGGTTTAGTGGGATTTTGTCCACCTAATTCAAGACAATTCACCTCAATTGGCTGGTTACGGCCGAATTAGTGGTACTTTTTCCCACTAACCCAGCTCCAGAAGGCCAGACGAGTCGATTAGATGTACTTTTTCCCACTAACCCAGCTCCGGAAGTCCAGACGTGCCGAATTAGATGTACTTTTTCCCACTAACCCAGCACCTACAGCAGCGCTTTAAGCACCGCATAGCCGTAGGCGGGCAGCTTGATGGAGAGCTTGCTGCGCTCGGCGCGCAGGGTGTCGCCGGTGAACAGGTTCTCCCAGTTGCGGTCCTCTACATCGAGGGAGAAGGTTTGCGCCGTTTCCTCTGTGTTGACAAGCACCAGGATGAGGTTATCGCCCAGACGGCGTTCGTAGGCGAGCTTGCTTCCCTGCGGCCCGGCTTCCAGGAAGGTGAAGGTGCCGGTGCGGAGCTCCGGATGGCTGCTGCGGATTTCAATCAGCTTGCGGTAAAAGCTGAACAGGTCCAGATCCTGATGTTCCGGGTTCCATTCCATGCATTTGCGGCAGCCCGGGTCGCCTTCGCCGTCCATGCCGATCTCGTCGCCGTAATAAATGCAAGGCGTGCCCATGAAGGTGAACTGGAACAATGCGGCGAGCTTTTGCTTATTTTTGTCCCCTCCGGCCAGAGTCAAAAGACGCGGCGTATCATGGCTGTCCAGCAGGTTGAAGGCTACTTCGCTGGCTTGCAGCGGGTAGCGGGAAAGCTGTTTGCCAATAGCGTTGGCGAAGCCTTCGGCATCCAGTGTGCCATAGACAAAAAAGTCGAGCACGGCGTCGGTGAAGGGATAATTCATGACCGCATCGAATTTGTCGCCTTCCAGCCAAGGTGAGGATTCATGCCAGATTTCGCCCAGGATATAGGCATCCGGATTCGCCCGTTTGACAACCTTGCGGAAATCACGCCAGAACTCAAAATCCACCTCGTTGGCAACATCGAGCCGCCAGCCGTCAATGCCTACCTCGGTGATCCAGTATTCCGCGACCTTCAGCAAATATTCTTTTACCGCGGGATTCTCGGTGTTCAGCTTCGGCATTAGGGGTTCGAATGCAAAAGCATCATAAGTCGGTATATTATCCACTACCTGCAGCGGAAACTCACGGACATGGAACCAGTCTTTGAAGGGGGAAGCTTCGCCCTTTTCGAGAACGTCCACAAACGGGGCAAAGGTTCGGCCCGAATGGTTGAACACCGCATCCAGCAGCACGCGGATTCCGCGTTCGTGGCAGGCGGCGACCAGTTTTTTCAGTGTCTCTACATCACCAAAATGAGGATCGACTGACATATAGTCTTCCGTATCATATTTATGGTTCGTGGTGGCGGTGAAGATCGGGGTGAAGTAAATGCCGGTTATACCGAGCTCGCTTAAATGATCCAGATGGTCAATGACCCCTTGCAGGTCGCCCCCGAAAAAGTTCTCCGGTGTAGGCGTTTCACCCCAAGGCTGCACATCAGCAGGATTCCGGCTGGGATCGCCGTTGGCAAACCGTTCGGGGAAAATCTGGTAAAAAACAGCATCCTTCACCCAAGCGGGTGGAGTAAAAACGTCACCACGGTTTATGTACGGGAATTCAAACAGCCGGTTGGGATTCGCCGGACGCTCAGTCACAAACTCGCTTTCTGTCATCCAGATGCGCTCATGCCCTTTTTGCAGCAGAAATCCGTATTTCAGCCGCCGGTACGGGGGCACCGAAGAACACTCCCAATAATCGAACATAGCATCCGAGGTGAACAGCGTCATCGGGATCAGCTCTTTGGTAGCGTCCCATGCATATTTATCGCCGGCCCAGGCGAAGACCTCGGTTAAATCCCCTTTTTTGGCGCGCAGGCGCAGATGAATCGTCTCGTGATCATAGGCATAGGACCAGTTTAACCGCGGGCGGTGGTAGACAGCTTCCAGTAACATTGAATAATTCCTCCTAAAAGTTTTGTTTCCTTGACCAGCATTGTGCAAAATGGACTTCGGCAGCAAACGCCTAAGGTTGGTAAGCATAAGCAGCCGGAACAGCATCCGGGCAAACGGGTTTCGGCAGCACCGGCGGCAGAGGCGGGTGTACCTTCTATGCTCTTTTGCATATTAGATATGCCTTAGCTGCACTGACAGGCGCATCTCAGTCCACAGCAAAAAAAGGTACAACTGACGGCGGTAGCTTGTCCGAGGTTGTACCTTTTTTGAAGTTACATTGCCTTCTAGTTGTTTGCAGGAATGTCTGTCCGGCAGATGAGGCTGCTTATAATGTTTTGGATTATAGCATGGAATAATTAAGGGTTCAACACTTTAGTTCAAACCATTGCACAAAATTTTAGGAGGGAGGAAAGCGGTTTCCTTTAAGGATAAATAAGCAATAAAATATAATAAAATCCATTAAAATACAATAAAAGGGTGAAAATTGACCTTTCCGTGGAGTTGCAGAAATGATTTGCCGTAAATCAGTAAGAATAGGAGCTTCCTTTTGAAAAAGGGAGGAAAACCGGTTTCCCTTCAGTTAAATGGGCGAATATGCCTAAATACACTGTGTGCAAACGTTTTTACAATTTTCATTACTGTTGTATTATGAAATAGAGTAATGAAGCGCTTTCCGGAACTTGCCAAAGCATATTATAGACGGGGCACAAATAAATACATACATTTTTTTTGAAACCCCTGAAATCGTTTGCGCAAGATCTGGGCAACATTGTAAGCGTCATGCAAGATACACACAAATTTAGGAGGGGTTAAGTCAATGGAATTGAAAAAGCTCATGGTTCTCACCGCGGCATTCTCTATGGCAGTGTCCATTACAGCGTGCAGCTCTAACAACAACGGCAATAACGGGGAAAATGCTGCGGCAACCACAGCGCCAGCAGATAATGCAACAGCAACTGATGCTGCGAACAGCGGCAACGCTACGGCAGCAGGCGATATTAAACCGGAAGAGGGCGCATCGCTGCTCGTATGGGAAAGTAAAGAAGAGAGAGTTTTTGCCGAAGAAATCGCCAAGCAATTCACAGCAAAATATAACGTCCCAGTGAAAATTGAAGAGGTGGCACCACCGGATCAGGTAGGTAAACTTACGCAGGATGGTCCGTCCGGCCTGGCTGCTGACGTTGTGCTGATCCCGCATGACAATCTGGGCAAAGCCGCAAGCGCGAGCCTGCTGCTTCCAAACGATATTTTTGCCGAGCAGACCAAAGCTGCCAACACTGAAGCTTCCATCGTGGGCTCCTCCTACGACGGCGAGCTGTACGGATATCCAAGAGCGGCAGAAACCTATGCCCTCTACTACAACAAATCACTGGTCAAAGAAGCGCCTAAAACCTTCGACGACGTAATTGCCTTCGGCAAAACGTTCACAGACAAAGCCAAAAACAAATATGGAATTATGTGGGAAGTCGGCAACATGTACTTTGGCTATCCCTTCATTGCCACTACGGGCGGCTATCTGTTCGGTAAAGACGGCACAGACAAAGACGATATCGGCCTGAACAATGAAGGTGCGATTGAAGGGCTGAAAACTTTCGTCAAATTGAAGGAAGTACTGCCAATCAAGAGCGGTGATATCAATAGTGACATTAAGCGCAGCTTGTTCAGCTCGGGCGATGTTGCTATGGATATGACAGGTCCTTGGGAGCTTGCAGCCTACAAGCAAGCGCTTGGCGATAAGCTGGGGGTTGCTCCAGTACCTACGGTCGACGGCAAAACAGCAATTACGTTCTCCGGTATCAAAATTTTCGCTGTTAACGCCTATACACAATATCCGAATGCAGCGAAGCTGTATGCTGAATTTGCTTCAAGCAAGGAGTCCCAGCTTGAGCTCAATAAACTGGTTGGTTCGATTCCAACCAATAACGAAGCACTGAAGGATCCGCAAATTACGGGTGATCCGTATATCTCCGCTTTTGCTGAGCAGGCCAAAAACTCCCAGCCAATGCCGTCCATTCCTGAAATGGGCAATGTATGGAGCCCTGTGAACGCAGCGCTTCCGGAAATCTGGGATAACAATGCAGATCCTAAAGCGGCTATGGACAAAGCAGTACAGCAAATTAAAGACCTCAATAACGGTGCAGCTGCGAAGTAACAGCAGTTTTTCAACAGCAAAACAATAGCACACAGTGGAATTCACTCGCCCGCCGCTCATGGTAGCGGCGGGCGGTTTCCTGAATTCCGCGCGGAGAGGAGAACGGAAGGGAAATGCAGCGACACCGTACGAGAGCCGCAATACTGTCGACCATTTTTATGGGATTGGGACAAATATATAACCGCCAATTCATTAAAGGGCTTATTTTTATAGCCGTAGAGGCTGGAGCTCTGGTCTATTTCATTGCTAATTTGGGAGAGGCCTTCTGGGGAATTACTACACTCGGAGATTCACCAAGCCATCTGGAAAAGGTAAAAGGGATCGCCAAAATGGTGCCCGGAGACCATTCCATCGTTATTCTGATTCAAAGCTTGATCACTTTAATGTTTTTTGTGTTATTCCTGATTGCCTGGTATATGAATATTAGGGATGCCCATAAAACCGGAGAAGAACGCGAAACCGGTCGTCCTTCGAATACATTCAAACAGTCTGTACGCTACATTTTGGATTATAAATTTGCCCAGAGCTTTTTGCTGCTTCCGGGAATCGGTATTTTGTTCTTCACCATCATGCCGATTATTTTTATGATCATGCTGGCCTTTACGAACTACGCCGCTCCGGATCACATCCCGCCGGCGAAGCTGGTGGACTGGGTAGGTTTTGAAACCTTCCGCAATCTGCTGGTCCTTAAATCCTGGAGCCATACCTTTTACGGGGTACTTACCTGGACGATCATCTGGGCGGTTTTATCCACGATAACTACTTATTTCGGAGGGATGCTCGTTGCCCTGCTGATCAACCAAAAAGGTATCCGCTTCAAGGGTCTGTGGAGACTGATTCTGATTGTGCCGTATGCCATTCCGCAGATGATTTCACTGCTGCTGATGCGCAACCTGTTCAACGGGCAATTCGGCCCGATCAACCAGTATCTCGGGTATTTCGGGCTGGGGGGTCTGCCTTGGCTGACCGATCCGTTCTGGGCTAAGGTTACCGTTATTATGGTTAACATGTGGGTAGGTATTCCGGTATCCATGCTGCTGATTATGGGTGTGCTGACTACAATCCCGCGTGATATGTACGAAGCAGCCGAAGTGGACGGGGCTACCAATTATCAAAAGTTCCGCATTGTTACACTTCCAATGATCTTGTTCTCTACTGCACCTACACTGATTATGCAATTTGCCGGCAATATCAATAACTTTAATGCGATCTACCTGCTGACTCAGGGGAATCCGGTCAA